>CAVWQS010000020.1:0-172693 GCA_963757155.1 uncultured Alphaproteobacteria bacterium
TGAACGAACCCTTCACTTTTTCAAATGTAGTAGTACATTTTCAATGGAGGTTAGCGATCAAGAAAAGGCCTTGCGTCAGGTCCTGAACTACTTCCACAACAACTACTTGGAGTTGGGCCGCATCAAAGCAACTGAATTGAGCATTCAAGTCGAGCAAGATGACTACATTCTAACGGGTAAGATCGACCTAGTTATGCAAGGAAACGAAGGATTAGAGATTATCGACTTCAAAACGAGGAAAAGACCAGAAGCTGATTTTAGCTATCTAGCGTTTTATAAGCGCCAGTTGTATCTGTACGCTTATGGTTTGGAGAAACGTATAAAGCAGCAGCCAAAGCGCTTACTTTTATACTGGACGGCTGAAGAGCGTAAAGAAGACGCACTCATGGAAATCCCCTATACCGATGAGGATGTGGAGCAAGTGCACGCCTACTTTAATGAGTTTGTTGGTAAAATTAAACAGAACCAGTTTGATGTGGCGATACCTCCTGATCCAGAAATTTGTGGAGCTTGTGATATACGCCATCTTTGTATGAAAGAAGGAATAATATAACCAACCAATGCTGCTAGTTATCTGAAACCTGTTCTCAATGATCAGTGAGCATACGAAACTAGCCTAAAAGTAGTTTCGTATGCTCTTGTTTTTGTCTTTGGGAGATGGCTGAGCTTGAGCTAGACAGTACGATAATATTGTCCCCACGGCACAACGTGTGGCAAGACAACCTTAATTTTCATTTTTTGCTCTATTGCGTCAATAGCGTTAGAAACCTGTGTCAACAAAGATGTATCACCCTCAGCCAACGAGTCTGCGCGATTACTCAGTATGTCTATGCACAGCATAACTTGGTCTTTGTCCCACATACCGATATGACCAGGAACTTCGACGAAGCACCATGCACTTAACTCCTTCGCCCTATGCCGCAAAGCTTCCAATCGCTCTGCTACATTACCCTCTTCCTCTTGTTCCTCATCGAGGCGCTTTGTCAGATCACTGTGAAAGTCTCGCAATACATTGATCTTGTTTCTAATATCATCATCAGGCTGGAAAAGCAAGGCAGACTCCAAACTCCGTATCGCCGTTTCAATGGCAATCTTCGCAGTGTCGCAGCGTTCTCTGACGCGAATTTGCTCAGTGCCAACTATGTTACTCATACGCTTTCCTCAATCCCTCTCTGTTAGTTTTTCAAAACTCAAATACACTTGGCTAGCTTCCCTCGCTGACTCGCCTTTGCTTTTGCTTCCATTGCTTGCAGTACTTCTTGTCTATAGCGGTCTTGAGAAAGATTGAACCTATAATTATCCAATATAGCTCTTCAAGAGCCAGCCATGAACCTTCACTCTATCAATTGTGCTTGTATGTCAATCTCACCATTAACTTTGAGACCGAGTATATTCTAGAAAATGTTTGTATACCCTTCTAGGGAGAAAGAGGGACAATTTTATACATTCTTAATGGTCAGTACCTCTCACAAGAGATCTTCTTCCACCAAGCCCGCTACAATCTTACCCGAGAGCATCACTAACGGCACACCACCGCCAGGATGTGTGCTCCCTCCCACAAAATACAGGCCACGAATATCTTTTGAGCGATTACCAGGACGCGTAAAAGGAGCCATGCGTACATTGGACGATAAGCCGTAGATCGAGCCAGCATTGGCCCCATAGAGCCGCCTGAAATCCTCTGGGGTGAGAATAACTTCGCAGACGATCGACTGGCGCAGATCAGTAAGATCAATCTGTTTATAGCTTGTCAATAGATCGAGAATGTGGTCACGATACGCTGGCGCATCACGCTTCCAATCGCTTTTAGCAGTCAAATAGGGAGCATTCACCAGCACAAAGAGATTTTCACAGCTTGCAGGAGCTTGGCTGGGATCAGTACGTGTGGTAGCGCAAACATAAATGGTTGGATTGCACGAAGACCGACGGTGCACAAACAGGTCCTCGAATTCGGTATAGTAGTTATCAGAGAAGAAGATGTTATGATGTGCCAATTGGGGATAATGTTTCTTCGTTCCCAGCAGCAATACAAAACCCGAACTGGATGGTTCCAGTTGCTCAAGACGCCGTAGATATCGCTTTTTGCTCACAGCAGGTGATAACAGTTCGCGATGGGTTGTCACTACATCGCTATTGGCCACTACCACGTCACTGTGTAGCACACGTCTATCATCAAGCACAACACCATTTGCTCGCCCTCGCTCTACCAGGATACGGCGTACATCACAATTCGTCTCGATAGATACGCCCAGCTCGCCTGCGACTCGCTCTAGCGCACGAGCCAGCGTATAGACCCCTCCACGGGGATACCAGCCACCCTCTGCCATTTCGACATAGGGAATAATGCTGTAGATCGCGGCAACCTGGTAAGGAGATGAGCCGTTATACGTTGCGTAACGGTCAAACAATTGTCGCAGATGCTCATCTTTAAAGAAGGTATGCATGCATTGATCCAACGTTACAGGCGAGAGCGCAGCTAGTACTGCTCGCAAGCGCGTCAGCCATGTGCTAGTATGATCAATAGGTAAGGAGAGATGCCCACGCAAAACATAGCCAATAAAAGTACGCAGGACATCAAAAGGTCCGCCCAGACTGGAGTAGAGAAATGGATCGGAGGCGGCCTCAAAGAGAGTTCGCCCATAGCGCAGGAAACGCCATAGCGCCTCTCCATCGTGCTGATTCAGGTGGGCAAATTCGGTAGCCAGCTGGACATGATCACGCCAAGCGTTTAAGATCACTCCATCGCGGTAAAAATATCGGCAGGTGATATCCAACGGTACCAGATCCAGATAATCTTCCAAGCGACGTCCGACAGCTTGAAACAGGTCTCGCAGGACAGAGGGCATAGTGATCAATGAAGGACCAGTATCAAAACTGAAACCATCCAGTATAATCTGATTGAGTTTGCCGCCGACCTGGGATTGGCGTTCAAGAATGCGAACATGGTGACCTTGCACGGCCAAATGAATAGCAACTGTCAGACCACCGATACCAGCACCAATGACAATAATCTGTTTTGTGTTAGACACGTTGCAACCTCTTTGATACAATTCTAGTCAAGAAGATGTTAGCACAACAAAAGAATGGATAAGGAATGGCTATATGATACCAGCACGTAAGTTTCCATTGGGCGAGAAGCTTGTCTGGTTGCTAGTCAAAACTTCGCTGCGAAAGCACTTCGACCGCATCTTCTTTCGCATGCGCAGTGAGCGAACCGAGGAGCAGTGCAACCTGCCAATGATTATCTGTGCTAACCACTCAAGTTGGTGGGATGGCTATGTCGCAGCTCTGGTGAAACGTCATCTAAAAGTTGAAGGCTACCTGATGATGCAAGAGTCACAACTACGCCGCTACTTCTTCTTCTCTTGGATTGGTTGTTTCTCCGTTGATCGTCACCATCCACGCGCCGCCATGCAATCAATCCGGTACGCAGCCCATTTGCTCAAAGAGCGTCCTGGACGGATGGTCTGGCTCTTTCCACAAGGAGAGATCGCTCCTAATGATCGCCGTCCTCTCGTTTTCTTCAGAGGTGCTGCTCATCTGGCCAAGCTGAGTGCACCTGTCTTGCTCTATCCACTGGTAACGCGCATTGAATATCTGGCTGAGCAACACCCTGACCTCTTTATCAGCCTCGGCGAACCTCTCTACGTTAATACGGAGGAAATGAAGTCCCCAGGTTCTCTGAAGCACTATACAAAGATGCTGGAGGATCGTGTCACAACCGAACTCGACCAGTTGCGTACAGATGTGCTAGCTAGCAATTATAGCAGTTTTACTCTGCTCATGCATGGCAGAGCGTCAACCAATAGGATCTTTGACGCCTTCCTATTTAGAAAACAGCTCCACAGGCAGTAAAAGCCATAGATAGTAGAAGTTTTTATGGAACAGACAATATTGATGCTCATTGCTAACACGATTCTGGGCATTCTTAGTGCCTTTCTTTTGGTGCTTATTATTAACCTCTTCACTTTCTATCGCTTACGTACTACAACAAATGCAACATCACGAACAATGCCATCAGTTTCGATCCTGGTGCCAGCACGCAATGAAGAACATTGTATTGCGGCATGCATCCATTCCCTCATCTCTCAGCAGTATGAACATCTGGAAGTGCTTGTACTAGACGATCAGAGCAGCGATGCCACGGCTGCAATCGTTCAGCATATCATTGATAGCCTTCTCCCGGCACAGCAAGGTCGCTTACGCCTCCTGCATGGAGACTCATTACCGAACAACTGGATTGGGAAAAATTTCGCCTGTTACCAACTGGCAAAATATGCACAGAATGAATATCTATTCTTCACAGATGCGGATACCGTTCATACACCCGAGACAGTCAAGATAGTAATTGACTATATGCAAAGCTACAACCTTCAACTGCTTACTGCTCAACCTGAACATGTGTTGGAGAGCCTAGGAGAGCTCCTAGTTGTGCCACTGCTCAACTTTACCATTCTGACTCTGTTACCTGTAGCACTTGTACAGCTACGCCCTGAGCCTAGTCTGGCAATTGGCAATGGTCAGTTGCTCTGCTTTCATCGTTCCGCATATGAAGCCATTGGCGGACATACGGCAGTAAAGGGATGTATTCTGGAAGATGTCTTGCTGGCACGCGCAGTCAAGGCAGCAGGCTATTCCATGGCTTTTGTAGATGCCATAGACTTGGTAAGGTGTCGTATGTATCGCTCTTCCAAAGAAGTGTGGACTGGCTTCTCAAAGATCTCTTCGCATTCTATAACTACTCTCTGATCTTCGCACTTCTGGCTCTGATACTCAATCTGACGCTCTTTGTTGCTCCACCTTTGCTGATCCTTACGGCACTGTTCATAACACTGCCGTCCACACTAGTATTCTCGGCATCTATAGCTTATGCGCTTGCAGTTCTTATGCGCATCCTACTCACTTTGCGTTTTGCACGAGCAAAGCGAGTATTGATGCTCTTACTTTGCTTGTTCCACCCCATTTCGATCGTTTTGGAATGTTTTATCTTACTGAACTCGATATGGTGGCATTATCGTAAAAAGGGAACAATGTGGAAAGGGCGGCAATACCTACTTGATAAATTCAAGCATGCATAGGCGGCTTGATAAAGCAGCCCAGCGATCCTTGAGAAGAAAGATGATAATGCCTGCCAATAGTGCAAACACAACAGCCCAGCAATAGCCATGCGTCAGATCGATCAGGCCAAACATGAGGAGACTCCCCCAAAGAGGACAGGTGGAGTCAGCACTGCCACGCGCATTGCCATGCCCATCTCCCCATCTTTCCGCGCCACACGCTCGCGTTTCTCCTCACACACTGTTTCAACCACTATCTGCCGTCCATTACCTAATACAGAGTCCACTACTACTAACAACGCGAGCGCCACTACAAACCACGCCACAAAATTTGCTAGCGGCACTCCATAATAGTTAGCAGGACCCGGAGCCAACCATTCCCAATACTGTACAACGTGTGCCGCGACAGGCTCAATCGCCAGATCTAACAATGTCGCCAGCAGCGCCCCTAGCAATGCTGAACCCACCCCCATACCACGTCCAGCAGACCTGTTGCGTTTCACCAGATTATAACTTCCAAAGACAATCAATACCCATGCAAACGCAACCGCTAGAGGAAATGCGCCAGGCAAAAAGGGAAAAAGCAGGTTTGTATAGTGATATGTCCCAAAGGGGAAGCCGGTATTCACTCCTAGAGCCTCAATCAGATAGGAGAGCACAATCACGATCAGCGCCGCCAGAAGTGCTCGTAGCCACCCATAGACCAGCATCGCGGCTACAATTAGTAGCGTTCCTTCTAGAAAAAGCAGCGCGCTGCCAGCCCATGACATTGCAAATGATGGCTTCACATCAAAAGCGATACCAATTACTGCCAATGGATATGCAATAACAAAGATAACGAGCAAAATTAATAGTAAATTGACTAACACTACTCGCCTGGACTTCACACTTACCCCCGAGCTACTGTAGCAATGATTTGGGCATATCCCTTGGTTTGCACAATTCCAGTCAATTTTTGATGATTGATATCTAATGCATAAATTTCACCATTAATATACAAAGTCAGGCTATGATCGTCGAGCCAGTTACCCAGTTCAGAATAGCCAGATTGGCCAACGGCAAGAAGCTTTGGCGAGCCAAGTGTAACCTGTGTGCCCGAATTATCAATAGTGACGGTGTATATCTTAGTATCACGAGTGAAAGGAGCGCGTACATTACTGGTAAACTCAAGATAGGCCAGAGTGCGACCATCTAGGGAAAAACGCGGCGTTGTTATCCAGTGATAGGCAGAAGTCGCAATAGCATCAGCTTCCATTGGAGACTGCCCAGGCACAATCACCTGGGAAGAGGCGAATTTCGATCCTTGCGTATCAACAGTAGCTATGTTCAAATCATTTGCACTGCTTAGCGTTCCAGCCTCCGTCGGCCCACTTGCATCGCTTAGTGCTTTGGCCCCATTCGGCATATTGCTATCCTCAGTCACAGGTGCATAGCCCTCCCAACTGGCATAGAGCAGATGACTATCATCGGGAGCAAGTGCCAGAGGTCCTTGTGGAGGATCACTTGCCAATAATTGCCGAGGCTGTGCTGCCGCTCCCTCATTCAGATTAAATATCCACAAACCATGCTGAACTGCGTCATGGTCACCGCGGTCTTCAGTGAGCAAGAGTGTCTTATCTCCCAAAGATGCAGAATCATGCAGGAAAGAGAAAACGCGGAAACACGGACATGCATTTGCCGATTGTTGATGGACAAGTACGGTTGCTTCCAACGGACCAGCATAGAGATTGATAGTGCCTTTGCCATATGCTGGTACACTGCTCCATGCTATTTGCGAACCATCCTGGCTTAGCGCCAGGGAGGTGATCACCTGACCTGCAGGCAGACTAGCAATTCGCCTGGGATGTCCTGTAAATGGATTGGTTAGCCACACTCCATCTCCACTATACAGAAGCTGACCAGATGGTGTAAGCAGCGGTGGCACAGCATAATTATAAGTATAACCTGGAGTGGATAGTTTCTGCGGACTTCCACCCCATGAGGAAACAATCCAGAGCTGTCCTGCCTGCTCATAAACAACAGAGCGGGGCAATGGTCCTTTCTCCGACCCTTGTAGCGACGATACCCTAGAGTGACTAGACTCCACGAACTGCGTAACCTGAGGCAAATAATTGACTAGCCTACCCACAAACACGGCCAGCAAGCATGAGACAATTAGCAGGAAAAACCAGACACTCCACCCGGAAACCGCAGGTTCCTGTTCCGGCGGACGGCTTATTTGCTGTGTCAACGGATTCTCACTATTCTAAATATAAAATCAACAACAACAGGTTGATAGACAAAATACTCTTACATTAGCAAGTTTACAGATCCACTACCCTGCGGCACGTTGTCGGCCACACGCTGGACAAACGCCAATGTCTTAGTGAAGACTTGTTCGCGCTCGCAATCTTTCATAATCACGTGATACGAGCGACGGAAGGTCACCAACTCCTTATCTCGTGAACCTATCAGCTGGTAAATGGCTTGTCCATCCCGTGCTGGTACAACATGATCACGTGTAGCATTCATAATGAGCGCTGGCGAGGTCACAGCGGGTAACTCGTTGTAGAATCGTGGCAAATATTGTAGCATACTCTCAACCGGAGCCATAGGGGTCCAGCGATAGACATCTCGCGTATAGCGACGACGTGCAGCAGGATCACGTATATCTTCACGTAGCGTTGGGACCAGGGGAGTAAAGCATTTCGCCAATTGTACCGCTGGCAACATCCATATCTGCATATATAAAGGAGGGCACATCGCTACCACTCCATTGACTTCTTCATGCGCAGCAGTGTGCAAGCACAGTGCACCACCCAGCGAATGCCCAACCAGAAAGGTCCGTGTACAACGCTTCTTAAGCTGCTGCAATTCGCTCCGTACAGCTCGTGCCCACTCTGACCAGCCAATTGGTAGCATATCCCGCACATCTGTACCATGTCCGGGCAACAACATATTCTCGGTCAAAAAGCCATGAGTAGCAAGAAATGTAGCCAGTTCCTTCATATCACCCCTGCCACCATTCAAACCATGAACTAACAGAACACCAACACTAGATTGATCGATAACCTGACTAGGAGATGCATCTATTTCTTCTGATGACATATGTAGCACGTCCATAAGTGACCTCTGCATAAACAGGCATCCTTCATAAAGGATATCCTCTGACTTTGTTTGAGCTATGGGGTTTCCAGATACATACATTAAACCAGCAAGTACATTGTAATTATGACGGTTTAACACAAGAGTAGGTTGCAGTTCTAGAAAAGCCGCGTTTACTGCCTTCGCATAACTCCCTATCCTGCATAATCACATCGAAGACCCCATTCTCTAAGGCTGATATTCTCCATTGATCAATAACTATAAGGTTTCTGGTCAGAGTAGACGATGGAAAGAAGTATAACTGAGATCACCCCTGAATAAATCCAAGGGGTTCCGGTTCAGCTCCCACTTCAAAGACGGGGACCTTCCTGGCCGAGCGAGTGTTGTAAAATCACACTCCAATGTAAAGGACAATGGCTGCACACAAAGACCATTGCATGAGCAGGGGGAGAAAGAAGTTAATGAGATTAGGAAGCTCCTAGAAAGGAAATGCATGCTAAAGCAACAAGCAATGACAGAGAGCCACAAACACGCTGAGCTCTCTATATGGAAACGGCTGATCCTGATAGTTGGCATGCTCCTCTCAGGAGGATCGCTTGCCGCGCTCGTCCCTAGTCAAACTGCTTATGCCGAAGCTGGCTGGCCACAAAGCGTTTTTATATGCAGGGCAGGCGATGGTGGTAACGGAGGTGTAGCATCTAATGGAAGTAACGGAGCAGCTGGAGCCCCAGGAGGCGACTGTGTCAATGGACCTAAAGGAGGAACGGCAGGCCCAGGAGGAGATCACGGAAGCCCAGGAGGCCCAGGAGGAAACGTAGTTTAAAGGTGCGCTCAACCATGAGAGTTGCCTGAGCTCTTTGAGCAAGCAGCTCTCACCAAGACGAACATCACATTATGTGAGCAAAGCCCTCAAAAGTAAATGACACTAAAAAACCCGCCGCAAGCCGCTGTGGATTTATCCTAGGCGGATAGACGGGTTTCTCGTTAGCTCTAACCATGGCCCTTGAATCACGTCACCGATATCTTATGATCAACTGCAATCCAGGTATCAACTGTGGTACACGATGCTGGTATTGGATATATTGTTCGCCAAAAGTCTCCTTCAACAGGCGCTCCTCTGAGGAAATCTTGATGACAAGCGCGATTACTATAATAGTGAAGTACAAGATCCATGCACCGCCTTCGCTTATAAGCAGAGTACCAAGCAACATACCCAAAATGCCTGTATAGATCGGATGCCGTGTAATACGATAAGGACCATCAGTACGCAACTGATGACCAACCTTTATCTCTGGCGAGGACGACCACATGGTTCCTAAGACCCAGCGTGCCCAAAGCGTAAACGCCGTGAAGATGATCAGGCAAGCAGCACCAACAATCTGTAACCAAGGAACAACAAATGTCACAAAGGTCCAGATGCTACGCGGAATAAATTGCGTGATCAGTACGACTATCACAATACTGATCATCCACAGCGAGAGAAATCTGGATCGTTTCTGAGTGGCAGGAGCTTTCAAGAGATTGTAGATCCACCCAACAGCCCATACGAGACAAAATGCTCCCCAGCATATTATTGTGAGCCAGTATGCCCAGCGTGTCATATTTTACCTCCTTGCGAGGACATTTAACCTCTTCTAAAGCAAGGTTCAAATAAAGGCAACCTTGTTTGATATTATTTGCCCAGTACGAACATTATGTCAAGTTCACTTGACCCATACTAGAACTGGTATATCTTTTAAATACAACAATGCATTTACTTGTCATTTATACTCAAGAATGAGCTTGACAGTTGGGAATACTATACAGATAGAATATCTAAAGGGAGAAAGATCCGATTTATATGCATATTCAGATCCGTTACTTTGCATCGCTCCGTGAGATCACAGGAGAACAAGAAGAACAACTCACCGTGCCCGATGAGGCAACGATTGCCGATGTGCGCATAATGTTACTCACACGTTATTTACAGCTAAAATCCGTATTGGAACGCTGTGTCTATGCAGTAAACCATCGCTATGTTCCTGCCGAAACACTATTAAAAGAGGGTGATGAACTGGTATTCATTCCCCCCACAGGAGGTGGAACTTTTATACAGCCGCTGATCCAATTGACACGTGAGCCACTCGATCGTGACGCTCTTGTCAGAGCAGTCAGCCATCCCAGCGTAGGTGGCATCGTTGTCTTCGAGGGAGTTGTCCGTGATAATGCACGCGGAAAGCAGGTGCGTTATCTCGAATACGATATCTATGAAGAGATGGCTATAGAGCAGATACGCACAATCATCACCGAAGCGCAGCAGCGTTGGGGAGTCGAGCATGTCGCCGTCGCTCATCGCTTTGGACGCCTAGAAATTGGCGAGGCCAGCGTCATCATCGTCGTCGCCAGTCCCCATCGGAGCGAAGCATTTGACGCATGTCGTTACATTATTGATACACTCAAACGAACCGTGCCCATCTGGAAAAAAGAAGTAGCAACCGATGGAGAAACATGGGTTGAGGGCTAACTTCTTAGGCAGAATAGAATGAGTCTCTCTCTTGTTCCAATCGAACGTTATAGAAATAATGAGGTAAAAAGGCTACGCGTCAGGCACTTTTTATGGTATAGTTAATTATAGAGATACGTCCAGGGTTTTTCTCGGAGGTCGTAGATGAACTTATTCGAAAAGCAAGCTCGCCTCAACCAACTCTTCACGCAAAGTCCAGTCAACGCTGCTTACCTCGCAGGCTCGCTCTCAACCCGTGCATCGTTTGGTCATCTGACAGACATTGACGTTGCCATCTTGCTGATGGATCAAATCAAGGCAGACCAATTCCTTGACTACCAACTCTACTTCCTTAGCGAGTTGGCCAAACGCCTCGAGTCAGATACTATTGACATTGTGATCCTCAATCAGGCGTCACTCCTTCTCAAGCTGCAGGTCATCAAGTACGGTCAGATTATTTTCAGCCGCAATGAAAAGCAACGCGTCTCGTTTGAAACCAAAGCTGTTATGGATTACCTGGATTTCAAGAAATTCGATGAAATCCAGAAATCAGGCTCTGAGCCGTCGCCTCTATGGGCAAATTCTTCCGCTCGATAAAGAGCTGATAGCACATCATCTCAAGCACTTGCATTCTGCAGTAGCCATTCTGCAAGATCTCGTACAGACAGAGCGCGAAACATTCTGCTCGGATTACCGCATTTACGGTCTGGCCGAGCGTTACTTACAACAGGCCATTGAAGCCTGTTTCTCTATCTGTTGTACAATGATAGCTGCATTTGGCTTACGCAAGGCTGAGGCTCACCATGAACTGCTGACTATCATAGCAAACCAGCAGATCATCTCCCGCTCGCTGGCCTATCGATTGGAAGTCCTGACCAACTTGCGCGACAGCCTTGTGTATGAACCCGATGCACTCAATCACGAAGTCCTCTATGAGCACATCCGGCACCACCTGCAAGACTTGGAAGACTTCGCCAATACGATTGAACAAAAACAAAGCTGAGCTCAAAAGCGAGGCCGCTGGGCTAAATGAAGCCCTAGCGGAGAGTCTCGCTGCTCGTCGAACGGAGCGCATTTGCTTGACTCATCGCCGCAGCTGCATCATCAGAGCGGCCAGTTTCCTCGTAGATCTGCGCCATCGTCTCATAGGCTACGATCATCGAGGGATCCATCGCGATGCCTTGTAATACTACGTCAAGGGCCTCGCCATAACGCTTTGTCTCGCGCAGTGTATCAGCAAAATCATTGTAATAATCAGCATTGAGAGGATCACTCTCGATAGCATTCTGGTAGTTCTCGATAGCCTCATCACGGCGATCAAGACCATCATAGGCTGTCGCAAGCTGATAATAGCCCTCTGGATCGTCTTCTGAATGCTCAAGCAAGGTCTCAGCCGCAACAATAGCCTCATCATAGCGACCAAGAGCATTGTAAGTTTCAGCCAGACCTGCATAGGCAGCTGCCTGATCATCAGACTGCAATGTCCCTTTCTCTGCAGCCTCAACGAGCTCTTGATAGACCGCAAGAGCCTCGTCATAGCGCTCTACTTCCAGGTACGTTTCAGCAAGGCTAAAACTGGTTGTATAGCGTTGTGGGTCGAGAGTGAGAGCACGCGCATACGCATTAATAGCTTCTGTGTGCTTCTCCTGCAAGGAACGCCAATTTCCGAGATGCTCCCATGCTTGAACATCGTCGGGATCAATCTCAACAATGCGAGTATACATCTCTGCAGCCTGATCGCGCTCACCCATCTGTTCATAGATAGCCGCTAGCATATCATAGCCAGTACGACCGTCAAGATCAAGCGAGAGCATGGCATTCGCAGCCGCTAACGCATCGTCATAACGACGCATATCCAAATAGAGACTGGCCAGTTCAGCATATCGACTAGGATCAGACGGACTTTCATCAATCCGCTTCTCCTGCTCTAGAATACGTCGCCACTGATCATTGATCCATTCACGCACATCAACCAGATTACTAGCAGCAAGAGCATTCTCATCATTGAGCATACGTGCCTGACGATAAGCCTGGATTGCATCCTGGTAAAGATTCAGAGCACGATAGGCATCACCTACATTCACATAGAGTTCATCACTCTCGGGATCTAGTTCCAGTGCTTGCTGAAATGTTTCTAACGATTCTTCAAACAATCCAATCTGACTGTAAAGATTTCCCAAATTGATGTAGGCATCGATGAGCTGCGGATCAAGATCGATAGCACGTCGATAGCCAGCAACGGCCATCTCCGGATCGTTAAGATATTGTTGTGCTAAAGCCAAATTATAGCGAGCACGGGCATTATTGGGACTTAGCTCAACAGCACGAGCGAAAGCCTGAGCCGCCGCTTCGTAGTCTCCCTTTTCGGCAGCAGCATTCCCTTTATCCGTCCAGACTTGCTCATCACGGCTCAGTTCATCCCGCTGAACAAAATGGACCGGGACTGCGTTTTTACTATTTGTATTTGCTTCATCTTGCATTTCATTCATCCGAACCTCGCGGCGTGGAAACCCCTGCATTTGTGCATGGAGAGGCAATGCCGCCTCCTTTTTCTTATTCCCCAATTGGGGAAAGCGTTTTTGTCAGTAATGCCTGAACCTGTTAGTAAATTCTCGCTTCTTCTCTATCTATTATAGCTTAGAGGGATACAGTATGTTAGGCCTCTGACAAATGATGACAGAGGCCTTCATTTTACGACAAGCCCGATAGGGTGAACTGCTTCAACAGTCTTACTTTTGCATACTCTTATTTTAAATCCCTGACACAAGCTTGTCCAAGCCAGCAAGTAACTCGCCTCTCTCCTGGGACTAAATTCCCCTAGCTTGCTGTGGATTTTTTTGTGTCAACAGCAGGCTGCATTTTCAAAGACTAGTTTCAGCACCTAGAAGTCTTGGCATAGTATAACACGCTCGGTTTATTTCTCCCCAGCGCATCAATATATAGACCATTAGGCTATTCAAAAATAGTCCCATAACCCCTTGCGGGGGAAGGCCAGACCGTATTTCTGGCCTCCGTTGTAAAAGATCATGAATACATGAAAGCAGGCTACTACCTTGTCACCCGCAAAGTTAAGCGAAACTCATAGCGGTTCGTAGGGAAAAAAGCCTCAGAGTATTCGATAGGTGTACCAGTCTCATCAAAAGACGTAGACAGGAAGCGTGTGCCGATTTCTCCTACAGGAATATGCAACAGCTCCGCTTCCCTCTCATTTGCTGTACCAGCTTTGAAAGCCTGTTCCGCGATATATGGTTGCAGACCTTCAGAAGCCAAGAGAAGGTAAAGTGAGCCATCTGCGATCTCCTTGGCACGCTGGTAGACACCAGCAGCACGCGGATAGGGCAGATAAACAATTTCGTAGGCCACAGCAATAGTATCCGCAGTACGCACACGTTCCAAGCGCACTACTTGCTCTTCGTCCGTCAGGCGCAATTCCTCCCGCACGGCCTGAGAGCCACGAACTAACTCGCTGATAAACAACATTCCCCCCGGTTGTTTTCCCCGACGACGTAGTTCTTCAGAAAAGCTAGTCAGCTCACTAATAGTGTGCTGTTGTACACGTGGCTCACATACGAAAGTTCCGCGGCCATGTTGACGATACAACAAACCCTCATGGACAAGCTCCGTGAGAGCCTGCCGAACAGTCGCACGGCTGACATGATACTGTGCAACTAATTCAGGCTCCGAAGGAATTGCCGTATGCGGCGCCAAGTGGCCAGCCCGAATTTGCTGTTTCAGCACTTCTTTTAATTGATAGTAAAGTGGCAAAGGATTTGATCGCTCTAGTGTTGGCATATATGGTTCCCCTTATGTCCATACAACAGATTTTAGTATAGTTGTGTACAACATGAGAAGAATATACCACAGATAGAGAAAATAGTCGAGGGAATTACCGACGAATTTGAGCAAAAAGAAATGCGGCCCGAGAAATTCGTCAAAATACCAGGCCACATTTTGATTAGCTAAGCAACAGCAATGCCATTTTCTACCAGAACCCGATCAATTTCACCTTTCAGGCGCGTAGGATGAGGTCCAACTAAGCGTCCAATAGGCTTTCCGTCTTTAAAAATCAATAACGTCGGAATAGCCTGAATACCCAGATTACTGGAAGTATTGGGATGTTGATCGATATCCATCTTGGCAAATTTGAGCTTTCCCTGGTACTCGTCACTCAAGCGCTCGAATACTGGCGCAATCGCACGACAAGGACCACACCAACTAGCCCAAAAGTCCACAATCACGGGTTCATCGGACTTGGCTACTTTGGCATCAAAATCCTCATCACCAACGTGAAACAAATTGGCGTGTTGTGTATTCATTATCTTTTAACTCACTTTCCAATGAAAATGGCTTTGTATCTTTCCTACAAAGAAGGCCGATACGAAATAGACCTTACTAGTGATCAAAACAAGGCATTAGACTGCTTTATTCCGCACTGTACTCACCAAACAGTATGATGCTATCCAACTCACCGAAAAGCGGCCCTCTCCCTGCTATCTGCGGCGACCACCGCCGCCTTGCAAAATCGTCAGTAGTTCTAGAATAAACATGAACAGGTTTAGCACATCCAGGAAGAGAGAAACCGTTAAGCCAATGGCATTAGGTAGGGTGTTAGCCATGTACTTCGCCTTCTGCACATCGTAGAGAATGAAGCCAGAGAAAATACCTATACCAGCTATGCAGATCACCAACACGAGCAATGTGCTCTGGAAGAAAATGTTGATCAGACTGGCAACAATTATCAGGATCAGCCCGACAAAGAGAAAATCTCGCATGTGTGAGAAGTCGGTCTTTGCCACCCAAGCATACAGCCCTAGCACTAGCGAAGTTACAGTAGTGATCAAAAAAGCCTCTGTCACGATTGACCCTAACCCAGCATAAAAGTAGAGGCCGAGAAGAGGACCAATGGCCATACCTTCTATGAAAGTAAATAGATAGAGCAAGAATAGGTTAATTCCCGGTTTCCGAATCAGTGCTTGCAGGGCAAATAGTACAATGATACCAACGATGAACAGAATCCATGTCCCTCCCAATGTTAATGGTAGCAGAGCAGAACCTACGAAGGCTCCGAGCGTCGCAAAAAGGAAAGAGAAGGACAACAAGCCCATTACCTTGCTAACAAGGCCACTAGCCTGCTTGGCATCATAACTGGATGCAGCCTGGAATTGATATTGAGACCGGGAACCCCTTCTACCAAAGGCGCTAGTATTTCTCGGACTGTACATAGTGAACCTCACGGTCGTAGAATCAGTAATAGTACGCAATTCTTTTCTTGCACTAGCAAGAGCAGTTTTATCCACATAATATACGCAAAATGGTAGGAACTGGTTACAATGCTGGAAAGCAACGGCAAAAACGCGTTGAGGTGAGGCGCATAGACAACTCTTCATACAAAGGACCCGGTTGCGCTAGTGCTTCGTCAACGCTATTTTGACAGATGATTTGCTTTCGTAAGAACCTGATTTCCTTGTCAATTTTATGCTGTCAGAGCACTAGCTCGAACGGTTACTCCTACCCTTGCGGGATTTGGTTTCATGGCTGGCACTAGCAGACACCAAATTTTCAGAGCTGTCTGCCTCAGCAATGTTGGTAATATTGCAGGGAGGATGATTATTCTCCGCGTGCCAGTAAAAAGTGCTGCCTGCAGGCTTAAACATGGGACTCCCACAGCGAGGACAGTTAAAAGGGGTAGATTGAGCTTGGCCTAGTGTCATGCCAGATCCTCCTCACTATACCATAGAGCACGGGAGATTCGCATCATGTAACCTACTGATCAGATCACATGACACTCCATACACCACAAATCTCACAAAATGCGATACCGACTTCGTTAAAGGCCTTGCTACGAATGTCCCAGCGGTCATACACAATACCAAGGGAGCCACAACTCCAACAGCGAGCTCGTCCACCTGCTTTACTTTCCCGCTCTAAGTGTTCAAGTAAGGCTGTACGTGCCTCATCAGAACCAGTATATCCAGGATTGTAGGCAAGATGAAGCAGATTGCCTAGAGGCAAACTAATCTCACGCACAGGTGCCTGCAATGAAGCCGATCCTACAGGTGCTGCCACAGGTTGCGCTACAGGTTGCTGCGGCGGACGACGGAAAAGTTCTCCACGAGCCGTACGACGCCCACCCTCAAGGCCTGACATAGATGCAGCTGCGGATGTATAATCTTGCCCTTGCCGCTCTATCCGATCCCCATTCACCACAGGAGTTTGAGGTATCTGATTTACCGATGGCCCCTGAGATACTGGCGAGAATGGGGGCACCTGAGATGACTGAGAACCAGGTATTGTGGATGATGTTGGCGACGACTGGCCGGGAGCAAAGGAATGGAAAGAAGCTTGCGGTGTAACACCAGGAGTAGGCTGACCAGATTGATTTTGCACAACCTGATGCTGCCCTTGCTTCTCGGCACCTTGAGAGGACTCAGCAGGTTGCTCGGTGCTAAATGCTTCCGTAGCGTTTTCTAGCTGATCAGCCTGATGGTTGTTATTTTCTGGCTGTTCAGGTGGGTTAGCACGTCTTCGTCGGGATATTGGCATAGAGGTACGCTCCATTAGATTAGAAAAGAAGTACAGCACCACATATGTAGCACATATATTCTATCACAGTACAAGGAGAAACAAAAATCTTCTGGTATTATTTGGGGCAAGTCTATATCTTTCCAGTATATATGCTTACCCCTGCAAGACCAACAAGATATCTTCAGCCTGAAATGTTTGTCCAGTGCACGTACGATTACTATCTAAAAAAATCGGCGTTGATTTTAATAAAACTCTTCCACTCGTCGGGCACTGCTGACTCTTCAAAGATAGCAGTTACGGGACAGGCAGGCTCACAAGCCCCACAATCAATACACTCATCGGGATTGATATAGAGCTGTTCAGCATCTTCAAATCCATCCTCATTGGCCGAGGGATGAATACAATCAACGGGACAAACATCTACACAAGATGCATCTTTAACGCCGATACAAGGCTGGGTAATTACATAGGTCATCAATCATTCGTGGCGTGCACACCCATCCCATTAACGGGATTGGGAGAAGCGCCATGCCTCCTCTGTTTCCTGTTCTTAGTTACCGCATGGGGTAGAGCCACATTAAATGGTGGTCGGCTCACTTGATCGTTTTTGTTGCTATCACTACCATTCGAGCCTCCTCATTCTCCTGCTTTGAGAAGTATATTCCTATCTCAAATGAGCTGTCAAGAGGCTCTTTTTCTGCTTTTCTACTGCGC
Source organism: uncultured Alphaproteobacteria bacterium (assembly GCA_963757155.1). GTDB lineage: Bacteria > Pseudomonadota > Alphaproteobacteria > Dongiales > Dongiaceae > DASXQK01. The sequence continues at coordinate 17,863 of CAVWQS010000020.1, forward strand.
AAGGCTGAGGGTTTTCTGTAGCGAGCAAAAGCTATGGGGTTCCTGACAGCGACCTTTCGGGTTGCTGCAAATTCCCACCCGAAAGCAGAGGGTCCACGTCATTATACACATACAGCCGTGAGAAAGCAACTTCAGCTCCCTGATCCTCTACATACAAACCGATTAGGCCGGAAGAGAGCGATAATTTTGCAGGGTCAGAGATAGGCTGCGCAATAGATTTGCCATTGACCTCAAATGAAAAGGTATTCCCACGCGCCTCAATGGTCACTGTATTTTTTTTCTTCAGCCCAGCCACAAGAGAGGACGCAGTACCATCTGCAATTATGGTCCACTGTTGATCGTAGCGCAAAAAGGCGTAGTGATCATGATCTCCAGGAGCAACCTCAAAGAGATAATAATGTGACTGATCGGAAGTTGCTCGAAAGATCACGCCGTAATAATCCCCTGCCAAAGGAGAGCTATGCATCTCCTCCATCGTTACTGTTAGACGAAAATTACCAAATAGGTGATTATAGTACAGAGCAAGCGCTCCCTCGTTAGCAGACTTATCCACAATATAATACTGCTGACTCTGCCCTTCAAAGAAAAAGGTACTGCTGGTCGGCCAGCTATTATTATCAGCAAGCAGATCTACTGCGGCTGTGCTAGGTGTTACTACGGCGGCAGGACTGCTACCAGCTAGTTGGACCAAACCGCCTGTGATAGCCTCAAAAGTAAAGCCAACTGCTCCAGCGATTACTAGGCATGTAGCCAGCATAAATAGTAAGAGACGCCTATTCGCCTTAGCGGTGAGTTGTACAGGCTTTACAAGTATCGTAGGCTTGTCTGCAACAAAAACAGATCGTTCATCGCTCAATAGATTAAACTCGTAGTTAAGTGCATTTCCTGCATGCTCGCGACCAAATCTTCTAGACAGAGACTGTGCAGTACTCTCCAGGACAGCAGATGCGAAGGCTGTACTAAACTCACTGGCTGATTGAAAACGATTAGCAGGATCCTTCGCAAGTGCTTTGTGTACCACCTGATCGAGAGCAGGTGTAATATCGGCCCGCATTTCAGCTAACGAGGGTGGAGCTTCGTGCACATGCAATAAAGCAAGCGCAATTGGCGAATTGCCATTGAAAGGGAGCCGTTTTGTTAGTAAGAAGAAAATGGTAACCGCTAGTGAATAGATATCAGAGCGTCCATCGAGTGGACGGCCCAAAGCTTGTTCTGGTGAAATATAATCGGGAGTGCCCATCACCACCCTCGGCCCACTGGCGTCTGCTATCTCAGCACCTTCTTCAGTTCTGGTCAGTCGCGCAATACCGAAGTCAGAGAGCAAAACGTGACCTTCACTATCGAGGAGAATATTCGCAGGCTTGACATCGCAATGTACACAACCATGTTTATGAGCATATTCCAAAGCAGAGGCTAGTTGCTCAAGATACCACTGCACTTCTAGCCAAGAGAGAGGCCCACACCGGGCTATATGTTCTGAAAGCGTTCCACCTGGCATATAGGGCATGATGATATATGGAAGCCCATCTTCTTCGCCATAGGAGTAGACAGGCAAGATATTAGGGTGATCCAGTTTGCTAGCCGCTTCTGCTTCTCGTAGGAACCGAAGGTAGAAATCGCGTTGCATCTGGCTATCCAGGCCAGTCCGAGGCAAGAAGACCTTTATAGCCACCTTACGCTCAGGATCATCCTCCTGGGCAAGAAAGACCGCACTGGACCCTCCATACCCCAATAATCTTTCCAGTGTACAGGAACCGAGCCTTTTTCCGATCAGGTGTTCGATGGCCCGCGATACGGCGGCTCGCTGCCGAACTTGCCAGCCGCGCCGGTGTTACTCGGTGGGTTGAAGTCACAGGAGAGGAAGCAGAGAGGGTGCTCGCTGGCGAAGATCCTTAGGAGCGCTGCGGCACCCCCGCAGGGAGCTTCCGCCGTGTAGTGGCCAGTGCGATAGGTGCCGTTCCTTTCGCCTTTGGGCCGCCCCCCTTGCCGGCGTGTAGCGCACACATGGGCCGGCCGCGTATGACAGGCGCTCGGCAGGGCAATCTGGATGCGCGCGGGACGGCGGCGAAGGCCGGATCGGGGCGCCCACCGGTCGTAGCACCAATGGCTAAGTTCGCACTGGCAACGGCAAGGACAATTCGTCACGTCCGCCGCAATCCGCCTTCCGCAGCGACGGGGGCTAATGAGATACTCGGCCCCACGGCTTTGCCCGCTCTATCGGCGAAGCGGAGCGCCCACCGGCATCAGCACGCCTAGGCGATCAGCACCTGCAGGCTAAGAGCGGCGGTCATGATGCCGCGGGTGATGTCACGCAAATCGGCTCCCGTAAGTGAGTTGACTGGCGGGGTGTCCTCGGGCTTGCCAGCCGCCACCACTTTCAGCATCTCAGCCGGCAAGCGCCGCCAAAGCTTGAACGCATCGTGAGGCTCGGCCGAGAGCCACTCGTCGCATTCCTCGGCGGTCGTCAGGATTGCCGGCATGGCCTTATCGTTCACCGATTTCACCACCTTGTTGGGCGCCGTCGTCAGGAATCCATAGAGCGTGTGCTCACCGATCACCGGGTTCCTCTGTGTGCCGCGCGCGCCCGTCCATGTGCACCATATGCCGGCGAAGGCGAAGAGCGGGCGGCTCTCGTCGAGCGCGAACCAGGTCCAGACCTTTTGCCCAGTCACCGGGTCCGTCGCGTTGGTCGGCTCGCTGAAGGATGTCGCCGGGACCAGACAGCGGAATTCGGGCTTCAGCCAGCGCAGCCAATGAGACGAGTGCAAATTGCGGATGTAACTGGGATTAGTCACCCCGCGGTCAATCGGACCTTTGCGGAAGGTCGGCGGCGTCGGCATGCCCCAGCGAGCCATGACGAGCTCGCGCTCGCCGTCCGTCCGCCGGCGGATGACCGGACCTTGATAGTCGGGAAAGATTCCGGGGAGGCGCAGCTGATTGATACCACTCTGCACCCTGAAGAGCTGGCGCATCGCCTCATGCGTAGTGGTCATCGAGTACAGGTTGCACATTGCCGAGCGCCTCCTCTTTCACCCTACTCCTATATCGCCCCGTCCGGTAGGCACCGTTTTTCTCACCCCTAGGTCTGATTTCACTTCGGCCCCCTGTCGGCCGCGCCACGGTGCGGCTACCGGGTTCCCCTCCGATCATTCCGCTGGACAAAACGTCGTGAACGGCAACACCGCTGGTCGAAGGCTTAGGACTGTCAGACTCAGGAAGCCCTTGGGCCTCCCGCTCGGCTGCGCCGCACCTGCGTCCAGGGGAGTGGGCATGAGGAACCACGGGGCGCGTTTAGACCTTAGTAGCTAGAAAAAGGGCATGACCCGCACCTTCAACTCTTTAGCTAGGAGCCCGGTCTTCGGTGCGGGCCAATCTATAGCCCGCCGACCCGATTCGCCGTAACTGAGAAAGCTCAACGAGGGACAAGATGATGAGGTACACATGCTATGTGATCGACTCCGCTGATCAAGTTAGCTCGGTAGCGGAGATTGAATGCAACGGTGACAACACCGCGAGCGCAGAAGCCGAGGAGATTCTCGCGGAATGCCCTGCACACGGGGTAGAACTCTGGCGCAACGAAAGACTCGTCTATCGAGCGGAACGGCCCGGAGGGCCTAGACACTCGTAGTCGACCCGCTCGGCCCTCTTTCTCAAGGGTTCTCGGCCCGCGGCATATGTGGCGCATCCTCGCCCGGCCGATTTGATCGTCAGCTCAGCGCGCCCAGGCATGATTTCACGCGTCGCAGTCGCCCGCCGTCTATGGAGTTGACTGCCTAGACGACCTCCAACTGCATGATCGGCCCTGTCGGCCAACTCCTCATGACCACGAGCAAGCCGAAGGTAAAAGTCCCGGGTAGCCGCTCGGGCAGGAGCACATTACCGAGAAGCTCGGTGCGACGGGGCTGAGCTGAGTCCGGCTCGAAGAGTCAAGCAGGATGGACGTTGTGAGCAGTCACCTATCCGTGTGGGAGCATCAGGGAGATGCAAAAACCAACCTATCGAGTAATCCCTCGGAAAAACGGCCGCGCCTTCGATGTCGAGATGACGGTGCCAAATTGTCCGCCCACTATCGTCAATTGCTTCAACACGTGGGCAGATGCCTGGCAATGGGTCTACCAGCAGCGCCATGTTGAGCGGGTTGCGCGGAGGCTAGGGCGCGATCCAGAGGGGCATGGGCGGGCATAATCGGTCACCCTAGTCGCCGGCATTGATGAGCCGTCGCAGCTCGCGGATTAGCGCCAACCACGCGCTGGGTTGCGTCCGCAGAAAGTGGTTGCCGCGAGGGCGCCCTCAGGCGTGCCACTGATCTTCGTCTGTCACGGGTTGACCCAGCTGGGTACCGGCATGGCCTAATCAAGGCCGTTTCGCCCTATCGCCATCGCAGGAAACCTATGTCCTAACTCGGGATTTGTCGCCGCGGTTGCGTCCGTTAAGCTAGGCGGCATGCTGCTTGGGGGATTGCTGCCACTGATGGCCTTGGCGCTGGTTGTCGGCATATTCTGTCGCCGCACCCGCAGCATCTCCGAATCCATTGTGCTGGGTGCCCTCACCTGGTCCTTCGCAATTGCGCTGGCCACGGAAGCACTGAGCTTTTGCCACGCCATCACCTTCGAAATCTTCCTCGCCTGCTGGACCCTGGCGGTGGGGGCACTGATCCTGACCATCCTCTGGCCCCTCTGCGGAGGTCGCGGCCTCAGGGAAGGCCGAAGCCCGCCTATCGCGACGATCTCCAATTCAAGCCAGGGATACCGGGTTCGACTCCTCGATCGCATCCACCAGACGACATCGGAAGCTGCGAGCCTCCCGTGGCTCATGACGGCCGCGCTTGTCCTCATCGGTGGCATGACTCTGTTCCTTGCCCTCTACAGCCCTCCCAATTCCGGGGATTCCCAGAGCTATCACCTCGCGCGCATCGAGCATTGGATCCAGAACCGCTCGCTCGAGTTCTATCTGACCTCCAACACGCGCCAGCTCATGCTGCCGCCCTTTGCCGAGATGCTCATTCTGCATTTTCGGCTCCTGAGCGGCGGCGATCGTTTCGACAATCTCGTGCAATGGCTGGCCGGCGCCGGCGCCGTCATCACCGTGGGTCGGATCGCGCTTGCTCTTGGGGCCTCGCGGGCGGCACGGCGCTTGCCCGGCTCACCGCGGCCAGCTTGCCGATCGGAATCCTGGAGAGCAGCAGCACCCAGAACGATCTGGTCGTGACGTTCTTTCTGCTCTGCACGCCGAACGCCTGCTCGCATGGCGCTCGAGCCGCAGCCTGCGGGATGCCGCCTTCATGGCGATGGCCGCCGGTCTTGCCCTGGCGACCAAGAGCACCGCTTACCCCATCGGAATCCCCTTGGGAATCTGGTTCTGGTGGAACTGCTGGCGGCAAGGCGGCGGGTCCTGGGCTCCCTTCTTGTCTGCGCCCTTCTGGTCCTCCTGCCCAATCTCACCTTCTATCAGCGGAATCTGGACTACAGCGGCTCGCCGATCGGGACCCTCGGCCAATGGACCAACAACGCCAGCTTCGGCCTCGGCCCTCTTGTCGTGAACGGAGCTCGCAATCTCGCGGTCAATCTGGCGTCTGCGGACCGTGCGCTCAATCGCCGGATCACGGAATTTGTCTACACCGGGCTCACCGCACTCGGGCTCGACACCAATTCCCCGGCCTGTCCTTTCCACCCCCGTCCTATATTTTTCAACTCATGGCCAATCAGACCAACGAGTTTTCCGCCGGGAATCCGGTGCAGCTGGTCATTGGTATCGTCTCCGTTTTGGTCGTGTTCTTCAGCGCCGGCAAGAAACCTTACCCGCGACGAAGCTATGCCCTCTGCGTCGTTGTCGCGACGCTAGCCTTTCTCATCGTTCTGCGCTGGCAGCCATGGATAACGCGCCTCCAGCTTCCGATATTCGCGCTTTGCGCCCCCCTTGCCGGCTGCCTGCCGATCGACCGGCAGCGGGGACGGTTGGCCAGGATGCTGACGACGGCATCGGTGGGAGTCCTGGCCGTTCTGCTGGTCTATGCAGCCTGGCCGGCCCTGTGGAGCAATGTGCTGCGACCGCTCGTTCCGCCTGGGGGTCTCGCCGACAGCATCTGGGTGAAGTCGCGGGAAGAAGCCCTGTTCACCGCCCGTGCCGAGCTATTGTCACCCTATCGGGCGACAATGGACTATGCGGTGCAACATAATCATTCCCAGATCGGCCTGGTGACGGGCGGTGACGACTGGGAGTATCCCCTCTGGCGCGGCCTGCGGGCGATGGGGATTGCGCCGCTACGTGTGGAACATGTCGGCTTATCCGACACGCGACTGCCGAGACCTTATCCTCTCGGCCCGTTCAGCCCTACCTTGATGTTCGCCACGGCCGGCGATCGGCCACCGGAGATGACGATCGACGGCCATGTCTGGTACCGCAAACTGCAATTTCAACCGCTGGCTGTCTACGCGCGGACTCCGTGAGCTTCGAACGGCAAAGCTATTCCGTCGCGCTTTAAGCAGATCCGTACGCAAACGTACACTCCCCAAAATACGGCGAGCGTATTATTTCTCGGTAACCCAGGAACCGGGTGCGGTCAGCGGAGCTTATCGCGACATGGTGGATGTACCCAGAGGTACGATCCTCGGCAGCCAAGAGGATCCGACGACCGGCAAGCCGATCGACACGGCACCGATCGATACCGCGTCGATCGACAGCGTGGCGTCGGAGGATCTCATGACCTGCCCAGGCTGCGGGGGCGTGATCGACTTGCGCGATCTCGCCCAGGTACTGGCGCATCTCGCGCCCTTGCCGCATCCGGCGCAGTCCAACTGATCCGGCGGCGCCCTACCCCTTCCCCTTCGGCCGCTCCAGCTTGACGTCTTTCGCCGGCTTATCCTCGCACAACCCCTCGAAGCTTGGGTGGCGGAGGAGCGGGTCGGTGGTCCAGGGGCTTGAAGATCGCTTCCGCCTCCTGGTAGATGGTCGCTTGAGATGCCTGACAATCCAAACGCTATGCCGGACAGCACGGCGGTGCGCGTGGCCCTGTGGCGCGCGCTGCACCTCGAGGTCGACCCGCCGCCGCATGTGCTCGAAGACAAGATCGGCCTGCGGCTGGCAGCCCCGGACGACGGCTGGCGCCACCGTCCCGACATGGACCCGCAGTTCACGAGCCGCTTCCGAGCATCGATCGTGGCCCGTGCTCGTTTCATCGAGGATCTGGTCGTGGAGCAGGCTGGACGCGGCGTCATCCAATACGTCATCCTCGGCGCCGGCCTGGACAGCTTCGCTCAGCGCCGACCAAAGATCGCTTCCGGGCTGCGGATATTCGAGGTGGACCGGCCCGGTCCCCAGGCGTGGAAGCAGCAGCGCCTGATCGAGCTGGGTTTCGGCATTCCTGAATGGCTGCAGCTCGTGCCGGTCGACTTCGAGGTGGCGGGCTGGTCCTGGTGGGAGCGGCTGGCGGCCGCCGGCTTCGATCCCGGCCGGCCCGCGGTCGTGGCCTCCACCGGGGTCAGCATGTACCTCACCAAGGATGCGATCGCGGCCACCTTGCGCCAGATCGCGGCGCTCGCCCCGGGATCCACGCTCGCCATGACGTTCCTGCTGCCGCTGGAGCTCGCGGACCCGGAGGAGCGTCCGGGGCTTCAGCTCGCGGAGAAGGGCGCGCGAGCAAGCGGGACGCCTTTCATCAGCTTCTTCACGCCGCCAGAGATCTTGGCATTGGCCCGCGATGCCGGCTTTAGAGAAGCCCAGCACCTGTCCGCCGCCGTTCTTGCCGAACGCTACTTCGCGGGCCGGACAGATGGCCTGCGCCCGCCAAACAACGCCGAAGAGTTGCTGATCGCGACGACCTAGCGCGAGTTTGGCGAGGCCATAGCTAGACATCATGCTCATCACCGTCGGTCGTGGCTCGCCGTTGGTGGGTCGAAGCCGTCGAGGCGTGCGAGGGAGCGCTGTTGCAAGCGCTCTCGTTCGAGGGCACTCTCGCCTCGCCAAGCCGGTCATTCGGCGATACCTCAGCCGGACTCTCTCACCCCAGGAGCCTCACCCCATGCTTGCATTGACGCGGCGGGCTGCCCTCGTTGCGGCCGCCCTCGGCCTTCTGACGACGTCATCCTTGGCAACGGACGGCAGAGCCAATTCCGCACTTGCGGACGGCAAAGCCGATGGCACGCTAACGGTGAACGGCAAGACCACGAAGGTCGCCTTTGCCTATGCGCGGTCGGTGCCGGGCTTCTTCGACAAGAATACCAAGGACATCCAGGTGATCGTGAGCGACGTGCCATTGGACGCAAAAGCATTGGCCGATGATTTCCTGCGCGCCAGCATGGCTAAAGAGGGTAAGCTCCATGCCTTCGAGATCACCATCGATGCGGCGGGCACGCCGGTCTCGACCGCCTGGCGCCACGACGGCTTCAAAGACCCGACGCCGAGCGGACTTTCCAGCGACGACGTGTTCACGAAGAAGGTTCTCGATGGCAAACTCGTGGAAGGTAGCTACAAGAGCGCGGCGGACGAGGAATTCTTCGGCAATACCTATGCCTTCGACGTAACCTTCCGGGCGACCATCGCTCAATGAACGGTCGAAGGACCATTGATAGCTAGGCGTCACATGCCAGCGATCGACCCGCCGCCGCATGGGCTCGAGGACGAGATCGGCCTGCGGCCGGCAGCCCCGGATCGCCTGGGATGCCAACATTGCCGTTGGGCCCGGAATCGCGCAGACTTCCCGCTTGCCTTGGTTGAGTCGAAGGAATCGCGCTGAGTGCCAGTATCCCTGAACGGTCGCCCGGAGGCGGGAGATTCCGGTAGCAGTGCCGTCCCCTCCGAAAAGCCATCGTGCCCCGCACCGAACGTCATTGGCGCCGATGAGCTCGTGGCCAAGACTTCGGCCGTCACCGAGCAGGGCACATTGCGGCTGCAGCCCATTCATGGCCTGATTTTCCGACCCACCCGTCCCGTTCCGCATGAGGACGGGCATGTCACAGAGGTGGCGCGCGCGAGCTGGGACATCGTCGGCGGGCCGATCGTCCAGGTCCATATCACCACGACCCTGCCGGGCCGCATCAGGGCCTGGGGCCTGCATCAGAGAAGCATCGACCGCCTGTTCGTGGTGGTCGGTCTGGTGAAAATCGCGGTGTTCGACGGCCGTCTCGATTCGCCGACCTACGGGCAGGTGAACGAGTTCACGGTCAGCGAGAAGAACCCCGGCCTCCTGATCGTCCCGCCGAACCTCTATCACGGCTGGAAGAACATCGGGACGAGCGAGGCGACCATCATCAACATGCCGACCTCGATGTATCATTACGACGGGCCCGACGCGCTCGACCTTCCCTCGGATTCCGAAGCGGCGGAACGCATTATTCCCTATCGCTTCTGACGGAGCTCTCCGCCGGCGAGGAGCCGTTTTCGACCATGGATCCCCTCGTCACCATCCTCCTGCCGACCCACAATCGCGCCGATGTGCTGCGCTATGCGATTCGATCGGTGATGTGGCAAACGGAGCAGGATTTCGAGCTTCTGATCGTTGGCGACGGATGCACGGACGACACCCGCGAGGTGGTGGCGGGCTTTCGCGACCCGCGCGTCCGCTGGTTCGACCTGCCCAAGGCCCCTTTCAGCGGATACGCCAATCGCAACATCGCCCTCCGGCAGGCCCTTGGCCGCTACATCACCTATGCCCAGCATGACGACATCATGCTGCCGGACCATGTCGAGCGCCTCATCGCGGCACTCGAAGCAAGCGGCGCCGACTGGGTCTATAGCCGGCCGCTCTGGTGCATGCCGGATGGCTTCATCCTTCCCTTCTTCATCAATTTGACCAATCGGGACGAGCTGACCCACTTCCTGATCGTCGAGAATCACATCCCCTCCTGCTGCGTCCTGCACCGCCGGGATGCCCTCCAGCGCGTCGGCTACTGGCCTGAGGACATCTCTGGGATGGCGGATTGGATATGCTGGCACCGCATCATCACGACGAGCGCGACAGGCCGCGCCGCTTACTGTCCTGTCCCGACGGCGCTGCACTTCCGCGCGATCTGGAAGCGCCATGACGTTGGCGCCACCGAGCGCCTGCATGAGATCGCAAAGGGCGCCCCCTGGTGGCCGCAGATGTGCAAGCTTGCCATTCCCGCGGGGGTGACCGAGCAGAGCGAGTTCTATGCCGCCATGTCCCCCGATCCCTTGGGCTGGGCTGCGCGGGTCCGCGCCGGGGTAGGCGATATTGCCGACCGCTTGGCCTGGGCCAGCTTCTCCCCGATCGCGCGAACCTGGCCACCGCTCACATAAGCCCGATGGCCCTCCGTTATAGGCTGGCTCAGCGGGGCATCGGCATGGCCTAATCGAGACCGGAATGCCGTCCACGGGAAGCCCATGTCCTACGATCCAAAGTCAATCGAGCCCAAATGGCAGCGGTATTGGGAGCTGAACGCGACCTTTGGAGTCGAGCTCGATCACAGCAAGCAAAAACTCTACGTCCTCGACATGTTCCCCTACCCGTCCGGGGCGGGACTTCATGTCGGCCATCCCGAAGGCTATACCGCCACGGATATCTTCTGCCGCTATAAGCGCATGCGCGGCTTCAACGTGCTTCACCCCATGGGCTGGGACGCGTTCGGACTCCCCGCCGAGCGCTATGCGATGCGCACCGGCGTGCATCCCTCAGTCACCACACGCCGGAATATCGAGACCTTCCGGGGCCAGATAAAGCGCCTCGGCTTCTCCTACGACTGGAGCCGCGAGCTCTCGACCACCGACCCTGATTTCGTCCGCTGGACCCAGTGGATCTTCCTGAAGCTCTACGAACGGGGGCTCGCCTATCAGGCCGAAGTCGCGGTCAACTGGTGCCCGGCCCAGAACACCGTGCTGGCCAACGAGGAGGTGAAGGACGGCAGATATGTCGAGACCGGCGATCTCGTCGAACGGCGGCTGATGCGGCAATGGATGCTGAAGATCACCGCCTATGCCGACCGCCTTCTCGATGATCTCGAGGATCTCGACTGGCCGGAAGGCATCAAGGCGATGCAGCGCAACTGGATCGGCAGATCCGAAGGCGCCGAGGTGACGTTTCGCGTGGACGGGTCGGGCGCGTCGTTCGGCGTCTTCACGACCCGGCCCGACACATTGTTCGGCGCCACCTATTGCGTGCTGGCGCCAGAGCATCCGATCGTCGATCGCGTCACGACAGACCAGCAGCGGGCCGCTGTCGACGCTTATCGCGCGAGGACGGCGGCGGAGAGCGACTTCCAGCGCAGCGATCTCAGCCGGGAAAAGACCGGCGTTTTTATCGGGGCCTATGCCGTCAATCCCGTCAATTCAATGCTCATCCCCATCTGGATCGCCGACTACGTTCTCCTCTCCTATGGCACCGGCGCCATCATGGCCGTCCCGGCGCACGACATGCGCGATCATGAATTCGCGATCAAATTCGACCTGCCGATCGTTCAGGTGATTGCCCCGCCGGATCCGGTCGATACCAGAGCTGGAGGCCTATGACGGCGACGGCGTCGCGATCAATTCCGCCTTCCTCGACGGCCTTGGCGTTGCCGATGCCAAGGAGCGGATCCTGCAATGGCTCGAGGCGAACGCCATTGGCTCCCGCAGGATACAATACCGCCTGCGCGACTGGCTGTTCTCTCGGCAGCGTTACTGGGGAGAGCCGATCCCGGTGCTGCATCGCGCGGACGGCTCGATCATGCCGCTGCCCGAGGATGCCCTACCGTTGCTGCCGCCGGAACTGGATGACTATCGGCCGACGGCAAGCGGGGAGCCGCCGCTGGCGCGCGCCGAGAATTGGGTCAAGACGATTGATCCGAGCTCCGGCGCGCCGGCGGGGCGCGAAACCAACACCATGCCGCAATGGGCGGGCTCGTGCTGGTATTACCTGCGCTTCATCGACCCGAAGAACGACAAAGCGCTCGTCGACCCCGAAAAAGAGCGCTACTGGATGCCGGTCGACCTCTATGTCGGCGGTGCCGAGCATGCTGTCCTGCACCTGCTCTATGCGCGCTTCTGGCACAAGGTGCTCTACGACATCGGCGCGGTATCGACGAAGGAGCCGTTCCGGAAGCTCTTCAATCAGGGCATGATCCTTGCTTTCTCCTACAGGGATGCAAGCGGCAAGTATCAGGAGCCCGAGAAAATCGTCCAAACGGGCGGCAAGTTCTTTGTCGATGGCGTGGAAGCCGAACAGCAGATCGAGAAGATGTCGAAGTCTCGATTCAACGTGATCAACCCCGACGACATCGTGAACGAGTTCGGCGCGGATTCGATGCGCCTCTACGAGATGTTCATGGGCCCGCTGGATGTCACCAAGCCGTGGCAGACCTCCGGCGTGGCGGGCGTGCGACGCTTCCTCAACCGCGCCTGGCGCCTCATCTGCAACGATGACGCCGCCGAGGACATCGAGCGCAGCATCGATGCAGAGCCCGACCGGCAGCTCGCGTCCCTGCTGCATCGGACCATAGCGAGCGTCACCGACGACATCGAGAATCTGCGCTTCAACACTGCGATCGCGAAACTCATGGAGCTTGTCAACGTGCTGACGCCGATGCCGCAGCGGCCGCGTCCCGTCCTCAAGACCTTCGTCTTGCTGCTTTCACCCTTCGCCCCTCACATTGCCGAAGAGCTGTGGAGCAAGCTCGGGCACGGCACCTCGCTGGCCTATGAACCCTGGCCGGTGGCCGACCCCGCGCTGGCGAATGCCCAGGAGTTGCAGGAGTATCCCGTTCAGATCAATGGGAAGCTCCGGGCCCGTGTCACGGCGACCTCGCGGCTTGACCGCGACGAACTGCTGGCCGTGGTGAAGGGCGACCCCGAGGTCCGGCGGCTGTTGGCCGCCGTCACCATCGTAAGAGAGGTCGTCGTTCCCGGCCGATTGGTGAACTTTGTGGTCAGGGATTGAAGGAAACGCGACGAGGAGTCACTACCGGCCGCTGCCCCCGCCCCCGCCGATCTTGCCGTAAGCGACGGATCCCCCACGCCCGCCTGAGGATGTCGAATTCGAACAGGCCTGAAGGGTCGCCAGGCATAGCAGCGCAATAAAGAGATATCTCATCCTGGCTTCCTCTGCCGGGGCGGCCCCGGCCGCGCGTGCTATGACGGCCCCATCCTGCCCGCCGCGCGAAGTTCGATCAAGGTTTGCGATTTTTCGGCGAGTGCGCCGCCTTGCGCTCCGCCGCGGCCTTGAGTTCCGCGCCGCGGCGGCGGCGGTCCGTGAAGCGACTGAGGACATGAACGGCACCCGTGCCGGAGTCCGGCGGCATTTCCTCCTGCCGGCGGCGCTCTGTCTGGGCAAATTTTGCGAGGGCTTGGCGCGCCTGCTCGTGGTTGCGGACCGCGATCGCAAGGGAATCGGCGAGCTCGGCTCGCTTCTCCATCTCGACCAGCCGGCGCAGGATCGCAACGCTCTCCCGCAGGCTTTGCTCCGCGTCGGGCAGCCGGCGCACCGCCTGCAGCAGCAAGCCATGGTGGCCCAGCGCCCAGGCCAGATGATGGGCCAGATCGGATCGCTTCTCCACCTGGACCAGCCGCCGGCGGATGGCGACATTCTCCCGCTGGCATTTCTCGGCCTCCGGCAGGCGGCCTTGTGCCTGCAGCACCGCGCCATGATTGCCCAGCGCATTGGCGAGATCGTCGGTCAGCCCTGCCTGCTTCTCGATGGCGACCAGGCGGCGCAGGATCGCCGCGCTCTCCCGCTGGCGGAGCTCGGCCTCGGGCAGCCGGTCGAGGGTCTGCAGCAGCAAGCCATGGTAGCCCAGCGCCCAAGCGAGATGGCTGGCCAGCTCCGGCCGATTTTCAACCTCCACCAGCCGGCGGCAGATCGCGACATTCTCGCTCTGGCACTGCTCCGCTTCCGCCAGCCGGCCGAGCGCTTGCAGCAGCCGACCACGGTGGCCCAAGGCCCAGGCGAGATGATCGGCCAGCTCGGCCCGCCCCTCGCCCTCCACCAGACGGCGGCAGATGACGGCATTCTCGCGCTGGCAGAGCTCAGCTTCGGCCAGGCGGCCCTGCGCCTGCAGCGTCTCGCCATGATTGCTCAGCGCAATCGCGAGATCGATGGCCATCTCGGCCCGCTTCTCGACCTCGACCAGCCGGCGGAAGATCGCCACATTCTCGCGCCGGCACTGCTCCGCCTCCGCCACGCGGTCGAGCGCTTGCAGCGTCTCGCCATGATGACCCAGGGCGACCGCAAGATCTCCGGCCAGATCCGCCCGCTTCTCGACCTCGACCAGCCGGCGAAGGATCGCGACATTGTCGCGCTGGCACTGTTCGGCTTCCGCCAGCCGGCCGAGGGCCTTCAGCGCCGCGGCGAGGTTGCTCAGCGCCGTGGCAAGGGCGCCGGCCAGCCCCGCCTGCTTCTGCCCGTCGACCAGGCGGAAGAGGATGGCGACATTCTCCCGCTGGCATTGCTCCGCCTCTGCATGTAGGCCCAGCGCTTGCAGGACCTCGCCGTGATGGCCGAGTGCCGCGGCCAGGGCATCCGCCAGCTCGCCCCGTTTCTCCTCCTCGACCAGTCGGCGAAGGAGGGCCACGCTCTCCCGCTGGCAGGGCTCCGCCTCCGCCGGCCTGCTGATTGCCTGCAGAAGCAGGCCATGGTGACCCAGGGCCGATGCGAGATGAGGGGTGAGCTCGAGCCGCTTCTCGGCCTCGACCAGCCGGCGCAGGATCGCGACGCTCTCGCGCCGGCACGCTTCCGCCTCGCCGAGCCTCCCGAGGGTTTGCAGCGCCTCGCCATGACTGCTGAGCCCGATGGCGAGGTCGCCGGCCAGCCCTGCCCGCTTCTCGATCTCGATGAGACGGCGCAGAATCACCACGCTCTCCCGCTGGCACGCCTCCGCCTCCGAAGGCCCGCCGAGCGCCTGGCGCAGCAGCCCATGCTGGCCCAGCGCCCAGGCCAGATGACTGGCGAACTCGGCCCGCTTCTCCCCCTCCACCAGCCGGCGGCAGATCGCGACATTCTCCCTTTGGCACTGTTCCGCCTCGGGAAGCCGGCCGAGGGCTTGGAGCACCTCGCCATGCTGGCCCAGCGCGCCGATGAGATGAGGGGCAAGCTCGGCCCGCTTCTCGACCTCGACCAGGCGGCGCCAGATCGCCACGTTCTTGCGCTGGCATTCCTCCGCCTCCGGTAGCCGGCCCAGCGCCCGCAGCAGCGCGCCGTGGTTGCCCAGGGCCGTCGCCAGCGCGCCGGCGAGCTCGCCCCGCTTCTCCGTCTCGACCAGCCGGCGCAGGATCGCGACCGTCTCCCGCTGGCATTGTTCCGCCTCCGCGTGCCGGCTGAGTGCCTGCAGAAGCAGACCGTAGTGACCCAGGGCCCAGGCCAGGCGATCGGCGAGGCCGGCCCGCTTCTCGACCTCGACAAGCCGGCGGCAGATCGCGACATTCTCCCTCTGGCGCTGCTCCGCCTCGCCGAGCTTGCCCAGTGCCTGCAGCACCCAGCCATGGTTGCCCAGCGCCGTCGCCAAAGCGTCGGTCAGCTCGACCCGGTTTTCTCCCTCCACCAGGCGGCGCAGGATGCCGACATTCTCCTGCTGGCACTGCTCCGCCTCCGACAATCGGTTGAGCGCCTGCAGCAGCAAGCCATGCTGGCCCAGGGCCGCCGCAAACTGCGGGGCCAGCTCGGACCGCTTCTCGACCTCGATCAGCCGGCGGCGGATCGCGACATTCTCGCGTTGCGACTGCTCCGCCTCGCCAAGCCGGCCCAAGGCCTGCAGCACCTCGCCGCGGTCGCCCAGGGCGGCCGCGAGATCGTTCTGCAGCTCGACCCGGTTCTCCCCCTCGACAAGGCGGCGGCGAATCGCGATCGCCTCGCGCTGGCACGGCTCCGCCTCGGCAAGCCGCCCCAGCGCCTGCAGCACGAGCCCGAGATTCCCCAGCCCCGCGGCGAGATCTTCGGCGAGCTCGCCCCGCTTCTCGACCTCGACCAGCCGGCGGCGGATCGTGACATTCTCGCGCTGACAGGCCTCCGCCTCGTCCAGCCTGCCGAGACTGCGCAGCACCACGCCATGATTGCCGAGGGAGGTCGCGAGAGCGTCAGCCAGCTCGCCCCGCTTCTCGACCTCGACCAGGCGGCGGCGGATCGCCACGCTTTCCCGCTGGCAGGCCTCGGCTTCCCGAAGGTTTCCCAGCGCCTGGAGCAGCAGCCCGTGGTTGTTCAGGGCCGTGGCAAGATGGCCGGCGAGCTCGACCCGCTTCTCTATCTCCACCAGGCGGCGACGGATCGCGACATTCTCGCGCTGGCAGGCCTCCGCCTCGCCGAGCCGCCCCAGGGCGCGCAGCACCAGGCCGTGGTAGCTGAGCGCCGTCGCCAGAGCGTCGGCCAGCCCGCTGCGCTTCTCCACCTCGACCAGCCGGCGGCAGATCGCGACATTCTCGCGCTGGCAGGCTTCCGCCTCGGCCAGCCTCCCGAGCGCTTGCAGCCCCGAGCCATGATTGCCGAGCGCCGTCGCCAGATGGCTCGCCAGCTCGCTGCGCTTCTCCACTTCGACCAGCCGGCGGCGGATGGCGACACTCTCCCGGTGGCACTGCTCCGCTTCCACGAGCCGCCCCAGGGCGCGCAGCACCAGACCGTGATTGTTCAGCGCCGCCGCCAGCGGGTTCGCCAGCCCTGCCCGCTTCTCGAGCAGCCGGCGGCAGATCTCGACATTCTCGCGCTGGCAGGCCTCCGCCTCGGCCAGCCGGCCGAGGGCTTGCAGCACCAGCCCGTGATTGCCCAGCGCGGTCGCGAGCGCATTGGCGAACTCGCCGCGGTTCTCGACCTCGACCAGCCGGCGGCGGATGGCGACGCTTTTGCGCTGGCAGGCTTCCGCCTCCACCAGCCGTCCCAGCGCGCGCAGCACCAGGCCATGATTGTTCAGCGCCGCCGCCAGAGGGCCCGAGAACCCGGCCCGCGCCTCTCCTTCGACCAGCGCGGTGCCGAGCGCGACATTCTCGCGCTGGCAGGCTTCCGCCTCGGCGAGCCGGCCGAGCCCCTGCAGGACCGAGCCATGATTGCCCAAGGCCGTCGCGAGGTGACCCGCAGGCAGGAGATGGTCGGCCAGCCCCTGCCGCGTCTCGACCGCCGCCAGCCGGCGCCAGATCGCGACATTCTCGCGCTGGCAGGCTTCGGCCTCGGCGAGCCTGCCGAGGGCCTGCAGCACCAGGCCGAGATGCGTCAGCGCCGTGGCGAGGGGCTTTGCCAGCTCGGCGCGGCCCTGGCTTTCGATGGCCTGGCGCAGTCCCTCGGTGCTGAGGCTGAGGATCGCTTCCGCCCTCCGCCAGCGCTGGGCCTGGAAGAGGCGGCCGCCATAGGCGGCCAGCGCCAACAATCGGCGAATGCGCCCCTCGGACGAGATAGGTCCGGGCGAGGCGGGCCCGGGCGCTCCGGCGCGGGCCTCATGAGCGAGCACGAAGCTGGCATCGTAGAGATCGGCCTCGTCGTCGATGCCGAGGGAATCCCAATGCCCGGCATGGCGGTTCTCGATCACCATGGCGATGCGGCCGTGCGCCGCTGCCAGGAGCGGCGCCAGGACGGGTTCACTCGCGACGTAGGCGGGGAACTCGTCATGGGCGATGCGGTAGCGCGGCCCGCCATCGCCGTCGTCCACCCGATCGTGCCACGGCCGGCCCCGCACCTCCTCGATGATATCGGCAAGCTCGAGGAAGACGCCGCGCAAGCTGTCGCCGCGCAGGCCCCAGCCCTTGATCTGATCGATCGTGATCGGGGCCTGCGCCGCGCAGAGGAACAGGAGCAGAGGCCGGTAGACACCCTCATAGAGCGTGTCGCCGACGCGCTTCCTCAGCGCCTCGAGATAGGCCGCATAGAAGCGGTCGGCCGAGGGCAGCTCGTCAATCTGTCCCAGAGGGGCCGGCACCAAGGTGGCGGCCCCCAGGGTTTGGACCAGATGTGCCAGATAGCGGAAGGCGCCGCCCGACTGCTCCACCACCCGGCCGGCAAGCGCTTCGCGCCTGAGATGCGCGGGCAGCCGCGCCATGGCATAGCGGGTCAGCAGCGCGCGGTTTTCGGGCGCCGCGGGCTCCAGGCTCAGCGACCGATAACCCCCCTCGCCGCTCGCGGCGCGAAGCGCGGCAATCCGCCGGGCGATGCCCTCGCGCAGGGAGGCTCGGCCGGTCAGCAGGATCAGGCAGCCAGGTGGCAGATCGCTCGCGGGAATCAGGAAGTCGGCGAGCGAGAATTGCCCGTCGTCGTGGGAGGGCAATTCGTCCAATCCATCCAGGATGAGGATCAGCCGCGCCGCGCCATTGGCTTGCATGAGCGTGGCCAGGAATTCCCGGAATTGCGCCCGCAGGCCATCGGCCGTCTGGTCCTTGCTCTGGATCTCCTGGACGCGCGCACGGAACTGCTCCCGCGCCTCATCGGCCAGAAGCATGATGAAATTGCGGTAGTCGGTCCGTTCGCCCGGCAGAATGTGATAGAGCAGCGCCGGCATGCCGCGGCGCTGGCCGGATTCCTGCTTCATCGCCCGGGCGATGAAGCTCTTGCCGGTGCCTGCCGGCCCCTCGAGATGGATGTAGCCGGTCCTGATTTCGCCGGTCGCCTGCCACACCCGATCCATGATCCAGTCGGGCCGCAGATATTCGGCCGCGAAACCGCGGAACAACAGCCGCTCGCCCTCGCCGATGGCCTCCTTGTCGAAGGCGCCGCGCTCCCATCGCTGTGACCGGGGAAGACGTATTTCCCGGAGGCGGCCATGGGTCGGCGCGGCCTTTGCCCGATCGTCCTTGTCGCAGAAGAAGATCTGCCGCGCCGCGCAGACCGCGCAAGATTGCGCCCAGAACAAGGATCCGAAGGCGAGGCTGGCGCCATCGGCACGGGCAAGAACCACGTTCTCCGCCTTCCCCATCGCGACATGCTCATGGGCGCCCATCGGCTCAAGGTCAGCCGCCGGCAGGTCCTGACCGCACCCCATGAGCGCTGGCCCCTCGGGTCCGCCTTCACGGAGAACCCAGCCATCGAGGATCGGCGCCAGCGCGGCGTAGAAGCCGTCGAGCATGCGCATCAAGGCAGCGGTCTCGGCCTCGCCCCAATGTTGGTCCGGCCAATGTTGGTCCGGAGCGAAGCCCCCGGAACCGAAGAGGCGATCGCGCCATTGCGCGAGCCGGGCTGGAAGGTCATCGCCCGAGGCCGGGAGCGTCGTCAGCCCGGGCAGGAGGCGCTGCGTCACGGGAACAGCGGCCGGATCGCACCCGGCCGCCAGCAGTCCCACCCAATCCTCCAGCGACAGCCCGTTCCGCTTCGACAGGGTCGAGAGTGCCCGGATCAGGGTCTCGCTTCGGGGATCGGCCCGCATGAGGTCGGCGAGGCCCAGGCAGGCGACGAAGCGCAAGGCGCATTCCCAGGCATCACGCAAGGCCCAGGCGACCGCCACCGGCGCGCCCTTGGCGGTTTCATCCCTGAGACGCTGATAGCTGTCGGCCAATGGGCGGGGGAAGCGCTCGAGGCTATGCGGATGCCAGGCGACCTCGCCGAAGCCGGCCTCGGGGTGAGATAACCCAAGCATGGCTCAGCAGCCGTGTCTCTGGCAGATCGGGCGACGCCGACGGGCCTCCTTCGCCAAGCTATCGGACCTGCAGTCTGGGCGAGTTTCGATCATCGGTTTCCTGCCAGATCAGCCGTGAACCGCTTCCATTTTGCCCCCGATCACGGTGGTTGCGCGTCGTGATCATTTTGTGTCCGAAAGAGTGTTCAGTCGCAAGGGCCTCGCGATAATACTTGATATCTCGCGCGAAGCGGGTTCGGTCATGGGGTCAAGCGGCTGAGGATCTTGTCGAGGCCGGCTTTTGCACAAGCCTCGTCGAGCTCGCCCCCCGGTGCGCCGGCGGCGCCGATCGCTCCGATCACTTCGTCGCCGAGCTTGATCACCACGCCCCCGCCGTTGAGAATCATATTGGGCAGTTTGGCGATCGAGGGGACCATCATCGGATCCTCCTTCGTCCGCTCGATCACGACCAGCGTATTGGCCTTGAGCGTGGCGCTGGTGTAGGCCTTGCTGAAGGCGCTATCCAGCGAATGCACCCCTGTCCCGTCGCCGCGCAAGAGAGCCTGGCGGACCCCATCCGAATCGACCAGAACGGCGGTCTCGGCATAGCCTTGCTTGGCGCAGGCCGCTACGGCCTCGCCGACCGCCTCGAGAGCCAGGGCGGCCGGAATTCGATGCGTGATCAAGGTCTCGGCCGCCACCGGCGCCCCTGCCCCGACGATGCCGCAGCCGCCGATCAATGCGGCCAGCGCGAGCGCGATCTTCCCCTTCATGGTTCCTCCCCCTTTGTTTTATCGACAGGTCGAATGGCGACTATAGCCCGGATCCCGGAGCAAGGTCGGGTCAGCTTGCATCAAGCCGACCCCTGATCAGACTTTAGGGCGACACGGCCTGCCAGAAGGACTTCGCATAGCCCTGGGCATCCACCGGTTCCACGTTTTTTACCAGGGGGTCGGGTCCCTGGCAGGCCCAGGACACCACCGTGTCATGGCCGGTTACATACATGGGCACGAAGTCCGAGCCCGGATTCTCCTGGCAATATTGGGTGACCGCGGCGGTCGGCTCGCGGCTCGTCACGGCTTTGGCGTTGCAGGGGATGTTCGCGCCATAGAGGCAGGCCAGGACGGCGCCCTGCGCACAGCGCCATTCCATGAATTTGGCTTGGCTCGGCTCCAGATGCAGTTTGGCCGCCATCCAGGCCGGCAGCTTCGGACCGGTATAGCGTGCATCCGGGCTGTCGATCGTGCCGATGGCCTGGCAATAGGGCACGGGGTCGGTGAAGCTTTGGGCAAGCGCCGGCAACGCGGCGAAGAGCAGGACGGCGGCGGCCAGGAACAACGCTTTCATCGCTTCAACACCTGTCGGTAAAGGGGCTCAGTATAGGTGGCGGCGGCAAGCCTGTCGTTCCCGTCCTCGATTCCGAAGGCCATCGGGAACGAACGGCAGTCGCGACGCTTTCCTCGGCGTAGGCAACGCCGTGGTCCATGAGACTTCGGACGTCAAGCCGCCCTCGTCATCTCAAGGAGATACTCATGGCCACCACACCCAAGCTCGACGCCGTCGCTCTTCTGAAGGCCGATCATCGCAAGGTCGAAGATCTGTTTGCCAAATTCGAAAAGACCAAGGCGGCGGACAAAAAGCAGCGCCTCGCGCAGGAGATCTGCAAGGAACTGACCGTCCACACGCTCATCGAAGAAGAGATCTTCTATCCCGCCTGCCGCGGCGAGATCAAAGACGAGACCGTCAGCGAAGCCTATGTCGAGCATGACGGCGCGAAGATGCTGATCGCGGAGCTGGAAGCCGGCAGCCCCGAAGACGATTTCTATGATGCGAAGATGAAAGTGCTCTCGGAGGAGATCAAGCACCACGTCAAGGAGGAAGAGATGCGCTCGGAAGGCATGTTCGCCCAGGCGAAGGCGGCCGGGCTCGACCTGGAGGATCTGGGCGAGCGGATGGCGGCACGCAAGAAGGAGCTCATCGGGCAGATCGCTGCTCAAGGTCTGCCGAAACCCCAGACGCGGACCGTCACCGGTCCGGCTCTCGAAAAAGGCGCGCCCCTCAGCGAGGCGGCGCAGGCCTAGCTCGCAAGCGGGTGGGGCGGGTCTCGAGGCCCGCTCCACCCGAGCCTCATATCCCCCGTGGAAAAATGAATAAGCATCGCCCCACGCCGAAAGGTGCGGGGCGATGCTTCGTCGAGCGTGAGCTGGAGGGACGCCTTAGCGGCGAGCGTAGCTCGAGTGACGCCTCATCGGCGTCGGGCGGCGGCGAGGATCAGCGGCGAAGCAGCGTGCTGGCCAGGAGGAAGCCCAGGCCGAAGGCGGCGGTGACCGAGGCGAAGGGATTCTCGGCAATGACCTCCCGCGCATCGGCGACACCGGCATCGATCACCGGGCCGGCCGCGCCGGTCAAGCGATCGAACCGCTTGTGCAGGGATTGGACGGCTGCCTTGGTCTGGTCGGACGCCGTCTCCCCCACCGCGGCGGCCAGATCGGCCAGCTCTTCGCCCATCTTGGAGATTTCGTGCTGCATCGTCGTCGAAGCCCTGTGGCTGGCCTTGCGCGTACGCCTCATCACAATCTTCCTTTCGCCGAATCGGCAAATAGTTCCGTCGCCATGCGACACTCACCCAACGCGGATTGCCGCCGAGGGTTCCGCCGAGGCCGACCGGAAAATGACGCGGCCCCTGCCCCGCTCTTCGAGCGATCCTCCCGCTAAATGGATCGCAAGCGTTCACATCTGTCCAAGCCCAGGATGGCGCCTGGCGAGGTCGGCCGCCTGACGGTCGCCCTTGCCGAGGCCCGGGCGAAGATTGCCGAACTCGAATTGATAGCGGAGGTCGATCCGCTCCTGAACATCCTCAACCGGCGCGGCTTCGAGCGCGCGCTGATCCGGACGCTCGACTATGTGAAGCGATACCGGGCCCCCGCGGCCTTGCTCTATCTGGATCTGGATGGCTTCAAGCGCATCAACGACGACCATGGGCATGCCGCCGGGGATGCCGTCCTGAAGGCCGTGGCGAGCATTCTTGCCCGCAATATCCGAGGCTCGGATGTCGTGGCGCGGTTGGGGGGCGACGAATTCGCCCTGCTGCTGTTCAACCTCGGCGAAATCCAAGCCATGGCGAAAGCGAGGAGCTTGGAACGCCTCCTTCCGGCGGCAGGGGTTGCCTGGGCCGGCGCGAGGCTTTCCGTCGGGGCGTCCGTGGGCGTCACCTCGATCGACCCCCATGACAAGCCCGCGAGCGTCATCGCTCGGGCCGACCGTGTCATGTATCTGCGCAAGGCGGAGCGGCGCCGCAATCAGCCTGCCCCCTCGGGCAAGGCCCGCCCGCAAAGACGCGCCGTCTAGCGAGGGCAGCCTAGTTCCGGGCGCTGGCGAGGATCGTCTCGATAAGATGCTGGGTGGCAGCACCCTCGGCCCCGTTGGCCCGGGGGTCGCGCTCTTCATCGAGGGCGTCCAGGAAATCGGCGATCAGGGCCCGATGAGCGTCGTGGGCGAATTGCATCGGATCGGCCCCGCTGCCGGAAGGGCGCGAGGCGCCGAAGGATTCCCGGCGGCCGTCCTGATGGTAGATCTCGAGAGCCATCCCTTCGAGGCGCGCCGTCGCCTGGGCGAAGACGAGCTCGATGCGCTCCGGCGATCCGGGAAAGCTGGCGGTGCTGGCGGTGAAGCAGCCGGGTGCGCCTTCGCCAAGGCGCAGCAGTGCTGCCGCATAATCCTCGCACTCCATGCGATGCAGCGCCGTGGTTGCGGCGAGGCCCGCGATCACCTCGATCCGACCGACAAAGGAGCGGAAGAGATCGAGCGTATGGATCGCCTGGGTCAGCAGGACGCCGCCGCCGTCGCGCGCGAAGCTGCCGCGTCCCGGCTCGTCGTAGTAGCCCTGGGGACGCCACCATTGCACCCGGCAATCGCCGGTGACCAGCGGGCCCAGCCCGCCGGCGGCGATGAGCTCGGCAAGCCTGAGGCTCGCCTCGCGAAAGCGAAACTGCAGCACGACGCCGAGGCGCCGGCCGTGACGTCGCGCCAGCCCTACCAACCCATCCGCCTCCCCCGCCGTCAGGGCCACGGGCTTCTCGATCAGCAGATGCTTGCCGGCGGCCAGGGCCCGCCCGCCCAGCTCGACATGGGTCGAAGGCGGGGTCAGCAGCAGCAGGGCTTCGACACGCTCATCGCCAAGCACGCGCTCGACATCGGTCGTGGTGGGAAAGGGAAAGGACTGGGCGAAATGCCGGCAGCGCTCCGGCGAGCGGCTGCAGGCCCAGATCACCTCAGCCCGGTCCGCGAGATCGACCAGACTTTTCGCATGCGGGCCGACCGCCATGCCGAGGCCGAGGATGGCGAGGCGGCGCTTCACCTGGCGCCGCACCTCCCCATCCCTGGAGCCGGCGTCACGGGGTCGCTTTGCAATATTGCCGCACGTCGCTGGCAGAGGTTTCCAGGTTGGACTGAGAGGACCGCAGCGTGGAGAACTCGGCGGAGCAGGCTGCTGAGCCGCTGCTGCGGCTGATGCAGGCGGAGTATTGGCTGAGCCGCAAATTCACGTCGGCCAGATCGTTCTTGTAACCCGTCTGGGCGACGCCGCAATAAGCCGGATCGGATGTCTTGGTCGCACAGCCGCCCATGGCCATGAGCGCCAGCAGAGCGAGCGGTGCGGCAGCGGTTTTGTATCGGCGCATGGTCCTGTTCCCGAGTCGTGACGAGACCCTTGCTCGCTATCACGGCCTGACCGGGAAAAGCGAGGCCGAAAGGAGCCATTTCGTCGATGCTTCTTATTCGCCCCAACCGGAACAAACCGCGGTTTTTCTCGTTGTTGTGAATGGACGCATGACGCCGGTCCTGGCGCGGGCAGTCGAGATCGAGGGATGACATGATTCGTCTTATGGCGTTTGCCCTGTTGAGCGTTTTTCTTCTTGTTGGCGGGATGACGGCCGGTGCCTGGTTCGCCCAGTCCCTTCCCGTCGATGATCTGAAGGCCGGCCGGATCTGGGCCTCCGCGAGCACGACCTCTCCCTAAATCAGCCGCGCCAGACGCGATACTGGGCCCAGAGAGTCCCCGCTAACAGAAGAGCGGCGACGATCGCCTGGGGTACGAGGTCGGCGCCGTAGAGTGCCAAGGCCGCCGCCAGCAGGAACAGCGGCAGCAGGATATACCAGCTCGAGATTACCAGGCCGATCACCGCGCCGATGCCCAGCAGGGCCGTGAGGCCCATCAGCGTCGCAAGGAAAATGGAGGTGGCGTCCATGGCTCCTCTCCCAAGGGCGGCGTCCGCCCCGACACAATAGCCCGCCCGACACGATAGTCCGAAAAGCCGGCCCGCGTCAGGCCGGCGGGATATCCGGCTTCAGATCCTGACACTTCGTCAACGACTTCAGGGCCCGGTCCGCGGCGGGGCCCCAGATCAACATGTAGTCATGGGCATGGACGATGGCCTTGGATTTGCCGGGCCCGTCGTCCTGGATATCCACCAGCATGGCCGTCGAGCCGCCATAGTTCCCGATGACGGTGATCTCCGCCATGGCCGGCGCCATGGTCATCTTCGCGCCGGCGAAGGTGGCGGAGAGCTGATCCTTGGCGCAGGGTGCGACATCCTTCCATGAGTGGTTGAAGCTGAGCGTGCCGTCGGGATTCTCATTGTGGACCCCGCCGAGGGGGAGGCAGCCGCCAAGCAGCGCCAGGACTAAAAAGCTGCTGGCGGCGCGGATCGACAAACGGAGCGACCTATCCATCCTCATCCTATGCCCCAGCATCCAGCAGGGGTTCCGCGCCGGCAAGAGCTTCTCTGCGGCACCACGGGTCATGCGGCCTGCTCCACCTGGCCCCGCATCCGGTCCGTCAGCCAGAAGATGACGGGATTGAGGGCGATGGAGAGCAAGGCCGCGGCCACGATCAGCCCCTCCCCCTCCGCCGGCAAGAGGCCGAGGCTTTTCCCCAGCACGGCCAGGATGAAGGAGAACTCGCCCACCTGGGCCAGGCTGGCGGAGATGAAGAGCGCGGTGCCCCGCGAATGGCCGAAGAGGCGTACCGTCAGGAAGGCGACGAGGGATTTGCCGAGGATGACGACGGCCAGCACCTCCGCGACATGCACCGGGGCCAGGATCAGGATCTCCGGATCGAACAGCATGCCGACCGAGACGAAGAAAAGCGCCCCGAAGGCCTCCTGCAAGGGCCGCGCCTCGAGCTGGGCGCGGTGGCTGTGGCCCGACGCATTGATCACGATGCCGGCGAAGAAGGCACCCAGGGCGAAGGAGACGCCGAACAGCTCGGCGGCGCCGACCGCCACGCCCAGGGCCGCCGCCAGGGTCGCCAAGGTGAAGAGCTCCCGCGAGCCCGTCCGCGCCACCTGATCCAGCAGCCAGGGCAGCAGCCGCTTGCCCAGCACCAGCATCACCAGCACGAAGGCGACGACTTTTCCCAAGGTCAGGGCCAGGGACCAGAGGATCGTGGCATGGCCGGATTCGATATCCGTCATGTTCAGGCCGATATCATGGCTGTCCAGGCCGATGTCATGGGCGAGTCCGCCCAAAGGCACGGCGAGCGCCGGCAGCAGGACCAGCACGATGACCATCACCAGATCTTCGACGACCAGCCAGCCGACGGCGATATGACCTTCCGGCGAGGCGAGCGCATCGCGCTCCTCCATGGCCCGCAGCAGGACGACCGTACTGGCGACGGAGAGCGCCAATCCCAGCACCAGAGCGGCACCGGGCGGCCAGCCCCAGAGATAAGCCACGGCACCCCCCAGCAGCGTCGCCGCGACGATCTGCACGATGGCGCCGGGCACCGCGATCCGGCGCACCGCCAGCAAATCATTGAGCGAAAAATGCAGACCCACCCCGAACATCAGCAGGATCACCCCGATCTCCGCCAGCTGCTCGGCCAGGCCCAGATCGGCGACGAAGCCGGGGGTGAAGGGGCCGACGGCGACGCCGGCCAGGAGATAACCGACGATGGGCGACAAATGGAGCCGCACAGCGATGAACCCTCCCAGCAGGGAGAAGCCCAGCCCGGCGGCGATGGTGGAGATCAATGCGACGTCATGCGGCAAGCGAGCGACCTTTCCGGCGACGCGCCCCTCTGAGGCGCTGCAAAAGCGGCGGGATGTTGCCATGGCGCCAAGCCAAAGGGAATTTTTTGCACCCCCCGCCCTTCGCCGGCGCCTTCTGTTCCGCCACCCTTCCGCAGCCTCGGGCATCCTGCCATCATCGGGCATGCCTCATGACGCACCTCTGATCGCTACCCTCGTCGGCGCCGTCGTGCTGGCCTTCGTGTTTGGCGTCATCGCCCATCGCCTGCGCATCTCCCCGCTCGCCGGATATCTTTTCGCCGGGGTCGTGGTCGGTCCCTTCACCCCCGGCTTCGTCGCCAATCAGAGCCTCGCCTCGCAGCTGGCGGAGATCGGGGTCATCCTTCTGATGTTCGGGGTCGGCTTGCATTTCTCGATTCGCGACCTGCTGTCGGTGAAGCTGATCGTCGGCCCGGGCGCCATAGCCCAGATCCTGCTCTCGACCTTGCTGGGGTTCGGGCTGGGGCTGCTGCTGGGCTGGGAGGTGCCGGGGGCCCTTGTCTTCGGCCTTGGGCTCGCGGTCGCCAGCACCGTGGTGACGCTGCGCGCATTGCAGGAGCGCCGGCTCATGGACAGCCGGACCGGACATATCACGGTCGGATGGCTGGTGACCCAGGATCTGGCCATGGTGCTGGTCCTTGTCCTGCTGCCCGGCCTGGCCGGGCTGGGCGGCAGCCACTTCCTGAGCGCACTGGCCATCACCTTCGGGAAGCTGATCGCCTTCGCCTTGCTCATGCTGCTGGTCGGGCGGCGCGTGATCCCCTGGATGCTGCACTATGTCGCCCATACCGGCTCGCGCGAGCTCTTCCGTCTGGCGGTCCTGGCCATTGCCCTGGGTGTGGCCTATGGCGCCGCCCAGCTCTTCGGCGTGTCCCTGGCGCTGGGCGCCTTCTTCGCCGGCGTGATCCTCAGCGAGTCCGAACTCGCCCATCAGGCGGCGCAGGAATCCCTTCCCTTGCGCGATGCCTTCGCGGTGCTGTTCTTCGTCTCCATGGGCATGCTGTTCAATCCCATGATCCTGGTTCAGGAGCCTTTGTCGGTCTTGGGGGTGGTGGCAATCATCCTGATCGGCAATACCGGCATCGCGCTCGCGATCCAGCTCGCGCTGCGCCAGCCCTTCGCCGAATCCCTCACCGTTGCGGCGAATTTGAGTCAGATCGGCGAATTCTCCTTCATCCTGGTCAATCTGGGCGTTGCCTTGGGGTTGCTGGTACCGCTGGGCCGCGACCTCGTTCTCGCCGGCGCCATCCTGTCCATCCTGCTGCATCCGGCGCTGCTGGCCGTGACCTCGCGCCTGGGGCCCCGCCTCGACCGCCGGCGCCGGCAACCCGCCCCTGCGGCAGCCCCGGAGCCCGCACGCCCGCGAGCGATTCCCGCCACCACGCTCAAGAACCACACGGTGCTCATCGGCTATGGCCGGGTCGGACGGCTGGTGGGCGAGGCGCTGGCGTCCGCGCATCGGCCCTTTGTCGTCATCGAGGACAAGCAGGATCTGGTCGAGCAGCTGCGGAGCCAGGGCATCGAGGCCATTCTCGGCAATGCCGCTGCACCCGATGTGCTGAAGGCGGCCAATATCGCCCATGCGGCGAGCCTGGTGGTGGCCATCCCCAATGGCTTCGAGGCCGGACAGATCGCCGAGCAGGCACGCGCCGCCAACCCGACTTTCGAGATCATCGCCCGGGCCCATAGCGATGCGGAGGTCGAGCATCTGCGCCACTATGGCGTCGATCTCGCCATCATGGGCGAGCGCGAGATCGCCCGCGGCATGATTGGACGGCTGCTTCCTGCCCAAGAGCCTGCCAGCCCCTGAGCCTGCTGAGTCTCTTCGCGCGTCGGGTTGGGTGTAGGGGAGGTCGGTGCGGCCGCGAAAGCGTGCCGCGCTTAGAACCTATATCCCAGGCGCATGCCGAGATTGTTCATGCCTGGATTGGTCGGTCCGAGATCGGCATTGGAGTAGTGCTCGTAGTAGATCGACACATTGACGTTCTGGTTGATTTCGTAACCCACCTCCATGCTGAGGTGGAACAGGGCGCGCGTCCCCATATCCTTGTTGTTGGCGTCCTGGTCGTCGCCGGACAGATTGCTGTTGTTGATCGCGCCGCCAAAGCCGAAGCTGGCGTAGACCCCGTCATGGTCGTTGAAGAGATGATTGCCGATTTCCGCCGTCCAGTTCAGGCCGAGATAGCCGAAGCTCGTGCCGCCCGCGGTATTGGCCGTGAAGCCGATGTCGGGCCGCGGAGCGAGGAGGATCTTGAGCCATTCAGGATCGTCCTGGGAGATGAGCCATTGCGGGGCGGTGAAGAGAACCTCGCCGTTGATGTCGAGCCCATGCTCGATCTTCGGCCCCCCGATACCGGTATCAGCCGAGAGAAAACCCAGCTTTATCTCATCGACGATCCCACCGCCGGCCTTCGCTTCCGTCGTCACGGCAAGCAGGATAGCAATGATAGCAAGTAAGAATTTGAAACTGAGATTCTTGCAGCGCATAACCCTTATCCCTGGTCAGGCCATCAAGCCTAGGCTCTAGGACGTCGCGTCGAGCCAAAATCAGTCCGGAATCCCCCTCGCCCGCAGGACGATACATTGGGACAATTCCACAATGCGACGCCGGCGGCAAGACGGTGAGTGGCGCCCGGAACCCTTTAACGAATCGTGTTGCTTTTGAGTTTCAGCCCCGCTCGGCCCTGGGGCGCGATGTCGCGGGGTCGAGGTTCCGGCGCCGGCGGGCCAATTCAATCACCCGCTCCAACTCGGAAAGGCTGATTCCGTCGCGCTCCATCAGGAGATGGAGGATGGGATCCGCCAGCAGCTCGGACAGCGGGGGGCTCCCCATCGGCCTTGAACATCACGATCTCCCCTTCGCCTGTTGCGGCATCTCGTCTGTTGCGGCATCGAGGCTCGCCGGGGAGTGGGGCGGGCTCGGGACTGGATTGGGGCGTTTTCTCGGCGAAGCGTAACAGTCTATGATCGCTGCCCCAGAGCAACAGCGGGTCGGCTCGAATCGGGCTGACCCCGCAAATCGCGCTCTGGGTCGCTCGGCCACCTCCGGAATTGCGATGACCTTTCGCGTCGATCCCACCCGCCTCGACCTCGCAGCCGAGTTCAAGGCCAATATCTATGGCCGGCATAGCGGTGATTTACAGCGTATTCTCAATGCCTTCCGATCCGAAGCTCAGGCTGGGCAGTACGTCCTGATCCGTGAGGGGCGGCACGGCCCCTGGGCGCTCGCCGAATACGATCCCCGGCCGGGACAGCTGCCCCGGCAACTCGGGCCCGTCTTCGAAACCACGGCCGAGGCGGAATGGGCCGTCTTCAAGCTGCGCTGGAAGCGGCACACCGGCCAAGACCTCCTCCTCGACTGAACGGGCTCACCATGCTGCAGATCATCGGCTATGCCGACCGCATGGCGGTCCGGCCCGGAGAAACCATCGAATTCAAGGTGAGCTGCGAGGCTGGAGCGACTGGGTATCGCGTCCAGATCCTGCGCCTCATCTGCGGCGACGACCGGCCGGAGGGTCCGGGCTTCAAGGCCCAGCCCGTGGAGGCTGGCGTCAATGGCGATTACCCCGGCCGCCGTCAGCCAATTCGCGCCGGCTCCTGCATCATTGTACCGCCGGCCCCCGCCCTCGACCGGCTCGAGAGCTTCATCCTTGGCGCCAATATCTGGCCGACAACTCCGGAGGCGGGGGAGGAGCAGATCCTGATCGGCCGCCGCCGGGGCGATGCCGGCTTCGCCCTCGTCATCGGGCCCGCCGGCGATCTCGGCTTGCGAATCGGCAATCAGCTCTTCGCCACGGGCAAGGCGCTGCGCGCCCGGCAGTGGTACGCGGCCGAGGCGCGCTACGACGCCGGCACCGGCCTCGTGGAGGTGACCCAGACGCCCCTCGGCAGCTTCGCCCGGGACGACAGCGCGGGCCAGGTCAGTGGCCGTGCCCATCCCGCCAATGCGCCCGCCAATTCCTCCCTGGTCATGGGCGAAGGCTACAACGGCAAGATTGAGGCCCCTCGCCTCGTCGATCTCGCCCGCGGCATGGTGGGGCAATGGGATTTCTCAAGGGATATCGGCGGCACCCGTATCGTCGATCTATCGGGCAACGGCCTGCATGGCGAGACGGTCAACCTGCCGACCCGCGGCATGACAGGTGCGGCCTGGAACGGCCAGGCCTTCCATTGGCACGAGCGGCCCGATCTCTACGGCGCCATTCATTTCCATACCGACGACCTCTACGACTGCCGCTGGCGGACCGATTTCGCCTGGACGATTCCCGAGGGCCTGGCGAGCGGCGTCTATGCCGCCCATCTCGTCGCCGCCGAGGGCGAGACTGGCGAGGATTTCATTCCCTTCTTCGTCCAGCCGCCGCGGGGTCTGGCGACCTCGCCGCTGGCCTTCATCGCCTCGACGGCCACCTTCATGGCCTATGCCAACAGCCATCACGGCTATGAGGATCCCATCGCCGAGATCTGCTACGGCGCCCTGCTCAAATTCTCGCCGACGGATCTGTTCCTGCTGCAGCGTCGCGACCTCGGCGTCTCCACCTATGACCGCCATCGCGACGGCAGCGGCGCCTGCTATTCCTCGCGGCTGCGCCCGATCCTCAACAGCCGGCCCAAGCAGCGGATCTGGAATTTCAACGCCGATCTCCACATCACCGACTGGCTCGACGCCATCGGCCAAGGCTGCGACGTCATCACCGACGAGGATATCCACCGCGAGGGGCTGGCGCTGCTCGCGCCCTATCGCGCGGTCATCGCCGGCAGCCATCCCGAATATCACTCCGCGGCGATGCTCGATGCCTTCGATGGCTATCTCGCCCGGGGCGGACGGCTGATATATCTCGGCGGCAACGGCTTCTACTGGCGCACGGCCTTCCACGACACCCTGCCCGGGGTGATCGAGGTGCGCCGCGGCGAGACCGGCACCCGCACCTGGGAGGCCCATCCCGCCGAAATGCATCTCTCCTTCACCGGCGAGCCGGGCGGACTCTGGCGCAGCAGCGGGCGCGCCCCGCAGCGCCTGGTCGGTGTCGGCTTCGCCTCGGAGGGTTTCGACGCCAATTCCTATTATCTGCAAACGCCCGCCAGCCGCGATCCGCGCGCGGCCTTCATCCTCGAGGGCGTGCAGCCGGACGAGCGGATCGGCGATTTCGGCTCCCTCGGCGGCGCCGCGGGGCTCGAGCTCGACATCGCCGACGAGCGTCTGGGCACCCCGCCCCATGCGCTGGTGCTGGCGAGCTCCGTCGAGCACAGCAATGTCTATGCCCTGACGCCGGAGGAGCTGATCTCGGCCCAGCCCGGCACCGACGGCATCGAGCATCCCAAGGTGCGCGCCGATATCGTCTTCTTCGAGACGCCGAAGGGCGGCGCCGTCTTCTCCACCGGCTCCATCGCCTGGTCCTCGGCGCTCGCCCATAACGGCTACGACAACAATGTCGCGCGCATCACCGGCAATGTGCTGCGGCGCTTCCTCGATCCGACGCCGATCGAATAGCGCTTGACCAATACGCGTTCTGCGTATACTCTATAGGTTTATAGTTCGCGTCGACGTCTGGCTGTTAATTCGCTGTAAAAACAGCGGGGACCGCCGGGAAAATCAAATTCCAACCCGATCGCCTAACTCTTGGGGATCGCCTTTGGATTGCTGACCGCGAGCCTCGCCAAGACCTCCGCCGCGAGCCGGTCGCGCAACCCGGGATCGTCGTCATGCCGCCCCTCGCGGATGGCCAGCGCCAGCGGCTTCTGGTCCGGCTGGGTCGGCTGCAGAACTGCCAGCTCGCGCGCGGCAATCGCCATGGCATTGGCGGCCATGCGGGCTTCGTAATGCCGGTCCGCCGGCAGGAGCGGCAGCAGATCCTCCAGCATCACCCGGCGCGCCTCGGCCAGCAGCATCTCGCCGCCAGGCTCGGCGGAGACAGCCGCCGGGAGCGGTGCCGGCACAGGCCAGGGGCCGGGCGCCAGCAGGGCGATGGTCGAGAGCTCGAGCTCCGGCACCAGCCGACCGGTCGAGCGCCAGCTCCAGGGAGCGCTCGCCGCCCGCGATATGGCGATGGGCCTGCTGCAGAGCGATGACGGCCCAGCGGATATGGGCCATGGCCTCCCAGAAATGCACCGCCGCCGCATCGATCCGCCGGCCGGAGGCCTGCTCATAGCCGCGGTAGAATGGGGCGCGCGGCGCGATGCCGCCCGCCTCCAGCTCTTCCGCGCCGAAGCGCCAGCATCGCGCGCAGAACCAGCCGATGTCGGTCATGGGATCGCCCCAGGCCGCGAACTCCCAATCCAGGATCCCGGTGAGGCCCGCCGCATCGATCATGTAATTCCCGGTGCGGAAATCCTGATGGATCAGGACGATATCGCTGACATCCCGCGCGCTCAGCTCGAGACGGCGCAGGCCCCATTCCAGGACCGGATGCCCCCGCTCCCAACGATCGAGGTGAGCCCGCAGGCCCGCGATCGCCGCCAAGGCCGGATTTCCTTGCGGCAGGGAAAGGAATTCCAGACCCGGTGCCCCGGGGCGGATGGCGTGGATGCGCGCGAGTTCCGCGCCGAGCCGCTCGGCGAGCTTGGTGCGGTCGCCGCCCAGCGATTTGTCCTTGACCACGCGATGGCCCTGGGCCACCCCGGCGATGCGGCGCATCAGATAGAAGTCGCGGCCCAGAACGGCGGGATCGCGGCAGAGCCAGAGCGGCTCGGGCACGCAGACGCCGGCGGTATGGGCGGCGCGGAGGATCGCGAACTCCTGCGCCCGCCCGTGGCTGACGGCCAGACCCGTGGGCGCGTCGGTTCGCAGGACCATGTCCCGAACCTCGCCGCCGATCTCCGCCGTCACCAGCCAATTCTCCTGGATCGCCCCGCCCTTCAGCGGCAGCGCCTCGAGGATGCGCGCGGGGCCGCCGGCCGCGCCGGCAATGAAACCGGCAAGGCGTGCCTGGGCCTCCGGGTTCCCCAGGGTCAGACGCGACATCTCATGACCAGAAGTCGGTGCCCTCGGTCAGGAAGGCCCCGGCCAGCACCATCTTGTGAACCTCCGAGGCGCCGTCGACGAGGCGGGCCTGGCGCGCGTAGCGATACATCCACTCCAGCGGCGTGTCCTTGGAATAGCCCCGGGCGCCGCAGAGCTGAATCGCCGTATCGACCGCCTTGTGCAAGGCCTCGGAGACCTGGACCTTGGCCATGGAGACTTCCTTGCGGGCGAAATCGCCCTGGTCCAGCTTCCAGGCGGCCTTGGCCGTCAGCAGCCGGCCGAGCTCGATCGCCATGGCCGCCTCGCCCAGCAGCCATTGCACCCCCTCGTGCTTGGCCAGGGTCGTGCCGAAATTCTGCCGCTCGCCGACATAGGCGGCCGCGATCTCCAGCGCCCGCTTGGCCATGCCGAGCCAGCGCATGCAATGGGTCAGCCGCGCGGTGCCGAGGCGGATCTGGGTCACCTTCAGGCCGTCGCCGATTTCCAGCAGGCGGTTCTCATCGGGAATCTCCAGCCCCTCGAAGAGCAGCTCGCAATGGCCGCCATGCTCCTCCGGCCCCATGATCGCGATCCGGCGCAGGATCTTCCAGCCGGGCTGGTCGCGGTCGAACAGGAAGGCGGTCAGGCCCTTGCGCGGATCATCGGAAGTCCTGGCGATGAGGATGAAATGCTGGGCCGCGCCGGCGCCGGTGATGAACCATTTATGGCCTTCGACCACCCAACGGTCCCCCTTCTTCACCGCATGGGTGCGGATGGCCGAGGGATCGGAGCCGCCCCCCGGCATGGGCTCGGTCATGGCGAAGGCCGAGCGCACGCGTCCTTCGATGATGGGCATGAGCCAGCGCTGCTTCTGCGCCGGCGTGCCTAGCCGGGCCAGCACGATCATATTGCCGTCGTCCGGTGCGGCGCAGTTGAAGGCGACGGGACCGAAGATCGAGCGCCCCATGGCCTCGTAGCAGGCCGCCATGGCCGAGACATTCAGGCCGAGACCGCCCAGCTCGCGCGGCATCTGGGGCGCCCAAAGCCCGGCCGCCCTGACTTTGGCGCGCAGGGCTTCCAGTACCGGCAGCGCGATATTCTCATGCTCGTCGTAGTTCGCCCCGTCGGCTTCGAGCGGCATGATCTCGGCCGCGACGAAATCGGCGATCCGCCGGCGCAGGGCCTCGGTCTCGGGCGGCAGCGCGAAATCCATTCTCGTACTCCGTCGTTAAAGCGTGAGTCCGCCGTCGACGACCAGCACGCTGCCGGTCATATAGGCCCCGGCGTCGGAGGCCAGCAGCAGCAGCGGGCCTTCGAGATCGGCATGGGCGCCGAGGCGGCGCTGGGGAATCCCTTTGATCAGCCCCTCGCCCTTCGGCCCCGACAGATATTCCGCCGTCATCTCGCTGGGGAAGTACCCGGGGCAGATCGCATTGACGCGGATCTGGTAGCGCGCCAGCTCCAGGGCCAGCGCCCGGGTCAGATGCACCAGCCCCGCCTTGGAGGCGGCATAGCCGATCACCTGCTTCTCCGCCTTCAGGCCGAGGACGGAGGCGATGTTGACGATGCTGCCGCCATGGCCGAGGCGCACCATATGCCGCGCTGTTTCCTGGGCCATCAGCCAGGCGCCCTTGAGATTGGTATCCAGCACCAGATCCCAATCGGCCTCGCTCTGCTCCAGCACGGGCTTGGAGACGGTGACCCCGGCGTTGTTGACCAGGATGGCGATCGGCCCCAGCTCCGTCTCTGCCGCGGCCACGGCCTGCTTCACGCTTTCGGGTTTCGAGACGTCAAGGACGACCGGCACGGCCCGGCCGTCGAAGCCCTCGATCTCCTCGGCCAGAGCCGTGAGCGGTGCGATCTTTCGCCCCGCCAAAGCCACCCGCGCGCCGGCCCGGGCCAAGGTCAGGGCGAACTGCCGCCCCAGGCCACTCCCCGCCCCGGTCACGATGGCCGCGCGTCCGGCGAGATCGAAGCTCGGCATCAGCGTCCTCTCAGGAGGTAGAAGGTGATCGCGATCACGGCAAGGAAGGTCAGCAGCGACGGCAGCCAGTAAGTCACGGCGAGCAGGATCGTCAGCGACCAGGACATGAAGATCCCGATCTGAAGCGCCTGGTTGACGACGAAGCAGACGAAGCGGGTCTTGACGCCATGGGCGCGCCAGGCGGCGATGAGGGTCGCGCTATAGAGGACGAGCCAGGTGTAGTAGAGGACGAGGTTGGCCGTGTTGAAGGGGTTGACCTCGTCATAGATGCGCTGGAACTGGGCGTAGAGAAACTGCATCGCCCCTCAGCCTTGCGCCGTGTCCAGGGATCTGGCCCGCTCCCGCAGGAGATATTTCTGGATCTTGCCGGTCGAGGTCTTGGGCAAGGGGCCGAAGACCACGGTCCGCGGCGCCTTGAAGCGGGCCATGTTGGCGCGGCAGAAGGCGATCACCTCCTCGGCCGTGAGATCGCCTCCCTCGGGCCGGGGCAGGACGAAGGCGCAGGGATGTTCGCCCCATGTCGCGTCGGGCCGGGCCACCACCGCGGCCTCCAGCACCTTGGGATGGCGATAGAGCACCTCCTCGACCTCGAGGGAGGAGATGTTCTCGCCGCCGGAGATGATCACGTCCTTGGAGCGGTCCTTGACCTCGATATAACCGTCCGGATGGCGCACCCCCAGATCGCCGGTATGGAACCAGCCGCCGTCGAAGGCGGTGTCCGTGGCGGAGGGATTCTTCAGATAACCCATCATCACCGTATTGCCGCGCAGGAAAATCTCGCCCATGGCCTGGCCGTCCCAAGGCATCTCCACCAGATTGGCCGGGTCCGCTACCATCGCAGCCTCCAGCGTGAAATAGATGACGCCCTGGCGCGCCGTCAGCCGTGCCCGCTCCTCCAGGCTCAAGCCGTCCCATTCATCGTGCCAGGCGCAGTTCAACCCCGGGCCGTAGCATTCGGTGAGCCCATAGGCATGCGTGACGTGGAAGCCGTTGCGCTCCATGGCGGCGATGATGGTGCTGGGCGGCGCCGCACCGCCGGTGGTGACCGAAACCTTCTGATCGAATCTCTGCTTGGCGGATTCGGGTGCGTTCGCCAGCATGTTGAGCACGACCGGCGCACCGCAGAGATGGGTCACGCCCTCGCGCTTGATCGCCGCATAGACCAGGGCCGGATCCATCCGGCGCATGCATATATGTGTGCCGGCCACGGCCGTGACCGCCCAGGTGAAGCACCAGCCGTTGCAATGGAACATCGGGAGCGTCCAAAGGTACATGGACTGGCGCGAGAGACCCGCGGTCATCGCCACCCCGAGCGCATTCAGATAGGCGCCGCGATGGTGACAGACGACGCCCTTGGGATTGCCTGTCGTGCCGGAGGTGTAGCCGAGGCTGATGGGGGCCCATTCATCGGCCAGAGGTTCGGCGCGATAGGAAGGATCGCCGGTGGCGATGAAGGCCTCGTAATCCATCTCGCCCAGCCGCCGTCCGGCGCCCCCGCCGAGAGGATCGTCGATATCGATCACCTCGATGCTTCGGCCGATCTGCCGCAGCGCCGGCTCGATGACATCGGCATATTCGCGATCGGTGATCAGGATCTTCGCCTCGCCATGCTCCAGGCAGAAGGCGATGCTGGCGGCATCGAGGCGGGTATTGAGGGCGTTGAGCACCGCGCCCGCCATGGGCACGCCGAAATGGGCCTCCAGCATGGCCGGCACATTGGGGGCCATGACCGCCACGGTGTCGCCCTCCCCGATGCCCC
This sequence comes from uncultured Alphaproteobacteria bacterium, assembly GCA_963757155.1. Lineage (GTDB taxonomy): Bacteria > Pseudomonadota > Alphaproteobacteria > Dongiales > Dongiaceae > DASXQK01. The sequence continues at coordinate 55,052 of CAVWQS010000020.1, forward strand.
GGCGGCTGAGGGCCGAGGCCAGGCGGCGGCAGCGCTCGCGGAACTCGGCATAGCTGAAGCGCCGGTCGCCATGGATGACGGCGGTCTTCTCGGGATAGACCATGGCCGATCGCTCGAGCAGGGAGATCGGCGTCATCGGCGCATAATTGGCCCGGTTGCGCTCGAGATGCTGACGATAGATGTTGGACGGCATTCGGCTTGTTCCTCCCCGCCGGGACCCCTTCGCCCTCCCGGGACGGGCACTATATTCCCCTCGCCCGAGCCACCTGACATCCCTTAGCATATCGCCATGCAGCTCGACATCTTCTCGGACACCATCTGTCCCTGGTGCTATGTCGGCAAGCGCCGACTGGCCCGTGCCCTGGCCATGCGGCCGCAGCCGAAGCTGGTCATCCGCTGGCGCGCCTTTCAGCTCAACCCCGGCATGCCGCCCGAGGGCATGGAGCGCAGCCGCTATATCGAGGCCAAGTTCGGCGGGCCCGAGCGGGCGAAGCGCATCAACGATGCGGTGACGACCGTGGGCGCCAGCGAAGGCCTCGATTTCCACTTCGAGCGCATCCGGCATACCCCCAACACCCTGGCCTCCCATCGCCTGCTCCGCCTGGCCGCGCGCCACGACCGGCAGGACGACATGCTGGAGGCGCTGTTCGCCGCCTATTTCGTCGAGGGCCGCGACATCGGCGACCATGGCGTGCTGGAGGATCTGGCAGCCGTCGTCGGACTTCCCGACGCCGCGGCCTTTCTCGCCCATGGCGACGGGATCGAGGAGGCGAAGGCCGAGGACGCCTTGGCCCGCCGCCAGGGAATCAACGGCGTGCCCTGCTTCATCTTCAACGGCCGATTCCTGCTGTCGGGCGCGCAGGAGCCGGAAAGCTTCTTCCAGCTCTTCGACCTGGCGCGCGAGGAAGAGGCGACGGCGCTGCGCGAGAGCGCGCGCTAGAAGCTTCGCCATGGGAAACGAGCCCATCGCCGACAATCCCCCGCCCGGGATCTTCCTTTGCCCGCATTGCGGCTCGGACGTCGAAGCCGACATCCGGACCACGCTTTCGATCCCGATGGTGGAATCCAAGCATCCCTGGGACCCGGTCTTCGAGCTGCGCCATTGCGAGAGCTGCGGCGCCACCACCCCCGCCCAGCTGGCCGAGCGCTGGGGCGGCATCGACGCCGCCGAGGCCCGCCGGCAATGGCAGACCATCTTCCGCGACAGCAGCCCCTTCCAGGCCTTCTACTGGCGCGCCAGCCTGCCGGCGGATTGAGCCAAGCTACCCCGGCCGCCGCATCGCGAAGAATTCATCGACGCTGGCGTAATGCGAATAGCCGAGCCGGGCGATCGGGCGGGCGGCGATGATGTCGACGCGGCCGTTCTTGATCAGGTGATCGGCGATATGGATACCCACCACCTCGCCGATGATGATGCAATTGGGCTCCTCGGGGTCCCAGCTCGGCAGGTCGATCACCTTCCATAGCCGGCATTCGAGCTGGGTCGGCAATTCGGCGACCCGCGGCGGGCGCACCAGACGCGAGGGTGCGGCGGTGAGGCCGGCGGCTTGCATCTCGTCGACACCCGCGGGCAGAGTCGCGGAGGTGGCGTTCATGGCCTCGCGCAGATCCCAGGTCGCGAGATTGCAGACGAACTCCTTGGTCGCCTCGACATTCGCCCGGGTATCCTTGATCGGCCGATCCGGCTTGCGCCCGCTGGGCGAGAAGGCGACCGTCGGCGGATCCTCGGACATGGCGTTGAAGAAGCTGAAGGGTGCCAGATTGACCCGGCCCTCGGCATCCAGGCTCGTGACCCAGCCGATGGGCCGCGGCACCACCAGGTTCTTGAAGGGATCGACCGCCATATCCTGGGGGCCGTCTTTCGGCTCGTAGAACATCGGCGCTCCTGTATCAGGCGGCCAGCGACGCCAGCTTCTGCATCAGCTTCTCGATCCCCTTGACCCGCTCGGCCGGGTCGCCCCAGGACTGGCGGAAGACGATGCGCTGGTCGGGGCGCACCGTCGCCTTGTCGCCTTGGCTGGTGATATAGCCGATGAGCCGTTCCGGCTTGGCGAAGCGGCTGTCGCGCAGGCTGACCACGGCACCCTTCGGCCCCGCCTCCACCTTGTCGACATTGGCGGCGCGGCAGAGGCGCTTGATCGCCACGACCTTGAGCAGGTTCTCGACCTCCGCCGGGAGCGGCCCGAAGCGGTCGATCATCTCGGCGGCGAAGGCATCGATCTCCTGCTGGTCCAGCAGCGTGGCGATGCGCCGGTAAAGCGCGAGGCGCACGGGCAGATCGGCGACATAGGATTCCGGAATGAGCACCGGCATGCCGAGGCTGATCTGCGGTGTCCAGGCATCGGCCGGCGCCGTCTGAGCCTGGCCGCGGGCTTCGGCCACCGCATCTTCCAGCATCTGCTGATAGAGCTCGATGCCGACCTCGCGGATATGTCCCGATTGCTCGTCGCCCAGGAGATTGCCGGCGCCGCGGATGTCGAGGTCGTGGCTGGCGAGCGAGAAGCCGGCGCCCAGCTGATCGAGGGTCTGCATCACCTCGAGGCGCTTCTGCGAGGTGGGCGAGAGCTTCCGCTCCGGCGGCAGGGTCAGATAGGCATAGCCGCGCAGCTTGGAGCGGCCGATCCGCCCGCGCAGCTGATAGAGCTGGGCCAGCCCGAACATCTCGGCGCGATGGACGATCATCGTATTGGCGGTCGGGATGTCGAGGCCGGATTCGATGATGTTGGTGGAGAGCAGCAGATCGTATTGCCGATCGTAGAAGGCGGTCATCGCCTTCTCGAGCTGGGTCGGCGCCATCTGGCCATGGGCCGCCACCATCTTGATCTCCGGCACCAGCTTGCCGATGCGCTCGGTGAGGCGCGCCATGTCCTCGATCCGCGGGCAGACGTAGAACACCTGCCCGCCGCGATAATGCTCGCGCATGATCGCCTCGCGCACCACCACGGGATCATAGGGAAGCACGAAGGTCCGCACCGCCAGACGGTCGACGGGGGGTGTGGCGATCAGGCTCATCTCGCGCACGCCGGAAAGCGCCAGCTGCAGGGTGCGCGGGATCGGCGTTGCCGTCAGGGTCAGGACATGGATGTCGGCCCCGATCCCCTTCAGCTTCTCCTTTTGCGTCACGCCGAAATGCTGCTCCTCATCGACGATGACGAGGCCGAGATTGTCGAATTGCACGCCCTTGCCCAGCAGGGCGTGGGTCCCGATCACGATATCGACCCGCCCGGCGGCGATCTCCTTCTTGGTCTCGGCCGCATCCTTGGCGCTGACGAGGCGGGAGAGCTGGCGCACCCGCAGGGGCAAGCCCTCGAAACGCCGGGTGAAGGTCGCGAAATGCTGGCGGCAGAGCAAGGTCGTGGGCGTGATCACCGCGACCTGGCGCCCGCTCATGGCGACCACGAAGGCGGCGCGGAGCGCCACCTCGGTCTTGCCGAAGCCGACATCGCCGCAGACCAGACGGTCCATGGGCCGGCCCGAGGCCAGATCTCCCAGCACCTCCTCGATCGCCTTGGTCTGATCGTCGGTCTCGGCATAGGGGAAGCGGGCGCAGAATTCGTCGTAGAGTCCGGCGGGCGGCGAGATGGGATCGGTGCTGCGCAGCGCTCGCGCCGCGGCGGTGCGCATGAGCTGGGCCGCGATGTCGCGCAGCCGCTGCTTGACCCGGGCCTTGCGCGCCTGCCATTGGGCGCCGCCCAGGCGGTCGAGCTGGACCGGCGTATCCTCGGCGCTGTAGCGCGAAAGCACCTCGATGTTCTCGACCGGGACATAGAGCTTGTCGTTGCCCTCATAGACGACCTTCAGGCAGTCATGGGGCGCGCCGCCGACGTCGAGGGTCTCCAGCCCCTCGTAGCGTCCGACGCCATGGTCGACATGGACGACGAAATCGCCCTCGGCGAAGCTCGCAAGCTCGGTGAGGAAACGGTCCGCCTTGGCGCGCTTGCGGGCGGGACGCGACATGCGGTCGCCAAGGATGTCCTGCTCGGCGATGACGGCCAGATCATCGGCGGTGAATCCGTTCTCGAGGCCGAGCACCGCGAAACCCGTGGTCTCCGCCGGCAGGGCCTCGGCCTGGGCCCAATCCGCCACCGCCTGGCGGCGCGCCAGCCCATGGTCGCCCAGCACATGCTCCAGCCGGTCGCGCGTGCCGGCACTGACCGCGGCGATCACGACCTGGCGGCCGCGCGCCTGCTCCGCCGCGATGCGCTCGCGCACGGCCTCATAGAGATTGACCTCGGGCCGGGCCCGGGCTTCGACGAAGTCCTGACCCCGGCGGCCGCCGGCATCGATCTCGCTGCCGGTATCGGCGAAGGGCGAGAAGGCGACGACGGTCCGATCCGCGAGGCGCTTCTCCAGCTCGGTGCGCCCGAGATAGAGCGCATCGGGCGGCAGAGGGCGATAGACCGCCGCCCCCTCGCTCTTGTTCCCGCGCATGAACTGCGCCCGGGCCTGATAGAAATCGGCGATGGTGTCGAAGCGGGCCTGGATCGCGTCTTCGGCCTGATGGTCGAGGCTGAGGACCGCCTCGGGCAGATAGTCGAGCAGGGTCTCCATGCGAGGCAGGAACAGCGGCAGCCAATGCTCCAGCCCGGGATAGAGCCGGCCGGCGCTGACGGCCTCATAGAGCGGATCGTCGGTCACGGCGCCGAAGCGCTCGCGATAGCCGCTGCGGAAGCGCGCGATCGATTCGGCGATCCAGCGTCAGCTCGCTGACCGGACGGACGACGAAGCGGCTGAGGCGCCCGGCGCTGCGCTGGGTCAAAGGATCGAATTCGCGGATCGCCTCGACCTCGTCGCCGAAGAAATCGACGCGCAAGGGCGCGGCGGCGCCGGGCGGAAAGAGATCGACGATGCCGCCGCGGACGGCGAATTCTCCCGCCTCGGCGACCGTTCCGCTGCGGGCATAGCCATTGGAGGCCAGGAACTGGACCAGCTTCTGCGGTGCCAGCTCCACCCCCTCGGCCAAGGTGAGCAGCACTCCGGTGAAGCTTTCCAGCGGCGGCAGGCGCTGCAGCAGCGCGGCCACGGTCGTGACCACCAGCGGGCGGCGCCCCGCTCCTTCGGTCAGCCTTCCAATGGCATCGATGCGGCGCGCGACGATATCGCGATGGGGGGAGACCCGGTCATAGGGCAGGCAGTCCCAGGCCGGCAGAGCGACGACCTCGAGCGAGGGGGCAAAAAAGCCCAGGGCCTCGATGAGGCGCGCCATGCGCGCGTCGTCGACGCAGACATGGAGCATCTGCGTCCGGCTCGCCAGCGCGGCCAGGATCCTTCCATCGAATCCTTCCGGCACGCCGGCCAGGGTCTGGCGCCCGGGTTTGTCCAGAAGCAGCCCGGCGAGCTCGGCGCCAGCGGACTTGGCGAGGGTTCGATTGCGCTCGGCCAGGCTCACGCCAACCCATCCTTCGCCGGTCGATCGCTTAGGCTCAGCGCCAGGAGGCGCCAGAGATCGGCTGCGATCATCGTGGGGGGCGTCTTTTGGCCGGTCAGCCAGTCGTAGATGTCGGGGTCGCTTTCTTCCAGGAGCTGGGCGTAGCTGTCGAGCTGCCCCCGGTCCATCGCCGGGAGATTGCGGTCAGCGAAACGGCCGAGAATCAGATCCATCTCCCTCGTGCCGCGATGCCACGACCGGAATTTGAGACGCTTGCGGAGGGTTTGGTCGTCGATGGCCATGGCGGTAGGATGGAGTCGGTTCTCGCAAAATGGACATCGCGCTTGCGCCCGGAAGTCCTTTATCCCCTCTTCGCCCAGACCACAACCCTGCCCGGCATCGGGCCGCGGCTGGGCAAGCTCATCGAGACCGTCGCGGGGCGCACGGTGGCGAGCCTGTGCTGGCATCTGCCGACCGGCGTCATCGACCGGCGTTTCTCGCCGAAACTGGCCGACGCGCCCGAAGGGGTGATCGTCACGGTCACGGTGACGGTCGATTCCCACCTGCCGCCGGCCAACCGGCGCCTGCCCTATAAGGTGCGCTGCCATGACGACAGCGCAGGGCTGATGCTCGTCTTCTTCCACGGCCATGGCGAATATCTGGTGCGCCAGCTCCCCATCGGCCAGGAGCGCGTGGTCAGCGGGCGGGTGGAGCATTACGGCGGCCTGCTGCAGATGACCCATCCCGATTACATCGCCACCCCCGCCGAGGTCGCGACGCTGAAGCGGGTCGAGCCGATCTATCCCATGACCGCGGGGCTGACCCCGAAGCTCCTGGGCCGGGCCATCCAGGCCGCCGTCGCCCGGGCCCCGGAGCTGCCGGAATGGATCGATGCCGCCTTGATGCAGAAGATGAAATGGCCCGCCTGGCATACGGCCCTCTGGGTCGCCCATAATCCGAGCTCCGTGGAAGATCTGGCGCCCGAGACCGCCGCCCGCCGCCGCCTGGCCTATGACGAGCTGCTGGCCAACCAGCTGGCCCTGGGCCTGGTCCGCGCCGCCCAGCGCCGCCCCGTCGGGCGGCGCATTCGCGGCAATGGCCGGCTGCGGCGCCGGGTGCTGGATGCCCTGCCCTATCAGCTGACCGCGGCCCAGTCCCAGGCCATTGCCGAGATCGATGCCGATATGGCCGAGCCCCACCGCATGCTGCGCCTGCTCCAGGGCGATGTCGGCAGCGGCAAGACGGTGGTCGCCCTCATGGCCATGCTGAACGCCGTCGAGGCCGGAACCCAGGCCGCCTTGCTGGCGCCGACAGAGATTCTGGCCCGCCAGCATCTCGCCACCCTCGAGCCGCTGGCCGCGGCGGCCGGGCTGCGTGTCGCCTTGCTGACCGGGCGCGACAAGGGCAAGGGCCGGGCGGCCCTGCTCGCCGGCCTCGCCGACGGAGGCATCTCGCTCGCCGTCGGGACGCATGCCCTGGTGCAGGAGGATGTGGTCTTCAAGGATCTGGCGCTCGCCGTCGTCGACGAGCAGCATCGCTTCGGCGTGGAGCAGCGCCTGGCCCTGGCCGACAAGGGCCGCCAGTCGCATCTGCTTTCCATGACCGCCACCCCGATCCCGCGCACCCTGATGATGACGGTCTATGGCGATCTCGACGTCTCCCGCCTCACCGAGAAGCCGCCGGGCCGCCAGCCCATCGATACCCGGACCCTGCCGCTGGAGCGCCTCGATGAGGTCGTGGCCGCCGTGCGCCGCGCGGTCGACGGCGGCGCGCGGGTCTTCTGGATCTGCCCTTTGGTGGGCGAATCCGATCTGGTCGATCTGGCCGCGGCCGAGCAGCGCTTCGCCGAGCTCAGGGAAAGCTTCGGGGCGCGGGTCGGGCTGGTGCATGGCCGCATGAAGGCCGCCGAGCGCGACGCGGCCATGGCCGCTTTCGCCGAGGGCGGGCTCGATCTCCTGGTGGCGACGACGGTGATCGAGGTCGGGGTCGATGTCCCCGCCGCCTCGGTCATGGTGGTGGAGCATGCCGAGCGCTTCGGCCTCGCCCAGCTGCACCAGCTGCGCGGGCGCATCGGCCGCGGCCAGGCCCGCTCGACCTGTTTGCTGCTCTATCAGGCGCCGCTGGGCGAGACGGCGAGGGCCCGGTTGCAAATTCTCCGCGAGACGGAGGACGGTTTCCGCATCGCCGAGGAGGATCTGAAGCTCCGCGGCGCCGGCGAGCTTCTCGGCACGCGCCAGAGCGGCCTGCCGGATTTCCGCCTCGTCGATCCCGCCGCCCATGGCGATCTCATCGCCATCGCCCATGACGATGTGCGCCTGTTGCTCGAGCGCGACGCTGCACTCGCCACGCCGCGCGGCAAGGCGCTGCGCACGCTGCTTTACCTTTTCGACCGCGATGCGGCGGTGAAGACGCTCCGGGCGGTGTAGGTCCATCCGATCGAAGGCAATGACGCTATTGCCGCGCTCGCCGCTCCCTCTCCCCCGTCACCCCGGCGAAAGATAGACGGAGCGAAGATGACCGCTGGCTCAACTCGCCCTTGGTATCCGCCGCGTGCCGTCCTGGGGCTTCACCGCCGGCGTGACGATGCCGGTCGAGATGACGAGCTTGATACCCTCCTCGACCGTCATGTCGAGCCGGCGGATATCGGATTCCGGCACGAAGAGGAGGAAGCCCGAAGTCGGGTTGGGGGTGGTGGGAACGAAGATATTGACCAGCCGGGGCCCGGCCACATCGCCGATCTGGTCGATCGTCCGGCCGGTCAGGAAACATAGGGTCCACACACCCTTGCGGGGATATTCGACCAGGGCGACTTCGCGGAAGGCCGAGGATTTGTTGCTGACCACGGTCTCGACGATCTGCTTGGCCGCGCCATAGATGCTGCGGACGATGGGCATGCGGTTCAGCACCCGCTCGCTGAGGCGCAGGAACACCTTGCCGAGATAGCCTGCGGTCAGCGCCCCGATCAGGGTCAGGCCCACCAGCATCAGGACTACCCCGATGCCGGGGATCGAGAAGGGCAGATAGGTCTCCGGGTTATAGACCGGCGGCAGAACCGAGAAGACCTTCTGATCGATGAAGGAGATGAAGAGCCAGGCGATATAGACGGTGATCGAGATCGGGGCGATCACCAATATGCCGGCAAAGAAGTAGCCCCGCAGGCGAGCCCCGATCCCGATGCGAATCGGCATCGGGGATGGGGCTTCCGGCGGCGAGGGTTCCAGCGTCGGGCCCGGCTCCTCCATGGGTATATGATAAATCATGGTGCCGGGGGGCGATAGGGGTCGCTGGGCAAAGGCGACCGTGCACCCATGAAACGCACACAGAAACTTGATTGCCCCGGGGCTCGTACCGGAGAAGCGGGTATATAACTTAAGCTCATGTCTGAACCCCGCCTCCTCGCCCTCGCCACGGCTCTGCCGCCCTACCGCTATGCTCAGGCGGAGGTTCGCGATGCCGCCCCGCTGTTGTTCGACCGCGACAGCGCCGACCTCCACCGCCTGCTCCCGGTCTTCGACAATGCCGGCATCGCCGCCCGCCACTCCTGCGTGCCTCTCGAATGGTACATGCAGCCCCATGGCTGGGTGGAGCGCAGCCGCCTGTTCCGCGAGCATGCCGTCGAGCTCCTGACCCAGGCGACGCTGACCTGCCTCGAGCGGGCCGGGCTCAGCACTGGGGATATCGATGCGGTGGTCGCCGTCTCCACCACCGGGGTGGCCACCCCCAGCCTCGACGCGCTGATCGTCGAGCGGCTGAAGCTGGGGCGCGGGGTCAAGCGCCTGCCGATCTTCGGCCTGGGATGCGCCGGCGGGGTGATCGGGCTCTCGCGCGCCATCGATCTCGCCAGGGCGCATCCGGGTGCACGCGTGCTCTATCTCGTCGTCGAGCTCTGCGCCCTCACCTTCCGCCATGGCGACAATACCAAGAGCAATGTGGTGGCCGCCGCCCTCTTCGGCGATGGCGCGGCCGCGGCGCTGATCTCGACCGAGGGCGAAGGCCCCAGCTTCGGCGTGGCGGGCGAGCACAGCTTTCCCGATTCCCTGGATGTCATGGGCTGGCGGGTCAAGGAGGACGGACTCGGCGTTCTCTTCTCGCGCGACATTCCCGCTCTGGTGCGCAGCGAGTACAAGGCGGCGCTGGAGGATTTCCTGAACCGCTTCGGCCTGACGCGCGGCGATCTCGCCGGCACCATCTGCCATCCCGGCGGGGCGAAGGTTCTGGACGCGCTGGAGGAGAGCTTCGAGCTTGCCCCGGGCGCCATGACCGTGGCCCGCGAGGTGCTCCGCGATTGCGGCAACATGTCCGCGGCGACCGTGCTCTTCGTCCTCGAGCGCACCCTTGCCCGACCCAGACCCGGGCGCTATCTGATGTCGGCGCTGGGCCCCGGCTTCAGCGCCGGATTCCAGATGATCGCGGCTTGAGCCTGCTGCCGACGATCCTGCTGCTGCTGGCAGCGCTGCGGATTCTTGAGCTGACGATCGCGCGGCGCAACACCCGCCGGCTGCTCGCCGAAGGTGCGGTCGAGGCGGGCAGCGCGCATTACCCCCTCATCATCGCGCTCCACCTCGCCTGGTTCCTGGCCTTGCTGCTGCTCGTCCCGCCGGGTCGCGCGCCGCAATGGCCCTGGCTGCTGCTCTTCCTGCTGCTGCAGCCCCTGCGCCTCTGGGTGATCGCGACGCTGGGACGGTTCTGGACGACCCGCGTGATCTCCCTGCCCGGCGCACCGCTGGTCCGCCGAGGCCCCTTCCGCTTCGTCCGTCATCCCAATTATCTGATCGTCGAGCTGGAGCTCATCTCTTTGCCGCTGGCCTTCGGCGCGCCTTGGATCGCGCTGGTCTTCGGCCTCGCCAATGCCCTGATCATCGCCTGGCGCATCCGGATCGAGGATCGGCTGCTGGCGCCACGCCGCTCCTAGTAGGCGCTGCCGGCATATTCGGCCGCCAGCCGGCGCGCCGTCGCCGCGGCGTCGAGGGAGCCCGGCGAAGCCGTCCGGGCGAAGGTCACCTCCAGCCGGGCCGTGATTCGCCCGCTTGCCACGACCTCGGGCTGATCGGCAAAAGGATCCTCATACATCCAATAGGGGCCGATGCCCGGCGCACCGTAATAGGCGACCATGGGGTTGTAGATCCATTGCGGATAGATCATGCCGCCGGGGCCGAAGACACCGGGTGCGGCGGGCGTATAGAGTTTCTTCACCTGGAGATCGGCGTCGCGATGGGCCGGTCCGATGCTAAGCTGGGTGAAGCCCCCGGCGAGCGCGATCTCGGCGGCATGCCACAAAGCGAGATCAAAGGCCCGCTGCTTCTCCTTCTCGACGGCGCTGGCACGGCTCTCGGCATCCGCCGGGAGCTTCAGTGCCGGCGTCGCATAGCGCACTTCGTAGCGAGTCGGCGAGAGCTTGGTCTCGCTGTAGCCGAAGCCGCTCTGTGGGGTCGCCGCCACCATGGCAGTCTGGCGCGGATGAGCGGCACAGCCCGCCAAGGCTGCCATCACGATAAGGATCCGAAGGGGGAACCTTCCCATGGCCGATTATCGGCAGGTCGGCGGCGGAGAACAACAGCCCCGTCATGACGAGCCGGAACCTCACAGGCGGTCACAACTGCGTGTAACGCTTGAGCGACGCGCCGAGACCACTTTACAGGTTCCAGGCCGCAGGCGAGGCTGGCAACCCTCTCGCCTTAGGGCCACAACTGGAGAATAGGGGAAGCGAATGACACGCAAGCGGCTAACCATTGTGCTGAGCGCCGCCGTTCTGACGGCTATCGGCTATGTCGGTGTGGAAAGCCTGATCGGCGGGGCCCGGGCGGACGATCTTCAGACGGTGGTCGATACGCGACGCGCCACGATGAAGGACATCGGCGCACAGACAAAGGCGATCTATGCCGTTGTCGATGCCAAGTCGGGCGATATGGCCGACATGCAGAAGCGGGCCTTACAGATCCAAGCCGACGCCGCCAAGATCCCGACCCTGTTTCCCCCGGGAACCAGCACCAACGAGTTCGGGGACAAGACCCATGCCCTGCCGGCGATCTGGGAGCACATGGACAGTTTCAAGGCCGACGCCGCCAATCTCGAGACCCAGGCGGGCAAGCTCGCCGCGGCCGCCCAGGGCGGCGACATGGCCGCGTTCTCGGCCCAGTTCGCCGTGATGGGCAAGGCGTGTGGCACCTGTCACACGGATTTCCGCGCCAAACTGAACTAGGCGCCGCTTCCAAGAAGACCAGGGGCCGGCCTCCGCCAGGAGGCCGGCCCTATCGTCATTCCGGGTCCACCCGCAGGTTGAATAGCTTCTGCAGCCGCTCGGTGAACCAGTGGCTCATATTCGCCGCCGGCTGGCTGGTTCCGGGTTCGGCCGAAGCGACGGTGCGGCCGGCGGCCTGGCGCTCGGCCAGGACGCGGCTGAACTCATGGGCGACCTGGGGGCGGGCCTCCAGTATCGGGGCCAGATCCTTCTTCGGCAGCTCGTAGGCCACGGCCGGAGTCAGCGCGGTGATCCGCCCCCACGCCCCCTCCCCGGTGAGCAGCGCGATCTCGCCGAAATGGTCGCCCGGCCCCAGCCGCAGAATTTCCACCCAGCGGGTGCCGTCCGGATGGGTCACCGAGAGCACGCCGCTGGCGATGAGGAACAGCGAGTCCAGCACGACGCCGCGGTCCAGCAGGATCTCGCCGGGCTCATAGAGCTTTCGCTGCAGCTTCTCCCCCAGCGCGGCCTGTTCCTCTTTCGTCAGAGCGGCAAAGATCGTCGCCTGCTCCAAGACCCTCTCGGCCTCGGTCTTGGGTTCCGCCAGCGCGCCCTGGCCGGCTTCCGGGACGGTCCCGTCCGAAGCTGCCAGCTTGATGCCGGCCGCCACCAGATGGCGGAAGATCAGATCGAAGAACTCATTCTGTGCGTCCGTCGCCGAGGCAAGATCGGCAATGAAGAACGTCACCTCATAACCCATGACATCGGCATTGATCGACTTCACGCGGATGATCGACTTGGGATAGCTCAGGATCTGCCGGGAGTTCAGGATGGCATGCTCGATCACGCTGATTCCCGTCGCCGGCAAGGTATTGGCCGACATCTCCAGGCTCACCGTCACCCCATGGACCGTGGAAGGCGAGCTGAGGTTCACGATCTTCGCCTTGGCGATGATGCTGTTGGGCATGATGGCGAGGTCATGCTGCGTCGTCAGAAGATGGGTGGCGCGCCAGTTCATCTCGATCACCCGGCCTTCCGTCCCACCGTCGATCTTGACGTAGTCATCCGGGCGATAGGGACGGCTGAAGGTGAGCACGAGGCCCGAGAACACATCGCCGAGCGAGCTCTGGAGCGCCAGGCCGATAATAATGGCGATCGCCCCCGATGTCGCGAGCAGGCCACGGATCGGCAGGTCGAAGACATAGGCGATGATGGCGAAGGCGGCGGCGAGATAGATGACGCCGGCGAGGATGTCCTGGAGGAGCTTCGCCTCGCGCGGCCGGCGCTCGAAATTGAGGAAGCTGCGCACAAAGCCGACCAGGAGCCAGGCGCCCCAAGCCCACCAGGCGACCTTCAGCCCGCCGCTCACCACGCCGCGCAGCGCCGTGCTCGCCGGGCGCAGCGGCTCATAGGGCACCACATCGCCTCGCAACAGGACGAGGGTCAGGAGGGAAAAGAAGACGAGGCGCGTCAGCGCGCGCCCGATCGTACTGCTCTTGAACAGGAGCCGTGCGGAGAGCACGCCCACGATGAGGAGGAAGACGGCGACGACCAGCGGGTCGCCGACAAAACCCTCGATCGCCGTGATCAGATCGGACATCCCGGTCCTTTCAGAGCCCGCACGGCAAGGGGTCCCTGTTCCGCTCCGCGGCTACCGGCAGCTTTCTTGTGCCGGGGCTGCTCGAGATCGAGGGACTACTCGAGATCGAAATGCTTGCGCAACGCTTTCGTGGTGGCGTCGGAGACGTAATAGACGCCATCCAAGAGATGGCTGTGGTCAGCGTCCCAGACCTCCGCGTCATAGTCCCATTGGATGAAGGAGACGATGCGGTTGTCGTCGCCCACCAGGCGGCGCAGCTTGCGGGTGATCGCCCCTTCCCAGGGGGTGAGCGCATGCCAGTCCTTGTCCTTGGTCACGGCGAGGAGCTGGGTCATGCTGGCCCGGCCATTGTTGCGGGCGAGCACCGCCAGCCGGTCGCGGGTGGCGCCATCCGCACCCTTCAACAGCTTGCGCAGCAGCGGCAGGCCGACGTCATGGGGCTGGCGCCAGCGGAAATTCCGGCGCGCCGCACCGGCCGCGGTCGCCGCCGCCGCCGGGGCTTCGCCACTTAGAAGGCGCAGGATCTCGCCCCGCGCGGCGACCGACAAACGAGCCATGTCGGATGAGTTGAGAACCAGCTGCATAAGAACCTCCTCATACCCGCCGGAACCGATTATGGGCTTCGATCCCGGGCGCTGGCAATGCCGTCACGGGGAGTAGCAGCGCTGGGCCATGGCCGCGGCGGCTGGCTCAGTTCTCCGATTCGTAGCGCCGCAGGATCTCCTCCACGGGACCCATGGCGATGAGCTCGCCCTGGCGCAGCAAGGCGGCCTTGTTGCAAAGCCGGCGCAGCGTCTCGGAGGCATGGGAGGCGACCACCAGGATATTGGCCGAGGCCATCATCCGCTCGAGCCGCTTGGTGGCCTTTTCGGCGAAGGCCTTGTCCCCGGCGCCGATCATCTCGTCCATGATCAGGATCTCGGGGTTGATGCTGGTGGAGATGGCGAAGGCGAGGCGCACCAGCATGCCGGCGGAATAGGTGCGCAGCGGCAGATTGAGGTACTCGCCGAGCTCGGTGAAGTTCTCGATATCCTCGACCCGCTCCAGGGACTGGCGCCGGGTCAGGCCCAGCATGAGCCCGCGGATCACGATGTTCTCGTAACCCGTCCCCTCCATATCCATGCCCATGGTGATGTTGGTCAGGGAGGCGACGCGGCCGCTGACCTCCAGCCGGCCCGCGACCGGTTCGTAGATTCCCGTCATCACCCGCAGCAGCGTCGGTCTTGCCGGCGCCGTTGCGCCCGACCAGGCCCAGGCGATCGCCATCCCTTAAGGTCATGGTGATGCCGCGGAGCGCACGCACCAGGACGCGGTGATGGCCCGCCGGGCCCACCCGCGGCGGCCCCAGCCCAAGGACGCGATGCTTCAGGGAACGCGTGCGCGCGTCATAGATCGGGAAATCGATGTCGACGTTTTGAAGCTCGATGCGCATCTACAGCCAATAGGTGATACGGCCCCGGAAGCGGGCGAACATGAGGAAGGCGACGATCCAGCCCAGGACGGTGACCAGGCCGACGATTGCCCAGCTTTGCAGCGTGGGCACATGCCCGAAGAGCGGATCGCGCACGAGGGAGAGGAATGCGGCAAAAGGATTGAGCTGCAGCAGCGTCGCCAGCTCCCCGTGAACGGAGCTCTCAAGCCAGATTACCGGGGTGAGGAAGAAAGCGACCTGCATGACGCTGGTGACGATGGGCGCCAGATCGCGAAAGCGGGCGCTCAGCAGGCCGAACAGCAGGCCCATCCAGATCCCGTTGACGGCGAAGATGGCGATGCCGATCAGCGAGGCCAGCACGCCCAGGACCGTGGGGTGCGCGTAGATCGCCAGCACGATGACCAGGATCACCACGTCATGGGCGAAGGTGATCAGGCTGCGCAGCACGACGCGCGCCGGAAATATCCCCTTCGGCAAGGCCACCTGTTTCAGGAAGCTCTCGGCGGAGATGAAGCAGAGGCAGCCGTCGTTGATGGTGGTGGCAAACATGGCCCAGACCGTGAGCCCGACGGCGAGATGGGGCAGATAGACCGAGAGGTCGATCTTGAATATCTCGCCATAGACCAGGCCCAGGGCGCCGATCTGTACGGCCACGCTGACCGTCAGCCAGAGAGGGCCGAGGGCGGAGCGGCGATAGCGCTGGCGGACATCCTGCCAGCTCAGATGGAGGATCAACCGCCAATGCCGGCTCGCATCGATCAGATCATGCCACGCCAGCCAGTAATTGCTCTGGCGGGTGGGAAGCAGAACCGCGTCTGACAATTGCGCCTCGTCGTCGTAAGTCGGGCGCTCCCATAACATGCGACCGGACCCACGGCAATCCGTACCGGCCGCGTCAAAGTGCCTTGACCCGGCACGCAAAACGAGCCCATCAACGGCCCATGTATACTTTGGCTCATCTGTCCGATATCCATCTCGGCGATCTCGGCCTGCCGCGGCTCGACCACCTGCTCGGCAAGCGCGTGCTGGGCTTCCTTTCCTGGCATCTGCGCCGCAAGGCCGTGCATCAGGGCGCGGTTCTGAATGCCCTGGTGGCCGATCTCCATCGCAGCCGGCCCGACCACACGGCCGTGACGGGGGACCTGGTTAATATTTCCTTACCGGCGGAGTTCAGGCGCGCCGCGGCCTGGCTCGCCACCCTGGGCCCGCCGGCCGATGTCAGCGTCATTCCCGGCAATCACGATGCCTATGTCCCGATCGCCTGGGACCGATCCCTCGCCCTGTGGGATTCCTACATGACCGGGGATGGCTGACCACGACGCGCCCCGACGCGAGCGCGCATTTCCCCTATCTGCGCCGGCGCGGCCCGCTGGCCCTCATCGGGCTGTCGACGGCGGCACCCATGCCGGCCCATATGGCGGCCGGGCGCCTGGGCGCCGAGCAGCTCGCGCGCCTCGACGCTCTGCTGGCGGCAACGGGCGAGGAAGGGCTCTGCCGGGTCGTGCTGATCCACCATCCCCCCGTTTCCTCCCATGCCTATCGGCGCAAGCAGCTTCTGGACGGCGAGGCCTTCTGCCAGACCCTCGCCCGGCGCGGCGCCGAGCTGGTCCTGCATGGCCATACCCATATGTCCGCGCTCTCCCACCTGCCGACACCCCAGGGCAGCGTGCCGGTGGTGGGCGTCCCCTCCGCCTCGGCGCGGCACAGCCGCAGCCATGACCATTCCCGCTATCACCTCTATCGGATCCAGCGCGAGGGCGAGGGCTGGCGTATCGAGGTGGAAGTCCGCGGCGTCGCCCCGGGCCTCGACCGGTTCCTGCCGGAGAAGGGCTTCAGCCTCGCCGTCCCGGCTTAGGGGAAAGCCCCCTCGCCCGCCGGCGGTCGCGCCCTATATTGTGGGGACATGCTGCCCGGCATCCTCGCCTGCCTGCCGCCGCATCTGCATCCCGTCAGCGCGCAGATCCTCGCCCTGTTCCTGAGCGGCGACCTGCCGCTCGAGGAATTCCGGCGGATGTTCTCCTTGCCGAATTCGGATTACCTGCCGGTCACCGACTGCATCTTGAAGGCCTTGCACATCGTCATCCCGCCCCTGGAGCTGTGAGCTTCGAGGTCACGCCGCCAGATCCACCGTGAGCCCGTCATAGGCGGGCTCGACCCCCGGGGGGCAGCGCCGGGCGATCACGTCGTAGTCCACCGAATGGTTCATGTGGGTCAGCAGGGTGCGCTTGGGCTTCAGGCGCCGGATCCATTCCATGGTCAGATCGAAATGGGCATGGGTCGGGTGGGGCTCGAAGCGCAGGCAATCCACGATCCAGAGATCGAGCCCTTCGAGGATGGCAAAGGCGGCCTCGTCCAGACCGACCACATCGGTCGAATAGGCCATGGGCCCCAGGCGGTAGCCCATGCTGAAGTTGCCCATGCCATGCTGCTGGCGGAAGGGAATGACGGGAAGATCGCCGATGGCGAAGGGTCCGCTCACCGTCCGGGCCGCGAGAAAGGGCCGGTAGAGAAGGCCCGAGCCCTTCTCGTTCTGGCGGAAGATGTAGTCGAAGCGCTGCGCCAGCACGGCCATGGTCTCACGAGCCGCCCAGGCCTCGATGGGCTGGGCGTCGCGGCCCGTATTGAGAAACCTCAGATCGTCGATGCCGTGGGTGTGATCGGCATGGTCATGGGTGAAGAGCACCGCATCCAGCCGCTTGATATCGGCATCGAGGAGCTGGGCGCGCAGATCCGGCGAGGTATCGATCAGCACGCTGGCACCGGGCTGTTCGACATGAACCGAGACGCGCCGGCGCCGGTTGCGCGGATTTTCCGGATTGCAGTCGCCCCAGATATTGCCCACCAGCGGCACGCCACCGGAGCCGCCGCAGCCCAGCACGGTGACTTTCATTGTATGGCCGCCATCGGGGTCGTCTTGGCGAAAAGCCGGTGGAAATTCGCCGTGGTCTGGCGGGCGAATTCCGCCGGTTCGGCGCCGCGGAGCTCCGCCACCAGTGCTGCGGTATGGACGACGAAGGCCGGCTCGTTGCGCTTGCCGCGAAAGGGCATCGGCGCCAGATAGGGTGAATCCGTCTCCACCAGCAGGCGATCGGCGGGAACATGCTTGGCGATCTCGCGCAGGCTTTCGGCCTTGCGGAAGGTCACGATGCCCGAGAGCGAGATGTAGAATCCCAGCGCCAGGGCGCGCTCCGCCAGGAATTCCGTCGAGCTGAAGCAATGGATCACGCCCGTCAGCCCGCCCTTGGCGGCCCCCTCCTCCAGCAAGGCGACGGTATCCTCATCGGCATCCCGGCTATGGACGATGAGCGGCAGGCCCGAGAGCCGCGCGGCCTCGATATGCCGGCGGAAGACCTCCTTCTGCCGCTCGCGCGGGCTGTGCTCATAGAAGTAATCGAGCCCGGCCTCCCCGATTCCGACGACCTTGGGGTGCTGCGCTAGTTCCACGAGACGGGCAGCACCGGCATCGGGCTCGCTCTCCGCCTCATGGGGATGGATGCCGACCGAGCACCAGACATCGTCGAAGCGCTCGGCGATCGCCCGCACTTTCTCGAATTCCGTCAGCCGCGTACAGATGGTGACGAGGGTCCCCACCCCCGCCGCCCGCGCGCGGGCGACCACCTGATCCAGCTCGCTGGCGAAAGCGTCGAAATCGAGATGGCAATGGCTGTCGACGAGCATGCGGGAATAGCTGGCTCAGGCCGCCGTGGTCTCGACGAAACGCGGGAAGACCCCGCTCGGCGCCGGCAGAGCGATGCCGCCGGGGAGCGGCTGGTCCAGGCTCGCGAAGCTCCGCCTGTCCGGCGGGACGGCGAGCTGATCCAGGAGCTTGCCGCAGCTCTCGGGCATGAAGGGCTGGATCAGGATCGCGATGCGGCGGACCACCTCGGCCACGACATAGAGCACCGTGCCCATGCGCGCCTGATCGGTCTTGCGTAGCGCCCAGGGCGCCTGCTCGTCGACATAGCGATTGGCAGCACCCACCACCTGCCACACGGCTTCCAGCGCGGCATGGAAGGCCTGGCGGTCGATCTCCGCGCCCATCCGCCCATAGAGGGCCTTGGCCGCATCCAGCAGCGCCTGATCGGCCGCGCGTGAAGGCGCCCGGCACCGGCAAAATCCCGCCGCAGTTCTTGGCGATCATGGACAGCACGCGCTGGGCGAGATTGCCGAGGTCATTGGCGAGATCGCCGTTCATGCGGTTGACCATGGAGCGATGGGAGAAATCGCCGTCATTGCCGAAGGGCATCTCGCGCATCAGGAAATAGCGCACGGGGTCGAGCCCGTAGCGCTCGATCAGCGCCAGCGGCTCGATGACATTGCCCAGGGATTTCGAGATCTTCTGGCCCTCATTGGTCCACCAGCCATGGGCGAAGACCCGGCGCGGCACCGGCAGGTCGGCGGCCATCAGGAAGGCCGGCCAATAGACCGCGTGGAAGCGCAGGATGTCCTTGCCCACCATATGCAGATCGGCCGGCCAGAAGCGCTTGTAGCTGGCGCTCTCCATATCGGGGAAACCGGTGGCGGTGATGTAGTTGGTGAGCGCGTCGAGCCAGACATACATGATATGGGCGGGGTCGCCCGGCACCGGCACGCCCCATGTGAAACTGGTGCGCGAGACCGAGAGATCCCTCAAGCCGCCGCGCACGAAGCTGGTCACCTCGTTGCGCCGGCTCTCCGGGCGCGATGAAATCCGGATGGGCGGCGTAGAATTCCAGCAGCCGCTCCCCCCAGGCGCCGAGCCGGAAGAAATAGCTCGGCTCCTCCACCCATTCGACCTCGGCGCCGGAGGGCGCGATCTTCTTGCCGTTGGGGCCGGTGGTGAGCTCGTCCTCGGCGTAATAGGCCTCGTCGCGCACGGCATACCAGCCGGCGTATTTGTCGAGATAGATCTCGCCGCGCTCGATCAGCCGCTGCCAGATCGCCTGGCAGGCGCGGATATGGCGCGGCTCGGTGGTGCGGATGAAATCGTCATTGCTGAAGTTCATCGCCTTGGCGAGATCGCGGAAGTTCTGCGAGACCTTGTCGGTGAGAGCCTTCGGCGTCATGCCGGCGGCGATGGCGGTTTTCTCCACCTTCTGCCCATGCTCGTCGGTGCCGGTCAGGAACATCACGTCATAGCCGTCCAGCCGCTTGAAGCGTGCCAGCACGTCGCAGGCGAGCGTCGTGTAGGCATGCCCGATATGCGGCGAGTCATTGACGTAATAGATCGGCGTGGTGACGTAGTAGCGGCGCTCGGCCATGGTTCTCTCCAATGGGCGGCCCTTTTCCCATAGCCCGGCAGGCGAGGCAAGCGCGCGCGGCGTGGCGCGCCAGGCAAGATGTAGGGCCGGATCAGTAGGACCGGTAGATCCCCAGCTTCACCACGAGCGCCTGGCCTTGCTCGGCGAGCTTGCGGTCGGGATGGACGAACTGGACCATTGCCGGCGTCCAGAGTCCGGCGGCGAATTGCCGGTAGGCCTCGGTATATTGGCCGGCCACCAGGGCACCGGCGCGCCCGGCCACCACCTGCTGGGCCAGCATCAGCACCGCCGCCCCGATGACGCAGATCTGTAACAACCGGCGCCGGCCGAGGTGGCTCCATATCCGGGCCAGCCAGGGGGCCAGCAGGATCAGCAGCCCGAGCTGGGCCATGGCGGTGAAGATGCTGTAGCGCACCGGCATCTCCCGGTCGACGGCGATATCGACCCGGCCTGCACCTGCGAGCGCCGCCATAAGCAAAGCGAAGAGCAGCATACCCAAGGCGATCCGCTCGAGCCGGCTGCGCGGCGGTGCCAGCAAGCCACGCCTCAGAAGGAAGAACAGCCCGGCGAGGAGAATGACGGTGCCGATGGCGCGCCCGAACCACAGGAAAGCGGCGGCATGCGACCAGGGCAGGCCGAGGAAGCGGATCGAATAATCCAGCATGCGCAGCAGGCGCATCGGCTCGAGAGAACCGACGGAGGCATGGCTGCGCAGGCCCAGCAGATAGACGGCGATGAAGGCGATGCCGACGGCGGCCACTGCGATCAGCCACGCCCGCGACAGCCCGCCGCGCCAGGCCGCCCAGAGCAGCACCGGCCAGATGATGAGCCCGCCGGCGATGCCGAAGGCAGCCGCCACGCCCGCCAGCAGCGCCAGCACCCGGCGCAGATCGGCATGGCGCCCACCCTCCCCCGCCCCGTCCAGCAGCACGAGGGCGAAGACCGCGAAGGCGGCGGTATGAACATATTGGCCGAGCGCCGGCATGGTGCAGTCGACGACGATATAGCTGGTCGCCAGCAGCAGAAGCACGATGAGAACCAGCGTTATCCGCAGCCCCGCCGGCAAGGCCGCGGCCATGATCTCGCTCGCGATGACGATGGTCATGCCGCCCAGGCAAAGCAGGCCGAAGACGATGAAGGGCACCGTATTGCCGCTGAACCAATCGATATCGGCGAGGAGCAGCAGGCGGGTGAAGATCAGACGGTGCTCGTTATGGGGGATCCAGAGATAGCCCCACCAATCCCCGCGCAGCCAGAAATCCGCGTAATGCTGGATGAAGCCCAGCAGGTCATAGACCGGCACCCGGATGATGGTGGCGCCGAGGTAGTAACCGAAGAGCGCGAGATAGCCGATGGCGATCAGCCCCAGCACGGCGAGGAACAGCCGATCCCGCCCGTCGAGGACGGGTGATGGCGTGGGGACTCGTGCTCACGTCCTTTTCCTTCCGTCATTCCCGCGAAAGCGGGAATCCAGGGCCATAGGCCCCGTCACTCGCCCTGGATTCCCGCTTTCGCGGGAATGACGGAAGTAAGAGGTGGCGGCCATCATGCCGCGGCCAGGCGCTGCACGCCCAGGAGGGAGGAGATCCAGACCTGGCGGCGGTCGAGATTGACGGCTTCCACCAGAGTGAACTGGCGGCGCATCGCCTCGGCGAGATCGATCCAGCGCGCCAGGCTGACGCCGCGACCCAGCCGGCCCATGGCGGCGCGCTCGCCGGCGAGGAATTCGGGTGGCTCGCCGCCGGCAGCGGCCAGCTTGATCATGCGGGTGAGCCAGCCGAGCAGAAGCTCCACCGCCAGACGATAGGAATCCTCAGCCCCGCTGCGCGCCAGGCGCTCGGCCTGGCGATGCAGGGCGCTTGCATCCAGGCGCGGCAGCGCCAGAAGCAGCGCCGCCAGGTCGCGGTAGAGCTCCACGCCCCCGGCATCGAGGATCGACAGCGCCCGGCCGATGCTGCCTTCCGCCAGCCCCGCCGCGAGCGCGCGATCGGCGTCGGGCAGATCTGCCGCGCGCGCCGCGATGAGCCGCTGGATGGAAGCGGCCGGCAGCGGGCGAAGGTCGAGGCGCCGGCAGCGCGAACGGATGGTGGGCAGAAGCCGGCCGGGCGCATGGCAGACCAGCAGCAGCACGGCGCGCGCCGGCGGCTCTTCCAGCACCTTCAGCAGGGCGTTCTGGGCGTTGCGGTTCATATCCTCCGCGCCATCGACGATGACGACGCGCCAGCCGCCCTCCGACGGCGTGAGGCGCAGGAAGGCGATCGCATCGCGGACATCGTCGACGACGATCTCGCTGCGCAGCTTTCCGGTCTTGGGATTGACCGCCCGCGCCAGGACCCTGAGATCCGCATGGCCGCCGCTGGCCACGCGCCGGAAGACCGGATGCTGCGGATCCAGGTCCAGGCCGGTGGGCGCCGGGGCGGCGAACAACGCGTCGGTCTCACCGGTTTCGCCGGCCAGCAGAAAACGGGCGAAGCGATAGGCCAGCGTCGCCTTGCCGATGCCCTTGGGACCGGTCAGGAGCCAGGCATGGGCCAGCCGGCCCGAGCGCGCGCTCTCGAGAAGGGCGCGCTCGGCGGGGTCCTGATCGACCAGCGCCGGATTTTCCCGCGGCTCCATCAGGCGACCTCGAGGCCGAGCCTCGCCTTCACGGCAGCCCTCACCCCGGCCCAGGTGGCGGCCTCGTCGCCCGTGGCATCGATGACGACGCAACGCTCGGGTGCGGCAGCGGCGATGGCGAGAAAGCCTTGCCGCAACGCCTCGTGGAAGCTCCTGTCCATCCTCTCATAGCGATCCTCGGCCCCGCGCCTCGCGGCGGCACGGCCGAGGCCCTGCTCGACCGGCAGGTCGAAGACCAGGGTCAGCGCCGGCTCGAGCCCGTCGACCACCGCGGCGCTGAGGGCCGCGATGAAGCCGCGGTCGAGACCCTGGCCATAGCCCTGATAGGCCATGGTTGAATTGGCGAACCGATCCGACACCACCCAGCTTCCGGCAGCCAGCGCCGGCCGGACCGTCCGGCGGAGATGATCGGCGCGGGCGGCGTTATGCAGCAGGGTCTCGGCCATGGGCGACCAGCGCCCCGCCTCGCCGGTGGTGAGCAGGCGGCGGATCTCCTCCGCGCCGGGGGAGCCGCCGGGCTCGCGCGTCTCGACGACCTCGAGCCCCCGGGCGCGCAAGGCGGCCGCGAGCCGGCGAGCCTGGGTCGATTTGCCGGCCCCCTCGCCGCCTTCGAAGGTGATGAATCGGCCGCGCTCAGCCAAAACGCCGTCTCAACCCCGAAGCAGATATTTGGCCGCGGCCAGCATGCGGCCGAAGGCGCCCAGCCGCTCGACGGCCGCGGTGGCAACCAGAGGCACGTCCACCGGCGCCATGCCCGGCGCTTCGATATGGAGCTTGCCCACCTCCTGCCCGGCGGTGACCGGGGCCGCCAGCGGACCGTCGAAGACCGCCGTCGCCTTGATCTGGCCGCGCGCATCCCGCGGCAAGGTCAGCACGAGATCGGTCTTGGGCCCGAGCGCCACGGTCTCCTCGGCGCCGAGCCAGACCGGTGCCGCGACCAGCGGCGCGTCGGCCTTGGCGAGCTTGTAATTGTCGAAATTGCGGAAGGCCCATTGGTAGAGCTCCAGCGCCTCGTCGGAGCGCGACTGCTTCGAATCCAGCCCCTGCACCACCATGATGATCCGCCGGCCGTTCTGGACCCCGGAGGAGACGAGGCTGTAGCCGGGACCCTCGGCATGGCCGGTCTTGATGCCATCGGCGCCGACATGCTTGTAGAGCAGCGGATCGCGGTTGCCTTGCTTGATGCCGTGATAGGTGAAGTTGAGCTCCGAGAAGTAGTGATAATACTCGGGATAGTCGGCGATCAGATGGCGGGCCAGCACCTCGAGGTCGCGGGCGGTGGTGTAGTGGTCCGGGTCGGGCCAGCCGTTCGAGTTCACGAAATGCGTGCCCGTCATGCCGAACTCCTTCGCCTTGGCGTTCATGCGCTCGGCGAAACTCTCCTCGCTCCCGGCCATGCCCTCGGCGACGACGATGCAGGCATCATTGCCCGACTGCACGACGATGCCGCGCAGCAGATCCTCGACCTTGATGTTGTTGCCGAGCTCGACATACATCTTCGAGCCCTGCATGCGCCAGGCGCGCTCGGAGACGGGGAAGCTGTCGGTCAGCTTGAGCTTGCCGCTCTTCAGCGCCTCGAAGAGCAGATAGGCCGTCATCATCTTGGTCAGGGAGGCCGGCTCGATCTTTCCCTCGCCGTTCTTGTCCATCAGCACGGCGCCGGTGTCGTAGTCGGTGATGTAGAGCGTCTCCGCCGTGGTCTGGATATCCGCGGCCCGGGCCGCGAGAAGCGGCGCCGCGACGACGGCCCAGGCGAAGGCGATGATGAGCGACAGGCCGAGCGGATGATGTTTCATGCGTCCTCTCATGACTTCGAATCCGGCGAGCAAACCCCGAGCCGGGCGTCACCCGGCTCCCGGCATTACTCGACGATGATTCGGGCGTCTTTATGGCCCAAGGCAAAGACCTGATCGAGCATCTGGTCCGCCTGATCGACCGTGGCGATCGGTCCGACCCGGACACGATAGAATTTTTGCGCCCCCACTTGAACCGGGATCACGCGGGCGGCGCCGACCTTCCGTGACAGCTTGTCCTTGAGATGCTCGGCATTGGCGACCTGCAGGAAGGAGCCGGCCTGAATGAAGATATTGGTGGGATGTACCGGCTCCTGGACGACCTTGGGGCTCGGCTGCGGCAGAGGCACGCCGCTCAGGCCGACCGAGCTGGGCGGGGTCGGGCTGGATGGGGATGGGGCTGGGGCCGCGGCGATCACCGGCGCGGGCGGCGGCACTGTCGGCTGCGCTTTCGGCTGCACCGTCGGGGCGGCCGCCAGCGCCTGGGTCGAGACCTGGGGTGCGGGAGCCGCGGTGGGCTTCGGCACACCCTCCTCGCCCGCGCCCAGGCCGAGCGCCAGCTGGCGGCTCTCCTCCGGCATGATCTGGACCCGAACCTTGGCGGTGCCGTTGTTGATCATGCCCAGGAGCTGCGCCCCACGGCGCGAGAGATCGATGATGCGGTCGTTGACGAAGGGGCCGCGGTCGTTGATCCGGATCTGGATCTGGCGCCCGTTCTCCAGATTGGTCACCCGGACCAGGGTCGGCATGGGCAGGGTCTTATGGGCGGCCGTCAGGGCGTCCTGGTCGTATTCCTCGCCATTGGCCGTGGCATGGCCGACGAAGCCCGGGCCGTACCAGGAGGCGATGCCGGTCTGGTCGTAATTGTAGTCCACCGCCGGGTAGTACCAGACGCCATTGACCTGATAGGGATTGCCGACCTTGTACGGGGTCCTGGGCGCGGTATTCCCCGAAACGGCCTTCGACTGCTCGACGACATAGGTGGTCTCGGCACACCCTGCCAAGAGCAGGCCAAGCATCAGGCAGGCCGTGCGAAACCACATCATGTTGTGCTCAGAGTCCCACCACCAACCGGGTCTTGTAGGTTACCCGCTGACGAGGCGATCCGCAAGCAAGCCGACAGAGGTGGCGAAGAAGGTCGAGCGGTTCCACTTCATGACCGCCTTGAAGTTCGCATAGACCAGAAAGGCCGGGCCCGAGGGACCGTCGGGCGCGACCAGGGAGGCCGCAAGCTCGGCCTGCGGCAAGGCGCTGCCGTCCGGGTTGCGGATGCCCAGCCTCTCCCATTCGCCGAGGGGCTTCTCGATCTTGAGACCGATCAAGGCGGGATTGATGCCGGGGGGCAGGCGGACGGCCCGGCCCCAGGTCTGGTCGGGCCGCCAATGGAGGTGGGCCAGGTAATTGGCGATGGAGGCGAAGACATCCGCCTCGTTGGTCCAGATGTCCCGCCGCCCGTCACCGTCGAAATCCACGGCATAGTGCAGGAAGCTCGAGGGCATGAACTGGCATTGGCCCATGGCCCCGGCCCAGGATCCCGTCATGCCCGACGGCGTCACATCGCCGTGGTCGACGATCCTGAGAGCATCGATCACCTCGGCGCGGAACATCGCCGGGCGGCTGCTGCCATAGGCCAGGGTCGCCAGCGATCCGATCACGGGATAGTCCCCCGTCACCCGCCCGTAGTCGGATTCCACGGCCCAGAGCGCCACGATGAAGCGCGGCTGCACGCCATAGGCGGCGGCAACCCGCTTCAGCAGAGGCGCATATTGCTGCATCAGCTTGCGGCCGTCGGACACCCGCTTCTCGCTCACCACCTTCGGCAGGTATTGCGCGAAGGTCATAGTGAATTCGGGCTGGTTGCGATCCTTGTCCAGCACGTCGGGCATCGGGCGCAGCCCCGTCAGGGCGGCGGTGAGCGTCGCCTGGGAGATGCCCTTGGCCGCCGCGTCCTGCCGGAGGCCCTGCAGCCAATTGTCGAAGGCATCGGCCCGCGCGGCCGTGCCGGCTGAGAGCAGCCCGAAGAACAGGGCGGCGGCGAGCAGCAGGGGTCGGGCAGGCTGGGGAACTCTTGAGCTGGGCATGGCCCTCATGGCGCCAAGTGAAGTGGTCGTGCCCTTGTCCCACAGATTCGCCGGGCCGGATAGCGCGCCGGACCCACTATCAAAGAGCGAGAGTCAGGGCTCCGGTCCCGGGAAGAAGCTCTCGCTATGGCCCATGATGCGGTTGGCGAGCAGCCCGATCCATTCCTTGATCGCCTGGGACAGCAGGTCCAGATGGCCGGTCAGATCGATGCTGAAGCCGGCGGCGCCGTACTGCCCGGTGCCGGTTTTATAATCCACCGGGTCGGCGATCACCGGCCAGCCCTGGGCACGGAAGAGCCCGACCGAGCGCGGCATATGAAAGGCCGAGGTGACGAGGATCCAGGTCTCGCCCGGCGCGGGGTGAACCAGCGCCTTGCTGTCGGCGACGTTTTCGAAGGTGTTACGCGATTCCCGCTCGAAGATCACGCGGCCCGTATCCATCCCCATCCATTGCAATACCTCCCGCGCGGCATCGGCCTCGCGGAACCGGCCGCCGTCGAGGCTGAGGCCACCGCCGGAGAAGACCAGCTTCGCCTCGGGATATCGGCGGGCAAGGTCGGCAAAGGCGAGGAAGCGCTCGGCGCTGTCGTTGACAATGGGCTGGCGGCGTTCGGCGGTCAGCAGCGTGCTTGCGGCCCCGCCCAGCATGATGATCCCGTCGACATGGTCGGGCATCTGGGTGAGCTGGGGAAAGCAATTCTCCAAAGGGGCCAGAAGCCACTCTCCCACCGGCAGGATCGCGGCAACCGCCAGCAGCAGACCCGCGACGACGACGATCCCCCGTCCCAGCCGGCGCCAGCGCGTGAAGAGGAGCAGTGCGCCCAGAACGACCAGAAGGGCCAGCAGATTGCCGGGCTGGGCGAGGAGCCAGAAGGCCTTCGACAGGTAATAGACCACGCGGCGTCTATCCGGCCAATCGCGCCGGCGTCAGATGCTGTTGTCGACGCAGCGCATATAGGCCCGCCAGGAGAAGGGCCCGCCAAGCTGGCCGAAAGAAGCCTCCCCTTCACAGGCCTTGTCGAGGTCGCTGTCGATATGGGTGATCTGGGCCCGCGCCTGGGCGGCGAGCTCGGCACGGCGGCAGGCCGTCGCCACATCGTAATCTGCATAGCCCGCCGCCTGGGCGCGCAGGACACAATAGGCCTGGGAGCGGAAATCCCGCGAAGCGACATGGGCCGGCGGCGGTGGCGGCGCGCTGGCGCAGGCGGCCAGGCCGAGCAGGCAGGCGAGCACCATGCCTTGGCGAAGCGACGGGCGAACAATCAGGAATGACTGATATTTCCGCAAGTTGCGACCGTCTCCTTCCGAAAACCGAGGCGAGCCCGGCCACGAGGCCGGCGCTTGCCGAAGAGGCGCCCCCCGGCTGCCCGCCCGCCTACTATACCCGCGGAATGAGGAGGCGTCGCCAGGGATGAGTTGATGCCGGCGGGCCGCCTTCAGTCGCTCTCGACAACCGCCGGCGTGCCGATTGCCCCCTGCTCCCGCTGAGCCGGCGCTCGCGCGCTGCGCAGAAGCAGGCCGCCGAGCAGGGCCGCGGCGGCGGCGAAGACGGCACCCAGGAGGAAAGCAAGCTGATAGCCGCCATTGCGCGCGAGGAGATCGGGGGCGCCCGAGGCGAGAAGATCTTCCGTCCGCGCGGCGGCGAGGCTGGCGAGGACCGCCAGGCCGAGGGCCCCGCCCATCATGAAGGAGGTATTGACCAGCCCCGAGGCCAGGCCGGAATCGCTCGGCGCGACATCGCTCATGGCCGCCAGCAGCACGGGGTTGAAGGCCATGCCGGCGCCGATGCCGAGCAGCACCATGCAGGGAAGGACATCGGCGACGAAATGACCCTCGACCGGCGCGCGGGCCAGGAGCGCGAGCCCGATCGCCGCCAGCCCCAGCCCGACCGCCAGCGGCCAGCGGATGCCGAAGCGCGTGACAAGCCGGGCGGACAAGCCGAGGGAGAAGGCGCCCATGATCAGATTGGCCGGCAGGAAGGCAAGGCCGACCTGCATCGGGGTGTATCCCAGGACGAGCTGGAGGTAGAGCGCCGAAAGGAAGAACCAGGCGAACATGGCGGCCGCCCAGAGGACGCCGACGATATTGGCGGTAGCGACATTGCGCAGCCGGAAGAGGCCCAGCGGCATGAGGGGCGCGGCCACCCGGGATTCGATGACCAGGAACAGCGCCAGCAGCACCAGGGCCGCGAGCAACAGGCCCAGCGTCTTGCCGGCCAGCCACCCCACCTGATTGCCGTTCACGATCGCATAGACCGCCAGCATCAGCGAGATCGTCACCGTCACCGCCCCGGCGATATCGAGACGCTGCGCGCTGGCCCGGCCCCGGTCCGCCGGCAGCAGGAGAAGGCTGAGGGCGATGACCCCGAGGCCGATCGGGAGGTTCACCAGGAAGATCCAATGCCAATCGAGCGTGTCGGTCAGCAGGCCGCCGAGCAGCACGCCGATTGCGCCGCCGCCGGCCATGACGAAGCCGAAGACGCCCATGGCTTTCACGCGCTCGGCTTCCTCGGTGAAGAGATTCATGATCAGCGAGAGGGCGACCGCCGAGACGACGGCGCCGCCGATCCCTTGCACGGCCCGCGCCATGACGAGGAGGGTTTGCGAATTGGCCAGGCCGCAGGCCAGCGAGGCTAAGGTAAAGAAGGTCACACCCAACAGGAACAAGCGGCGATGGCCGAAGAGGTCGCCCAGCCTTCCGCCCAGCAGCAGAAAGCCGCCGAAGGTCAGCAGATAGGCGTTCACGACCCAGACCAGCGCGGTCTCGGAGAAGCCGAGATCGGTCCTGATCGATGGCAAGGCGACGTTCACGATCGTGGAATCCAGCACGATCATGAGGTCGCCCAGGCAAAGGATGACGAGGGCCAGCCAGCGCGTCCGGCCGTCCATGCTCTTTGTCATGCGGGCTTGCTCGTTATTCAAAATGGCGGCGGCGGAATTCTTTCCGATCCGCCGCCGCCACCCTCACCTATACCGGCCGAAGCCTCAAGCGGCTAGGCGTGTCGCACCCTCGGCGATGACCATCCACATCACGCCGAAGCGGTCGGCGACCATGCCGAAGCGCGGCGAGAAGAAGGTCTTGGCCAGCGGCATCTGCACCTTCCCGCCGTCGCCCAGCGCCGCGAAGACGCGATCGGCCTCGGCCTCGCTGTCGACGGCGATCGTGAGCCCGAAGCCCTGGAAGTTCGGCTTCCCCGTGCAGTGGCCATCGGAGGCCAGGACCTGCGTCTTGCCGATTTGCAGGCTCATATGCATCACCTTCTCCTCCGACCCGGCCGGGCAGCCTGCGGGGTCGGGGCTCTCCTTGAAGCGCATGAGCATGGTCACCTCGGCGCCGAGGGCGCGGCGATAGAACTCGGCCGCTTCCTCGGCCCGGCCGTCGAAGAACAAGTAAGGTTGGACTTGCATGACGTCTCCTCACACAGGATGGGGATTTGGGATTGACGGGGCATCGAGCGGGATAGTCCGGTTGTGCGCCGCCTTGAACTTGTGTACACCGTCCACAAGACCATAGCAAAGACGATGGACAGTGTCCACATGGGCGATCGAGGAAGGGCCCGGGGAGATCGATGAAAGGCCCGGCGCCGCGCAGCACCTATCGCCACGGCGATCTGCGGCGGGCGCTTCTGGAGGCCGGCATCGAGCTGGCCCGCGCCGGTGGCCCCGACGCCGTCATGCTGCGCGAGGCGACACGGCGCGTCGGCGTGGTTCCCAACGCGGCCTATCGGCATTTCGCGAGCCGCCAGGCTCTTCTCGTGGCGGTGCGCGCGGCCGCCCTCTCGGCGCTGGCGGTCGCCATGGAGAGCGAGCTCGCGGGGCTCAACCGCCGGCGCCGTCCCGACGTCGTCGCACGGGCGGGGCTGCGCGCGGTCGGCACCGCTTATCTCCGTTTCGCCCAGGCCGAGACAGGCCTGTTCCGCACGGCCTTCTCGGTGCCCGACGATCCGGCGGGCGACAATGACCCCGCGAAGGCCGGGCATAGCGGGCGCAATCCCTTCCAGCTCCTGAGCGATGCGCTGGACCGTCTCGTCGAGGCCGGCGTGGTGCCGCCTGAGCGCCGGCCCGGCGCGGAATATCTGGCCTGGTCCGCCGTTCATGGCCTGGCTCTGCTCGTCATCGAGGGTCCGCTCGGCCGTCTGGCGCCGGCGCAACGGCAGGACATCGGGCAACGCCTGCTGGAGATGGTGGAGAAGGGGCTTTAGGAGCCTGTCTGGCGCGATCCGATGCATCCGGGTTGACAGCCGCCCGGCCGGGCATTCCATTGCTCGCCGACCGAACACTTGAGAAAGCTTGCCTGATGGCGTCTCCCCTTCCCGCCAGCGTCGACGATACCCTGGCTCTGCTCGGCCGCGGCCGTTATGTGGCCGATCGGAGCCTGGCGACCGCCCTTTTCCTGGCGCTGCGGCTGCGCCGGCCCCTGTTCCTGGAAGGCGAGGCCGGGGTGGGCAAGACGGAGATCGCCAAAGTGCTCGCTGAGACCCTCGGCCGGCGCTTGGTGCGCCTGCAATGCTATGAGGGGCTCGACGTCTCATCGGCGGTCTATGAGTGGAACTATTCCCGCCAGATGGTGGAGATCCGCCTGGCCGAGGCCGCCGGCGACCGCAGCCGCGAAAGCCTGGGCAGCGACATCTATTCGGAGCGTTTCCTCATCAAGCGTCCGTTGCTCCAGGCGCTGGAGGCCGATGCGAGCGGCTCGCCGGTCCTGCTCATCGACGAGCTCGACCGCACCGACGAACCCTTCGAGGCCTATCTCCTGGAGGTGCTGTCGGATTTCCAGATCACCATCCCCGAGCTCGGCACCATCAAGGCGGCCGAGCCGCCCATTGTCGTGGTCACCTCCAACCGCACGCGCGAGATTCATGACGCGCTGAAGCGGCGCTGCTTCTATTACTGGGTCGATTATCCCGACGCCCCGCGCGAGCTCGAGATCCTGCGGGTCAAGGTGCCGCGGCGCCGGCGAAGAGCTCAGCCGCCAGATCGTGGGATTCGTGCAGAAGCTGCGCAAGGTGGAGCTCTTCAAGCTGCCGGGCATCGCCGAGACCATCGATTGGACGGAGGCGCTGATCCAGCTCGACCAGGTCGCCCTCGATCCCAAGGCCGTCGACGATACCCTGGGCGTGCTGCTGAAATATCAGGACGACATCGCCCGCATCCGCGGCAGCGAGGCGGCGGATCTGCTGCTTCAGGTCAAAAACGAGCTGGCAGCGGAGAAACGGGTCTAGAACGATGCCCGGCCGGCTTCTGGAAAACCTCATGTTCTTCGCCCGCACCTTGCGGGCCGCGGGGCTGCCCATCGGGCCGGGACGGGTGATCGAGGCGCTGAGGGCGGTGGAGACGGTGGGCATCGAGCGGCGCGACGATCTCTACTGGACGCTGCATTCGGTCTTCGTCAACCGCCAGGATCAGCGGCCGATCTTCGACCAGGCTTTCCACGTCTTCTGGCGCAATCCCAAGCTGCTGGAACGCATGATGGCCATGCTGCTGCCCAGCATCGGCATGCCCGAGGGCGAGGAGAAGGGCGAGGAGATCAGCCGGCGCCTGGCCGAGGCGATGCGCGCCGCCGAGGGCGAAGGCAGCGATCAGGATCAGGAGCCGGAAGAGGAGGAGATCGAGCTCGACGCGGCCATGACCTTCTCCGACCGCGAGCTGCTGCAGCAGGCCGATTTCGAGAAGATGTCGATCGAGGAGCTGGAGCAGGCCAAGCGGCTGGTGAAGCGGATGACCCTGCCGATCATGGATCTTCCCACCCGGCGTTTCGCTCCCGATCCCCATGGCAGGCGCATCGACATGCGCGCCACTTTGCGGGCCTCGCTGCGTTCCGGCGGGCCGCCGGCGCTGCGGCGGCGAAATCCCCGCCGGCGGCATCCGCCGCTGGTCATCATCTGCGACATCTCCGGCTCCATGAGCCGCTATTCGCGCATCGTGCTGCATTTCATGCATGCGGTGACCAATGACCGCGACCGGGTCTTCGCTTTCCTCTTCGGCACGAGGCTCACCAACATCACCCGGCTGCTGCGCCATCGCGATGTCGATGTGGCCCTCGACCGGGTGACGAAGACGGTGGAGGATTGGTCCGGGGGTACGCGCATCGGCTATTGCCTGGCCGAGTTCAATGCCAAATGGTCGCGGCGGGTCTTGGGCCAGGGCGCCGTGGTCCTTTTCATCAGCGACGGCCTCGACCGCGATATCGGCGAGGGGCTGGAGCACGAGATGGAGCGGCTGCATAAATCCTGCCGCCGCCTCATTTGGCTGAACCCGCTCTTGCGCTACGACGCCTATGAGCCAAGATCCATGGGGGCGCGGGCGATCATGCCGCATATCGACGATTTCCGCCCGGTGCACAATCTGGCGAGCCTCGCCGATCTCGGCGCCGTTCTCGCGACACCCGGGCGGAGACGAATGGAAGGAGTGAGCCGATGGCTGGAACAGCGGAAGCAATAGGCGAGAACATCCTGGAGCAGGCAGCCGATTGGCGGCGCAGCGGGCGCGGCGTGGCCGTCGCCACCGTGGTGGCGACCTGGGGCTCCTCCCCCCGCCCCGTCGGCAGCCAGCTGGCGGTCGATGCCGATGGCCAGATGATCGGCTCGGTCTCGGGCGGCTGCATCGAGGGCGCCGTGGTCCGCGAGGCGCAGGAGGTCATCGCCGGTGGCGCGCCGCGGCTGCTCGATTTCGGCATCACCAATGAGCAGGCCTGGGATGTCGGGCTCGCCTGTGGCGGCAAGCTGCAGATCTGGCTCGAAGCCATCGAATGAAACGCACCCTTCTCGACCGGCTCGTTGCCGAACGCGCCGCCAAGCATCCGGTGGCGCTGGTGACGGAGATTCCCGGCGGCGGCCAGGCGCTGGTGACTGAGGGCGGCACCGAGGGCGAGCTGGCCCTCGATGGCGCCGCGTTGAACGAGATCCGGCCCATGCTGAGCCGCGACAAGAGCGGGATCCTGGAGGTCGAGGGCCGCCGGCTCTTCGTGCAATGCCATACCCCGCCCCCGCGGCTGATGATCGTCGGCGCCGTCCATATCGCCCAGGCCCTGGCGCCCATGGCCTCGCTGGCGGGCTATGGCGTCACGGTCATCGACCCGCGCCGGGCCTTCGCCACCGACAGCCGCTTTCCCGGCATCGACATGCGCGGCGACTGGCCCGATGAGGCCATGACGGCACTGGGACCCGACCGGCGCACCGCGGTCGTCACCTTGACCCATGATCCGAAGCTCGACGATCCGGCCTTGCAGACGGCGCTGCGCTCGCCCGCCTTCTACATCGGCGCGCTCGGCAGCAAGAAGACCCATGCCGCGCGCCAGGGGCGCCTCGCCCGTGCCGGATTCTCGCCGGAGGAGATCGCCCGGGTGAACGGCCCCGTCGGGCTTTCCATCGGTGCCCTCTCGCCGGCGGAGATCGCCGTCTCCATCCTCGCTCAGATCACCGCCATCCGGCGTCAGGCATGATCTTCGCCGAGATGGCCTTGGCCGAGGCGGAGGGTGCCCTCCTCGCCCATAGCGTCAAGCTCAGGGGCGGCGCCTTCAAGAAGGGCCGCCGGCTTTCCGCTGCCGATATCGCTGCCTTGGCCGCGGCGGGCCAGACCAGCGTCATGGCGGTGCGCCTCGAGGCGGATGACGTGCCGGAGGATGAGGCGGCCCGTGCCGTGGCCGAGGCCGTGGCGGGCGATCATCTCACCGTGGCAGCGCCCTTCACCGGCCGGGCCAATCTGATGGCGAGCGCCAAGGGCGTGCTGGTCGTCGACCAGCCTCGCCTCGACGAGCTCAATCTGCTCGACGAGGCGATCACCCTGGCGACCCTGCCGCCCTTCGACCTTCTCGCCCCGCGCGAGATGGCGGCGACGGTCAAGATCATTCCCTTCGCCGTGCCGCGCGTATTGCTGGAGCGTGCCCTGGCCCTGGCCAAGGCGGGCCCGCCCCTACTCCACCTTGCCCCCATCCGAGCGCGCAGCGTCGGCCTGATCCAGACCCGTCTCTCCGGGACCAAGGAGAGCGTCCTCGACAAGACCCGCGAGGTGACCAACGCGCGCCTAGCCGAGCTCGGCTGCCCGCCGGTCGTGGAAAGCCGCAGCGAGCATCGGATCGCCGATCTCACCGCCGCCATCCGGGCGATGGCCGGCCCGGAGATGCTGCTCATCGCGGGCGCCTCGGCCATTACCGACCGGCGCGATGTGATTCCGGCGGCGATCACCGCCTGCGGCGGCGAGGTGCTGCATTTCGGCATGCCCGTCGATCCCGGCAATCTTCTGCTCCTGGGGCGCATCGGCGAGCGGCCCGTGCTGGGGCTTCCCGGCTGCGCCCGCTCGCCCAAGGTGAACGGCTTCGACTGGGTCTTGCGCCGGCTGATGGCCGATCTGCCCGTCGACGGCAGGCAGATCATGCGCATGGGCGCCGGCGGGCTGCTGATCGAGATTCCGACCCGCCCGCAACCGCGTGCCGAGCCCGCCCTCTCCTCCCAAGCCCCGAAAGTGGCGGCCATCGTGCTCGCCGCCGGCCGGTCGAGCCGCATGGGCGGGGCCAACAAGCTGCTGACGGAGATCGAGGGCCTGCCCATGGTGGCCCGCGCCGTCGAGGCGGCACTGGCCTCCCGGGCACGGCCGGTGATCGTGGTGACCGGCCATGATTCCGCCCGCCTCAGCGCCGCCATCGGCGACCGGCCGGTGACGGTGATCGAGAATCCCGCTTTCGCCTCGGGCATGGCGAGCTCGCTTAAGGCCGGCATCACCGCTCTGCCCACGGAGATCGACGGGGCGCTGGTCTGCCTCGCCGACATGCCGCGGGTGGGGGCCCAGACCCTCGACCGGCTGATCGCCGCCTTCAATCCCCTGGAGGGTCGCGCCATCTGCGTGCCGAGCTGGGACGGCAAGCGCGGCAATCCCGTGCTCTGGGCCAAGCGCTTCTTTCCCGAGATGGCCTCGTTGGCCGGCGATACCGGGGCGCGCCATCTGATCGGTCAGTATGGCGAGCTCGTCGCCGAGGTTCCCATGCCGGACGACGGCGTGCTGCTCGATATCGACACGCCCGAGGCTCTGATGCGCTATCGCCAAAGGCCGGCGTGAGCAAGCCGGGATGAGCGAGGCCCTCTATCAGGCAGCCCTCGTCGAGCGCGCCCATGCCGGGCGCGGACGCGGCCGCCTCCCCGCCCCCGACCGCAGCGTCACCTTGGACAATCCGCTATGCGGCGACCGTGTCACCATCGACCTGACCTTGGAGGACGGCCGCGTCGCCACCGTCGGCCATCAGGTGCGGGGCTGCCTGCTCTGCGAGGCCTCCGCCGAGACCATCGCCCAGCATGCCCCCGGCAAGACCGCGGCCCAGCTCGCCGAGACGGGCGAAGCCGTCGCCGCCATTCTCAAAGAGGGTGCCGCTGCGCCGGAAGGCGAATGGTCGGCGCTGGCCGTCTTCGCCCCGGTGCATGACGTCAAGAGCCGGCGGGAGTGCGTGCTCCTGCCCTTCGAGGCGCTGGAGAAGGCGCTGGCGTAAGGCGCGTCACGGCAGCACGTTCTGCGCGACCATCTCGGCCTTGATGTCGCTGTCCTGTTCGCGGGCGGCAGCGTAGTCGCGCTCCGCCCCGGCCTTGTCGCCCGATCGCTCCTTGGCGACCGCCCGGCCGTAGAGCGAGCTCGTCATCTTCGAATCCAATTTCAGCGCATGGGTGAAATCGGCGATCGCCGCCGGCAGGTCGCCCAGCTGAAGATAGGCATAGCCCCGGCTGTCCAAGGTTTCGGCGGAGTTGGGCCTCAGGCTCAGAGATCTGTTGCATTCCGGCAGGGCTTCGCGGGCGCGATGAACGGCAAGGAGGCCCCAGCAATGAGCGTTCAGATAGGTGGGGCTGTCGGGCCGTAGGTTCAGAGCCGCGGTGTAGTCGGCAAGGGCCTTCTCGTGGCGGCTGGTCTCGGTGTAGACGCTGGCCCGGTTCAGATAGGCACGCGCATAGTCGGGCGCGAGACGGATCGCCATATCCAGATCCTGGAGGGCCTGGTCGTACTTGCCCTTCCCGCGATAGGCCCAACCGCGATTGTTGAACGCGAGGGGGTTCTTGGGGTTGAGCCTGATGGCCGTGTCGTAGTCATTGATGGCCTTGTCCGCCTCGCCGGAATACTGGTAGGCGATGCCACGGTCGTTCCACGCCTCGTCGTCGCCAGGCTTCAGGCGGATGGCGTCATTGTAACTGGCGATCGCCTGCTCGTATTCCTCATCGTCGAGATAGGCGTCGCCTCGTGCAATGGAGGCCCAGGCCTTTGCTTCCTCCACGGACTTTCCGGATTCGATGAGCTTCGTGCAGTAGGCGAGCCGGATATGAGGATCGTCTTCCTCCCGGCATCCATTGACCAGGAGATCCTCGGCCCGGGCCGAGGCGGCCGCCATGAGGCAAAAACCGACCAGCACAGCAAGACAGGCAATACGCTTTCGCTCCCCCGCAACAAACACGATGACACCCCTCACGGCGCCTTACCCGGCAGAAAGTGGATGCTGGTCAGGTAATCGCTGACGTCCGGCATGATGGCCTGGGCGGCCGCGCCATCGCGCTTCCCCCCCGCGATGTCTCCCAGAATTGCCTTCGCCATGCCACGGCCGAAGAGCGAGATCGGGCTGTTCGGATCCAGCTTCAGCGCCTTGTCGAAATCCTTCTTCGCCTGCTTGGGGTTCCGGTCGAGAAGATAAGCATAGGCGCGCGTTTCGTAGGTGACGGCATGATCCGGCTCCAGGGCAATGGATCTGTCGCATTCCGCTATCGCATCCTTCAGGCGGCCGACCTGGAGTAAGGTGCGGCATCGTTCCTTCCGCACGAAGGCCCAGTCGGGCTCCAACTTCACAGCCGCATCATAGTTCTTAAGGGCGAGATCATATTGGCCTTCGCTCCCATAGGCCCAGCCCAGGCCAATATAGGCATCGACATAACCGGGCTTCAGCCGCAGCGACTCGTCATAGTCCTTTATGGCCAGATCGAACTGTCCCAGGTTGGTATAGACGAGGCCGCGATTGGCCAGGGTTTCCGGTGCATCGGGCTTCAACGCCAGGGCGGCATTGCAATCCCGGAGCGCCTCGTCATTTTGGCCGAGCGTCGCGCGCGCCAGGCAGCGGTTGTTGTAGGCAATGCCGTCATTCGGGTAGAGACGCAGCGCCACGCTGCAGCTCTCGATCGCCTCGGCATAGCTGCCCTTCTTGTTGAGGGCGCTGCAGCGGCCAACCAATGCGACGGGCTGCCGAGGTGTCAGGCGCAGCGCCGCGTCATAGTCGTCGATCGCCTCATCGTATTGACCCTTTTCCGCATAGGCCGCGGCGCGGAAGACATAGGGCCACGCCCCGATGTCCGGGTCCTCGTCGAACAGGATGACCTTCGTGCAGAGCTCGATGCGGCGGTCGGGATCGGCCGCGCTTTTGCACCCCTCGTAGTCAGCGCTGCCCGCCCTTGCCTCGGCCGTGGTGAGGAGGCAGAGCGCTACGAACAGCTGGAAACAAAGGAAACGCATCGGCGCCCGCCTCAAGGAAGTATCGCCTGCTTGCGAAGGCCGGCTTCGACATTGGCGTCGAGGACGCGGGCCGCGACAGCGTCCTTCTCCGCCCCCGCGCTGTCGCCCAGCCGTTGCTTCACAATCGATCGACCGAAGAAGACACTTGCGTCCTTGGGGTCCAGCTGGATCGCTTGGTCGAAATCCTTCTCCGCTTGCGTCAGTTCCCCCAGGCGCAGGTAAACAAAGCCGCGGTTGGCAAACGTGGCCTCGTGATCGGGTCGGAGCGCCAGCGATTTGTCGCAATCCGTGAGCGCCTCGCGCAGCCGGTTCAAGCTGATCAGGGCCCAGCAGCGATTGTTGTAGGTCGAGGGGTTGCTGGCATCCAGCTTCAGCGCGGCGTCATAATCCTGGATGGCACGCTCATATTGTCCCAATTCGTCGTAGGAGCCGCCCCGGCCGGTCAATGCCCAGTCCAGCTTCGGCGACGCGCTCAGCGCGGCATTGAAGTCCTGGATGGCGCGCTCGTAGTCCTTCTTGCGAGCATAGGCCATCCCCCGATCAGCCAGGGCAAAGCCGTAGTTGGGCTTCAGCCGCAACGCCTCGTCGAAATCCTTGATCCCCTTGTCCGGCTCACCATTCTCGGTATAGGCCCAACCCCGGCTGACATAGGCCCAGGCCAGTTTGGAACCGGCATATTGGCCGGAACTCGATGACCTGGGTGCAGAAGTCGATGCGCAACCCCGGCTTGCTGTCCTGGTTCTCGCAGCCGTTCACCTCGAGGCTCAAGGCCAGGGCCGGCGTCCCCGTCGCCGAAGCCAGCAAAAGCGCACAACTGAAGAGCCAGAAGCGCAATCCGCCAATCGCCATATGCCTTCCCCCGAAATGACGAACTACCCGAAAACTCCGCGTTTACAGCAGCGGCTCTCCTCATACCCGTAGTGAAGCAGGTTCGATTTACCCCTCTTCAGCGCTTACTATATCTATTCCAGAAATGCACGCCAAGGTTGCTTCTGGATTGCTGATCTCCGGTTGCGTCCGAAAAGCGCCAGCTGGGGCGTATCAAAGTGTTCGCCCGCCCTCGCCACTGGCTATAATCCGGACATGGACGACGTCGACTATCAGCACGCCCCGATTTCCCGTGACCGGGTCCGCAACCTGCGCCGGCTCTCGGATGCGCGCGGGCTCATCCACCTGGGCGGGCATCTTGCGGCACTCCTCGCCGCCGGGCTCCTGGTCGCCGTAGCGCCGGGGCCGCTCTGGCGGCTGCCGGCCCAGGCGCTGGAGGGCGCGATCCTCATCTTCCTCTTTGCCCCCTTGCATGAATCGATCCATCGCACCGCCTTCAAGAACCGGCGGCTCAATGATTGGGTGGCGGCAGTCCTGGGTTTCCTCATCATCCTGCCGGCGGATTACTTCCGCTTCTTCCATTTCGCCCATCACCGCTATACCCAGAATCCCGAGCGCGATCCGGAGCTGGCCTCGCCCAAGCCTCGCACCAAGGCCGCCTGGCTCTGGGCGGTCACGGGGATTCCGCTCTGGCGCGATCACATCATGGGTGTCCTCCGACATGCCGCGGGCCAGACGCCGGAGCCCTATCTCGCGGGCAATGCGGCGCGTCAGGTGGTCCGCGAGGCGCGGATCCATCTGCTGCTCTATGCGGTGATCGCGCTGATCTCCGTCCTGTTGCGCAGCGATGCGGTGATCGAGTTCTGGGTGCTGCCTGCGGTTCTCGGACAGCCTTGGCTCCGGCTCTATCTCATGGCCGAGCATACGGGCTGCCCGCTGATCCCCGACATGCTGGCCAATTCGCGCACGACCCTCAGCAACCCCGTGGTGCGCTTCTTCGCCTGGAACATGCCCTACCACGCCGAGCATCACAGCTTCCCTGCCGTGCCTTTCCATGCGCTTCCCGCCCTCCATGCGGATCTGGCGCCGGCGCTGAAGACCACGGCCCGCGGCTATTTCGCCGGCCAGCGCCAGATCTTCCGCGCCCTCGACTGAGCCCCCGGCCTGCCCGGCTATTCCTCGAGCGACGGCGCCACGTCAAAGACCCGGGCGCGGAAGGCCGCGGCAAGGGCCGCCAATTCCCCGGCCAGGATCCGGCTCTGCTCGACGGGCGGCAGATGGCGGCGGGTCTCGCCGACCAGCCCTGCCAGGGCCGGGGGCGCCTGGCGGTCGGTGACGAACAGCGCCTGGGAGCCGATGGCGGCCAGTATGGCCAGGCCCGCATCCAGGCAGCTCCCCGCTTCCTCCTGCGCCCGCCAGGCGAGGAAAGTGGGCGGGGCCACGTCGTTCTGCCCGAAACCGCCGCCCTCGCTGCCCGGCAGGAAATTGCGCTGCGCCGCGCGCCGGGCCTGCTCGGCATAGCCCACCTGCACCATGCCCAGGCAGCCGAGATAGGCTTCGCCCGCCTGGAGCTGGTCGGGGAGCAGCGAGTGATTGCCATGGAGCAGCTTCGAGCTATGCCGGTCCGTGAGCAGGCAGAGATCGGCCGTGGCGGCGGCGAGGTTGTCCATCGCCGGATGGGCCATGGCGTTGTGATAGCCGCCGGTGCTGTAGACCCTGGCCTTGGGATGGCCCGGGCTCGGCGCCAGGAAGACGGGGTTGTCGGTGATCGCCTTGAGGGAGGTTTCCGCCGCGGCCTCCGCCGCTTCCACGGCCCGGCGGAACTGGGCCAGCACCCGGGGCAGGATGCGATAGCTGACGGGCGCCTGATAAGGCCGCCGCTCGGGATCGCCCCCGGCCATGAGGGTCCGCAGCCGCGCCAGAGTGGCGGCCTCGGCCGCATCGCCCCAGAGCCCCTCCAGCTCCTCGGCGAAATGGCCATGGGGTACCCGGATCGCCTCGGCCGAGAGGGCGAAGACCTCCTCGGCCAGCTCGAGCCGGCGCCGCCCGGCCGCCGCGGCATCCGCCAGCAGCGAGGCGGCGGCCGGCGAGCCGTTGATCAGGGAGAGCACCTCCTTCTCGCCGAGCTCCATCCGCTCGGCAAGATCATTGAAGAGCGGTGCCAAGGCGGTGATCTCGCCGGCACCACCCTGCCCGGCCAGGCTGACCTTGGGCAGGCGCTCGCCCTCCAGCATGGAAGCCACGGCGGCGGCGAGCTCGGCCGAGGCGGCGGCATGCCCCTCGACGTAATTGGCCAGCCGCGCGAAGACGATCCCGCGCACGACCCGCTCGGGCAAGGGCGGGCCGAAGGCGACGGCCGGGCCATGGGGCGGGCGGCGGGCCTGGCGCCTGCGCTCCTCGCTGCTCAGCCGCTTGTTGGCATGCTGACCATAGCCGCTCGTGACCCCGTAGATCGTGAGCTCCGGATCGCTTTCGAGGAGATCGAGAAACTGCCGGCGCGAGGCCGTCATCCGCGCCAGTGCGGCCGGCGCAAAGCGGGCCGCCTCACCCTGCCAGGCGACGCGCCGGAAATTGGCCAAAGTGAGATCGGCACGGGAAGCAAGGCTGAGCGGCATGAGAAACTCTCCGGAGGCAAGAACCGCGCGCATATGAGCATGGCGCAAAGCTCCGGGCCAAGAGGTCTCCCAGCCACCCATCTGCAGAAACGCTAGCCGGAAACCTTAACCTAGTATCTCAGATAAGGAGACGAGCACAGAGGCATGAAGATACTTGGAATTTACAAGTCATTCGGGCAGCGTATTTGACCAATCCCCGGCGGCGGCCTGACGCCGTGCTTGCATTTAAGCGCATGCTCTCTCAGAGTAGAAGGCGGAGGGCCGCCGGGGGGCGCCGCGACCATTCCGGACCGTGCATTTTCATGGGGCGGAGTGGAAACAAGCGGTGAGGCCTGGGCCGGCTCTGCCAATGGCATGATTTTAAAGCAGAGTAGCCTTGATGGATGAACACAATATGAGTGATGGGGACGGATCAGAACTTCGCGGCAAGGTGAAGTGGTTCAACCCGGAAAAGGGCTTCGGCTTCGTCTCGCCCGCGGATGGATCTCCCGATGTATTCCTACATGTATCGGCCTTGAAGCAGGCCGGGCTGCAGGATGCGCCGGAAGGCTCGACGATCCTCTGCGAGGTCGGGCCAGGTCGCAAAGGCGTGCAGGTCCTGCGTGTCATCACGCTGGACACGACCACAGCCGTGCAACGGCCGCCACGTCGCCCGATGGGACCGCGCCAGTACGATCGGTGAGCAGCCACCGGCCCCGCCGGTCCGCGGGGCCAAGTCTTCCGCTGCAGTCAGCCGGTTCGAGCGCCGGGTTCTCTGGATTTTGTCGCAATTTCATTTCCCGGTTATCTTCCAGCGATGACATTCGATGCCCGCAGCTTTCGCCATGCCATGGGATGCTTCGCGACAGGGATCACCGTCGTCACCTCGGTGGGGTTGGACGGCGAATACCTCGGCTTCACCGCCAACTCCTTCAACTCGGTGTCCCTCGATCCGCCCCTCGTCCTCTTCAGCCTGGATCGTGGCGCCTATAGCCTGAAGGCCTTCGAAGCGGCCGGCGTCTTCGCCATCAACATCCTGAGCGAGGATCAGCAGGCGGTCTCCGTCGCCTTCGCCCGTGCCCTCTCCGACAAGTGGGAGGGCGTGCGCACGGAGGTCTGGGAGACGGGCTCGCCCATATTGGTCGACGCCCTGGCGAGCTTCGATTGCCAGACCACCTCGATGCACGACGGCGGGGACCATGTGATCTTCGTCGGTCGCGTGCTCCGCCTGCGCTCGGCCGGCGAGGCACGCCCCCTGCTCTATTTCCGCGGCGCCTATCGCCAGCTCAACGACGTCTCTTAGGAGCGGATTCGGGCGACCTGATCTGCTTCTGCAGGGAATTTGCAGGCATCCCTTCTCGCGATCATAGATTTATAGTCTATACGCAAAACACGTATTTGGCAAGTGCGCCTTAGCTCGGAAGGAAGAACACTACGGTTTTATTGGTCTGAAATTGGCCACCCTCCCGTCTCGAATTGGTTGCAACTTCTTGCCGCCGCGGAGGGCCCCGTGTAGGCTCGCTCCATCGCGACAGGATCGCCGCCGGCCTCGACTGCCGGTGCCGAGCAACGAGCGGGCGTCGCCCCGCCGGCGCAGCCAGGGAGCTAGGAAACGGACATGAGCCAGACGAAAAAATGGGGGGATGAGGATTTCTGGGGTCTCGGCTACGAGTGGGATCCTCAGTGGGTTCTGACCGACAAGCAGAAGGAGCTGCAGACGAAGCTCATCGAGCTCGCCCGCACGACGCTGCGCGACAACGCCGTCGAATCCGACAAGAAGCTGCTCTTCCCGCGGAAGAATTTCGAGGCCCTGGCCAAGCTCGGCCTGCTCGGGCTGATCGTGCCCAAGGAGCTGGGCGGCATGGGCGAGAACCATGTCTGCGCCGCCATGGTGGTGGAGACCATCGCGCGCTACGGCTGCCCCAGCACCGCCATGTGTTACACCATGCATATCGGCGCGGTGGCGGCGGCGTGCCTGCGCTATCACGAGAATGAGACCCTGAAGAACATCCTGCGCCGTCTCGACAAGGACGTCTTCATCGGCACCCTCTCCTACTCCGACCCCGAGACCGGATCGCACTTCTGGTACCCGATCTCCTCGGGCGCCGAGAAGGTCGAGGGCGGCTGGAAAGTGCGCAAGAAGGCCTCCTGGACCACCTCCGGCGGCTTCGCCGATTGGTACATCATCCAGACCACCAGCCCGGATTTCGGCGGCAATTACGCCGATCTCTCCTGCTGGCTGATCATGGGCAATGAGGTGAAGGCCGAGCCCTCGAAATGGGACGGCCTGGGCCTGCGCGGCAATCAGTCGGGCACGCTGGAAGTCGACAATGTGGTGATCCCGGCCGACCGCCTTGTCGGGCCCAAGGGGGACGGCGCCAATTCCAACGACGAATGCGTCGATCCCTTCTTCCTGCTCTGCTCCTCCTCCTGCTGGAACGGCATCTCGCTCGGGCTGATCGACATCGCCAAGCGCCATACCACCATGAAGAAGCATGCGGACGTCGGCATGCGCGTGGCCGACTATCCGACCATTCAGGATTACGTCGGCGAGGCGATCTCCGACACCAACGCCTCGCGCGCCATGGCCTTCCAGATGGCCAATGCCATGGACGCGGCGACGAACAATTGCGACTGGACGCTCCATCGCGACCAGACCAAGCTGCCGCGCGCGCAATATCTGCACTGGATGTGGCAGGTGAAGTTCAACGCCGCCAAGAACGTCGCCCATGTCGCGGACAAGATGCTCCATGCCTGCGGCGGCACCGGCTACAAGCCCGGCCTCGGGATCGAGCGCTATCTGCGCGATGGCAAGGCGGGCTGGGTCATGGGACCGACCAATGAGGTGCTGCGCCAGTTCATCGGCAAGGCCTCGCTGCTCGGCTTTGCCACCCTGGATTACTGGAACCAGGCGGTGAACGAGCGGGTGC
Source organism: uncultured Alphaproteobacteria bacterium (assembly GCA_963757155.1). GTDB lineage: Bacteria > Pseudomonadota > Alphaproteobacteria > Dongiales > Dongiaceae > DASXQK01. Next base: position 99,177 of record CAVWQS010000020.1, read on the forward strand.
TGAACAACGAGATCAAGAAGCTCGACAGCGCCGGCAAGCAGGCGCTGGCCGAGAAGCTCATGAAGGAGGCGGCCGCCAGCAAGGCCGCGGAGTGAGCGATCGTTCGCGAATAGGCATAAGTCTGGGAGCTGGCTGGGGGGAGAGGCTCGATCGAGCCTCTCCCTTTGCTTTGGCGTCTCTGCCCTTCTGATCCTACTGAGCCTGCCAGCGCCGGCCCGCGCCGATACCGCCTGGGCCGAGGCGACCTTCAAGCAGGCCGAAGGCTTCGCCAATGCCGGGGATTACGAGCAGGCCCTCGCCCTCTATCAGGAGATCATCGCCCGCGAGCCGACGGCGAAGCTGTCCTATTGTCGGGCGGGCACCATGGCCGCGGGGATCGGCAACCTCCCCCAGGCCATCGATTACTACAAGACCTGCAAGCAGCTGCTGCCGGAGTCCATCGAGCCGCGGGGCGAGCTGGTGAAGCTCTATGAGATCACCGGCGACAAGGCCGACCGCGACCGCGAACGGACCGAGCTCCTCTATCTCCACAAGACCACGACCAACAAGCAGACCAAGGCGATCGATCACTATCTCCGCGACATCTTCGTCGTCGGCAGCTACAGCGTCGCGGTCCAGGAGTATTTCGACCTCCTCGGCGCCTGGCCCTCGCGCTACCGCTTCTTCGTCCTGAACGAGCGGGGGAATACGGCCTACACCGTCGCCCTCAGTTCCTCCACCGTCGCCAATACCAATGCCCTGAAGCTGCTCGGCCATCCCACGAAGGAATGGGTCTTCCACCTCGATCTGGAGGCCGACGGCGCCGCGACAACCTTCAAGGTTTTCGAGGGTGAGCCCAGCTATGACACGGTCAAGCCGCTGGTCATCGAGGCGATCCGGCAGCTGGAGCTGAAGACGCAGCCGTAACCGGCCTGGGCTCAGCTAGCGCGTACTTTCCTCCTCTCGTCATTCCCGCGAAAGCGGGAATCCAGGGCCGCATGGCTCTCGCCACTTGCCCTGGATTCCCGAGTTCACAAACGAAGTGCAACACCTGTCTAAGGTGTTGCAATGGGAAAGCAATATGAGCACCTGTCATTGGATGAACGGTGCCGGATTGCCCGTCTTCATGAAGACGGGCAATCCATCCGCCAAATCGCGGCAGCTCTGGATCGCCCGCCATCGACGGTTTCTCGCGAGCTGAGGCGCAACCGGGGCAAGCAGGTCGGCTACAGGCCGAGCCATGCTCATGAGCAGGCGAAAGCCCGGCGCTGGACCGGATCGCGCCTGGAGCGCGACGGCGAGCTGCGCCGCCTCGTGCTCGATCGCCTCCGGCACGGCTGGTCGCCCGAACAGATCGCCGGCCGGCTGGCCTGCGACAAGGCTGCAACCGGCATCAGCCATGAAAGCATCTATCGCTTCATCTATGCCCAGATCCGCCGCACCAACGACGGCTCCTGGCGGCACTATCTTCCCAGGGCCAAAGCCAAACGCGGCTGGCGCGGCCGCAAAGGCGGGTCGTCCGCGAGCTCCATCAAGGGCCGTGTCTCCATCGCCCAGCGCCCCGAGGCCGCCAACGGCCGGGCCTTCCCAGGACATTGGGAAGCCGACCTCATGCTCTTCAAAACCTATGGCCAGGCCATCCTGGTCGCCCACGAGCGCGTCTCCCGTATCCTCATCCTCGCCAGACAGCCAAACAAAGCTGCCGAACCCACCGCGCGACAACTCATCGCCTGGCTCGAACCCCTGCCACCCGAGCTGCGCCAAACCATCACTTTCGACAACGGCACCGAGTTCGCCGAGCACTACCGCCTCAAAGCCGACCTCGGTATCCAAACCTTCTTCTGCGATACCCACAGCCCCTGGCAAAAGGGCGGGATCGAGAACGCAATCGGACGCATGCGCCGGCCCCTGCCACGCAAAACCGATCTCGCCGCCGTCCGTCCCAAAATCCTCAACGCCGTCGTCGCCGCCTACAACAATACCCCACGAAAATGCCTGGACTTCCAAACCCCAGCCGAGGCATTCCTGGCTCAACTGTTGCACTTCAAATGTAAATCCACCTTCCCGCTTTCGCGGGAATGACGGAAGAGAGGGGGGATACCGCCGAAACTGAAATCGCTCAATCCGAAACGGGATAGGGCGTTCCGTCGCGATGGCTGAAGTGGGCCACGCCTGGCTCGGCGACCATGTCGATGTCGGAATAGACGCAGCGGTCCTGCGGGTCCGAATTGCCGATCTCGAGCACCTTGGCCGGCTGGCCCGATTTGTTGATGAGATGATGGCCATCGGTATCACCGCGCTTGAAGGCGGCGCAGTCGCCGGGACGCAGGATCTCTTCGCCGGCGTCGGTGACAAGCGTGAGCTCACCCTCCACCACCCAGACGAACTCGTCCTCGTGGCTATGCCAGTGACGCTGGCTGGACCAGGCGCCGGGCGCGATCACGGTGAGATTGACGCCGAACAGCGTGAGGCCGGCGTGGCGGGCCAGGCGCTGGGTGGATTGATTCTTGCAAAGCGCGTCGAAGGGCGGCGGATAGGAGCTGCCCGTCTGGGTCGGAACCTTGGAGAGATCGATCTTCTTCGCCATCTCGCTCACCTCGTGCGATTGCAGAGTCTAGGCCGGCAGCCCGTTCTCGAAGCAATAGTACAATCGCTGATACCCCGAGCGGAAGTCGAGCACCCGGGGCAGCACGGATTCGGGCGCCGCGCCCGCGACGAGGACCTCGGCGATGAAATCGGCGAGGATTGCCATCTCCGGTTCCTTCATCCCCAGCCGTGTCACCTCGATGGTGCCGATGCGAAGCCCGCTGGGATAGTCCCAATCCTCGGGCTTGTCATAGGGCAGCAGGTTCTTGTTGACGATGATATTGGCGCGCTCGAGCTTCTGCGCCGCGGCGAGGCCGCGTCCGAAACGGCCCACATCGGCAATGGCCTGGTGGGTGCGGGTGAAGCCCTTGGCCGCCCCCAGCATGGGAATGCCGCGTGCCTCCAGAGCGCGGGCCAGCGCCTGGGCGTTGCGCACGATCTGGGCCATATAGGCCGGGCCGAAGGCGAGCGCCTCGGCCGTGGCCAGGGCCAAGGCGGCGACGCGGTTGACCTGATGGGTGGCGGCCCAGACCGGGAAGACCGCGGTCGTCACCGGCTCGGTCAGGGCCGGATCGTCCCAGAGGATGATGCCGGATTGCGGGCCGCTGAAGGTCTTGCCGGCGGAGCCCGTCAGGATATCCGCCCCCTCGCGCAGCGGATCCTGGAACTGCCCGCCGCCGATGAGCCCGATCTGATGAGCGCCGTCGAAGAAGAGCTTGCCGCCCCATTCGGCGATCACGTCTTTCATCTCCCGTACCGGCAGCGGGAAGAGAGTCATCGACAGTCCGAGGGTCACCATCTTCGGGCGAATCTGCGGCGCCAGCTTGCGGAAAGCATCGAGATCGACATCGAGCTCGCCGGGATCGAAGGGAATGTCGACGATCCTGAGGCCGCGCACCCCCGCCGGGCCGATATTGCGGTTGGAGCTATGGCCGCCGAAAGGCTGGGCCACGCTCATGATGACATCGCCGGGCTCGGTCAGCGCCGTATAGGCGACGGCATTGCCGATCATGCTGGCGCACATCCGGTGATCGGCATAGCGGCAGCGGAAGTATTTCTTCATCAGCTCCACGGCCAGCGCCTCGACCTCGTCGATATGGCGCGTGCCGGCGAACCAGCGGTTGACCGGCCCGATATGCCCCTCCGCGGCGCGGGTCCCGATCTCCGAGGCCAGCAGCGCCCGGACGCCGGGGCTGGTCGGCGCCTCGGGCGCCAGTAGATTGATGCATTGCTCGCCGCGCCAGCGCCGGTTGCGCTCGACCGCGGCCAGGACCTCGCGGCCCACCTCCGCCGCCTCCAGGGAATCGATCAGCGCGCGGGCCTTGCCCAGCGCCGCCTTGTCATGCACTTCTAGGGAATTGTCGTAGATCCCCGCCCCATCCGCCTGCATCGCCGCCTCCTGTTCCTTACCTCCCGAAATTAGCCCAGGCGGCACCGGAACGGATTTCGTTGTTATGGTCGTTTCTTTCCAATTATGCTGCCGAAAGCGACTTCAACCGTAATCCGTGAGAAGAATATGGCCACCCGACGAAAGAATATTCCGGAGATCTCCCCCGAGCCGTCGGCAGCGCTGGATGCCATCGACCGCAAGATCCTGGCGCTGCTGCAGGAGGACAACCAGATCACCAACCAGGCCCTGGCCGAGAAGGTGGGGATCTCGCCCCCGCCCTGCCACCGCCGGGTGCGGCGCCTGCGCGAGGAAGGCATCATCGCCCGCGACGTCTCGCTCGTGGATCCGGTCAAGGTCGGCCGCTCGCTGATCGTCTTCGCCAGCATCACCTTGGAGCGCCAGCGCGAGGATCTGCTGGAGAATTTCGAGCGCAAGATGATGCGCCATCCCGAGGTGATGCAGTGCTACTTCGTCTCGGGGGATGCCGATTATCTCGTGGTGGTCAGCGTCGGCGACATGGCCCAGTACAACGAATTCGCCCGGCGCGTCTTCGCCAATGAACCGAACATCCGCATGTTCCGCTCGAGCTTCTGCCTGGCGCGGGTGAAATACGACACGAAGATTCCGGTGGGGTGATTCCTTTTTCGTCATTCCCGCGAAAGCGGGAACCTCAGACCCCAGACTCTTGCGCGCCGTCTCCACGATCATCGCCAGCTTCGCCCATTGCTCCTCTTCGGCGAGGAGATTGCCCTCTTCGGTGGAGGCGAAGCCGCATTGCGGGCTGAGGCAGAGCTGGTCCATCGCGACATAGCGGGCGGCTTCGTCGATGCGGCGGCGGATGTCGTCGGGCTTTTCCAGCACGCCGCTCTTCGAGGTGACGAGGCCGAGCACGATCCGCTGCGCACCGGCCTTCACGAAGCGCAAGGGCTCGAAGCCGCCGGCGCGCTCGGTGTCGTATTCCAGGAAGAAGCCGTCCACCCCGACGCTTCCGAACAGGGTTTCGGCCACCGGCTCATAGCCGCCCTCCGAGATCCAGGTGGAGCGGAAATTGCCGCGGCAGATATGCATGGTGATGCGCATATCCGCCGGCCGCCCAGCGATCGCATGGTTGATCATGCGGGCATAGATGGCCGGCAGTTTGTCGGGATCCTCGCCCCGGGCGCGGACCTGGGCCCGCTGCTCCTCCGAGCAGAGATAGGCCCAGACCGTGTCGTCGAGCTGGAGATAGCGGCAGCCCGCCGCGGCGAAGGCCTGGACGATCTCGCGATAGGTCTCGGCGAGATCGGCGAAATATGCCGCCATATCGGGATAGACATCCGCGCTGATGGCCTGCCGGCCGCCGCGGAAATGCAGAACGCTGGGGCTGGGGATCGTCATCTTCGCCACCAGCTTCGTGTTCGCCGCCAGGAAGCGGAAATGATCCAGCATGGGATGGCCGGCGAAACCCAGCTTCCCCGTTACCCGCACGGAGCGGGGCTTGGTCTGGGTGCCCTGGAACTGGATGCCCTGGGCCGTCTCATAACCTTCGACACCCTGCAAGCCCTCGAGGAAGTCGAAATGCCACCAGGCGCGCCGGAACTCGCCGTCGGTGGCCGATTGCAGGCCGACCGCCTCCTGGCGGGCGATGATCTTGCCGATCTCCGCATCCTCGACGCGGCGCAGCGTCTCGGCGGAGATCTCGCCGGCCTGACGGCGGGCGCGCGCCTCCTTGAGAGCTGCGGTCCGCAGCAGGCTGCCGACCATATCGGCGCGGAACGGTGGCAAGAACGTCATCGGCCTCAAGACCGCGGCTTCAGCTTCTCCGGGTCGTAGAAGGGAAAGCGCACGACGACCGCGGGAATGCGCTTCTGATGGCCGTCGAGCTTCCCCACCTCGACCTCGGTGCCCAGCGCGGCATAGGCGATGTCCATGCGGCAAAGGGCAATGTTCTTCTTCAGGATCGGGGAGCGGGTGGCGCTGGTGACCGTGCCGACCTGGGCGCGGCCGACATGGACGCAATCGCCCTTCCCCGCCGTCTCATTGCCGTTGAGCTCGAGGCCGACGAGCTGATAGCGGGGATGCTCCTTGCGGCGCAGCACCGCCTCGCGGCCGATGAACTCCTCATTGCCCTTGAGGGCGACGGTGAAGCCGATGCCGGCCTCGAAGGGATCGATCTGGTCGGTGAACTCGTAGCCGGCGAAGATGAGCCCCGCCTCGATCCGCAGCATGTCCAGGGCCTCGAGGCCCAGCGGCACGATGCCCTGGGGCTTGCCCGCCTCGAAGACCGCATCCCAGACGGCGGTCGCATCCTTGGGATGGCAGAAGATCTCGTAGCCCAGCTCGCCGGTATAGCCGGTGCGCGAGACGACGACCGGGATCCCGTTGTGATCGCCGATCCGCCCGATGGTGAAGTGGAACCATTGAATCTCCGCCAGGCTCGGCCGGGCCGGCGGCGTCCAGACGATGCCCTTCAGCAGCTCGCGGCTCTTCGGCCCTTGCACCGCGATGTTGCAGAGCTGGTCCGTCGAGGATTTGACCCAGGCCTTGAGACCGCGGGCCGCCGCCTGGTCGCGCAGCCATTTGCCGGTGTATTCGTCGCCGGTGATGAGGCGATAGCGGTCGGCCCCCATGCGGAAGGCCACCGCATCGTCGATCATCCCGCCGCTCTCGTAGCAGAGCGCCGTATAGGCCGCCTGCCCTTCCGCCAGCCGGCGCATGTTGCGGGTGCAGGTCAGCTGCATCAGCGTCTCGGCATCGGGCCCCAGCACCTCGAACTTGCGCAAGGGCGAGAGGTCGGTCGCCACCACCCCCTCGCGGCAGGCGTGATACTCGTCGACCGCGCCGTGGTTGTTGAACTTGGTGGGCAGCCAATAGCCGCGATACTCCGTGAAATTGCGCGTCAGCGCGGAGGTCCTGACATGGAAGGGAGTCTCGCGGGTCAGTTTGGCTTCTGAATCGGGTGTCATGCGGTAAGCGATCGCTCGTGAAAATTCGTTGCGGGCCGGATAAACCCGGACATGGATATCCGTCGGATTCCAGGCATTGGTGGCATCGATATCGTCGGGACAGGCGGTCGAGGCGCAGACGAGATCGGTCGTGGCCCGGAACAGCACGTAGTCGCCGGGCCGCGACCAGGGATCGTCGAGGAAGATGGCGTTCGCCGCCCCGATGCCGGTGTTGTAGAAGAGATTGATGCAGGGCCAGCCGCGCTGCGGCTGGACGCCGAAGGGCTGCAGCGCCCTGGTGAAATTGTCCGAGCAATTGGCATGGCCGGGATAGCCCTGGTCCTCGTAGAACTTCGAGGTGCAGGCGAGGCCGAAGGCGTCATGGCGCCCGACGGTGTCGCGCACCAGCTCCAGCACCGGCTGCAGATCCACATCGAAGAATTTCGAGAACAGGCCAGGCCCGGGATAGACGAGCCCCGTCATGGTGCGCGTGGCCGTCATGTCGAAACTGCGCTGGCGGCCCTGCTGGAGTTGCCGCGCATCGAAGGCCAGAAAGTCGGAGCATTGCCGACCCGCGACGTCGATGATCTGGATATAGTCGCCTGCCTTCACCTCATAGGCCTGGCCCGTCGCGCTGTCGATATGGAGCTCGAATTTCGGCTCGGCCAGAGGCTCGGGCAGCGGCGGGGTTTCCTGGATCACGGGATTTGCCCGGCGCAGCAAAGCGACGAGATCGGTCGGCGGCAGATCGCCCGTCGATCTCCATGGGCTTGCCGGCCGCATGGATGATGAGGATGCAGTCCCGCACCGCCGTCAGCCCCACCGTCTCTCCGGGATGCGAGTCATGCTGGAAGAGATCGACTGATTTGGCGATGGTACCCGGCAGACCGCGGGCCTTCAGCAGCGCGGCCACGACGCGCGCGGCGGCGTCGGCACCGGCCAGCAGGCGATTGATCCCCAGCGCCGGGCCGCCGGCACTGAGGCCGAGGGCGGCCGAATCCTCCCGGCCCGCGGGGGTGAAGACCGCAAGCTCGGCACGCTGCCGGCCTTCGACATCGGTGAGCTCGAGCCGGTCGCCGGCAAAGAGCGCCAGCACCACCGCACCGCCGCCCGGGATTCGATAGCGCTCCACCCCCGGTTGGAGCCGGGGCAGGCCGGGCTCGATCAGCCGGGGCCGTGTCGCCAGCGCCAGGCTCATTGATTTCTCTCCGTTTTTTCCCGAGGGCAGTTTGGCGGAACGGCCCCGCCGCGGCAAGCGGCGCCGCCGGCCCCGCACAACCGCCCGTCATCCCATCCGGTGATTTTATCGCGCCGATAACGCGACTGTCACATTCGGGCGATAGCTTTCGCGTCGAAGCAACGAGCGCTCCGCCCAGCCCCCCAAATGCAACCATTCCGGATGGATGAGATGAATCAGATGACACCTCTGCCGAACGCCTCCCGCCGCACGGTCCTTCGCGTCCTGGCCGGCGCGCCCCTCATCCCCGTGGTCGGCTTCGCGACCTCCTCCCTGTTCGGGGAATCGGAGGCGGCGGCCGCCACCAACGCGCCGACATCGGCCGATTTCACCGGCATGGGCGCGCCCGACACGGCTGCCGCCCAGGCCACCACGTCAGTGGGATCGAGCCTCGAGGTCACCTATGCCGACGGGACGAAGCAGAGCTTCAAGCTGGGCTATCAGCCGCTGTTCCTGACCGGCGACCAGGTTCCGGACGGCAAGGGCGGCACGGTGCTCGCCGGGGGCTATTACGACGCCAGCGGCAAGCCGATCCTCGACAGCTCGGCCACCCCGCCCACCCCGATCTTCTCCGACAGCCCGGACGGCTACAGCCTGCTCTCGCTCCCCGGCGCCAGCGTCCCGGGCGTGACCGGCAACACCGTCTTCGCCGTGGTGGATTTCCCATTGAGCCCATAAGTGCTTGTAATATCTAAATAATATTTCGGCCGCTTCAATTTGTATCCGATTTCATATCCCCTGGGATAGGAAAGAGCCGCAGGAAACCGCCAAAATTCGCGTTCCTGACCACCGCGTATCACGGCCTATTAAGGTCAATCACACCCTAACAAGGCGTATTAAGGCATCCCCGGCGCGGCGCCCGATCGCCGAGTCTTGGGGCCATTTCAGCGCCCGCTTGACGCCCGATACCCGGGGCGCGGAACCTTCCTGCCGATCAGCACGGAAGGAGGATCCACATGCCCCAGAGAAGCCCATCCGCAGCCCAGGATGAACCGGAACGGCTGCTGGGACGCAAGGAGCTGAAGCGGCGCTGGGACACCAGCCTCAGCTCCCTTTACCGGATGGAAGCGCGCGGCGACCTTCCGCCGCCGTTGCAGCTGGGCCCTCAGGCGCAAAAGTGGTGGCTCTCCACCATCAAGGAGGTCGAGGCCCGCTTCAGCAAGCGCATCAAAAGCAAGCCCAGAGGCGTGGCGGTGCGCGCGATCTCGGGCCCCAGCGCCGAGCCCTGATCTGACGACGGCAGCCGGCGCCGATAGAAGCCCGGAAACCAGACGAGCCAAGCTTTGCAACAGAAGGAAAGCCAGCCCCGGTGCTGATCCGCGCCGGGGCTGGGAAGGAGGTGCTGAAACTGAGCGCCGCGGACGGCGCGATTGGAGGGGGCCGTACAAACCCCCGCCCGCATCAGGAGAGGTTGAAATATGGTCCCTACCTCGACCGCATTGCAAGCCGCCCGGTGGCTCCAATGAGCGAGCCCCGCATCAAAGCCTTCCGCCTCTGGGAGCGCGAGAGCCGCAACGGCAACCGCTACTTCGCGGGATACCTCGGCCCCATGGGGGTGATCATATTCCGCGACGACGCCGCCGAGCCACGCGAGGGCGTCATCGCCGAATGGCAGGTGTTTTTCACCGAGCGCGATGATGCCTACCGCCAGCCCCGCGCCGCCGCCGCCCAGCAGCCCCGTCCAGCGCGGAAGGTCCAGCGCCGGAAGAGACCAGCACCAGCTGATGCAGATCCGACGCCCCTCGATGATCCCATCGACGACATCGGGCGCGGCCGATGAGCGACAAGACCACAATCCAGATGCAACTCGCCCGCGCTATTCGCCGGGAGCGCCGGCTGACCTCAGACATGCGTACCGTGATCGAAGAGATGGCCGATTTTATCAATGTTCAGATGTTAGAGGGCGGCCAAGGGGCACAATGCTGGCCCTCCGTCGCCACGCTCATCGAACGAACCAGCCTCTCGCCGCGGACGGTCAAGCGGGCGCGAATGCGGGCGGTCGATATCGGAATTCTTATCCCGATGGCTAATACCCAAGGCGGCCGTGCCAAGACGACCACCTTCCTGATCGACCAGGAGTGGATCGATACCGCACTTGCGAAAAAGGGTGCCAACTCTCCCCGAAATGTCGCGACTGAAAAAGGGTGCCAGCCTGGACCGAAAGGGTGCCAATCCGTGTCGGAAAGGGTGCCAGATCGTGCGCTAAACGGCGCCAGTTCGTGTCCAGAAAGGGTGCCTGAACTGACACCCGAATCGTCGAAGAAGAAACCGTCGAATAAATCGTCGAACGAATCGTCGTCATTAGCCGTCGAAGCGCCGCCGCCGCGCGAGCGCACGGCTGCGCCCCAATCGATGACGACAAGGGACGATGTTCGCAATTGCGAAATGGAAGAAGCCGCCGCCGAAGAAGCGGAAGCTGCCAAGCGCAGAGCCGAGCAGCGCGCACGGGACCAGCAAGCAGCCAAGGAGCGCCACGAGGCCGAAGAGGCCCGAGAGCGTGCGCTTGCTCCGCAACGGCGGATACAGCGGCTGCAAGGCGAGGTCTTCGCCCGCTATGGGCTCGATAAGGGCCTCGACCTCCTCATGCGCTTGGAGGCCGGCGATCCAGAGACCGAGCTGATCGCCCAGCAGATCGAAGCCGATATCGGAATCACACCGCCACGGAAAGCATCATGACCGCGCCGGCCGGCCGCCGGCAGAGAGGGAGAAAAGGTAATGGCGATCTCAGCGACAAAGCGCGCACAGCAAAAACGAGAGGCGACCCGGCGGTACTATGCGAGCCACCGCGACGAAAGAAGAGAGGCGACGCGGTTGTTGGGTCTGCGTTCTTGGGAACCGCGCTCCAAGACGGTCCTCCTGCTGAACCAGATCAGCGCCGTTTTGCTGGAATATGCCCAGTATCTCCCGATGACGCTGCGCCAGCTGTTCTACCGATTGGTAGGCGCCCACGACTACCCGAAGGAGGAAACGGCCTACCGCAACCTCAGCGAGATAATCAATCGCGCGCGTCGCAGCGGGCGAATTACCTGGGAGGCAATCCGTGACGACGGCATTGCATGGCACACCCCCTACATCCAATCCGACGATATCGACTGGCACCTGCGAGTTGCATTAGGGCGCGAGCGCAGGCTGGTCTTTGATCGCCAGCAAGGGCAGGCCCTACGCCTCATCATCGGCGTCGAAGCGGCTGGCATGGCCCGGCAGGTCGCTCGTGTTGCACGCGAATATGGCGTGCCGGTCTTCGCTTCGGGTGGTTTCGATAGCGTCACCTTCAAATACGATTTCGCGCAAATGCTGAAGCCCATGGGCGATGTCGAGGTGCTCCATGTCGGCGACTATGATCGCAGCGGAGAGACGATCTTCGACAACCTCCGCGACGATGTCGGTGCCATGGTGCGTGACCTCGGCAATCGACGAAACAACGTCGCATTTACGCGCCTCGCCGTGACACCAGACCAGATTAGCGAGATGGGGTTGCCGACCTCGCCGGCCAAAGCGACCGACCGGCGGCGAACCGATATCACCGAGACTGTCCAGGCGGAGGCGATCGCGCCGGACGTGCTGCAGGAGATCGTGCGCTCTGGCATCGAGGCTCGTCAAAATGATCATATCCGACAAGTCGTACTCTCTCGGGAGATAGAGGTAACGGCGGCATTGAATGCTCGACTGAGCGAGCTGCGGCGCCTGGCCGGCATCGACACCGATGACGACAGTGAATACGAGGACGATGACGACGAGACGTGATCACCGGGCCTAGCAGTGTGGAGGAAACCATGACCACCAGAACCGAAACCGCGCCCGGCACCGTCAAGGCGATCGATCTGAAGCGCAAAATCGTGATCGATCCAACGCACATGCTCGGCTGGAATGCCGATATCGAGGCGCACGCGGATGAATACACCGCGTGGATGCGGGCCCAGGGCTATGCCCCGCTCAACAAGCTCGGGGCCATGGGCGGCTTGCTCGCGATGACGCAAGGCACATGGCGGATGCTCGGCCGGCCCGAGGACGAGATCGTGGAAAAAGGTCACCGCTGGTGGGTCCGCTGCATGGAGCGCCTGACGAGGAGGTGCTCGCTATCGCTCGGCCCAGCGGGTTGGCCTAAGCTGAGACCATGACCGACGCACCTCGCCGCAGCTTGGCAGCCGCCTACTGGGCAACCATCACCCAGGCGTCGCGGATGACGATGGGCGGCGAGGCGACATACCGCGTGTTGATCGCGATGCTGGGCGACATCGACATGCCGGAGTTCCAGCGGACCGGGAATCGACGTGCTGGCCCTCGCTACGTCGCCTCCGCGAGTGCACCGGCCTGTGCTTCAGCACCATCGTCAAGGCGCGCACCCACCTCCGCAAGCTCGGCCTCATCGTCTGTCCTATCCGCATCGCGCCGGCCCTGATCAGCCAAGCGTGTACGAAATCATTGACCGCCCTATACAGCGGGTGGGAGGGGCTCTATCCCCGAGCTTGCCTGAGCGCGTCGGCCACGCCCGCGATCAGCGCCGCGCGAACCGAATGAGCAAGCGATCGAAGGAGCCGGCGCTCATCGTCGCGTCCAGCTGGCCGGCCGACGCCCCGCTCCCGCCCGGCATCCGCCGCGTAGCGACTGATCGAGCAACAGATCAAGCGCGGGCCCATCGCGACGCGCGGCGATCGCGGGCGATGCGTGAAGGGGTATGCTTCCATTTTTCGGAAAGAAATGCGGGCAGGATACCCGCGTGCCGCTAGCTTTTGAGATCGCATAATTCGGATTGGGGTGGATCGGCCGGCGATGAGCCCGGGGCGACCCTACAGGGCCAAGGCCGGCGCCTGGGGGAAAGTATGCCCGGCGGCCGGCACGCCTATCAGGCGGCGAGCTGGCGCCAGGCCGGGGCCCGGCAAAAGAAAAGGACCCCAGGCTTTCGCCTGGGGCCCTGGGGCCCGCGCCTGGGCGAGCCGCCTCTGGATCTGCCGCTTCGCCCAAGCAAGGATTGCGGCGGCTTCGCGATCGTATTCCGCCGGGCTGATCCGACCGGCCTTCGGGCGGCCGATCAGCTGGAACAGCTTCCGATCGACGCCCGCTCGATCTGATCCGGCGGCATCGTTTCCGCACCGCTTCCAGCGCCATGATCGCCAGATCGCGGTAGCGATGAAGTGCCTTCGGTGAAGTCGATCGCGGCGGGATCATCTCGATCGCCTTCAGGCCCTTCAGATCGCGCCCTTCGACCAGCGCGATCAGCGCCTCCAGCCGGGCCCGGTAGGGCTTATGGGTAGCGGCGGAAAAGTCGGGCGGGATCGGAAGCTTGCCCGCCTGGGCGTTGGCGATGATCTGGGCCGGCTTGCCCAGCGGCTTATCGGCCTTCGGCTTCGCCGCCTTCGGGGCGGCCTTGGACGCCTTGGCCGGCTTGGCGGCCCTGGGCGCCGGCTTCGGGGCCTTCGCCGGCTTGGCGGCGGCGGTGGTCTTCTTCGAAAGCTTCGGCATGGTCTCGATCTCCTGTTGTATCGGCCGGATTATTCCGCGCCGGTGCCGAGGAGATAGGCCCGAACCCCGAAATGGAGCTCCGGGAAGTCACCATGGGGCCGATGGTCGAGGAGCATGGCGCCAGGACCACTTCCCCAGCGCGCGATGCCGCTGGCGATGATCTATCCCGAGCCCGAGCGCGGCAGAGGCAAAAAGGATGCCGGGAAAAAAGGTGCAGAGACGTATCTTTTAGAGCCTGATCGTCTCAAGCCGAAACGGCTTGAGACGTGAATCAGGCTCTAATCATTTAAGTAGAGCAAGATTCACGGGTCAGCTTGATTGAAGCTGACCCGATCTTTGCTCTAGGCCGCCCCAGGCTTCCCGACGAGGCTGATGCAATCGAGATCGGGTATCTGGCTCCAGGAGATGATCTGGGTGCCTAGCGTCTCCAGCCCGGCGGCGCGGGTGTACTCCCTGAAAGTGGCTTCCGTCATCTGGTTCCGGGCATGCGGGTTCTGGCCGTAATGCTCCTTGGGCGCCGTGGGGTAGTTCGAATGATGAAACAGCGCCCGGCCGCCCGGCCTCAGCACGCGGGCCGTATCATCCAGATAGGAGCGCACGACATCAGGGCTGAAATGGACCATCGCGTCATAGCAGAATATCGAGGTCAAGGCACCCTCGGCGATGGGCTGAAAATTATAGCCGTTGCTGACGTGACACTCGACATTGTTGAAGGCCTGCAGGCGCCGCCGGCTGAACTCGATGTTCTCAGGAAAGATATCCATCAGAATGAGGCGGTTGCATCGCGACGCGACCTTCTCCGAATGCCGGCCATGCCCGCAAGCGAGTTCCAGCACAGTGCCGAGATCAAGCTGATCGAAGAATTTGCGAAAGGGGGTTCCGTCGTTCCAGAAGAGGTGTGTCCAGCGTTCGGCGTTATCGTAATAGGGACTCTGCCGCCAGGCAGCCCCCACGACTTCGACGGATTTTTCGATATCAGACATGCTGTCACCCTGCACAGAAACGAATTGACGGAACGCGGGATTTGCCGCGGCGACAATAGTGCAAATGCCGCGTCGGCGGAACCCGCTCTCGCCTAGAGCATGATTCAAGGTGACCCGATCTTGCTCTAGCTATCGCCGGCTTGCCCAGGCCCGCGCGGTGCTGGCGCACTCGCTTGACCCGCCCGCAGCGATGTCGCATGATCAGGCACTATCACATTGATCCGCCCGCCGGCCCTGCCGCGCGGGTTTTTTCATGCTCGGCGCATCGGGCAGCAACCCATAGGGGACGATCATGACCGAGATCACGCGCCGCGATTTCACCGCGCCCGTGCAGCTCCTGGCGACCGATGCCCGCACCGTCGCTGGCGTCATCAGCAGCGACAGCCTGGACAGATGGGGTGAGGTCATCGACCCAGCTGGCGTCCGCTGGGGCCCTGGCGTGAAGCTGCTGTGGAGCCATGATCCGCGCATCCCCATCGGCACGCGCAGAGCGCATCGCACTCGATGGCGACAAGGTGATGGCCTACTTCCGCCTCGCCAGTCGCAGGCGTCGATGCCACCGCCGACAGGGCCCATGCTCTGCTGCGCGACGGCATCATCGACAGCTTCAGCGTCGGCGGCATCGCCCACAAGTGGAAGGGCAACAAGCTGCACCGACTTCGAAGTCGTCGAGGTCTCGCTCGTCTCGTCCCCGCGAACCCTGATGCCATCGTCACCGCTGTCCGATCAGCCCCGGAGGCCAGGAGGTTCACGATGGATCGCACTGGCGTCGTCCGCATCCCCGGCAATTCGCGCATCGCGCGCGCCCGCCATCCGCCGCTCTGATCCGGCCGTGCAGACGTGGAATTTCGGCCGCTTCCTCGCTATGGTCGCGCCGCAGCTGGCGCCGCCTGATGTCGACTTCGGCCTCGAGCGCGAAGTCTCGCGATGAGCTGAACCGCTACAGCACCCGCGGCGGCTTCAAGATCCCGCTCGGCCACCTGATGACCAGGGCCGGCGGCACGAAGCCCGGCGACAATGGCGATAGCCTGACCAGCGTCGACTTCCGCCCCGACCTGTTCGGCCTCGACGTGGAAGCGATCAGGCCCGCGACCATCATGGGCCGGGCCGGCGCCCGGATGCTCGTCACGACCGAGCCGCTGGTCACCATCCCGCGCCAGGATGCGCCGCTGCCCGATGCGCATGGGTCGCCCGCGATGCTGACCTGACGTTGCAGGGCGACCTCGGCACCCGCAGCCAGGACCTGACGCCGCATGAGGTCGGCAGCTATCACAAGATCCTGCGCAGCGGCCGGCTCTACGGCACGCCCTGGCCTGGTCGATCTCTACACGAGCAGATCATCGCGAAGCAGCTCTATCGCCGTCGATTGGGCCGTGCTCTATGGCCCTGGTGGCGTCGCAGCCTGCTGGCCTCTCGATCAATCCGCGACCCAGAGATTCCAGTTCGGCGGCGCTCCGGCGGTCGCGCAGCCCACGCTGACCGATCTACGTCGAGATGAGCGGCCTGCTGGACGGCTCGACGCGCGCCCGAGGACAACCGCGTCTGGCTGATGAACAGCCTGCTGCGCTCGACGGCGCAGGCCAGCCACAAGCTCGCCGCCGCGACGGACAGCGTCACGATCCTGAACGAGGGCGACACGACCTTGCTGAACCATCCGATCATCACCGGGCCAGCAAATCCCGCCGGCCTCGATGTCTGGTTCCTGGACGCCGGCCAGGTCGGCATCTGCTGGTTCGCCCAGGGCGCTGCGACCATCGAGGTTGTGCAGAACCCCTATGCGGATAGCGTCTTCGCCAGCGGCGCCATCCTGCTGCGGGCGATCAATGACGTCGATGTCTTCGCCTGGGATCCCTACCGCGCCGTCTAGGCCAAGAACGCCGAGCCATCGGCGCGGCTGGCATCCCGGTGCCCTTCGGTGGGACCGGCGCGACGGGTGCGGCCGGCGCGGGCAGGGCCGCCGAGGATAACCACCGGCACCGGCAAGCGGTAAAGCCACCATGGGACTTGCTGTCCCGCCTCAAGGCGGCCGGCCTGACCCTGCTCCGTGACGCCCCGGACCGCGTGAGCTGGGCCGTCTCTGCTGGCGGCTGGCTGGTGGGCAGGCATGTCCGCCAGCGGCCAGCCGGTCACGCACCGCACCGCGCTGTCGCATCCCCGTGTTCAGCGCCTGCATCGCCTGCTGAGCAGCACGCTGGCATCGCAGCGTTGGCAGATTGAGCGTGACCTTCCCGATGGCGGATCCGAGCAGGTCGACGGCGCCGCTGATACTGCCCTGGCGCCTGACGGATTACCCGACGAAGGAGAAATTCGTCGCCGATGCCCTGCTGAGCGGCAACGGCTACGCCACCCAGGTCTTCGACCGGAGCGGCCGGGTCGAGCGCCTCGCGGTCTTGCCCTATGAGCTGATGTCGATCCAGCTGTCCTCCGAGGCCATCGACTATATCTACACCGACCCGCTCTCGCGGCCGGCAAACCCGCTTCACGCCGGCGATCTCGCCATCCTGAAATATCGCGACTGGGGCGCGCGGCCCTGGCTCGGCGTTCCGCCGCTGCTCACCATCGGCGATGCCCTGGGCGTCGCCCTCGCGGCGCGCGGCCTGGTCTCGACCGAGATGCGCACCGGCACCTTCCTGCGCGGCTATCTCTCAGACGGCGAACAAGCTGGACCGCCAGAAGGCGGCCGAGCTGAAGGCGAGATGGCGGAGCCTCTATTCCGGCGTTGATCGCGGCGGCGGGACGGCGGTGCTGGAGCAAGGGCTGGAGTTCAAGACCATCGATGCCCGCGACCTGGCCTCGCTGCAGATGGCTGAGCTTGCGAAGCTCTCCGAGCTCGGCGTGTGCCAGGCCTTCAACGTGCCGGCCTCGGCGGTCGGCCTCAGCATCACCGACAACAGCGGCCGAGGTCTGGTGATCGATGAGACCCGCCGGCTGGTCAGCGCTCTGCCTCCAGCCGCTGGCCGTTCGCGTCGGCGATGCCATCGGGCAGCTGATGCTGTCGGACAGCAGCGCGCCTGGGCCTGCGGGTCACGATCAACCTGGAGCCGCTCATCCGAGGCTATGGCCTGGAGCTGAGCGAGGCGCCTAGCCGCTATGTCAGCACCGGCATCATGTCCAGGAACGAAGCGCGGCGCACCATGGGGCTGCCGGGCCGGCCTGATGCCGATGAGCTGCTCCAGCCGGTCAATGTCGAGACGACCGACCAGGCCCAGCAGCGCCAGGACCGCGCCGACGCCGAGGCCGCCGCCTCGACCGCCGCCGCGACCGCGGCGAATACGAACAGCGCGACCGCCGGGCTGGTCGATGAACTGAAGCGGCTGCGCCCGCATGCGATCGACGTCGCGGGCGGCGAGCTGGAAAGCGCGTCCGTCATCGCCCGCCTGGAGGATGGCACGGAAGTCACGGTCGATGTGGCGGATCTGCGCCGGGCTCTGGCGGCGCGAGCTCAGCACGTCGATGAGCAGGTCTCGGAGGCGGCGGAATGACGTCTCTACTTGCAGAGGTCGGCAGTATTCCACGTAGTATTCACGACACGGTCCCGGTTATTCCGAAATCGGCACCAAGCTCGACCTGAGTTGCAATTTGAACCGGGCGCGGGTCCAAGTTGCATGCCGCAAGCTTAGTCTGCTGAAGCAGCTCGATGAGCGCCTCGCGCATTTTGTCCCCCACCTGCTTGGCGATGTCCGATGTAAAAGATGTTGCGACGAGCTTGTCGCCGGGTGCCAATGTAGCGAGCAAATTCGCTGGCGGAGAAGTATCTTTGGGAAAGACGTAGAGCCCCTTGACGTCCCCCTTTGCATCCGTCTGCGTGAAGACTTTCGCATCCTTAGCGAAGGAGGCGATCAAGTCCCAGTTCTTCATGGGCGGCTCTGACTGTCCCTTCGGTTTCAACTGAATTGAGCCGTCGGGTTTTAATATCGCCTCGTAGCTTAAGTTAGCCGGCGGCGATTGTGCGAAAGACTGCGACCAGCCGACGAGCAGCCCCGCCAGCACAACAACCCGAGCGCATATTGAGAGCGATCGAATAAATCCCCTTTGAAGCCGATGGCTTAGTGAAGTCTATCGATGGAGCGAGCGCAAGCGCGGCGGCGTCTTCCCTCGGCGGCCTTCAACCGATAGACGACGAGCTTGGCTGCCCTGGGCGATTGGGGCGGCCAGGGCTTCGAAGATGGCCGCGAAGTGCTCGCGCGGCTCGGTGATTAATTCGGGAACTTTTCACGAATTCTTCGGCCTTCCCCCACCAACCTGTACTCGGTCCTCGGCTTCAGCTTGTCGCCACGCCTCGGCCGCCGGCTATCGCCCTCTGACCGGGCGGTCAGGTTGTAGAGCTCAAGGATCTCGCCCCCAGAGCGGCTTCTGTGCCTCCAGGGCGTCACCGCCGCTAGCGATGTTCGCAGATCGAAACAGGGCGGCCTGCAGAATGGCGTCAGGAAGGCGGTGCAAAGGCAATCGACAAGGGTTGAAGCGTCGTTCGGAGAAAGAGTTTGCGGAAGGTCAATCATGATCATGGCCGACCGTAGCAGGAGAGATTGCCGCGTACACGCCTAAAGATCCGCAGGCGCCGGGCCAGGGCCTTATGCCGGCAAACCGCCTGGGAACGCGCTACAGCGCCCGGGGCGGATCGGCCGAAGAGAATACCGGCCCGGGGCGAATTCGCCTATGAGGCGCGCGGCGGGCGGGCGGCGCGGGCCCGGTGCCGGGCCGCTTTGTCTGCCGGCCGTTACGAGAGCCGGCTCGTTGGCGATCGGCGATGGCCTAGCAGGAGGCTTTGCGCGCCCTTGGCGCCTTCCATCAACAGCCCGCCCCACTCGGCCAGGAGTTCCGCCCGCCGCTCCAGGAAGGGCGCCCGCAGGTAAGCGCCCCTTGTTCCGCCGACGACATGGGCTAGCTGTGCTTCGATCGCGTCTCGATCAGCCGGGTGGCGCTCGTTCATGATCGAGGTGAAGCTAGAGCGGAACCCATGGGCGCAATGTGTCCCATGATAGCCCGCGCGATCAGCAGGTAGCCGATCGCGTTCGCGGACATCGGCTTGTTGCTGTGGCGGTGGTTGGGAAAAACAAAGCGCCCATGTCCCGTCAGCGGCTTCAGCGCGCGGAGCAGATCGAGCGCCGGGCCCGAGAGCGGACAGAAATATTCCCGATCTGTCTTCATGCGATCGGCCGGAAGGTGCCAGGTGGGCCGGTTGCCATCGGCGCCCTCGATCTCGTCCCAGAGCATGCCGCGGATCATGCCGGGCCGGGCGGCGGTCAGCGCAATGAACCGCAGCGCCGCTTTCGTCACCGGCTGGCAGAATTGCGCTTCGGCGGCGCGCAGCATGGCGATGAGCGCGGAAAGGTCGATGACGGCCGGCAGTTTGGTGTGCCGGTTCGGCGTCAGCGCGCCTTTGACCAGAAGGCCCGGGTTATTTTCGCTGATGCCCGAGGCGATGGCATAGGCAAAGACGTGCTCCAGGGTTGTTCGAAGGCGGTGCGCCGTGTTGATGGTGCCTCGATCCTCGACATGCCGCAAGGCGGCGAGCGCCATGGGCGTCGTGATCGCGCCAATGTCCACGCTGCCGAATTCCGGGAAGATGAACGCCTCGAGGCTGGTGATCACCTCCTTGGCGTGGGCCGGCGTCCAGATGATCATCCGGCGCGCATGCCAATCGCGGGCGACGGCTTCGAAGCTCCGCGCCGTGCCTACCCGGGCGAGCGCCTTGGCGACTTGCCGCTCTGCGCCAGGATCACGTCCCGCCTGGAGCGCCTGCCGGTGCTTGTCGCGCTCATCGCGCGCCTTGGCGAGGGATCGATCGGGATAGGCGCCGAGTGCCAGCAGCCGCTCCCTTCCGCCCCAGCTGTAGCGCCAGCGCCAGAGGCGCGAGCCTTTCGGGTAGCGCGGGCTCTGCGGGTTGATCAGGAGGTAAAGGCCCTGATCGTCGGCCATCTTGTAGGGCTTGGCTTTGGGCTTGGCGGCCCTGATCTTGGCGTCAGTTAGAGACATGGATACGAATCCAGCGCGGCGAGGATTGAATCCCGAATTATATCCGGCGCGCATGCGGTATAGCCCGGCGCGGGTTGGTACCCGCTGAAGGCATGATCGCCGAGGAAATGCCGAATTAGCAAGGGTTTTTGGAAACCGCTGATACTCCTTGGCGCCGGCTGATTACGTAATGGGAGCGCCGTGGTGCAGTTCGAATACACCACCCGCGACGCCAAGGACGAGAGCCTCTATGGCCTGCTCCCCGCCCAGATCGCCGTGCTCACCCTGGACCAGGACAAGCAGACCGGCGCGCTCAAGCTGGTGAAATATGAGCCCGTCGATGCCACCAAGGTGCATGGCCTCTGGACCACTTGCGGCGCCAGCCTCTCGCCCTGGAACACGCATCTCTCCAGCGAGGAGTATGAGCCCGACGCCACCGTCGCCGACAAGGACGCGACCTTCCAGGCCTATGCCAAGAACTTCTATGGCGATGCCAGCAAGGGCAACCCCTATCACTACGGCCATCTGCCGGAAGTCGTCGTCAACGCCGACGGCACGGGGACGCTGACCAAGCATTATTGCCTCGGCCGCATCTCTCATGAGCTGGTGCAGGTCATGCCGGACCAGCGCACCGTGATCATGGGCGACGATGCGACCAATGGCGGGCTCTTCATGTTCATCGCCGACAAGCCGGCCGATCTCTCCGCCGGGACGCTCTATGTCGCCAAGGTCGCCCAGCAGCCGGATGTCGCGGTGGATCAGGGCGGCGCCTTCGATCTCACCTGGATCCCGCTCGGCCATGCGACCAGCGACGAGATCGAGCAGCTGGCCGATACGCTGAAGGCCGCCGATATCCTGGACGTGAAGACCAAGGATCCCCAGGACTCGAGCTATACGGCAATCCGCTACAGCGGCAAGGACCAATGGGTAAAGTTCAAGCCGGGCATGGAGAAGGCCGCGGCCTTCCTCGAGACCCATCGCTGGGCGCCGACCGTCGGCGGCACGCTGACCTTCAGCAAGCTGGAGGGGGTCACCGTCAATGCGAAGGACAAAGTCGCCTATATGGCGATGTCCTACATCTACAAATCCATGAGCGACGGCAAGAGCGGGATCAAGGTGACAGCGATCAACTCCGGCGCGGTCTATCAGCTCCCGCTCAGGGATGCCCAGAACGACAGCACGGGCAAGGCAATCGACAGCGCTTGGGTACCCGTCCATATGAGCGCCGTACCGGCCCTGGTCGGCAAGGATCTGAAGGAGCCCGACGCCGTCGGCAATACCGGCGACGTCGACCACATCGCCAATCCCGACAATCTGAAATTCTCGGAGCGGCTGCGCGTTCTCCTCATCGGCGAGGATAGCGCCAACCATGTGAACAACTTCCTCTGGGCCTATAACGTCGACAGCGGCAAGCTTGCCCGGGTGCTCTCCTGCCCGGCGGGGGCGGAATCGACGGGGCTGCAGGCCGTCGATGACCTCAACGGCTTCATGTACATCATGAGCAACTTCCAGCATCCCGGCGATTGGGAGAAGGGCCTGCACGACAAGGTGAAGGCGGAGCTTACGCCGATCATCGTCGAGAACTACCGCAACCGTCGCAGCGCCGCGGTCGGCTACATCCACGGGCTGCCGCCGACGACCTGAGGCGCGGCCTCTCCCCTCTCCCGCGCTTAGAAGAGAGGGAGGGACCCATTGCGGAGCAATGGGAGGGTGAGGGTGGTGAGGGCGACTACACCTGCAAGACCCTCACCCCCCATCGCTACGCGATAGGCCCCCCTCTCCCGCTTCGAAGCGCTACGGGATTCACGGATTTCGGCTTTGGGTTGCGAGGATGTATCCCTCGAGGGTAGCGGCGAGGCGCGTCCAACCATATCGCATGGTCTTTGGTCCCGGGGGCTTGTAGTAGCAATTCCACCCGCCGAGGCGGGCGGCAACCCAGGAGACGAAGGCGAGCGACTTCAGGGGATGCGGGTTCTTTTGGCGCTCGGTCTTGCCCTCGAGGCTGCGGGAGAGGATCTGAAGGGGAACCTCGAGGCTCTCGTCGATGACATCGGAGGCGGGTCGTGGGCTGCCATCTCGGGCGTCGACGAGCTGGGTCGTTCGGGTCGCGGCAATCAATGCCATGGCCGCGAGGTTGAACATTCGCTCGGGCTCGATGATCTGGCTGTCCTCGAGGGCGAGCCCATCGCTCTTGAGGGCTCGGAAGGTCTGCTCGATGCGCCAGCGCAAGCGGTAGAGCTGGACGATCTCCTCGGCTTGAACGGCATCGGCCACGGGATGGGTGGTCAGGAGGCGCCAGAGAAGCGGTGTTTTCCCGGCGGGGATGTTGACCTCGCGGGCTTCGACCAGGCTGAGCTCGATGGTCTTGGGGAAGTCCTCCACGAGACCGTTGTCGGGCCGGGCAATCTGGACCCGTTTGGCCCGCAGCTCGACCATTGCGGTGCGGCCCTTGTCGCCTGGCCCACGGGGCGCTACCCGCACCTCGCTGGTGCTCAAGCAAGGAGCGTCGGTGAGAGCGTCGAACAGCTTCGTGCCATCGGCCAAGTTGCGGTTCGCAGCGGCCCGCACGATCAGATCGAGCCCCGCAGGCCTGCGGGCGAAGAGCGCATAGATGTCGCTCTCCCGGTCGGCCACCATGGTCAGCTGGGCCGCCCCCGCCAGGGTCTCAGCCGCACTCCTGCAACCGGCCAGCCAGCGCGCCAATTCCTTGGCCTCGGCGGGCCGGCTGCGCTCGTTGCCCGCCGGTGCCTCGGGGCGCGTCCAGATCGCCGCATCGACCAGACCCACCACCGCCTCGCTTTCAACATCCACCGCAATCACCGGATGGATGAAGAAGCCCGTCGTCGTCCTGTTCGCCGCCGGCCCGAACCCACGGCGCTTCTTGTCCCGGTCGGTGAAGTTGATCTCCGTCGTATCCTGCACCACCAGGATGCGCCGTCCCACACAGCGCTCCGCCGTCCGAGCCGCCAGTGTCTCGACGATCCGCTCAACCGAGACATAGGGCGAGGACAGGAAGCGGTGGACCGCCATCTCGCCCGCCCGCGTCTCCCCCAGCCGGCGGAGCACCGTCGTCCCCGTCGCCGCAATCCGCCCAAGCAGCCATTCTGCCCGCTCGTCGACCCGGATATCGCCAAATGACATTGCAAGACCCTCGGCCAAACCACACCGAAGATCTTGAATCACATTTGCTTTTCCAACGGAATCACTTCCGTGAATGCCCTAGCTTCAAAGCGCGGGAGAGGGATAAGTGGCTTTCGCGGGGATGACGATCAGGGGTAGTTGCGCGTCAACCCGGCGGTCTCGGTGGCTGCCGCGCGGTATTCTTTCTTCAGTCGTTCCACCAGCGCGGCGACGCTCGGAATATCATCGATGCTACCTACCCCCTGCCCCGCGCTCCAGATGTCGCGCCAGGCCGTGGGCTTGGCGCCGGAGCCGCGATAGCTGCCGCCGGGTGCTGCGGCTGCCAAGGTCGCGAGGTCGATGCCGGCGCGCTCGATGCTGGGTCCGAGATAATTGCCGCTGACGCCCGTGAAATGCGGGGTGTAAACGACGTTCTTCGCGACGCTCTCCACCAGCATCTGCTTGTAGCCGTCACTGGCATTGGCCTCCGCCGTTGCGATGAAGCGCGTGCCGATATAGGCGAGATCGGCGCCCATGGCCTGGGCGGCCAGGACCTCCCTGCCGCTGCCGATGGCCCCGGCCAGGAGGATCGTGCCGGCGAAGAAGCGCCGCACCTCCGCCAGCAGAGCGAAGGGACTCAATGTCCCGGCATGGCCCCCGGCCCCGGCCGCGACCAGGATCAGCCCGTCGACCCCATGCTCCGCCGCCTTCTCGGCATGGCGCAAGGTGGTGACATCGTGGAAGACAAGCCCGCCATAGCCATGGGCGGCGGTGACGATATCCCCCGGCGCCTGCAGGCTGGTGATGATGAGGGGCACCTTCTCGCGGATGCAGATCTCGGTGTCATGTGCCAGGCGCTGATTGGCCGGGTTGACGATGAGATTGACCCCGAAGGGTGCCACGGGCGCCTCCGGATGCCGGGTGCGATAGGCATCGAGAGCCCCACGGATCTCGGCGATCCAGCGCGCAAGCGCCTCCTCCGGCCGTGCATTGAGGGAGGGGAAGCAGCCGATGATGCCCGCCTGGCATTGGGCGATCACCAGCGCCGGCGAAGAGACGATGAACATCGGCGCGCCGACGATCGGCAGCGAGAGGCGCCCGGCAAAGGCTTTCGGTAGCGCCATCAATCCCCCATCCCGTGCTGTCAGACCGCCCGTCCTGCCGCCGTCCAATAAGGCGCCCGCAGCTTGCGCTTGAAGATCTTGCCCGTGTCCTCGCGCGGCAGCGCCTCGCGCATCTCCACCCGGCGCGGCACCTTGTAGTCCGCGAGATGACGGCGCAGGAAAGCCTGAACCGCCTCGGGCTCCACGACGCTGCCTGGCATCGGTTCCACCAGGGCCATGAGCGCCTCGCCGAACTCCTCATCGGGAATCCCGAAGACGACGCCGTCGCTGACGCCCGGCATGGTCACCAGCACGGATTCGATCTCCGCGGGATAGATGTTCACGCCGCCGGAGATCACCATGTCGCGCTTGCGGTCGCAGATGAAGAGATAACCCTCGGCATCGAAATAGCCGATATCCCCGGAGGTGATGAGGCCGTCGCGCTCGATCTCGCCGCGTGCCTCGGACTGGCCGTGATAGGTGAAATCCGGATAGCTCGCCAGGCGCATGAAGAGTTCGCCCGGTTCTCCGACGCCACATGGCGTTCCGTCATCGCGATAAGCGCGGATAGTGGCGCCCGGCACCGGCCCGCCTACCGTGCCGGGCCGAGCCAGCCATTCCTCGCTGCTGCAGAAGGTGACCGGGCCGGATTCCGTGCTGCCGTAGAACTCGTTGATGACCGGCCCGAACCATTCGATCATCGCGCGCTTGACCGCGGGCGGGCATGGCGCACCCGGCATGGATGACCGCCTCCAGGCTCGAGACGTCATAACGCCGGCGGCGTGCCTCCGGCAGCTTCAGCAGCCGCACGAAATTCGTCGGGGTCAGAAAGAGATGGCTGATCCTCTCGGCCGCGATGACCTGCAGCAGCGCCTCGGGATCGAAGCGGGGCTGCAGGACGATCAGATCAGCGAATAGCGAGGCTGCGCGCGGTGTAGAGATTGGGGGCGCTGTGATAGAGCGGGCAGCAGGTGACCGTGCGCATGCCCGGCCGGAAGCTGTAGACCAGGCGCCGGACGGTATCGCCCGCCGTGATCTGGGCGGCCGTTGCCGGCGCCCGGCGCACGCCCTTGGGCCGCCCGGTCGTGCCGGAGGTATAGATCATGCTGTCGCCCCGCCGCGGCGCCGGTGCGCCGGCGGGATCCTGTGCCGCTAGCCATTCCTCCCATAGTCTGCGTTCCCGATGGCGGCCGGCAGGCTTCGCCGGCAACGTCATAGGCCGCGGCGATCTCGGGCGGGGTCGGTACGGCGAGGACAGAAATTCCTGCCGGGTATCGCTTCGCCCAAGCGCCGCGAGCAGATCGGCATGGACGATCAGCACCCGCGCCCCGCAGTCCCGCAGGATATAGGCCACCTCCTCCGCCTTGAAATGCCAGTTGATGGGCACGGCATAGGCGCCGAGGCGCTGGGCGGCCTGGGTCGCCTCGACGAAGCAGAGATCGTTGCGCAGCAGCAAGGCCACCGCCTCGCCCGGACCTATTCCCACCCGGGAGAAGCCCGCCGCGGCGCGCGCGACGCGGTCTTCCAGCTCGGCAAAAGCAAGCCGGCGCTGGCCGCTCCGCAATTCTCCCGCAGGCGCCATGATTTCTAGTTCACGCCCCGCTCCCGGCCTTGCCAATGGGCGGCGCGCAGCAGGGTCTTGTTCACCTTGTTGACGCCGGAGAGCGGCAGCGGGATCCTCTCGCAGCTCGACGCTGCGTGGACATTTGAAGCTCGCGATATGAAGCCGGCAATGCTCGATCACCGCAGACGCATCGAGGGAATGGCCCGGCCGCAGCACCACCACCGCATGCACCGCCTCGCCCCATGTTTCATGGGGGATGCCGATGACGGCGCATTGGGCGACGGCGGGATGGCGGTGGATCGCATCCTCCACTTCGATGCTGTAGACGTTCTCCCCGCCCGATACGACCATGTCCTTCTTGCGGTCGACGATGAAGAGATAGCCCTCCTCGTCGAGAAAGCCGACATCCCCGCTATGCATCCAGCCGCCCCGCAGGGTTCGGCGCGTAAGCTCGGGCTGGCGCCAATAGCCCTGCATGACGATGGGTCCCCGTATCACCACCTCCCCCACCTCCCCCGCCGGCAGCAGCCGGTCGGCCTCATCCATGATCCCGACTTCCGCGGCGGCAACGGCGCGGCCGGCCGAGCGCAGGCGAGGCCCGCCCCGGCGATGGTCGGCGGGGGTCAGATGGGTTGCGATGGGCGAGAGCTCGGTCATCCCGTAGGACTGGCCGAAATCCACCTGCGGCAGGCGCGCCATGAAGCGGCTCAGGATCGGCTCGGGGATGGGCGAGCCGCCGTAGTTGATGACCCGCAGGCTCGAGAGATCCGCCGTCGCGAAGGCGGGCTCGGCCAGCAGCATGCCGATCATGGTAGGCACGATGGACATGCCGGTGACGCGCTCGCGCTCGATCAGCTGCAGCAGCTCCGGCGGCCGGAAGCGTGCCAGCATCACATGGCGGCCGCCGGCCAGCGTATTGGTGAAGACGCGCCCGCCGGCCGCCAGATGGCAGAGAGGACCGGCATGAAGCTGGGTCGGCGGCGATTCCAGCCGGGCATTCACCAAGGTGTTCATGGCATTCACGAAGAGATTGGCGTGGCTCAGCATCACGCCCTTGGCGCGGCCCGTGGTGCCGCCGGTATAGAACAGCGCCGCCAGATCCTCCCCGCCGCGGCGCGCATCCTCCGCCGGCGCGCTGCCGGCGATGAGCGCCTCATAGGAAAGCGTGCCCGACGGCGCCGGATCGCCGCCCCCGGAGATCACGGCCTTCAGGCTCGGCACCTCGGCCAGGAATTTCCCCGCCCGGTCGGCCAAGGCCGGATCGAGGATGAGGGCCATGGGCTCGGCATCGCGGAGCTGGGCCAGGATCTCGGCCTCGCTCAGCCGCGGGTTGAGCGGGACGAAGACGCCGCCGCCCCAGCAAGGAGCGTAGTAGAACTCGATGCTGCGATGGCTGTTCTCGCCCAGCATCGCGATGCGGTCGCCGCTTTCCATGCCGAGGCCGCGCAGCGCCGCCGCCAGCCGTGCGACCCGGTCGACGAGCTCGTCCCAGGTGAAATGCCGATCGCCTGAGGTCACCGCGACCCTGCGTCCATAGAGGCTGCGGGCGCGCGTCAGGCCTTGGGTCAGCTGCATGTGGACGCTTCCTCGGCTCCCGCGCATTCATCGCTCGCGGTGATGCGTCGATCATTTCACGAGGGCTTCTTCACCCGCAATATGAAATCCACTTTCGCCATGCGAACGGGGCGAGGTAGCATGCCTGGCGCATAGCTCCGAGGGAGAATCCGATGTCGGCCGTCATCGTCGAACGCAGGGGCGCGACGGCGCTGTTGCGCCTCAACAGCCCCGCCAACATGAATGCCATCAGCCTGGCGCTTCGCTCCGGCCTGGCGGATGAATTGCCGGGCTTGCTCGGCGACCCCCAGATCCGCTGCCTGATCCTGACCGGCACGGGCGAGGCATTTTCCGCCGGCGGCGACATCAAGCAGATGCAGGAGCGCGGGGCGACGGAGGTGCGCAGCCGCCTGCGCCATGCGCATAAGTGGTGCCGGCTTCTGCTCGAAAGCGAGAAGCCGGTGGTAGCCGCGGTCAATGGCGCGGCCGTGGGCGCGGGATTTTCCCTGGCGCTGCTCTGCGACCTCATCCTGATTTCCGACCGCGGCTTCTTCCGCGCCGGTTTTCCCGCGGTGGGAGCGGCCCCCGATCTCGGCCTTGCCTTCACCTTGCCGCGGATCACCGGCATGATGCGCGCCAAGGAGATCCTGATGACCAACCGGCGCATCGAGCCTGCCGAGGCGGTCTCCCTCGGCCTTGCCTTGCGCCAGGTGGCGCAGGAGAAACTGCTGGAGGAGGCCCAAATCCTGGCCGATCAGATCGCCGCAGGGCCCGGCACGAGCCTCGGCCTCACCAAGACCCTCCTCAACCGCGCTTATTCCACGACCTTCGACCAGTTCCTGGAGGAAGAGGCCATGGCCCAGGCCATCGCCTTCGGGAGCGCCGAATTCGCCGAGGGGACCGCCGCCTTCCTCGCCAAGCGCCGGCCGGATTTCTCGAAGATCTAGGCCTCTGGATTGCCGGCACCGGGCGATAGGCCAGGCCAGCCCGTGGCCTGCTATCGCCTTGCCGAGAAGGCACAATTGGTAAATTCTTCCACCAAGCCCCTGCTCTGATCCGGGACTATCCGATGCATGCGAAGGGCGAGGATGCAATGGTCAACTGGCGCGGGGAGGCCCTGGAAGCGGGACTCTCCGCTTATGCATTCTCGATCCTACGCGAAGGCACGCTGACGCTGACCCGCGGGCGGGGGAAGGGCTTGCCCCCGATCATCCTCGCCGCTCCTGCCGGCGACTATGCTTCCCCGGGGGCAGCCGAGCGCCTCGAGCATGAACACGCGCTGCGGGAGGTACTCGACGCTGGCTGGGCGGCACATCCTCTGGCGATCACGACGCGCAGCGGCCGCCCGACCCTGGTGCTGGCGGATCCCGGTGGCGAGCCCCTCGATGGGCTTCTCGGCCGTCCCCTGGATGTGGCGCAATTCCTGCGGATTGCTGTCCCCCTCGCCGCCGCCATCGGCGGGATGCATGGCCGCGGGTTGATCCATAAGGATATCAGGCCCCCCAACATCCTCGTCGACCGCGCAGGCGGCGGCGTATGGCTGACGGGCTTCGGCATCGCTTCCCTGCTGCCGCGCGAGCACCAGGCACCGGCCCCGCCGGAGGTCATCGCCGGAACACTCGCCTATATGGCACCGGAGCAGACGGGCCGGATGAACCGCTCGGTCGACTCCCGTAGCGATCTCTATGCGCTGGGCGTCACCTTCTACGAGATGCTGACGGGTGAACCTCCCTTCGCCGCGGCCGATCCGATGGAGTGGATCCACTGCCACATCGCCCGTCAGCCGATGCCGCCCGACGAGCGGGTCCCCGGGATACCGGAAACGCTCGCGGCGATCATCCTGAAGCTCCTGGCGAAGACCGCCGAAGACCGTTACCAGACCGCGGCCGGCCTTGCCGGCGATCTGCAGCGATGCCTGGCGGAATGGGAAGCGACCGGCGGGATCGAGCCATTCGCGCTGGGTGCCCGGGACGCGTCGGATCGAATGCTGATCCCGGAGAGGCTCTATGGCCGGGAGGGCGAGATCGGCAGCCTGCTGGGGGCCTTCCACCGTGTCGTGAGCGAAGGCAGCACCGAGCTCGTGCTCGTCTCCGGCTATTCCGGCATCGGCAAATCCTCTGTCGTGAACGAGTTGCATAAGAGTCTGGTCCCGCTGCGCGCCCTTTTCGCATCCGGCAAGTTCGACCAGTACAAGCGCGATATCCCCTATGCGACCATCGCGGAGGCCTTCCAGAGCCTCGTCCGTCCGTTGCTGGGCCAGAGCGAGGCGGAGCTCGGCGGGTGGCGGGATGCGCTACGCGAGGCGGTGGGTTCGAACGGCCAGCTCATCGTCAACCTCGTCCCCGATCTCGAGCTCGTGATCGGCAATCAGCCGCCTGTCACCGATCTGACGGCGCAGGATGCTCAGAGTCGATTTCATATGGTCTTCGCGCGCTTCCTCGGCGTGTTCGCCCGCAAAGAGCATCCGCTGGCGCTCTTCCTGGACGATTTGCAATGGCTGGATACGGCGACCCTCGATCTCATCGAGCATCTGGCGACGAATTCCGAGGTCGGGCATCTGTTGCTGGTCGGGGCCTACCGGGACAACGAGGTCGGCCCCGAGCATCCCCTGCCGCGGACGCTGGAGGCGATCCGCAAGGTCGGCGCGAGGGTGCAGGAGATCGTTCTGGTCCCCCTCCGGCTCGCCGATATCGGGCAGCTCGCCGGCGATGCTCTCCAATGCACCCCGGCCCGTGCCGAGCCGCTGGCTCGGCTCGTGCATCAGAAGACCAGCGGCAATCCGTTTTTCGCGATCCAGTTTTTGACCGCCTTGGCCGACGAGGGGCTGCTGAGCTTCGACACTGCCCGACAGGCCTGGCAGTGGGATATCGATCGCATCCGCGCCCGGAATTATACGGACAATGTGGTGGACCTCATGGCCGGGAAGCTGCGGCGGCTGTCCCCCCCGACCCAGGCCGCCCTGAAGGACCTCGCCTGCCTGGGCAACATGGCCGAGGTCACCACGCTGAGCTTGGTTCACGAGAAAACGCCGGAGGAAGTGGACGCGGCCCTCTGGCCAGCCGTCCACGCAGGGCTCATTTGCCGCCAGGACACCGCCTACAAATTCCTGCATGACCGAATCCAGCAGGCCGCTTACTCGCTGATTCCCGAAGCGCAGCGTGCCGAGGTCCATCTGCGCATCGGCCGCGCGCTGCTGTCGAGCATGACCCCGGGAGACCTCGCCGAACATCTGTTTGAGATCGCAAGCCAATTCAATCGAGGCGCGCTCCGGCTGGTCGAAAGGAAGGATCGGGCGCAAGTCGCGATGATCGAGCTTCGGGCGGGTCGAAAAGCCAAGGCGTCGACGGCCTATGGATCGGCCTGCGTCTATCTTGCGGCCGGCATGGCGCTGATGGACGACAGCGGCTGGAGCCGCCACTACGATTTGATGTTTGCCCTGCGGCTGGAACGGGCGGAGTGCGAATTTCTGACCGGCAATCTCGACGAGGCCGAGCAACTGATCCAGGACCTGCTGTCACGCGGCAGGTCGAAGATCGACCAGGCGGCGGCCGCTCATCTCAAGGTCCAGCTGCATGTCGTGAAGGGGGAGAATCCCCAGGCCGTCGACGAAGCTCTCCAATGCCTGCGCCTCTTCGGCATCGACCTGCCCGTCCATCCGAGCCGGGAGCAGGTCCAGGCCGAATACGAGATGGTCTGGCGCAATCTGGAGGAGCCGGTCGATCGAGGGGCTGATCGATTTGCCGCAGATGACGGATCCGGATCTCCAGGCCGCCATGCGCCTGCTCTCGGTCGTCGACGCTCCTGCCTATTACACCGACATGAATCTGTTCTGCCTGCATCTGTGCCGCATGGTGAATCTCAGCGTGCAGCACGGAACGAGCGGCGCTGCGGCGCATGCTTACGCCTGGCTGGGATTCATCCTGGGATCGGCCTTTCACCGCTACCATGAGGGCTACCGTCTCGCCAGGGTCGCTTGCGAGGTGGTCGAGAAGCACGGCTTCGTCGACTATGAACCGAAGGTTCGTCACGCGATGGGATGGGTTGCCTTCTGGACGCAATCCATCGGTACCGCCCTCGATTTCAATCGGGCGGCTTTCCGCGCGGCCGTCGAGACGGGCGATCTGACCGATGCCTGCTTCAGCCTGCTCCAGGCCGTCGCAGCCCTGTTGCTGCGTAACGATCCACTCGATGTGGTCTGGCGCGAGACGGAACGAGGCCTGGAATTCGTCCGCAGAGCCGGATTCCGCGACGTCGAGGACATCATGGTGAGCCAGCAGCGCTTCGTGGCCACCATGCAGGGCCGGACCCTGAACCTCTCCACCTTCAACGATGCCAGTTTCGACGAAGCGGCATTCGAAGCCCAGCTCGCCACTGGCCACAGTGTACGCAGCAGTTTCCCGGTCTGCTGGTATTGGGTTCTCAAGCTGAAGGCGCGCTATCTCTCCGGCGACTACACGGAGGCTCTCGCGGCAGCCAACCAGGCCGAACCCCTGCTCCAGAGCGCCCTCGGCCTCATCCACACCGTCGATTATTTCTACTACACCGCCCTGACGCTCGCGGCGCTTTATGAGACGGTTCCCCCCGACGAGCGGAGGGCATGGCGAGACCGTCTGGCGGCGCATGACGAGCAGCTGCGGGAATGGGCCATAAATTACCCCCCGACCTTTGCGGACAAGCACACACTGGTGTCGGCCGAGATCGCCCGCATCGAGGGGCAAGACGGCGAGGCCATGCGACTCTACGAGCAGGCCATTCAGTCGGCGGGCGATCAGGGCTTCGTCCAGAACCAAGGGATCGCCCATGAACTAGCGGCGGGCTTCCATCTCGCCCGCGGCTATACGACCGGCGGCCGCGCCCATTTCAGGGAGGCGCGCAGTTGCTTTGCGCGCTGGGGCGCGGAAGGCAAGGTCCAGCAGCTCGATCAGCGCTATCCCCTGTTGCGCGTGAATCCCGCCGTGGCCCCGCCAACCGCCATGTTCGGCACGTCCGCCGAGCAGCTGGACATCGGCACCGTGGTCAAGGCCTCGCAAGCCGTCTCCGGGGAGATCGTTCTCGGGCGTCTTGTCGAAGCCTTGATGACCGTTGCGCTCGAGCATGCCGGCGCCGAATACGGGCTTCTCATTTTGCTGAGGGGCGACAGGCTGCAGATCGAGGCGGAAGCCAGAACCGACCGGAAAACCGTCACCGTGCGCCTCCGCGAGGACACGGTGACCGCGGCTGAATTGCCGGAGTCCCTGCTCCATACGGTGATCCGGACGAAGGAGAGCGTGATCCTCGACGACGCCTCGGCCCAGAACGCATTCTCGGCCGACGACTACATCCGCAGGCAGCATCCGCGATCCCTCCTCTGCCTGCCTCTGGTCAAGCAGGCCGAGCTGGTCGGCCTTCTCTATCTCGAGAACAATCTGGCGTCCGGGGTGTTCACGCCTGTCCGGACCTCAGTGCTGAAGCTGCTGTCGTCGCAAATGGCGATCTCGCTGGAGAATGCCCGCCTCTATGCCGATCTGAGCAATGAGAACCGCGACCGGCAGAAGGCGGAAGACGCCTTGCGGGAGAGCGAAAGGCTCTGGCGAAGCCTGTTCGAGAACACGCTGGTCGGCATCGTCCTGACCAATCCCCAAGGTCGCTTTGTCGCGGTCAATGCCGCCTATTGCAAGATGTTCGGCTATTCGGAAGCCGAGCTCCTCAGGCTTTCGCCTCTCGAGATCACCCACGAAGACGATCGGGAAGCCAGCAGGCAGATCGTCGCCGCGCATGCGGCGGGCCGGCTTCAGACGCTTCGCTTCGAAAAGCGATACCGGACC
The DNA here is from genome assembly GCA_963757155.1 of uncultured Alphaproteobacteria bacterium. Taxonomy (GTDB): domain Bacteria; phylum Pseudomonadota; class Alphaproteobacteria; order Dongiales; family Dongiaceae; genus DASXQK01. Next base: position 132,836 of record CAVWQS010000020.1, read on the forward strand.
AAATCAGGTGATGTCGTTTGGACGGAGGTCAGCGCGTCGACGGTGTCGGTCGCAGGGAGCACCCCGCTCATTGCCGGCTTCGTGCTCGATATCACCGACCGGAAGCGAGCCGAGGAAAATCTGCGACGCAGCGAAGCCTTTCTTGCCCAGGCGCAAGAGATCACCCAAACCGGAAGCTGGCGTTGGAACGTCGCGACCGGCGAGGTCGGCTGGTCGACGGAACACTTCCGCATCTTCGGCTTCGATCCGGCGGCAACCCAGCCCTCTTATGCGACCTTCATGGAGAGGATCGAGCCGGACGATCGCGTGGCATTCGCACGAACTCTCGAAATCGCCGTGCGCGACAAGAGCCCCTTCCAGATGGAGTATCGCATCACGCTCCCGGACGGTACCGCCAAGCGCCTGCAAAGCGTGGGCCGGCCCGACATCACGCCCTTCGGTGAGCTGGAATTCGTCGGCACGGTCATGGACATCACGGAGCGGCGGCGCGCCGAAGAGGCGCTGAGAGATGCGCAAGCGGATCTGGCCCATGTGGCGCGGCTGACGACCATGGGCCAGCTGGTCGCCTCCATCGCCCATGAGATCAACCAGCCCCTCACCGCCATCGTGAGCAACGGCGACACGGCGCTGCTCTGGTTGAACCGGGACAAGCCGGATATCGGCGAGGCGAGAAATGCGCTTTCCCGTATCGTGAGGGATGCCATGCGGGCCGGGGAAGTCATTCGCGGCCTGCGAGCGCTGGCTATGAAATCCGGACCGGAGCTCGCCACGTTCGACATCAATGACGCGGTCCGGGAGGTGCTCACCCTCACCGGCAGCGAGCTGAAGCGCCATGGCATCGTGCTTCGCACCGACCTGCTGACCGCGGGACCGCCCGTCGTCGGCGACCGGGTTCAGTTGCAGCAGGTCGTACTGAACCTGGTCTTGAACGCGATCGAAGCCATGAAGCCGATCCGGGAGTACCAGCGCGAGCTCATGGTCTCCTCGACCCTCGCCGAGCCGCGCGCAATCGTGGTCGCGATCGAGGACACCGGCACCGGGCTGGCGCCGGAGATCGCGCAGCGTATCTTCGAACCCTTCTTCTCCACGAAGCCCGACGGCTTGGGCATGGGGCTTTCGATCTGCCGATCGATCATCGAAGCCCATGGGGGACGGCTGTGGGCGTCGCCCCGCGAGCCGCAGGGCACAACGGTCCGCTTCACCCTCAGCATCGGGGAGGCGAGCTAGGGAGCTTCGCGGCAATTCTTGCTTCCGACAGCCTAGGTTCGGGAAACCACGGCGCTATTGCATTTTTCGCCGCTCCCGTTCGGGACGAGCCCCGGCTGTCCGGTTGATCGGCGAGCGGCACTCTTTCAACCGTCATGGCCGGGCGCAGTCCCGGCCCATCCACGTCGGCCCGCGCCACAATCCACCGTGACCTTAGTGCTGTAACGGGGACCCTGTCCTCCCCGGCTATCTCCTCGGCTCCCCACGACGTGGATGGCCGGGACAAGCCCGGCCATGACGAACTGAGGAGAGGGCCGTCTTCCGTTCCGTGTCCAGAGCCGCCAAAGGCATGAGCCGTCACAAATGCCGCGCGACAAGCTCGCGCATGATCTCGTTGCTGCCGCCGTAGATGCGATGGACCCGGGCGTCGGCGAAGGCGCGCGCGATGGGATATTCCAGCATGTAGCCATAGCCGCCATGCATCTGCAGGCATTGATCGATGACCCGGCCCTCGAGCTCGGTCAGCCAGTATTTCGCCATGGCCGCGGTCTCGACATCGAGCTTGCCCTCGAGATGCAGCTCCAGGCAGCGGTCGAGGAAGACGCGGCCGATCTGGATCTCGGTCTTCATCTCCGCGAGCTTGAAGCGGTTGGTCTGGAATTCCGCCAACGGCCGGCCGAAGGCTTGGCGCTGGCGGGTGTAATCGAGAGTCCATTCCAGCGCCGCCTCGGCCATGGCCACGGCGGTGATGGCGATGAGGAGGCGCTCCTGGGGCAGCTCGGTCATCATATATTCGAAGCCCCGCCCCTCCTCGCCCAAGAGGTTTGAGGCCGGTAGGCGCAGATCCTCGAAGAACAACTCCGAGGTGTCCTGGGCCTTCTGGCCCAGCTTCTTCAGGTTGCGCCCGCGCTTGAATCCGGGGCGATCGGTCTCCACGAGCACCAGGCTCACCCCCTTGGCCCCGGCGCGGGCATCGGTCTTGCAGGCGAGGATGACGAGGTCGGCGAGCTGGCCGTTGGTGATGAAGGTCTTGGAGCCGTTCACCACCAACTCCTCGCCCTGGCGCAGCGCCGTGGTGCGGATGGCCTGGACATCGCTGCCGGCGCCGGGCTCGGTCATGGCCAGCGCCCCGATCGCCTCGCCCCGCGCCATGGGCGGCAGCCAGCGTTGCTTCTGCGCCTCGGTGCCGTAGTGCAGGATATAGGGTGCCACGATATCCGAATGGAGACGGAAGCCGGGGCCGCTGAAGACCCGCCGCGACGTCTCCTCGGTGAGGATGGCGACATAGCGGAAATCCGCACCCGCGCCGCCATATTCCGGCGGCATGCCGGTGCAGAGCAGACCCGCCGCCCCCGCCTTCAGCCAGACCTCGCGGCTGACCTTGCCCTCCTCTTCCCAGCGCTCGTGATGAGGGGCGACCTCGCGATCGAGAAACCGCCGGACGCTGTCGCGGAACTGCTCATGCTCGCTGGTGAGGATCGTTCTCGGGATCATGATGGGGCCTCCCGTTTCCGTTATATTTCGCAATGCAAAACTGTATTTCACTTACCTTGACATGGATTGGGGCCGACTGTCAGCTTGCCGAAAGGCTGAGAGATTTCATGGGAGAGACGCGCGATGGCCGAAGGTTCGCTGCAGGGCAAGGTCGTCGTCGTCACTGGGGCGGGCCGCGGCATCGGGCGCGAGATCGCGTTGCTCGCCGCCGCCGAAGGTGGCCGGGTCGTGGTCAACGATCTGGGCGGCAGCGCCGATGGCTCGGGCCAGGATCAGCAGCCCGCTCACGAGGTGGTGGATGCCATCCGCGCCGCCGGGGGCGAGGCCGTCGCCAATGGCGCCAGCGTCGCCGATCCCGCCGCCGCGGAGGGCATCGTGCGCCAGGCTGTGGAGAGCTTCGGGCGCATCGACTGCGTCATCAACAATGCCGGCATCCTGCGCGACCGCTTCTTCCACAAGATGAGCGTCGATGATTTCGAGACGGTGGTGAAGGTGCATCTCTTCGGCACCTTCTATGTCTCCCGCGCCGCCGCCCAGCATTTCCGGGAGCAGGAGAGCGGCAGCTTCGTCCATTTCACCTCCACCTCCGGGCTGATCGGCAATTTCGGCCAGGCCAATTACGCCGCGGCGAAGCTCGGCATCGTCGGACTCTCGAAATCCATCGCGCTCGACATGGCCCGCTTCAACGTGCGCTCCAATTGCGTCTCGCCCTTCGCCTGGAGCCGCCTCATCGGCACGATCCCGACGGAGAGCGAGGCGGATCGCCAGCGGGTCGAGCGGATCAAGGCCATGGGGCCGGAGAAGATCGCGCCCCTCGCCGTCTTCCTGGCGAGCGATCTGGCCAAGGACGTCACCGGCCAGATCTTCGCCTCCCGGATGAACGAGATCTTCCTGATGAGCCAGTCGCGCCCGGTGCGCAGCGTCCAGCGCAGCGAAGGCTGGACGCCGGCGACGCTTGCCTCCCATATGCTGCCGGCGCTCAAGCCCTCCTTCGCGCCGCTCGACCGCTCCGCCGACGTCTTCTCCTGGGACCCGGTCTAGGCCCATGGAAGTGGGCCTCCTCGCCTTTGGGGCCTATCTCCCGCGGCTGCGCCTGTCGCGCAAGGCGGCCGCGGCGGCCAATGCCTGGTTCAACCCCGGCCTCGCCGCCCTCGGCCGGGGCGAGCGGGCCATGGCCAATTGGGATGAGGATGCCATCACCATGGCGGTGGAGGCAGGGCACGATTGCCTCGCGGGCTTCGAGCGCGGAAATCTCGCCGCGGTCCATCTCGCCTCCACCAGCCTGCCCTTCGACGACCGCCAGAACAGCGGCATCGCTGCGGCGGCGCTGAATTTGCCGGAGTCCGTGGCGACGCTGGACATCGCGGGGTCCCAACGCGCTGCCAGCACGGCGCTCCTTTCCGGGCTGCAATCCGTCCAAGGCGGTGCTGGTCCTGTGCTGTTGCTGGCCGCCGAGCGCCGGCGGAGCAAATCCGGCAGCCCGCAGGAGCTTGCCTATGGCGACGGCGCCGCGGCGCTGCTTCTGGGCGAGGGCGAGCCCATCGCTCGTCTCCTCGCCCATCACGGCGAGAGCGTCGATTTCGTCGACCACTACCGCGGCCAGGGGCGGAGCTTCGACTATGCCTGGGAGGAGCGCTGGATCCGCGACGAGGGCCATCAGAAGATCGTGCCGCGGGTCGTCGCCGGCCTGCTGGAGAAGGCCGGCATGGCGGCGAAGGACATCGCCCATGTCGCCTTCCCCGCCGCCCTTGCCCGCTCGGCCAAGGCCGTCGCGCAGCGCTGTGGCTTCGCCGAGGGCGCCGGGGAGGACGGGCTCGCCGAGCGTTGCGGCGATCTGGGCACGGCCCATCCCCTCTTCGCGCTTGCCGCCGCGCTGGAGAAGGCGAAGCCAGGCGAGCGCATTCTTCTCCTGGGATTCGGCCAGGGCTGCGATGCGCTGCTCTTCGAGGCGACCCCGGCGCTGGCCACGCGGGCGCCCCGTGGCGGTGTTGCGGCCGCCCTGGCGCGCCGGCGCGAGGAGACCAACTATCAGAAATTCCTCGCCTTCAACGAGCTGGTGCCGCTGGAGCGCGGCATGCGGGCCGAGCTCGACAAGGCGACGCCGCTGACGGCGCTCTACCGCAACCGCGACATGGTGCTGGGGCTGATCGGCGGGCGTTGCAGCAAATGCGGCACGCCGCAATTCCCCAAGAGCCATGTCTGCGTCGCGCCCAACTGCCATGCCTTCCACAGCCAGGTCGATCATCCCTTCGCCGATCAGATCGGGGAAGTCATGACCTATACCGCTGACATGCTGACCTACAGCCCCGACCCGCCGCAGCATTTCGGCATGATCCGCTTCATCGAGGGTGGGCGGATGATGATGGATTTCACCGATGTCGATGCCGGGCAGGTCGCGGTGGGCATGGCCGTGCGCATGGCTTTCCGGGTCAAGGAGCAGGATGCGGCCCGGGGCTTTACGCGCTATTTCTGGAAGGCGGCGCCGGTCTCCGCGCCGGCCGCCTGAGGAGGCACCATGGCAAGCGGCATCCGCGACAAGGTCGTCATCCTCGGCATGGGCTGCTCGCGCTTCGGCGAGCGGTGGGATTGCGATGCCGAGGATCTGATGGTGGAGGCCTTCGAGGAGGCCATGGGCGATGCCGGCGTCGAGCCCAGCCAGATCCAGGCCGCCTGGCTCGCTACCGCCATCGAGGAGCAGCATGTCGGCAAGTCAGGCATTCCGCTGTCGGTGGCGCTCCGCCTCGGCAATGTGCCGGTCACCCGGGTCGAGAACTACTGCGCCTCCGGCACTGAGGCCTTCCGCGGCGCGGTCTATGCGGTGGCGGCCGGGGCCTGCGATATCGCGCTCGCGCTCGGCTGCGAGAAGCTGAAGGATACGGGCTATGGCGGGCTGCCCCAGCGCAGCCGCGGCTCGGTCAATTCGATGTACTGGCCCAATCTCTCGGCGCCGGGCGCCTTCGCCCAGCTCGCCGCCGCCTATCGCGCCAAGCATGGGGTCGACGCCGGCGATCTGAAGCGCGCCATGGCCCATGTCTCGGTGAAGAGCCATGACAACGGCGCCCGCAACCCCAAGGCCCATCTGCGCAACCGCATCGAGGAGGCCCAGGTCCTGCGCTCGCCCATCGTGGCCGAGCCGCTGGGCATCTACGATTGCTGCGGGGTCTCCGACGGCAGCGCCTGTGCCATCGTCACCACCCCCGAGATCGCCCGCAGCCTCGGCAAGCGCGATCTGCTCTCGGTCAAATCCCTCCAGCTCGCCGTCTCCAACGGCACCGAGGCCCAGCATAATTCCTGGGACGGGAGCTATCTCCTCACCACCCGCATTGCCGCAGCGCGGGCCTATGCCGAGGCCGGAGTCACCGATCCGCGCCGCCAGATCTCCCTGGCGGAGGTGCATGATTGCTTCTCCATCACCGAGCTCGTCACGATGGAGGATCTTCAGCTCTCGCCCGAAGGCGGCGCCATCCGGGACATCATGGACGGCTTCTACGATTCCGACGGCACCCTCCCCTGCCAGATCGACGGCGGGCTGAAATGCTTCGGCCATCCCATCGGCGCCTCGGGACTGCGCATGCTCTACGAGCTTTATCTCCAGATGCAGGGCCGCGCCGGCGAACGCCAGCGCAAGACGGCGCCGGTCCTGGGCCTGACCCACAACCTCGGCGGCTTCCCGCATATGAACGTCGCTTCGATCTCGATCATCGGGCGGCTCGGCGGCTGAGGCCGGGAAGTCGCCGCAGCCTCTGACCGGATCGCTGCCGCAGAAGTGACAGGGCCACAGCTGGGCTGTAAGAATTCAGGAATCATGTCCGTTGCGGAGGATGCCGTGAGCTCGCCAGGCCGGAAGGATTCGCAGACCGTAAAGGCCGGTGGGGCAAGGGCTGTTCCCCCGCGCATCCAGGGCGTCCGGGTGATCGAGATGGGCAATGTGATCACCCGCAGCGGATTCATGACTGAGATTTTCCGCACGGATTGGCCCGGCGCCCAGATGCAGGTGCGCCAGATCAATTGGGTACAGTTAAATCCGGGCGCCGTGACCGACTGGCACAAGCACGAGAGCCAGATCGATCACCTCATCGGCGTCGGTGGGAACGTCAAGCTGGCGCTCTGGGACGATCGAGCGGATTCGACGTCGAAGGGCGTCACGGAGATCTACCGTCTCGGTGCCGCGCGCCCGATCATGGTGATCGTGCCGCCCGGTGTCTGGCATGGCTTGCGGAACGAAAGCGGCCAGGCCGCCGGATATATCAATGTGACCGACAATCTCTACGACTATGAAGACCCCGACAATTGGCGGCTGACGCCCGACGCCGAGCCGGTACAGGGCCTTCTTTGACGGTTGCGCCGCAGCCCCAGGGATTCGGCGTCACCTTTCGCTTAACCCTGGTGACATCCGATCCGATCCTGGCGGCAGCAGCCGACCGCAGCGACGTGGACTATGTCGGCGTAGATCTGGATGTCATCGGCAAGGCGGCTCGCCAATCGGACAAGGACAGTCGCTTGTCCGACCACAAGCCGGAGGACCTCGCGATAATCGGAGCTTCGGTGACCAAGGCCAAGCTCTTCGCGCGGGTAAACCCGATCAATCCGCAGACTCCGTTCGAGATCGAGAATGTGCTGCGCCGGGGCGCCCAGGCGATCATGCTGCCGTACTTCAGGACGGTGGAAGAGGTGGCAGAATTTGTCGGGATGGTGGGGAACCGGGCGCAAATCTCGATCCTCCTCGAGACGGCCTCGGCAGCGGTGCGAATCCGTGAGATTGTCGCCGTGCCTGGCATCCAAGAGGTCATGGTCGGCTTGAACGACCTGCGCCGGGAGCTGCGGGTTGCCAATCACTTCGAGCTGCTGGCTTCTCCCTTGCTGGATGCCCTTGCCCAGGAGGTGCGGGATGCCGGATTGGCCTTGGCAATCGGCGGTGTCGCCCATCCCGCCGACAGCGCGCTTCCGATCCCCCCGGATCTGGTGCTGGCCCAGTATCCACGGGTCGGGGCCACGGGGGCTTGGCTGTCGCGCTCTCTCCTGCGGCGCGTCACCTCGGAAAAGGATTTGGATCAAGCCATCCGCGCCATCAGGGCGCGATTGACCGTTTGGGGCTTGGCCTCGCCGCAATCGCTCGAGGCCGCGCGCCGCGAGCTTGCCGACCGCGCGCGCCAACTTGCAGCCGCCAAGTGAATCCCCAGTGAAGATCGACCTTTACACCAGATGCTGGAACGACGCCCATATGCTGGGCTTCATGTTTCGCAACTACGACGATCTGGTTCAACGCTACGTCGTCTATGATGACGGATCGACCGACGGGTCATTGGACATTCTGGCCGCGCATCCCAAGGTCGAGATCAGGGATCAGGCGGCATATCGCAATCCGAGCTCGCGCATATTGGCTGCCTTGTCGCTGCTCGAGACATGCTGGCATGAAAGCCGTGGCCGGGCGGATTGGGTGATCGTCTGCGATATCGACGAGCATCTCTATCATCCCAGGATCGATCTCTATTTGAGCGCGTGCAAGCGCGCCGGAATCACGATCATTCCGGCCTTGGGTTATCAGATGATCGCCGACGAGTTTCCGCCCCAAGGCATACGGCTGAGCGATTCGCTGACGATGGGTGCCCCTTTTGAAGACATGAACAAGCTCGCCATCTTCTCCCCCGACGACGTCGACGCGACCCTCTGTCAGCCCGGCCGGCACAAGGCGGCGCCGGTCGGAAGGATCGTCGCGCCCTTGCGGGACGAGCTTCTGCTTCTGCACTACAAATACATGGGGTTCAAGCGGACCATGCAGCGCCATCAGCAGTATCGCACGCGCCAGCTGCTGACCGATATCTCGAATGACTGGGGGTACCAATATCGCTGGTCCCCAGAGCAGCTCGCGAACAGCTGGCTTCAATTCGCCGACAAGCTCGTCGACATTTCCCACCCGGATCTCGCTCCCTGGAGGAGCCACAAAGCAGCTCGTTGGTGGATCGACTACCCGCGACGGCCATGTTTGTGGGAAGCGCAGGCGGGACCTTGAGCTCTGCCGTCGATTGACCTCTTGCCGGCCAACGCGGATAATCCGGCGATCCGGCCTAGAAGCCACCCTCTGATCCCTCGCCACGCTGAGCCCTTGAGGCCGCCATTCACGCTCCGGAAAGATGAAAATGACCAAAGCACACGAGCTGCAGTTCTATATCGACGGCACCTGGGTCGATCCCCTGGACGGCGAGCGGATCGACGTCATCGATCCTTCCACCGAGGAGCCCATCACCCAGATCGCCATCGGCGGCAAGCGTGACGTCGATCGGGCCGTGGCGGCGGCCAAGGCCGCCTTCCCTGCCTTCGCCCGGACTTCGCGGGAAGAACGGCTAGCGTTGCTGCGCCGGATCGTGGAGGCCTATCAGCCTCGCATCGAAGAGCTCGCCGCGACCGTCTCGCGCGAGATGGGTGCGCCGGTGAAATTCGCCCGGGAGTCCCAGGCGCCCATCGGCATGGCCCATCTCAAAAAGATGATCGAGGTGCTGGAGAATTTCGAGTTCGACACCCACAAGGGCACCACCATGGTGAGGCGGGAGCCCATCGGCGTCTGCGGCATGATCACCCCTTGGAACTGGCCGCTGAATCAGATCGCCTGCAAGGTCGGCCCCGCCATCGCCGCCGGCTGCACCATGGTGCTGAAGCCGAGCGAGATCGCACCTCTCAACGCCATCATCTTTGCCGAGATCATGCATGCCGCCGGCGTGCCCAAGGGTGTGTTCAATCTGGTCCAGGGCCATGGGCCGGTCGTGGGCCAGGCCATCGCCAGCCATCCCGATGTGGACATGGTCTCCTTCACCGGCTCGACGCGCGCGGGCATCCTGGTCGCCAAGGCGGCGGCCGATACCGTCAAGCGCGTGCATCAGGAGCTGGGCGGAAAGTCCGCCAACATCATTCTGGCGGATGCCGATTTCAACAATGCGGTGAGCCGCGGCGTCATGGGCGTGATGCGCAACACGGGGCAAAGCTGCAACGCGCCGACCCGCATGTTCGTGCCCCAGGATCGCCATGACGAGGCGGTCGCCATCGCCAAGGCCACGGCGTCGCCAATCCGCGTCGGCATGCCGACCGATGAGGCGAGCACCATCGGCCCGGTGGTGAGCCAGGCCCAGTTCGACAAGGTCCAGGGGCTGATCGAGGCCGGCATCAAGGAAGGTGCGGAGCTCGTCACCGGCGGGCTGGGCCGGCCCGATGGGCTGAACCGCGGCTATTTCGTGCGCCCGACGGTCTTCGCCAATGTGAAGCCGGAGATGCGCATCGCGCGGGAGGAGATCTTCGGGCCCGTGATCTCGATCATGCCCTATGACAGCGAGGAGCAGGTCATCCGGCTCGCCAATGACACGCCCTATGGGCTGGCGGCCTATGTCCAGTCCGGCGATATCCAGCGGGCCCGGCATATCGCCGGGCAGATGCGGGCGGGGGTCGTGCAGATCAACTATCCCGCCTGGGATTCCGGCGCGCCCTTCGGCGGCTACAAGCAATCCGGCAATGGCCGCGAATATGCCGAATTCGGCCTGGCGGAGTTCCTCGAGGTCAAGGGGATGGTAGGCTACGGGGCCGCCTAGCCCGGCGTTCTCCGACCGGCGCGCCATGCCCATCGACCGCGACCAGCTTCTCGCCTGGCCCTTCGAAGAGGTCGAGCAGCGCTATGACGAGCGCGACACGATCCTCTATGCGCTGGGCATCGGGCTCGGCGCCGAGCCGACCGATCCGCGACAGCTCCGCTTCGTTTATGAGGAGGGGCTGCAGGCGCTGCCGAGCATGGGCGTCATCCTGGGATATCCCGGCTTTTGGCTAAGGGATCCCCGCAGCGGCGCCGATTGGCGCCGCCTCGTCCATGGCGAGCAGAGCATCGAGATCCTGAAGCCCTTGCCGCCTTCCGGGACCGTGCTGGGCATGACCCGGGTTCGCGACGTCATCGACAAGGGATCCGACCGCGGGGCGCTGGTCTTCACCGAGCGGGAGGTCCGCGACAAGGCCAGCGGCGAGCTTCTCTGCCGCCTCAGCTCGACGACTTTTCTGCGCGGCGATGGCGGCTTCGGCGGGCCCGCGGGACCCGTCCCCGCCCCTCATGCCATCCCCGACCGGCCTGCGGACGAAAGCTGCGAGCTGGCGACGCTGCCTCAGGCGGCGCTCATCTACCGGCTCTCCGGCGACCGCAATCCGCTCCATGCCGATCCGGCGGTGGCGGCGAAGGGCGGCTTTCCCCGCCCGATCCTGCACGGCCTCTGCACCTTCGGCATCGCGGGCCATGCGCTCCTGCGCACGGTCTGCGACTACAAGCCGGAGCGTCTTCGAAGTCTCCAGGGCCGCTTCACCGCCCCCGTCTTTCCCGGCGAGACGATCGTCACCGAGATCTGGCGCGATGACGCCATCGTCTCCTTCCGCGCCAGCGCGAAAGAGCGCGGGAAAGTCGTTCTCGATCATGGAAGAGCGACCATCGTCGACTAGGTCGCGCCGCCATTTCAAATTTCCGTGTGGATGCGGCGATGCTTGAACCACAAGCCGCCACAGCTTAGCCTTCTCACATCGCCAGACGTGCCGACGGCTTGCAATGAGCGTCGTCCCCTGCCAATCCCAGGTGAAATCAGGGGCGCGGGTTAACGTTTTGTTACCGCCCGAAGAGAAGTTCGCCTTCTACCCCCAAAGGAGAGCCGATATGTCGAACCATTTTACCGGACTGAGCCTCGGACCGCCGCTCGGCGACCAGAGGCTCGACCTCTGCGACCTCTACGCCTTCCAGTCGCCTGTCGATCCCTCGAGGACCGTGCTGATCCTCAATGCGAATCCGCAGGCCGACGCACTCCATCCCGATGCCATCTACCGCCTCAACATCGACAATGACGGCGATTTTCTGACGGATATCGCCTTCACCTATATTTTCTCGAAGTCGGAAAACGGCAAGCAGACCGTCAACGTCTTCGTGGCAAAGGGTGCCGAATCCCGCTCGCCCGAGCCTGTCGGTACGAAGATCATCAGCGAGGGCGAGGTCTCCTTCGGCCCCAAGCCCAATATCATGAAATCCGGCAACTACACCTTCTTCGCCGGCAGCCGCAGCGACGCTTTCTTTTTCGACTATGACGGAATCAAGAATCTGTTCGACACCCGCGGCGGCCGAAACTTCACCGCGCCTCATTTGGGCGGCAAGTCGCCCTGGACCGGCGTCGATTCCAATACGCAAGCCAATGTGTTCTCGACCGTGATGGAGGTGCCGACGAGCGAGCTGGCGCCCAAGCCCGAGCTTCATATCTGGGGACGCTGCAGCCTGCGGCGCGACGGCAAGCTGCTGCATGTCGATCGCGCGGGGCATCCCAGCGTCAGCAGCTTCTTCAACACCGACGACACCAAGGAGGAATACAACGCCAGCGAACCGGTCAATGATCGCAAGCGCTGGCTCGAGCTGTTCATCCATCTGCTGGGTCATACCGGCAATTACACGCGTGAAGAGGCGATCGCCGCCATCGACAAGGATCGGATCCTGCCCGATACGCTGAACTTCGATCCGACGAAGCCCGCCAAATATCCCAACGGGCGCGTCTTCACCGACGATGTCATCGATTATCGCCTCAATTTCCTGTCGAAGGGCGACATCCCCCCCGACGGTCTGAAGCCGCATACCGATATTCTCAAGGAATTCCCCTTCATCGGCACGCCGCATCAGAAGAAGGCTTAGCGGCAGGCGCGATAGAGTGATGACTGCAACCTGAGAGATACCTCACCGACAAGGCCTGGCATTGCGCCAGGCCTTATCGGCGGGGATGCGACCGGCACTGATGACGGATACGGCTGTCGGCCCAGGCGCCCGCCGCCGGTTCCGAGGGCGACGGAGGTGCTGTTGGGCGAACGGGCCGCTAGCGCCGGGCGCGCAAGAAACTCGCGACGTTAATGGCGAGCACCGTCGTCATCCCCGGGGACGACGACCTCCTTCAGCGTGGTGCCTGCTTTCTTGGCGTCATGCTTGCGGGCGATATCGGCAAGCGACACTATGCCGATCAAGCGTTTCTCGCGATTTACCACCGGCATGCGCCGAATTTGCTGTACGGCCATGTCCTCGGCGGCCTTGCTCGGTTCCTGATCGTCGAAACAGTAGAGCACGCGATCCGTCATGACCTCCCGGACCCTGGTCTCATTGGGGTCATAGCCCTGGGCAAGGCCACGCACGACAAGATCGCGATCGGTGACGACGCCGATGAGCCGATCGTCCTCGCCCACCGGCAGAATGCCCAGATCCGTCTCCGCCATGCGTACGGCGGCTTCGCTCAGCGTCGCCTCCGGATCGATAAGCTCGACGCCTTGCGTCATCACGTCCCTGATCTTCTTTGCTGCCATGTCTGGAAGCTCCCTTTGCTCGGGATCTTCGACGATCTCGGTCGGCATGTCCTCCTGAGATGCCGCCGCCGTCGAATGCAGGCCCAACGTCCGACGCGCCGACGGGTTCCAGCGGTTCCCCGTTCCTGGGACCGGGAACCCACCCCGCGCTATGGTGATTGAAGCTAAAGCGCCCTGCTGCGAATCAGAGCCGGAGGAAAAATGCATACCCAGGCCATGATCAAAACCCACCCGCAGCTTCGCGGGAGTCCCGATGCCGCGCTGATCGCCTGCATCGAGGCCTGCCGCGATTGCACGGAGACCTGCATCATCTGCGCCGATGCCTGCCTCGGCGAAGAGATGGTGGCGGAGCTTCGCCGCTGCATCCGTCTCGACTTGGATTGCGCCGATATATGCGCGGCAACAGCGGGCGTCGTCACGCGCGCCGCCGCGGGCGGGGACTCCGATATCCGGCCCATCCTCGAGGCCTGCGCCGATATCTGTCAGCGCTGCGGCGATGAGTGCAAGACCCACGCCGAGATGCATGCGCATTGCCGAATCTGCGCCGAGGTCTGCTTCGCCTGCGCGGCCGCTTGTCGCAAGGCCCTGTCGAGCCGACGGCCCGCACCCAAAGCTAAGTAAGGGCCCAAGGCTAATGAGACCCGAGGCCGCCAACGAGAATCCCCCAGATCGTTCTTGCTATGTTCTGCTACTTATATTAGAGTCTCCTCCGGTCCATTGGGAGCAATGGGCGCGACCAAGGGAGGAGAAGATGAGATCGCTTGGCATGGCTTCGGTCCTGGCCCTTTTGCTGTCGATCGATATCGCCGCTGCCGGCTCATCCGGTATGCAGCTGGCGACCGCCGAACCCGCGAGCCAAAGCCGACCCATGACCCCGATTCAGAGACAACCCCAGATTGCAATGCTGTGTTTCTACGACAGCCAGGAGACCTCCGGCATGAACAAGATCTGCTACTACAATTGCCTCGGGTCCCTCGCCGCCATCACTTTGGGGTTCGCGGACATATGCCCGATGTCGATCAATCGATAGAGCGGCCGATCGATCGAGCGAAAGCTGCCGGTCCGTCAGTCCGCGAAGAGCTTGTAGCTGGTGAGCCTGAGACCCACCGCCATGCCGGGGGCGAGATCCGCCGGCAGCTCGATCGAGAGCGGAAGCTCGATCTCCACGGCCTGCTCGGCCGCAGAGGATTGCGCCTCGAGCCGATGCACCGAGCCGGCGGGCAGCCGCTGGAGGATCTTGGCGGGAAGCGTCCCTGGCGTGCCGTCCGGCGCCAGATCGATGTCATGGGGACGGACATAGACGGCGACTTTGCCCTCCGGCGATCCCGCCGCCACGCAGCCCAGCGCCACGCCGCCCAGGCTCAGCCTGCCGCCGGAGACCAGGCCCTCGAAGCGGTTGGAATGGCCGATGAAATCGAAGACGAAGGGCGTGGCGGGGTCGGCATAGACGTCGTCGGGCGGCCCCACCTGTTCGATGCGGCCGTGATCCATCACCACCACGCGGTCGGCGAGTTCGAGCGCTTCCTGCTGGTCATGGGTGACGAAGAGGCTGGTCAGCCCCATCTCGTCATGGAGGCGCCGCAACCATCGGCGCAGCTCCTTGCGGACCTTGGCATCGAGGGCGCCGAAGGGCTCGTCGAGCAGCAGGAGCCGCGGCTCGATGGCCAGCGCCCGGGCGAGCGCCACGCGCTGGCGCTGGCCGCCGGAAAGCTGGCTGGGATAGCGCCCCGCGAACTGACCGAGCTGGACGAGATCGAGAAGCTGCTCGACCCGCTCGCGGATCTCCCTGTTCGGCCGCCGTTCGGCCCGCGGCTTGACCCGCAGCCCGAAGGCGACGTTCTCGAATACCGTCATGTGGCGGAACAGCGCGTAGTGCTGAAAGACGAGGCCGATCCCCCGCTCCTTCGCGCTGCGCGTCGCGGCGTCCTCGCCGGCGATGGCGAGGTGGCCTTCATCGGCATATTCCAGCCCGGCGATGATGCGCAGCAGCGTCGTCTTGCCCGAGCCGGAGGGGCCGAGCAGGGCCACGAACTCGCCGGCCCGGATGCTGAGATCGATGCCGTCGAGCGCGGTGAAATCGCCGAAGCGCTTGATGATGCCTTTCAGCTCGACACTCATCGCCCCTCGCTTATGGACCAGAGGCGCAGAGACACGGAGGCATGGCGAACGGACAATTGTGTTTGAATCATCTCAGCCTATCGGAAAACTATAAGGTCGACTGCCGGATACTGCGCAGGAAGCGCCATTCGAGCAGGCTCTTCAGCGTCAGGGTCACCAGCGCCAGCAGCGACAAGAGCGAGGCGACCGCGAAGGCGCCCACGAAATCATAATCATTGTAGAGCATCTCGACCTGCAGCGGCATGGTGAGCGTCTCACCGCGGATATGGCCGGAGACCACGGAGACGGCGCCGAACTCGCCCATGGCCCGGGCATTGCACAGCAGCACGCCGTAGAGCAGGCCCCATTTCACATTCGGCAGCGTGACGCGCCAGAAGGTCTGCCAGCCGCCGGCGCCCAGCACGATGGCGGCCTCCTCCTCCTCGCTGCCCTGCTGCTGCATCAGCGGGATGAGCTCGCGGGCCACGAAGGGAAAGGTGACGAAGATCGTCGCCAGCACGATGCCTGAGACATTGAAGATGATCTGGATGTCATGGGCCTGGAGCCAGGGCCCGAGCCAGCCCTGGGCCCCGAACATGAGGACATAGATAAGGCCGGAGACCACGGGCGAGACGGAGAAGGGCAGATCGATCAGGGTGATCAGAATGCTCTTGCCCCTGAACTCGAATTTGGCGACGGTCCAGGCCGCTGCCAGCCCGAAGACGAGGTTGAGCGGGACGGCAATCGCCGCTACCAGCAACGTCAGCCGCACGGCGGCCAGCGCATCGGGATCCAGGATCGCCGCGAAGAAATGGCCGAAGCCGTCGGCCAGCGCCTGGGCATAGACCGAGGCCAGGGGCAGTACCAGGAACAGCCCGAGATAGACCAGGGCCACCGCGAGGAGGCCCCATTTGACCAGGCCTGGTTCGCTGACCGCGCGCCGACGCTGAGCGTGAAAGGCGTCAGCCATGGGTGGATCCCTGCGCCGTCTTCCAGCGCTGCAGCAGATTGATCAGCAGCAGCAGCAGGAAGGAGATGAGCAGCATGGCAACGCCGACGGCGGCGGCACCGGCGTAGTCGTATTGCTCGAGCTTGACGACGATCAGCAGCGGCGCGATCTCCGAGATCATCGGCATATTGCCCGCGATGAAGATGACCGAGCCGTATTCGCCGACACCGCGGGCAAAGGCCAGCGCCACGCCCGTCAACAGCGCCGGCAGGATGGCGGGAAAGACCACGCGCAGGAAGGTCTGCAGCCGGCCTGCGCCCAGGGTCGCCGCCGCCTCCTCGAATTCGGGATCGAGATCCTGCAGCACCGGCTCCAGCGTGCGCACGACGAAGGGCAGGCCGATGAAGGTGAGCGCCACCATGATGCCGAGCCGGGTGAAGGCGACCTTGATCCCCATGGGCTCGAGCCAGGAGCCGAGCCAACCGTTGGGGGCATAGAGGGCCGTGAGCGCGATGCCGGCAACGGCCGTCGGCAGAGCGAAGGGAAGATCCACCAGCGCATCGATGATGCGCCGGCCGGGGAATTCATAGCGCACCAGCACCCAGGCGACGATCCCGCCGAAAACCGCATTGACGACGGCCGCGACCAATGCTGCCCCGAAGCTGAGCTCCAGCGCCGCGACCACGCGGGGCGCCGATACGACGTTCCAGAACCCTTGCCAGCCCAGGCCCACCGGACGGAGCAGGAGCCCGGCCAGGGGGATCAGGACGATGAGGGAGAGATATGTCAGCGTATAGCCGAGCGTCAGGCCGTATCCCGGCATGACGCTCGGCTTGCGCCGCAGCGGCAGATTGGCAAGAAGGGCCAAGGCTTAACGCACCTTCATTTCGTCATCCCCGCTTTCGCGGGAATGACGCGGGAGAGCGAGAGCTAAAAATAAGCCAGAGGCGATCTCCCTCCCCCGCATGGGGGGAGGGAGACTTTGCCGCTCCGGTTCGAGCGACCGGCACTCAGTTGCCGGGGTGGTAGATCTGGTCGAAGACGCCGCCATCGGCGAAATGCGTCTGCTGTGCCTTGTCCCAGCCGCCGAACTCGCCGTCGATGGTGAACAGCGGGATCTGCGGGAAGTTCGCAGCATATTTGGCGGCGACGGCTTCGAGACGCGGGCGATAGAAGTTCTTCGCCTCCAGCTCCTGCGCCTCCGGGCTGTAGAGATATTGCAGATAGGCCTCGGCCACGGCGCGGGTCCCGCGCTTGTCGACCACCTTGTCGACGACCGCGACCGGCGGCTCGGCCAGGATGCTGACCGAGGGCACGACGATCTCGAACTTGTCGGGCCCCAGCTCCTTCACGGCCAGGAAGGCCTCGTTCTCCCAGGAGAGCAGCACATCGCCGATGCCCCGCTGGACGAAGGTCGTGGTCGAGCCGCGCGCCCCGGTATCCAGCACCGGCACGTTGCGATAGAGATTGGCCACGAATTCCTTGGCCTTGTCGTCGCTGCCGTATTTCTTCAAGGCGTAACCATAGGCGGCGAGATAGGACCAGCGTGCCCCACCCGAGGTTTTCGGGTTCGGCGTGATGACCTGCACGCCCGAGCGCACCAGATCGTCCCAATCCTTGATTCCCTTGGGATTGCCCTTGCGAACCAGGAAGACGATGGTCGAGGTATAGGGAGCGCTGTTGTTGGGATATTTCGTCTGCCAGTTCGGATCGATCGACTTGCCCTTGCGGACGATGGCGTTGACGTCATAGGCGAGCGCCAGCGTTACCACATCGGCGTCGAGGCCGTCGATCACCGCTCGCGCCTGGGCGCCGGAGCCGCCGTTCGACACCTTGATCGTCACGGTGTCGCCGGTCTTCTCCTTCCAGTATTTCGCGAAGAGCACGTCATAGGCCTTATAGAGCTCGCGAGTTCGGGTCATAGGAGACATTGGTCAATGTCACCTCTCCCGCCTGCGCCGCAGCGATACCCAAACCCAGCACCGCGGCCAGAGCTATGCTCGTTCGGTGCAGCCAGTTTCTCGTGGTCATTCTTCAGTCCTCCGGTTTCCGTTTGCCTCAGTTACAGTCTCGACACAGCTCGAGGCGGCGGTCCGGTGGGACACAGGCCGGTCCGGCCTGCATTCCCCTCGTCACGCAAAAACCCGCACAGCAGCAGCTGGCGGGTCGCCTCGCTTTAGCTGCATTTGTTAAGCGCCCGCAAGCTGACGTTCAAATCGGCGCTGGAGAAAACTATACAGAAGTGTCGGGTCTCATCAAGGGTATATTGTATTATTTTATTTCTATTTTTAATAAGTATTGTAACTATATTACAATTTCCGGTGGAACTTCGATTCTCACTTAGAAGAGGAGTTTTGCCGCGACGAGCAGGAGCACGGCAGCAAGGAGCAACCGCAGGACCCTGTCCGGAATACGGATCGAGATATGGCCGCCGATGACGATGCCGGGCAGCGACCCCACCAGGAGCGACGCCAGCACCTGCCAGTCGATGGAGCCCAGCATCCAATGCCCGATTCCGCCGGCCAGTGTCAGCGGCACGGCGTGAGCGATGTCCGAGCCCACGATCCGGCGCATCGGTAAATGAGGGTAGAGCAGAATTAAGGCGGTGACGCCGATGGCGCCGGCGCCGACCGAGGAGATCGAGACCAGCACCCCGAGAAGAGCGCCGGTAGTGACTGTCGCGACCGTGGTCGTTCGCGGCTTCAGCGCGCCGACCCGCGCGGCATAGAACTCGAGGATCGCACGCCGGAACACCAGCACGCCGGCCGTCAAGACCAGCGCGCCGCTCAACACGGCATTGATCAAGGTGCGGGCGCTCTCGCCACCCAGGTCCGTTCGCGACATGACGGCAATGGTCAGGCATGTCGCAGGCAGGCTGCCGGCGGCAAGCCGGCCGACGATCTTCCAGTCGATGGTCCGATAGGCCCCATGGACGAAGGTACCGCCGGTCTTGGTGACGGCGGCATAGAGAAGATCGGTGCCGACGGCTGTCGCCGGATGAATGCCGAACAGCAGGATCAGAAGGGGCGTCATCAGCGAACCGCCGCCGACTCCCGTCATGCCGACGAGGGCGCCGACGCAGAAGCCGGAGATGCTGTAGAGCGGATTGAGCCATTGCAGGGTCACGATATCGTTCATGCCTCGCGCTCAGGGGCGGGACCGGCTCGTCTGACCGTCCGATTCCGGGCAGCAGCTTAGCCGCTGCCGAGCCTCGATGCAGAGTTATAGACGAGGACCCTCGTAACGGGCCGTCTGGGGATCTGCGCAAGACGGCTCCCCCCGGGCCCATGTCACCCGGCCGTGCATCGGTCATGGCCGCCGACGCAGCCTTTATCCGACGCGGCATTCGTCGCCCCCGCGGCGCGGCCGTGGCGCAGCTCCATGACCGAGGGCCGCCCGTCCGCCGCCGGCTGATAGGCCAGCGAGAAGCTGGCCAGGCTTCGCTCGACGACCTCCGCGGTCACCTGGTCGGGGGTCTCATAAGCGTCGAAGCCGCAGCGATGCATGAACAGCAGCAGGTCGCGCACCACCTTGCCGGTGGCGCGGATCTCGCCGCGATAGCCGAAGCGTTCGCGCAGCAGCCGCGCCTGGGAAAAGGCGCGACCGTCGTTGAATTTGGGGAACTCCAGTGCGATCACCGCCAGCCGATCGAGATCGCCCGCGAGCTGCTCGACCGGATCGCCCGCCTTGAGGCGCACACCCAGGGGATCGCGGCGCGGCTCGATCAGCCCCCGCTCCTCCTGCCAGCGCGCCAGGCCGATGATGATCGCGCCATCCGTTGGCAGGGGCTCGCCATCGGCGACGTGAATGAAGGAATTGGCGATGGCGCGACCCGCCTTAATGAGCGGCATAGAGCTTCTCCTTGAAGGGCGCTTGACCGAGGCGGCGATAGGCATCGAGGAAGCGCTCGCCTTCCTGGCGCCGGTCGAGATAGACGTCGAGGATCGTTTCCACCGCGTCGACGACGCTGTCGGCCGAGAAGGCCGGGCCGATGATGTCGCCGATGCTGGCGTTCTCATCGGCACTGCCGCCGAGTGTCACCTGGTAGAATTCCTCGCCCTTCTTGTCGACGCCGAGAATGCCGATATGGCCGACGTGATGATGGCCGCAGGCATTGATGCAGCCGGAGATCTTGATGCCGAGCTCACCGATCTGGCGCTGGCGCTCGGGATCGGAAAAGCGGCTGCTGAGCCGCTGGGCGATGGGAATCGCCCTGGCATTGGCGAGGCTGCAATAGTCCAGGCCGGGACAGGCGATGATGTCGCCGACCAGACCGATATTGGGGGTGGCAAGGCCGATCGCGGTCAGACGATCCCACAGCGCCGGCAGGTCGGCGCGCCGGACATGGGGCAGCACCAGATTCTGCGCATGGGAAACGCGGATCTCGCCGTAGCTGTAGGCATCGGCCAGATCGGCCACGGCGTCCATTTGCGCTGCCGTGGCATCGCCGGGAATCCCGCCGTCGGGCTTCAGCGAGAGGGTGACGATGGCATAGCCGGGCTGGCGATGGGCGGCGACATTGCTGCGCATCCAGGGGGTGAAGGCCGCTGCTTCGAGACGCTTGGCGACGATCTCCGGCGGGAAGGGATCGGCCGGCGCGAAGTCCGGGGGAAGGAACTGCGCCTCGATGCGCTCGATCTCGGCGGCCGGCAAAGTCAGCGGGCCGTCCTTGATCCGGGCCCATTCCTCCTCGACCGCCTCGGTGAACTTGGCCGCGCCCACGGCGGCGACCAGGATCTTGATCCGCGACTTGTAGAGATTGTCGCGCCGCCCCAGCAGATTGTAGGTGCGCAGCACGGCCTCCAGATAGGAGAGCAGATGCTGCTTCGGCAGGAACTCGCGTACCGTGACGCCGACGGCGGGCGTCCGCCCCTGCCCGCCCCCCACGATCACCTCGAAGCCGATCTCGCCGGCGGTGTTCTTATGCATGCGCAGGCCGATGTCATGCACCTTCACCGCCGCCCGGTCATGGGGCGCGCCGGTGATGGCGATCTTGAACTTGCGCGGCAGGAAGGAGAATTCGGGATGGAAGGTCGACCATTGCCGGACGATCTCGCACCAGATGCGCGGATCTTCGATCTCATCGGCGGCAGCACCTGCGAAATGATCGGCGGTGACGTTGCGGATGCAATTGCCGCTGGTCTGGATGCCATGCATCTCGACCTCGGCCAGCTCGGCCAGGATATCCGGCGTCTCCTCGAGCTTGATCCAGTTGAACTGGATGTTCTGGCGCGTGGTGAAATGGCCATAGCCGCGGTCGTAGCGCCGGGCGATCCGGGCCAGCCGGCGCAGCTGGGGCGAGCTCAGCGTGCCATAGGGAATGGCGATCCGAAACATATAGGCATGGAGCTGAAGGTAGAGACCGTTCATCAGCCGCAGGGGCTTGAACTCGTCCTCGCTGATCTCGCCGGCGATGCGCCGGGCGACCTGCTCGCGGAATTGGGCCACGCGCTCGGCGACCAGGCTGTGGTCGTAATTGTCATAGGCATACATCGCTAATTTCCTTCCGCCGCGGGATGTCCCGCATCGCTGAATTCGCCCACGCTGGGTCCCTCGGCCCGAATGCGCTCGCGATAACGTGTGGGCGACCAGCCGCCCTCCTGGGCTGCGACCTCGATGAGATAGGGCGCCACAATCTCGGTCACCATCACCTCCGCCGTCCGCAGCAGCTCGGCGGCATGGCTTTCCGTCTCGGCGACATGACCCTCACCGACGCGGGTCGTCCAGCGCCCGCCGGCCGCGAGAAATACCACGGCGCCGTCGCGCAGCCGGTTGGCGGTGACCATCTGCTGACTCATCTAAGCCTCAACCCGCCAGCGCCAAGGGAGAGGCAGCATTCCCAGCGCCCGCGGCAAGCCGGCCCGCAGCCTCGCCGACGAAGATGATCGCCTGCCCTTTGATGCCGCTTTCGCGGATCAGGGCGCGCAGCGCGCCAAGGCGGCCGACGACGCCACGCTGGTCGGGCAGCGTGCCGTTCTCCACCACCGCCACCGGAGTCTCGGCCGCAAGCCCGCTTTCCAGCAGGCGTCGGGCGATCCGGCCCGCGCCACCCACGCCCATATAGATCGCCAAGGTCTGGCGCGGGCCGACCGTGCCCACCCAATCGATCTGAGCCACACCATCCTCGCCCTCGCCCGCGATCAGCGTCACGGCCTGGGCATAGTCGCGATGGGTGAGCGAGAGACCCACGGAGGCGGCGCATCCCAGCGCCGCCGTGATCCCCGGTACCGCCTCCGTCGCGATGCCGCGCCGGCGCAGGAAGGCGAGTTCCTCGCCACCGCGCCCGAAGACGAAGGGATCGCCGTCCTTCAGCCGCACGACGCGCTTACCCGCCTCGGCGAGCCCGGCCAGAAGCTCGTTGATCTCCCCTTGGGCCAGGCCGTCGACCTTCACGCGTTCGGCATCGCGGCGCAGCAGATCGAGGATCTGGCTGCCGATACGCCGGTCGTGGATGGCGACATCGGCGCGCTGCATGACCTGGAGCGCGCGCAGGGTCAGCAGATCGGGATTGCCGGGGCCGGTGCCGACGAGCTGGACGATGCCCGGCGTCGGGCGTTCATTCCCCTGCGCATTGACGCTTGGGGCGTTGACCAGAGAGAGCATGGCCTCGCGCGCCCGGCCCTCCTCCCCCGCCAGCACCGATTCGGCGACGGGGCCTTCGAAGAAACCTTCCCAGAAGCGCCGCCGCGCCGTCGCGTCGGGCCTGAGGCCGCGAACCGCGCTGCGGAAGCTCTCGGCGAAACAGGCGAGCCGGCCGAGACGCGAGGGCAGCAACCGCTCGATCGCCTCGCGCAGCCGCCGCGCCAGAACGGGCGCGGCCCCGCCGCTGGAGATGGCGACGACGATCGGATCGCGTTCGACGATCGCCGGCATGATGAAGTTCGATTCCCGGGGCCGGTCGACGACATTGACCGGCAGGCCCGCCTGGCGCGCCGCCGTGGCCACCCGGTCGTCCACCGCCTCCAGGCCCGTGGCCGCGAAGACGATGGCCTGGCCGCCGACATCGCCATCGACGAAGCCGCGGCGCTTCAGGGCGGCGCCGGAGCCCGCGATCTCCGCCGCGATGCGGGGTGCCACGACGGTGACCTGGGCACCCGCTTTCTGCAGCAGCCGGAGCTTGCGCAGCGCCAGCTCGCCGCCCCCCACGACCAGCGCGGGACGGTTCTTCAGATCGAGAAAGATCGGAAAATACTCCATCGCATCCGCTCCATCGCACTTCCGCTCGCGCGGAAGGCTTTCTGAGTCGGGCCAGGAGAAGATTGGAAACGCTCCTCGCCCGCAAAAATTCGGGCCCACGGAGCAATTCCCCGTGGCGCTTTAGCGAGGGATAACGCGGCCGCAAGCTGCCCTTCAAATTCCCGCGGGTCCGATAGCGGCCCCGGACCAGGGCTAACAAAAAACTCCGCTGCGGCAGATGCGCCGAGCGGAGCTCGAATCGCTTTAGCCGCATTTATAACGCGCCCGCAAGCTGAGTGCTCAAATCGGCGCAGCCCAAGGAAAGCTTACCCGACCAATTCTGTCAACCAGGAATTTGGCATCCGGGAATTGGCGGGGAATTCAGCCGCGTTGACAGAATCCCCCGGCCCACCTCTTATCCGGCCCATCGTCGAAAGGGACCGGATTGATCGAGACGCGGGCATGGTGAGGGGAAATGTTCGGGGCGCTGGGGAGGCTCGTGCGCCATCGCCTGTTCCAGGTCCTCGTCAGCCTCGCCGTGGGCGCAGCACTGCTCTGGCTCGCCATCGCCCGGATCGATCTCGCCGGGCTGGGCGCCCAGCTGGCCCAGGTCAAGCCCAGCTGGCTGGCGGCGGCGGTGGCCCTCTATTGGATCGCCCTCATGCTGCGGAGTTGGCGGTGGCGCATTCTGCTGATGCCGGTGCGGCGCCTTAGCTTCGGCCAAGTGTTCTATAGCCTGCTTGTGGGCTATGCCGCGAATTACCTGCTGCCGGCCCGGCTCGGCGAGCTGGTGCGCGCCGATTTCCTTGGCCGGCGCTACGCCATCTCGCGGCTTTCCGTCGTCGGCACCATCGTCGTCGAGCGCCTGTTCGACGTCGTGGTTTTCATCGGCTTCATTTTCGCCGGCATGGCCGCCCTGCACAGCACCGGGGACAGCCGAATCGGTCCGATCCTGCATCTGGTGGAGGTGGTGGCCGTCGGCTGCGTCGTCCTGATCGTCCTGTTGCTGATCCTTGTCCGTCTCCGGCACAAGCCGCTGCCGCGCCCCATCGCCTTCCTGGAGAAGCGCCTGCAGGCGCTGGCCGCGGGCCTCCATCTCATTACCGGGGCGCGGGAGGTGGCTCTCCTGGTCGCCGCGACCGCTATCGTCTGGACGGCCGACACCGCCACCTTCTGGCTGATGGCCCGGGCACTCAATCAGGATCTCGCCTTGTTGCAGCTGCTGCTGGTCATGGGGATGTCATGCCTGGCGGCGCTCATTCCTGCCGCCCCGGGCAATATCGGCGCCCTGCAATATGCCCTGGTCCTGGCCTTTCAGCTCCTCGGCCTGCCTGGGGTCACCGGCTTCAGCCTGGCGACCCTGGCCCAGGGTTGCTGCATCGCCGGCTCGACCCTGGTCGGCGGCGGGCTCTATCTCCTATCCGCCCTGGACAGCGCCAGGACGCGGCCCAAGGTGCCGGAGCCGCCTGTTCCCTGAGGCGAGTGCGGCGGCCCTTTCCTTTCCCTCTCGTCCTCCTCTCCTGGCGTCATGGCCGGGCTTGTCCCGGCCATCCACGTCGGGGGTCATCGAGAGCCCATCCCTGGGTGGCGAGCTGCCTTAAACTTAGTTCGCAAACGGTTGAGTGGCGCTGGCGTCCTTCCCCATTGAGCGGCGTGGCACGGCCCGACGTGGATGGCCGGGACAAGCCCGGCAATGACGTGAGAAGGAGAAGGTCGGCCTGTATAGGGTTGAATTTTCGAGATATTGACCGGAGCGCCCGGACTAATAGTCGATGGCGGTGACCTCGAGGGTCTTGTCGCCCGCGGGGCGCTTCCAGACGACGCTGTCGCCGACCGCGGCACCGGTCAGGGCCCGGGCCAAAGGAGAGACCCAGCTGATCTTGCCGACGGCAGGATCGGCCTCGTCCTCGCCGACGATGGCGAAGCGCCTCTCCGTGCCGTCCTCGTCCACGGTGGCGGCCAGGGCCCCGAAGCTCACCTTGTCGCGCGGCTGGCTCGCCGGATCGATGACGACCGCCCGCTCGATCCGCTCCTGGAAATAGCGGATATCGCGCTCCACGGGCTTCAGATGCTCCTGGGCGAGGATCGCATCGGGATGCTCGAGCAGCTGGCGCCGCTGCTCCTGCAACTCGGCCAGTTGCGCCTGCAAGGCCGTCAAGCCCCCCGGAGTCACATAGTTCGGGTGCGGGCTTTGCGGGCGTTCCGGCAGCTCCTCGGCAGAGACGTTGGAATCGTCTTCCTTGATGAAGGCTCTACTCATGCCGGGGAGCATGGGTCCGCAGTCGCCGCCGGGCAAGAAGATAATTACCCAAAGGATTGTCGCTCGGCGCCGGATGGGATTAGATCGGGCGCCGCCGGGCGCGAGACGGGCGGATAACACGGGGGGCCGGGATGTCTCAGGTCGAATGCGTCTTGAAGATCCGCAGCGTTCTGGGCGAAGGCCCGCTCTGGCAGGAGCAGGAGGGCAAGCTCTATTGGCTCGACCTGCGCAAGCCCGCCATCTATCGCTTCGACCCGATCACCGGTCGCAATGCCAAGCTCAAGGTCTCCCTCAAGGACTATATCGGGGCCATGGTCTTCCGCCGGGACGGCGGGATGGTCGTTCTCGACCAGCGCGGCATCTACACGGTCCAGCCCAAGAGCGGGGCGCTCAAGCCTTTTGCCAAGCCGGCCAAGGACATGCGCAAGCTCTGGTTCAACGACGCCAAATGCGACCGCCAGGGCAATCTCTGGACCGGGGTGGGCGACCGCAAGGAATCCAGCCCCATCGGAGTCTTCTGGCGCGTGAGCCCGCGCGGCAAGGCGACCAAGGTCGACAGCAAGTTCATCTGCCCCAACGGGCCCGCCTTCAGCCCCGACGGCCGGCAATGCTATTTTGCCGACAGCTATGCCAACAAGCTCTACCGCTATGAGATCGAGGCCAACGGCAAGATCGGCGCGCGCCATCTCTTCGCCGGCGTGCCGGCGGGCAATGGCGTCCCCGACGGCATGACCGTCGATGCCGAGGGCGGGATCTGGTGCTGCCATTGGGACGGCTGGCGGGTCACCCGCTATGACCCCGACGGCACGGTCGATCGCGTGATCGAGCTGCCGGTGCCGCGTCCGACCTCCGTCGCCTTCGGCGGGCTGGAGCTGGACACGCTCTACATCACCTCGGCCTCCATCGACCTCACCCGCCAGCAGCTGAAGGAGGCTCCCCTCTCCGGCAGCCTCTTCGCCTGCCAGCCGGGCATGCGCGGGCTGGTCGAGCCGCGCTTCGCCATCTGATCGGACGAACATGACCCAGTCTTGCGATGTCGCCATTGTCGGCGGCGGGGTGATCGGCAGCGCCATCGCCTATTTTCTGCTCGGACCCATGGGATTTCCCGGCCGCGTCATCGTGGTCGAGAAGGACCCGACCTATGCCGACGCGGCGACCTCACGCTCCGCCGGCGGCATCCGCCAGCAGTTCTCCACCCCGGAGAACATCGCCATGTCGAGCTTCGGGGCTCAATTCGTGAAGCATGTGGGCGAGTATCTCAGCGTCGAGGGCGAGGCACCCTCCATCCCCTTCACCGAATGGGGCTATCTCTTCCTGGCGACCCCGGCCGGACTTCCTATTTTGGAAGCCAATCACCGGACCCAGCGCGGCCTGGGCGCCGATATCGCCCTTCTCGATCCCGCCGCCCTCAAGGCGCGGTTTCCCTGGCTCAAGACCGACGATCTCGCCGCCGGGACCCTCGGCCTCTCCAACGAGGGCTGGATCGATCCCTACAGCCTGCTGCAGGCGTTCCGGCGCAAGGCCCGCGCCCTGGGCGCGGTCTATCTGACCGACGAGGCCGTGGGCCTCGAGCGCCAGGGCAACCGTATCGAGGCCCTCACCCTCGCCCAAGGTGGCCGCATCGCCTGCGGCAATCTGGTGGATAGCGCCGGCTATCACGCCCATGAGGTCGCGGCCATGGCCGGGATCGAGCTGCCGATCCGGCCGCGCAAGCGTTTCGTCTTCGTCTTCGACTGCAAGGAGCCGGTCGAGCGGGCGCCGCTGCTGATCGATCCCAGCGGGGTCTATTTCCGCCCCGAGGGCGCCAATTTCATCGGCGGCGTCTCGCCGCCCGAAGATCAGGATCCCGACTGCTTCGATTTCGAGATCGACTACCGCCTGTTCGAGGAGGTGGTCTGGCCGACCCTGGCCGAGCGCGTGCCCGCCTTCGAGGCGATCAAGCTCGTCCGGGCCTGGGCGGGGCATTACGACTACAACACCCTGGACCAGAACGCGATCCTGGGTCCCCATCCCGAGATCCGGAATTTCTATTTCGCCAACGGCTTCAGCGGCCATGGGCTGCAGCAATCGCCGGCGGCGGGACGCGCCACCGCCGAGCTCATCGCCCATGGCGCCTATCGCAGCATCGACCTCACCCGCTTCGGCTATGAGCGCGTTCTGCGCGGCGAGCCCATCGTCGAATTGAATGTCGTCTGATGTTTATGGCAGGGTAGCGCCATGGACACGGTCGCGCTCATCTCGGTGCTCTGCGAGGACAATCCCGGCCTGATCGCCGCCATCACCGGCCGGCTCTACGATATCGGCGCCGATCTCGGCGACACGACCTTCGCCGTCCTCGGCGGGGCCGCGGAGTTCACCGCCGTCTGCGAGCTGCCCGCCGGCGTCTCATTCGCCTCGGTCGAAGCGGAGCTCGCCCGCCTGCCCGCGCTCGCCAATGCCAAGCTCTCGGTCACGCCCTTCGGCTATCAACCGATCCATGCCGACCAAGCCCATATCACCCACCGCATCGAGATCACGGGCAAGGACAGCCCTGGGCTCGTTGCACGGCTTTCCGAGGTCTTCCTGCAGTTCGGCGCCAATATCGTTCGGCTGAACTCGGAGCGGCTGCCGGGCGCCGGCCATGCCCACTACATGCTGCGGATGGCGGTCTTCATTCCGGAGGGCAAGGCGAGCACCTGCCTCGCCACCGTCGCCAATACGGCAGCCCAGCTGGCGCTCACCTGCTGGTGGGAAGAATCCTGACGCAGAAGGCCCGAAACGGGGCCTAAGGGACGGGCGGACAGGACAGGTTGGCCTGCGCCTTCTTGACATCCATCGTGTATATCGGCTTCAGGCAGTTGGCGTTGTAGTCCTGCACAACGACATTGAGGTTTCCGACCGCCTGCTGCCAGCCCGGCAGCGCCGTCTGCATCCTGTCCCGCGAGACCCGTCCCCGCAGATCCAGAAGCTCGCGCAGCTGATCCTGGGCCGACAGGTCGTTGGGGCCGATCGAGGCCTGCATCTGCTCGATCTGCTGGCTGAGGCGCTGCTCGCGTTGCGTGCGCTCGTCATAGGTGGCCTTGGCCGTGTCGGCGCGCTGGCGCAGAACAGTAATGGCCTGCTGCTCGCAGAGGCAGGTGCCGACCTGCTCCACCGTCAGCGCCTGCTGGGCTGCCGCGGGCCGTGGCGACAGCACGGAAGCGGCCAGCAGAAACACCATCGGCACTGCCGCCGCGAAGCCGGCCCTCGAGTTCACGCGCGCATTCGCTGCCATGAGAACTTCCTCACCATCAGACCTGTCCGGGGCGACATTATGCCAGCCCTGCGCCGCGCCGCCACAATTGATCCCTCCGCTCGGAATTTTTCCGACTGACTCGTTGGCTTCGGGCCCCTGGGAGCCTGTCTGAGAAATGGCTAGGCGCCCAGCAGCGGCAACAAGGGCTTGGGCGAGGAGGGCGTCGCGACGTGGTGCTGTCGCATCACGGGCGGCGGCCGACGATGTCCCCAAGCCCTTGTTCCGGCTGCCCGAAGGATTGAGCACCTAGCCATTTCTCAGACAGGCTCCTAGCATCGGCGGCGGCAGGGAGGATCCATGCGGATTATCGTGCTGGGCAGCGGCGTCGTCGGGGTCATGACCGCCTATTATCTGGCGGCCGACGGCCATGAGGTGGTCGTCCTGGATCGGCAGGCCAAGGCCGGGCTCGAGACCAGCCATGCCAATGCCGGCCTGATCGCCCCCGGCCATGTCTATGCCTGGGCCTCCCCCCGCGCACCGAAGATTTTGCTGCAATCTCTGTGGCGTAGCGATAGCGCGCTCAAGTTCCGGCTGAAGGCGGATCCCCGCCTCTGGCTATGGAGCCTGCGCTTCCTCGCCAATTGCACCACGGCCCGCAACCAGGCCAATACCCTGCGCAAGCTCTCCCTCTGCCTCTATAGCCAGGCCGAGCTCACCCAGCTCGCCCGCGATGCCGGGATCGACTACGACGCCATCCGCGCCGGCCTCCTCTATCTCTTTCGCGATCCGGCCCATTTCGAGACCGGCCAAGCCAATATGCGGCTGCTGCAGGACCATGGGCTCGACCTCCAGGCCATCGATCCCGCCCGGATCGCCGCCCTCGAGCCGGCGCTGGCCGCCGCCCAGGGCAAGTTCGCCGGCGCCATCTATGCCCCCAGCGATGAGAGCGGGGACTGCCTGAAATTCACCCAAGGGCTGGCCGACGCCGCCGCGAAGCGCGGCGTCGAGTTCAAGATGGAGCATCTGGTGCGCCGGCTGGAGCGCCGGGGCGACCGGGTCACCGGCCTGCTGACCGACAAGGGCCGGGTCGAGGGGGATGCCTATGTGCTGGCGCTGGGGAGCTACAGCCCCCTGCTCGCCCGGCCCCTGGGCCTCGACCTTCCGGTCTATCCCGTGAAGGGCTATTCCCTGACCTTGCCCATCGCCGAGCCCGCGGCGGCCCCGCGGATCGGCGGCGTCGACGAGGCCTATCTCGTCGCCTATGCCACCCTGGGCGACCGGCTGCGCCTGACCGCCACCGCCGATTTCGCCGGCTACGACACCAGCTTCGAGGCCGGCCATTTCGCCGGCATGCTGCGCGTCGCCCGCGAGCTGTTTCCCCATGCCGCTGCCTATGACAAGCCGGATTACTGGGCCTGCCTCAGGCCCATGACCCCCGATGGCCCGCCCATCATCGGACGCTGCAAGCTGGCCAATCTCTATCTGAATACCGGCCAGGGTCATATGGGGTGGACCATGGCGGCGGGCTGCAGCCGCATTGTCGCCGACCTGATCGCCGGCCGCGCGCCTGCCATCGATATCGCCGGGCTGACGCTGGATCGGTACTGAGCCGATTTAACCCGGCAGCCGGAACAGCCTGCCGAATCCAGGAACCGGCTCGCGATAGCCGGCGAGCCGCAGGCAATGCCAGGCCAGGGCATGATTGCTCGAGGTCACCGGTACGCCCACTTCGCGCTCCAGGGATTCGGCGATTGCCGCCACCCGCAGGCTGGTGCAGGAGACGAAGACCGCGTCGATGGGGCCCGCCGCCACGAGCCGGCGCACCGCCTCGCGGATGGAATCCTCGGTGATCCGCGCCACCTCGATATCGTTCTCGTGATTGAAGGAGCCCATGACCGGCACCTCGATCCCGCGCGCCTCGATGAAGCCGCGGAACATCTGATTGACCTCCTCGATGTAGGGGGTCAGCAGCGCGATGCGCTTGGCGCCCAGCGCCTTCAACCCGGCGATAGCCGCAGTGATGGGGGTCGTGCAGGCGACTTCGGGACGCGCCTCGCGGATCCGGGCGAAGACCTGCTCCTCGCCGATGACCACGGTGCCCGAGGTGCAGCCATAGGCCACCACGTCGAGCCTGGACCCCGGCAGGATCAGACCGGTGGCGCCGGCCAGGCCCTTCTCCATCTCGGCCAAGGTGGTGGGGTTGATCTCGGCGGCATTGCGGATCCGCGTCTCGTAATAGGCCACACCGTCGATGGCCAGGATCTGGCGGAACTCATGCTCGATGGTCTGATCGGTCGCCAGCACGATGAGCCCGATCGCCGCGCGATGGGCGATTCCGCCGTCGAAGGCGAAGGGCATATGGGACAGGCTGACCACCTGGCCGGGTCCGACCTGCCGCAGCGCGGATTCATTCATGGCGAGCAACCTCGAATTGCCGTCGGTATTGAACTATATGTCAGAGATTAGCACAGGAGGAATGGGCATGCGCCTTGGCCTTGGAGTGGCGGCAATTCTCACGCTCATGGCCACGGCGGCCATAGGGACGGCGGCCCGGGCCGACGATCCCATGCGCCTGGCGGTCGTCAGCTACGGCAAGATCCCCGCCGGGTCGAGCTTCGAGACCGAGCTCTTCCAGAATACGGAGATCTCCAATCACGTCGCTTCCACCCTGAAGGACACCCTCACCGCCCGTGGCTTCCACTACGATCCCGATGGTCGGGGACTCGTCTTCGCCATCAATGCCGATCCCACCGGCCGGGGAGAAAGCGATCAGGCACTGGGCATCACCGACCAGTCCAACGGCCAGGTCCATATCACCATCGATACCAACGACACCGGCCAGAGCACCGATACCATCGCGCGCGGCTACAGGATCACCCTCGGCATTTATGAGCGGCAGAGCGGGCGCTATGTCTGGCGCGCCGAGATCAACGATCTGAAGCCCGATGCCGACCCCATGGCCGCGACCAAACCGATGGTGGAAAAGCTGGTGGCGGCGCTGGAGAAATCGATCAAATCCACCGACTAGGCCTAGGAGCCTGTCTGAGAAATGGCTGCGCGCTCAGCAGCCGCAACAAGGGCTTGGGCGAGGAGGGCGTCGCGACGTGATGCTATCGCATCACGAGCGGCGGCCGACGACGTCCCCAAGTCCTTGTTCCGGCTGCCCGAAGGGTTGAGCTGCGCGACCCGAGGGACGGCGTCGCGAAGGCTCGCCGATGCACCGCATCGCCTTCGCCTCCGCTCCTTGCCCTCGGGTCGCGCAGCTCAACTGAGCACGTAGCCATTTCTCAGACAGGCTCCTGGTTGCGGCGCAGCGGGGGAACCGGCAGAGTGCCGGCGAAATTCGGTGGAGAGCTCCCTTGAGCGTCAATCTGACTTGCGGTCAGTCGGCCATCGCCTTTCTCGAGGCGAGCGGCGTCGATACCGTCTTCGGCATTCCGGGCGTCCATACCCTCGATTTCTACAAAGGCCTGGCCCAGAGCAGCATCCGCCATATCGGCGTGCGCCATGAGCAGGGGGCGGGATTCATGGCCGACGGCTATGCCCGCGCCTCGGGCAAGCCCGGGGTCTGCGTCCTCATCACCGGCCCCGGGGTGGTGAACGCCGGCACCGCCATCGGCCAGGCCTTCTCCGATTCCGTGCCCATGCTGGTGCTCAGCAGCGTCAATGCCCGCGACGACCTCGGCAAGGGCCGCGGGCGCCTCCATGAGATCACGGACCAGCAGGCCGTGATGGCCCCCCTCACCGCCTTCAGCCGCACCATCATGGCGCCGGAGGAGCTGGCGACCGCCATGGCCGATGCCTATGCGGTGTTCGAGGCGGGACGCCCGCGCCCGGTGCATATCGAGATCCCCCTGGACGTGCTCGCGGGACCCGGCATCGCCGCCGCCGACAGCCGCGGCAAACGCAAGCACCCCGTGGCCGAGCCGGCCGCCATCGAGGCCGCGGCAAGGCTGGTGAATTCCGCCCAGCTGTTGGTCGTCATTGCCGGCGGGGGCACACTGGAGGCCGGCGCGGCGCTCAGCCGTTTCGTCGAGACCTCGGGTGCGGTGCTGATCCCGACGGCGGCGGCCAAGGGCAATGTTTCCGACGAGCACCCCCAGAGCCTGGGCTCGACCCTTCCCCTGACGGCAACGCAGGAGCTGCTGGCCGCGGCCGATGTGGTGCTGGCGGTGGGAACCGAGCTGGCCGAGACCGATCACTGGACCGATCGCCTCCCGATCAAGGGCAAGCTGATCCGCATCGACGTCGACCCCCGCAGCCTCATGCGCGACTACAAGCCGGATGTCGCCATATTGGCGGATGCCGGCACGGCGCTGACCGCCCTCAACCAGAAGATCGCCACGCGGCCCGCGGATATCGAGCGCATCGCGAAGGTGCGCGCCGCCAATGCCGGCGTCTACCGCCCCCTTGCCAAGAAGCATGCCAAGGTGCTGGACGCCTTGCGCGAGGTGCTGCCCGACGACGGCATCGTCGTCAGCGACATGACCCAGATCGCCTACACCGGGGCGACGCAATTCACCTGCCGGCGCCCACGGAGCTGGTTTCATCCCCAGGGCTTCGGCACGCTAGGCTATGCCCTGCCCGCGGCCATCGGCGCCAAGCTCGCCGCCCCCGAGCGCGCGGTGGTGGCCGTGGCGGGCGATGCCGGCTTTCTCTTCACCGTGCAGGAGCTCGCGACCGCCGTTGAGCTCGAGCTGCCGCTCCCCATCCTGCTCTGGAACAATGATGCCCTCGGCCAGATCGCCGGCGACATGAAGAGCCGAGGCATTCCCGAGATCGCCGTCAAGCCGCGCAACCCTGATTTTCAGGCCCTCGCCCGGGCCTTCCATTGCCGCGCCTGCCAGCCGGCGAGCCTGGCGGAGCTGAAAACCGCCCTGGCGGACTCCTTCCGGGGCGAGGGGCCCATGCTGATCGAGGTCCACCAATCCGCCGCCTTCCTCGACTGACGGCCGGGAAAAGAATAACCCGATGAGCCAGCCCCGCATCGGCCTCGCACTCGGCGGCGGCGGCGCGCGCGGCTGGGCGCATATCGGCGTGCTGAAGGCTCTGACGCGCGCCGGGATCGTGCCCGATGTCATCAGCGGAACCTCCGTCGGCGCCCTGGTGGGAGGTCTGCATCTCGCGGGCCGGCTCGATGTGCTGGAGGGCTGGTCCCGTGGCCTGACCAAGTTCAAGATCGCGAGCTATCTCGATTTCCGCGTCGGCGGCGGCATGATCGGCGGTCACCGCCTGAGCGCCGTGCTGCGCGAGCATCTGGGCAAGGTGACGATCGAGGCGCTGCCCAAGCCCTTCACCTGCGTCGCCACCGATCTGCTCACCGGCCATGAGGTCTGGCTGCGCAAGGGCGATCTGGTGGAGATGCTGCGCGCCAGCTTTTCCCTGCCGGGCCTGTTCTCGCCGGTCGAGGTCGACGGGCGCTGGCTGGTGGATGGCGCTCTGGTCAATCCCCTGCCGGTCTCGGTCTGCCGGGCCATGGGCGCGCATGTCGTCATCGCCGTCAATCTGAACGCCGATCCCATCGGGCGCGTCCGCATGCCGGGCCAGCGCATCCCCCGTGCGGCGGGCTTCGATGTCCTTCAGGCGCTGCCCCAGAGCAAGGCCAATGTCGGGGTGGGCTCCTGGCTGCGCAGCGTCTTCGGGCGCGAGCCCGATGCCCCCAGCCTGTTCGGGACGATGGTGCAGTCGCTCAACATATTGCTCGACCGGGTGACGCGCTCGCGGCTTGCCGGCGAGCCGCCGGATGTCTCGATCTCGCCGCGCCTGGGCCATATCGGGCTGCTGGAATTCGACCGCGCCGCCGAGGTGATCGCCGAGGGCGAAGCGGCGACCGAGCGGACCCTCGCCGAGCTGGGCGAGGTCATCGCGCTCATGAACAATTCAGGCGGGGCCTCCTCCCGCTGAGCCCCCCGCAGCTATTGCGGCTCGAGCCCCGCATCGTCTGGTTTGCGACTTTTATGTCACAATACAGCTATGACCCCGGGAATCAACTTGACAACTACCATGCCGACAAGAACTAGCACGTAAGTAAGGAGTGCTAAATTAGTTAAGTCCAGCATGGGGTTACCTTCCAGTTTTTGCCTCCATAAGCTGAGGCTCCGCCTCTCGTTCCAAGGGAAAGATTATGAGTTTGTGGGCGCCAGGCACAGGGTCAATTTGCGGCTTTCGTGATAATTAAACACCAATGTTGCTTGAATGTCTCTGGGCCGGCGGGCATCAAATCTGAGATCATTGGTCGGGGAAGTCTGGGGCTGGGCGGATCCTACATAACGATCACCCGGTGTCGTCAAAAGGACATGTGGAGCTCCCTTGGACGTATCCCTCGGGATTCATTGAGGAATCCTAAAACCCCCGTGATATCAGAGGTAACCGCCAGGCTATTGCTCAAAGGAGTTGGGCCTTGGATCTTCAATTCCAACCCGAGCACCTCGTCTATGATCCTGAACAGGGTCTGATGTGGTTCTTCGCGACAAAAGGAACGGAGTCCGTTGAATGCGGCATCTCGTTGGCAGCTCTGGCGGCGCTGGCTCATCTCGCATTGCAGGGGCCCAACGCGATGCTGAGCACTTTTCAGCAGCATCAAGAGCTGATTCAAAAGATCGCGGAACACAAATACCGAGCGCACCAGTTTGACAGCCGTGGCAAGGTTATCGTTGATCTTGAGGATCTGGATCGATAGCTACTCCCTGCCCGCCCCCCCGCCCTCTGACCAGCATCCGGCGATAGACGGAGGCGACGCTGAGATCGGTGGGGCGACGGCGCGGGCATAGGTATGGGGTGATAGTAGCCCGCCTCATATTGCGCCCTAGAGATCAGATCGCGGGCCAGCATGATCCCCAGTGGATGCTCCGTCAGCGCGAATCCTGGCAGCTCAACTCCATGGAATCCGAACCCGACACCCGCCCGGCGACGGCCCAGGAAGCGAAGCTCCTAGGCGCCCTCGTCCATCGCAAGCTCCAACTCAGGGAACGCCGATGTCCGGTTCGTCCTCGAGATGCGCTGCGCCGCGCAGGATGGGCGCGCGATCATGACGGCCGGGCAGCGCGCCTACCTCTGGCGGATTGCCTATCGCTACCAACTCCAACTACCGCCAGAGCTGTCCAGAATAGCGGAAGAGCAGCAGGCGGCCAGCCAGACACCACCTAGCCCTGAATAGCACTGGTCTGTGTATTAGCCCGGCGCTTCAGTTCAGCGGTTCGCCCTCGTACCGACCGCGCTGTAGCTCCTCGATCGCCGCCATGATCGCCCGCCAAACCGCTGCTCCCTCGACCAAGAGCTTGGCGGCGCGGCAGATGTCGAGATCGGGGATCAAGTTCGGGCGCTAGTTCCGACAAGCCCCTCGCGCACGCCCTGGAGGCAGATCCGGGTGATCTCCGCTGCCTCAAGAGTAGCTTCGGCATCTGGATGGCTGGCGGCGTTCAGAAGGCTGCTATCCACGATAGCGAGGGCTTCGGCTCTTGTGAGTAGAGCTTTGTGGACAAGGGCCCTCAGCAGATCGGATTGAAGGGTGAGAGCAGCGGTCGCAATCCCGCGGGCGGAATTGTCCATGTATGGCTCCCGTTCTCAGGTGTCAGGAGAGCCTAGTGGTGAGACACCCGGGAGTCGAGCGGGGCGCCAAGGCTCAATTCGTTGGCTTCCCCTTCCGCCGTTTCCGCTGCAGCTCCTCGATCACTGGCGCGATGCGTCTCCAGGCCGCGGCTCCCAGAGCGTCACCCTCTCTATCGAGCAGATCGGCCCGTTCAGCTGCATACGTCGCTGCGTCCTCACCAATTGCGTCGATCACCAAATCCACGGCCTTGCGGATGTGGGCACAGTCCTGCGCAAAAAAGGAGAGATCGTCGTCATCCGAGACTGCGTGCACCGGTTTCAATCTAGCCATCGACTGGAACCCCACTAGCACGGACTGAATGGAGCGCGCCGCCGCGGCGTGCCCCGGACCAATTAACCCAGATCTCGCTGAAATGTCTCACGCACACCTCACGAGTGGCGACGAGCATCGAGACTTGCAGTATGAGGCGGTGGTCATGACGGGTTGATGTCATCCATTGTCACCTTCCTTTGTGGCTTGGCCACTCGAACGCGCCGCCGGCCAAGGAGCCGTAGCGACGGCTCCCTGGCACGACGTTAACCCATGACATGCCAGGGGGACCAATCCCTGGCCTGCTATAACGTTCGCGAAGTGGAGTTATTCCCCTCGGCCGGCGTGATCAGTTCACCGACTCGTCCGGCCGTCTCGCCCGCTGCAACTCCTCGACCGCTGCTGTGATCTGGCGCCAGATGGCTGCACCCTCTTCGGCGCCTTCTCCAGCGAGAACCACCGTCCTTGCAGCCGCATAAAGCTGAGCATCCTCGCCGTCCCGGTCGAAGCTTGGCGGCTCGGTAGATGTCGATGAGGTCAGTCATAGTGGTAATTCCGGCGCAACCGGTCCGGTGACCTCACGGGTGGCCGCGCCGGGCGGCGGGTCCTCCTTCTCCCCCTTAGCCACAATTTTCAAGGCGTCGTCTGGTGCCGGCCGCTGCATTTTCAGCGCTTCGGCCGGCTCGGCCGTGAGCCATGCATCGCATTCCTCCGCTGTCCGCAAGATCACGGGCATCGCCTTGGCGTGCACCGGCGCGACGATGGCGTTGGACGCGGCCGTGAGGAAGCCATAGAGCAGGTGCTCACCCGTGCTCGGGCGCCTTCATGCGTGCCACGGACGCCATGTCCAAGTCACACCATATGCCGGCGAAGGCGAAAAGCGGCCGGCTGACACCGTGGTGTCATGTCCTCCGTGGTCGACCCTTCTCTGATGACGCGTGACCGGATGCCATCCGATCAATTTTAGCTCACGCAGGAATTTCTGGCGATGATGTTGGGCGTGCGGCGGCCGAGGGTCACAATCGCGGCCGGCAGGCTGAAAAGGGTCGGCCTTATCGAGTACTCGCATGGTCGGATCACGATTCTCGACCGGAAGGGCCTGGAGGACACATCCTGCGAATACTACGCCATCAGCTAGGCAGAGTTTGACCAGTTTTTAGGCGCAGCTTAGCCCCCATCCTTCAGGCGACGGATGCGGCCAGATCCTGGGAATCCACATCTTCAAGGCGGACGATCAGGTCGCCGCCTGGCTCGAACCAGCGGTGGCGATATTTGCGCTGCGCGATCGCCTGAATGTGTTCCCTGTTCCGACGGTAGGTTATGATCATGGCATCGGGTCCCGCGAGCGCGTCGTCTTCCAGCGCCGTCAGGGCTGCTTTCGAGACGGCGCATCTGACGAGCGTCTCTCCGTCCGTCGCGAACAAGCGCAGCAACCCCTCCTGAGGGTCGTAGAGGACTCGATCGGGTTCAAGCCTGAGCGTCATGGTGGACCTCCCTGAGACACTTTCCAAATGGCATCCAAAGCCGCCAAAAAAGGATAAGCGCCGTCTCTTCGTGTTCAGAACATCCTGCACGCGGTGGCGACTTCAGCCGGCCGCGCCGCGCGTCAGGAGCGCAGGTCGCCATTGGCGGCCAATGCGAGGCCCGCCTCATGCGCCAGCAACTCCAGTGGGATCGGCTTGCGAAGAATTTTGCCCATGGCTTCCACGCCGGAGACGTCGTAGCCCATGGCAAAAGCCACGCGTGTGCTGCTGTGACTCTTGGAAGAATATCTCCCCACTGGGCTCCCCTTGACTGTACGCCCGCGAACAATGAGTTCCGGGCATTTATGGGATCAAGACGTCCTGAAGAGACATCTGCCTTACCCTTCTGCCCGAGCCTTCGATACGGCCCGGCGCACACGATCGGCGACGTCCTGGTGAAAGGCGAGCACCTATGGCCGCTGTGCGACGCCTGTTGGCATGTGGCCGTGGTGCATCCAGCGGTGATAGCGAGGATCGTCGGGTACGATTGCCGGCTCGCCGATCTGCGGTGGCGGTTGAAGTGTCGTATGTGCGGGGCGAAGCACATAAGGATCGGGACGGCGATACCGGGCGAGGTGAAATGGTCCGCCGCGGAGGGACACCAACGAGGCGGACCTTCATCATGGAGGCGTTGAGATCAGACGCCTGTTACTTTTACTCGCGCTGTTGGGGTTATCACCCTTCTCCCGACGCGCCTTTCCCTTTTTCCGTTTCACGCTCTAACTCTTGGATTACAGGCGCGACGCGCCGCCAGGCTGAGGCCCCCGCTGCGTCGCCCTGCCGCTCAAGAACCCGGGCGCGCAACGCCGCATATCTGCCCGCACCCGCGCCCATCTCGTCTATTACCAGCCTGGCGGCTTGGCGGATTGGGGCCTCATCACGGATAGAGGACGCGGAAGTGGTTCGGCCACTGGGGCTGCCGTACGCCGCATGTTGGTGATCCTTGTTCATCTCCCGTTGTGCCCCCTAGTGCAGTGACGTCGGAGATACGGCTTTTGGAAGCCGAAGCGAACCAAGATTGATCTCAAGGTGGGGGATATCACGCGTTCGGGCGTAGGCTCAATTAAGTCGAAAGTGGTATGCGGCGCCGACCCATGCCGAAATGGCCAGTACCTGGGCTATCGCTTCGGTACTTCGCGCTTCACGGCGCGCACTGGCTTATCCTCGCGCAGTCCCTTGAAGCTCGGATGGCGCACCCGGCGGTCACGGGTCCATTGGGTGAATTCGACCTCGGCAGACGAGCTTCGGCTCGGCCCATCGAGCGTCCTTGGCGTCTGGCCTGGGGCACGGCGACGTAGCCGAGGTGTTCGCCCGACTGAGGCTGTCCCGCCGACGGCAAGAAGCTCGAAGCGTCTACATTTTACGTCTTTTGGCCCGCTGTTTGGAAAACACAGAGCGCGCTATCGTCGCCGCCAGAAGGGAGACTTCAAAGATGGCTGAGAAGCCCACCCAAGGTGTTGATACCGATGCGGAGCAGGAGCGGAGAGAGCGACGCGAATTTCTGCGGCGGTGCGGGCGCTTCGCCGTAGTGACTTCTCCCGCGATGACGATGCTTCTATCAGTTACGAGCGTTCCGCGGGAGGCTCACGCATCGACGATAGGTCACCACCGCGGAACGACGAGAGGCGGCGGAGGCGACGACCAGGGCGACAACAACAACTCGCAAGGTTAGGCCGCCTGGGTCTGCCGGAGGATTTCATCCGCGGCCCCGTTCCGAAATCTTGACCCGGTCCGCCGTAGAGA
>CAVWQS010000021.1:0-163789 GCA_963757155.1 uncultured Alphaproteobacteria bacterium
GCCTTGTGGACAATCAGGTTGGAGATGATCGGCTATGTCCTGGTGGCGCTGTTGCTGGGCGTCTCGCTGCTCGAAGAGAAGCGCCAATTCTCTCGGTCCTGGTGGCTTTGGCCGTGATCGCTATCGCCGCCGTCTACGGGAGGGTCGTGCCGTCCAAATGGATCGTCGATCTGCTGTTCGTCCTACCGGCGTTCTGATGCGGGATCATTATGAACTGGCTGGTCGGGCTGCATCGGCCGCGGGGCTGGATTGCCCTGATCTGTGGGCTCGGCCTTCTCCCTGCCGCCTATTTTCATCTGCTTCCCGAGATCTTCTGCTACTTGGCGGTCTATCCGGTGATCTGGCTCGGCGCTGTCCGCTTCCCGCCCTTCGCCTGGGTCGGCGCCCATGGCGATATTTCATACGGGGTCTATCTCTATGGCTGGCCGGTGACGCAGCTGATCCGCTCCGCCGTCGGGGAAGGTTGGTCAGGCTATCAGATGGCCGCGATCGCCTTGCCGGCGACGGCAGTGCTCGGCTACCTCTCCTGGCATCTCATCGAGAAGCCTGCGCTCAGCTACAAGAAGGCCCCGGTCAAGGCCGACACGGTCGGATAAGCCCTCACCCGGCACCTTCGGCCCCGCACGGGAGGTCGGGGTAAGGGATTTATGGTTTCCTCGCCCTCGGGGAGGTGGCCGTGAGCAAAGCTGGACGGGTAACTGGCTCCGGCGCTTGGCGCGCCGGAAGGCGTGGGCGCCCAAGATCGACAATTGCCGGCTAATAGCCACGAGCCAAGTTGCACAGTTAAGGGCCCATTGCATCCTTTGTATCGTCCGCACTGTTCCGCAGCCGCATAGCAATTGCCATTCGGGCCGCCCGTTCCCGATGAGCCGCAGCCCCTGCCGCTCTGTATTCCCCGGCCGCCCCTCGCCCCCATGACAGCCGCTTCCCATGAGCCAGCAACCAGGAATTTATCATCGCGCGCCAAAAGTGACCGGCAAGCAGATTAGATCCGCATCCGAAGACAACTCTTTACTAAAACAGTAGGCCGGACGTTAGAGCCACAGTCGCTCATTCCATAAGCTGTTGAATACAATAGCTTATTGTTGGATAGCTCACTCTGCACCTGCCATTCGCTAGCAGGAGCCCCGCTTTCGAGCGATCCCACCCAGAACAGCGCGCCGCACTACGCGGGAGCTGTGCGCTGGGATGGCAGCGACGCCAGCGCATCGAAGAAAAGCAAGCGTTCTCAGAGACAAAAGCAAGCCCGCTGAGCTAGTTAGCGCCTACAAGCCTTTGCCGCTT
This sequence comes from uncultured Alphaproteobacteria bacterium, assembly GCA_963757155.1. GTDB lineage: Bacteria > Pseudomonadota > Alphaproteobacteria > Dongiales > Dongiaceae > DASXQK01. The sequence continues at coordinate 1,285 of CAVWQS010000021.1, forward strand.
GCTGCGAATGACCCATTAGTTAATACGTCTTAATAAGTAGGTACGTGTTATTAATTATTTGGTAAGAACTGCCCGCCACAAAAAGTCACGGTGGCGTACGGCTTCAGGGGAAAACGAGACGATGATCAACGCTGCACCCTCCTTATCGGTATCCCGACACCCGGGAACCGCCGCCGCGCACGCATCGCGGGACAAAGCCGGAACGCAGCCTAGTTCGGCCCTGAAGGGCGCTGCCCTGGCCGAACGAGCCTCGGCAGGTGCTGAGCCCGCCGTGATTCTATACTTCGACAAGCAGCGTCTGGCGAGAGATTGCATCAGCGAGCAACTCGCGATCCATCTGCCAGAATGGACGATCGAACCTCTGGCTAGCGTCTGCGAGCTTCGAGAGGATGAAGATTGGTCCAGAGCCTCTCTGGTCAATCTTCAATACTCATGGCGAGAGCCTCCGCAACGCCGATGTTGCCCGGGAAATAGCGATGATCGCAAAGGCGGCGGCGGGCTCGTCGCTCGTGATCATGTCGGATCTCGACGATGCGACGGAGGTGCTTCTGGCGGCTCAGCTTGGAGCCCGGGGCTATCTACCGGCTGGCTTGCCGTTCCGGCAAGTGATGGCAGCGATCCGCTTCATCAACGAGGGCGGAACTTATATTCCAGTATGCGTCCTGGCCGCGTCGTCCGAGCTTCAGCGGACATCGCCCGCCCAGCCGATGGACGAGAGGGGAAAGCCAATTGAGTTTTCGCCGCGTCAAATGCAGGTGTTGGAGCGGCTGCAACAAGGCAAGCAGAACAAGATAATCGCTTACGAGCTGGGCATGTGCGAAAGCACCGTCAAGGTGCATATCCGGCACATCATGAGGAAGCTCAACGCGCGCAACAGAACGCAGGTCGTATTGCTGACCAACAAAATGCACAGCGGATCGGCTGTAGCCTTGGCGGAGCACGCGGCATGAGTGGCGGGCGTGTACTCGTAACGGGAGGTGCCGGATTCATCGGCAGCCACACCTGCAAATTCCTTGCTGCGGCCGGCTTCGAACCGATCGTCTATGACAATCTTACCACGGGACACCGCAGTGACGTCCGGTGGGGCCCGTTCGTGGAAGGCGATATCCGGGATGCGGATCTTCTGGCTCGGACACTGCAGATACACAAGCCACATACGGTCATCCACTTCGCGGCGTCGGCCTATGTTGGCGAATCAGTCGAAAATCCCGCCAAATATTATTCGAACAATGTTGTTGGATCGCTGTCGCTCCTTGAGGCATGCCGGCGCACGCAGACGCTGAAACTTATCTTCTCAAGCAGCTGCGCGACTTACGGGACCCCCGCGAAGCTGCCAATAAGCGAAACAACGCCCCAAAACCCCATCAGCCCCTACGGTCGCAGCAAACTGATGGTCGAGCAAATCATCGTGGACTATGCCGCAGCCTACGGCCTGCGCTATGTCGCACTTCGGTATTTTAACGCTTGTGGTGCCGATCCGGACGGAGATCTAGGAGAAAAGCACGAGCCGGAGACGCACATCATTCCTTGTGCGCTTATGGCCCTCAGCGGGAAGTTGAAGCACCTATCCCTCTATGGAGACGATCACGAAACGGCCGACGGAACATGCGTGAGAGACTATATCCATGTGACAGACTTGGCTCGTGCTCACGTGCAAGCAGTCGAGTATCTGGAAAAAGAGAATGACAGTATTGCTGTTAATCTGGGCTCCGGCACGGGTACGTCGATCCGTCAAGTATTAGATGCCATAACTCGCACTACGGGTCGTTCCGTACCGGTTGTCGTTGCACCGAAGAGACCCGGCGATCCCCCCAGACTTTTTGCCGATTTAAGCCTCGCGACCCAACGGCTTGGCTTCAGGACTCAACTGTCAGACATCGACACCATAATTCGGACAGCCGCGCCCTCGTTCGGCCTTGCCATACAGCCATGACTGATAAATCCTCGGAACTCGGCAACCACGCGGAACAGCCCGGTCGCGCCGCTCGAGCGGGACATGCGGCACGATACGCCCATCAGAATATTCCGACCCGGGAGCAGGGCCTCACCCCGCTACTCAACGGCACACAGAAATTAGAATTTATGGTCGGATGCGCTGCATGGTTAGCGGCAATCATCTATTTTTGGAGCTGGTGGTTACATCCAACGCATGTCATCGGGATTGGATACTTTGCTCTGGTGACCGCGGTTCTGGTCTGGGTGACCTTCGAACCGCTGTATTTTCTAGTGATGTTCTCCGGCGCCAAGAAACCGGCCGGTATATTGCGGCTGCCACCTGCAAGCAGGGTGGCGATGGTGGTAACCAAGGCACCGTCTGAACCATTCAGTGTCGTCGCGAAGACACTCCAGGCGATGCTGGAGCAAGACTATCCTCACGACACCTGGCTGGCGGATGAAGATCCGTCACCGGAAACTACAGAGTGGTGCGCAGCGCGAAGCATCAAGATATCCACACGCCGGGGCCGGAGCGACTATCATCGCGACACCTGGCCACGACGCACACGCTGCAAGGAAGGAAATCTCGCATTCTTCTATGATCACTATGGCTATGAGCAATACGACTTTGTTTGCCAACTCGACGCTGACCACGTCCCGGATCCGTCCTACCTGCGAGAAATGTTACGTCCGTTTTCCGACGTTGATGTGGGGTACGTGTCAGCCCCGAGCATTTGCGACAAGAATGCTTCCGAAAGTTGGTCTGCTCGAGGTCGGCTCCACGCCGAGGCCAGTATGCATGGCTCCCTTCAGGCCGGGTACAACGGTGGCTGGGCGCCTCTCTGCATTGGGTCTCACTACGCAGTCCGGACGGCAGCTCTAAAAGATATCGGAGGACTTGGCCCCGAGTTGGCCGAAGACCATTCCACAACTCTCATGATGAATGCGGCGGGCTGGCGCGGCGTCCACGCCATCGATGCCATCGCTCACGGCGATGGTCCGCAGACCTTTGCTGACATGGTGACCCAGGAATTTCAGTGGTCGAGGAGTTCGTCACAGTTTTGCTCCAGTATACGCCTCGCTATCTTCCTTCGCTTTCGACTAGACTAAAAGCGCAATTCCTATTTTGTCAGCTATGGTACCCGCTATTTTCGATGTTCATGGCGCTTATCTATATTCTGCCGATTGTCGCGCTAGTGTCTGGGGTCAACTTCGCAAATGTAACCTATTCCCAGTTTTTCATGCATTTCGTGCCGATCTCTCTGGTTCTTATCTTCATGGGTTACCGCTGGCGTTCCGGCGGATCCTACCGTCCTGTGAATGGGAAGATCCTGAGTTGGGAAAAGATGCTGTTTTGCTATGCCCGATGGCCCTGGGTATTCGCGGGAACAATAACCGCCCTCCGCGACTGGATCGCTGGTTCCTCGGTCGAATTTCGCGTGACACCAAAGGGTACCGATTCGGCCGGGCCACTGCCCGTCAGGGTTCTCATGCCCTACGCGTTCTTGTCAGGAATCTCGGCCTCGGCAGTGCTGCTACTTGGCCATGTCGGCACTGCAAATGGGTTCTATATCTTCGCCATCTTCAATGCCGGTCTCTATGCCACTTTGCTCTTGGTCATTGTCTTAAAGCACATTTCCGAGAACGGGATCACCGTTAGGTGGCGTTCGACGCCTGCTTTCGCTCACGCGCTCCTGGCCCTCCTATTGCTTCTTCCGGTTAGCGCCGGCGCCGCAATCCGCGGTCCATATGGTCTCGAGGCGATGGCCTGGGGCAGCGGCCCAATTTCGCTGACACAGGCGGAATATAAGGTCGCTGGTGCGGGACAAGGGGGCACGGGCGTGCGCGTGGTCAAGTGGCGGCTAAAGTGGTTGGGCGAAAGTGGCACGAGTACAGGATGAGCCTCAAGCACGAAGCTTTCGTTGATCGCTTGGCTAAGGTGGCATGAGCACGCTCTGGGCGCAGATCGAGTTTATGAATAAAAATGGAGCTTGCCTGGGAAGAGCGCCGGCCGCTGTGACAAAGACTGTATAGTAATATTGGAGTATACGAGACAACCTTAGTGCAGAATTAATTGAAGTGATTTTGGTGTATTGTTCTAATCTGGCAAGGGGAACTGGCGGCAGAGCCCTCGCTTGAGACCTAGAAGTATCTGTAACAGAAACTTGGAATATGGAGAGTAAGTTCATGAAGCGGAGAAGAATGCTGGCTGGCCTCCTGGCAGCCGCGGCAGCGCCGGTCGCGCTTACCGCTCTGGGCAAGTTTGGATGGGGCGCAGGCGAACTGCTCGCGGATAACTCGGCGGCGGTGGGAGCTTATCCAGCGAAGTATCCTCAAATAAACCATCCCGGAATCCCCTTAGGTGCGTACGACCCGCACGGCGACTTCAAGAATTATTCAGGCGTTAAGATCGAACATGTGTTCATGCCCTGGCAAGATGTCGAGCTGTCGGCTCTCTATACTGCCGATTCATATGCGCTCGAACACGGCAGGTCATTGCTGATCACGATCGAACCATGGTCGTGGTCGGAAGACTCGCGCCTAACGCCCGATCAGTTGAAGGACAGAGTGCTCGGTGGCGCTTATGACGAAACCATCAAGTCCATCGCGAAGGTCATTAGTGAGCTGAAGAGCCCCGTGACGATCAGGTGGGGACAAGAAATGGAGGATACGAGCGGCCGTTTCTCCTGGAGTGGATGGAAACCGGAAGATTACGTCGCAGCCTACCGAAGATTTCACGATCTGACCCACCCCATTGCTATGCAAGCAAAATTCATGTGGTCCCCGAAGGGCAACAGCAACCTTGCCGAATACTATCCCGGTGACGATTACACGGACGCAATAGGTCTTTCTGTGTTTGGTTTCCAAAAATACGACAACGGCAATTTCGGGCGCGACCGTACCTTTGGCGAGGTTTTGAAGCCAGGCTACGATCTGGTGGCCGCCTTCGGAAAGCCTGTCGTAGTGGCTGAGCTGGGCTATGACGGCACCGACGGCTACGTTGCCAGTTGGGCTAAGGCGGTGACGAAGCCGAATGCCGCATTCCCGCTGCTGACGGCCGTCGTGTATTTCGACGACAAGGAGAGTTATCCCTGGCCGGGGAATTTCGGCTTGCCGGACTGGCGCGTCGCTTAGCCGGGATGCCAAATGCCGTCATATTCGTGACTCCGGCGAAGCCGTTTGGCGCGGAACAGGCGGTAGAACAGCGCCTTTGGCGCACTTTCGAACATTCGACCAAGAAGATGTCCAGTCGGTCTTCTAGAGCGATTCCATCTGACATATGGCTGATGCGATCAGAGGAGCTAAAGTGATCATGATAAAGTATAAAGTGCGGCTCGCCGCGGTATTGCTCGCATTTTGTCTTGCGAGCTGTCGAAGTGGAGATTCTGACTCGGGGGCGGGGGACATAGCTTCTTCCGACCCGGCTAAGGTAGCGAGCGCGGCGGACGTACGTGCGATCTACATGGACAAGACCTGGGTCTGGCAGGACGGAGCAGGATACTTCGCGGAAAGCGGGCATTTTACCGCATGGTCGGGGACCGGCGAGAAGACGACCTATGCGAACGGTCTATGGTGGGTGGACGACAAGGGCCAGCTCTGTATCGATGCGAAGTGGCGAATGACGAACGTCGCTAAGGCGAACATCACCTGCTTCGACCATCGCAGGGACGGAAATGTCTGGTACCAGAAGAAAGTGCCCTCGGGTTCCTGGTATGTCTTTAAGTCAGATCCAGGCAAACCCGATGATGAGAGCGAGAAATTGAAGAGAGGAGATCTTATCGAGGCAAAGCTGCGGACGATAGAGGCGAAACTCGGCCCGAATTCATAGCGCGCATCGACAATTCACAGGTTGGCATATGTGATCGAAAATAGTCAGTTGCGGAGTACACAGACTGAGGCCTGACCAAAGCCACTGGGGGTGCAAATATAGCGCGCACTTCCGTTGTTTGCGGGAACTGTCTTAGCGCTTTTGGTGGATGTGGTGTTTTGATTGTCGGAGGTGACATCCGAAGCCAATAGAGCCTGCATTTGTCCAGCTTTTGCGGAGTCAGATTCAGCGCCGGCAGAACGAAAGCTAGCACCAGTCAATAACGCACCACCGCAGAGAATCAAGAGAAGGTACCGACAGACTCCGTATGTCCGCCCGGCGTCGGCCTGATTCACGTTAGACATATCGTCCCCCTGACAAATGTCACGGGAACATAGACGCTAGCGCATTTGAGGGCAATCAGGGGCGCGAGGAGCTGCCGCGTGGAAGGCAGGACGGCGAGCCATTGCTCGCCCGGCGCACAGCGCGACGCTCGCCTTATGGCGCGCTTGCGCCGACTTCCGTCCTTACCGTCTCCAGTTGCGCCTCGACCTGGTCGCCGGCCTTCAGCCTCTCGAACTCGTCGCCGGACTTGACCGGATCGGATTTGAAGACATACCAGGCACCCGAGGGATCCCTTCGCTGGTACAAGACCTTTCCGTCAGTGCGGTGGCTGAAGCAGGTGATGGCCGAGTTGGCCCCTTCTTTGGTCCGCCAGTTCCCATCGAAGCAGATGACGCCCTGGTCATTTACCCACCAGAAGCCGGTCGCATAGCTCGCCTTGTCGCCGGACCCTGTCCACGCGCTGAAATCTCCACTCTTCGCAAAAATCCTGCACCGTCCGCCCAAAGCCAGGTCTTGTCGTCGTAAAGCTGGTGCAGATCCGCCGCACCTACGACGGTAGTCGGAGTGGGTGGAAGATTGCCCGCCGTCTCTGTTGCGACGCTTCCTCCTTGACAACCTGCGAGGCTGATCACGATCAGTGCAGCGGCTAGTCGGGGGTTATGCTTTATCATGACTGTTATGGTTCCTCTATATATTGGCACCGGTACGTCGCTGTGAATGCTACCGGATGACCGCCGCGACATCTATTCCGTGGTCCTAGGAGTTCGGCGCGATCTCAACGTCTGCGCCGGTCGTGGAGGCCGCGGCGCTGTTCGGGCCCACAAAGAAGCGGCGTCAGCGTGAGCTTTGACACCCGGCCAGGCATCAAGGGCGAGCGAGGCTCAAGATCTCGGCCGGCGTCAACCGCCAGTCAGGTTGACCATAGGGTGGGGGCCAATGCCCCGTCTCCTTCCGGTTGAAATAGACGACCGCTTGAAGCTCAGGGAAAGCCGATTTCACGTTGAGCATCCCGGCCAGCCATCGGCGACGATAGCCCTCGTCGCCGGAGACACCGGCCTCGGTCACGATGACCGGCTTAGCGAATCTGATCACCAGATCGTATTTTTCCTTAAGCGCATCGGCAAAGCGCTGAGGCCCGCCATAGTAATCCTGGTCGGCCTGCTGAAGAGAGAACACCGGCAGACCGATATCGTCGACGACATCCGCGCCGGGATAATACACGGCGAGATTGGCCCTGCCGACCGGCGCCCAGAGAAACGCCGCCCTGGGCGCGAGAGGGCGGCATGTCGCGACGAAGTGGCGATAGCCGTCGATATAATCCTTGGGCAGCCTCCCAGCCCATGGATAGCGGTCGCTTTCATCCTCCATCTCTGCAGCAAAACGTATATAAGGTGGGCGCGCGAGCCGACCTGCGGCGCCGCAGATGGCCGTGATCTGGCTGTCATAGACGCCCTCGGCCACGCGCTTCATCACATTCCGGTCGCCGACGGTCCATTGCTTGTTGGTCCAAGGCTCGACTGTGACGAGCATCCTGCGCCCCTTGCCTTCGGCAACCTGCGTCTCGGCCTTGAATTCCGCGGCGTCGAAGAGCAGCCAATGGACGAAGATATTCTCGATGGAGACGCCGGGCGCATGGGCGAAGGCGTGTTCGGGATCGTAGACGCCGAAGGCAAGACGCCCGGGCGTCTGGCCGGCGCTCACGGACTTCTGGTCTTGCGATTCTCCGAGGGAAGGACGTGCCGGCGTAACCAGGCCGAGAGCGACGGTAAGGCATGTGATTCCAGCGCAGGTGAGGAGGGTGGTTGACTTGGTCATCGTGTCACTGCTTTCTACGGCGAGGGCCAACCTCGGGCTTGGATGCAAAAGCGCGGGCAGCAGCCATGAGTTCAGCTTCTGCCGATGAGGCCGGTGATGATGTCAACCCGGATCGTCGCGGCGGCACCCGCCACGCGCGAGTATAGACCAGATTGCGGCGCTGCGAACTGATCCACGCCGATGAGGAGGCAATTAAGACTATCCCTGGCGTGAAGCGTCGGGGCCACCGTCGGGACGACGAGGGCGACGCCGATTAGCCCCTGTCCCTACTGATAACTAGAATTCGAGCGTAGCGGTGATGGAGGCCGGCGACCATCGGCTCGGCAATGATCAGACCAAACGGCTCGATAGAACGGCCAACCGGTGCGTCCTTCCCGAGCGCCAAGTGCGTGCGCGCCTGGTTGTAGTAAACGGCGTACCTGGACATGATCCGGTGAAGGTGCATCTCGCCGAGCACGATCACATGGTCGAGGCACTTGCGTCGGACCGAGCCGATCAGCCGCTCGACATGGGCATTTTGCCAGGGTGAGCGCGGTGCGGTTGGTCGATCCCGAATGCCCAGCCCGCGTAGACGTCGCTTCACGACCTCGCCATAGACGGCGTCACCGTCTCGCACGAGATACTCGGGCGCTTCGTCCCAGGGAAACGCCTCGATGATCTGCCGAGCAATCCATTCGGCGGTCGGATGTGTGGTCGCCGCATGGTAAATGACCTTCCGTCGGCCGTGAGACAGAATGACCAGGCAATAGAGCAATTTGAAGCCGATCGTGGGCACGACAAACAGGTCCGCCGCGGCAATCCCATCCGCATGGTTGCGGAGGAAGGTCCGCCAAGTCTGACCAGGTCGTCTGGGACCTTTGACCATGTACTTTGCGACGGTCGCTTGGGCGATCTCGATGCCAAGCTTGAGGAGCTCGCCGTGGATGCGCGGCGCACCCCATAAGCAGTTGACTCGGCTCATCTCACGGATCAGGTCACGGATCTCCCTGGGGACGGGCGGCCGGCCTCCCTTGGACCGCGATTTCCAGCGCCAGAAGGCTCGATATCCCCGTCGGTGCCAACCGATGATGGTCTCAGGTTTGACGATGGTCACGGCGTGAGCTACGGCCGGACACAGACGATAGAGCCAAACAAACGCCAGCCGATCCACATCGGAAAGGCGCACGCGCCGTGCTGCTCGCCGGCGCAGGATGTTCAACTGATGGCGTAGAACGAGGTTCTCAGCCCGCAGCTGGCGTCGCGACTTTACCAGCGACGTCAACCAACCCAACAGCAGTTCGACCAGTCCCAACATTCGGCGCCAGGATGACACGATTCGGCGCTTTTCACCTCATCTCGCCCCGGGTGAGGTTTTCAGTAGCCACAGGTGCGCAGCTCATAGGCATCACGACATAGTTGGTCGAGCGCGTCTGCTACGACGAGGTCAAATCGCCCCCGGTAGGTATCCTGTAGGATCCTTTGATAGCTGGCCATGGGTGTAATGCGCCGCTCGCTCGGCCGCTTCCATTTCCAGCATGATGACGGCCCGGCACCCTCACTTTTCCAACTTGGCGAGTGCTGCGTCGAGTTTTTTCACAGCGATATTGTGGCCTGCAAACCAGACATATCCACGAGGCGCCACCCAGGCCAATCGGCCATTCAGCACTGTTTATATACTTTTACGTAAGGTAGGACCGCAGGCGCTCGCGACTGACTTACTAGACTGCAGCGCCACTCGGGGGACAATGACCGCTAGGCCCAAGGCCATTCGCTATCATTAAGAGCTCTGCTCTATCGCGCGCGCCAATTCTCGCCAGAATTTGACGTATCTGCGACGGAGCTGGCTTGCGGTGAGGCCCAGCTCTTGAGCGATCGCGTTGTGCTGCAAATTTTGCCGCAGCCGCTTCAGCACATCGATCTCAAGTGGCGAAAGCCCGGATAGTAGGCGACCCGGAGTCCCTCAAGGCCGCCCATGGGCGCGGGATCGACCTTGTCGGTCTTCACGCACGATATATCTTGTTGTATACATCGATGATGGCAGGCGAGGAAATTTCCACAAGGTCAAGGTCGTCGCGGGCGTGAGGTGTCCGTCAGGTACATCGGTCAGCTTCCGGCCGCGTGGTTCTGGGTTTAGCTCTGTGCAGCCAACGGGGGATCATGACTAACGAAAGCGAGCGCGCCCAGCCGGAAGCCTCGGCTTCCAACGGCTTATCGAAGCTTTCGGCACTACAGCTCCGTATGCTGCGGCTACTGCGGGAGAGCAAGCGGCCTGAACAGATCAGCCGCGAGCTGGGCCTTAGCAAAGGAGAACTCGCGACGCAGATACGTCAGGTTCTCGCAAGCATCGGGGCGCCCGACAGGATAGCGCTCTTAAAAATGTTGGATAATCTCCCCCGCGGCAATTAATATTTCGTCCGCGGGGGCGCTCCCGGCTCGGTCACAGGGCGGCGCCAGGTCGACATGCCCATGGCCAATAGGCTTACGGTTCATATCATGGTCGCCGTTGCCGAGCATGAGCGGGAAATGATCTCCCAGCGGACAAAATCGGCACTGGCAGCGGCGAAGGCGCGTGGGGTCGAACTCGGGCGCCATGGCAAGACCGTCCTGGCTCCTCGAAACCATGCCGAGGCCGCGAACCGGGCAACGGATCTACGTCCGATCCTGGCCGAGCTGGAGGCCTCGGGGATCTCGAGCACTCGTTCGGTAGCGCAATGCCTTAGCGAGCGCGGGGTTCCAACACCCTCAGCAAAACGCTGGTACCAGACATTCGTGGTAAGGATGCTGCGCCTTGTGCGGTCGGCTTAACCGTCGCTTGGCCTCGCAATCGGGCGACCTTCGGTCCAGAGATACTTTTTCCTAGAAGCCGCGGGGGGCGTTGTTCTGACAGAAGCGTGCTTGCGCTTCTTCGCCCATCGTTGGAGCACAATCGCCTCTTGAACCAGCTTAAATGCCTGCCGAGCGAGTTTCCGTTTTTTCTGCAGGCTATCGACCTTGTGCGCTCGATCGAGAAGCACACGAGCCACGCTGCATAGGCCTGTGGCCGATTTACGAGGGCGAGCCTCCTGATCCGACACTTATGTCCCGCCGCCGTTATCGCACGGTGATACGCTCGCCCAACGCTCCCCCGTCACGACATACATGCCAAAGATTACGAACCCGTTGCCGGGCTGATGCCGGCGCATCGGGCGGATCATGGAAACCTCGTCCCCGGCGGGGTGGGTCTTAGGGCCGGCTTCCGGCGATGAGGGTTTCACCCAAACCGCACACCTGAAAAAGTGGGAAAGAGGCGGCTCAGCGTCGATGATCGCGATTGGAGTTTCCGTCGGCTCCGAGGTTTTTCGGAAACCCGACCTGTAGGTATTTTACTTACGGATCCCTCCGCGGCCCGCCGCGCCGATTTACTGCACATGCCACCCGCCACGATCTGATTTCCCGTAACCGTCCATTCCTGACACGTTGGTCAGACTGCGGCGTTTGACGGGGTCCAGTTCCAGGGCAGCAGGTCGTCGAGCCGGCTCATCGGATGGCCGTTGGACATGCGTTCCAGCACATCCCGGAGGTAGGCGAACGGCTCCACGGCGTTGAGCTTTGCAGTGGCCAGCAATGAGGCAACGACCGCCCAGCGCGCCGCGCCGCCATCGGATCCAGCGAACAGGTGGTTCTTGCGGCCGAGGGCAATCGGCCGGATGGCGCGTTCGACCGTGTTGGTGTCGAGTTCGACGCGCCCGTCATCGAGGAACCGGCAAAGGGCGCTCCAACGGGTCAGCGCATACCGGATCGCATCAGCAAGGCCGCCGCGGGGCGGGACGCGGCCAAGCTCCGCCTCGAGCCAGGTCTTCATCGCCCCGACCAGCGGCAGCGACTTGGTGCGCCGCACGCCCTGCCGCGTTTCGGCGGTCTGGCCCCGGATGGCAGTTTCGATAGCATAGAGCTCGGCAATGCGCCTCAGCGCTTCGGCCGCGACCGGAGAGCCGGTCGCCTGATGCACCTCATAGAACTTGCGCCGCGCATGGACCCAGCACGCCGCCAGCAGGATTTTGCCGCCGGTGCGAAGCCGCTCGAACCCGGGGTAACCGTCGACCTGAACCACACCTCTGAACTGCGCCAGATGAGAAGCGGGGCGCTCGGCCCGACGATCGGGACTGTAGAGATAGACGGCCGCCGGCGGATCGGGTCCGTTCCAGGGCCGGTCATCGCGGGCGTAGATCCAGAGCCGGCCGGTCTTGGTGCGGCCCCGGCCGGGATCGAGCACCGGGATCGGCGTATCGTCAGCGAACAGCTTCTGCGAGGCGAAGACATGCTCGGCGAGCCTTGCCTGCAACGGCTCTAGCCACCAAACGGCTCCGCCAACCCAGTTGGCGAGTGTCGAGCGATCCAGCTCAACGCCTTGTCGGGCGAAGATTTGGCTCTGCCTGTAAAGCGGAAGGTGATCGCAGTACTTGGCGACCAGGACATGGGCGAGAAGCCCGGGACTGGCGAGGCCCTTGGCGATGGGACGCTCGGGGGCGGGCGCCTGGTGGATGGTGCCGCAGGCCCGGCAACCATAGCGCGGCCGGCAGATCCGGATGACCCGAAGCCGCGCCGGCACATGGTCCAGCACTTCGCTGACCGTCTCGCCGATCATATGAAGGGCGCCCCCGCAACAGGGGCAGGCTTGGTGTTCGAGATCGAGACGTATGTCCTGGCGAGACAGATGCCCCGGCAGACTTGGCCGATCGGTCCGCGAGCTGGGCCTCGTCGCCGATGCGCCCTCCGGCGCAAGCTTGGCTTCGGCCCGTGCGATATCAGCCTCCAGATCTTCGAAGCCGAACTGCAGTTGATCATTATCAAACCGTTCAGCTCGACGGCCGAACTGACTGCGCTGCAGCTTTTGCACGATGAGCCGGAGGCGTTCGATCTCCGCCTGCGCCTGCGTGAGGGCCGCGCGGTCGACCGCGAGCGTGCGAACCATTTGCTGCAGCGTCGCGATATCGTCCGGCAGGGCAGCAAGATCGAAGTTCATGAGCTGAGAGTCTACGCTGAACTCGCCCACTTCCTCACCGACCAACGTGTCGTGTAAGTCAATCAGCCGCAGCGATCATCCCGCTACCGCCGGTCGCCACTGCCGCTCCGGCGCACGCCAGTCGACGCCGTCAATGAGCTTCGACAACTGCGCCGAGCTCAGGGGCAGTGTCTCGCCCGGCTCGACGTTCGATGGCCACAGGAAGACGCCCTGCTCAAGTCGCTTGGTGAACAGGCACAGCCCCGTCCCATCCCAGAATACGATCTTGATGAGGTTGGCCCTTCGACCCCGGAACACAAACAGGTGGCCCGAGAAGGGATCTTGCCGCAGCACGCCCTGGACCAGCATGGCCAGCCCGTCGATGCCCTTGCGCATGTCAGTGTAGCCGAAGGCCAGGTGCACCTTTACTCCCGCAGGAAGCAGCGTCATGGCACGCGCTCCTCCTCGCCGACAGCCGAAGCGCAAGCCGCGGTCGAATCTGTGATCTGAACCGCGACAAATACCGGCGCAGCCCCCGGCGACAGTTCCTGCTTCCAGCGGAACAGAACCCGTGCCGCTATCCCATAGCCGCGCGCCACCGCCGAGAGGCTCACTCCCGGTTGCCCCGCCTCCTCAACGATCCGACGCTTGTCCGCCTCGCTGAACCTACGCCGATGGCCCTCGCGCGCAGGTGGAACGATGGGCGCCGACGGCCCGTAGGTCATATGACTAGGACTATGACTTAGACTGTGACTAAGGGTGTGACTTAGGCCTCCCCGCCGGTAGAGCAGCTTGCGCAGCGGTGGCTGAGGCTCCGCTTTGAACTTGGCCCGCCAGTTCCCAAATGCCTTGAGCGGGATCCCCCGAGCCTCACAATATTCCCGCTGATTCAACTCGCTGCGACACCAGGCTTCATGGTGTGCCCGCCAAAAGGCCTCGTCGTAGCGCACGCGGGATTGGTAATGATCCGCCATCGTTCTCATCCTCACCTGCAAATTGCCGGCGAGAACAGATCGCAACCGCCACCCCACCAGACAAGTGTGTGAGAAATGGACGCTTACGATTTCCCTGCGGGAGAAAATTCATTCCCTGATCAACCAGGTAAATTCCCTGTTCTGTTGCACAGGGAATTTCGCATAAAGCAGAGTGATTTCAGCGCGTTGTGCGCCACAGACGGCGCCATGAACCCAGTTTCGGCCAAAATTCCCTGTTAATTCCCTGCATAACAGGGAATTTGAAGGGGAGACGGGTTCGCGGCTGACTGCCACCTCCACCAGACTTTCCAGCCAATTCAAGCGATTGAGCGGCGCTTGCCCATGAGGGGGGCGAGGCCTGTCAAACCGGTCGCATGAAGATCGGGAGCTGCAGCGGATCGCTGTCGATCCGGCCCTGCTCCGCGATCATCCACCCCCCGTGGGACCCCAGATATTCGGTGGTCATGGAGGTATCCCCATAGGTGATGTCGCCATCGATCGGCGGTCGAGGATGGGGGTGGAAGGCAAAGCCTTTCTCTTGATGCGCAGCCTCCATGGTCTTGGGATCAGCCGTGCCGCCCCATTTGGTGATGAATTCCCAATAGGCGGGGGGGCGAATCGTGGCCACGAGGAGGCCACCGGGGGCGATGCGCCGCCGGATCGCCGCCAGCGCCGTGCGCAAGGCGCGGGCCGAGGTATGGGTGAAGACCGAGAAAGCCAGGACGACGTCGAACTTCTCCTCGCCGAAGGGCAGATCTTCCGGCAGATACTCCGAGCGCGCGAGCTGGCCCCATACCCGGTGCCGCTCGCAGAGCTGCAAGGAGGCGTCCCAGGGGTCGCAGCCGTAAACGCGATCGGTGAACCAGGGCAGCAGCCTGAGCATCCGCCCGTAGCCGCAGCCGAAATCGAGAACGGATTTGCCGGCGAGCCCGCGCCCGGTGAGGCGCGCGGCCGTGGAATCGACGAGTTGCACGAAGCCGAGGGCGGGCCGCATGACGGTCTCCCCGGATGCGCCCGTCCAGGACAGTTGGACGTCCTCGGGCGGCATGGCGGGCAACCTCGCCGATAGCCCCGGCCAGCGGGCGTCGGGCATGCCCAGCAGGAGCTTCGTGAAAGCCTCCAGCGGGATGGTCCGCAGGACCGCCATGAGCCGTCCTGCATCGCCGCCGGCAAGTTTCTCCGCATGGGCCAGCGTCGCCTCGTTAGGTGTCAGCATTGCGTCCTTCGCTCCTTGGGATTCCCTCTTTGGGCGGACGAGCTGCGCCCGTCGCCCTTCGACTAAAGCCCAGTTTAGGGGTACGAGCTGCGCCCGTCACCCTTTGACCGACGCTTCTTGCCCGTGCTCTCCGTTTCAACGACAATCCTCGGCGGAACATAACGTGGGGGTCCATGCGCCGCCTTGATTTCGTCGACAGTCTGCGAGGCCTCGCCGCGATCTATATCGTGGTCTTCCACACGGTCCGGGTGCCGGCGCCCAATCTTGTAGTGCCTCATTGGGCCCAGGCCATCGTTGTCGGCGGGGGCTCGGCGGTTACGCTCTTCTTCATCATCAGCGCCTTCTCCCTATGTCACACCATGAAGGCGCATGCCGGCCAGCAGGGCGAGATCAGGGATTTCTATATCCGGCGGCTGTTCCGGATCGCTCCGCTCTTCTATGTCATGCTCGTCTTCTACTTCTTTCGCAACGTGCTTTACTACGGCAAATGGGATAGCCCCTGGGAATGGCTCAAGAGCGTACTCTTCATCTTCAATTTCTTTCCTGGCTCTGAGACAGGCATTGTCTGGGCCTCGTGGACCATCGGTGTGGAAATGGTATTCTACGCCATATTTCCACTGCTCTTCCTGCGCTTCCGCAACGGCCCCAGTCTCGTAGCGTTGTTTTTTGCTGCTCTCCTGATCGCAGTCGCCTTCCAGGAATTCGTACTGCATCTGCCGCTATCCGCCGCGGCCGCGGCATCTTTCTTCAACTTCAGCTTCTTCCGGCATTTGCCGGTTTTCATCTTCGGGATGCTGTGCTGGCTCGTATTCGATCGCTTTATCGACGGCCGCGAGCATCGCGCCGGGCTTGGTGCGGCTCTGATTCTAGGAAGTCTTTGGGCCTACCACGCCATGCTGCATGGGGCGCTGAAGTTCTGGTTCCCCGAGGGGTATTACTGGCAGGCCGTCATCTATTCGGCCCTGCTGCTGGGCCTCGGGATCTCGCCATCCTGGGTCTTCGTCAACCATTTGACGCGCTTCGCCGGCAAGATCAGCTACTCGATCTACCTCCTGCACCCCTCGACCATCCTCTTCCTGTTCCCCGTGTACCGGTGGATCTACAGTGTGGGACTCCCCGTGACGGTTAGCTTCCTTCTCTGCTATGCGCTGACGCTGGCGATCGTGATCTCGCTTGCTTCGATCACCTATAGGTGGATCGAGAAGCCCGGGATGAGGGCGGGCAAGCGCCTGATCGCGCGCTTGTCGGCGGGCTATTCCCCGGCCCCTGCCTCATCGGGAGTGTCGGCCCCCGCGCCCTAGAGCAGATCAGGAGGTCGCCACCCGCGAGTTCGCGACCACCAGCAGCAGCAGGGCGGCGACGCCGAGCAGGGCGGTCGAGAGGCTCGTGGCATGGGCGGTAAGGCCGATCAAGGCCGGCCCCGCCAGGATGCCGAGATAGCCCACGGTCGTCACAGCGGACACCGCGAGATTCGGGGGCATGATCCGCTGCCGGCCGAGGGCGGAGTAGAGCACCGGCACGATGTTGGAGGCGCCCAGCCCCACCATCCAGAATCCCGCGAGCGAGGCCAGCCAGGACGGAACGAAGACCGCGAGCGCGAAGCCGGCGGCGCCCAGGAGGCCACCGAAAATCAGGATCGCTCGGCCGCCGACGGCCTGCTTGATGCGGTCGCCGCCGAAGCGGCCGAGGGTCATGGCGCAGGCGAAGACGGCGTAGCCCAGGCCCGACCGGCTGGGATCCACCTGGCGCACCGAGGTCAGGAAGATGGCGCCCCAATCCAGGATCGACCCTTCCGTCAGGAAGGTGATGAAGCAGAGCAAGCCGATGATCAGCACCACGCCGTGGGGCAGGACGAACAGGACCGACCGGTGTTCCTCCTCGCTCCCATAGGGCAGCAGATGGCGCCCGAAGATCGCGAGCATGCCCAGGATCACCAGATCGGCGGCAAGCGCGGCGACCAAGGGCGAGGCGCCCGCCCAGAGCAGAGCGCTGACGCCGCCGGCGCCCGCGATTCCGCCGACGCTGAAGAGCCCGTGGAAACCGGACATCAACGCGCGGCCCGCGGCCTTCTCCACGATGATGGCCTGGATGTTCACCACCACATCCGTCACGCCAACTCCGGCGCCGAAGAGGAGCAGGGCAAGGGCGAGCGCAGGGGCGCTGTCGAGGGTCGCCAGCAAAGGTAAAGCGGCGCAGATGCACAGACCCGCCGCCCAGACCGGGCGCCGGCAGCCGAAGCGTGCGGCAAGCGCGCCCGAGAGCGGCATGGCGACGACGGACCCGGCACCGAGGCAGAGCAGGAGAAGGCCGAGCTGCGCGTCGTTCACGCTGAGCCGCGCTTGCGCGAAGGGAACGAGCGGCGCCCAGGCGGCGAGCGCGAAGCCGGCGACGAAGAAGGCCGCACGCGTAGAATGTCGCTCGAGAAGGCCCGGCACGGGCCGTTGAGGCAGAGTCACGATGTCACCTGGCATCTGCCCCGGAATCGGAGACTGAATTCAGCCGGGGAGACATCGCGGAAAAGCACCCGCCGGTCAACAGGCCAGATGATCCGTCCTGCATATTGCCGGTATCAATCCGGCAATATTTATTTCCTGTAATAAAGTGATATGCGAAGATGATGGGGCAGGATGGTTTGATGAGCTTGGGGGAGCATCATGCCTCTCTTGGTTATTCTTATTGCATTGTTCATTGTTTCCGGCTGCACAGTTCACAAATTGGCAAAGTCGGCGTCGGGATCGGCTCCCCGGGCACCACAACGCCCACCGCAGCCGCGACAGCCTCCGGCAAGTTCGTCGATCGCGGCGCTGAGACGAGTCACGCCATGGATCATGGTCCGGCGCCACAGTCGGCGAGCGCCGAGGCTGCAATCCAGACTTGGCAGCTAAGCGTGATCCAGAAGTTAAAACCCTTCATGAGGTGGCCGGATAATGCGCCCTATTGGGTGGAGAGCGCGACGCCCGCGGTAAGGGTAATCATTGATCGGCAAGGCAAGGTGCTGAAAGTATCCGTGGTGAGAAGCTCCGGCTATGAATCCTTCGATGCCGCTGCGAGAAAGATTTTCAAGCGGGCCGCCATCTTGCCGCCACCGCCCGCCGAGTTGCCCGGCGATCCCCTCACTTTCACGATGGCGGTGACCTTTACGCAGTAGCGTCGGAAACCGAAAGGGGTCGCCGATCAGGCGCCGCGGCGCTGCCCCATCGCCACCAGTACAGCGCCGGCGATGATCGCGGCGACGCCCGCGATGTCGGGGATGGCGATGCTATGCTCCTCGGCAACGGAGGCCGTCACCGGGCCGACATCGACGACTTTCTTCTGGGTCGTGAAAGAGAAATGCCCCAAGGCCAGCCCCGCCAGCCCGAGGACGATCAAAAGGACACCTACAAGGGCCAAGGGTTTCATCATGCGCCTTCCCGTGGAGTTGAGCTGCTACCCTTAACGGGTGTAGCTCTCATTGGGTTCCACTATCGTGGCGGGGGGTTCCACTATCGTCGCGGGGCGAACCCTGTCTGCGGGAGCCGGGCGCTTTCCGGCTGGAATCAGCTGCCGATCGATCCCTTGGGCGGCATCTCGTTGTAGATGGCGGGGGTCTCGATGTTTCGCGGACGCTGATACTCCTCGTCGTTGCTGTTCTTGCAGCCGGCAAGCGAGAAGGCCGCGATCAGCAAAGCGGCAAGGGCCGTGATCTTACGCATGGCGAATTTCCTTCTGTGCATGACCCTATTTTCGCACCAATCCAGCGACGGACAAACAGCCAATCACGCTACCGGGAACTGGCCGCTGACGACGAAGGCCGCGAGGGCCTGCTCGTAGGGCTCGGTATCCAGGCCTTGGTCGCGGATCCAGCCGCGGTCGTAGTAGCTGTGCAGATAGCGCTCGCCGGAATCGCAGATCATGGTGACGACGCTGCCCGTCTCGCCCCGCGCCCGCATCTCGGCGATGAGCTGCAGCGCCCCGAAGACATTCGTGCCGGTCGATCCACCGCATTTGCGGCCGAGGACCGATTGCAGCCACCAGATCGTGGCGATGCTCGCCGCATCGGGGACGGACATCATGCGATCGATGACTTCGGGCTGGAAGGAAGGCTCGACACGCGGCCGCCCGATGCCTTCGATGCGCGAGCTCCGCTCCGCCGTAAGGCTGCGATCGCCGCTGCGGAAGAAATCGAAGAACACCGAGTTCTCCGGATCGACCACGCAGAGCTTCGTCGTGCCGAACAGCGCGGGGCGATAGCGGATATAGCGCCCGATGGTCGAGGAGGTGCCGCCGGTGCCGGCGCTGACCACGACCCAGCGCGGTATGGGAAAGCGCTCACGCTCGAGCTGGGTGAACATGCTCTCGGCGATGTTGTTGTTGCCGCGCCAATCGGTCGCCCGCTCGGCGAAGGTGAACTGGTCGAGGTAATGCCCCTTCAGACTGTCGGCCAGGCCGCGGGCCGCCTCATAGATCTGCTTCGGCTCGACCCGGTGGCACTCGCCGCCATAGAACTCGATCTGGGCGATCTTCTCCGCGGAGGTCGTGCGCGGCACGACGGCGATGAAGGGCAAGCCCAGAAGCCGGGCGAAATAGGCCTCGGATATGGCGGTGCTGCCCGAGGAGGATTTCGATGAGGGCCGTATCCTTGCGGATCCAGCCATTGCACAAGCCATAGAGGATCAGGGAGCGCGCGAGGCGATGCTTCAGGCTGCCGGTGGGATGGGTCGATTCGTCCTTCAAATAGAGGTCGATGCCGTCGAGGCAGGGCAGGTCGAGCTTGATCAGATGGGTATCGGAGGAGCGGTTGAAATCCGCGGCGATCTTGCGGGTCGCCTCGCAGACCCAGTCGCGGTCGGGGCCGCCGAGCGTCCGGTCGATCTCCAGCGGCCCACCCATCTCTACCAGACCCCCATTGTTACCAGACCCTCATCTCTACCAAGCGCCGGTGCTCGCCATGCCGGCCCAGGGCGCCTTGGGGGGCAGCGGCTCGCCCTTCTGCAGCAGCTCGATGGAGATGCCGTCGGGCGAGCGCACGAAGGCCATCTGGCCGTCGCGCGGCGGGCGGTTGATGGTGATCCCGGCATCGGCAAGGCGCTGGCATGTTGCATAGATATCTTCCACGGCGAAGGCGAGATGGCCGAAATTGCGCCCGCCGGCATAGGCCTCCGGGTCCCAGTTGTAGGTGAGCTCGACGAGGGGTGAGCGCTCGGTCATCGCCTCCGCCAGATCGTCCGGAGCCGCCAGATAGATCAGGGTATAGCGGCCGGCCTCGCTGCTGTAGCGCTCGACCTCCCTGAGGCCGAGCTTGTCGCAGAAGAAATCGAGCGACCGGTCGATGTCGCTGATGCGGATCATGGTATGAAGAAATTTCACCGGTTGCCCTCTGCAGATTGTCTCGCGACCCTGCCCCAATACCTCGGCGGATGCCGCTCGCGCAAGGCCCAGCCCGGGCCGGACGCTGCCGGCGAATGTGCTAGAATGAGCCAGCCGAATTCCTCGACGGGAAACAGCGCCCTTGCCCGGCCATGACGGCACTGCAGCGGATCAGAGATTGAGCGATGTCGAGCTCCTGGCGCGGGCCTGGCGGGTCGCTGCCGAGCGGCATGTCGATCATCGGCGCAAGGGCAGCCGGGCCGAACCCTATGTCAATCATCTGGCCGAGGTGGCCGATCTGGTCGCCGCGGCGACAGGCGGCAGCGACGCAAGGCTGGTCGCCGCCGCCGTGCTCCACGACACGATCGAGGATACCGGCATGAGCCTGGCCGAGCTCGATCGGCTGTTCGGCTCCGACGTCGCCGGGCTGGTGGCCGAGGTGAGCGACGACAAGAATCTGACGCGCGAGGAGCGCAAGCGCCTCCAGGTGGAGAGCGCTGCCGCCAAGCCGGACCGGGTCAAGCTGCTCCGGCTGGCGGACAAGACGTCGAATCTCCGCTCCACGACCTTGAGCCCGCCCGCCGATTGGAGCCTGGCGCGTCGGCGGGGCTATCTGGACTGGGCGCGCGCGGTCGCCGCCGGCCTGCGGGGCGTCAATCCGTGGCTCGAGCAGCAGTTCGACGGCGCGGCAGCGGAGCTCGAGGAGCGGCTCCAGCAGGAGGAGGCGAAGATATGAAATCCCGACGGGTTGCCGCCCGCTTTCTCGCCTTTGTCGCTCTGCTGCTCGTCCTGCCGCTGGCCGGCGCCGCGACGACCGATCTCGGCACGCCGGGCGGTTCGCTGAAGGGCCAGCTCCTCATCGCCGCGCCGGAAATGGACGATCCGCGCTTCGCCCATGTCGTCATCCTGCTGGTGCAGCATGACGAGCGCGGCGCGCTCGGCATCATCATCAACCGGCCGGTGGGGGAGATCTCCTTCGCCGACCTGCTGAAAGCCGTGGGCCAGACCGGCTCGGCGGTGCCGGGCAAGCTCCGCATCTTCGCAGGTGGCCCGGTCGAGCTGAATTCCGGCTTCGTGCTGCACAGCACCGAGTACCACCGTGAGGAGACGCAAGACATCGACGGCCGCGTAGCGATGACCTCGAGCGCCGGTGTGCTGCGCGACATCGCAGAGGCCAAGGGGCCGAAGAAGAGCCTGGTCGCCTTCGGCTATGCGGGCTGGGGGCCCGGCCAGCTGGAGTTGGAGCTGATGCGCCACGACTGGTTCACCGAGGTCGAGGATCCGGCCCTGGTCTTCGACGAGGATCGCGCTTCGGTCTGGAAGGATGCCATGGCGCGCCGGTCCCAGGCGCTGTGAGCCGAGCCTAGAACGCCTAGGCCTGGGCGCCCCCTAGGCCTGGACGCTCCTAGACCTGGACGCCCTGGGGCCGCCGGCCCGGGAGCCTCAAGGCCAGCAAAAGAACGCCCAGCATGACCAGCGCCCCGGCGAGGAAGGGGCCGCTGCGGCCGAAGCCGCCGAAGGCGAGGCCGGCCAGCGCCGGGCCCCAGGATCCGCGCCAGGCTGGAGGCCGCCTGGGAGATGCCGAGGGTGGCGCCGCGCGCTTCATCGGGGGATCGCAGCGAGATCAGGCTGGAGAGGGCAGGATTGCTGACCCCCGCGCCATAGGCGAGCAGCGCCATGGCCACCAGCAGCGGGACCAGGGAATGGACGAAGGGGATGGCCAACAGGCCCAGACCCAGGGCGACCGCGCCCTTGCACCACGAGATGGCTCTCGCCGAAGCGCGCGGCGAGGCGGCGGATCAGCCCGCCCTGGACGAGGGCCGCCAGAACGCCGGTATAGGCGAAGACATAGCCGTTCTGGGCCGGGCCCCAGCCGAAGGCACGCTCCGACCAGAGGGCGAAGGTCGATTCCATGCCGGCGAAGACGAAGGTCACGAGGAAGAGCAGGATCACCGTGAGGCGGAGCTGCGGGTCGCCGAGCCCGGCGGCCAGCGCCGAGAACCGGCTCAACGGCCGGTGTCCCGCCATGGTCCGGTGGGCGGGATCGAGGGATTCCTTCAGCGCCACCACGGCGAAGATCAAAGCCAGGAAGGAGAGACCCGCCGCCGCCAGGCCGGGCCCGAGGAAGCGCGGGGTGGCGGGATCCGTCCCGCCCAGGAGACCGCCGATGGCCGGCCCCAGAATGAAGCCCAGGCCGAAGGCGGCGCCGATGAGGCCCATGCCCTGGGCGCGCTTCTCCGGGGGCGTCACATCGGCGATATAGGCCTGCGCCGCGGCGATATTGCCCGCCATGATTCCCGCCAGCGCCCGGGCGGCGAAGAGGGCCCAGAGGGAATGGGCGAAGGCGAGCCAGAGATAGGAGAGGCCGATGCCGGCCAAGCTCACCAGCAGCACAGGCTTGCGCCCATGGCGGTCGCTGAGAGCGCCCCAGAGCGGGGCGGAGAAGAACTGCATGAGGGAATAGATCGCCATCAGCAAGGTGACGGTCTCGACCGAGGCATGGAAATGCTCGGCATAGAAGGGCAGCAGAGGGACGATGATGCCGAAGCCCACCAGATCCACGAAGACCGTCAGAAAGATCGCCGCCAAGGGACTGATTTTCTTCATTTGCCTTGCTGTGTTCGATCGATCTCGGCCTGCTTCTGCAGAAGGATTACAGGCGGCGGCCATGGTTAGGCCGGAACGGGGCCGACGGCAATCGCCCAATTGCCCCGCCTCTGCGGCAGCACCGCGGCATGTCATCGCAGCCCCGCAGCCCAGGGATCAAAGCCATTGATCCAACGGGAAAATGCGCGCAGCTTCGCGCCCGATCATGACCATGGATCCGCTCCGCCCCGACCCTAAGCTCTGGGCCAGCCGGCGCCGACGCCGGCGGCATTTCATAGCGGTGCTGGGCTCCCTTGCTCTGGTGGCGGCCGCGGGAACGCTGGCGGCCTATTCGGCGACCCTCTACCGGATCTTCTGCGAGGCCACGGGATATCAGGGCACGACCCAGCGCGTCGGCGCGGACCTGAGCGAGACGCGGCCGGAGACGATGGTGGTGCGCTTCGACACCAGCATCGCCCCGGATCTGCCCTGGCGCTTCGAGCCCGAGCAGCCCCAGGTCACGGTCCATCTCGGCGAGCAGACCCTGGTCTATTTCCGGGCGACCAATCTCTCGAAGGAAGCCATCGTCGGCCATGCCAGCTTCAATGTGCAGCCCGATGCCGTCGGCCGCTACTTCGACAAGATCCAATGCTTCTGCTTCGAGGAGGAGAAGCTGGGTCCCGGACAGACCGCCGAGATGCCGGTGCTGTTCTATGTCGATCCTGCGATCCTCAAGAGATCCCGACGTCGGCAAGATCTCGACCATCACCCTCTCCTATACCTTCTTCAGATCGGTTCGCCCGCAGGGGGCGAGCGACCTCGGCCGCTTCGAGCAGGCCGGCGCCCCCTCGGACCAGGCCAGCGCCCAGCGGGGCCGCGAGCTGTTCGCCGTGCGCTGTGGCGTCTGCCATGACCTCGAGCACAACAAATCCGGCCCGATGCTGGGCAATGTCGTCGGCCGCAAGGCAGGCAAGGCGCCGGGCTATGCCTATTCCATCCCCCTGGCCGCGGCGGATGTCACCTGGTCGCCGGACAATCTCGACAAATGGCTCCAGGGCCCCAAGGGCTTCATCGCCGGGGTGCGCATGCCCGTCAGCGTTCCGGACAGCAGGGACCGGCGCGACGTGATCGCTTTTCTGGAAAGCCTGCAGCCCGGCCGGACGACGACCGAAGCCGCGGTGCCCTGAGCCCGCCCAGCTGCCGTCACGGCGTCGTCGCTTGAACGCCTCTGCCTTAGCTTGTATGAGTCCTCGATAGCAGAGGGCTGGGGAACTCATTTGCGAATCCCAGCGATTTTAAAGGGCATAGGGAGAGCACCGCATGAGGGGGATGGGTTTGCCAGGGCAGGGGGCCGCGCTCGCCCTCGCTGCCTCGCTCCTCCTGCTGGTGGCCTGCAAGAAGGAAGAAAACACCTATGTTCCCCCGCCGCCGCCGCCGGTGGGGGTCTCCCAGCCGCTCAACATCACCGTCACGCCCTATATCGACTACACCGGCAATACGGTGGCGGTGAACCAGGTCAATCTCGAGGCCCGGGTCGAAGGCTTCCTGACCGAGATCGACTACGTGGACGGCGCCTCTGTCGAGAAGGGCAAGACACTCTTTGTCATCGAGCAGCCGCCCTATCAGGCCCAGCTGGCCGAGGCCCAGGCGAAGCTGAAGTCGCTCCAGGCCCAGCGGGCCTATGCCCAGGCGCAGTTGCAGCGCCAGACGGATCTAGCGCCGAAAGGCTACAGCACCCAGGCGGACCTCGACCAGGCCCGGGCGAAGCGCGACTCGCTGGATGCCGACATCCTGGATGCCAAGGCCGGGATCGACATCGCCACGATCAATCTCGGCTACACCGAGGTGAAGGCGCCCTTCGACGGGGTGGTCACCAACCATCTCCAGTCCGTGGGCGCGCTCGTCGGCGTCACCTCGCCCACCCAGCTCGCCACCATCGTCCAGATCGACCCGATCTGGATGACCTTCAACATGAGCGAGCAGGATGTGCTGAGGATCCGCGCGAACATGGCCAAGCGCAAGCTGACCCTGAAGGACATCGACAAAGTCCCCTGCGAGGTCGGGCTGATGATCGAGGAGGGCTTTCCCCATATCGGCCATCTCGACTATGCCGCACCGGAGGTCGATCCCTCGACCGGGACGCTGATGGTCCGCTGCATCTTCGAGAACAAGAACCGAAGCCTGATCCCCGGCTACTTCGCTCGCGTGCGGGTGCCGCTCCTCGGCCAGACGGGCGAGGCGCTGCTGGTGCCGGATGCGGTCATCGGGACCAGCCAGCTCGGCCGCTATCTCCTGGTGGTGGACAAGGACAATTCCGTCGAGCAGCGCGTGGTCGAGGTCGGCCAGCTCTTCGGCAATCTGCGGGAGATCACGAAGGGGCTGACGGCCGACGACCGCGTGGTGATCGGCGACACCCAGCGTGCCATTCCGGGACGCAAGGTCGCTCCCCAGGAAGCCAAGATCGCCCCGCCGCCGGCGGCCAGCATTAAGCCGTAAGCGCGGCAGAGCGCAAGGCATGATCTCCAAATTCTTCATCGAGCGGCCGGTGCTGGCCAATGTGCTGGCCATCGTCTTCGTGCTCATCGGCGGCGTGGCGCTCTACAAGCTGCCCATCGCCCAATATCCCAATGTCGTGCCGCCCACCATTTCGGTGACGACGAGCTATCCCGGCGCCAGCGCCACCACGGTGATGAACACCGTGGCGCTCCCCATCGAGGAGCAGGTCAACGGCGTGGAGCATATGATCTATATGCAATCCACCAGCGCCAGCGACGGCACCTATTCCCTGATCGTCACCTTCGAGATCGGCACCGATCTGAACTTCGCCCAGGTGCTGGTGCAGAACCGGGTCGCCATCGCGCTGGCCCAGCTGCCCAATTCCGTCCAGGCCCAGGGCGTCAATGTGCAGCAGAAATCGACGGCGATCCTGCAGATCGCCTCGCTCACCTCGAAGGATGGGCGTTACGACAGCCTCTACCTCAGCAATTACGCCACCATCAACCTGGTCAGCGAGCTCGCCCGCCTGCCCGGCGTGGGCAATGTCAACGTCTTCGGCGTCGGCCAATATTCCATGCGGATCTGGCTGGATCCGCAGGAGCTCTACTCCGTCGGGCTGACGGCACAGGACGTCATCGACGTCGTCAAGCAGCAGAGCCAGGATGTGGCGCCCGGCCAGATCGGCAGCCCGCCGGCCCCCGAAGGCCAGAACTTCCAATACACGATCAATGTGCTCGGCCGCTTCACCGATGTGAGCCAGTTCGAGAACATCATCGTCAAGACCGACAGCGCCAATGGCGGCCAGATCACGCGGATCAAGGATGTCGGGCGGGTGGAGCTGGGCAGCCAGACCTATTCCCAGGCCTTCACCCTGAACGGGCAATCGGCCGCCGGCATCGCGATCTATCAATCCCTCGATGCCAATGCCCTCGATGTCGCCAAAAGGGTGAAGGCCAAGCTCGACGAGCTCTCCAAGGCCTTTCCGCAAGGGATGGTCTACACCATTCCCTTCGACACCACGCGCTTCGTCTATGCCTCGATCTCGGAGGTCTACAAGACCCTGATCGAGGCCGGCGTGCTGGTGCTGATCGTGATCCTGGTCTTCCTGCAGGATTGGAAGGCGATGCTGGTGCCGGCGACCACAGTGCCGGTGACCATCATCGGCGCCTTCGCGGCCATGGCCGGCATGGGATTCACCGTCAATCTCTCGACCCTCTTCGCCATCGTGCTCGCCATCGGCATCGTGGTGGACGACGCCATCGTGGTGGTGGAGGGGGCCGCCCGCCATATCGAGGAGGGGCTGTCCGGCCATGACGCCGCCATCAAGGCCATGGACGAGCTCTTCGGGCCGATCATCGGCATCACCCTGGTGCTCATGTCGGTGTTCATACCGGCGGCCTTCCTGCCCGGCCTCACCGGGCAGATGTATGCCCAGTTCGCCCTTGGTCATCGCCGCCACCGCCCTCATCAGCGCCATCAACGCCGCGACCCTGAAGCCGACCCAATGCGCCCTCTGGCTGCGCCGGCCGGTGCCGATGGAGAAGCGGAACTTCTTCTACCGCGGCTTCAACTACCTCTATCAGAAGCTCGAGAACGGCTATGTCGGGCGTGATCCGGCATATGACGCGCCACAGCCTGCTCATGGTGCTGATCGCCCTCATCGCGGTGGGGGTCGGCGGCTGGGGCATCGCGCAGGATCCCCACCTCCTTCATACCGCTCGAGGACCAGGGCTATGTCATCGTCGCCTTGACCTTGCCCGACGGCGCCTCCCTCGAGCGCACCCAGCGCGCGCTGGCGGAGGCGAGCAAGATCTCGCTCGCCACCCCGGGCGTGGACCAATCGGTCGAGATCGCCGGCATCTCGGTGCTCGACAACAGCGCCACCTTGGCCAATGGCGCGGCGGAATATGTGATCCTGAAGGATTGGGGCGCCCGGCTGAAGGAGAAGGGCCAGGATCTGCGCTCGATCGTGACCCATATCCAGCGCGAGCTGGACAAGCTGACCGATGCCGTCGGGCTGGTGATCGTGCCGCCGGCCATTCAAGGCATCGGCAATTCCGGCGGCTTCACCATGATGGTGGAGATCAAGGACAACAACGTCGACTTCCCCAAGCTCCAGAACGTCACCGATTCCGTGGTCGAGGCGGCCAATAGCCAGAGCTCGCTGCAGCGCGTCGGAACCACCTTCCGCGCCGCCGTGCCGCAGCTGCAGGTCCTGGTCGACCGGACCAAGGCCGAAACGCTGCAGGTCTCGGTCAGCGATGTCTTCAACGCGATGTCGTCTTATCTCGGCTCGACCTATGTGAATCAGATCAACAAGTTCGGGCGCACCTTCCAGGTCTATGTCCAGGCGGATTCCAAATTCCGCCTGAGGCCCGCCGATATCGAGAGCCTCTACGTCAAGAGCAAGACGGGAAAGATGGTCCCCCTGGGCGCGCTGGTGACGGTGAACTTCGATGCCGGCCCCTCGCTGGTGACGCTCTACAATCTCTATCCCGCCGCCACCGTCGTCGGCGGGCCGGCGCCGGGATTCAGCTCGGGCCAGGCCATGGATCTGATGGAGCAGGTGGCGGCCAATACCTTGCCCGTCGGCATGGGCTTCGACTGGACGGCCATGTCCTATCAGGAGAAGATCGTCGGCAATCAGATCTACTACGTCTTCGCGCTGGCCCTGCTGCTGGTCTATCTCTGCCTCGCCGGCCAGTATGAAAGCTGGATCCTGCCGTTGGCCGTCATCCTCGCGGTGCCGCTGGCGCTGCTGGGGCCGGTGATCGTCCTCAACGCGCTCGGCCTCGCCAACAACCTCTATACCCAGATCGGCCTCATGCTGCTGATCGCACTCGCCGCCAAGAACGCGATTCTGATCGTGGAGATGGCGCGCGAGCATCGCATGAAGGGCGAGTCCATCCTGGACAGCGCCGCCGAAGCGGCCCGGACCCGGTTCCGCCCGATCCTCATGACCTCCTTCGCCTTCATCATGGGGACCCTGCCGCTGGTCTTCGCCACGGGCGCGGGCGCCAATGGCCGCATCTCCCTCGGCCTCTCGGTGGTGAGCGGCATGATCGCGTCGACCTGCCTGGCGGTCCTCTTCGTGCCCTCCTTCTTCGTCGTGCTGCGGCGCTTCGAGGAGCGCAAGAAGCCGAAGCCGGTCAAGGAAACGGCGCAGGCGCCGGCGGCGTCTTAGGTCTTTTCGTCTCGGCGAAAGCGGGGCTGCCGCCAGGCATGCGTCAATCGCCTTTGACGGCGCTCGAGCCTCGCTCTCCCCTGTGGCCGTCAGGCCCGCGAAAGGGGAGGGCCGGGGCGAGGGCTCGCCGCTTCTTTGCGCTCACCGCTATCGCCGGAATGATCGGCGAACGCGGATTGTGCCCCCTTGTCACCTGCGATTACCCTCCCGCAAGGGAGAGGGAATACAAAGGGCCCGCCTTAGCCGGCGAGGTTCAGTTCACGCGGCTCGGATACCACTCGGGATTGCCGATGGTGCCCGCGAACCACTCCGCCTCGGTGATCTTGCCGTCCCCCTTCTTGTCGAGCTGCTTCAGGAGGGCCCGGTAATAGGCCTCCATCTCGGCGGCCGTGACGGTGCCGTCGTGATCGGCGTCCATCTTGTCGAAGCGGGCGTGATTGGCGGCGAGATAGTTGGTCTGGTCCGGCGGTATGCCGCCGGCGAATTCCCGGAAGGTCAGCTTGCCGTCGTGATCGGCGTCGAAACGCTTGAACACCTTCAACTCGTATTTGACGACTTCATCGGCGGTCACATAGCCGAGGCGAGCGCGATCGTGGGTTTCGAACCAGTCCTGGGCAAAATCCTGGGGCGATCCTTCGGGATAGTCGATGGCGACATCGACCTTCTGGGTCGCCTGCACGACCGCGACGATGCTGAACACGATCGCCGCCACGGCCGCACCGCCGACGAGGCCCCGGGCGATGAGGTCGGTCCTGACAGCGCGCGGGCCACGGAGCAGTCCGGGGCCCGCGGCGAGCGCGACCGGCCGGAAGCCGCCGGCGACGGAGGCGTAGAGCACCGGAATGAGCACCAGGGTGAAGGCTGTCGCCGTCGAGAGCCCGCCGATGACGGCGATCGCCAGCGGGATCAGCATCTCGGAGCCCGAGCCGATGCCGAGTGCCAGCGGCAGCAGGGCGCCGATGGCCGCGAAGGTGGTCATCAGGATGGGCCGCAGCCGCTCCGCGCCGGCGCCCAATATGGCATCGCCCAGCGCCGCCCCCTCCCGGCGCCGGCGGTTGGCGGCATCGATCAGCAGAATGCCGTTGCGCACGACGATGCCGACCAGCAGGAGCAGCCCCATGATCGAGGAGACGTTGATGGGCGTACCGGTGAGCCAGAGCGCCAGCAGCACGCCGATGGGCGAGAGCGGGATCGTGGCCAGGATGACGAGCGGCACCCGAAAGGAATTGAAGGTCGCCAGCAGGACGAAGAAGACGAGCAGCACGGCCACCCCGAGCACGGTGCCGAATTCGCGGAAGGAGGCTTGCTGCTCCTTATAAGCGCCGCCAATGGAGAGGTGATACCCGGGCGGCAGCGGCGTCAGAGCGGTGATGGCCTGTATCTGGGGAATGACCGCCGAGAGGTTGACGCCCTCGATGCCGGCGGTGATCAGCATCCGCCGCGCGCCATTGCGCTCCGACACCAGGTTGGCATGGGCGGGTAGGCTGATATTGGCGACGGCGCCCAGGGTCTGCAGCCCCAGCTTGGTCGGCAGCTGGATCGCCTCGAGATTGTCGGCGGCCTGGTCCTCGCCCAGCCGCACGCGCACGGGCACGGTGCCGTCGCCGGCTCGGATCTGGGTTGCCACGGTGCCGCTCACGGCGGCCCCCAGCGCGTCCGACAGCTCGTCCACCGTCATGGTCGCGGCGCCGGCCTCCTTCGGCGTGACGCGGATGGTCTCGTTGGCCTCCGTGACGCCGTTGAAGGTATCGACGATCCCGGGGATCTTGGCGATCTGATCGGTGATTCCATCGGCGATCTCGATCAGCTCGTCCTGATCGGGGCCGGTGATCTCGATCTGGATCGGCTCCGGCGCACCCGACAGATCGTTGAGCTGATCCTCGAGGAGCTGATGAAACTCGAAATTCGCGTCCGGCGCCGCCTTCTCGAAGGATTCGCGCAGCCGGTCGGCCACAACCTCGTATTTTTCGCTGGAGTCCTTCAGCCAGATGCGGATGGTTCCCGCATTCTGGGGCGTCGGCTCATAGCCGTCGGTATCCACCCCCTGGAGCCGCCCCTCATGCTCGACGGCCGGATCGGCGAGGATGGTCTTCTCGAAGCCGTTGACGATACGGTCGGTGGCGGCCAGCGATGTCCCCGCCGGCAGCTCGTAGATGACCTCGAACTCGCCCTCGTTGAGCCCGGGGAGGAAATCGCTCTCGAGTTGGAGGAACAAGGCGCCGGTGGCCGCGAGCACGCCGAGGGCGGCGAGATAGACCACGCTCCGGCTGCGCAGCGCCCAGGCCAGCAGCCGGACATAGACCGGCTCGATCGCGCTCAGCCGATGCGGGCGGGTCTTCTTCGGCCGCCAGAGCATGTCGGTCAGGACCGGCGCCACGCCGAGGGAGAGCAGGATCGAGACGATGAGGGCGATGCCCAGCGTGATCGCCAGCGCCCGGAAGAAGAAGCCGGGAATCCCTGAGAGCAAGGCGAGGGGTAGGAAGACCACGACATTGGCCACCGTCGATCCGATCAGCGCGCGGGCAATTCGGCCGGTGGCGCGCCCGATGGCGATCTGGCGCGGCGTACCCGGATTGTCGGCGAGCTCGCGGGCGATGGATTCGACGACGACGATCACCTCGTCGATGATCAGCCCCACGGCGATGGCGAGACCGCCCAGGCTCATCAGGCTCAAGGACATCCCCGCCCGCTCGATGATCAGGATCGTGATGGCCATGGCCACGGGGATGATCGCGGCCGCCACCAAGGTGATGCCGAAGCTGCGCAGGAAGACATAGATCACGATCAGTGCCAGCAGGGCGCCGATCAGGATGGAATCGCGGAGCGATTCCTGGGAGGCGCTGATGAGCCGCGTCTGGTCCCAATAACGGGTCACCTGCACATCGGGAATGCCGTCGGTCAGTGTCGGGATGCGCGCATCGAGATTGTGGCGCAGGCTGACGGCATCGGCGCCGATGATGGGATAGGCGCTGAGCAGCACGGCATGCTGGCCGTCGAAGGAGGCCTGCTGGGTCGCCGGCCCGTCGCCCAACGTGACCTTGCCGAGATTGCCGAGCGGCACGGTCGAATTGCTGCTGTGGTCGGTGATGGGGACATTGGCCAGGGCGCGGGGATCGGTCAGCGCCTCGCCGGCGAAGACGACGCTGCGCTGATCGGCGTGATCGATGGTGCCGGCGGCATGGGCCGAGTTCGCCTCGGCCAGGGTCCGCGCCACCTCGCCGACGCTGGTGCCCGCGGCGGCCAAGGCCTGCGGATCCAGGGTGACCCGGTATTCTAGGCCGGGCCCGGCAAAGACGGTGACCCGGCCCAACCCCGGCGTGCCGGTGAAGACCGAGACGGCGCGCTGCTCGATCAGAAAACGCAGCTGCGCCTGGCTCAGCGCCGTGGAGGTGATCGCGTAGGTGGCGATCGGCTCCATATTGGGATGCTGGATGATGGTCTCGATGCGGGTGACGGCGGTGAGGCTGGGACGAACGGCGGCGATCACGGCCTGGACGTTCTGCAGATCGGTATGGGGGTCGCTCGCGGGATCGAAGTCGAGCTCGATCTCCACCGTGCCCTGATTGGTGAAGGAGCGGGTCTCGACCACGGGCAGCGCCTGCAGGGCGACCTCCAGTGGACGGGTGATCGCCGCATGCATCTCCTCGGGCGGCAGATCGCCCGCCCAGACGAAGACCTCGACGCGGGAGAAGGAGACCTGGGGAAAGATGCTCTCCGGGGCCTCGAAATAGGCCCAGATGCCGAGGAGGGCCAGTACCAGGACCAGGAACAGCAACGGCTTGCGGTTGCGCTGTGCCGCCAGCCAGACGGACAGATGCGCGCCCGATTCGCCTTTGGTTTCCATCATCCGAGATCCCCGCCGATAGGTCCGCCCCATGGCCGTAATAGACGATCTTGTTCGGCCGCGCCATGTCTCCTGCGGTTCGGGGCAGCTGGTCCCGCAGGCTGGTCCAACGCCCCGACCCCGGGTAACATGAAATAAGGGTTTTTCGAAAGTTCCGGAGCCAGGGATGACCATCCGACGCTCGGCCGGCTTGCAGCGGCTCATCGACGCCATGCGCGATGCCATCGCGGCGCGGGAATCCTTCCCCGGGAGTGCCAAAGCACTGGCCGACCGCAGCTTCGAGGCTTTGCGGCAGGTCGCGCCGGAATCCGCGGAGGTGCGGGCAAGCCGTTTGCCCGCATGCGATCTTTTGGCGGGGGCCCTGGCGGCGGCGCGCGCCGGCCCGCCAAGCATCGCCCGGGTCGCGGACGCTTTCTCGGAGATCGAGGCGACCCTGCCCTGGAAGCGCCGCGCCAATGCGGAAATGTCGGGACGGCGCTTTGCCGATAACCATGCATATGCCGAGATCCTGGGACCATTCGGGGGGCTGGAGCCGCGCGGGGATGTCCGGATCGGCGTGAGCCTCATGGCGCCGGATCTCCAATACCCCGATCACCATCACCCGCCTGAGGAGGTCTATCTCGCTTTATCGAAGGGCGAGTGGCGCCAGGGAGCGGGGCCCTGGCACGAGCCTGGGTTGGGCGGACTCGTCTTCAACCCGAGCAATGTCGTCCATGCCATGCGGTCTGGGGATACTCCCCTGCTGGCGCTTTGGTGCCTGTGGACGGCCGACAGGCCGTTCGTCTGATTCGGCTGCAGACCAAATCGGCGACCTACGCCGGCTATGACAGGAGGGACAGCTCTCTCAGGCGTAGGCCGGCGACCAGCGCCCTCGCGCAAGGGCCTTCTCGGCGAGAACGCCGAACACCAAGCCGATGGTCGTCCAGAGTATCGCTTCGATGCCGAGAGAGGCGATCCGGAAGCGCCAGAGGAGGACGGCCGGGAACTGGTCGGGGACCTCGTTGATGCTCGGCAACAGCATCTGGACGATCGCGACGAGAACAATGAACACCGCCCCGCCGACAAAGCAGGCATTCCAGCTGCCGAGCCGCGGCGCCACCCGGCGCCCGGCCCAGGCTGCGATCACCATGGCGGCGATGGAGGCGATGATCATGACCAGGAAGAAGCCGGTTCGCTCGCCGATCGTTTCGGGGTGCCCCACCGCGGGCGGATTGGCGGGATATTTGAGCCCGGGCACGATGACCAGAGTGAGGTAGGCGGCACCGGCCAGCAACGCCGCCGTCGCGCGCGGCGAGAGATTGCCGATCCGGCCATAGGCATAGGCGAAGACGAGGGCGAAGAGGCCCCCGAAGGCCGCGCCATAGACGACGACGCCGGTGAAGAGCCCGAGGCCGGCCTGCGTCTGCCGGCTGACGAGCTCCGGCTCCTCCGCCGCGGGCATGGACATATTGCCCGTGGCCGTCTTGCTCGCGTCCGTGGGGCTGGCGTCCGCGTGGGAATGGGCCTGATCCAGCAGCGCTTCGAAAGCGATGGCGTGATCGACCTGAGGTTCACCGAAGATCTTGGCGAAGCCGAAGGCAAGCAGCCCCGCGAGCACGCCGGCCAGCATGCCCCGGATCAGGAGGGTCCTGACCATTTGCCGATGCTTTCTAGCTCAATGGCAGGGGAAGCCGAGCAGATGGCGTCCGTCATGGACGAATTCGTGGAGATACATGCCGGGGATCAGTGAGGTCGCACCTTCCTCCGCGCCGACGAAATAGAGGGCCAGCAGCATGACGACCCCGAAGACGATCCAGGGCGCGATCTCGCGGACCGGGATGGCGACGGGGGAGGAGCCGGGTAGGGCAACTGTGGCGGACATCTGCTACTCCTAGGGAATGCGCGTCCCTGAACGGGTTGTGTGACGCTGCCGCCGGGGGTCTGACTCCGCGACCTGCGCAAGGCGCAGGTCTCGATTACAGTGGCGCGACCGTGCCGGACTCGCACCGGCTTCCCCGAACGCAGCGCCGCAAAGTTTAGGTGCGCTTGGCGCTGGATGTCAATCTATCGGTCTTGGGGTATCGGTATAGGGACTGTCGGCACGGGGGCTACCCATGACTCTGCAAATCACCTGGATCGCCCATGGCGCCACCGCGGCCACGCGCCGCGCCGCCTTTCCCGGTGATGAGCCGCTCGAGGATAGGGCGCGGGCCAAGGCGGCAGGGCTCGCGCCGGCGCTCGGTCACGCCGATCACGTGTTGGTGGCGCCCGAGCGGAGGGCGCGGGAAACGGCGGAGGCCCTGGGCCAGACGGGCACGACCGACGGGCAGCTCCGGGATTGCGACCACGGGCGCTGGGCGGGGCGTTCGCTGGCCGAGATCCAGGCCGAGGCGCCGGAGGCGCTGGCGGTCTGGCTCAGCGACCCGGCGGCCAATCCCCATGGTGGGGAGAGCATCGCCGATCTGATCCGGCGCGTCGCCGCCTGGTGCGACAGCCCGGAGCGAGGCGAGGGCAGGGTCCTGGCGATCACCCATCCGGCGGTCATGCGTGCAGCGCTCGTCCATGCCCTGGGGGCCGGCGCCGCGGCCTATTGGCGGATCGACGTCGCACCGCTCTCCCGCCTGATCCTGTCGCGCCAGGGTGCTAATTGGCGGCTGCAGGCGCTGGAGAAGCTCGGTCCCTAGGATCGCGCCCGCTGCGTTGCGCGCCAGGCAAGCGCCTGCGCTTCGGTCTCGCGAACCCACGCCGCCTTTTCATCGGTATAGGCGCGTGAGTCCTCGGGATGAAGCGCGCGCGCCCGGCGCTTCTCTTTCTCATAGGCGCGGGCGGTCGCCGGATGGGCGCGCAGATAGTCTCTGAAAGCGATATGGCGCTCGACCTCGGGTGAATCCGCGCTGAAGAAATGGGCGTGGGCGAGGCGGTTGCCCGCCGCATCGCAGAGCGTGCAATAGCGCCGCCCGGCGATGCCGAATTCGCCATGCCAGTCATAGCCGAGCGCTTCGAGCCGGCCGCGCTCGGCGTCGAGTGCGGCCAGGCTGGTGACCAGGGGCATCAGATCGATGATCGGCTTGGCGGCCAGCCCCGGCACCGATGTCGAGCCGATATGATGGACGGTCACCAAGGTCGGGCCGAGCACCGCCAGCCGCTCGGCATGCTGGGCCGCCATTTGTGGCCAGGCGGGATCATAGGCAACAAGAACGACGGGAATCGGTGGCGCCATGCATTATTCTAGGAAGGGGGCAGGGCGAACTCAAACGGCCCTCTTTTAGCTTGGCCGCTTCACCACCTGGATCACGTCGAAGCCTTCGAAGACCGGATGGGAAATGGTGAGGGAGCGCCCCTGGCCGGCATCGCGGTGGGCGGCCCGAAAGGCTTCAGAGCGGGTCCATGCCTCGAAATCCGAGTGCGATTGCCAGACGGTGTGGGAGGCGTAGAGACAGTGATCCTCCGCCGCCGGCCCTTTGAGCAGATGGAATTCGACGAAACCGGGGACCTCGCTCAGATAGCTGTCGCGTTCGAGCCAGCGCGCCTCGAAGGCTGCCTCCTCTCCCTTGCGAACCTGGAAGCGATTCATGGCGATGAACATGGGGGCGGCTCCTCAGCCTGCTTGGTCACGGGGCGGCAGGATACGCCGGATGGTCGCAAGCGGGCAGCCACCTCCTGGCAGAGGCAGCTAATGAACGAGAGCCAGGCCGCGTGAAGCATGGGCCGCCGGGGCCAGGCGGTGAAGGATGGCCGCCTCGGCATGGCGATGGGGAATGCGCAAATCTCCCTCGGCCATGACCAAGGCCAGGTCGCGGGCCGGAGCGAGGGCGATCCGCGCCGCGGCGGGCGGCAGCCAATCGGCCAGGATCGCCGCCGCGCTGCCGGTATCGCCCCGCTGCAGCAGCCCGACCAGCTGCAGCAGCCGGGCCTCGTCCTCCCCGAGATAGGCGCAGCGCAGGCAGCGGACGTCGAGGCTGCGCCGTGCCGTGGCAGCCATGATCTGGAAGAGCGCGTCGAAGGCCGGGATCCCATCGCCGTCGATGCCGGCGCGAACGAAGTCCGGCCGCCAATCGGGGTGGCTGCCGGTGGGGTCGCGATAAGGCAAGGAGGCGAGCCGGGCCGAGGCGACGAGGAGAAGCTCGGCGGCGCCCAGTTCTTCCAGCGGGGTGTTCGCGGCGTAAACGGGCTGGGGCAGGTCCATGCCGATCTCCTCTCGTTGCGACGACGCGGGCAGCCTAGCGTGAGGTTATTGCGAATGCAAATCATTCTCATCTAAGGAAGACCATCCGAAAGGGGGACCCGCGAACCGGGGCGCCACGAGATCGCGCCCTGATTCTTCTCCTCATCCCCGCGCCAAACGGGCATGCCTAACGGGGTTATTCAAATAGCGTTTGACATTTACGCGTTATGCGTATATACTGTAAGTTTGAAATCGACGAGGCGACGTGGCTGTTAATTCGCTGCAAAAACAGCGAGGACCGCCGGGAAAGCGGTTCCAGCGTTCGTTTAGGCCCAGCCCGCGTCCACCGTGAATTCCTGCGCCGTGCACATGCGGGAGTCGTCGGAGGCGAGGAAGAGGGCCATGCGGGCGAGGTCGACGGGCTGGATGCGGCCCTTCAGGCATTGCGCCGCGTCCAGCGCCTTCTCGGTCTCGGCGGTGACCCAGAGG
This sequence comes from uncultured Alphaproteobacteria bacterium, assembly GCA_963757155.1. Classification (GTDB taxonomy): domain Bacteria; phylum Pseudomonadota; class Alphaproteobacteria; order Dongiales; family Dongiaceae; genus DASXQK01. Next base: position 38,427 of record CAVWQS010000021.1, read on the forward strand.
GTGAGCTGGCGCTCGGTCATGACCCAGCCCGGCACCACGGTGTTGACCCGGATGCGGTCCTGGCCGAGGTCGCGGGCCATGCCGCGCGTCAGGCCATGGACGGCGGCCTTGGCGGTGGTATAGGCCGGCATGCCGCCCTGGGGGATCTTCCAGCTGATCGAGCCGAAATTGATGATCGATCCGCCGCGGCGCTTGCGCATCTGCGGCACCACCGCCTGGATGGCGAAGAACATCGGGCGCAGGTTGGTCGCCATGCGCTCGTCCCAATAGTCGGGGGTGACGTCCTTCCAATCATGGCGCTGGTCATTGGCCGCGTTGTTGACCAGCGTGCCGATGGGCCCATGCGCCTTGCCCGCCTTCGCGATCGCCGCCTGAAGCGCCGGGATATCCCTAATGTCGCAAGGCATGAACAGAGGCGCCTTGCCGTGGCGCTTCTCGATCTGGCGGACCAGCTTCTCGCTCGCCTTCTCGTTGATGTCCACGAAGGCGGTCTTGCTGCCCTGGTGGACGAAGCTTTCCACGATGGCGGCCCCGATGCCGGAGCCGCCGCCGGTGACGAAGACGCTCTGATCCCTGAGTCCGGGATGGCGGGCGAATGCCGACAGATCCATGATTTGCCCTCAGCCGCTCAGTGAGATTCCCGGGGGACCTCGGCGCCGCGGCAGCCGACGAGGAAGTCGAGGTCGCAGCCCTGATCGGCCTGGTTGACATGGCTGACATAGAGCTTCTTGTAGCCGCCGCTGGGAAGCGCCGGCGCCTTCCAATCCTTGAGCCGGCGCTGAATCTCGGCGTCATCGACCAGCAGCTTCAGGCTGCGCTTGGGCACGTCGAGCTCGATCATGTCGCCGTCCTGCACGATGGCCAGCGGCCCGCCGGCCGCGGCTTCCGGGGCGGCATGGAGCACGACCGTGCCATAGGCGGTCCCGCTCATCCGCGCATCGGAGATGCGGACCATGTCGGTGATGCCCTTCTTCAGGATCTTCTCGGGCAGCGGCATATTGCCGACCTCGGCGATGCCCGGATAGCCCTTGGGCCCGCAGTTCTTCAGCACCATGACGCAGGTCTCGTCGATATCGAGGGCGGGATCGTCCACCCGCGCCTTGAAATGCTCGATGCTGTCGAAGACGACGGCGCGGCCGCGATGGACCATCAGCGCCGGCGTCGCCGCCGAGGGCTTCAGCACGGCACCCCGCGGCGCCAGATTGCCGCGCAGCACGGCGATGCCGCCCTCCGCTGTCAGGGCCTTCTCGAAGGGCCGGATGACCTCGTCGTTCCAGCAGGGTGCGTCCTTGTTGTTCTGCCAGATGGTATTGCCATTGGCGGTGAGGGCGTCCTTGTGCAGCAGATCCGCCTCGCCCAGGCGCCGGATCACCGCCGGCAGCCCGCCGGCATAATAGAAGTCCTCCATCAGGAAGCGGCCCGAGGGCATCAGGTCGACGATGGTGGGCACGCCCCGGCCCATCCGATCCCAATCGTCCAGAGAGAGATCGACGCCGACGCGCCCGGCAAGCGCCAGCAGATGGATGACCGCATTGGTCGAGCCGCCGATGGCGCCGTTGACGCGGATGGCGTTCTCGAAGGCCTGCTTGGTGAGAATCTTCGAAAGCTTCAGATCCTCGCGCACCATCTCGACGATGCGCCGTCCTGCCAGGCGGGCCAGAAGGTTGCGGCGGGAATTGACGGCGGGGATGGCGGCGTTATGCGGCAGGCCGACGCCGAGGGATTCCACCATGGAGGCCATGGTCGAGGCCGTGCCCATGGTCATGCAATGGCCGGGGGAGCGCGACATGGCGCCCTCGGCCTCCTGGAATTCGGCCAGCGACATGCGGCCGCCGCGCACCTCCTCGGAGAATTGCCAGACGGCGGTGCCCGAGCCGATCAGCTGATTGCGGTAATGGCCGTTCAGCATCGGGCCGCCGGAGACGCAGAGGGTGGGCAGGTCGCAGCTCGAGGCGCCCATCAGCAAGCGCGGGCGTGGTCTTGTCGCAGCCGACCAGCAGGATCACGCCGTCCATGGGATTGGCGCGGATCGATTCCTCGACATCCATGCTGGCGAGATTGCGGAACAGCATGGAGGTGGGGCGCAGATTGGTCTCGCCCAGGCTCATGACCGGGAATTCGAAAGGAGTCCCGCCGGCGTCCAGCACGCCCTTCTTCACCTGCTCGGCGATGGTGCGGAAATGGGCGTTGCAGGGGGTGAGCTCGGAGAAGGTGTTGCAGATCCCGATCACCGGCCGTCCGTCGAAGGTATCGTCGGGCAGGCCCTGGTTCTTCATCCAGCTGCGGTGGATGAAGCCATCGCGCGTCGCGCCGCCAAACCAATGTTGCGAGCGCAGCTTCTTCGTCTTGTTGGTCACCCTATCGTCCGGCATGTGGTCGTCCGCCCTTGCTCTTGTCTGAGGTTGCTGTGGATTTTGCGGCGCCCTCCGCGGGCGCCCCTTGCTCTAGTCCGATGACCCGGTCGGTATCGCTGAGCAGCCGCCGGGCCGCCATGCGCGCCGCCGAGGGCCGGTTGAGCCGGACCGCGCGCAGGATATCTTCATGCAGCGACAGCGCCGAGCGCATATCCTCGTTATGGGTCGCCGTATAGTCGAACATATGGCTGAGGGCGGATTCGATGACGAATCCCAAGGGGACCAGAAGCTCATTGCCCGCCGCCGCCAGGATCGCCAGATGGAAGCGCACATCGGCGGCATTCCAGGCAGTGACGGAATCCGCCAGCCGCATATCCACGAAGGCCGCCTCGATATCGGCGAGCTGCTCGGGGGTGTGGTTCGAGGCGGCAAGGGCGGCAGCCTCGGGCTCGAGAATGCGGCGCACCTGCTGCACGCTGGCGAGAAAATGACGGTAGTCGGTGGCGGCGCAGTACCAGGCGAGCACGTCGCGGTCGAGCAGGTTCCAGCTGCTGCGCGGCTGCACCCGGGAGCCGATCTTGGGTCGCGAGACGATGAGGCCCTTGGCCATCAGCATCTTGATGGCCTCGCGCACCGCGGTCCGGCTGACGCCGAAGCTGCGGCCCCATTCCGCCTCGCGCGGCAGGAGAGAGCCCGGCGCGAACTCGCCCTTCAGGATGCGCGCGCCGATGTCCTGCGCCAGAATGTGGTGCAGATTTTCACGGTGCAACTCGGCCCGTCTGGGAAGGCTCGTCTTTTTCTGCATCGCTCTCGCCCGGCGCTCTTGGTATGGCCGGCTGGATTTGCCTATATTCTAGGCCAAGGCGCATTGCTGATCCATCTTTTGTATGACAAAATTGGACCATTCGCGCCAAGACCTGCGCGTCCCGGACCCCTGCCATTTCCAGCGCGACCAGCCCGCCATGAGCCGAGACATCTCCTGCATCCTCGCCGATTGGGGCACCACCAATCTGCGCGCCTGGGCGCTCGGCAGCGATGGTGCCGCGATCGACCATCGCGGCCAGGGCGGCGGCCTGCTTTCCGTCAAGGACCGGCGCTTCGCCGAGAGCTTCGCCGCCTTCTGCGGCGATTGGCTCGATGCGGGCCGGCCCGTCCCGGCCGTTCTCAGCGGCATGGTGGGCAGCAAGCTGGGCTGGAAGGAGGCGCCCTATCTGACGGCGCCGGTGGCGCTTGCCGATATCGGCCGGCAGCTCTGCTTCGTCGACGATATTCCCGGCGCTTCGGTCTGGATCGTGCCGGGTGTGCGCCTCGATGACCCGGCCCAGCCGGAGGTCATGCGCGGCGAGGAGGCCCAGATCCTGGGGGCGCTCGCCATGCTCGGGCGCGACGGCGGCGTCTTCCTTCTGCCCGGGACTCATGCCAAATGGGCGATCGTCGAGGCCGGGCGCCTCATCGCCTTCCGAACCTATATGACCGGCGAGATCTATGGCCTGTTGCGCGGCGCCGGCACCATCGGCCAGCTGATCGAGGGCGACGCGCGCGATCCCGCCGCCTTTCGGCGCGGGGTCGAGCGGAGTCGCTCGCCCGACGCCGCCAATCTGCTCCATAGCCTTTTCTCCGTGCGGACCCTGGGCCTCCTCGGCGGGGTGCCGCGATCCGGCCTGGCGAGCTATCTCTCCGGCCTCTTGATCGGCGCCGAGCTGCAGGATGGCGCGCGCTGGCTCGAAGCCCGTGGCCTGACGCGCAGGCTCACCCTCATCGGCTCGCCGGAGATGATCGAGGCCTATGGCGCCGCGGCCGAGCTCTGCAGCCTCGGGCAGACCAGCCTCGAGAGCTCTGCGATCCTGCCCGGGGCCCTGTTCGCCATCGCACGCGCAGCCGGGCTCGTCGCCGACCCGGCCGGGAGGAGGTGACCCATGCTGCGTGAATTGCTCCAGGAGCTTCCCCTCATCGCCATCCTGCGCGGGATCCGGCCGGAGGAGATGCCCGCCGCCGCCGATGCCCTGATGACGGCGGGCTTCCGCATCCTCGAAGTGCCCCTCAACAGCCCTCGGCCGCTCGAGAGCATCCGCTATCTGGCGGGGCGGGAGGGGTTGCTCTCCGGGGCCGGCACGGTGCTCACGTCAGCGGATGTCGAGGCCGTGGCCGCGGCGGGCGGCCGGCTGGTGGTGGCGCCCAATGCCGATGCCGAGGTCATCGCCGCCGCCAAGCGCCTTGGCCTGACGGCGCTGCCCGGCGTGGCGACCCCGACGGAGGCCTTTGCCGCTCTCAAGGCCGGCGCCGATGGGCTGAAGATGTTTCCCGCCGAGCTGATGCCGCCCAAGGCGATCAAGGCTTGGCGTGCCGTGCTGCCCGCCGGGACGCTGCTGCTGCCTGTGGGCGGGATCAACCCCGAGACCATGGCCGACTATCTCGCCGCCGGCGCCGACGGCTTCGGCCTGGGCTCGGCCCTCTATAAGCCGGGCATGCCCGCGTCAGAGCTGGGCGAGCGTGCCCGGGCCTTCGTGGCCGCCTATCGGGCGCTGCGTCCGCGGTAGCTCGCCGCTAGGGCCGGCCCAGCGGCGTCGCGAGGTAGCAGCCGAACTCCTTGGGAAAATCGACGGAGACCCGGGCATGGACGCGGCCCTGGCGGTCGAGGAATTCCGCGTGGTCGTCATGGGGCACGATGGCGCCATGCCAGATATTGGGATGGATATAGAGACCGCGTTTGCCGTCGCACCAGAAGGTGGTGAATTTCTCCGGCGTCACATCGTCGCCGGGCAGCGCCAGGGGCACCACGAAGCTCTGGCCCTTGAGCGGGTGGAAGAGCTGCCCGCCATCGGGATGATAATTGGCTCGCCAGATCAGGGCGCGCTCCCGCGGCTTGCCGGCACCGCTGCTGGCGGCCTCCTCCGGCCAGTTGCTCCAGCCGAAGAGATAGCTGTCGCCCACCGCATTGTTGCGGGCGTAGAGGGTCTCGCCCTTCCACCAGAATTCGAACAATCCCGAGGTCACCCCGCCCTGATCGCCGGAGTTCAGATCGATGGGACGCCACCCCTGGGCCGGCCAGCGCATGATCTCGATGGGAAAGGTCTCCGGCTCGTCGACCAGGCAGCCATAGCCTTCGAGGCTGGCGTTGCTGGCCACCACCAGCGGCGCCACATGCTCGCGCCGAACCCCCGTGGTCGGCACATAGGCGATTTCCTTGGTGATTTCCTCGAGATCCAGATCCATGACCTTCCCCCTGTTCTCCGTCGCCAGCTTAACCCATCGTGGTGCCGCTGGGGATGCGCGATCTTCGCCGGGAGGGGAGCAGGTTCCGTGCTGCGCGAACATGCTCTAAGGTCCGAAGCCTGATCATGACTCCGGCACCCGCGATCTCGGTCGTCCTTCCCACCCACAATCGCGCCGGCCTCCTGCCCCGCGCGCTGGCGAGCGTGCTGGCGCAGACATGCGACGAGGCCTTCGAGGTGATCGTGATCGATGACGGCTCCGGCGACGGCACCGCCGCTTATCTCGCCGCCATCGCCGATCCGCGCCTCAAGGTGCTGCGCAACGAGACCGCGCAGGGGGCGGCCGCGGCGCGCAATCGCGGACTGGCGGCGGCCGGCGCTCCGGTGACCGCCTTCCTGGACGATGACGACGAGCTGCTGCCGGGTTTCCTCACCGCGAGCTTGACGGCCCATCGTCAGGCGCCCGTGCCCGATCTCTGCTGGACCGGGGTGCTCTATGCCTTGCCCGACGGGCGGGAAGAGGTGGAGCGCTGGGAGCGCTGGTCGGGTTCGCAGCACTTCGTCATTCGTCTGGCCGGGTGCTGCGGAATCTCCTTCCGCACGGAAGCGCTGCGCGGCCTCGGCGGTTTCGATCCTGCCTTCGCCATCTCCGAGGACACGGATCTCTTCATGCGGCTGGTGGAGGCGGGGGGAAGCTGGCGCTGTCTGCCGCAGCCCCTGATCAAGGTGCATGCCCAGTCCGATGCCAGCCTCAGCCGCTCGGCCGATGCGGCCCGCCATATCGACCATCTGCAGCGCCTGATCGCCCGACACCGGCATTGGTCGATTCCGACCCTGCCATCTGGCGGCGCTGCCACAGCTCGCTGGCGATGCATTTCTATCGCGCCGGGCGCCTCGGCGAGGCGCGGGGCGAGCTCTTCCGCCTGCTGGCCCGCCCCCGCTGCCTGGCCATCGCGCTCGAGATCGTCGCGCGTTTCGAGATCAAGCGCGGCTTGCTCTTCCGCCGGGCGAAGGGCTAAAATCCAGCCATGACGACGGCTTTCCTATCCCTTGGCGGGACGCGAATTAGCCGCCAGGCGTCCATTGGGCGCCTGGTTGCTTCTGCTCGCGTCGATAACCCCGTCCAGGATTTGGAATGCCATGTCGTCGAATCGTCCCGCTGCCGCTGAGCAGCACCGCTCCCACCACCCCCACCAACCGGTCTTCTGCCTCTCCTTGCGCGCCGGCGCCGAGATCGGCGTGATGGCCCGCGTCGTCCAGGCGCTGGCCCGGCGCAGCCTGCTGCCCAAGAGCTGGCACAGCACCGCCGCCGGCGAGCTGCTGCTGATGGATCTGCAGATCCCCGGGCTCTCGGATTCCGAGGGCGAGCTGCTGGCCGCGGCCCTCGCCCAGATCGTCGGCATCGAGGAGGTGCTGACCTCCCGCCTCGCCGAGCGCAACGCCGCCTGAGGGTCCGGCCCATGGCGCAATTAGGCGCGATTGGCTTGAGCCGGCCTGCGAAGTTCTCTATGACGTGAGCCATGAGGGTTTCGCGCGGCTGGGTCGCGCGGGTCGTAAGGGCGAGCCAGGACAGCCGCCGCAAAGGGGGGCCGATGCAGAGGATCCGGACAGCCGAGAGCGGCGGCCCGCGAATTTCAGTCGGAAGCTAGCGCCGCATGCTCGGCCTCATCGCCCGGCGCCTGGGTCTCGGATTGCTCACCCTCTGGGCGGTCTCGATCCTGATCTTCGCCGGTACGGAAATCCTCCCGGGCGATGTCGCCTCGGCGATCCTGGGACAGAGCCGGACGCCGGAGGCCGAGAAGGCGATCCGGGATTCCCTCGGCCTCAATCGCCCGGCTCCCGTGCGCTATGTCGACTGGCTCTATCATTTCGTCCAAGGCGATGTCGGCAAGTCGCTCGCCAATCAGCGGGACATCGCGCCGGAGATCCGCGCCCGCCTGGCCAATACGATGTTTCTCGCTGGCGTGGCGGCCTGCGTCTCGGTGCCGCTGTCGATCTTCCTCGGCCTCATCGCCGCCATCCGGCAGAACAGCTTCTTCGACCGATTCATAAACGCCGTCACCCTGATGACGATTTCGGTGCCGGAGTTCTTCATCGGCTATCTCCTCATCATCTTCATCTCCGTGCGCCTGGACTGGTTCCCCAGCCTCGCCATGGTCAGCGACGATATGAGCTTCGGGGAGCGGCTCTATACCGTCGCCCTGCCGGCCGCGACCCTGGTGATGGTGGTGCTGGCCCATATGATGCGGCTGACCCGGGCGGCGGTCATCAGCGTGCTGTCGAGCCCCTTCATCGAGATGGCGATCCTGAAGGGCATCCCGAAATGGCGCATCGTGCTGGAGCACGCCCTGCCCAATGCGCTGGCCCCCATCATCAATGTCGTGGCCGTCAACATGGCCTATCTCATCGTCGGGGTTGTGGTGGTGGAGGTCGTCTTCGTCTATCCCGGCATGGGCCAGCTCATGGTCGATTCCGTCTCCAAGCGGGACGTGCCGGTCGTGCAGACCTGCGGCCTGATCTTCGCCAGCGCCTATGTCCTGCTCAACATGGTCGCGGATCTGCTGGGCATCCTCAGCAATCCGCGGCTGCGGCACCCGCGCTGAGCCGGCCATGCGTCTCTTCGGCCACCGCTTCTCCATCGCCGCTTTGATCGGGCTGACGATCGTCGTGATCAACCTGCTGGGGGCCCTGCTGGCGCCTGCCATCGCTCCTTATGGGGAATCCACGCCCGTCGGCGATGTCTGGGCGCCGCCCAGCGCCGAATACTGGCTGGGCCTCGACAATCTCGGGCGCGACATGTTCACCCGGCTGCTCTACGGGGCACGCACGACCATATCCATCGCCCTGGTCATCACCTGTCTCTCCTTCGCCATCGGCATCGCCATGGGCTTTTCCGCCGCGGTGGTGGGAGGATGGATCGATACGCTGATGAGCCGCCTCGTCGATACGCTGATGGCCATCCCGACCCTGATCCTGGCGCTCATCGTGCTCTCGGTGCTCGGCACCTCGATCCCGGTCCTGGTCGGCACTATCGCGGTCCTCGATTCCACCCGCGTCTTCCGTCTCAGCCGCGCCGTCGGCCTGAACATCGCCGTGATGGATTATGTCGAGGTGGCGCGGCTGCGGGGCGAGGGGCTGCGCTGGATCGTCTGGCGCGAGGTGCTGCCCAATGCCCTGCCGCCGCTGATCGCCGAATTCGGCCTGCGCTTCTGCTTCGCCTTCCTGTTCATCGCCTCGCTCAGCTTCCTTGGCCTGGGCATCCAGCCGCCCTATGCCGATTGGGGCGGCATGGTCCGCGACAACGCCCAGGCGATCAATTTCGGCGGCATGGCGCCGATGATCCCCGCCATCGCCATCGGGCAATTGACCATCGGGGTCAATCTGCTGGTCGATTGGTTCCTTTCGATCCACAGCCGGGCTCATGGAGAGGGTGCATGAGCGCCGAGTCCGACAACACCCGCGCCCCGCCATCGACGACGGAGATTCTGCGCATCGAGGGATTGCGCATCGAGGCGCGAACCGACGAGGATTCGCCGGCGAAGCTGATCGTGGAGGATGTGGATCTGGTCCTCCATCGCGGCGAGGTGCTGGGGCTGATCGGGGAATCAGGCGCCGGCAAATCCACGATCGGTCTGGCGGCCCTGGGCTACACGCGGCCGGGATGCACCATCACCGGCGGCAAGATCCTGTTCGACGGGGTCGATCTGCGCAATCTGACCCCCGAGCAGCGCCGCCAGCGCCGCGGCCGCCGGGTCGCCTATATCGCCCAGAGCGCGGCCGCCTCCTTCAATCCTGCCAAGCGTATCTACAACCAGATCTGCGAGGGGCCGGTCCGCCACGGGCTGATGAGCTATGAGCAGGCCAAGGCCGAGGCCATCCAGCTCTTCCGCGAGCTCGACCTGCCCTCGCCCGAGACCTTCGGCGAGCGCTATCCCCATCAGGTCTCCGGCGGCCAGCTTCAGCGCGCCATGGCCGCCATGGCCATGTCCTGCCATCCCGACATACTTGTGCTGGACGAGCCGACCACCGCGCTCGATGTGACGACCCAGATCGAGGTGCTGGCCTCGATCCGCAAGCTCATCCGCGTCCATCACGCGGCGGGGCTCTATATCAGTCACGATCTGGCCGTGGTGGCGCAGGTGGCCAATCGGATCATGGTGCTCCGCCACGGCAAGATGGTGGAGGAGGGCGAGGCCGATCAGATCCTGCACCGGCCGCGGATGGACTACACCCGCGCCTTGGTCTCGATGCGTGAGGGCCAATCCTCGGCGATGGGGGCGACCGCCGCCGGCGCCGCGCCCGTGCTGGAGCTCAGTCACGTGACGGCGAGCTATGTCAAGCTCGCCAAGGTCGTGAACGAGATCAACCTGATCGTGCGGAAGGGCGAGACCGTCGCGGTGGTCGGCGAATCCGGCAGCGGCAAGAGCACGCTCGCCCGCGTCATCACGGGGCTTCTGCCGCGCGAAGCGGGCGATATCCGCTTTCAGGGAAGCTCGCTGCCGCCGGCCCTGGCCCAGCGCAGCCGCGATCTTCTGCGCCGCATCCAGATGATCTATCAGATGCCCGATGTGGCCCTGAACCCGCGCCAGAAAGTTGGCGAGATCATCGGCCGGCCGCTCGGCTTCTATCTCGGCCTGTCCGGCGCCCGGATGCGGGAGCGGATAGCGGAGCTGCTCAGGGACATCGACCTCCCGCCCGAATTTGCATCGCGCTACCCCGGCCAGCTCTCGGGCGGACAGAAGCAGCGCGTCTGCATCGCGCGTGCTCTGGCCGCCGAGCCCGACCTCATCATCTGCGACGAGGTGACCTCGGCGCTGGATCCCCTGGTCGCCGAGGGAATCCTCGATCTTCTCGGTCGTCTGCAGCGCTCCCACGGCTATGCCTATCTCTTCATCACCCATGATCTCGGCACGGTGCGGCGCATCGCCGATCGGGTGGCGGTGATGCTGAAGGGACGGCTGGTGGCCGAGGGCCCGCGCGAGCAGGTCTTCGCGCCGCCCTATCATCCCTATACCAAGCTGCTGCTCTCCTCGGTGCCGGAGATGGACATCCACTGGCTCGACGGGGTGCTCGCCGACCGCGCCCAGATTCGCGCCGCTGCCGAATTGGCCCAAGCGAAGCTGGCATCATGACGCCATCCGGGAAAGGGCCATCCATGCATCGCGGAAGGAAAGCCCTGCGCCGTACCCCTTCCGGGCGGCGGATGTCGCCGGCGCCGGGGGAGAAAGTCATCCTCGTGCTGGTCGATGCGGTCGGATTCGAGGCGGCACGGCAGAGCTTCGGGACGATCGAGAGCCTCGTGGAATTCGGACTCGCCCGGCGCTGGTGCATGCGCTCGGTGCTGCCCTCGCTCTCGGCACCGGTCTACGAGACGCTGCATACGGGCACGCCGCCTCATATCCATGGCATCCGCAGCAACGACCGCGTGACCTTGTCGAAGGGCCCTCATGTCTTCGGGCTTCTGCGCCAGGCCGGCCGGCCAACTGGGGCGGTGGCGCATTATTTCTTCTCCGAGCTCTACAACAAGACGCCCTACGAACCCTTGCGCGATATGGAGGTCGACGATCCGGCCCTCGATATCCGCCATGGCCGCTTCTATTCCGAGCGGGGCTACAGCAAGGCCAATCTGAACCTGCCCTCCAATCTCGATCTCTTCACCCGGGCGACCCTGATGATCCGGCGCCACCATCCCGACTATCTGCTGATCCATAGTTTCGCGCCGGATTCCGTGGGGCATATCTATGGCGCCAATTCCAAGGAGTACCGTGACGAGGTCTGGTCCATCGACAATGCGATGGCGGAGGTCATCCATCTCTGGCGGGAGGAGGGATATCGGATCCTGGTGACTGCGGACCATGGCCAGACCGCCGATGGCCGCCATGGCGGCACGACCGATGCCGAGCGCCTCGTGCCCTTCTACGACATCGGCCATCCCGAGGGCGGCGTGGCCGAGGGCATCGTCGATCAGCTCAGCGTCGCGCCGACGATTCTCTCCATTCTGGGTCTCCGCCCGCCGCCGGAGATGCGGGCCGAGCCTCTCGCGGGGGTCTTCGCCGCAAGCGAGCGATAAGGTTAGTCTCCGCTTCGGCGGAACTCTCGCGCCGGAAGGATCGCCTTGACGCCGGCCATGTCGACCCCGATCGCCGCTCATGCCCAGACCGCCGACGGCCATGAGCTGCCCGTCATCGACGTCACCCATCCGCGCTTCGCTCTGGCGGATGATCCGAAGGCCATTTCCGCCTTGTTCGATGCTTATATCGAGGCGGAGCGGCGGCAGGCGCGGGTTCCGGCATTCGTCACGCGCTGGATGATGCGGCTGGTCGCGCGGCGCTCGCCGCTCCTGCGTCAGCTCCTGCGTCCGAACGCCGGGTTTCTCGATGGGCTCACCACTTATGTCATGAAGCTCGGCGCGGCAAATCTTCCCCCACCCTTCGACGGCGACATCGACCGCCGCTTGACTGCCGCCCCGCAAGTCGTGGCGATGCGTCTGAGACTCCAGCAGACGGCCAAGCTGATGGCGGAAGGCCTCGAGCATGACCTGATCGCCGCCCCCGGGGTTCCGCTTCACCTGTTCAACATCGCCGGCGGACCGGCGATCGACAGCCTCAATGCCCTCATCCTGTTGCGGCGCGCCGGGTCGGATGCTCTGACGCGACAAATCACTATCCAGGTGCTGGACGTGGATGCGCGGGGCCCGCTCTTCGGGGCCAACGCGCTCGCGGCCCTCAGCGCCGAGGGCGGGGCGCTTGCCGGGGTGGAGGTGGCCTTCAGCCACGAAACCTATGATTGGAACCGGCCGGCGAGGCTCGAGGAGCTGGTCCGTCAGGCAGCCGCGCGTGGCGCCATCATCGCCGCCTCCTCGGAGGGCGGGCTGTTCGAATATGGCAGCGACGAGGCCATCGTCGCAAACCTCAAGGCCCTGCATGCCGGGGGGCGCGGCGCCCGGCTCGTCGCGGGTTCCGTGACCCGCGCCGACGCGATCAGGCGGCGAAGCATCGGCGCCTGCGGCTTCAAACTGGTGCCGCGCGGGGTCGACGGCTTCGCACCGCTCGCCGAAGCTGCCGGATTCCGTGTGGATCGCGTCGAAGCCACGCCCCTCAGCGATCAGCTGCGCTTGCGTCCGATTTGAGGGCCGGAAGGCCTCACCAGGTGAGCGCGGGGTCCGGGTTCGGCGTCTTCGGCAGGCCGCGGCAGATGAAGGCGAGGATCGAGATGTCATTGCCGGATGTTGCGGCCGGCGGCGTTGTTGGGGCCGGTGCCGGGGGCGTGCTCGGCGGCATTGGTGCCACGGGCGGTCGCTGGGGCAAGGCGGTGAAGGTCGCATTGCCGAAGCGGCGGCGGATCATGGCGGGATTCGCCGGCCGGCCGGCCGGCGCAGCCTGCCGGGCCGGGCCGGCGGCCTGGCTCGCCGGTGAATTGCCCCGAAACAGCTGACGGCTGAGGATCGAGATCGCCGGTGCCAGCGCCGCCGCTCGATCGGCCAACATCACTTCCGGTCGCGCCGCCACGGCCGCCTGCGGCTGCATTGCCATGGCGACCTGCGGCTTTGCTACGATCTGCGGCCGGAAGGAGACCTGCGCCGCGGTCAGGGCGGGCAATGCGCGCATCAGCTGCGGCGGCGCGTCGGTTCCCCCGTCGCGCATCGTCAGGCGGATCTTGCGGACGAAGACCAGGGCGGTGGCATAGGCGGGCCATGTCCCCTGGGGCGGCGTCATGCCGTCGCTGAGCGGGATCGCGCCTTCCGGCAGCTGCCAGAAGCGCGCATCGAACACGGCCGGGCGGAACCAGGGCCGCACGAGTCCGACGGAGCGGTATTCGAAGGACAGCGATTCCACTTTCGAGGCCGCGATACCGCTGCCGAAGATGTCCAGCAGCTCGGGCGGCGCCATGGTCGCCAGCACCGCGATCTCCGGGGCCGTGAGGTTGAAGGTCGGCCATTCCTGGTCGAAGACGTCCGAGGGCGCGAAGGCCGTGAGCGCATAGGCCATTTGATTCGGATCGGTCATCAGGTCGAGGTCGGGATTGAAGCCCGAGGCCCAGGCCTTCCAGGTCAGCTCCGGCGAGGCGGCGGCATAGGCCTGCTGGACCTGCTGGGCCTGCTCCACCGCCGCACGGTTGCCCTTGCTGGCCCAATCCGCTTCGGCGTGCTGTACCGCCGCGCGCAGCCGCGGCTCGTCCACATCGCGCCATTGGGTCTGGGTTGCGACATCGGCGGCGGTGGCCGCGGTGGATTGCTGGGTCTTGTAATCCTGGACCGCCCCGAACCAGACATCGCGATATTGCTTGTAGGTGAGCAAGGCGGGGCTGTCGGTCTGCCAGCCGTTCGCATCGGTCACGCTGAGGAAGGAGACCGCCTGCTGATAGGCGGCCTCCTGCTCCGGCGTCGTCTGGCCCTTGGCCAGCCGCGCGGATTTCAGCACCTGGCTATAGGCATCCCACAGATAGCTGTCGCCCTGGGGCTGGAAGATCGTTCCGGAGGGGAGCGCGTTGGCGAAGCGGGAGAATTCGGAGAAGATCAGCCGTTCGGCCGTCTCGACCGCCGTGAAGGCCCCGAATTTGAGCTCATCGGCGCTGTAGCTGATGGGCGACAGCGCCGGGAAGCTGAGGAAGCTGCCGGGGCTTTCGAAAACCAGCTTGGCCTTGGTCATCAAGGCGAGCTGAGCGAGCGCGTCCATGCTCTAGACCCAGTTCTTGATGTCCGGTGAGGGGTTGGGAATCTTCTGCGCCAGGACGTGGCATTTGAAGCCGGCGATCTGCATGCCCGGCACGGTCAAGCCCTGGTCGTCATATTTCCAGCCGTAGCTGCGCTGCGTGTTGCCTTTGTTGGAATAATGGCTGGCGCTGCCGCCGCAGGAGAAGAGCCCGAAGGAGTAGCTGCCGCCGCCCCCCTGGGCGTCCGAGGAATGCTGGTCGAGGAAATGCTGGAACCCCTCGCTATGGGCCATCTGCATGTTCAGATTGCGGATGAAGACGATGGTGTTGGGATAGGCGACCATCAGCCCCTTCGGCGGGCTGCCGCCGTCGCTCAGCAGGTCGTTCTTCACATCGGGATTGCCCGGATCGAAGCGCCAGGTATGGCTGAAGAGATAGGATGATTTGAACCAGGGCCGGATGATCGGGATCTGGGCGATCTCGAAGCTGAGGGCGAAGCTGTCGGTGTTGAAGGTTCCGTCATAGGTGCCGGTGGATTCGCTGTGGCTGGCGCCGCCATGGGCGCCGAAGCCGAAGTAGCCGGCCGAGGCCTGGGCCGACCAGCCGCTGGAATTGAAGGTGGAGTTTGTGTAGCGCGAAAAATCGCCCGATTTGAAGGAGAAGCCGGTCCAGCCGGTGGAGGTGGCAAAGCTGGCGGGGGCGAGGGCGGCATAGAAGAAATCGCTGCCCGAGGCCGGGCCCGTCAGCCGCGCCTTCTCCAGATCGTCGCGATAGGATTGCTTCAGCAAGGTGAGGTCGCGATCCTCCACCTGCGCGATATAGGCGGCGATCTTCTCGTAGTCCTCCTTGTAGCCGCTGGAGACCCAGTCATCCATCGCCGCCCGTACCTTGGCACGCAGGATGTTGGCGTTGATGGCGAAATAGCTGACGGCCTTGGAATCGTCGCCGGCCAGGGCGTCGATGCGATGACTGTTGTACTCCAGGGCCGCGTTGAGATAGGCGGACATCTTGTCGTTGTAGAGCTGGACCAGCGGGCTGGGGCCGCTGACCTCCACCTTGTCGCCGGTGATGATGTCGGTCTTGGTCGTGGTCGCCGTCAGCAGGCTCTGGAAATGGGCGATCTTCTTCTTCTCGTCGTCGGTGAGCTGCGATTCCATCACCTGGCTCATCTTGAGCGTGCGCTCATAAATTTCCGACAGCGTGCCCTGGTCGTTCATGACCGAGAATTTGGCGAACTGATCGTTGTTGATCTTGGCCACGTCAGGCACGAAATCGACGATCCGGGCCAGCTGCTCGGCCTGGGCATAGAGCTGGGCCGTGTCGGAGGCACGCAGCGTCTCGAGCTGGGCGGGGGTCAACCCCTTGGGCGCTGCCGGGGCGGCCGGTGCGGCAGCACCCCCGGCGGCGGCGGGATCGGTGCCGCTGGTGGCGGCCAGCATCGTATCGACGGCCGCCTTCTTGACGACGCCGGTGAAGCCTTGGGAGAGGAACTGGAAGTCCGAAGGGTCGACGGGAATGCCCGGCGTGCACCAGCTGAAGAAATTGTCGGCGGATTTCGGGACGGTATCGTCGCCATTCGTCAGCACGTCATAGAGCTTGCCCATGATCGCATTCGAGATCACATGCGGTGCAACTTCGGGCATCGTCTGTCTCCCTCTCCGGATTTCCCGGGATCGCCTCGTGAAAACGCTTGGTGGTCATAACAATGGGCTGACGGCGACAGCTCTCCGCTCGCGCGGCCCATGGCCGCACGTCGTCGGATCCCATCGATCCCCGTCAGAGCGCCGCCGCCATGCTTGGCGGCCGGCGCAATCCTCGAGATCTTCCCGGCGTCAGGCCGGTGCCTCCTCGGCCTGCTGGGCCGCGGGCGCATTCTCGGCGATCGTCGCGACATCCGCCTCCGGCACGAAGGTCGCGTTATCGAGCTCGGCGAGCTTCTTCTCCTCCTGCAGCATTTCGCAGGAGAAGGAGAGTGCGTTCGACACCAGCGAGACGCCGGTGCAGCTATCCGCCTGGAACTCGATCTTCTTGTCGGAGAGGCCGCCGTCCTCCTGGACGGAGATGGTCATTGCGATCCGCGCGATACCGCCGGATTTCACGAAGATGTTCGGCTTGATGTCGTAATGCACGACACGGCCGTGCAACTGGGAGAACAGCGCCTTGCGCTCCTCGTCGATGTCGCCGACATCGACTTCCGGCGTCTCCAGAAGGATATAGCCGAGCGCGCCCAGATCGTTCGAGGCGCTGGTGAATCCATTGCCGTCGACCCAGACCCGAATGAAGGCGACCCCCAGGCCGATATCGGTCTTGGGGATGTTGACCGCTTCGCCGCCGAGAACAAGCTTGACGCGCATGATGACCTCCTTGCCCCTGCATTGCAGGAGATTGAAAGCAGCATTCCGGCTTGATCAGGTTCTTTGCTGGACGAGCTTTGCTCGTTAAAATCGAGCGTAGCGGCTCAAGATTGCCAAAGCCTGAATCCGGCCGGGTACAATCCCCGCGAGCAGCGCTGGCGCAGTGGCAATTAAGTGTTAAACCGGTAAACGATATATGTCGGATGCTGCTTTACGAAGGATTCACGGCGAGAGAGTTAGCCTTTCATGATCTGCAGAAAGTAACGCACGACTGCGAACAGTAGAGGCGCGTCCGAGGCAGATAGCACTTGTGCCTGGCGGGGGAGGTGTGGGGTCATGTTTCAAAGCACGATCGTCGACGTCGTCATCGGGCTGATCTTCACATTTTGCGCGGTCAGCTTGGCCGTCAGCGCCCTTACCGAGGCGCTGGCCACCGCGCTCAAATGGCGGGCGAAGAATCTTCTCGACGGCGTCGCCGATCTGCTGAACGACCCACAGGTGACGGGCTTGGCGCTGGATATCTACAACCATGGCCTGGTGAATCCGCAAGCCTCCGGCACGGCCAAATCCAAGTCCGGCATCGAGATAAAACCCTCCTACATCGACCCCCGGCAGTTCGCCAGCGCCCTCGTCGAGGTCGCCGGCATTGCCAGCAATGCCTCGACCACCACCGCCGCCCAAGTCAACGGCGCGATCGCCGGCATCCCGAACCCGCAGCTTCAGAAGGCGCTGCAGGGCATGGCCGACCGCGCGGGCGGTGATCTGAACAAACTCCGGACCGAGATCTCCCAATGGTTCGACGACGCCATGGATCGCGTCAGCGGAATCTACAAGCGCCGGATTCAGGTCTGGTCCTTTGTCATCGCACTGCTGTTCTGCATCATCTTGAACATCGACAGCCTGCGCATCGCCAAGACCCTATGGGAGGAACCCGCCGTGGCCGCCGGCATCGCCAGCGGCATTAAGGCCAGCCAGGCTCTGGACAGCCAGACAATCGTCACGCAGCTGGAGAGCAGAGGCCTGCCGATCGGCTGGGCCAAGGGCTGGGATACCAGCGGCGGGGCTGGCCAGATGATATGGGTGATCGTCGCGGCGCTCGCCGGTTGGTTGATCTCCGCAACAGCGACGATCTATGGCGCGCCCTTCTGGTTCGACATGCTGCAGAAGGTGACGCGGCTGGCCGGCACCGGGCCACCACCCCCGGAGAAGCCCGGTGGAAGGACCTAGAGCGGCGCCGGGGTAGCGGCATCCCTCAAATCAGGAGGATGCCTCCGGCGCATTGGGCAGGACCATGACGCTGCGGTGCTGGGGCTTGGGCCAGAGCTGGTCGTGATTCCACCAGAAGGCTCCGTCGGAGCGGATGATCGCCGGCTTCTGGCCGTTGGGACCGCGGCATTGGATCACGGTCAGGGTCCGATAGTCCGGCGAATCCGGATCGAATTCCGCCGGAACGGTCTCGATGATGGCGACATGGCCGATGAAGGGCTGCGGATTGCGCGGATCGCGGATGGTCGGATAGAGCAGCCAGGCGCCCTCGACCGGCGTCGTGATCACCGTGCCCAGCGCCTGGTCGTGGCGGGCATCCTCGATCACGGAATCGACGTTGATGTCGTCGCTCACCGTGGCCCAGGCGCCCGCATTGAAGCCCGGCTGATGGCGGACGATCTTGTAGCACCAGCAGACCGCGAAGCCGGCGCAGTCACAACCCGCGGGTCCAGCGCCCTCTCGTTGCGTGAAGGGCAAATCGACGGCATTGCCGTCGGCGTCCTGGGACGGCCGATAATTGCCGGTTCCCAGGATGTATTCGCCCTGGTCCACCAGCGACGCGGCCCGCTCGACGGCTTCCTGCCGGGTGACGGTGATATCGACCATGACGCGATCCTCCCCGCGGCTAGTTGATATGCAAGCCGTGAAAGCGGGCACCGGCGTCGATATAGAAATTCCGCCATTCGTGCTCGCTGGAATTCGCATCGAGATCGGCGATGGCGCCGCCCTGACGGGCAAGGTCGCGGAAGAGGGCGCCGGTCTGCTCGGCGGTGAGGGCATGGCCATAGTCGAAGCCGAGGACGAGCCCGGCGTTGTAGTAGGTCTGGGCGATCTTGCCGCCGGCCTCGAAAAAGGCATTGGGCTCGGGCGACCATTCTATGAAGTTCGATTTGATGAAGGCCGGCTGCTCCTTCATCGCACCCATGATGACGCCTTCGGAGAAGCCGACGGCCGACCTCTGCTCCTTGATCTCGTCGGCGGCTTCCTTGTAGCCCATGCCGATGGCGGTGAACTCCGCCACGATGGCGGCGACGCCCGTGGTGATCGGCCAGGCAAACCCGGCCCCGGCACCCTCAATTCCTTCGAACAGGTCGACGAGCCCCTGGGTCGCCGCCGTCGCACCGGCTCCGGTCACGGCGGCCATGACGACCTCGGTGCCCTCGACGATTTCCGCCGCGGTATGCGCCCATTCGATCGAATCGGAGGTGGGGTCGGTGATGGCGTCCTTGAGCGTTTGCAGCATGCGCCTGTCTCCCGAAGCTTTTGTGTGTTGTCGCGCTTTTCGCGCTTTTCCAGAACTACGTCCGCAACTTTAAGGAATCATTGCCACCGGACGGCGCAGCGCTTGCAACTTCGGCGAGCAGCCAAGAAATCGGCCTGCCGCAGCGGTTTTCGGCATGCGTGGCAAATTTCTGGCAATAAGAAGAACGGCCTGTCGAGGCGCAGTCGAAGAGGATTTGTTGCGATCTGTATTCCGTCACTCCCGCTGTCGCGGGAATGACGGAAGAGAGATGGGCTCTCTCAATACTCCCGCGTCGGATCGATCAGATTCATCAGTCGCCGGCCGGCGAGGTACCGCCGGGCGTTGCGGAAGAAGAGATCGTAGTTGCGCGGCATATAGGCCTCCTCGTCGTCGGAGGAGACATGGGGCACGACCATGAGATTGGGCGTGTCCCAGAGCGGCGAGGACTTCGGCAGGGGCTCGGTGGCAAAGACGTCGAGGATGGCCCCGGCGAGCCTGCCCTTCTTCAGGGCGCGACCGAGCGCGGGTTCGTCCACCAGTCCGCCGCGGCCGACATTGATCAGCCCGGCGCCGGGCTTCATCAACCCCAGCTCCTTGGCGCCGATCAACCCCTGGCTGGCGGCGGTGAGCGGGGCGGCGAGGAACAGGAAATCGGCCTCGGGCAGTACGCTATGGAGGCGGTCTACCGGCAGGGTCCGCTCGCAGGAGCGGTTCGGCCGGCCGGAGCGATTGACGCCGATGACCCTGAGCCCGAGCCGCTTGGCCGCGCCGGCGACGGCGGCGCCCATCCCGCCCAGCCCGACCACGACCACCGTCCGGCCTGCGATCAGGCTGGAGGCGCTGCGGTACCAGCGATGGGCCCGCTGCTGGGTGGCGAGATGGGGCATGTGGGAATTCAGCATGAGCAGCGCCATGGTGGCGAATTCCGCCACCTTGGGGCCATGCACGCCGCTGCAATTGCTGAGCTTGAGGCCAGGCGGCATCCAGTCGAAGGGCCGCAGATGCTCGACCCCGGCGCCGGTGAGCTGGATCCATTTCAGATGTGGCGCGCGCCGGGCCATGCCTGCCACCGGGAATTCCCAGCCGACGAAGACCTCGGCCTTGGCCAGCATCCGCTCGCGTTCCTCATCGCTGCTGCAGAAGCTGACCCGCAGCTGCCGCGCGACCTCGGGGTAGCGCTTGGCGACGGCAGTGAAGGCGGCCTTGGAGCGGCCGACATCCCCATCGACCGTCGCCGGCCGCTCGATCAGCACTCGCAGCATGGCAATCCTCGCATGATGAAGGCGGCCCCATCCCACCAGGGACGGGGCCGCCTCGAGAATCAAGGTCAGGGCGTGACGACCCCGACCTGCTTGTAGGAGCCTTCCTCGATGACGAACTCGCCGATGGCGCCGGCGACATCGCCGTTCTTGTCGAACTGACAGGGGCAGGCGGCACCGGCATAGGTGATTTTCTTGCCCGCGGCGATCAGGTCGACCGCCTTCTTCCAATCGCCCGGGCCGACGACCTCGCCGCCGGGGCTTCCGACATCGCGCAGCGCATCGCGGATCGCCTTGCGGTCGGTGGAGCCGGCCTTCTGGATGGCGAGTGCTGCGATGAAGGTCGCGTCATAGACCTGCTGGATGAAGAGCTTGTCCTTGGTCGATTGATAGGCGGCGGTGTAGGCCTTCTCGAAGGCCTCCAGCGAGGGCGTGCCCGGGGGCGCGCTGGGCGAGGTGAACATCGCGGTCTTCAGATTGTCGGCGCCGATCTGGTCGATGAGCAGCTTGTCGCGCAGCCCGTCGGTGCCGATGAAGGTGCTGAAGAACGCCCCCTCCAGCGCTTCCTTCACGATGGTGACGCCGCTCTCGCCGGCGAAGGCGATGAGGACGAGGGCCTGGGGTTTGCCCTTGGCGAGCTGGGCGAGCTCGGTTCGGTAGCTGCTCTTCTTCTCCTCATGGCGGATATCGGCGGTGATCGTGCCGCCCAGCTTCTTATAGGCGGTGCGGAAGGTCTCGGCGATGCCGACCGCGTAGTCATTGTTGGCATAGGTCAGCGCGACGCTGGTGATGCCCTTGTCCATCAGCATCTTGGCCAGCACAGGGCCCTGGTAGGAATCGCTGGGCACGACGCGGAAGACCCAGTCGTTGTCCTTGAGGCTGGAGAGCACCGGCGTCGTCGCCGTCGGGGAGATCTGCACCACCCCGGCGGGCACGATGACGCTCTGCGCCGAAGCGAGCGTCGTGCCGGAGAGCAGCGCGCCGATGACGGCCGCCACCTTCTCCGCATTGACCAGCTTGTTGGCGGCGTCGACGGCGACCTGCGGCGAGCCTTGGGTGTCGGCGACGACGGTCACCAGCTTCTTGCCGCCCAGGATGCCGCCTTGGGCGTTCACCTGATCGACCGCGAGCTTGGCCGCGTCCAGCATCGGCGGCACGAAATTGGCCACCGGCCCGGTGACGTCGAAGAGCAGGCCGATCTTGACCTCGTCATCGGCGGCCTGGGCCGGGACGGCGGCGGCGATCGACGCCGCGGCGGCGCCGGCCAGAATGAATTTTCCCAGTGATCTCAGCACGTTATTCCTCCCCCATGGATGTCAGAGCGTTGTGATGAGCGGCATCTTACTCAGGTTTCACTCCGGTTTCGACGGCGATTCCGACCGTTTCGGTTGCGGCGGGCGCTCGGGCAGGAGTCCCTGGGAGAAGCGCTGCAGCACGACCTGGAGCAGCAGCCCGATGAGGAAGACGCGGATATAGGAGGAGCGCGTCTGCCAATCCGGCGGCAGGCGCTGGGTCAGCAGCTCTGTGCCCGACCAGATGAGCCAGATCAGCGCCGCGCCCAGCACGGCGCCCCGGTTGTTGCCGCTGCCGCCGGCGATCAGCATGACCCAGGCGAGGAAGGTGGTGAGGATCGGCTCCGTCGCATCGGGGCCGATGAATTTGAGGTAGTGGGCCATGAGCCCGCCGGCCAGACCCATGACGGCGGAGCCCAGGGTGAAGACCTGGGCGCGATAGGCGATGACATCCTTGCCGGCCGCCTCGGCCGCCTCGTCGTTCTCGCGGATGGCGCGCAAGGTGCGGCCCCAGGGCGAATGCCAGGCCCGCTCGATGGTGACGTAGAGCACAACCACCACGGCGGCGGTGACGAGGAGGAAGCAGAACTCGCCCCAGGGCTGGGCCATGCCTTCGAAAGGCCGCGGAATCTCGGCGATGCCCCGGCTGCCATTGGTCATCCAGCTCTCGTTCTTCAACACCAGCCGCAGGATCTCGGCGATGCCGATGGTGGCGATGGCGAGATAGTCGCTCTTGAGACGGAGGCAGATCCGCGCCACGGCATAGCCGAGCACTGCCGAGAGCAGCACGCCGGCGAGGATCCCCAACGGGATCGGCAGGCTGAAGCCGCCGAGGTGGTCGGCCGATTCCGGCGTGGTCAGGATCGAGGTCGTATAGGCGCCGACGGCGAAGAAGCCGGCGATGCCGGCGTTGAAGAGCCCGGCGAAGCCCCATTGCAGATTGAGCCCCAGCGTCAGGATGGCATAGAGGCAGATCATGGTGGCGAGCGAGATCAGATAGAGAAGGGTTCCGGTATCCATCAGAACTGCCTCCCGCGCAGCAGGCCCGTGGGGCGCCAGATCAGCAGGATCACCATGATGGCGAAAGCGAGACCCAGCTTGTAGTCGGGCGGGACCAGCGGGTTCTCCCCGATCCAGTTATAGGTCGAGAGCTCCTCGATCAGGCCCAGCACCAGCCCGCCGGCCGCCGCCCCCATGGGGCTGCCGATGCCGCCCAGGATGGCGGCGGCGAAGATGGGCAGCAGCATGTCCCAGCCCATGTAGGAATCGATCTTGCTGTCCATGCCCAGGAAGACGCCGGCCACGGCCGCCAGCGCTCCGCCGACGAGCCAGGTCACCAGGATGACCCGCTCGGTGGAGATGCCGGTGACGCGGGCGAGATCGGGCTCGTCGCTGACGGCGCGCATCGCCCGGCCGATGCGGCTGCGCGAGAGCATGAGATGCAGCGCCAGAACGAGAACGGCGGTGATGGCGATCATCCAGATATGGCGCTCCTGGAGGCGCAGCTGACCGAAGAGGATGATCGGCCGCTCGATGCCGGCCTTGTACTGCATCGGCTCGACGCCCCAGATGAGCTGGATGGCGGAGCGGATCATCAGCATGACGCCGAAGGAGGCGATGACGCTGATGATCGTCGGCCGCCGTCGGAAGGGGCGATAGAAGGCACGGTCCAGGCCGACGGCGACGAGGGCCGTGCCGATCATCGCCAGCGGAATGGCGGCCAGGACCGGCCAGCCCAGCCACCAGACGAAGGTCAGCGCCAGATAGCCGCCGAGCGTCATCACATCGCCATGGGCGAAATGGGCGAAGCGCAGGATGCCGAACAGCAGCGACACCCCGATCGCGCCGAGCGCG
Organism: uncultured Alphaproteobacteria bacterium; assembly: GCA_963757155.1. Lineage (GTDB taxonomy): Bacteria > Pseudomonadota > Alphaproteobacteria > Dongiales > Dongiaceae > DASXQK01. Next base: position 61,913 of record CAVWQS010000021.1, read on the forward strand.
TAGATGCAGCCGGTGATGAGCCCGGGGATGAGATAGAGGCCGACGAAATCGAGCAGGGCGCTGGAGTCGATCATGGCCGTGCCGACTCCGGATCGCCGCGCTACCCTCCCTTGCCCCTCTACCGCGCTTCGAAGCGGGAGAGGGAGGGGACCCATCGCGAAGCGATGGGGAGGGTGAGGGCAGGGCGGGCGAGCATTGTGAAGCGGCGAGACCCCCTCACCCCAGCCCTCTCCCCCCTTCGGGGGGCGAGGGAGAAGTTCTTCGCCCTCTACCGCGCTTCGAAGCGGGAGAGGGAGGGGACCCATCGCGCAGCGATGGGGAGGGTGAGGGCAGAGCGGGCGAGCATTGTGAAGCGGCGAGACCCCCTCACCCCAGCCCTCTCCCCCCTTCGGGGGGCGAGGGAGAAGTTCTTTGCCCTCTACCGCGCTTCGACGCGGGAGAGGGAGGGGGACCCATCGCGAAGCGATGGGGAGGGTGAGGGCAGGGCGGGCGAGCAGCACGAACTCGAGAAACCCCCTCACCCCAGCCCTCTCCCCCGTTCGGGGGCGAGGGAGAAGTTCTTCGCCCTCTACCGCGCTTCGAAGCGGGAGAGGGAGGGGACCCATCGCGCAGCGATGGGGAGGGTGAGGGCAGAGCAGGCGAGCAGCACGAACTCGAGAGACCCCCTCACCCCAGCCCTCTCCCCCCTTCGGGGGGCGAGGGAGAAAAAAGAAAGGAGTGCGAGAAGCGGCCATCACCCCGCCCCACCCAAAAAAGCTTCCGCCACTTCGCGGTTGCCCAGGAGGGCGGCGGCGGTGTCGGTGAAGCGGTTGCGGCCGGTGGCGAGCACATAGCCGCGATGCGCGATGGAAAGCGCGGCCCGCGCGTTCTGCTCCACCATCAAAATGCCCACGCCCTCGCGGTTGATGGCGAGGATGCAGTCGAAGATCTCGCCGATCACCTTGGGGGAAAGCCCGACCGTGGGCTCGTCCAGCAGCAGCAGCTTCGGCTCGATCATGAGCGCGCGCGCGATCGCCACCATCTGGCGCTGGCCGCCGGAGAGCTCGCCGACGCGCTGGCGGCGCTTGTCCTTCAAGGCGGGAAACAAAGCATAGACTTTCGCGAAGGTCGGGCCGAGATCGCCGCGGCGGATGTAAGCGCCCATGGCGAGGTTGTCCTCGACGCTCATGCTGCGGAACACATTGCGCTCCTGCGGCACATAGGCGATGCCGCGCGCGACCAGGCGCTCCGGCGCTTCGCCGGTGATGTCCTCGCCGTCATAGACGACCTTGCCGGCCTTCAGCGGGATCAGCCCGATCAGCGCCTTCATCGCGGTCGACTTGCCGGCGCCGTTGGGGCCGACGACGACCACCACCTCGCCGGCATCGACCGCGAGATCGACGCCCTGGAGGATGTCCATCCCGCCATAGCCGCCGAGGAGGCCGGTTGCCTGCAGCAGCGGGCCCTGCCCAGCGCGGTCATAGCGTCTTGCGCCCGCCGAGATAGGCCTCGATCACCGCGTCATTGGCGCGGATCTCGGCCATGCTGCCGCGGGTCAGCACGCGGCCCTCGGCCATGACCACCACGGGATCGCAGAGCCGCGCGATCAGGTCCATGTCGTGCTCGATGATGCAGAAGCTGTAGCCCTGATCCCGGTTCAGACTTTCGATATAGCCGGCGAGCTCGGCCATCAGGCTGCGATTGACGCCGGCGCCGATCTCGTCCAGCAGCACGAGCTTGGCATCCGTCATCATGGCCCGGCCGAGCTCGAGCAGCTTCTTCTGCCCACCGGAAAGATTGCCGGCGAGCTCGAAGCGCAGCGCGCCGAGCTTGAGGCGGCCCAGCACCTCCTCCGCGCGTTCGCGGAAGGCACGCTCCTCCGCTTTCACGCGAGCGGGCCGGAAGAGAGCGGTCAGCAGATGCTCGCCGCTCTGCCCCGGCGGTACGACCATGAGATTCTCCAGCACGGTCATGCGGGCGAGTTCATGAGCGATCTGGAAGGTGCGCACCAGGCCGCGGCGGAACAGCTCATGGGGGCGCCGCCCCGTGACATCCTCGCCGTCGAGCTCGATGCGTCCGGAATCGGGCGCCATGAATCCGGCCAGCATATTGAACAGCGTCGTCTTGCCGGCGCCATTGGGGCCGATCAGGCCCAGGATCTGGCCGCGCTCCACTGTCAGGCTGCAATCGGCCACGGCCCGGATGCCGCCGAAGGATTTGCTGATGTGATGCGCCGAGATCATGCGGCGAGCTCGGGCGTCATGGGCGGGGCAGGAATCCCGCGAATTGCTTCTCCACCGCTTTGGGATCCAGCGCCAGCCCCGTGGATACGCCGGAGGCCATGTCGCCGGGGTAGACCTCCTCCAGCCCGTACGCCAGGCCATGGAGGATGGCGGCTGCCACGTCGGCCGGCTGCATCTTCGGGACATCGACCCCGCGGGTCATATCGGTGTCGACCGCCCCCGGCAGCACGCCCATCACATGGGTGCCCTGGGCCGCGAGTTCGGCGCGCAGCGCCTGGGTCAGCGACAGCCCCGCGGCCTTCGAGGCGCAGAGCGAGCCCATCAGCGGCAGGTTCACATGGGCGAGGATGGAGAGCATGTTCACGATGGTGCCGCCGCCGTTCTTCTTCAGAATGGGCGCGAAGGCCCGGCACATGGCAAGCGTGCCGAAGTAATTGACCTCCATCTCCTGGCGCGCGTTGTCGGTGCCGGCGATGGCGAAGAGCGGCGTGTTGAAATTGATCCCGGCATTGTTGACCAGCAGGGTCACGTCCGGGCAGGCCTTGACTGCCGCCGCGACCGCCGCCGGCTTGGTGATGTCGATCTCGATGGGTATCAGTTTCTTCGGCGATGTCGCGATCAGCTTGGCGATCTTCGCCTTGTCGCGGGTCCCGCAATAGATCTTGGCCGCACCGCCGGCGAGCAGGGCCTTCACGGTCTCGGGCCCGATGCCGCGGCTGGTGCCGGTCACCAGCGCCACCGCGCCCTTCACCGCCGTCTTGCGGCCGCCGCCGGCAAAGCGCGCGACATTGGCCTTGGCGGCGCTCAGCAGGAAATCCTGGTCATTGCCCAATACCATCCATTGGAAGCCCTGGCGCAGACGGTCCAGCGCGATGGCCGTGTGATAGGTGAACAGGCCGCAGGGCGTCTTGGCCTTGCGGCAGGCGGCCAGGATCGATTGCACCGCCTGCTCGAACTTCGGGCCGTTGTCGGGGAAGGTCCCGAGCGCGATCGATAAGTCCCCGGTACCGATGAAAACGAGATCGACTCCCGGCACGGCGGCGATGGCGGCGGCGTTCTTCAGCCCCGCCACGGTCTCGATCATGACGCCCAGCAGCAGGCTGCGATTGGCTGCGGCGGCATAGGGATTGAAATCCAGCATGGGACGGACCCCGCCGGCGGAGCGTCGGCCGAGCGGCGGGTATTTGGCCGCCTGCACGATGGCCTTGGCCTGCGCTGCCGTCTCCACCAGGGGCACGATGACGCCGGCCGCCCCCAGGTCGTAGGCCTCCCCGATGGCCGCGGCGCTGTCGTCGGCGACGCGCACCACCGGCTGGCTCTTGCCGCGGATGGCCGCGAAGGCGCTGTAGAGGTTCTGCTTGTCCCAGAGTCCATGCTGCGTATCGAACATGATGGCATCGGGCCGCGCCTCGGCCATGACCTCGGCCGCGGCGACGGATCCCAGCGCCATCCAATGGCAGCTGATGGCCCCGCCGGCGGCCAGGCGCTCGAGCAACGGATTCTGGTCGGTCATGACGCTTCCCCCTGTTGAGGAAGGTTTTAGGGGATTGGCGCGTGAGGTGCAATTCGATCGGCAGAAGCCGTCCGGGATGTCACTCCGGCGCGGATTGGGCGATCAGGGAATAGGCGGCGGCGACGATGCCGATGTAGCGCTGATTGACGCTGGCGTTCTTGCGGATTCCAACATAGCGCCCGGCGACGGCGGCGAGGACCTCGTCCAGGGTCGCCTTCTTCGCGGCCACGGCGTCCTGGGCGTAGCGCGCCACCAGCCGCGAGGCGACCGAGAGGCTGCCGCATTCGCTGCCCAGCGAGTCGAGGACGGCGGCATCCGTCGCCGTGGGATCGATTTCGCGCATGGCGCTGGGCCGGATTTGCGCCGGACCCAGCGAGATGTTAGGCAGCCCGCCGGTCAGGCTGTAGATCCCGACCGCGTAGAGCCGCTCGAGGAAGCGCCGCACGCCGTTTCGGTTGTACTGCTCCGCTGCGACCAGCGCCAAGGCGAGGTTGCCGACATCCAGCGCCTCCTCGCCGCCCAGGGAAATCTTCGCGGGGATCGCCGGGCCGATGCCCTCGCAAGGCGGCTTCTGGGGGGCGACGGAATAGGGCGAGCCTGTATCCGCCACGAAGCCGGCGACGAGGAGGCTGGCATAGCCCAGCCGGCTCTGCAGCGATTGCTGTCCCTCGAGGGTGGTCCACTGGCTGTCGCCGGCCCGATAGACATCCGGGTTGTAGGGCGCCAGCAGGCAGACCGTGAGGAAGACGAGGAGAAGGACGGCGAGGGGAAAGAAGAAGGAGGCGACCCTGCCCATCCGCCGCCCCAGGAGGACCGACCTCACGACCCGCCTCAGCCCGTGATGAGGCTGGCGGGATTGCTGAGGAAATGCCCGTAGAAGGCGGCAATCCCGGTCGATGCGGAGGCGATGAGGGCTGCCCTGACAGCATCGATCCATTGCACCCCGGCAATGGCCTGGCTCGCCTCGCCCACCGGCAGATAGCGTCGGTACTGGATCTTGCCGAGATAGACGCCCAGGAGGGCGAAGTAGCCGTAGGATATGAAATAGAGAAAATAGATCAGCAGGAAGGACAGCCTGAAGCGGTAGTACTCCGGCTGCACGAGCACGTCCCAATATTCGATCATGGGCCAGGTCTGCAGGACCGCGGCCGACACGCCAGCCGCCACCGCCGTGTATTCCGACTGCCGGCCGATGTAGCGGTAGTAGGCGAGCAGGCTGCGCCGGCTCGTGGTCCCCTTCAGCATCCAATAGAAGGGGAGGGCGAAGAGGATGTAGCCGACGATCAGCGGTATGAGCAGCTTGATCGTCAGGCTCAGCCAGCTCGAGTTCGACATGTCGTCGAAGAGGAAGGACGAGAAGGAGAAGTACATCTTGAAGGGCGTGAGATAGCTCGAGAGCTTCGTCAGCAGGACAATGAGGGCGATGCCGACGACCAGGCCTTCCCAGTTGATGCTCTTGTGGTTCTCGTTGCGGCGCATGTCGGATCCCCCGGATCGGCTGCGATCGGGAAAATGTCGAGGCGATGCCCACCGGCCAAACCTGGCCCCCGTCTGATGACTAGGCCCGTTCAGTTAAGGAAGCGTGAAACAGGGAGGAGACCGGCAGCCCGGACTAGTTCTTGTGATAGCCGGACGAGAGCTGGAGTTTGGGCGTTTTGGCGCCGAGCGCCGCTGCCACTGCTGCTCCCAGCGCATTCTGCAGCACGAAATCGATCGGCGTGCCGTCTTCGAAGGAGCGGAACATGACGGGAATTCCGGCGCTGTCGAGCCAGACATCTTCGCGATTGAGGCCGGTCACGACAAAATGCCGGAGGGAGACCGCGACGCCGTCCATGGAGACCGTTTCGACCTCGCCACCGGAGACTTGCGCGTCCTTGATCCTGCCGGTGGAGGGGTAAATCAGGGTGCCTCGACCGGTCTGCGTGAGGAGCCAGGGAGAGGAGGGAGCGGTCGTCGCCGGGCCGGTGAACGAACCGGCTGTCGCATTGACCGCGAACCCTCCGAATTCAGCCTTGCCATGCACTTCGAGGTGCTGGCCGTCTTTGTCGGTGACGCTTTCCAGGGATACCAGCTTATCGCCGTGCATGATCGCGGTGATGTCGGCGTCCTGACGATAGACCACGATGCCGACCAGCTTCACCGCAATGCGCAGTTGCGAATCGATCCGCGTCCCATCCGCGCTGCGGTCGACCGTATCAGTGAGGGTGCCGATCCGGCCATAGGTCGGATGCATGACGGAGAAAACATAGACCTTCGGCGCCGCCAGCGCCGGCGCGACAACCAGGATGACGCCTAAGCCCGCGGCGACGGCTACTGCCATGACCCGCATCGCGGCATGTCTCCCACTACCCCATAGGCCAGACCATGCGGTGGGCGGGATGTCAAGCATCCCTGGAGAAAGGCGCCGCCAGGTAAGCGGCAAATTCTCCGGGCGAGCGAGCAACCATCGGCTTGACGGGGTCGTGAACGGAAGAGAGGCGCACCGCCGCGGCGCAAACAGCCCCTCCGGTTGACGCCTTCCGCGGCCAGTCCTAACGTCCCGCCCAAACCAACCGCTAAGGGGAGGCGTGACATGGACCGGGGTCATTCGGGCGGGTACAAGGGCAAGGGCAAATACGTCAAGATCACGAGCTGGGACCGCAAGACCTTCCGCGCCTATCTGGCGACGCCGCCGGGTCGCAAGGGCCCCGGCATCCTGCTCTGCCAGGAGATCTTCGGGATCAACGATCACATCCGTGAGATCGCCGATCAATATGCCGAGGAGGGTTATTTCGTCCTGGCGCCGGACCTTTTCCATCGCCTCGAGCCGAATGTCGAGCTCGGCTATGGCGAGGAGGATTTCAAGAAGGCCTTCGGCTTCTATCAGCGCTTCGACGAGGATAAGGCCGCCCGGGACATCAAATCGGCGGTCGGCGTGCTGCGCAAGGTCAAGGGCTGCAACGGCAAGGTGGCGGCACTCGGCTATTGCCTGGGCGGCAAGCTCGCCTATCTCGCCGCAGCGCGGGCCGGCGTCGAGGCCGCCATCGGCTATTACGGGGTCGGCATCGAGAACAATCTCGGGGAAGCCAAGAAGATCAAGGTCCCGCTGCTGCTGCATTTCGCGGGCAACGACCGCTTCGTGCCCCCCTCGGCGGTGGCCAAGATCCGCAAGACCCTGGCCAAGCTTCCGGAGTTCGAGAGCTACGTCTATGCCGGCACCGACCATGCCTTCAACTGCAAGGAGCGGCCGTCCTACGACCGGCCGGCCTCAGGCATGGCCTATTCGCGCAGCATCGCGTTCCTGCGCCGGCATCTGGGGCCGCGCTACGATCTCTCGACGCTCTGGGACCTGCATACGATGTATGAATTCGGCACCCGCGACGTCGAGGCGACGATGAAGACCATGGTCGCCAGCCCCTATGTCAATCACATCCCGACCATGACCGGTGGGGTGGGGGCGGCCCAGCTCGCGCGGTTCTATCGCCATCACTTCATCCCGAAGACACCGAAGGACACCAAGCTGATTCCGATCTCGCGCACCGTCGGTGCCGATCGCGTGGTCGATGAGATGCTGTTCTGCTTCACCCATGACATCGAGATCGACTGGATGCTGCCGGGCGTGGCGCCTACCGGCAGATATGTCGAGATCCCCCTGGTGGCCATCGTCAATTTCCGCGGCCCCAAGCTCTATCACGAGCATATCTATTGGGATCAGGCCTCGGTGCTGGTGCAGATCGGGCGTCTCGATCCCACCGACCTGCCAACCGCGGGTGTGGAGACGGCCAGGAAGCTGCTGGATGAGACGCTGCCTTCCAACACGCTGATGAAGCGTTGGGCCGAGAGCGAGGGGAGATAGCCCGCGCATGAGCGCCGTCAGGATCATTCGCTTCGGCGATCGTCCGCCGGCGCCCGACATCGCCCGCCCCGACAAGGTCATCGCCGGCGATCCCGTGACCACGACCCACAATTACTTCACCGATTCCTCGGGCGCCTTCTTCAGCGGCATCTGGGAATCGACCCGGGAAAATGGAGCTGCGACTACAGCGAATCGGAATTCGTCTATCTGATCTCCGGTCGCGCGCGGCTGACCGATGCCGATGGCCATGGTGAGACCTTCGGCCCCGGCAGCGCCTTCGTCATACCCGCCGGCTTCAAGGGGAGCTGGGAAACCCTGGAGAGCCTCAAGAAGTATTACGCGATCTTCCAGTCGGGCTAGCGACTTTCCCTCTCCCGCGAGCAGGCGCGGGAGAGGGAAAATCTATCCTCAGACCGCGACCGCCACCTCCGCGGCGCCGAGCCGCCAGTTCGCCAACAGCTCGCTCAGCTTGTCGGGCTGTACCGGCTTCTCGAAGACGGGGATGGCGGCAAAGCGCTGGTCGATGCTCGACGCGCTGTAGCCGGTCACGAAGACGAAGGGGATGCCGCGCGCCTCGAGGGCATCAGCGACCGGATAGATTGGCGTCCCGCCGAGATTCACATCCAATATGGCGCCCTGGACCGCTTCACCATGGGCGGCGGCGACGGCCATCTCGAGGGTGGCAATCGGGCCGACCACGTCGAAGCCAAGGTCGCTCAGAAGCTGCTTGAACATGGCCCCGATCAGGGCCTCGTCCTCCACGAGTAGAATCCGCGAGCCCGCGGCAAGTGTCGAAGGAAGCACCGCGGCACCCGGTTGGACGGGCCTGTTTGTCGCCTGCGCGCGATCGAGGGCGAGAAAGCTCTCCTTGGGGATCGAGAGGTCGAGGTGCAGGCCGTCGGGCCGCCAATCCAGGTTCAGCCGGCCGCCCAGCTGCTGCTCGATGCTGGCCATCATCGCCTTGGTGCCGAAGCCGCGGCGTGCGGGCGGGGAGACCGGCGGGCCGCCCCGTTCCACCCAATGGAGCACCAGCCCTTCCGCGCCCAGCTCCCACCGGAGCGTCACATTGCCGGTGTTCGAGGACAAGGCGCCGTATTTGGCGGCATTGGTGATGAGCTCGTGCAGTGTCACGGCGAGGCACTGCGCCGCCGCGGGCTGCAGGGAAACCGGGGGGCCCTCGAAGCGGATCCGCGGCACCTGCTGCCCCCCGAAGGGGGCCGTCTCCTCCTCGACCAGGCGCTCGAGCTCCACGCCCTGCCAGCGGCTTTCCGACAGCAGGGTATGGGCCAGGGACAAGGCCTTGATGCGGCCGCTGACCGCGGTGATGAATTCCGCGGTCGTCTCGGCCTTGCTCAGGTTGAGCATGGATTGAACGACGGCGAGCAAATTCTTGGCCCGGTGGTCGACCTCCCGCATGAGCAGGGTTTGCTGCTCGTCGGCCTTCTTGCGCTCCGTGATGTCCAGGAACACGCCGGTGAAGCGCATGGGGCGGGGATTTTCCTGGCGGATCAGCTGTCCGGCGGCAAAGGACCAGCGAATGGATCCGTCCGGCCGGCTGAAGCGCATCTCGCCGCCCTGGCTGCCGGTGCTCTCGGGTGCGCCTTGGACCAGGGCCAGGAACTTCTCGCGATCCTCGAGCGCCACATGGTTCAGGAATTCCACGAAGCTGCCGCCCTCGGAATCCGTGGGAAGCCCCATCATTTGCGCCAGGCGCGACGACCACCTGACCTGGCCGGTATCCAGATCGCAATCGCACCAGCCCATATGGGCCGCATCGAAGGCGAGCTGCAGGCGCTCCTCCTTCTGGCGCAGCTCCGCCGTGGAGGCCTCCAAGGCTGCCGTCCGCTCCACGACGCGTTGTTCCAGCTCGCGGTTCAGCCGCTCGAGCTGGCGGCTCTTGCGATAGAGCTCGGAGAAGATCTTGACCTTGGCCCGGAGAATCTCAGGGACCACAGGCACCGGCACATAGTCGACGGCCCCGACCTCATAGCCCCTGAGGAAATCGAGATCGGTCAGAAGCACGGCGGAAATGAAGATGATCGCGGTCTGCTGGAAGCGCGGGTGCTCGCGGATCATGCGCGCGAGCTCGAAGCCGTCGAGGTCGGGCATGTAGACATCCACGAGCACGACGGCGACATCGGTGCGCAGAAGATGGTCGAAGGCCTGGCGGGCGGAATTGGCGACCAGAAGATTCTCGCCCAGCTCCTTGAGGACGGCTTCGTAGGTCAGCAGCTTCGCCGGCTGGTCATCGACCAGCAGGATATTGACCTTGTCGTCCCCGTTCATATTCCCCACTCCAGCTACCTGTGCAGCCAGAGGCGTAGCGCCGACAGCAGCTGCTCGGTATTGACGGGCTTGGCGAGATAATCGGAGGCCCCCGCGTCCAGGCATTTTTCCCGGTCCCCCTTCATCGCCTTGGCCGTGAGCGCGATGATGGGCAGGCGGCGGAGCGCCGGATTCTCGCGAATCATCTGCATCGTCTGATAACCATCCATGCCCGGCATCATGATGTCCATCAGCACGATGGCGATGTCGTTCGGCGCATCGATGAGGGCCACGGCCTCATTGCCGGTGGTGGCCGTCAGCACCTTCATGCCGTGACGCTCCAGCACGCTGCTGAGGGCAAAGATGTTGCGGGAATCGTCATCGACCAGCAAAGCGGTCTGGCCCAGCAAATCCTCGTCGGAGCTGTGCAGCCGCTCGATCATCTGCTGCTTGGCGGCAGGGAGGTCGGCGACCACCCGATGCAGGAACAAGGCGGTCTCGTCCAGGAGGCGTTCGGGCGATTCCACACCCTTCACCACCACGCTGCGGGCCATGGTATGCAGCTTCACATCCTCCTCGGCGGACAAGGCCCGACCGGTGAAGACGACCACGGGCAGATCCGACAAGGCGGCATCGTCGCGGATCTTCTCGAGCACGTCGAAGCCCGACATGTCCGGAAGCTTCAGATCCAGCACGACGCAGTCGCAGGGCGATTGGCGCAGGATCTCCAGCGCCTCCGCGCCCCGCCCCGCCATGATGATGTCGAGATCGTCGTGGCCGATCAGCTCGGCGACGCTCCTCTGCTCCACCAGATTGTCCTCGACGAGGAGCAGGCGCTTGCGTCGCGGCGTCGCGTAATCCTTGATCCGGGTCAGGGCGGCGTGCAGATCATGGGCATTGACCGGCTTGCTCATGAAGGAGAAGGCGCCGCGCGCCAGCCCGTGCTGGCGGTCCTCGTCCAGCGTGATGATCTGGACCGGGATATGCCGCGTGTCGGGATCCTGCTTCAACTGGTTCAGAACCGTCCAGCCCAGCATGTCCGGCAGGAAGACATCGAGAGAAACCGCGCTCGGCCGGTAGTGGCGGGCCAAGGTCAGCGCATCGGCGCCGCGATGGGCGACCAGGACCTTGAACCCGTTGTCGCGGGCCAGATCGACCATGACCCGGGCATAATGCGGATCATCCTCGACGATGAGCAGAACCATGTCGCCCTGCTGCAGCTGGAGCCGGTCGTCGGCGATCTGCTCCACCACCCGCTCCGCTATCTGGGGAACGGGAGCCGTTTGCGACTGCGAGGTTCCGGCGATCCGGCTGGAGAGGCTGGCGCCGGTGAACTTCAGCGGCAAATAGAGGGTGAAGGTGCTGCCGATGCCCGTGGCGCTGCGCAGATGGATCTCGCCGCCGAGCAGATTGGACAGCTCCCGGCTGATCGCCAGGCCCAAACCGGTGCCGCCGTATTTCCGGCTGGTGCCGGCGTCGGCCTGCTGGAAGGCCTCGAAGATCAGCCTCTGCTTGTCCTGGGGGATGCCGATGCCGGTGTCGGCGACCTCGAAGGCGACCACGGTCGGGGCTTGTTTCAAGGTCGGGTGGTCGCTGTTCCAGCCGGAGGCGGCCTGGGAGACGCTCAGCTTCACGCCCCCATGCTCGGTGAATTTGAAGGCGTTGGACAGCAGGTTCTTCAAGACCTGCTGCAGGCGCTTGGAATCGGTGACCATGCTCTGCGTGAGGTTGGGATCGATCGATACCTCGAAGGAAAGCCGCCGCCTCTCGGCCTCGTGACGGAAGGGCCGCGCCACCGCGCCGACGAGGGCGGCAAACACCACCTCCTCGGCATCGATGCTGACCGTCCCCGATTCGATCTTGGACAGATCGAGGATGTCGCTGATGAGGTTCTGCAGGTCGGTCCCCGCACCGTGAATGGTGCGCGCGAACTCGATCTGCTTGGCGGTCAGATTGCCCTCCGGATTGTCGCCGAGCTGCTGGCCCAGAATGAGGATGCTGTTCAGCGGCGTCCGGAGCTCATGCGACATATTGGCGAGGAATTCCGATTTGTACTTGGAGGTCAGCGCCAGTTCGGTGGCCTTCTCCTCCAGGGCGCGCCGCGCTTGCTCGATCTCCTGGTTCTTGCGTTCCACCTCGACGTTCTGCTCGGCGAGCTGCTGGGCCTTCTGCTCCAGCTTCTCATTGGTCTGCTGCAGCTCCGTCTGCTGGGTCTGCAGCTCGGTGGCAAGCTGTTGCGACTGCTTCAGCAGGCCCTCCGTCTGCATGGTGGCCTCGATGCTGTTGAGCACGATGCCGATGCCGGCGGTGAGCTGCTCGAGGAAGGAGAGCTGCAGGGTGGTGAAGCGGGAAACCGAAGCGAGCTCGATGACAGCCTTGGCCTGGCCTTCGAACAGCACCGGCAGGACGACGATGTTGCGCGGCGCGACTTTGAACAGGCCCGAGCCGATCGGCGTCGCATCGGCCGGCACGTCGCCGATGACCAGGCGGCGCTTGTCCTTGGCGCATTGCCCGATCAGGCCTTCGCCGATTCCGATGCGTTCGGGATGGCCGTTGGTTCTGTCGTCGGCATAGGTGGCCAGAAGCCGCAGGCCCGGCTCGTCGCTTTCGTGCTGATAAAGCACGCCCTGCTGCGCGTCGACCAGCATGGTGAGCTCGGAGAGCAGGATGCGCCCGACGGTCGCGAGGTCGCGTTGGCCCTGCAGCATGTTGGTGAAGCGGGCGAGATTCGTCTTCAGCCAGTCCTGCTCGGTATTGCGCTCGGTCGTCAGGCGCAGATTGCCGATCATCGTATTGATGTTGTCCTTGAGCTCCGCCACCTCGCCGCGGGCGTCGACCTGAATGGAGCGGGTGAGATCGCCCTTGGTGACGGCTGTCGCCACCTCGGCGATGGCGCGCACCTGGGTGGTGAGATTGGCCGCAAGGAGATTGACGTTGCCGGTGAGGTCCTTCCAGGTGCCGGCCGCACCGGGAACGTTCGCCTGGCCGCCCAGGCGGCCCTCGACGCCCACCTCGCGCGCCACGCTCGTCACCTGATCGGCGAAGATGGCCAGCGTATCGGTCATGTTGTTGATGGTCTCGGCCAGGGCCGCGACCTCGCCCTTCGATTTGACCGTGAGGTTCTGCTTCAGATCGCCGTCGGCCACCGCGGTCACGACCTTGACGATGCCGCGCACCTGCTCGGTCAGATTGGCGGCCATGACATTGACGGTGTCGGTCAGATCCTTCCAGGTCCCGGCGACGCCCGGGACCTGAGCCTGGCCGCCGAGCTTGCCTTCGGTACCGACCTCGCGCGCCACGCGGGTGACTTCCGAGGCGAAGGCGTTGAGCTGATCCACCATGGTGTTGATGGTGTTCTTCAGCTCCAGGATCTCGCCCTTCACATCGACGGTGATCTTGCGCGAGAGATCGCCGCGGGCAACCGCGGTGGTGACCTCGGCGATATTGCGCACCTGGGTGGTGAGATTGGCGGCAAGCAGATTGACGTTGTCGGTCAGATCCTTCCAGGTGCCGGCCACGCCCGGCACCACGGCCTGTCCGCCCAGACGCCCGTCGGTGCCGACCTCGCGCGCCACGCGGGTCACCTCGGCGGCGAAGGAGCGGAGCTGCTCCACCATGGTGTTGAGGGTTTCCTTGAGCAGCAGGATCTCGCCGCGCACGTCGACGGTGATCTTCTTCGAGAGATCGCCGCCGGCAATGGCGGTCGCCACCTCGGCGATGTTGCGGACCTGGGCCGTCAGATTGCTCGCCATGAAATTGACGTTGTCCGTCAGATCCTTCCAGGTGCCCGCCACCTCCGGCACCTGGGCCTGGCCGCCGAGCTTGCCTTCGGTGCCGACCTCGCGGGCGACGCGGGTCACTTCCGAGGCGAAGGCGTTGAGCTGGTCCACCATGGTGTTGATGGTGTTCTTCAGCTCCAGAATCTCGCCCTTCACATCGACGGTGATCTTGCGCGAGAGATCGCCGCGGGCGACCGCGGTGGTGACCTCGGCGATGTTGCGGACCTGGGCCGTCAAATTGCCGGCCATGGAATTGACGCTGTCGGTCAGATCCTTCCAGGTGCCCGCCACGCCCGGGACCTGCGCCTGGCCGCCGAGCCTTCCCTCGGTGCCCACCTCGCGCGCCACACGGGTAACCTCGCCCGCGAAGCGATTGAGCTGGTCGACCATGGTGTTGAGGGTTTCTTTGAGCTGCAGGATCTCGCCCCGCACGTCGACGGTGATCTTGCGCGACAGATCGCCGGTGGCGATGGCGGTGGCCACCTCGGCGATGTTGCGCACCTGGGCCGTCAGATTGCCCGCCATGGAATTCACGCTGTCGGTCAGGTCCTTCCAGGTGCCGGCGACGCCCGGCACCGCGGCCTGGCCGCCCAGCTTGCCGTCGGTGCCGACCTCGCGCGCCACGCGGGTCACCTCGGCGGCGAAGGCGTTCAGCTGGTCCACCATCGTGTTGATGGTTTCCTTGAGCTGCAGGATCTCGCCGCTGACATTGACGGTGATCTTCTTGGAGAGATCGCCCCGGGCCACGGCGGTCGCCACCTCGGCGATATTGCGCACCTGGCCGGTCAGGTTGCTCGCCATGGAGTTGACGCTGTCGGTCAGGTCCTTCCAGGTGCCGGCGACGCCGCGCACCACGGCCTGGCCGCCGAGCTTGCCTTCGGTGCCGACCTCGCGCGCGACGCGGGTCACCTCGGAGGCGAAGGCGTTCAGCTGATCGACTGTCGTGTTGATCGTCTCCTTGAGCTGCAGGATCTCGCCCCGCACATCCACGGTGATCTTCTTCGACAGATCGCCATTGGCCATGGCGGTGGAGACATCGGCGATATTGCGGACCTGGGCGGTCAAATTGCTCGCCATGGAATTCACGCTGTCGGTGAGATCCTTCCAGGTGCCGGCCACGCCCTGCACATTGGCCTGGCCGCCGAGCCGGCCTTCGGTGCCGACCTCGCGGGCCACGCGGGTGACCTCGCCGGCGAAGGCGTTCAGCTGATCGACCATCGTGTTGATGGTCTCCTTCAGCTGCAGGATCTCGCCGCTGACGGTCACCGTGATCTTCTTGGAGAGATCGCCGCCGGCAATCGCGGTCGCCACCTCGGCGATATTGCGGACCTGGGCCGTCAGATTGCTGGCCATGAAATTGACGTTGTCGGTCAGGTCCTTCCAGGTGCCGGCCACGCCCGGCACGCCGGCCTGGCCGCCGAGCTTGCCGTCGGTGCCGACCTCACGCGCCACGCGGGTGACTTCCGAGGCGAAGGAATTGAGCTGATCCACCATGGTGTTGATGGTGTCCTTCAGCTCCAGGATCTCGCCGCGGACATCGACCGTGATCTTGCGCGAGAGATCGCCGCGGGCGACGGCCGTGGTCACCTGGGCGATATTGCGGACCTGGTCCGTCAGATTGCCGCACATGGCGTTGACGGAGTTGGTCAGATCCTTCCAGGTGCCGGCCACGCCCGGCACCGTCGCCTGGCCGCCGAGCTTGCCCTCGGTGCCGACCTCGCGCGCCACGCGCGTCACCTCCGAGGCGAAGGAGCGCAGCTGGTCGACCATGGTGTTGATGGCCTCCTTCAGCTGCAGGATCTCGCCGCGGACGTCGACGGTGATTTTCTTCGACAGATCGCCATTGGCCACCGCGATGGTGACCTCGGCGATGTTGCGCACCTGCGCCGTCAGGTTGTTGGCCATGGAGTTGACGCTCTCGGTCAAATCCTTCCAGACGCCCGTCACTTCCTTGACCTGGGCCTGTCCGCCGAGCTTGCCGTCCGTGCCCACTTCGCGGGCCACGCGGGTGACCTCGGAGGTGAAGACGTTGAGCTGCTTGATCATCGTGTTGACGATATTGGCCGAGCGCAGGAATTCGCCTTTCAGGGGCCGGCCGTCGACGTCGAGGCGAACGGTCTGCAGGAGGTCGCCCTTGGCAACGGCGCCGATCGCCCGGGTCACCTCGGTCGTCGGCCAGAGAAGATCGTCGATCAGCGAATTGACGTTGCTCTCCATCTCGCCCCAGGCGCCGCTGGAGAGGCCGAACTTGACGCGCTGGCCCGTCTTGCCGTCGCGGCCCACGACTTGGCCGACGCGCTCGATCTGCTGCGCCATGCGCTGATTGGCCGCCACGATATCGTTGAAGGTATCGGCGATCTTGCCGGCGAGCCCGGTGCGCTCGCTGGGTAGTCTGACGGAGAAATCCCCGACCCGGACGGCCTGGAGCACATGCAGCAGGGAATGGAGATCGGCCGAGGACAGGATTTCCCCGTGCTGCGCCCCGTTCTCGGCCATTCCCGGCGGGGACGGGGGCGGGGCCGGCAGTTCCTTGGCGCCCTGGGCCGAGGCGATACCTTCAGCTGACATCTGAGTGCTCCCGCGCGGATATCCGAGAAAGGGGGGGTGTTCGGGGGGATAGGGGGCGAATGCTCGCACAAAGCAGGAACGAGAAGCCGAGAGAATCCCGGAGAGGTCGCCCGACGGGGCAGGCGCTGCCGGCGTTTCGCGGGCAGGCAAAGGTCGTCATCCGTCCCTGATGGTTCAATTTTTCTTGTCCCCCAGAGCGCTTTGCGGACCGGGCCCCATAAGCTTGCCTGCCTTTGGACATACCTACCCCCGGAAAAAACCCGCCAGCGCGAATTTCGTTCCCGGCTTCGGGGAGGCTAAAATCAGTCTTGGGGGAGCTCGGTTGGGCACGGGCGGCCCAATGGAAAGCGGCGCCGGGGTTTCCCCCGCCGCCGCCACAGAAGATAAGTGAGAATAATTCGCAATAGCAATTTAAATGCGAGGTGGAGAGCGTTCAGCTCTTATGCGCCAGCTCCGGCTTGGAGACCCAGATGGCGCCCATGACGGCGCCTTTGATGAAGGGCAGGAGGGCGAGGGTGAAGATCAGGGTCGCGGGCAGGCCAACGGCCATCTCGACCCAGGCGGGCGGGGAGGCCCATTGCTCGATGGAGAGCAGCAGCGGCACGACGATATGGCCGACGATCAGGATGGTGAAATAGGGCGCCACATCGTCGGAGCGGATGGAGTTCGAAATCGAGTCCGCAGCGATGGCAGGTTTTGGCGACCTTGAGATAGCCCGTGAACATGCCCCCGGCGCCGCAGCGCGGACAGCAGCGCCGCAGCCCGCGCTTCATTGCGCCCAGCCAGCCGCCGTTCTGTGCCATGCCGATCGATCCTTCAATCATTCCGCCTAGATATGATCGATCGGCAGTGGATCTACGCTGCGGCCCGTTGCCGCGCTCTAGCGAGAGAGGCGGCTGAACCTACCCCGCTAGATCGGCGGCAGCGTGAAGGGCCGCAGCTTCTCGTAGGCGCGGGCGGCGCGGAGCACGGCGACATCGCCATGGGAGGGACCGATGATCTGGAGGCCCGCCGGAAGCCCGGCGGAGGTCAGGCCGCAGGGCACGGTGGCGGCGGGCTGGCGCGTCAGATTGAAGGGGTAGGTGAAAGGGGTCCAGTCCGTCCAGTGGCTGCCGTCGGTCATGACGGGGACCTCGACGCCGGCGGCGAAGGCGGCCAGCGGCAATGTGGGCGTCAGGAGCAAGTCCCAGGTCTCATGGAAGCGATTCAGCCGCACGCCGAGCTGCTCGCGCTCCTTGACCGCGGCCAGATAGTCCATCAGCGGCAGCTTGGCGCCGGCGGCGGCGATCTCCCGGAGGCCCGGATCCATCAGGGCCTGCTGCTCGGGGCTATAGACGCGCAGCGCATTGGCCGCCCCGGGAAACCAGTGATTGGTGAAGATCAGGCCGCAATCGGGGCCGATATCGGGATCGACTTCTTCCACCGTGGCGCCGAGCTCGCGGAAAGCGGCTGCCGCCCGGGCGACCAGCTTTGCGATCTCGGGCTCGACGGGATGGCCGCCCAGGGTCGGGCTGAAGGCGATGCGCCATCCCTTGACGCCCCCCTCGAGCCCATCGAGATAGTCCCGTCCGTCATAGGGATAGGCATACCAGTCGCGCGTATCGGGCCTGGCGATGACGGAAAGCATGAGCGCCGCATCGGCCACCGTGCGGGTCATCGGGCCGATATGGGCGAGGGTCCCGAAGGGGCTCAAGGGCGAGGCCGGGACGCGCCCATAGCTCTGCTTCAGCCCGACGATGCCGGTGAAGCCCGCGGGAATGCGGATCGATCCGCCGCCATCGGTGCCGAGATGAAGAGCGCCCATGCCGCAGGCGGCGGCAACCGCCGCCCCGCCGCTGGAGCCGCCGGGGGTCTTCTCCGGATTCCAGGGATTGCGGGTGATGCCGGTCAGCGGCGAATCCGTGACGCCTTTCCAGCCGAACTCCGGCGTCGTGGTCTTGCCGAGCAGGACCGCGCCTTCCTCGCGCAGCCGGGCGACCGAGGGCGCGTCCTCCTCCCAAGCCTGCTTCGGATCGACGGCCTTGGAGCCGCGTAGCGTCGGCCAGCCCTTGGTGATCAGCAGATCCTTGACCGTGGCGGGCACGCCGTCGACGCGGCCCTGCGGCCGTCCCTTGGTCCAGCGTTCCTCCGAAGCGCGCGCCGCGGCGAGCGCGCCCGGCTCATCGACCAGGCAAAACGCATTGAAGCGCGGATTATGCTTCTCGATCCGCTCGAGCGCGGCCTTGGTCGCCTCCACCGGCGAGAGCTTGCGGGCGCGATAGAGTTCGACGAGTTCGACGGCGGACAGCAAAGCGGGATCTTGGCTCACCGGTGAGGCTCCATGGCAGGGGCGCGGCTCGGCGCGGGAAGAGCAGATGGACGTCCGTAATTCCTGTCACAAGGAATGCCGCATTGTCGAGGGCGTCGCTGCGAGGCTAAAGTCTGCCATCGCCATGGAAATCGAAGCCCTCACCCCGGGCCGCCGGCGTCTCAGCCTGCTGGCCGTCAATCTCTGCGTGCTCGGCGTCGGCGTCGGAATCGGCGCGCTGGTGCCGCTGATGGCGCTGCGGCTGGCCGAGCGCGGCGTCGGCGCCACGGTGATCGGCCTCAACGCCGCCATGTTTCCGCTGGCGGTTCTGGTGGTGGGGCCGATGCTGCCGCGGCTGCTGGCACGTCTCGGCAGCCTGCGCTCGCTCTATCTCGGCCTCTCCGTCACCGCGCTTTCCGTGCTGCTGCTTCCCCTGCTGCCCAGCCTCGGCGCCTGGTTCCTGCTCCGATTCCTCAGCGGGGCGGCCGCCTCGATCCAATGGGTGATCAGCGAGACCTGGCTCAACATCGTCGCCACGGAGCGCGACCGCGGCCGGATCATGGGGCTCTATGCCTCGGTGCTGGCCGCGGGCTTCGCCATCGGCCCGCTCATCATCAGCGCCGTGGGCATCGACGGCTGGCTGCCTTTTCTGCTGGTGGCGCTGGCCATCGCGCTCGGCGCCGTGCCGATCTTCTTCGCCGGCGACCTGGTGCCGCCCATGCCCGCCCAAAGCCAGGCCTCCCTTCTTGCCACGCTGCGCGTCCAGCCGCTGGTGATGGCCTGCGGGCTCGCCGGCGGGCTGATGGATTTCGCGCTCTTCGCCTTTCTGCCCATCTATGGCCTGGGGCATGGGCTGAGCGAAGACGGCGCCGTGCTGATCCTCAGCCTCTTCATCGGCGGCAATGTGCTGCTGCAGATTCCCATCGGCTGGGTCGCCGACCACATGAGCCGGCGCGCGATGTTGCTGGTGGTCATCCTCGTGACCCTGCTGGGCGCCTTGCTGCTGCCGCTGGCGATCGGCGCCGGCTGGTGGCTCTACCCGCTCCTCGTTCTCTGGGGCGGCACCACCTTCGCCGTATACACGCTGGCCCTCGGGCTCCTCGGCGACAGCTTCCCGCCGGCGCAGCTCGCCGCCGCCAATGTCGCCCTCGTCATGGTCTATCAGGTCGGCAGCGTCATCGGCCCCACGCTGTCCGGCACCGCCATCGACCTGACGGGGCCGGAGGGTCTGGTGGCGGTGGTCGCAGTCTCCGCCACGGCTTTGCTCATCGCCTTCTTCAAGATCGGCAAGCCCGCGCCGCGCCGAGGTTGAACAGAGGTTCAGGCGCCGGCTTTCTCCTGCAACCGGCTCAGCAGATATTGCGCGGTGCCGAGATCCTCATGCCCGCCGCCGCCGGATTTGAAGAGCGTGATCTCCGCCTCGTTCTGGCGGCCCGGCCTTTCGCCGCGGGCGAGCTGGAAAGTGTCGGTGATGTCGGCATCGGCGATCAGCCCGGCGGCCAGCGGCTGGGAGATGTCGCCGGCATGGGCGGCGGCGGTGAAGCGCGCGTCGACGAAGATGCGCGAGCGGGCGCACGGCTGCGTCATCGGCCTCGCGCATATCCTCGCGATAGCCGCCGACCAGGTCGAGATGCTGGCCGGGCTTCAGCCACGCCCCGAGGATCAGGGGATCCCTGGACATGGTGGCGGCGGAAATGACATCCGCCTCGCCCACGGCCGCGGCGAGATCGCCGACGACGCTGGCCTTGACCTTCGGCAGATCGAGGTCGCGCGCCAGCGCTTCCGCCCGGGCAGCGGTTCGGTTCCAGATCAGCACGCGCCGGATGGGTCGGACGGCGGCATGGGCCGCGATGAGATGCGGGGCCATGGCGCCGGCACCCACCATCAGCAAGGTCGAGGAGTCGCGCCGGGCGAGAAAGCTGGCGGCCAGCGCCGAATTGGCCGCCGTCTTGCGCAGCGTCAGCGCGGCGCCATCGACGCAGAGCAGCGGCAAGCCATTGGTGCCATCGAAAAGCAGATAGAGGCCCTGGACCGAGGCGATTCCCCGGGCCTCATTGCCGGGAAAGACGCTGACCAGCTTGATGCCCTGATGGCGGCCATATTGCCAGGCCGGCAGGATCAGCCAGTCGTTGCGCCCGCCGTCGGGCAGCGGCTGGCTGATCAGCTCGCGCTCGACCTGGTCGACCCCACGCCGGAACAGCTCGCGCAGGGCCTCCACGAGGCCCGGATAGTCGAGCAGGCGGTGGGTTTCATCGGCGGTGACGACCTGCATGGCGTTCTCTCAATTCAGGGGAAGGGTCCGGGAGCTTCGGCGATAGGGACTTGGCGGGCAAGGGCGCAGAAGCGCCGGTCAGTCCGCCGCGACCTCGCCCGTCGTGACCTCGGCTGTCGCGACCTCGGCCGCCGTGACCTCCGCCGTCTTGGTCCCCGGTCCGTCATCCAGGGTCTCGCGGACGGCGGCGGCAAGGTCCTTTCGCCCGAAGGGCTTGTGCAGGATGTGGACGCGGCGATCCTGTTGCATCAGCCCGATCAGGGGGCTGTCGCTATAGCCCGTGCAGAACAGGATCTTCTGGGCCGGCGTCCGCTGCCAGATGTCGAGCGCAAGCTGCCAGCCGTTGAGATTGCCCGGCATCACCAGATCGGTGCAGACGAGATCGACTTTCATGCCTTTGCGCATCATCTCCAAGGCGCCCTGACCGTCGCTGGCCTCCGCGACCCGGTAGCCGAAATCTTCCAGCACCAGGCGAATCGTGCGTCGCACCGCCGGGTCGTCCTCCACCAGCAGCACGCTCTCCGAACCGAAGGTGACGACGGGGTTGCGCCGGATCTCCTCGGCCGCCGCACCCTCGACGATCGGCGGCAAATAGAGGGACACGGTGGTGCCGCGGCCGGTCTCGCTCTCCAGCGCGGCATGGCCGCCGTATTGACGGGCAAAGGCCGCGACCATGCTGAGGCCGAGCCCGCTGCCCTTGCCCATTTCCTTGGTCGTGAAGAAGGGCTCGAAGGCGCGGGCCGCCACGTCAAGTGCCATGCCTTCGCCGCTGTCCGAGATGTTGATCCGAAGATATTCCCCGGCCGGCAGCTCGGGCAGGCCGTCCTTGTCGAAGAAGAGCTTGTCCGTGGCGATCGTCAGGCTGCCCCCCTGCGGCATGGCATCGCGCGCATTCACCGCGAGGTTGAGCAGCGCATTCTCGAGCTGGCCGCCGTCGACCATGGCGATCAGCCGGCCGTCCGCCAAAGCGGTGTCGATCGCCACATCCTCGCCCAGGATCCGGCGCAGCAGCGGAACGAGGTTGCTCACCAGCTTGTTGAGGTCCACGGCCACGGCCCGCAGCGGCTGCAGTCGGGCAAAGGCCAGCAGCCTCTGCGTCAGCTCGCTGCCGCGCAGCACGGCCTTCTGCGCATGATCGAGAAACTCGACTCCCGTCTCGCCGGCCGCCAAGGCCTCGCTCAGAAGCTCGAGATTCCCATGGGCCACCGTCAGCAGATTGTTGAAGTCATGGGCAACGCCGCCGGTCAGCTTGCCGATGGCCTCGATCTTGAGCGCCTGGCGCAGCTGCGCCTCGAGGCTGTGGCGTCCGGTCAGATCGGTGAGCACGCCGATGAAATGGGTCAGCCGGCCATGGGCATCATGCACCGGCGTGATCGAGAGCTCATTGTAGAAGGTGACGCCGTCCTTGCGGTGATTGACCACCTCGCCGCGGAAGGGCCTGCCGTCATGCAGGTCGGCGCGCATGCGCGCCACCATGGCGGGGTCGGTCGCAGCACCTTGCAGGAAGCGGCAGTTCCGCCCGATGGCCTCGCCGATGGAATAGCCCGTAATCCGCTCGAAGGCGGCATTGACATAGATGATGGGGTAATCGGGCCGGCCGGCATCGGCGATGGCGATGGCCTCGGAGATCGCATCCAGCGCGCCCTCCCGGAGGCGCAGCCGCTCCTCCACGGACTTGTGGTCGGTGATGTCCTGGAGCTGGCAGATGAAGTAGAGGGGCAGATTCTCCCTGTCGCGGACCAAGGTGACCGCGACCCGGACCCAGACGACCCGGCCCGATTTGTGGAAATAGCGCTTCTCCAATTCATAGGAGCGCGCCTCGCCGGCGAGCAAGCCGCGGCGATGGGTCAGACCGGTCTCGAGGTCGTCGGGATGGGTGATGGATTGAAAATAGAGCTGCTGCAGCTCGTGCGGCGAAAAGCCGACGATGCGGGCGCAGGCCTCGTTGGTCTCGATGAAGCGGCCGTCGAGGGCGACGATGGCGATGCCGTGACCGGCGTTGTCGAACGCAGCCCTGAACATGGCGCTGTCGCCTGCCGTCGGCTGCTCGAGCTCCCCGATGTCCTCGCGCGCTGGCATTTCCCCACCCGCCGCCCTGCGCTTCGTAAGATTTCTTTAATAGTAGAGGATAATTTCGAGCGATCACAACAACATTGCGCGAGTTGCGGAGGCTTCGCGGCTGCTCGTCAGGGTTGCGGCCGGCGCCGCATCGTTCCGAGCTGGAGAAAGATCACCCCGGCCAGGGCGATCGCGCCGCCGACCAGCTCCGCCCAGGTCGGCTTCGCCCCGAGCGCCATGCCGAGCAAGGCGGCGAAGACCGGCGACAGATTGAGGAACAGGCTGGCGGCCGTGATGCCGAGGCGCCCGGTGCCGTAGTTCCAGGTGAAGATGGCGATGGCGGTAGGCCCGACGGCGAGCCACAGCAGCATCGTCAGATGGCCGGCACTGGGAAAGGCGGCCGGCAAAGGCTGCACCCCAAGGGCCGCCGTCACCGCATAGATCAGCCAGAGCGCCAGCGCCGCCGCGCCGGACGAAACCAAGGTGATGCGGAGCTGGCCGATCCCCAGCGGCGCCAGCCAAGCCTGT
The DNA here is from genome assembly GCA_963757155.1 of uncultured Alphaproteobacteria bacterium. Classification (GTDB taxonomy): domain Bacteria; phylum Pseudomonadota; class Alphaproteobacteria; order Dongiales; family Dongiaceae; genus DASXQK01. The sequence goes on from CAVWQS010000021.1 coordinate 85,240, forward strand.
GCCTTCATCGAATACCAGGTCCAGCAGAAGAGCGCGATGACGAGAAGGATCTCGCCGCCATGGGCGGTGGTGGCCTGGCTGTCGCTGCCCCCGAAGGCGACGAGAAGCCCGCCGCCGACAGCCAGAGCGACGGCGATGGCCAGGCGTCCCCCGATCCGCTGTCGGGTCACCAGCCAGTCCATCAGCACGGCGACCACCGGCTGGGCGGCGAGGATGGCGGCCGCGGCGATCGGGCCGGAATAGCCGATGCCGAAGGTGTAGCAAGTGGCGAAGCAGCCGATGCCGCCGCCACCCAGGAGCAGGATCCGCCCCCAGGGCAGGCCCAGCGGCAGGATCGGCGTGCGCTCGCGCAGCGCGATGATGCAGGCGAGCACGACCAGCGCCAGGCTGTAGCGGCTGGCGGCGATGACGAAGGGCGGCAGATCCTCCAGCAGCACCGAGGTCAGGGGCACCATCGTGCCCCAGGCCACGGCGGTGAACAGCAGGCCCGCGCTGGCGACGAGTTCGCCGCGCGGCGCGGCAGCGTTCATTTAGAGTCCAGGTCTCGGGCGGGGCGGGCCGCTCAGCGCATGGTCGGCATGACGAATTCGGCGCCGGCGCGAATCCCGGTGGGCCAGCGCGCGGTGACGGTCTTCAGCTTGGTATAGAAGCGCACGCCCTCGGAACCATGCATGTGATGGTCGCCGAAGAGGGAGCGCTTCCAGCCGCCGAAGCTATGGAACGCCATGGGCACGGGGATCGGCACATTGATTCCCACCATGCCGACCTTGATCTTCGAGGAGAAATCCCGCGCCGCATCGCCGTCGCGGGTGAAGATCGCCGTGCCATTCCCGAATTCATGGTCGTTGACCAGCTTGACCGCCGAATTGTAGTCCGCCACCCGCACCACCGACAGGACCGGTCCGAAGATCTCCTCCTTGTAGATGCGCATGGCCGGCGTCACCTCGTCGAACAGGCAGCCGCCCAGGAAGAAGCCCTTCTCATAGCCCTGCAGCTTCAGGCCGCGGCCATCGACCAGGAGCTTCGCGCCCTCCTGGACACCCAGGTCGACATAGCCGGTCACCTTGTCCAGATGCTGCTTGGTCACCAGCGGGCCCATCTCCGAATCCGGATCGGTGCCCGGCCCGACCTTGAGGGAGCGGATGCGGGGCATCAGTTTCTCGATCAGCTGATCCGCCGCCTTGCCGACGGCGACCGCCACCGAGACCGCCATGCAGCGCTCGCCGGCGGAGCCATAGGCGGCCCCCATCACGGCATCGGTCGCCTGGTCCATATCGGCATCGGGCATCACCACCATGTGGTTCTTGGCGCCGCCCAGGGCCTGCACGCGCTTATTCTGGGCCGCACCGGTGTGATAGATGTATTCGGCGATGGGGGTCGAGCCGACGAAGCTCACCGCCGCCACATCGGGGTTGTGGAGGATCGCGTCCACCGCTTCCTTGTCGCCGTTGATGACATTGAACACGCCATCGGGCAGCCCCGCCTGCTTCAGCAGGTCGGCCATGAAAAGCGCGGCCGAGGGATCGCGCTCCGAGGGCTTCAGCACGAAGCTGTTGCCGCAGGCGAGCGCCACGGGGAACATCCACATCGGCACCATGGCGGGGAAGTTGAAGGGCGTGATGCCGGCGCAGACGCCGATCGGCTGGCGGATCGCCCAGGAATCGACATTGGTGCCGACATTCTCGGAGAATTCGCCCTTCAGAAGATGCGGGATGCCGCAGGCGAATTCGACGACCTCGAGCCCGCGGATGCACGATCCCTTGGCATCGCTCAACACCTTGCCATGCTCGGAGGTCACGATCGCGGCGAACTTGTCCAGATTGGCCTCGACCAGGGATTTGAAGCGGAACATCACCCGGGCCCGCTGCAGCGGCGGCGTCTGGGCCCAGGCCGGGAAGGCGGCCGCGGCCACCGCGATCGCCGCATCCACCTCCGCCTTGCTGGCAAGCGCGACCTTGGCCTGAACCTCGCCGGTGGCGGGGTTGAAGACATCGGCGAAGCGCCCGCTGGTGCCGTCGACGACCTTGCCCTTGACGAAATGCGGGATGGTTCTGCTCATGATCGCGGGTCTCCAGGGTGGAAGCGGGCGGCGGCGGAGCGCCGGCCAGGGAAGGGCGCAATCTAGCCCATCGGCTTCCAGGCGCAAGAGTGCGCGCGGGTGCCACCCGCGGCCAGGGTTCCTTGCGTTCGGCTCTGAGACACGGCAACCGTCGGCCCTGGTTGATCGCAAGCCGGCCGATCGATCCCGCTTATGTGAAGGGTCGTGCTCTTGCGGAGGCCATGCCGGCCGTGGGAAATATCACGCCACTCGTCCCCGCCGGGAGACACCCGGCCAAGGGCAAATCGCAGGGAGGTTCAAGATAAAACCATGAAGAGACATGTTCTAGGCGGCATTCTCCTATGCGCGATGCTGGCGCTGAGCGGCTTCGCCGCGCGTGCGGAAGACGTCATTCGCTTCGGCGTCGCCGCGGAGCCATATCCGCCTTTCGCCAGCAAGGATGCCTCCGGCAAATGGGTCGGCTTCGAGATCGATCTCATGGATGCCGTCTGCGCCGAGATGAAGGCCAAATGCACCATCGAGGAGGCTGCCTGGGACGGCATCATCCCGGCGCTTCAATCGGACAAGTTCGACGTCATCTGGGCGTCGATGCTGATCACCGACAAGCGCAAGCAGGTGATCGACTTCACCGACAAATACTATCATACGCCGGCTTCGATCATCGGCCCGAAGTCGGTGGCCTATCACATCGATTTCAACAACCCCGACAGCCTCAAGGGAAAGATCGTCGGGGTCCAGATCTCCACGGCGCATGCCCGCTTCATGGAGAAGTATTTCGGCTCGGCGGTGACGATCAAAACCTATGACACCCAGGACAATGTCAACGCCGATCTCGTCGCCGGGCGCATCGATCTCGAGATGGCCGATGCCGTCAACTTGGCGGAATTCCTGAAGACCGATGAGGGCAAGGATTTCGAGGTCAAGGCGACTCCGCCCCAGACCGATACGGTCGTCTTCGGCTATGGCGTCGGCGGCGGCGTTCGCAAGTCCGACACGGCGCTGAAGGAAAGGCTGAACAAGGCGATCGCCGCGATACGCGCCAACGGCACCTATGACGCCGTCGCCAAGAAGTATTTCAATTTCGACGTCTACGGCGATTAGGCTGCGGGTGAGGGCATCGGCGGCGCGTCCCGCCGGCTAGCACCAGCGCCGCGCCACGGCGGGCATGCCGCCTGGCGGGCGTTGCCTTCCATCTCGTCCGGCTTCGCCGAGCCGGAACCGAGAAGCGGCCGACGACGCGTCATGGATATTGGGATGGGGCAGAAAAGCCGTGTCGGATCAATCATTTGCGAATCTAAATTGTTTCATTCCCCATGACGAGGTCCTGCTGCCCGGCGCGCCCGAGGGGCCGCTGAGGGGGCTTCGGTTTGCCGCCAAGGATATCTACGACGTCGCGGGCCATGTCACGGGCTGCGGCAATCCCGACTGGCTCGCCAGCCATCCGCCGGCGGCCGCGAACGCCGCGGCGGTCGACCGGCTTCTGGCTGCCGGCGCCGATCTCATCGGCAAGACCATCACCGACGAGCTCGCCTATAGCCTGAACGGCCAGAATTTCCATTACGGGACGCCGGTCAACAGCAATGCCCCCGGCCGCATCCCCTGCGGCTCCTCCAGCGGCTCGGCTTCCGCGGTCGCCGGTGGCGCCGCCGATTTCGCCCTCGGCTCCGACACCGGCGGTTCCGTCCGGGTTCCCGCCGCGGTCTGCGGCATCTATGGGATCCGGCCGAGCCATGGGCGGGTCGCCATCGACGGGGTCATGCCGCTCGCTGCTTCCTTCGATACGGTCGGCTGGTTCGCCCGGGATGCCCGGGTCCTGGCGCGGGTCGGGGGGCCGCTGCTGGGCGAGGATACCGCCCATATCGCCGGCGGTGCCGCGCGGATCGCCGATGCCTTTGCGCTTGCGGCACCGGCCGTCCAGGCCGCGCTCGAGCCCCTGGCGACCCGGGTCGAGGGGCTGATGGGCCGCCGCCCGCCGATGGAGATCGGTGGGCTCGAGGATTGGATGATCGTCTTCCGCAAGCTCCAGGCCCGCGAGATCTGGGCCCAGCATGGCGCCTGGGTCGAGCAGGTGCGCCCGCGCTTCGGGCCGGAGATCGCCGCCCGCTTCGAATGGGCGCGCGCCGTCTCGGCCCAGCCGCCGGGCCCGGAAGCCGCCCGCCGCACCGCCTTCGGCGGGCTTTTGGCCGGGATGCTGCGCGACACCGGGATCCTGCTGCTGCCGAGCGCGCCGGAGATCGCCCCCTGGCTCGGCCTGCAAGGGGCCGAGGCCCAGAGCTTCCGCGACCGCACCCTCAGCCTCACCTGCATCGCAGGGCTGGCCCGCCTGCCTCAGGTCAGCCTGCCCGCCGAGACCCGGGTCAACGGCTGTCCGGTCGGGCTCTCGCTGATCGGCCCGCGCGGCAGCGATCGGGCGCTCTTGGCTTTAGCGGCTCAGCTCTCGTAGCAGACGACGGATTCGCCCGTCAGCTCTCGTAGCTGACCACCGACTCAAAGGGCACGTCGAGCTTGGCGCGGCCGTTGAGGAAGGCCAGCTCGATGATGCAGGCGGCACCCACCACCTCGGCGCCGACCGAGCGCAGCAAAGCGATCGCCGCGGCCAGGGTTCCGCCGGTGGCCAGCAGATCGTCGAGCACGACGACGCGATGGCCGCTTGGCCACCGCATCGGCCTGGATCTCGACCGTATCGGTGCCGTATTCGAGATCGTAGTGGTAGGGGATCACCTTGCCCGGCAGCTTGCCGCGCTTGCGCACCATGGCGAAGCCGCGTCCGGACAGATAGGCCAGGGGGGCCGAGACGAGGAACCCGCGGGATTCGATCCCGACCAGGAGATCGGCGTTCAGGGGTTCCAGCCAGCGATCCAGATGGTTCACCGTCGCCTTCCAGGCAGGGCCATGGGCCAGCAAAGTCGAGATGTCGTAGAACAGGATTCCCGGCCGGGGGAAGTCGGGAATCTGGCGAATATGGTCCTTGATCTGCATGGCGAGAGCTTCGTCTCCTGGTCCAAGTCTGGGCGGACTTTAGCCTGGAACTCGGCCGGAAGTCACGGCGACGGGCTGATTTACGGCTATCGGCTGCCGTGGGGCCGGTGTTAAGAATGCCCCGGAATGGACCAGCGGCTGGAGATGGGGTCGGTCGAGACTCGGGCCGAAGGCGAGGAACTCGTCATCGCCGCGCGAGGCGATTGGACGCTCGCGGGCCGTGCCCGACCTCGATCACCGCATGGCGGCGATCAAGCCGCAAGGGGCGCGCCGCGCCAAGCTCGATCTCACCCAGATCAGCGCGATCGACAGCGCCGGCGCTTGGCTCATCTCGCGCACCCGGGCCAGTTTGGAGAAAGCCGGGTTGAAGGTGAGCACCGAGGCGGCCGCGCCGGCGCATGAGGCCCTGATCGACAAGATCGTCGAGATGGGGGTTCCGCCCCCGGCAAAACGCGTGGGCCATCATTACCTCGTCGAGATCGTCGCCGGCATCGGCACCGGGCTCTTCCACGCCGGGAAGCAGGCGCGCGATCTGCTCGACTTCTTCGGCGCCGTGGTCATCGGCTTCTTCCGTCAGTTCGTCCAGCCGCGGCGCATCCGGATCATCTCGCTCATCGCCCAGATCGAGCAGACCGGCCTCAACGCCATGCCCATCATCGGGCTGATCTCCTTCCTCATCGGCGTCGTCCTCGCCTATCAGGGCTATGATCAGCTGCGTGCCTTCGGCGGGCAGATCTTCACCGTCAATCTGGTCGGCATCTCGGTCCTGCGCGAGATGGGCATCCTGCTGACGGCGATCATCGTCGCCGGCCGCACCGGCAGCTCCTTCACCGCCCAGATCGGCACCATGCAGGTGAACGAGGAAGTCGATGCGCTGCGCACCCTCGGCCTCGATCCCCTCGATGTCCTCGTCCTGCCGCGGGTGACGGCGCTGATGATCGCGCTGCCGCTTCTCACCTTCTATTCCGACATGTGCGCCCTTCTGGGCGGCGGCGTCGCCTGCGTGCTGCTGCTCGACATGAGCCCCTCGCAATATCTGACGCAGCTCGGCCATGCCGTGACCCTGCAGCATTTCCTGGTGGGCATGTCGAAGGCACCGATCTTCGCGCTGCTGATTTCCATGGTCGGCTGCTTCGAGGGCCTGCGCGTCACGGGCAGCGCCGAAAGCGTCGGCCAGCTCACCACGCAATCGGTGGTCGAAAGCCTGTTCCTGGTCATCGTCTTCGACGCCGTGTTCTCCGTCCTCTTCTCTTTCCTGCGCATATGAAAGTCGAGCCGGTCCTCAGGCGCGATCCTGCGAAGGACGAGCCGGTCATCCCCGCGAAGGATGAGCCCGTGATCAAGGTCCGCGGCCTGGTCACCCGTTTCGGCGAGCAGGTGGTCCATGACGGGCTCGATCTCGACGTCAGGCGTGGGGAGGTGCTGGGCGTCGTGGGCGGCTCGGGTTCGGGCAAATCCGTTCTGCTGCGGACCATCGTCGGGCTGAACCACCCCGCGGAGGGGAGTATCGAAGTCCTGGGACAGAATACGAAGGGCCTCAGCGATGCCGATTGGCGAAAGCTCGAATCGCGCTGGGGCGTTCTATTTCAGAGCGGGGCTTTGTTCAGCTCCCTGACCCTGGCGGACAATGTGATCGTGCCGCTGAAGGAGCATACCCATCTGTCCCCCCATATGCGGGCGGAGCTGGCGGCCCTGAAGATCGCCATGACCGGCCTGCCACCCGATTCCGGGGCAAAGTTCCCTTCCCAGCTCTCCGGCGGCATGAAGAAGCGGGCGGGGCTGGCCCGGGCGCTTGCCCTCGACCCCGAATTGCTGTTCCTGGACGAGCCGACGGCCGGCCTCGATCCGATCAGCGCGGCAGCCTTCGACGAGCTGATCCGCGGCCTGCAGCAAAGCCTGGGGCTGACGGTCTTCATGGTCACCCATGATCTGGACAGCCTGACGGCTATCTGCGACCGTGTCGCCGTCCTGGTCGACAAGAAGATCAAGGTCGATACGATGGAGAACCTCCTGGGGGACCCCAACCCCTGGATTCAGGATTATTTTCACGGGCCGCGCGGCCGGGCAGCGCGCCATGCCGAAGAGCCGGAGCGGGCACGCTGAATGGAGACCCGGGCCAGCCATATCGCCGTCGGCGCCTTCGTTCTGGTCCTGCTTTTCGGCGCCCTGGGTTTCGTCGTCTGGGTCAGCCACTTCTCCGAGCGGGTGATCGAATCCCATTTCTTCACCCGCTTCTACGGCTCGGTCGCGGGGCTGGACGTGAACAGCAACGTGCTGTTCGGCGGCATTCCCGTCGGTCATGTCACCTCGGTCGAGGTCGATCCGCAGGATTCCTCGCTCGCCCGGGTCGACATCCTGGTCAAGGCCGATACGCCGATCCGCACCGATTCCGTCGCCACCCTGGCGATGCAGGGCATCACCGGCGGGGTGCTGGTGGAGATCAGCCGCGGCACCAAGACCGCTCAACGGTTGAAGACGGACTCCGAGATTCCCTCGGCCTATTCGCCGCTGGAGCGCCTGCTGAGCGGGGCGCCCGAAGTCATCAGCAAGGCCAATGCGCTGCTCGACCGCGCCTCGACCTTCCTCAGCCCTGAGAATTCGAAGGCCTTCGCGGAGATCCTCGCCAATCTGGACCATCTGACCGGCGATCTCGCCCATGGCTCCGGCCGGTTCGACGGCCTGCTCGCGGAGGCCGACACCGCGGTCAAGCAGGTGACCGCGACGGCACTGGAGATTCAGAAGCTCGCCAGCGACCTGCGCGACAGCACAGGCAAGCTGGTGGGATCGGCCGACAAGGCCGTCGGCCAGATCCGCACCTTGGCCAGCACTTTTAACAAGACCGCCGGCAGCCTCGACGGGTTGATCCAGGAGAACCGGCAGCCGATTCACGATTTCGCCACTCAAGGCCTCTACGAGCTGACCCAGATGATCACGGAGGTACGGCTTTTGGCCCAGACCCTGAATCGCGTGTCGGTCGAGATCGAGCGCGATCCCGCCCGCTTCTTCTTCGGGGATCGCCAGAAGGGATTCGAGGCACAATGAAACGCCGCGATTTCCTGATCGGCGGTGCCCTGTTCGTCGCTGGCTGCGACATCCTGCCCAAGGTGCAGGATCCGACCACGCTCTATACCCTGACGCCGAAGACCACCTTCCCTCCCGATCTGCCGCAGGTGAACTGGCAGCTGGTGGTGGAGCTTCCCACGGCGGCTGCCGGCATCGACAGCTCGCGCATTGCGCTCACCCACAATGCATTCACCCTCGAGTATTACGCCAAGGCAGCCTGGACCGACAATGCGCCGGGCATGATCCAGAGCCTGCTGGTGGAATCCTTCGAGCGCACGGGCAAGATCATCGCCGTCGGGCCGGAATCCGCCGGGCTCAGGCCGGATTTCATCCTGAAGACCGATCTCCGGGAGTTCGAGGCGGACTATCGGGGCGACGATCCCATCCCGACTGCCGTGGTGCGCATGAGCGCCAAGCTCGTTGCCATGCCCCAGCGCAAGATCGTGCGCGCCATCAACTCGGAGAAGCGCGCCAAGGCGTCCGGCTCGAAATTCGAGGATGTGCTGAACGCCTTCGACGATGCGATCGGCCATGTCATGCGCGACATCGTCGTCGCCACCCTGACCGCCCCAGTCTCCCCCAGCCCGACCTAGCCGCAATCGTCACGACCGCTCGGTAGTCGGCGTGCCGCACGCGCTCAACCGTCATGGCCGGGCGGAGTCCCGGCCATCCACGTTGGGCCGCGCCGCAATCCATCGTCTCGCCCCGTAGCGCAGCATCGCCATCTTTTGCAAGGCCTTGCCGGCTCGGCCGCGGGAGCATAGAAGGCAGCCCATGCCAATCCGCCCCCTGATGCTTCTGCTCTGCCTGCTGCTGGGCGCCTCCGCCCCGGCCCTGGCTGATACCACCCCCCGCGCCCTGTTCATGGGGACGGCCCCTGTGGTCGGTGTCTATTTCCCCGCCGGCGGCGCCATCTGCGCCATGGTGAACATGGAGCGTTCCCAGAACGGGCTGCGCTGCGCCGTGGAGAGTACCCAGGGGTCGCTGGCCAATATCGTGTCGTTGCGCGCCGGTTGGGAGGACATGGCCATCGTGCAGTCCGACTGGCAGTATTTTGCCGTGAAGGGGCTCGGGCCCTTCAAATCGACCGGGGCTTTCGAGGGGCTGCGCGCCTTGTTCACCCTCCATGGCGAGCCGCTCACCTTGGTCGCGCGCAGCAATGCCGGCATCACCAGCCTGGCCGATCTCAAGGGCAAGAAGGTCAATGTCGGGGCCAAGGGCAGCGGTCAGCGCGTCCTCGCCGATCTTCTGATCCGTGCCGAGGGCTGGAGCGATGCGGATTTTGCAAGCCTCGGCGAGATCGATCCCAATCTGCAGTTCGACGCTCTTTGCGCGGGCCAGATCGATGCCTTGCTGATGCCCATGTCGCATCCCAACGGCGCCGTCGAGGAAGCCGCCGTGCGCTGCGGGGCGCAGCTCGTGTCGCTGAACGGCCCTGCGATCGACAAGCTGCTGGCCGACATGCCCTATCTGGCCAAGGATGACGTGCCGGGCGGCACCTATTCCGGCAATCCCAATGACGTGGCGACCTTCGGGCCGCGGGCGACGGTGCTGACGACGACTTCCATGCCGCCGGAGATCGCCTATCAGGTCGTCAAGGCCGTGTTCGAGAACTTCGATCAGTTCCGCGCCATGCATCCGGCCTTGCGCAATCTCACGCCCGAGGAGATGTCAGGGCCGGGCAATACCGCGCCGTTCCACGAGGGCGCCTTGCGCTACTACCGGGAGCGGCACTGGCTGAATCCGTGACGCAAGCCCGTCGACCGCTCCCCCTGTCCTCCCTGCCTCTGACGCGGCTGGAGCTGATGGCGGCGGCCGGGCGCGAGGTTGTGGCCGCCGAACGCGCCTTGGCGAAGCAGGGCTTCAACATGGTGGGCCGCCTGCTGCGCGACGAAGGCCCCTTCTACGCATGGGATCACTACCCCGCCGGCGATGTCTTCGATTCCCGGCATGGGGCGCAGTATTTTTTTCATGCCCATGGCGGGGCGCAGCGCGACGCGGGAGAGCATGGGCATTTCCACAGCTTCGTCAGGCCGATCGGGACGGGAAAGCTGCACCATCTCGTGGCCGTTTCGGTCGATCACGCCAGCCGGCCAATTCGGCTTTTCACGGTCAATTGCTGGGTGACGGAGGACAGCTGGATCCGAGCGCCGGCCGCCATTGCGCTCCTCGATCGCTTCATCCTGGATGGGCCGCGGCCCTCGCGCTGGGTGAATCGCTGGCTGGCAGCGCTGCTGCGGCTGTTCCGTCCGCAGATCGAGCAGCTGCTGCGGCAGCGCGATGCCACGCTGGCCGACTGGCAATCCCGGCATCGGGGCGAGGACCCCTTCACCGCCCGCGAGCTCGAGATTCTGTCGGAGCTTCCGATCTCGACCGCGGCGCAGATGGACAGCGTGACCCGCGCGTTGGCAAAGGCAGAGCGGCGGGGCTGAAATATTCCGGGGGCTTCGGAACCTTTTCGGGGACGAAGGTGTTGTTCGAGACCGGCACCTAGGCCCGCCGGGGGCGTTTCATGTCGGAGCCGGATCCCCATGACGATCAATCTGGTCATGCTGCAGCCCTTGGTTGCCCTTATCGCGGGCATCCTCATCCTGATGATCCCCCGTCTTCTCAACGTGATCGTGGGAATCTATCTCATCCTCGTCGGCGTTATCGGCCTCTGGCCCAGCTTTTCCCAGCATTTCATGCAGTAGCGGCCTGCGCCGCATGGCGCGGGGCGGAACAGCTGGCGACCAGGCGCGTTTCCCTGTTGATCCACTTCACTGGATGGGATCGGGACCATGCGAGCCATTCTCTTGACCTTTTGCCTGCTTGCCGTTGCCGCCTGCGAGGCGCCGGCAGCGGCGCCCGTCACCACGCCGGGAGTGTCGTCCACTCCGAGTCAGGAAGCCGGTAGCTCTACGGTGGTGATCACGCCGCCGACCGCGCCCACAGCCAAGACCGCGGCTTCAGCCCCGGCCATGTAACGGCCAATCGACCCGGCCTCAATCCCGGCAAGAACCCATGTGCGGCATCAGCCTGACACCCCCACCGAAGCTTCCCCGTCGCGAGAAGGCCGAAACCAGGCGCGAGGCCGGTCGGCGGCCATTGGCCTCCAACGTCGTTGCGGCCTTCTTTTCCCGGCTCCGTCATCTCTGGCTGAGGCCGAAGCAAGAACTCATCGGCCGCCTGACCGCGACCCTTCCTTCAAGCTCCGAGCCGATGCCGGCCCTTAGCGCGTGGCCCCGTAGGTCTGCGCCAGAAGCCGCTCAAAAGAAATGCGCTGCGGGGCCGGCAGGCCACCGCAGCGCATGACGCGTCGTCAGATCAGCAGCGACTACTGCAGCTGATTGTAGGACATATAGCCGTCGACGCCATTGGCGACGACATGTGCCCAATTGCCGTTGACCGAACCAATCACCGAAACCTGATAGCCCGGAGGCAGGGTGGTCAGAAGCGGGCTCTGGGGATCCGGAGTCTGGTGGACGGTACCCCCGCCGCCATTGACGATGCGAGCGTTCGACCCATAGGTCGGCACTGTCCCGTAGGGATAGACAGGCGGGGTGGCCTGGTAGGTCGGCGTGGTCTGGTAGCTATAGCTCGGCGTCGTCTGATAGCTGGGCGTGGTGGAATACTGATAGGTCGGATAGGCCGCCGGATAGGTCGTCTGGTAGGTCGGCTGCACCTGGTAGGTCGGCTGCGGCTGATAGATCACCGTGCCGTAGGGCACCGTATAGGGGACGGTGTAGGTGGCCGGGCCTGCGTCGGCGAGCTTCGTGCTGTCGATGTAGCCGTCGACACCATTGCCCTGGATATGCGACCAGCCGGTGGCGGTCGACCCGAGGAGAGCAACTCGCGATCCACGCGGAAGCGTCACGAGCAAGCGCGCTCTCATTGGTCGGCTGTGCACGGATATTCCCGTTGTCGGAGTCGACGACCATGTAGCGAATCGCCGTCTGGTCGGTCGAGCCGTAGGTCGCCGTCGCCGGCGCCTTGTCGAGCTGGACGAGGTCCATATAGCCGTCGAGGCCGTCGACCATGACATGAGCCCAGGCGCCGCCATTGGCGGTCCCGATCATCGTGACTTGCTTGCCATGCGGCACCGTGGTCAAGATCTTCGCGGTGGCATTGGGCTGGTCGCGCACATTGCCGTTATCGCTGGTCACGACCATGGGTTGGCTCATGGAATCGCCGACATTGGTGCCGACGCCTCCAGAGGAATTCGCGGAACTACCGGCATAGGCGGTGCCAGCGGCGGCAAGTCCGGCCGCGAGCACGGCAATCGGCAAAATCTTTCGCATGGGATTCTCTCTCTTGTTGTTGCGGGGGCTCTTGTGCGTCAGGGCGCCTTGTCGAGCTGGAGCAGATCCATATAGCCATCCAATCCGTCGACGGTGACATGGGCCCAGGCGCCGCCATTGGTCGTCCCGACCATTATGACCTGATGGCCATGCGGCACCGTCGTCAGGATCTTGGACGTCGCGTTGGGCTGCATACGAACATTGCCGTTGTCGGCAGTGACGATCATCGGCTGTTTCATGCTGTCGCCGACATTCGCGCCGACCGTGCCCGACGAGCTCGAGCTCTGGGCATAGGCAACGCCGCCCACGGCAAGCCCCGCCGCCAGCACTGCAAGTGATAGAATCTTTCGCATGATATCCTCTCTCGTCCGGATCATTGATGAGGGATAAACACTCGATCCTCCCAATAGATGCATGTGAGTCGGATCAACCCCGAGCTACAGACAGAAGGCGCAGGGAACTCAATCCCCGATCCGCCGTTTCAATAGGTTGTCATCGATATTCAAGTGAGAGGATCAAATGCCCGTAGCGAAAAGGAAATCGAATCGCCGAGCGACGGCCAAGAAAGCGACTGCCAAGAGGGCGACCAGAAAAGCAACTCGGCCCGCGCGCCAAGCGGCGGCCGTGCGCAAGGCCGGAGCGGCAGCGACCCGTCGCGCTAAGACAGCGGCAACGACACGTCGCGCCAAGGCCAGCGCAGCCTCGCGGCGCGCGAAACCTGCTGCGGCCAAATCGCGAGCGAAGTCGACGCGCGCAAGATCTACGGCGGCCAAGTCGCGCGGCAAGTCGCCTGCGGCAAAGTCGCGTGCGAAGCGGGCGAAGCCGGGAACGGCTGCCACGGCGCGGAAGACCGCGCGCAAGGTCACCCGAAAGGTCACCCGCGGCGTAAAGAAGCAAGCCGGCAGATTGTCCGGCATGCTTCCCGACATGCCGCATCTGGGCGTCGATCCGATCGTCGTCGTCAAAGGCATGCGGCGCGCCATCCGCCGCGTCCGCGCCCGTCTGCCTTAAGTCTTAACACGCCGATCGCCGCGGCGTGGATTGCGGCGAGGCAGCTGATTTGCTCTAGTCGCAGCCATGACGGCTGCGCCTCTCCTCGGTCCCGGCGATCCGCCGCCCTTCGAGCTCCATAACGAGGGCGGCGGACGACCCTGCCTGTTGATCTGCGACCATGCCTCCGCGGTGATTCCCAAGATCCTGGGCGATCTCGGGCTGGATGCCGGACAGCGGCGGCGCCATATCGCCTGGGATATCGGCATCGCCGAGGTCACACGGCGGCTGGCGAACCTGCTGAACGCGCCGGCGGTGCTGTCGGGCTATTCGCGTCTGGTCATCGACTGCAATCGCCATCTCGAAGACCCGAGCTCGATTGCGCAGGAATCCGACGATGTGCCCGTGCCGGGAAATCGGCGCCTCGACGCGGCGGCGCGGGCGGCGCGCGCCGAGGCCTGCTTCTGGCCCTATCATCACGCGATCACCGGTCAGATCCGCCGGATGCGCGAGGCCGGCCGGCCGCCGGCCCTGATCTCTCTCCACAGCTTCACCCCGGTGATGCAGGGCTTCGAGCGGCCCTGGCATATCGGTGTCCTCTGGAACAACGACGGCCGGTTGGCGATTCCCCTGCTCGCGGGCCTCGGCCGCGATCCCGCCATCTGCGTCGGCGACAACGAGCCTTATGACGGCCGGGTCGGGCGCGGCTATGGCGTGGCGATGCATGGCGAGCGCGAGGCGCTGGCCCATGTGCTGCTGGAATTGCGTCAGGACCTGATCGACACCCACCATGGCGCGGAGGCCTGGGCAAATCGTCTGGCGCCTCTCTTCGAGGAGATCCTGGCACAACCGGATTTGCACGGCATGCCGGCATGAGCGAGCCCAGCTTCACCCTCGGCATCGAGGAGGAGTATCTGCTGGTCGACCGCGCCAGCCGGGACCTCGCCAGCGATCCCCCGCCGGAGATGCTGAGCGAATGCCAGGCGCGGCTTTCCAGCCGGGTGACGCCGGAATTCCTGCGGGCTCAGATCGAGGTCGGCACCTCCGTCTGCAGCAGCCTCGCCGAGGCCCGCGACGAACTGGCCGGGTTGCGCCGGGTCGTGGCGGAGATCGCCGGCGTCCATGGCCTTGCTCCTATCGCCGCCGCCACCCATCCCTTCGCCGAATGGCACCACCAGAAGACGACGGATCGCGAGCGCTATATCGCGCTGGCCCGCGACCACCAGGCGCCGGCCCGCCGCCTTGTCATCTGCGGCATGCATGTGCATGTCGGGATCGAGGATCCCGAGCTGCGCATCGACCTCATGGGCCAGCTCGCCTATTTCCTTCCCCATCTCCTGGCGCTCAGCACCTCCTCGCCCTTCTGGGAGGGTCAGGATACGGGGCTGAAATCCTACCGGATCGCGGTCTTCGACGAGATGCCGCGGACCGGCCTGCCGGAGCTCTTCGACAGCTGGGGCGAGTTCCAGCGTCATCTCGCCGTGCTGGTGCATGCGGGCATCATCGAGGACGGCAGCAAGCTCTGGTGGGATATCCGGCCGAGCGTGCGCTTTCCCACGCTGGAGATGCGGGTCGCCGATGTCTGCACCCGCCTCGACGATGGGATCGCCATCGCCGCCCTCTACCGCTGCCTGCTCCGCATGCTCTGGCGCCTCAAGCGCGACAATCAGCGCTGGCGGCGCTATGCGGGGATGCTGGTGAACGAGAACCGCTGGCGGGCCCAGCGCTATGGCGTCGACGAAGGGCTGGTCGATTTCGGCAAGGGCCGGATCGTCCCCTATGCCGAGCTCCTGGAGGAGATCATCCTGCTGACCGCCGAGGACCAGGAGGCCTTCGGCTGCCAGGCCGAAGTAGCCGAGGCCCGGGCGATCCTCCGGCGCGGCACCAGCGCCCATCGCCAGCTCGCCGCTTATCATGCCGCTCTGGCCGCCGGGGCGACGCCGCGCGAGGCGCTGGAGGCGGTGGTCGACATGCTCATTGCGGGGACGCTCGAGGCTCTCTAGATATCCGGTAAGCCTTTCAAGAGGACCCTGCCATGGATGACAAGACCCGCATCGAGCTGGAAGCGGCGGCCTTTCGCCGGCTGGTGGCGCATCTGCGCGAGCGCACCGACGTGCAGAATATCGACCTGATGAATCTCGCCGGCTTCTGCCGCAATTGCCTCTCCAAATGGTATCGGGCCGAGGCGGTGGAGCGCGGCATCGATCTCAGCGATCCCGCCGCCCGCGAGATCGTCTATGGCGAGTCCTACGAGTTCCTGGAAGGCGAAGCACCAGGCGGGCGAGGGCATTCCCGGCGCTGAAGGAGCTGGCGCAGAGCAAAGGCGGCGGTCACAAGCACTAGCCGCCCCACCCCCGCGGCCATCCGGGGCCTCGCGCCGCCTTGCCGCCGTCTTGTCGTTCCTATAATGTTCTCTTCCCCATCGGGAGGCGATGAGATGAAGCTCTATTCCGGCCCTTTGAGCCTGTTTGCCCGCAAGATCGAGATGGCGCTCGGCGAGAAAGGCCTCGCCTTCGAGCGCGAGATGGTCCCCTTCAGCCAGGCCCAGGGCTATCAGCCCAAGCATCCCGCGGTTCTGGCCGCCAATCCCAAGCGTCAGGTGCCGGTGCTGATCGACGGCGATCTCACCCTCTTCAATTCGACGCTGATCTTCGAATATCTCGAGGATGCCTATCCCGAGCCGCCCCTCTATCCCCGGGGTGCGGCGGCCAGAGCCCGCTGCCGTCTGCTGGAGCTGACGGCCGATGAGATCCTGCTGCCGCTGCTGCGCGCCTTCATGTACCGGTCGGAGCCGGCGAACCCGGATCCCGAGCGGCGCCGGGTGCAGGAGGAGGAGGCAGCCAAGGCCGGCGCGGAGATTCGCCGCGAGTATGCCAAGCTCGAGGCCCGGCTCGGCGGTCAGAATTATTTCTGCGGCGGGTTCTCGGTCGCCGACATCGCCTTGTTCATGTCGATCCTCTTCGTGCTGCGCTTGAAGGGCCCGCGCCTCGACGGCCATCCCGCCCTTGCGGCCTGGCATGCCCGCATGTCGGCGCGTCCCGTGATAGCCGCGGTCGCCGCCGAGATCGCCGCGGCCGACCGAGAGCTCTCCCCGGCGCTCTACCGCTGACAGCCATCGATCGACCGCCGGTCTTGCTCCGGCGCAAGACGGTCGATATGTTCCGGGCTTCCGGCGGTGGAGTCGTCCGACCGGGTTCCATGGCATCGACAGGGAGCGCAAGCGGCATGGCCGGCAAGGGCACTATTCAGGCGGAGCGCCTGAAATCCTTAATCGAGCGGATCGAGCGGCTCGAGGAAGAGCGCGCCGCGCTGACCGGCGACATTCGCGAGGTCTATGCCGAGGCCAAATCCGCCGGCTACGACACCAAGGTCATGCGCCAGATCGTGCGCCTGCGCCGCATGGATGCGGCGGACCGCCAGGAGCAGCAGGCGCTGCTCGACGTCTATATGCAGGCGGTCGGTTTGGCGGTTTAAGGCGACCGAATCGTCGCTCACGGCAGCGGGCCCGAACCCGAAGCGGTCCCAGCTCCTCCGTCATGGCCGGGCGAAGTTCCTACGGCCGTCCGGCTGGGCGCGCAACGCTCGCTCTCTATGCCGTCATGGTCGGCGCAGGCCGACCATCCACGAGTTTGTCAGCCCTTGATCCGATATCCGCCTGGGTTGTCGATCACCGCCCGGTCTGATCGAGGACAAGCCGGTCGGTGCGACTGCAAGTATTTTGACACCGAGGATTGACCGAGGAGATGCACGTCGAAGTGCAGTTAACTGCCTTTCTCCTCCGTGATCTCTGAGTCCTCCGCGTCCTCCGTGATTCATTTTTACTTGCAGTCACAAGGCTTGCGGGCAGTCGGAAAGCAAAACACAGATCCAGCCCTTGGCCGGCAAACTCGTGGATGGTCGGCCTTCGCCGACCATGACGGCTGTGAGAGCGAGGCTTGCCGACAGCCGTGGGACAAGCCGAGCCATGACGGTGAGAGAGCTTGCCGGCTGCACGTAACGTCGTGAGACGATCTCATCCCGGCCGGCGCGGCGCTTTCCAACAAGGGCCCATAACTCCTGCGAGCCGGGAATAAGACCTGGCGAAGCTCTCTGCCCAGATTGGGTGTGCGGCGAAAGTCGCGAATGCACACCAACCTACAGAGGCTTGATATGGAAACGCTCTTCGTACGACCGATCCGACTGACCGGCGCGATGGCCTTGATGGCGGCCACGATCCTGCTGGTCAATCCTCTCGGCTCCGCCACCGCCTGGGCGGCGGGCGCCGGTGGCGATCACGGCGGTGGCCGCGATCAGGTCCAGGACTCGATCCCGGCCTATACCAACTACGCCGCTAATCCGGATACGCCCGTCGATCCCTGCCAATCCTGCTATGGCGGCGCCGGCACCGACGCCCAGAACCTGAACAAATACGAATATGGGGCGCCGAAGCCCTGCGGTTCTTGCGTCACAGGCGAAGCCGGCAAGTGACCGGCTGACGCGACGGGCCCCGCCGCTTCACGAGCCGACGGGGCCCATCGCCTCGCTTTCACTCATCCCAGTGATGGCAGGCGACCTGATGCCCGCTCTCGATATGCAGGAGATCCGGGCTGATCCGGGCACAAATCTCCGTCACCTTGGGGCAGCGGGTGCGGAAGGCGCAGCCGCTGGGCGGATTGAGCGGTGAGGGGATATCGCCGGTCAGCACGATGCGCTGCTTCTGGCGCTCGAGATCGGGATCGGGGATCGGCACCGCCGAGATCAGCGCCTGGGTATAGGGGTGGCGCGGCTGGCGATAGAGCTGGTCGCGGCCGGCGAGCTCGGCGACACGGCCGAGATAGAGCACCATGATCCGGTGGCTGATATGCCGCACGACGCTGAGGTTGTGCGAGATGAAGATCATCGACATGCCGAATTCCTGCTGCAGATCCATCAGCAGGTTGACGATCTGGGCCTGGATCGAGACGTCGAGGGCCGAAACCGGCTCGTCGCAGACGACGAGCTTCGGATGGTTGATCATGGCGCGCGCGATGCCGATGCGCTGGCACTGCCCGCCGGAGAATTCATGGGGATAGCGGTTGACCTGGCGCGGCAGCAGCCCCACCCGCGCCATCATCGCCTGTACCTTGGCCTTGGCCTCATTGTTGCGAGAGCTCGGGCTGGAAGGTGCGCAGCGGCTCGCCGATGATCTCGCCCACCGTCATGCGGGGGTCGAGGGCGGCCAGCGGGTCCTGGAAGACGATCTGCATCTCGCGCCGCTTCAGCCGCATGGCCTCCGGCTCGAGCTTGGCCAGGTCCTCCCCCAGCCAGACCACGCGGCCGTCGATATTGGGCAGCAGGCGCAGCACGGCGCGCCCCAGCGTGGTCTTGCCGCAGCCGGATTCGCCGACCAGCCCCAGGGTCTCGCCGGGCTTGAGATCGAAGCTGACGCCGTCGACGGCCTTCACGACGCCCGCCTTGTGGCGCGAGAACCAGCCGCCGCCGAGGTGGAAATGAACCTTCAGATCCTGGACGGAGAGCAGCGGCGCGCTGCTCAGAGGTGGGGCAGATGGCATGCCTTCATCCTCCCGGGCGCGAAGGTGGCAAGGGGCGGGCGCTCGCGGTGGCAGAGATCGAACACCCGGGGGCAGCGGTCGCTGAAGGCGCAGCCCGGCGGCAGGCGCTGCAGATTGGGCGGCTGCCCCGGGATGGTGGTGAGGCGATGCACCTCCGTCTCGTCCAGCCGCGGCATGGAGGCGAGCAGCCCGGCCGTATAGGGATGCTGCGGCGATTTGAAGATGTCGCGCACGGGGCCGGTCTCCACCGCCCGGCCCGCATACATGACCAGCACCCGGTCGCAAAGCCCGGCGATGACGCCGAGATCATGGGTGATCACCACGAAGGAGGTCTTGCCCGCCTGCTTGAGCTCGGCCATCAGCGCCAGGATCTGGGCCTGCACCGTGACGTCGAGGGCGGTCGTCGGCTCATCGGCGATCAGCAGCTCCGGCTGGCAGAGCAGCGCCATGGCGATCATGGCGCGCTGGCGCATGCCGCCGGAGAATTCGAAGGGATAGATGGGAGATGCGCCGGTCCGCCTCGGGAATCTGCACCCGCTCCAGCATGTCGACGGCCGCCTGGCGCGCCTCCTTGGACGACATGCCGCGATGGGTCTCCAGCACCTCGGTCAGCTGGCGCTCGATGGTGAGATAGGGATTGAGGGAGGTCATCGGGTCCTGGAAGATCATCGACATCCGGGCGCCGCGGATCTTGTTGAGCTCGCTGGGCTTGCGTCCCAGGATCTCCTCGCCCTGGAATTTCACGCTGCCGGTGGCCCTGCCGTTGGAGGCCAGCAGCCCCATCACCGCCATGAAGACCTGGCTCTTGCCCGAGCCGGATTCCCCGACGATGCCGAGCGTCTCGCCCGGCTCGACCGAGAGGCTGACCTTGTTCGCGGCCTCGACCACCCCGTCGGGGGTGGCGAAGCGGATCTCCAGATCGCGGATGTCGAGGACGGGCGGCACGGCTCAGCGATCCTTGGGGTCGAGGGCGTCGCGCAGCCCGTCGCCGATGAAGTTGAAGCAGCCCAGCGTCACCGCCAGCATGACCGCCGGGAAGATCAGCGCCCAGGGCGAGCTTTCCATCAGCCGCGCCCCGTCGCTGATGAGCACGCCCCAGCTCGTCTGCGGCTCCTGCACGCCGAGGCCGAGGAAGCTGAGGAAGGATTCCAGCAGGATCACATTGGGCACGGTGAGGGTGACATAGACGATCACGGGGCCGAGGCAATTGGGGATGATGTGCCGGCGGATCACCGTGGCCGTCCTGACGCCGCCGGCATGGGCCGCCTCGACGAACTCGCGCTTCTTCAGGCTCATGGTCTGGCCGCGCACGATGCGCGCCATGTCGAGCCAGGAGACCGCGCCGATGGCGACATAGATCAGCACGATGTTCCGCCCGAAGACCACCGTCAGCATGATGACGAAGAAGATGAAGGGCACGGAATAGAGGATGTCGACGAGGCGCATCAGCACGCCGTCGACCCGCCCGCCGATGAAGCCGGCGGTGGCGCCCCAGATGACGCCGATGAAGAGGCTGACCAGGGTCGCCACAATGCCCACGGTCAGCGAGATCCGTCCGCCATACATGACGCGCACGAACAGATCGCGGCCATTGTCGTCGGTGCCGAAATAATGGCCCGAAGCGAAATCCGGCGGGATGCTGATGGAATCCCAGGAGACGTCGTCATAGGCGAAGGCACTGAACAGTGGCCCGAAGATCGAGGCCAGGGTGATGAGGAGCAGCAGCACGATGCTGACGACCGCCGCCTTGTTGTGCAGCAGCCGACGCCAGGCGTCGCTCCACAGGCTGCGGCCCTTGATCTCCTCGGCGGGTGAGACGGTGGGTGGGTAGGCCGTGACCGTCATGGTCTCCTCAGTCGTACCGGATGCGCGGATCGAGCAGGCCGTAGATCAGGTCGACGGCGAGATTGGCCAGGATGATCAGCACGCCGTAGAACACCGTGACCCCCATCACCAGCGTGTAGTCGCGGTTGAGGGCCGCCTGGACGAAATACCGCCCGATCCCCGGAATGCCGAAGATCTGCTCGATGATGACCGAGCCGGTGATGGTGTTGATGATCGCGGGCCCGAGATAGGAGACCACCGGCAGCATGCCCGCCTTGAGAGCGTGGCGCGTGATCGCGACCCGCTCGGGCAGGCCCTTGGCCCGGGCCGTGCGGACATAATTCGTGCGCAGCACCTCGATCATGCTGCCGCGGGTCAGCCGCGCGATGAAGCCCACCTGATAGAGGCTGAGGGCGAAGACCGGCAGGATCATGTATTTGACGCTGCCGTCCCAGCCGCCGACGGGGAGCCACGAGAGCCAGAGCCCGAAGACCAGGGTGAGCAGCGGCGCGAGCACGAAATTCGGAACCATGATGCCGGTCATGGCCGCCCCCATCGCCGCATAGTCGGTGGTGGTATTCTGGCGCAGCGCGGCCAGCGTGCCGATGGCGACGCCGGCGATGAGCGCCAGCAGCACGGCGATGCCGCCCAGGCGGCAGCGAGACCGGAAAGCCGCCGGCGATCAGCTCGGTGACGGTGAAATCCTTGTACTTCAGCGAGGGGCCGAAATCGCCCTGCACCAGGCCGCCGAGATAGCGCAGGAACTGCATCGGCAGAGGCTCATCCAGGTGATAGGCATGGATCAGCCGCGCCTCGATCTCCGGCGGGACCACGCGCTCCTTGTCGAAGGGGCCGCCCGGGGCGATGCGCATCAGGAAGAAGGAGAGGGTGACGATCAGCAACAGCGTCGGGATGGCGCCGAGAAGACGCTTGGCGGCAAATCTGAGCATCGTGAATCAGGTCCTGCGCGAGACGGCGGTCCGCACCGGCCGTCCGCATTTCCGCGCAAGGCGGAAATCGGACGGCCGGCCGGGCCTCATCCTGCGAACCGGGTCAGGACTTCGTGAGATAGCGAGACAGGTTGTAGCCCAGGAGGTTGTCGTACCAACCCCCGATCTTGCTGCTGATCATCTGGGTGTGCACGTAGTGATAGATCGGGATCAGCGGCTGGTCGTTGAGGAAGATCGCCTCGGCCTTCTCGAATAGCTTCATCCGGGCGTCCTGATTGACCTCGGTCTGCGCCTGGCGCAGGGCGCCGTCATAGTCCTTGTTGTCGTAGTGGATGAAGTTCGAATCCCCGGCGTCCGACATGTACTGCTCCATGAAGTCGCTGGGATCGAGATAATCGCCGATCCAGCCCGCGCGGGCGACGGTGTAGTCGTGCTTGCGGGTGTCGAGATAGACCTTCCATTCCTGGTTGGTCAGCTTGGCCTGCACGCCGATGGCCTTCCACATGCTGGCGACCGCAATGGCGATCTTCTTATGGTTCTCGCTGGTGTTGTAGAGGATATCGACTTCCAGCGGCTTGCCCGGGCCAAAGCCGGCGTCCTTCAGGAGCTTCTTCGCCTCGGCCTGACGCTGCTTGAAGGGCATGTCGGCGAAGGCGAGCTTCTGCTGGGTATAGCCCGGAACGCCCGGGGGCATCCAGGAATAGGCCGGGATCTCGCCGCCCAGGGTGATCTTCTTCACCAGGGTGTCGCGGTCGATCGCCATGGAGAGCGCATTGCGCAGCTGCAGCTCCTTGCCGAGCGGCGCCTTGTTCATGTTGATGGCGTAGAAATAGGTGCCGAAATAGGCGGAATCGTGGAACTCGCCCTTGTATTCCTTCTGGGCGACCGGGATCTTGTCCTTCGGCATGTCGTAGGTGGTGTCGAGCTCGCCGGCGCGGAAGCGCTTGAACTCCTCGTCCAGATCCTCGGTCGGGAAGTAGACGATCTTGTCGACCTTCACATTGGCCGCGTCGTGGAAGTTCGGATTCTTGGTGAGGACGATGCGCGACTGCGGGACCCATTCGGTGATGGTATAGGCGCCGCTGGAGACGTTATTGCCCGGCCGCGTCCATTGATCGCCGCCCTTCTCGACGGCGGCCTTGTTGACGATCTGGCTCGAGGTATGGGCGAGAAGCCCGATGAGATAGGGGGTGGGGGCCTTGAGCGTGATCTTGACGGTATGGGGATCCACCGCCTCGACGCCGAGCTTGGTCAGATCCGTCACCTTGCCGCTGTTGATGTCGTCGGCATTCAGGATCGGGGCATAGATATAGGCATATTCGGCGGCGACCTTCGGGTCGACGACCCGGCGGAGCGTATAGACGACGTCATCGGCCGTGATCGGATCGCCGTTCGACCATTTGGCGTCGTCGCGCAGATGGAAGGTATAGACCTTGCCGTCGTCGCTCACGTCCCAGCTCTTGGCGACGCCGCCGGTCGGATTGCCGTGATCGTCGAGGGTTGCGAGGCCCTCATAGAGGTCATAGGCGATATTGGCCTCGGGCACGCCCGTCAGCTTCTGGGGATCCAGGGTTTCCGGCTCCGCCCCATTGCCGCGGTTCACGACCGTATCCGCCCGTGCCGCCGTCCCGGCGAGCAGCAGGCCCGCCAGGGCGAGCGAGGCGAGTTTCAGCCCCGCCGTTTTGAATTTCATGATCATTCTCCCGTTGATTCCCTTACCCCGTGAACGCAGCGTTGCTGCACGCCTCCGCGTCGCCCCGCTTCTTTCGACGAGGTTTCTGGGCACGAATACTGGTAGATAAGCCGCATGCATTCAATGTTTTTATCGGCCGCCAACAAGGGCCCAGGATGGCAAAAAGAACCTATCCTGGGATTGCTTGGACATAATGTGATCAAAGCCGCCGGACGGCGCTTTCCCGAGGCCAAGCCCGGCGAAATGGCACTGAGTCTCGTTCTGCTCCGCGGCGACGGCGCCGTCGGATTTTCCCACCGCGGCGATCATCCGGGCTATCCCGCCAGCCTGGTTAAGCTCTTCTTCATGGTTGCAGCCGAGGCATGGCTGGCGGAGGGCCGGCTGCCCCCCACGCGGGAGCTCCGGGACGCCGTGGCGGCGATGATCGCCTGGTCGAGCAATGACGCCACCTCGATCGTTGTCGACCTGTTGACCCGTACGACCAGCGGGCCGGCCCTGCCGCCGGCCGCCCTGGCGCGCTGGCTGGCCCGCCGCCGCATCCTCAGCCGATATTTCGCGGGCTGGCACCGGCCGGAATTCACCGGCATCAATCTCGCCCAGAAGACCTGGTATGAGGCCCCCTACGGCCGGGAGCATCAGTCCTGCTTCGGGGTGCCCAACAACCGCAACCGCCTCAGCAGCGATGCGGTCGCCCGGCTGCTCTTGGCCATTGCCAAGGGCGAAGTCGTCACCCCGCGCCGCAGCCGCGCCATGCTGCGGCTGATGGAGCGATTTCCCGCCCAGGTCGATCGCAAGAACCCCTGGAATCAGGTCATCGGATTCCTGGGCGAAGGTTTGCCGGGGGATGCGCGGGTCTGGTCGAAGGCGGGGTGGAGCAGCACGACGAGACATGACTCGGCGATCGTCGAGCTGGCCGGCGGCACGCGCTTCATCCTGGTCGTCATGACCTATGGCGCCGCTCTGGCGGCCAACCGGCAGTTGCTGCCTTTCATCGCGCGGCAGGTGGCAGGCGGGGTGCAGAAGCTTCGGGGGTAGCCGACAAGGCTGCTTCACGTCGGTCCGGTAACGGCCGACAAGCCCCACTTTCTCGACGCTGGCGCGGCCCACCGGGAGGCGGCGGCCGCCTTGAGGAGCTCGAGCTCGAGGCGGCCCCTGGGCGCGGTCTGCAGCCTTCGCAATTTTACACGGGTTAGCAGGGATTTTCGTGAAATTGGGGGTACCGAGCTTATTTGGGATCGCTAGGACATTGCGAGTCTGAGCCAGGCATGGCTCTCCAGAATGAAAGGGCAAGGTTCATGTCGAATTCTGGCAACGTCTGCTTCCCATCGCCTTCGGCTTCCTGGTCCCCGGCGGCGGTAAATAGACAAATGACTCGCTTCAAGCAGCGGCGCGTTCTGGCGGTCATAATGGCGATCCTAATCCCTGTCTTCCCACTAAGTTCTGTGAAGGCAACCGAGGTCGGTAGTCCGGTTGGATATTGGCTGACAGAAAGCGGGGATGGGGTGATAGAGATTACTCGATGTGAAAACGCGCTATGCGGGCATATCGTTGGTATTGACCGCGCAGCTGATGCGCCCATTCCGACTGATGTGCATGGTAGGCCAGAATGCGGTCTGACCATCATTGAGCACGAGGTCCCGACCTCCCGTGGGCTTTGGACCGGGTCGATCACCGACCCGAGGGATGGAACTACCTACGGAGCCGACCTGTGGCTTGACAATGCTGATCGGCTTCACGTTCGCGGCTACCTGGGCATCCCCCTCTTCGGACAGACCCAAACCTGGACACGGTATGCCGGTCAACTATCCGACGGATGCCGTTTTGGCTAGACGCGGTCCGAGGACGGGGCCAGCCGGCCTGCACCGAACTGGCGAGACCTAGCTACTCCGCCGCGGTCTGCCTCACCGCCGGCGCGCGGAAGGCGGTCAGGAGCTCTTCCTGGCGTTTGGCCACCTTGTCGAGATGGGCCTGCTTCACATGGCCATAGCCGCGGATCTGCTCGGGGAGGCTTGCCAAGGCCACGGCGGTGCGATGGCGGTCGTGGTCGAGCTTGCCCAGGATCTCCTCGATCAAGGCTTCGTAATCCGTGATGAGCCGGCGCTCGATCCGGCGCTCCGCCGTGCGGCCGAAGGGATCGAGGGCCGTGCCGCGCAGGAATTTCAGCCGCGCCAGCAGGCCGAAGGCCTTCATCATCCAGGGCCCGTAGGTCTTCTTGATCGGCTTGCCGTTGTCGGGATCGCGCGGGTTCAGCAGCGGCGGGGCGAGGTGGAATTCGAGCTTGTAGTCGCCTTCGAAATGCCGCTCCAGCGCCTCGCGGAAGCTGCCGTCGGTATAGAGCCGCGCCACCTCGTATTCGTCCTTATAGGCGAGGAGCTTGAAGTAGTACCGCGCCACCGCCTCGGCGAGGCCGGTAAGGCCCGGTGTGCGCTCCGCCTCGGCGCGCTGGACGCGCTCGACCAGATCGCGGTAGCGCTTGGCATAGGCGCCATCCTGATAGCCGGTGAGGAACTCGCTGCGCTTGGCGACGATCTCCGGAAGTGTGCGGGCAATGGGCTCCGGCTGGCTCTCCGGCGACATCTCCGTGGCCAGGCGCTCGACGGCGGCCTGGTCATGGGCCGCGCGCCGGCCGAAGAGGAAGGCCCGCTTGTTCGGCTCGGCGGCGACGCCGTTGAGCTCGATCGCCTGCTCGATGGCCGCGGCGGAGATCGGGATCAGCCCCTTCTGATAGGCGAAGCCCAGCATGAAAAGATTGGTGGCGATGGAATCGCCCAGCAGCGAGGTGGCGAGCCGCGTGGCGTCCACGAAATCCGTGGCGCCGGGGCCGGTCGCATCGCTGATCATCGTCTTCAGGGTTTCCAACGGGAATTCCAGATCGGGATTGCGGGTGAAGTCCCCGGTCACCGCCTCATTGGTGTTGATGACCGCGCGGGTCTCGCCCTGGGCGATCTTGGAGAGCCCGTCGAAGGTGGCGGCGACGATGATGTCGCAGCCCAGCAGCAGCCGCGCGCCGCCGGCGGCCAGCCGGACGGCATGGATATCCTCGGGGCGTTGGGCGAGGCGGACATGGCTGAAGACGGCACCGCCCTTCTGCGCCAGCCCGGTCATGTCGAGGATCGAGCAGCCCCGGCCCTCGATATGGGCCGCCATGCCCAGCAGCGCACCGATGGTGACGACCCCGGTGCCGCCGACGCCGGTGATGAGGATGCCATAGGGATCTTTCAGCTCCGGCAGCACCGGCTCGGGCAGGAGGGCGAAAGGCATATCGCCCGGCTTCGGCTTATGCCGGCGCAAGCCGCCGCCATGCACGGTGACGAAGCTGGGGCAGAAGCCGTTGACGCAGGAGAAATCCTTGTTGCAGGTCGATTGGTCGATCGCGCGCTTGCGCCCGAACTCGGTCTCCAGGGGAATGACCGAGAGGCAATTGGAGGCGGTGCCGCAATCGCCGCAGCCCTCGCAGACCAGCTCGTTGATGAAGACCCGCTTCGCCGGATCCTCCATCAGCCCGCGCTTGCGCCGCCGGCGCTTCTCCGCCGCGCAGGTCTGGTCGTAGACGATGGCCGTGACGCCCGGCGTCTCGCGCATCTCGCGCTGGACATGGTCCAGCCGGTCGCGGTGGAAGACCTCGACCTCGGCCGGGAAGGCGCCCGATGTCGGATATTTCTCCGGTTCGTCGGTGACGATGGCGATCTTGCCCACGCCCTCGGCGCGGAGCTGATTGGCGACGATGGGCACGTCCAGCGGCCCATCCACCGGCTGGCCGCCGGTCATGGCCACGGCGTCGTTGTAGAGCAGCTTGTAGGTGATGTTCACATTGGCGGCCACGGCGGCGCGGATCGCCAGGCTGCCGGAATGGTAATAGGTGCCGTCGCCCAGATTCTGGAAGACATGGGGCGTCTTGCTGAAGGGTGCCTGGCCCAGCCAGGTCGCCCCTTCGCCGCCCATCTGGGTGAAGCTCTGGGTGTCGCGGTCCATCCACTGCGCCATGAAATGGCAGCCGATGCCGGCCAGCGCCCGGCTGCCCTCGGGCACCTTGGTGGAGGTGTTGTGCGGGCAGCCCGAGCAGAAATAGGCGATGCGGCGGATGGGCGCCTTGAAATTGGCCAGCGAGCGCTCCTTGGCCTCGAGGAAGGCCAGGCGCTGCTCGATGCGGGGGCTGGTGTAGAAGCGGGCGATGCGCTTGGCGATGACGCGGGCGATCCGCGCCGGGGTCAGCTCGTCGGCCGAGGGCAGGATCCATTCGCCGGATTCATCGAACTTGCCGATGACCCGCGGCCGCACCTTCTCGTTCCAGTTATAGAGCTGCTCCTTCAGCTGGTTCTCCACCAGCGCGCGCTTCTCCTCGACGACCAGGATCTCCTCGAGGCCTTCGGCAAAGTGGCGGATGCCGTCGCGCTCCAGCGGCCAGGTCATGCCGACCTTGAAGACGGTGAGGCCGATCTCCGCCGCATGGGCGTCGTCGATGCCGAGATCGTCGAGGGCCTGGCGGACGTCGAGATAGGATTTCCCGCAGGTGACGATGCCGAAGCGCCGGCGCGGGCTGTCCATGACGATGCGGTTCAGCTTGTTCGCCCGCGCGAAGGCCAGGGCCGCATAGAGCTTGTATTTATGCAGGCGCATCTCCTGCTCCAGCGCCTGGGCGGAGGCGAAGGAGGATTGCGGCCAGCGGATGTTGAGACCCTCCGGCGGCATCTCGAAATCCTCGGGGATCTTGATCTCGATGCGATGCGGGTCGACGTAGCACGACGCCGTGCTGTCGACGGTCTCGGCCACGACCTTGAAGGCGGTCCAGCAGCCGGAGTAGCGCGACAGCGCCCAGCCATAGACCCCGAGATCGAGGAATTCCTGCACGCCCGACGGGTTCAGCACCGGGAATCCCGGCGTCCATGAAGGCGTATTCGCTCTGATGGGCCGTGGTCGAGGATTTGCAGGTATGGTCGTCGCCGGCCAGCAACAGCACGCCGCCGTATTTCGCCGTGCCCGCGAGATTGCCGTGGCGCAGCACATCGCCGCTGCGGTCGACGCCGGGTCCCTTGGCGTACCAGAGGGAGAAGACGCCGTCGTAGTTGGAATCGCCGAAGAGGTCGAGCTGCTGGGTCCCCCAGACGGCGGTCGCCGCCAGATCCTCGTTCACCCCGGGCTGGAAATGGATGTGGTTGTTCTTGAGGAATTGCTTCGCCTGCCACATCGCCAGGTCGACCCCGCCCAGCGGCGAGCCGCGATAGCCCGTGACGTAGCAGGCGGTGTTCTTGCCGGCGGCGAGGTCGCGATGGCGCTGCATCATGGGCAGGCGCACCAGCGCCTGGGTCCCGGTGATGAAGACGCGTCCGCTCTCCAGCGCGTATTTGTCGTCGAGCGAGACGGCGGCCAGCGACATGAATGCTCCCGGATTCTTCAATTGCTCCAGGGAAGGTAATGGACCCATGGCCCCGCGGCAATTGACCGCGGGGAAAGCCCCTCAAATCGCAACAAATGGATCAGCAAGGCTGTCCTTTCGCCAGGGTTTGTCCCCTGCGACGCCCCGGCGAAAGAAAATTGCGCAGCTCCGTTGTCCAGATTTCGATTCGCCGTGATGATTGACTTTTACGGATTCTACGTATAGGATTAAATCTATGATCGCGGTTTCCCGCGCCCGAACCGCGTCGCGGGCTCTCTCCCCACCAGAATTGAAAGCCTGCCGTCGCCCCGAGAGTCGAGGACGCCTGTAAATTCCCTGTAAAAACAGGTCCGGCACCCTCTCCACCGCTCCAGGCAGAGCAGACAGAAACAACTGCAGATTCCCTGCAGAAGCAGTTCCGGAAGCCCCGCGCAGGTCACCGATAGAGATCCTCCAGCACCGTCGCCATAGCGCTCCCGGATCTTGTGCCGGCGGATCTTGAGGGAGGCCGTCATCATGGCGTTCTCCGTGGTGAAGGGCTCGGCGGCGATGGCGAAGCGCCTGATGCGCTCGATGGCGGAAAGCCCTGCATTGACCCGGTCGACCGCGGCGGCCAGGGCCTGGCGGAAGTCGCTGTCCTCGGCCAGCGCGGCGAGGGTGGCCTGCTTTCCCCGCGCGGCGGCCCAGGCGGCGGCGAATTCCTCATCGGGGACCAGGAGGGCCACGATATGCGGGTGGCGGTCGCCATGGACCATGGCCTGGTTGATCTCCGGCTGCAGCACCAGCATGCCTTCGATCCGGGCCGGCGAGACATTGTCGCCGCCCGACAGCACGATGATGTCCCGCTTGCGGTCGGTGATCGTCAGATAGCCCTCGGCATCGAGGCTGCCGACATCGCCGGTATGGAGCCAGCCCTCGCGGATCGCCGCCGCGGTGGCGGCCTCCTCGCGCCAATAGCCTTTCATCACCGCCTCGGAGCGCACCAGGATCTCGCCATCCCCAGCGATCCTGACCTCGACCCCCGCCAGCGCCGGGCCCACCGTCGCGATCCTGATCCGGCGCGGCGGATTGGCGCTGATCACCGGCGAGGCCTCGGTCTGGCCGTAGCCCTGGAGCAGCGGCACGCCGAGAGCGAGGAAGAAGAGCCCGATCTCCTGATTGAGGGCGGCCCCGCCGGAGACCCAGGCCTTGAGCCGGCCGCCGAAGCGCCGCCTGACCTTGCGGCGCACGGTGACCTCGGCCAGCAGATCCCGGAAGCGCTCGCCGAGGCCGAGGGATTCCCCGCGGCATCGCTTGCGCCCCAAAGTGACGGCCATGTCGAACATTCGGCGCTGCAGCGGCGAAGCCTTGGCGATGCCGCGCAGGATGCGCTGATGCATCGCCTCGTAGAGCCGTGGCACGGCGGTCATGATGGTGGGCCGCGCCTCGGCCATGTTCTCCGAGAGCTTCTCGATGCTCTCGGCGTAATAGATCTGGGCGCCGATGCTGATGGGGAAGAGCTGGCCGACCGTATGCTCATAGGAATGGGAGAGGGGCAGGAAGCAGAGGAAGACCTCGTCGCCGACGCCCAGCTCCTTCAGCAGGTGATAGGCCCCCCGGCAATTGCACAGGATGGAGCCGTGGGTCAGCATCACCCCCTTGGGCGTGCCGCCGGTGCCCGAGGTGTAGATGAAGCAGGCGACATCGGCGCGGGTCAGGCGCGCGGTGATGGAATCGATGCTCTCCGTGCCCTCGGCCGGGGTTGCGGCCTGGGCCTCCTGCCAGGTGATCACCCGCTTGCCGATGCGCTGGGCCAGCGCCAGCTCGTCGATGGTGACGATGAAGCCCAGCTCATGCGCCTCGAGGGCGGCGGGCAGCACCCGATCGGCCATGGCCTTGGTCGAGAGGATGACGCCCTTCGCCCCGCTATGGGTCAGGACATGGCGATGGTCCGAGGGCGTGTTGGTGGTGAAGGCCGGCACGCTGACGCCGCCCGCCGCCATGATGGCGAGATCGGCGATGGCCCATTCCGGGCGGTTCTCGGCGACCAGGGCGACCCGG
The DNA here is from genome assembly GCA_963757155.1 of uncultured Alphaproteobacteria bacterium. GTDB lineage: Bacteria > Pseudomonadota > Alphaproteobacteria > Dongiales > Dongiaceae > DASXQK01. Next base: position 116,023 of record CAVWQS010000021.1, read on the forward strand.
TCGCCGGGTGTGACGCCCAGGGCCTGCAGCCCGCGAGCGAGACGGCGGACCACCGCCGCCACCTCCTCATAGGAACGCGATTGCCAGCGCCCCGCCTGCTTCGACCAGAGGAAGGGACGGCTTCCCATCCGCGCGGCCTGGGCGAAAAACATGGCCGGCAGGCTTTGCCATTTGTCTGCTTCCATCGACTCCCCCCGGCATGCGGCGGCGCTTGGCGCAGGCCTCTCTCCAGCCTATATCCTGGCAAGCCTCATACTCTGCCCGAAATCGTCTTGCCACCCCAGCACAGGAAACCTTTCATGGACAACCCCGCCAGCTCGGATCTCGGTTCGCTTCCGCAATGGAACCTGGGCGACCTCTATGAGAGCCCCAAGGCGCCCAGCATCGACAGCGACCTCGCCCGGGCGGCGGCGGAATCCAAGGAACTGGCCAAGCGCTTCCAGGGCAAGCTCGCCGGCCTCGACGGCGAGGAGCTGGCCGAGGCGGTCAAGGCCTATGAGGCGCTGCAGGATGTCCTGGGAAAGGTCGGCAGCTACGCCCAGCTCGTCTATGCCGGCAATATGAGCGATCCGGAGAACGGCCGCTTCTACCAGACGATCCAGGAGCGCATCACCGACATATCAGCCGAAACCATCTTCTTCACCCTCGAGATCAATCGCATCGACGACAAGGCGCTGGAGAAGAAGCTGAAGACGCCCGCGCTCGCGCGCTACCGGCCCTGGTTCGAGGCGGTGCGCAGCTTCCGCCCGCATCAGCTCTCCGACGAGGCCGAGCGGCTGCTGCACGATAAATCGGTGGTCGGGCGCGCGGCCTGGAACCGGCTCTTCGACGAGAGCATCGCCGCCATGCGCCTGCCTCTCGAGGGCAAGGAGATGACGGTCGACCAGGTGCTGAACCTGCTGACAAACCGCGACGGCGCCAAGCGCAAGGCGGCGGCCAAGGCCATCGGCGCCGGGCTCGGGGCCCATGCCGCCACCTCCGCCCTCATCACCAATACGCTGGCCAAGGACAAGGAGATCGAGGATCGCTGGCGCGGCTTTGCGCGACCGGTCAGCTCGCGCAATCTCGCCAATCAGGTCGAGGACGAGGTGGTCGACGCACTCGTGTCGGCGGTGACCGCCGCCTATCCCCGGCTCGCCCATCGCTACTACAAGATCAAGGCCGGCTGGTTCGGCTCGGACCATCTCGACTACTGGGACCGCAACGCGCCCTTGCCGGAGGATTCCGACCGCAAGATTCCCTGGGAGGAGGCCAAGGAGATCGTGCTCGGCGCCTATGCCGCCTTCTCGCCGGAGCTGGCCGCCGTCGGCAAGCGCTTCTTCGACCAGGGCTGGATCGATGCCCCGGCGCGTCCGGGCAAGGCCCCCGGGGCCTTCGCCCATCCCGTCACGCCGAGCGCCCATCCCTATATCCTGCTGAATTACTACGGCCGCACCCGGGATGTGATGACCTTGGCCCATGAGCTGGGCCATGGGGTGCATCAGGTGCTGGCGGGCCCTCAGGGCGCGCTGCTCGCCGACACGCCGCTGACCCTGGCCGAGACGGCGTCGGTCTTCGGGGAGATGCTGACCTTCCGTGCCTTGCTCGCCCGGGAGAAGGATCCCAAGCGCCGGCGCATCCTCATCGCCGGCAAGGTCGAGGACATGCTGAACACGGTGGTGCGCCAGATCGCCTTCCATCAGTTCGAGACCAGGCTCCACGACCAGCGCCGCAAGAGCGAGCTGCCGGCCGAGGAGATCGGCGAGATCTGGCTGGAGACCCAGAAGGCGAGCCTGGGACCGGCGCTACGCTTCGACGACGACTACAGGATCTTCTGGTCCTACATCCCCCACTTCATCCATTCGCCCTTCTACGTCTATGCCTATGCCTTCGGCGATTGCCTGGTGAACTCGCTCTACGCCGCCTATCAGGCCCAGCCGAAAGGCTTCGCCAAGAAATATCTCGACATGCTGGCCGCCGGCGGCAGCAAGCGCCACAAGCAGCTGCTGGCGCCCTTCGGTCTCGATGCCGCCGATCCCAAATTCTGGGACCGGGGCCTCAAGATGATCGAAGGCCTGATCGACGAGCTGGCATGAGCAGAAAAACTTCGTGAGCGAGCAGGACAATCTGGGGGGCCGCGTCCGGCGCTATGCCCGCGTCGGCGTGGCGGTGGGGGGCCTTGCCGCACGCATGGCGGGGCAGCGCTATCTCGGCGTGAAGGTCGATCGCGGGCGCAATGCGGCAGAGCTGGCGGCCGCATTGGGCGGGCTCAAGGGCCCGCTGATGAAGGTGGCCCAGATCATGTCCACCATCCCCGACGCCCTGCCGAAGGAATATGTCGCCGAGCTCACCCAGCTCCAGGCCGACGCCCCGCCCATGGGCTGGAATTTCGTCAAGCGCCGCATGGCGAGCGAGCTCGGACCCCAGTGGCAGAAGCGTTTCCAGAGCTTCGAGCACGAGGCCGCGGCGGCAGCGAGCCTGGGCCAGGTCCATCGCGCCACCGGCCATGACGAGGCGCTGCTCGCCTGCAAGCTGCAATATCCCGATATGCAGTCGGCCGTGGAGGCGGACCTTCGCCAGCTCCGGCTGATCTTCTCCATCTACGAGCGCTACGACAAGGCGATCGTCACCGACCAGATCCATGCCGAGATCGCCGCGCGACTGCGCGAGGAGCTCGACTATGGCCTCGAGGCCCGACATATGGGGCTCTACGGCGCCATGCTGGGCAAGGAGCCTGGGGTCCATGTGCCGGAGACGGTGCCGGAGCTATCGACCGGACGCCTCCTCACCATGAACTGGCTGCAAGGCACGCCGCTGCTGCCTTTCATCAAGGCGCATGGCGATCAGGCGATGCGCGACAAGATCGCTTACAACATGTTCCGCGCCTGGTATGTGCCCTTCTATTTCTACGGCATCATCCATGGCGATCCGCATCTGGGCAACTACACCATGCGGCCGGACGGCACCGTCAATCTTCTGGATTTCGGCTGCATCCGCATCTTCCAGGCCCGCTTCGTGAAGGGTGTCATCGATCTCTATCACGCGCTGCTGAACCAGGATCACGAGCTCGCCGTTCATGCCTACGAATCCTGGGGCTTCAAGGATTTGTCGCGCGAGACCATCGACGTGCTGAACCGCTGGGCGCATTTCATCTATGCGCCGCTGCTGGAGGATCGCACGCGCCGCATCCAGGAAACCGCCTCCGGCGTCTATGGCCGCGAGGTAGCGGAAGGCGTGCATGCCGATCTACGCCGCCTCGGCCCCGTGAAGCCGCCGCGCGAATTCGTCTTCATGGACCGCGCCGCCATCGGCCTGGGCTCGGTGTTCCTCCACCTCGGTGCCGAGATCAACTGGTACCGCCTGTTCCAAGAGCTGATCGAAGGCTTCGATGTCGCCGCGCTCGAGCGCCGGCAGAAGAAGCTGCTGAAGCAGATGGGGGTCAAGACCCAGGCTTGAGGGTAGCCTGCCCGCGTCTCTGCCCCGGCGAGGTGCCGAACCAGCGCTTGGAGGCGCGGAACAGGCTGCTCTGATCGCTGAAGCCCAGCAGGAAAGCGATCTCGGCGAGGGACAGGTCCTTCCGATCCATGTAGCGCTCCGCCAGATCCCGGCGGGCGCTGTCCAAGATCTTCTGAAACGAGGTGCCTTCCGCCTCCAGGCGGCGGTGCAAGGTGCGCTCGCTCATCGCCATGGCACGCGCGATGGCGGCTCTTGTCGGTTCGCCCTCCGGCAGGCGCCGGGTCAGGAGGCTCCGTATGCGAAGGCCGATCGGTGGCGGGTTCACCTGGCGGACATGTTCATCGGCAATCGCGTCATGGACCTCGGCCAGCAAATCATGGGCCGTCGGCAGAGGGAGCATGGCATCGGCGCGCGACAACAGCAGCGCATTTGCCGGCGCGTTGAACCTGAGCGGACAGTTGAACGCGTCCCTGTAGGGCTCCAGATCGGGGGAAGGCGCCAAGGTCAGCTCCAGGGCGATGGGCCTGAGATCACGCGCCGTGACCCAGCGGCAGAATGTCAGGAAGGTCATGAGGTCGAAGCCGAAGCGCTGCCAAGGCACGGGCTGCTGGCCGGCGTAGATTTCCAGGGTGAGCCGGAAGCCTTCGACATCGTCGTTGATGGTCACGAGGGCGGCATCATTGAAGATGCGGATATAGCGGGACATCCGTTCCAATATGCCGAGAAGGTTCGGTGCGGACATCATGGTATAGGCGACCACATCGAAGCTGGCCGGCTTGGCGACCCTCGAGCTTGCGAGTCCCAAAGTGGGATTGCCCGAGCGGGCGAGCGCCAGCCGCCAGAGGTGGTCGACCTTGTCGCTTGCGAAGCGCCGATCGGGATCCTTGAGGGCCGCCAGCTCGAGGCCGGCCTCGGCGAAGAGCGCCTGCAGATCGAGCCCTTCCGATTCGAGGGCGTCGGCTATGGCTCTCACCCAGAATGCCGCACAGCTGGGTTGATGCGGATTCGGGCGTCTCGTCATTCGCTTGCTCCCGGTCTAGACTGGCCGGCCGGACCTGCTCAAGGTAGCCTGGATGATCCCAAATCCCAAATTGGCCGCCTGCGCAATGAATTTGTCCTGCTGGGCCACTGACCAGCCGGCGCCGGCCGCCATAGTGCCACCGACCCGGCACCGCAACTTCCGCCAAGGCCTATATCCGATATGACAAGCGCGAGGCACAAAGCTGCGCCGACGGCGATCGCGTTGGCGGTCATCGTCGCGGTGATCGTCGGCCTCTCCGCCTGGTATCTCTCCCGGCCGGTGCCGCTGATGATTCAGGGCGAGGCCGACAGCACGCGGATCGACATCGCCGCGCGGGTCGACGGCCGGATCGCCAAGATCCCGGTGCAAAGGGGGCAGGATGTCCCGGCCGGTACCATCCTGCTCCAGATCGACAATCCCGAGCTGGTCGCCAAGCTCGCCGAAGCCGTTGCGGCGAAGGGCGTGGCCGATGCCGAGCTCGCCCGCATCCATGCCGGGACGCGGGCCGAGACCGTGGCCGTGCGCAAGGCCGAGATCGACCGGACGGCTGCGGATGTCGCCCTCGCCCAGCAGACCTATGACCGGTTGTACAAGCTGGTCGCCGGCCAATACGCCACCCAGCAGCATCTGGACGAGGCGACCGCCAGCCTGCGGGTCGCCCAGCGCAGCAACGACCAGGCGAAGCTCGCCTATCAGGAGGCGATCGCGGGCTTCACGCCGGAGGAAGTGCATATGGCGGAGACCAAGGTCGCCCGCGCCGCGGCGGCCGTGAACACCCTGCAGTCGCTCGTCGACCAGATGGTGGTCACCGCACCCGCCGCGACCCAGGTCTATCAGATCGATATCGAGCAGGGCGAGGTGGTGGCGCCCGGCATTCCGCTGCTCTCCCTCGTCGAGATGAACGACATCTGGGTCGGCTTCGATCTGCGTGAAGATCTGATCAAGGGCCTCAAGCTGGGTGACAAGTTCGATGTCCGGATTCCCGCTCTGGGCGATCGCCAGATATCCGTGGAGGTCAAACTCATCGCCGCCAAGGGCGAATATGCGGGATGGCGGGCGACGCGCGCGACGGGGGATTTCGACCTCCGGACCTTCGCCATTCGGGCATATCCCGTCGAGCCGATCCCGGGCCTCCGGCCGGGGATGAGCGCCTATGCCGACTGGCCGACGGCCGGAAAATGATCGCGCCCGCCCAACCCGGCTTTCTGCTGGTGGCGACCCGGGAATTGCGCTGGATCCTGCGCGACAGGATCGCCTTGTTCCTGATGATCGGCGTGCCGCTGATCGCCTTCTTCGTGCTCGGCCTGACCTTCAGCAGCGGTGTGATCCGGGGGCTCAATACCGTGGTGGTCGATGCCGACCGTACGCCGACCTCGCTCGCGATGCTGCAGACGGTCGAGGCGGCCCCGGGCGTTTCGCTGAGTGCCCGCGCCGAGGATCTCGGGGCCGCGATGAAGGCGATCCGTTCCGGCAGCGCGATCGCGGCCGTCTATATCCCGCCGAATTTCGAGCGGGATCTCTCCGCCGGCCGGCGGCCCCAGGTCTCGCTTTTCTACAACACCCAGTTCCTCACCCCCGGTAATTCGGCATCAAAGGCCCTGACCGATGCCCTCAATGGCGCCATCGCCGCCACCGCCCCCAAGCTTCCGCCGCTCCCCAAGACCCTGGGCGCCTTGGTGGTGGAGCAATATGTCCTGACCAATCCGGCCTTCAACTATGCGCAATTCCTGCTGCGCGCCGTGCTGCCCATGGTGCTCCATGTGGTCATCGCGATTTCCACCTGCTATGCGATCGGAACCGAGTTCTCACGGCGCGGCGTCGGCAGCTGGCTGCGCTCGGCGGGCGGAAGCCCGCTGACGGCCCTGGCGGGCAAGCTGGCGCCGCTCTTCGCCATCTTCATCCTGATGATGGTCGTGCTGCTGCTGGTCATCCACGGGGCCTATCAGATTCCCTTTCGCGGCGATGAGGGGATGATGGTCGCCGCGGCCTGCCTGCTCATCGCCGCCTATCAGGGGCTGGCCGCCCTGCTGGTCCTGCTCGTCCGCAATCTGGCGCTGGGGCTCAGCCTCACGGCCATCATGGTCTCGCCCGCCTTCGGCTATGCCGGTGTGGGCTTTCCCATCGCCGGCATGCAGGCCTTCGCCCGGGGCTGGGGATCGATCCTGCCGCTGCGCTGGTATATGCAGATCCTCTTCGATCAGGCGGCGCGCGGCGCGCCTGTTGCCGATTCCGCCCGGCCTTTCGCCATCCTCGCGGCATTGGCCCTGCTCTTCGGCGGCCTCGCCTGGTGGCGGCTGGCGGCGCTCGCCCGTCGCAAAGCCGGCGTTCCGGCTGCCGAGGAATCCGCTCCGCCGCCCCTCGGCGCCTATCCGGGATTCGGAGGCATCGTCATCGCCGAGATTCGCCGCGTCCTGGGAGACCGCAGCGTGATGGGGCTGATGGTGATCGCCCCAGTGCTTTATGGCGCCTTCTACCCGCAGCCCTATCTCGGCCAGATCCTTCGCCATCTCCCGATTGCCGTGGTCGATCTCGACCAGACGGAGCTCAGCCGTCGGCTCGTCATGGCCCTCGATGCGGATTCGGGCGTTCAGGTGGCGGTGCGGGCCAATACGATTGCGCAAGCGCAGCAAGAACTCTTCCAGCGCCATGTCTTCGGCATTCTGGAGATACCGCCGGGCACCACGCGCGAGTTTCTCAAGGGGAATTTGGCCCGCCTCCCGGCCTTCGTCAATTCCGCCTATTTCCTGGTCTTCAGCCGCACGCTCCAGGGCATCGTGGAGTCGGCCGGCAACGTCACGGCCGAGCTTGTGTCCCACGGTGCGCGCAGCGGCGGGGAGGCCGATCGGCTCCTGGCCGTGATCAGCCCGGCCTCGGTCCTTGGCGTGCCGCTGTTCAACCCGACGGGCGGCTATGCCAGCTATGTCGTGCCGGCGGCCTTCGTGCTGATCCTGCAGCAGACGCTGCTGATCGGTGCGGCGATGCTGGGCGGGGTGGCCTTCGAGAGCGGCGGCAGAACGGCGCAGCTGGGACGCGGCTCGGCTATCGCCGTCCTCGGCCAGGCTCTCGCCCATCTGGTCATCTATATTCCCGCTCTGCTGCTCTATCTCGTGATCTTGCCGCGGATCTACGGCTTCTCGACGCTGGGGAAATTGCCCGACCTGTTTCTTTTCGCGGCGACCTTCATTCTCGCCACCAGCTTTTTCGGCCAGGCCGCGGGGACATGGTTCAAACGGCGCGAAACCGCCGTGGTTCTCTTCGTCGCGACCACCTTGCCCCAGTTCTTCCTGGTCGGCCTCTCCTGGCCGGTGGAGGCGATCCCGCCCGTCATGCGCCTGATCGGGCGGGTCTTCCCCTCCGAAGCCGCAATCGACGGCATGGTGCGGATCAATCAGATGGGCGCCAGTCTCGGCGAGGTCTCCAAGGATTGGATCAGCCTGCTTGCCCTGGGCCTGGCTTATTACCTGCTCGCGGTGCTGGGGAGTGGGCTGCGGCGCCGGAGGTTGGCTTATGCGGGCTAAATGGCTTCGCCGCCTCGGCATCGGGGCCGTAGTGGTGGCCGTTGCCGCCGGCGTCGCGGTGCTGGCGCTGCGCCCTACGATTCCGCCGCGCATCATCGGCATGGTGAGAACGACGGAGATCAAGATCGAGCCGGAGGTCAGCGGCCGTATCGCAGCGCTTCCCTTCAAGGCGGGCGACCGGGTTTCCGCCGGCGCGGTGGTGGCGGAGCTCTCCAATCCCGAGCTCGCGGCCGCCGTCGAGGAAGCCCGCGCGGCCGTCGCCGTGGCCCAGGCGACCCGCGATCGGGTCTATGCCGGCGTGCGCCAGGAAGAGGTGAATATCGCGGCCCGGGAGATGGACAAGGCCAATGCGGATCTGACCTTGGCGAAGCAGCAATTTGCCCGGATCTCGGATCTCGCCAGCCATGGGCACGCAACGCAGCAGGATCTGGACAATGCCCGGGCGAACGTCGCCACGGCGCGGCCAATCTCCGGGTCACGCAATTCCGCTATGCCGAGGCGCAGCGCGGTCCGACGGCGGAGGACCGCGCGCTTGCCGATGCCAGCCTCGCGGCGGCCCAGGCCTCGCTCGTGGTGCTGGAGCGGCGGTTCGACAAGCTGCAGCTCAAATCCCCCGTGGACGGGGTCGTGGAAGTGGTCGTGGCCGAGCCGGGGGAAGCGACGGTCCCCGGCCGGACCGTGCTCACCATCGCCGATACGAGCGAGCCCTGGTTCGACTTCAATATCCGGGAGGATGAGCTGAGGGGCCTCGGCATCGGCACGCCGGTGGTGCTGATCGAAGGCACTGGCGGTAAGCAGGTATCGGCCAAGGTCTCGGAAATGCGCGGGCTGGGCGATTTCGCGACCTGGCGCGCGGCCCGCGCGGTCGGCGACCATGATCTCAATACCTTCTCCGTCCGGGCCGATCCCGTCGACACCGTCGCGGGGCTGGAGCCCGGCGTCACGGTCTGGATCGCGGGTCGCTGAGGCCTCCTTCGTCGGAATGCTCGAGAGGGGAGGGGCCGGCTCCGTCGCAACGAACATCCCTTTGACATGCAAAGAAGCTTGGGCAAGAGAATCCCGGAGCCGGCATCGACTGGCCAACAGGGGAGAGCACGCCATGACGAGACCGATCACCGACGCCGATATGTCCAAGCGCGCGGCCGAGATGGAGCCCTGGTACTGGTGGGGGCTGCCGACCTTCTACAAATGCCCGTGGAACGGCGATCCCGCCGCCTGCGATATCGGGCTGGTGGGCGTGCCCCATAGCTCCGGCAATGGCTCGACGGAGCGCGACCAGCATCTGGCCCCGCGCGCCGTCCGTCATATGTCGGGCTGGTATCGCCGCGCCCATCAGAAATTCGGCTTCCGGCCCTGGGACGAATTCCGCATCCACGATCTGGGCGATGTGCCGCTGCCCGAAGCCATGGTCAACGATATCTCCGTCGATCATATCGAGGAGTTCTATACCCGCCTCGATGCGGCAGGGGCGCGGCCGGTATCGATCGGCGGCGATCATTCCATCACCGGTCCGATCCTGCGCGCTGTCGGCGGGCCGGAATCCAAGCTCTCGAAGGGGCGGAAGCTGGCGCTGGTGCATTTCGACGCCCATCGCGACGATTACGAATATCTGCCGCATTGGCTGGGCAGCAAGCGCTCCGCCGCCCATTGGGCCGCCTATACCATCCGCGAGGGGATCGTCGATCCCGATCACAGCATCCAGCTCGGCATGCGGGGCAATCCGATGCGGGCGCGCGCCGATCCGACCCAGAGCGACACGGGCTATCGCATCCTGCCGGCCGAGACGATCTTCGAGCTCGGGCCCGAGGAGGTCATGCGCATCATCCGCGAGCGGGTCGGCGATCTGCCGGTCTATATCACCTTCGACCTGGACGCCCTCGACCCCTGCGATGCGCCGGCGGTGGCCAATCTCGAGCCGGGCTATCGGGCGCTGCGGACCTATGAGGCGATCCGGTTGCTCCATGCGGTGAGAGGGCTGGACATCGTGGGGGCGGATATCGTCTGCATGATCCCTACCAAGGACACGCCCTGCCAGATCACCGCCATGACGACGGTGGTGCTGATGTTCGAGATGATCAGCCTGATCGCCGATCGGTTGCGCTCGCAGCGGCAGGCGAGCCCGGCGAAATCGGGCGCGGTACGGGTGGAGCCGGCCTGACGACGAATTCTTCCTCTCCCGCGCTTTGAAGCGGGAGAGGAAGGGGACCATGACAAAGTCACGGGAAGGTGAGGGTTCACAAGCACCATGCTTGACCTGCCCTCACCCCCCATCGCTGCGCGATGGGTCCCCCTCTCCCATTTCAAAGCATGGGAGAGGGAAGGCTTGCTCGACGCGCTAACCCAGCCACTCGATCCACCGCCCATGGGCCTGGGCGGTGGCGAGGCGGCGGCGTTCTCCGCCGGGCCAATAGGCGAGGGTGAGCTCGAACTGATCTCCCGAACTCGCCGCCTCGAAGGAGAGCCAGGCCAGCGGGCGCTCTGCCGTCGCCTCGGCGCCCGCGGCTTCGATCATGCCGGCGAAATCCCGGCGCGCCGCCGCGTCGAAATACTGCAGCACGATGGAATGATAGATCACCATCGCCTGGCCGGCCCGCCTTGTCGCCAGTCTGCGGGCGGTCCAATCCAGGGCGTCGGCCGCATCGACCCGAACGCCCATCTCGCTCGCCAGCGCGATGGCCGCCCGCAGGCTGGCGAGACGATCCAGTTGCTCGGGCCAGACATAGCCTTGCAGGCGCAGCCGCGCCTCGGGATCGGCGAGGTCCACCGGCCGCCGGTCGCAGGCCTGCCGCCCCGCGATGACCGGCTGGACATCCAGCCGCGGGGCGGGGCCTCGCCAGTCCGCGGTCAGGGTCAGGCCCGGATCGCTTCCCGCCCAGCGATACGGGCCCAAATGAAAGGCGAAGCGGTCCCAGCAGAGATTGAGCCCGGCGCTGGCGCCGATCTCATGCAGGCCCAGCGGCAGGCCGCTCCGGGCCGCAATCTCGAGGAAGCCGCCGAGGAAGATGGCGGAGCGGCCGACCTCATTGGTCTGGGGCGGATGGTCGAGGAAGCGGCGGAGCAGAGGCTCGTTCTCGGTAAGGGTTCGGCAGAGGGCGGGCCAGAACGCTCGCATCTGGGCGTCCGCCGCAGGAGGGAAGACTGGGCGGCCAGCGCCGGCGCCTCGCCGCTCAGCGCCAGGAAATGCAAACCCCCAAAAAGCCGGAGCGGCAGTATGCCGCGCTCGAGATCGCCCTCCCAATCCGCGAGGAATCGGGCGAAGAGCCCGCCGGCTTCGATATCCGCGGCCACCTTGCCCATGGCCTCGGCCCAGAGCGGCGAGCCGAGCTCGGCGCAATAGCCGGCCTGGCGGCGGAAGGCGGCTGCCAGAGCGGCAGGAGAATGTTTCTTTTGCACGATGCTCTCCCATCCGCGGCCGATTCGCCGCTTGAGATTCGAAACTCGCTTCGGCATTGTGTCCAGCCGGCGCAAGGGTTTGGCGGGCCGGACGGAACAGGATTACCCCTTAGATGAAGATCGGCATCGCCAAGGAACGGCGCGCCCATGAGCTGCGCGTCGCGGTCTCTCCCGATACGGTCAAAAAGCTCATCGGCCTCGGCGCCGAGCTGGCGATCGAATCCGGCGCCGGCATGGGTGCCGCCTATACCGACGCTGCCTATACCGCCGCCGGCGCCAAGATCGTGCCGGACGAGGCTGCGGCCCTGTCTGATGCGGATATCGTCCTCAAGGTGCAGCGGCCCCTGACCGCGGCGGAGGGCGGACCGGACGAGGTCGCGCTGCTGAAGCGGGGTGCCATGCTGGTCGGCATCCTCTCGCCCTATGGCGCGAAGGAGCAGCTCGCCCTCTATGCCGAGCGCGGCATCAACGCCTTCGCCATGGAGTTCATGCCCCGCATCACCCGGGCGCAGACCATGGACGTGCTGTCTTCCCAGGCCAATCTGGCGGGCTATCGCGCCGTGATCGACGCGGCGGCGGAATTCGGCCGGGCCTTTCCGATGATGATGACCGCCGCCGGCACCGTGGCGCCCGCCCGCGTCTTCGTCATGGGCGCCGGCGTGGCGGGGCTGCAGGCGATCGCCACGGCCCGGCGCCTGGGCGCCATCGTCAGCGGCACCGATGTCCGCCCGGCGGCCAAGGAGCAGGTGTCGAGCCTCGGCGCCACCTTCGTGGCGGTGGAGGATGAGGAGTTCAAGCAGGCCGAGACGGCCGCCGGCTATGCCAAGCCGATGAGTGCCGAATATCAGCAGAAGCAGGCGGCCCTCGTCGCCGAGCATATCAAGAAGCAGGACGTCATCATCACCACCGCCCTCATCCCCGGCCGTCCGGCGCCGGTGCTGGTGAGCGAGGAGATGGTGGCCTCGATGAAGCAGGGCTCCGTCATCGTCGATCTCGCGGTGGAGCAGGGGGGAAATTGCCCCTTGAGCGAGCCGGGCAAGGTGGTGGTGAAGCATGGCGTCACTTTGGTCGGCCATCTCAATGTGCCGAGCCGCATCGCCGTGGATTCCAGCGCGCTCTACGCCCGCAATCTGCTGGCCTTCCTGACGCCGCTGATCGACAAGGAGACCAAGGCGCTGAAGATCAATTGGGACGACGAGATCATCAAGGGCACGGCGCTGACCCGCGACGGCCAAGTGGTGCATCCCGCCTTCGCCGCAGCAGGAGCCTGACCTCATGGAGACCATTCAGCATGTGCCTTTCGTCCTGGGCCTCACGGTCTTCGTGCTGGCCTGCTTCGTCGGCTATTACGTCGTCTGGCGGGTCACCCCGGCGCTGCATTCGCCGCTGATGGCGGTCACCAACGCCATCTCCAGCGTCATCATCGTGGGTGCCCTGATCGCGGCCGGGCCGGCGAACTTCAACTTCTCCCAGATCATGGGCTTCATCGCCGTGACGCTCGCCTCGGTGAACATCTTCGGTGGCTTCATCGTCACCCATCGCATGCTCTCGATGTTCAAGAAAAAGACGAAGTAGCGGGAGCCGGCCACGTGACCCAGGATCTGACGGCCCTCGCTTATCTCGTCTCCGCCATCTGCTTCATCATGGCGCTCAGGGGCCTGTCCTCGCCGGAGACCTCGCGCGGCGGCAACCGCTTCGGCATCGCCGGCATGGTGATCGCCATCGCCACCACCCTGGCCCAGCCGGGGGTGGTGAGCTATCCGATCATCGCGGCGGGCATCGTCATCGGCGGGGCCATCGGCAGCTTCATTGCGCTGCGCATCAAGATGACGGCCCTGCCGCAGCTCGTGGCCGCCTTCCACAGCCTGGTCGGCCTGGCGGCGGTCTGCGTCGCGGCCGCGGCCTATTTCTCGCCCCATGAGTTCGGCATCGGCGAGATCGGCGCCATCGAGCGGCATTCCCTGATCGAGATGGGGCTGGGCGTGGCCATCGGCGCCATCACCTTCACCGGCTCCATCGTCGCCTTCGCCAAGCTCCAGGGGCTCGTGACCGGGGCGCCGCTGGTCTTCAGGGGCCAGCATCCCTTGAACGCGCTTGCTGGGCATCCTCATCGTCGCCCTCATCATCTGGCTCGTCTTCGCCCAGAACCCGGCCGCCTTCTGGCTCCTGGTCGTGCTCTCTCTGCTGCTGGGATTCCTGCTCATCCTGCCCATCGGCGGCGCCGACATGCCGGTGGTGGTCTCGATGCTGAACTCCTATTCGGGATGGGCGGCCTGCGGCATCGGCTTCACCCTCGGCAATAATCTGCTGATCATCACCGGCGCGCTGGTGGGCTCCTCCGGCGCCATCCTCAGCTACATCATGTGCAAGGGGATGAACCGCTCGATCTTCAATGTGATCCTGGGCGGCTTCGGCACGGATTCCAGCGCCGCCGGCGGGGCGGCCGCCAAGGCCCATGACCGGCCGGTCAAATCGGGCAGCGCCGAGGATGCGGCCTTCCTGCTGCAGAACGCGAGCTCGATCATCATCGTGCCGGGCTATGGCATGGCCGTGGCGCAAGCCCAGCATGCGCTGCGCGAGATGGCGGAGAAGCTGAAGAAGGAAGGCGTCAAGGTCAGCTACGCCATCCACCCCGTGGCGGGCCGCATGCCCGGCCATATGAACGTGCTCCTTGCCGAGGCCAATGTGCCCTATGACGAGGTCTTCGAGCTCGAGGACATCAACCGCGAATTCCCGACCACCGATGTCGCCTTCGTCATCGGCGCCAATGACGTGACCAACCCCGCCGCCAAGAACGATCCCAAGAGCCCGATCTACGGCATGCCCATCCTCGATGTCGAGGCGGCCAAGACGGTGCTCTTCATCAAGCGCTCCATGGCCTCGGGCTACGCCGGCGTCGACAATGAGCTCTTCTTCCGCGACAACACCATGATGCTGTTCGGCGACGCCAAGAAGGTCTGCGAGGAGATCGTCAAGGCGCTGGGCTAGGAGGGCCATGCCATGAAGTACCGCAAGCTCGGCGCCAGCGATCTCGAGGTCTCGGAAATCTCTCTCGGCTCATGGCTGACCTATGGCGTCGGCGTGGCGCGCGACCGCGCCGCGGCCTGCGTCGACCGCGCCTTCGGGCTCGGGATCAATTTCATCGATACGGCCAATGTCTATGGCCGGGGTGCGGCGGAGAGCTTCCTGGGCGAGGTGCTCGCCTCGCGGCCGCGCAGTTCCTACATCCTGGCGACCAAGGTCTATTTTCCCATGAGCGCCACCGACAGCGGATTGTCGCGGGCGCAGATCCTGAAGCAGATCGACGCCTCGCTGCAGCGGCTGCGGGTGAACCATGTCGATCTCTATCAATGCCACCGCTACGACAGCGAGACGCCGCTCGAGGAAACCATGGGCGCCCTGAGCGAGGTGGTGCGCCAGGGCAAGGCCCGCTACATCGGCTTCAGCGAATGGTCGGCGGCGCAGATCGAGGCGGCCTTCGGGGTCGCGGGCAGCGAGCATTTCGTCTCCAGCCAGCCGCAATATTCCCTGCTCTGGCGCGGCCCCGAAGAGAAGGTCATGCCGCTTTGCGCGGCCAAGGGCGTCTCGCAGATCGTCTGGTCGCCGCTGGCCCAGGGCGTGCTGACCGGCAAATATCTGCCGGGCGCCAAGATCCCGGCGGACTCCCGCGCGGCCAGCGATTCGATGGGTGGATTCATGCAGTCCAAGCTGCGGCCCGAGGTGCTCGCAGGCGGTGCAGCGGCTGAAGCCGCTCGCCGATGAGGCCGGCTGCAGCCTGTCGCAATTCGCTTTGGCCTGGGTGCTGCGCGAGCCGAATGTCGCCTCGGCCATCGTGGGCGCCAGCCGGCCCGAGCAGCTCGAGGAGAATGCCGCGGCCTCCGGGCTGGCGGTAGATCCCGCGCTCTTCCGTCAGGCGGAGGCCATCATCGCCGGGGCGAAGAACTAAGGCTTCAGCTGGCCTCGCTCAAGCCGCCGCACCCATCTTGGCGCTGGCGACCTCGGGATCGACCGTCTTCTCGAATTTGGCGAAGTTCTCGGCGAACATGCCGATGAGCTTCTTTGCCTGGGCCTCATAGGCCGCCTTGTCGGCCCAGGTCCCCGCGGGGTCGAGGATCTCCGGCGGCACGCCCGGCACCGCCGTCGGCACGCTCAAGCCGAAATAACGGTCCTTGCGGAAGGTCGCCTTGGCGAGCTGGCCGTCGAGGGCGGCATTGAGAAGCAGGCGGGTCCATTGGATCGGCATGCGCCGGCCGGTGCCGTAGGGCCCGCCGGTCCAGCCGGTATTGACCAGCCAGCAATCGGGTTGATGGGTCTCGATCAGCCGGCGCAGCAGATCGCCATATTCGCTGGGGTGGCGCGGCATGAAGGGCGCGCCAAAGCAGGCGGAGAAGGTCGGCTGCGGCTCGACGACGCCCTTCTCCGTGCCCGCCACCTTCGCTGTGAAGCCGGAGAGGAAGTGATAGATGGCCTGCGCCGGGGTCAGCTTGGCGATGGGTGGCAACACGCCGAAGGCATCGGCGGTCAGCATCACGATGTTCCGGGGATGGCCGGCCTGTCCCGTGGCCGAGGCATTGGCGATGAAGGTGAGGGGATAGGCGGCCCTCGTGTTCTCGGTCAGCTTGTCGTCGTCGAGATCGAGCCGGCGCGTCACCGGGTCGATCGCCACATTCTCCAGCACGGTGCCGAAGCGCTGGGTCGTGGCGTAGATCTGCGGCTCGGCCTCCGCGGAGAGCTTGATGGTCTTGGCGTAGCAGCCGCCCTCGAAATTGAAGACTCCGTCATCGCCCCAGCCATGCTCGTCGTCGCCGACCAGCACGCGATCGGCCGAGGCGGAGAGGGTCGTCTTGCCGGTGCCGGAGAGGCCGAAGAAGATCGCCGAATCGCCGTCGGCACCGACATTCGCCGAGCAATGCATCGGCATGACGGACTGGGCGGGCAGGACATAGTTCAGGAAGGTGAAGACCGATTTCTTCATCTCGCCCGCATAGCTCGTGCCGCCGATCAGCACGAGCTTGTTGACGAAGTCGCAGGCGATGATCGTCTCGGAGCGGACGCCGTATTTCTGGGGGTCGGCCTTGAAGCTGGGCAGATCGAGAATGATCATCTCGGGGTCGAAGCCGGTGAGCTCGTCCCGCGGCGGGCGCACCAGCAGATTGCGGATGAAGAGCGAATGCCAGGCATATTCGGTATAGACGCGGGTCTTGATGCGAAAAGCGGGGTTGGCGCCGCCATGGAGATCCTGCACGAACAGCCCACGCCCCTCGGCATGCTGGAGCATGTCGGCGCGAAGCTTCTCGAAGGACTCTCGGGAGATGGCGCCATTGCTCTGCCACCAGACCGTCTGCTCCGTGGCGGGCTCGCGGACGACGAATTTGTCCTTCGGCGAGCGCCCCGTGTGCTTGCCGGTCTCGACCACCAGCGCGCCGCCCTCGGCAATTCGTCCTTCGCCGCGGCGCAGGATCTCCTCATAGAGTTCGGGCGCTTCCAGATTGCGCTTCAGCGCCGGCGAATTCGACAGTCCCGTCGCGTCAGGGCCAGGGGCTTTGCTGCGGTGGGCCTGGTTCATGGATTCCTCTCCCGGGGATGACCGTCGCTGCCGACCTGCCGTGCCTCCCGAGCCGCAGGCTGCAGAAAAAAGAATTATCAGCCCTCTAAGGTTGCATCACAAGTCGGCGGGAAAGGGCTGAAATGGGGCACAAACGCATCGAGCCGCCCAAGGGCGGCTCGCGACGGTGTCCGAATATACGGAAAAGCGTCTAGTAGCCTTCCCGATCCATCCGCTTGCGCATCAGCTTGCGATGCCGGCGAACGGCCTCGGCCCGCTCGCGGGCCCGGCGCTCCGACGGCTTCTCGTAGTTGCGGCGCATTTTCATTTCCCGGAAGATGCCCTCGCGCTGCATTTTCTTTTTCAGCGCGCGCAGGGCCTGATCGACGTTGTTGTCGCGGACGAGTACTTGCAAGGCGGCTCTGGCTCCTGAAACAAAAGAGACATGAACGAAAAAGGCGTGAATCGACGGGCCCGACGACCCGAAGAGGCCGCTAGGTAACACATCGCCGGACGGTTGTGAAGGGGTTCCGCCGGGAGACCTTTTCGCCACTCCCCGCCCGGGCCATATTGGGGCCATGTCCATCCTGAAGATCGCCCGCATGGGCCATCCCGTGCTCCGCCATCCCGCCGAGCCCGTCGCCGACCCCACCGCCCCCGAAGTCCGGCGCCTCGTGGCCGATATGTGGGAGACCCTGGAGGACATCGGCGGGGCCGGGCTTGCCGCCCCCCAGGTCCATGTCCCCTGGCGGGTGGTGATCTTCCACGTCCCGGCCTTGCGGGCGGCCCGCGAAGGGGCGGAACCGGTGGCGCCCATCGCCTTGGTCAACCCCGAGATCATCGCCCTGGACGGCGAGAAAGTCGGGGGCTGGGAGGCCTGTCTCTCCGTGCCGGGGCTGACGGGCTGGGTCCCCCGCCACGCCGCCATCCGCTATCGCGCCGTGACGCCGGAGGGGGAGGCCATCGACCGTGAGGCCACCGGCTTCCACGCCCGGGTGGTCCAGCATGAATGCGACCATCTCGACGGCATGCTCTATCCCATGCGCATGACCGATCTCTCCAAGCTGATGTTCCTTGAAGAGATGCAACGCGCCTATGGCGCCGATTCCCTGCCGGAGGATTGAGCGATGACGGATGCGGGCCAGAAAAGCGCGGCGGAGCTGCAGGAGCCCTTGATCGATGCGGCCCTTGCCCATGTGCCCTTCGACGGCTGGGGCCAGACGGCCCTGCTGGCGGGGGCGCGCGACCTCGGCATCGAGCGCGGGCTCGCCCTCAACGCCTTCCCCGGCGGGCCCGAGGAGATGATCGAGTATCACAGCCGCCTCGCCGACCGCCGCATGGTGGAAGCCTATGAAGCTTCCGCGACCGAAGGGCTGAAGCTGCGCCAGAAGGTCGCGCTCGCGATCCGGCTGCGGCTCGCCGCCAACACGCCCCATCGCGAGGCGATCCGGCGCGCTCTCTCGATCCTCGCTCTGCCGATCCATGCGCCGCTGGCGGCAAAGCTCGTCTATCGGACCGTGGACGCGGTCTGGTATGCCATCGGCGACCGCTCAACGGACTACAATTTCTATACCAAGCGGGGGCTGCTGGCCGGGGTCTACAGCTCGACCTTGCTCTACTGGCTGAACGACAAATCACCCGAGAATTCCGCGACCTGGGACTTCCTCGACCGCCGCATCGCCGATGTGATGAAGATCCCCCAGGCCATGGCCCGCCTCGGAAAGCTCACGGACAAGCTGCCCAATCCCTTCCGCTTCCTGCGCCGGCGGCCGGCGCCGTAGCGCCGGCAATAGACAAAAAAAGAGCGAGCCGACCGGCTCGCTCTTTTCCCGCTATGGCAAGCGACGGTTAATGCGCGAGGCCTTGCTCCCGCGCGGCGTTGCGGATGGCCTTCTGCAGCTTCTCGAAGGCGCGCACCTCGATCTGGCGCACGCGCTCGCGGCTGATGTCGTATTCCTTGCTCAGATCCTCCAAGGTCGCCGGATCGTCCTTCAGCCGCCGCTCCATCAGGATATGGCGCTCGCGGGCGTTGAGGCCGTCCAGGGCCTTGCCCAGGAGCCGCTGGCGGGCGGAGAGCTCCTCGGTTTCGGCAAGGCGGGTCTCCTGGGTGGGGGATTCATCCACCAGCCAGTCCTGCCATTCGCCTTCGCCTTCGGCGCGCACCGGGGCATTCAGCGAATTGTCCGGGGCGGCGAGGCGGCGGTTCATGGTGACGACGTCGTCTTCCGGCACGGCGAGCCGGTCGGAGATGACCTTCACCTGCTCGGGCGAAAGATCGCCCTCCTCGATCGCCTTGATCTGGCCCTTCACGCGCCGCAGGTTGAAGAACAGCTTCTTCTGGGCGGCGGTGGTGCCGATCTTGACCAGCGACCAGCTGTGCAAGATGTACTCTTGGATCGCGGCGCGGATCCACCACATGGCATAGGTGGCCAGGCGGAAGCCGCGGTCCGGGTCGAAGCGCTTGACGGCCTGCATCATGCCGACATTGCCCTCGGCGATGAGCTCGTTGATGGGCAGGCCATAGCCGCGATAGCCCATGGCGATCTTGGCCACGAGGCGCAGGTGGCTGGTGACCAGGCGATGGGCGGCGTCGGGATCCTTATGCTCCCGCCAACGCTTGGCGAGCATGAACTCCTCGTTCATCTCGAGCATCGGGAATTTGCGGATTTCCTGCAGATAGCGGGACAGCCCGCTGTCCGAGTTCAGGCTCGGTAACGTTCTGATGGTCGTGGACATACCCCTCCTAACGCCCTGAACCGCTTTAAGTCCCCTCAATCAACCCGCGGTCAGGGTCTGTAACGACGATATGGTGGCCTTGCTGCACTGCGTCAAGAATATCTTACTATGGGACTAGGAGATAGACGGAATTGGCGCTATTTCAAGGCATTAATAAGGCAGCTGAGGTCGGGGGGAAGGGGGCTTTCGAAGGCCAGCCAGGCCCCGGTGCGGGGGTGGCGGAAGCCCAGGCTGGCGGCGTGGAGAGCCTGGCGGCGGAAGCCGGCCAAAGCCGCCCGCCCGGCCGGGCTGAGGCGGGCCCGGCGCTCCGCCGTCTCCTTGCCATAGACCGGGTCGCCCAGCAGGGGATGGCCGATGGAGGCCAGATGGACCCGGATCTGATGGGTCCGGCCCGTGGCCAGGCGGCATTCCACCAGGCTCGCGCCTAGCCCCAGGGCGGCCAGCACCCGGTAGCGGGTGAGGGCGGCCCGGCCGCCGCGGCTCACCACCGCCATGCGCTTGCGGTCGACGGGGTGGCGGCCGATGGCGCCCTCGATCTCCCCCTCCCGGGGGGCGGGCATGCCCCAGACCACGGCCAGGTAATGCCGGTCGATCCGCCTTGCGGCGAAATCGGCCGCCAGGGCCTGATGGGCGGCATCGTTCTTGGCCGCCACCAGCAGGCCGCTGGTGTCCTTGTCCAGCCGGTGGACGATCCCCGGCCGGCGCTCGCCCCCGATGCCCGAGAGGGACTCCCCGCAATGGGCGATGAGGGCATTGACCAGGGTCATGTCCGGATTGCCGGGGGCGGGATGGACGACCATCCCCGCCGGCTTGTCGATGACGATGAGGTCCTCATCCTCATAGACGATGGCCAGATCCATCGCCTGGCCCAAAGGCGTGGCCGGGGCGACAGGGGGCAGGTCGAGGCGGAAGACCTGCCCGGCTTTGACCTTCTGGGACGGGTCGGATAAGGTCGCGCCGCTTTCGCTGACGCGGCCCGTTTCGATGAGCTGCTTCAGCCGGCTGCGCGACAATCCCGAGAGCCGCCGGGCCAGGAAACGATCGAGCCTCTCGCCGGCATCCTCGGCGCCGGCCGCAACCGGCGGCGGCGAAGGATCACTTTGGGGGGTCTCGGTGTCGGGAGCCTTCGCCATGGCCCTGAGACTGGACCGAAAGCATGCAAGCCCTCAAGATCATCGTCATCGCCATGGGGTTCCTGATCCTGGTCGGCGTCACCGTCGTCATCGTGGCGGTGGCCACCCGGATGAAGGGCGGGCTCCCCTGGCCGGAGCTTCGAGCCCGCCTCGCTGGTCCTGCCCAAGGGCTGCCGGGTGGTGGAGATGACGACGGCGGGGGCGAGGCTTGCGCTTCGGCTGGGCGACGGCTCCGACTGCCAGCTCATCCTCCTGGTCGATCCCGACAGCGGGCGGGAGACCGGCCGCATATCGCTTCTCGCCCAACCTTAGCCATAGGGGTCCAAGGCCTATGAATTTCTGCAGCGACAATGTCACCGGCGCCTCGCCCGAAATCCTCGCAGCCCTCACCCGGGCCAATACCGGCACGGTCCCCTCCTATGGCGAGGACCCCCTGACGGCCCGCGTCGAGGCCAAGCTGAAGGAGATCTTCGAGACCGATCTCACAGCATTTCCGGTGGCGACCGGGACCAGCGCCAATGCGCTTTCGCTTTCTGTGATGACGCCGCCTTTCGGCGCCATCTACTGCCAGCGCGACGCCCATATCAGCGTCGATGAATGCGGCGCGCCGGAGTTCTATACCGGCGGCGCCAAGCTGGTGAATCTGGTGGGCGAGCACGGCAAGGTCAGCGCGGCCGAGGTCGAGGCGGCGCTGGGCGCGGCCCATAAGGGCGTGGTGCATCACGTCCAGCCGGCGGCCATCAGCCTGACCCAGGCGACGGAATCCGGCACCAGCTATCGCCCGGCCGAGGTGGCCGCCATCGCGGCGGCGGGAAAGCGCTATGGCGTCAAGCTGCATATGGACGGCGCCCGCTTCGCCAATGCGCTCACCTTCCTGAAGGTCAGTCCGGCAGAGATCACCTGGCGCGCCGGGGTCGACATCCTCTCCTTCGGCGCCACCAAGAACGGGGCGCTCGCCGCCGAGGTGGTGGTGATCTTCGACAAGGCCCTGGCCGCGGAATTCGCCTTCCGGCGCAAGCGCGCGGGCCATCTCTTCTCCAAGATGCGCTTCCTCTCGGCCCAGCTCGACGCCTATCTCGAGGGCGATCTCTGGCTGAGGAACGCCCGCCATTCCAATGCCATGGCCAACCGCCTGTCCGAAGGGCTGGGGCGCATTCCCGGCGCCAAGCTCGCCCATCCCGTGGAGGCGAACGAGATCTTCGTCGACCTGCCTGAGAATGCCATCCGCGGCCTTCAGGCCGACGGCTTCCAATTCTACCGCTGGCTGGGCGAGGACCAGACCCTGCTGCGGCTGGTTACGGCCTTCGACACCAAGGAGGCCGATGTCGCTGCCTTCATCGCCTCGGCCGAGCGCCATGCGGCGCGGGCGAACGAGAAGGTCGCCTAGGGCGGCACCCCATGGCGGAGGGCACCAGACGGCCGAGCCTGGGCCAGATCGCCGCCGCCGGACGGCGGCGGCTGCGCGAGGCCGTCGACGATTGTATCGACCGGCCTTATCTGCCCCAGCCGCCGGACGACACCGATCTGTTCCTGGTGGCCTATCCCAAATCGGGAATCAATTGGCTGAAATGGCTGATGGCCACGACGAACCTGCTGCTCTCCGGCGACAAGCGCGAGATCACCTTCTTCAATCACTCCGATTTCATCGCCGATCTTCATAGCGTCTCGCGCGTCGGGCCGCCGAGCCTGCCGGTCCCGGGCTGCCGCTGCTTCACCAGCCATGCGCCCTGGATCCGGCGCTACCGCAAGGTGATCTATCTCGTGCGCGATCCGCGCCTCGTGATGCCCTCTACCACGCCCATCTCCTCGGCCGCGCCGTCTGGAAGGGCAGCCTGGAGGAGATGGTGGAGCACAGGCTCTATGGCATCAAAGCCTGGGCCGATCATGTCGGGGGATGGCTGGACAAGGTCGACGCCACCGCCTCCTTCACCTTGCTGCGCTATGAGGATCTGCTCGCCCGCACCGCCCAGGAGCTGACCCGGCTCTATGACCTGCTCGGCTGGCGGCTCGAGAGCGCCGTCGCTGCCGAGGTCCTGGCGCGGGTCACGATCGAGCGGATGCGCGCCCATGAGGCGAAGTTCAACGAGAGCCACCCGCGGCGCCGGGACACGGAATTCGTGCGCAAGGGCGACATCAAGGGGCCGCGTCAGCCCGTGCCCGAGGCCGTGCTCCGGCGCATCGAGGCCGAGGCCGGCCCGCTGATGCGCCGGCTGGGCTATCTGGAGGCCTAATCGGCCTGCCGGCGGCGGCGGAATCCCGGCGGGTTCGGCTTGCCAGGCTGGCCGCTCTCCGCTAAGAGAGGCGCCTTCGGCCGCTGTCCCCTTCGTCTAGTGGCCCAGGACACCGCCCTCTCACGGCGGTAACAGGGGTTCGAATCCCCTAGGGGACGCCAGTTAAATCAATGGCTTATGTCTATTTCCGTTCCTGCTTTTTACAACGTACGGCAAAAGTACGGCAAAGATGATGGGGAAATTGGAGTCCCTTTGTGATCCGCTGAGCCCTATCCGCGCCGCCGCTGGTCGAAGGTGACCGCCATGTCGAAGGTCAGGGGATCGCCGGGCAGCTCGGCCGGCGGGGGCGGCAGGGTCACCGCCCGCTTGAAGATCTTGCGGGCGGCCTTGTCGAAGGATTCGTAGCCGGAGCTCTGGACCACCGAGGCCCTCAGGACATGGCCCTGGCGATCGATGGTGATCCGCACCTGGGGTGCTGCGGTGTCGATCCAATAGGGCGCGTCGTCCGGCCAGCGCATGTAGGGCTGAAGCCGCTTGATCACGGCCAGCTGCCATAGGGTTATGGGATTGGCCTTCTCCATCGCCCCGGTGCTGGCCGCGACGGGCAGCTGTGCCTGCTGCGACTTCTGCTTCGGGTTCGTCTTTTGCGTCTGCTTCTGCGGTACCGGCTTCGTCTGCGCCGGTTTCTTTTCCTCGGGCTTCTTGACGGGCGGCGGCGGCTCGGCTGCCTTCGGCAGAGGTGCGATCTCGCCTTCGGGCAGCTTCGGCAAATCGGGAATCGGCGCGGTCTCGACCGGCGGCGTGGGCGCCGCCAAGGCCGGATTGACCGGCGTCGACGGCGGCACGATGGGCGGGGAGGGCGGAACGATGGAAGGCTGCTGTAACGGTTGCAGAGGCACGGGTTGCGTCAGCGGCGCGATCTTGGGTCCGAGGAGCGGGGCCACCGGCGCCAGATCGATCAGGATCGCCTTGGGCGGCGGCGGCGGCGCCGCGACCTCCATGCGATGATAGACGAGGAGGTAATAGGCGAAGGCGAGATGGAGCAGCAGGACGGCCACAAGGCTGATGCTCCAGCCGATGGGGCCGAAGCTATCGCTGAAGGAAACGGGGCGGAGCTCGGCGACCGTCATTTGTGGTCCGGCGCCTCCAATCCGACCAGCGCGATCTTCAGATAGCTGCTGTCCCTGAGGGCGTTCATCACTGCCATGATGTCACCGTATTCCACGCTCTTGTCGGCCTGGAGAAAGATACGCTGCTCCTTGTCGCCGTGGAACTGCCCTTCCAGCGCCTTGCCCAGCCCGCCCAAGGTCACGGGCTTGTCGTCCAGGGTGATCGCCTTGTCCGCCTTGACGGTGAGGAAAATGGGCTTGTCGGGTCGCGTGCTCGGCTTGGCGTCGGAGGTCGGCAGATCGACGGCCATGTCGACCGTGGCCAGCGGCGCGCCCACCATGAAGATGATCAGGATGACCAGGATGACGTCGATGAAGGGCGTGACGTTGATCTCGTGATTCTCGGCGAGGTCCTCTTCGGCATGGATCTGACGCAGGGCCATGGGGCTAGGCCGCCGGCTGCGCAGCCATGAGGCTGCGATACTGGAAGTCGAGATCGCGGGAGACCAGGCGCAGCACCTCGGCCGAACCGTCGGCGACGCTGACTGGGCAGGAGGCACTTTGCAGAATTTGGCGGGGGGTCAATTAGGCTGATACGGGCACCTCTTGTCCCTTCGATAATGCTCCCGGAATTGCCCAGTTGATGGCGCCCGCTACTTCCGCTTTGGGCCGGACAGCGGTCGTAAGCGGAACCTGCGCGCACTTCGGCTATGTGCCAAAACCGGTCCATCGGCGATGAAGAACGGCCTCTCACCACTCGGTATCAAGCGTCAGGTTTCATTGGATCCTCCACTGGATCAAGGAAGGCAAAAAACGCGATCAACTGGACGCGGCTGTCGTGCCGTTCGTTCGCGGCCAACGCTGTGCGGCTACAGCTTCACGCAGTGGCCTATAACCTCGGCAACTTCCTGCGCACTCTTGCGACGCCCGAGCCAATCAAGGACTGGTTCCTGACCAGCCTGAAGGAGAAGCTGATCAAGATCGGCGCGAAGGTCGTCAGCCACGGCCGCTGTATAGCCTTTCAGATTTCAGATGGCAGAGGTCGCCGTGCCCAGAATGCTGTTCGCCGAGATACTGCGGTTGATCGCCGAACTGCGGCCACCGCCTGATCCAGCCTCGGCGTGAACGCTCGGTTGTTGTGCGTTCCGGAAAGAACCGAGGACCAGGTGGGCCTTGATGAAGGCAATTTCTGAGCTTCCCACACGCGGCACCCCGATCCCGACGGCGGTTGGAGCTTCCTGGCATTCCGGGCGAAGGCTCGCTCTTGCAAATTGCCATCGTCCGGCAGCAAACTTGGATCAGAAGGTCGGTCATCTGGTGGACGTCGGGTAGGTCAGCGACCACAGCTTGCCTCGTCATGCCGCCATCTGCGAGGCGCTGGTTGTAGCCGACTGACCCACTACGCGATCCTGCCCGTTGAACTTGAGGACTTGTAGTTATCGTCGTCAATCGAGTTGGTAGACCAGATAATGGTTTGCCGTCAAAGTCTTCAGCGATGAGACGAGCTGGAGTTGCTTATGCCTCATTTCGAGATTACCGCGTTCTTGGTGGCGGCAATTGGTGTCCTCGGCCTGATATCGCTTTGTCTGCTTGTCTTCGGCCGGCTCGGAATCGGCTCGATCGTCGCCTTCCTGGTGGCCGGCATCGTGATTGGGCAGGTGCGAGACATACCTGCTCAAACGATCCTGGCGGTGCGAGAATTCGGCGAGATCGGCGTCGTTCTGCTGCTGTTTTTGATCGGACTGGAAATCCAGCTGGACCAACTCCGCCGTCTCGGTCGCGACGTGCTCGCGTTTGGCGTACCCCAAATCACCCTCAGCGCTCTGTTGATCGGCTTTTACGTCTGGTGGGGGTTCGCCGGGTGGGAGGTGAGCTTGGTGCTGGGCCTCGGATTTGCTCAGTCTTCAACGGTGGTCGTGATCCAGCTGCTCAAGGAGCGCGATGAACTGCACACGACCTGGGGTAGCAAGGCGTTTGCAATCCTCTTGGCTCAAGACCTCGCGATCGTGCCGTTGTTATTGCTGGTCTCATTCATGGCCAAGCGGGAAGGCGCTAGTTCTGCCGGCGGGCCATGGCTGTGGGCGGTTGCGTGGGCCGCAGTTGCGGTAGTCGGGATTATCGTCGGCGGACGGTATGTGCTGCCGCGCATCCTCGCCATCGCTGAGAAGCAGAAGAACGAGCCCGCCTTCTCTTGCATCAGCCTCTTAGGGGTTTTTGCCGCTGCATTTGCGTCCGAGAGTGTTGGGTTGTCGATGGCGCTCGGCACGTTCCTTCTCGGCGTGGTGTTGTCGATGTCGCCGTTCGGCCACCGAATAGCTGCTATCGTTCAGCCGGTACAGAGCACGCTTATCGCGTTGTTCTTCCTCAGCGTCGGGCTGTCGGTGGATTTGCAGATTGTTAGTCAGACCTGGGCGCCACTTCTGGTCAATGTCGCGGCGATCCTGCTGATGAAACTCGTTGTCGTTTTCGGTCTGGCGCTGGTCCTGCGCGTCGAAAAGGGGGATGCGCTGCGTCTATCACTCGCTCTGGCACAGTGCGGCGAATTCGGCTTCGTCCTGTTCGGCGCAGCCCAGGCAGGAGGGCTATTTACCGCTGAACGAACAACGTTGGCGAGCGTCCTGATCGCGATCTCAATGTTGGCAGCGCCGTTCCTCGTACGGCTCGGTGACCGCCTCTTGGCCGGCAGAACCGCTCGTGCGCCTTAGAGCGGCTCGCCCATCTTAGCTTTTGCGCGCTGCGGGTGCGCCCGCGGCGGACTCCTTCGCAGGCTGGTCCGTTTCCACGAAGGCGGCCGCCTTGCCGAGCTCGAGGGCCTGCTCGGCCGTGGTCGTCGCGAACAGATGCATGGCCCGGGCGATGACGCCCGTCCAGCCGGTCTGGTGGCTGGCGCCGAGGCCGGCGCCGTTGTCGCCGTGGAAGTACTCGTAGAACAGGATGAGATCGCGCCAGTGCGGATCCTCCTGGAACTTTGCGGCTTCCCCCGTACACCGGCCGCCGGCCATCCTTGTCTCGCAGGAAGATGCCGGCCAGCCGGCGCGTGATTTCCTCGGCCACTTGGTACAGATTCATCTGGTGCCCGGAGCCCGTCGGACATTCGATGGTGAAATCGTTGCCGTAGTAGATGTAGTACTGAAGCAAGCGCCCGGATGATCAGCGCGTTCACGGGCATCCAGATGGGGCCGCGCCAATTGGAGTTGCCGCCGAACATGCCGGTGTCCGACTCCGCCGGCAGATACGAGACCCGATACTCCTGGTCTCCCGACGCGGAACACATAGGGATGCTCGGCGTGGTAGCGCGAAAGGGCCCGAATGCCGTAGGGGCTCAGGAACTCCTTCTCGTCGAGCATCGTCGCCAGCACGCGGCGCAGCTTGTTCTCGTCCAGGACCGCGCCGAGCCGTCGGCCGGCTTGACCGCGCTTGGTCGGATCGTGAATGAAGGCCGTAAGCTCCGGGCGCGCTTCGAGGAACCTCGTGAAGCGGTGCTGCATGCTCCGGATGGCTTTCGAGGAACTTCCCATCGAAGACGGTGACGGCGCACAGAGGGAAGCAGCCCCACCATGGAGCGCACCTTCAGCCGCTCGGCCCGGCCGTCGGGCAGCCGGAGCACGTCGTAGAAGAACCCATCCTCCTCGTCCCACATCCCGATCTCGTCGCCGGCATGCATCAAGGCACTGGCGATCCACAGGAAATGCTCGACAAACTTGAGGGCCATGTCCACGTAGGCCGGCCTGTGCATCGCCAGCTCGGCGGCGATCTCCATCATGTTCTGGCAGAAGAGCGCCATCCAGGCGGTGCCGTCGGCCTGCTCGAGATACCCGCCGGTGGGCAGCGGCGCGCTGCGGTCGAAAACGCCGATATTGTCGAGCCCCAGGAAGCCGCCTTCGAAGGCGTTGTTGCCCGAGCGGTCTTTGCGGTTCACCCACCAGGTGAAGTTGAGCGTCAGCTTGTGGAAGGCGCGCTCGAGCCAGTCGAGGTCGCCCTTGCCGTGCCGGATCGTCTCCAGCGGTAGGTGAAGATGGTGGACCAGGCGTGAACCGGCGGGTTGACGTCGCCGAAATTCCACTCGTAGGCGGGAATCTGCCCGCTGGGGTGCAGATAGGGCGTCGCGGAGCATCAGGTCCAGCTGCTGCTTGCCGAAATCCTCATCCACCAGCGTCAGCGGCAGCACATGGAAGGCCAGGTCCCAGGCCGCATACCAGGGGTACTCCCATTTGTCCGGCATCGAGATGATGTCGGCGTTGTATACGTGCTGCCAATGCTCGTTGCGGGGGGCGGTCGCCGGTTGGGCTTGAACGGGATCGGCGCCGCGCTCCACGAGCCACCGGTCGACATCGTAGTAATAGAACTGCTTGGACCAGAGCATGCCGGCCAGCGCCTGGCGCATGACATTGGCCGCGTCGGCGTCGAGCGACGACGGGATGACCGAGGCGTAGAACTCGTCGGCCTCCCGGCGGCGTGCCTGCGCCGCGGCTTCGAAGCCGCCGCCGAAGGGCGAAGCCACGGCCGCGTCGTGGAGCCGCAGGCGAATGGTCCGCGGACTCGCCGGCCCCCACGGTGAGCGGATAATGGGCCGACAGCCTTCGTCCCCGTTCGCTCGGGATTCACCGCCTCGCGGCGGCCGTGGACGATGTAGTTGTCGATCCCGTCCTTGACGTAGGGCGTCCGGTTGGGCGTGCCGAACAGACGCTCGGTGTTGGTCTCGTTCTCCGTGAAGAGCAACGCCGCAGCGCCCTCGCAGGAGAGGAACCGATCGCCCAGGTCGGGGTGGGAGGCCGCGATCACGCCGGGACCGGTCTGCCGCAGCGCCGGGCGGGGCGATCTGCTCCTGCCCCATGACCAGGTGTTGCGGAACCAGAGCGTGGGCAGCACGTGCAGCGTCGCCGGTTCGGGGCCGCGATTGCAGACAGTGATCTGGATGAGAATGTCTTCCGGCGAGGCCTTGGCGTATTCGACGAAGACGTCGAAGTAGCGATCCTGATCGAATACGCCCGTGTCCAACAGCTCGTACTCGAACTCATGCCGGCTGCGGCGTCGGTTGGTCTCGACAAGGTCGACGTAGGGATAGGCCGCCTGCGGGTACTTGTAGAGGTACTTCATGTAGGAGTGCGTCGGCGTGGAATCGAGATAGAAGTAATATTCCTTGACGTCCTCGCCGTGATTTCCCTCGCTGTTGGTTAGCCCGAACAGCCTCTCCTTGAGGATCGGGTCCTTGCCGTTCCACAGCGCCAGCGCGAAGCAAAGCCGCTGCCGTTCATCGGAAATGCCCGCGAGCCCGTCCTCGCCCCAGCGATAGGCCCGCGAGCGAGCCTGGTCGTGCGTGAAGTAGTTCCACGCATCGCCGCCTTCGCTGTAGTCCTCGCGCACGGTTCCCCACTGGCGCTCGCTCAGATACGGACCCCACTTTTTCCAGGGGACGTCACCGTCTCGCGACTCAGCAAGACGATTCAGCTCCGCTATGACTTGGTCCGGTGTGGGCTTGGATTTCATCTGATGTCTCCAATCCGTTGGCAGCCCGAATAGCATCTGCGTCGGAAATTGCCGGGCCCAGCGGCCGCGGCGTCTTGATCAGGGCAACAGGCCCTTCAAGGAATTGCCGAGGCCTTCACCCCCGGCATCGGGATCGGCAGCCTTAGGATGATCAGCGGCTTCGAAGAAAATCACCGGGATCACATTCGCGAACATGGGCCAGAGATGGGGCGTACAGCATAACCGCGGCAGCCAGGGCCATCCGCCTTGAGCATGATCGGAATGAGCTGCCGCCACCTGCGGTAGGGTGCGAAAAACATTGAATGCAAAGCATTTCGGGCCTCCACCTGCAAGAGTTGATCCGGGCTACAACAGCCGGCCCAATTCACAGTAGACCCACCCCGACTGGCTAGTCCGAGTTGCATGTTAGTTTAAACTCGGGACAGTTGTGCGGCAAGCACCGGGGAGACGCTCGCCATTTCCTGGACCCGTTGCGCTGCGCCGCCGGCCCGGAAAGTAAATTGAAATGGGTGCGACCCGATTTTAGGCTTCCACAAAAAAACCTAATATCGATCGTCCATGGTCCGCTCAGGGTCCAAAGTCGGTCGTCTGGCGCTGTGCGGGGCTTATCCGTGAAGCCTCCGAAAAGCGGACAGTTGCGGCCCTTCGGCGACCCCCACTACGTGCGGGACGGGTGCAAGTATGGGAAACTGCATGTGTCGGAAACAGTTGGAGATGATCGAGCTTCGGGAGAAGGCATTTAGTGCCTGAGAGAGAGCGGCAAGGGCCCGCCAGTTGGCCGCTCGGGCTTTGCACGGCAGGTCGGCATTCAAAGACCAGGCAGCCGAGCTTGAAAATAGGGTCGCCTAGATCGAGGACTGCTTGCGGCGTCTCGAAGCGGACTAGATGTCAGACCTTCTGAGAGCCCGCAACTCGGGCGACGAATGCTGTGGTTGGGCACGCCCTGTCCTCGCGAGGTCGTTCGTAGGGCCCTGAGAGTCCCCCAAATGCTAGAAGCGCGGGGTAAGGCCTGCCGAGCACTGGCAAGCCTTACCCCGGTGCTGGCTCGGCTCACTGGCCGAGAGATATCTTCAGGCCCTCGGCGGCCAGCGAGAGGCTGAGGCCCTGAGTCGTGGATGTCAGATGGATCACCACGCCATTCTGGTTCTGCATCGCGGAAATGTTGCCGCCGCCGCCGAGCGTGCCGCCCGCCGAAACCGCCGTGAAAACGCCGTTGATGTCTTGCGGTGAATGGAGTCCCTCGACACTTCCGGCTGCGGTGTAGTCGGTGACGCCGACACTGGCGACGGAGAGGCCGCTGATATTGAGCGGATAACGCTTGCCCTGGAAGATGAGGGTTCCGCTGCCCCAACTGTAGCCGATACCAATGGCAACGGCGCCTCCCGATAGTTCAATTACACCGTCCGGCGTCTGGGCCGACGACGGAGCAGGCTGCGCGAACAGGAGGCCGAGTCCCATTGCAGATACTGCGAGAAACTTTCTCATGGCGTTTTCTCCTTCTCCTTTTGCTAACTTTGTCAGTAGCTTCGACGGGCATATCCCGAAGCCCAGGCGAGCGCAGTCTTGGGATTGATCAGCGGCTTCGGGAAACGGCACGATCTCCGAGATCGTATTCTCAAGAATGGGCCAGAGGCGAAGTGTACGCAATCGTACGCCTTGGTGGATGTTAGTTTAAACTCGGGACAGTTGTGCGACAAGCACCGGAAAAACGTGTCCTACTCCTGGAGCCGCTTGCTCTACGCGGCCCTCCCGGGAGAGTTGAAAATGGGTACGACCCGATTTTAGGCTTCCACAAAAACCTGATATCGACCGTCCATGGTCCGCTCAGGGTCAATCGCGTCGATTTCGCGATGTCTGCCATAGGTCCGCTCACCCTAGAACAGCGGACATGCTGTTTGGCCATTGATTCCCTGGCCCCGAGCATAATTCAAGCTCCCAAAAGTGGAGCTGTAAATCATGCGCTACGAACTCAGCGACTGCGAATGGAGCGCCACTACCCCAACCCCTGGGGTTCGTTGCCTTGTCGCTTTCACACTGGTCAAACGCGACAAAACTGCCGGTGTTGTCGGTCAATGCCATATTTGACGACAGTTCAAGCGATCGCGCTCAGAACTGCTTGCCTTGCGGCGCTAGTAGCCTGCGCGAACTCGCCATCCGCACAGGAGCAGATAAGTTCACGAGATTTCCGCTCGCAAGCCTACTGTTTCATCAGAGCCAATCAGGCAGGCTCCTCGGACTACGATGTCGCCGGTACCTGCGAACGGGCTGAGCGTGTCGCTAAGGCGCGCAGCCAAACCACGCATATAGACGCCGAACTCGATCGATTCTGTGACGAGGAGGCAACATACGGGGGGTACGGGCGGGCCATTCTCCTGGCGTGCCTACATGCGATGTGTGGATACCAGCATTTGATAGTCAAATAGCTCGCCGTGGTCTTATGCCCGGCCAAAGCATTTCGGCAGGGATCTGCTGACGCTGCGGCGCTCCTATTCTCGCGCTGGCCGGCTGAGCGCTAAGCTGTCGCCAAGTCATCTGCAAGGCACGCCCATTCCCACGGCTTTCCGGGACGCGATCAGACGGCGCCCAGATCCTTCCTGCGGACTATGACGAGGCCATCTTCTTCTATGAGGTGCTTGCGGTACTTCTCCTGCGCGGCGGCGCGAATTCCGGCCTTGAATGCCCGGTAAACGAGTATGGGATCGGATTTCTCGAGGGAATGAGCAAGAGCCGCCGCTGCCAATGCCCTTCCGGTTACAGCACATGGCACCAAGCGACTTTCGTCACGGGCAAGAAAGAGCACCATTTGGCGGCCCGCGTCGTATATCGCGCGTTCCGGCGTGAACTTAAGCGGCATCGTACCCTCTCTGTACTCCGAATAGGTTACCACGGCATGATTTAAGAGATGGTCCTTATCCTACATTTCGAAGGTAGAGACCGCTAACCATAGGTCGATGGTTGCGCTTGTCTGACACCTTGCCAAGGTCGACCGTGAGTAGGGCATTTCGATCCTCTACGTGAGCAAGCCTATGGCGTCCGATCTGACCCGATCGGCGCGGCTCACGCCGTTTACCGGAGGCAACGAAGCAAAAGATGTCATGCGACGATATCTTGCGAGATGCGCCTATGACCGTGGAGGAGAGGCGCCTGCTCAGGGCGCTGGCTAATTGCCCTTTTCGGCCTGGTTCGCCCGATAGGGGCTTCTGCCGCGAAATATTGAAGGCCGTTACCAGTTCAGGCCGCTACCGTTTGACGGGAGACCAGCGCGCGACTTTGTGGCACCTTGGTCACCAATATCGTGCCCGACTTCCAAGGGAGGTTCAGGCCATCTTGGAGTATCGGACGGCACCCCGTCAAAAGTCCCAGCCTGGTTCCACCTTCCCGCTGAGAAGAACCCGTGGCTGGCGGTGATCCGACGGCCCAGCAGCCACATTGCCTTACCGTCTCGGCGCCGGCAGGACTGGCGGTGTCATCCCCACAATGCTTAGGCGTCGGAACCTCATCGCTCAATTCTAGCCTTTGCAGAAGCACAAGTGTAAGCGCCGGTTTGCCGGTGGTAGGAAGGGCACAGGGCTACTTGATCCAGTCCCCTATCGGTGGCCATGCGGCCATGATGCCGACGACAACGGCAAGGACAGCCGCAACGAGGATGTACCGGAAGCGCTTCGCCTCTGTTGCTGTTGCCTTTGCCTCGTCCTCCATGCGCCCCAGCCACTCCTCAACGTAGCCGCGCATGGGGTCGCGCTTGCCGTCTGGTAGATACAACGGAAAGGTGGCTCCTGGGTTGGCTGGCGTGCCGCCAAGCTCAGCGATCACGGCGTCTCTACCAATGCGCCTCAACTCGGCGCCCCAGCGCGCCTTCTCCAGCTGTTGTCTCTCGGCGGTCTCAGCCATGGTTAGCACTCCCCCAGATTGGCGTCATGCGAGAATGCAAAGACCCCCGCCTCAATCTCTAGGGAAGGACTGTGGCGGGGGCGAGTTACAGCTTAGGTGCTGGCGAATGGTGGTCCACCAGCCGCCCCAAAACACGGCGAGGCGGCGGTAGTTCCGGGCTGGGGGAGTACCCTTTAGGTGTATATGAAAGCCGCGAAGATCCCCTTTAGGTGAAGTTGACCACCTCTGAAGAGCGCGCAGCCTGCCTAGTTGCCGGGCGTTCCACTGGCGCCTGCGCTGGGTGGCTGCTGGGGCGGAAACGCGTCCCGGCGGCGAAACCTCGGTGGCCACCTTGGGGGACTTGGGAACCACTTCATGTTGCTCTCATGTGGTTTTGCCGCTGGCTCTCTACCTTTCGTCTCCAGCCAGTACGTCCTCCGCTTCCTCTCCCGTGAGTTCGACCAATCGAGTGCCACTGGCGTGTCGGGCAAGCACAGCCGCGAGCCGCTGTATCGCCGGCCAGTTATCTCGCACTATGAGTGCGCACCGGGCCGCAAGGATGTAATTCACGCGGTCACCCATCTTGTCGATGTAGTCGTCTGAACGCCCCTCGAAGTGGGAGCGCAGGCATTCGCCGAGAGTAGTCAGAGCGCGGCCCTCATCCTCGTCAGACCCTGTCCGCTGGCCGACGCATGAAGGGTCGAGATGCTTCTCAGCCCTTCCTCCCGCCAACGCGATCAGCACATGCTGCAGGTCCGTGCGCCGCTTCAAGGATTCCTCGGTGAGCTTCGTCCAGCCCCTGTCGCTCGGCTGGTCGATCCAAAGCGTTCCAAGTGAAGCCCGAAGAAGAAGGCGACCGCGGCATGGCCGGCCTCGTGATGGGTCAGATAGTCGAGCTTGCTCGTCTGCCCTGTGGCCATGGTTAGCGCTCCCCCCTATTGCCGTCATGTGAACACTACGCGGCCACTCCGCGGGGCGATAGGTGGCTCCCCGGTGGTTACCGTCGCCAGCCGCGCCAGTCCTAGCTGGAGATCACCTCGACCTTGTACCAGGGGAAATCCAGCTGTGACGCGAACGTTCTCGCCACGGTCTCGGCCTCGGTGTAGCTGTCGACGGTGCCCTCCGACGCCGCTCGTGTACGCCCGCCATCTTTCAGCGAGACCGTCACCGTGTACCCGTCAGCTCCCTTGTTGATAGTCGCTTGAGCGCTGCGCGGATCGCCCACCGAGAGCGGAACGGTGTGCTCTTCCGGCTTCTCCGGGTTGTTGTTCATGTTGCCCTCCTGGCTGCGCTGGGGCACCCGCCTCTCTACCTCACGGGCTTGCCCAGGCTGCGCAGCAACTAGCCGCTCCATGGGCGGGAGAGTCAATCGAGGGACCTCGGACCTTTTGGGGACAAAATCTGTCAACCCATATCGATATAGCTGAACACGGTATCGAGCGGGCTTTCGCCGGTGATCTCGAGGCCCTTCATGATACCTTCTACTTCCTCACTCATGATCCATCTCCCTGTCGAAGGTTTCGAGGGCGCGACGGATCTCGCCCAAGTCGGGGTCGTAGGGTCGCTGGTGCAACAGCACCCGGCAGGCCATCACCAGCCGGGTCAAGGTGCTGGCGAGCGGCGACAGCTTGCGCAGCGCCCGGCGCTCGCCCAGATCGATGATCTTGTCCATGCGCGGCCTCCTCAATGGCTATAGTGCCTCCGGCCAGGGGAGGAGATGGCAATGACCTGCCATGCCCGGGCCCGGCCGAAGCGTGATCTTCCCGGGCCCTAGAACGGAATGTCGTCGTCGAGGTCGTAGCCGCCGCCCTTGGCAGCGGTCTTGCCCACCGTCCGCCGGCGCCGCGGCTTCGCTCGTCGTCGTCGTCGTTGTCGTGGCCGCCCTTCTTGGGCGACAGCAGCTCGAGATTCGCCACGATGGTCTCGTGGGCGGTGCGCTCCTCGTCGTTGCTGTTGGTGTATTTGCGGACCTCCATGCGGCCCTGGACCGCGATCTTGGAGCCCTTGTGCACGTAGTCTTCGACCACGTTGACCAGCGGGCCCCAGACGACGCAGTTGTGCCACGTCGTCCTTTCCTGGCGCTCGCCGTCCTTGTCCTTCCAGCGTTCGGTGGTGGCGATGCTGAACGTCGCCACCTTGCTGCCACCCGTCGTCGTTCGGATCTCGGGATCGCGCCCGACATTGCCGATCAGAAACATGACATTCATCGCCTATCTCCTATTCGGCGGCTTCGGAATTGCCGTCACCGCGCAGCTGGGCGAGGCGGGCCTTGGCGAGCTCGTAAGCCTTGTCGGCCAGAGCGGCGTGCTTGGTGCCCGTCAGCTTCTTGGCCACCAGCTTTTCGCGGGCCCAGGTCGCCAGCACGTCCTCTTCGTCCTCGGCCTTGCGGATCACATTGGTGACGCGCTCGAACCAGGCCCGGGGATTGAACTTCGGGTTAGCCGGATCCTGGCTGTTGGCGTCGTCCCCCTCCTGCTCCTCGCGCTCGCGCGGCTTATCCTCGCTGGGCTTCTCGGCCACCTTGCCGGTGGGCTTGCCCTCGGCTGCGGGCGCCCCGCTCGGGTTCTCGTCCTCGGGATCGCCCCCAGCCTTCGCTGGGGCAGGCTCGGGATCCTCCTCGGGCTTCTTCTTGATCGCGGCGGCCTTCTTGGCCTTGCGCTCCTGCTCGGCCTCGGCCTCGCGCTCCTTGCGCTCCTCGATCTTGCGTTCGGCGACATACTTGCTGTCGTCGAACAGGCCCATATGCACGTCGCCGGCGAGCCCGAGATAGCTCAGGCACTTCGTGACCGCATCGGTGACGGCCTTCTTGGCCGCCTCCTCGTCCATGAACAGGGTCTTGGCCTCGCCGCGGCGGGCGACGAGCTCGGTGGCGCCCCATTGCGGGCCGACCTGGAAGGTCTGCTCGCCCTGGCGATACCAGACCACGACCTTGGAGAACCACACGGCCTGCTCGTTGGTCATGGTGTAGATCTTGTGCTCGATCTCGTGCCAGCCCCAGCCCTTGCCGATCGGCCCGAACTCCTCGGTGGCCCGCATCACCATCCACATCGGCTTGATCGCGGTGCCGCTGAAGCCGCCGGCCCGGCGGAAGGTCTTGGTCTGGCTGGGATCGGTGGGGAATAGACGGTCCCAGAGCTCGAGATTCGCCACGCGGCGGGTTCGAATGTCCTCGTCGTTGTTCATGTTCATGTCCTGTTGATGGGGTTCCCGTTACAGCGCAAACGCCTCGTCATCGTCGGTCTGCTGCAGGCGCTCGGCCTCCAGCAGCTCTTCGATCCGAAGCGCATCCTTCTTATTGGGGTAGCGGAGGGTCAGTTTCCCCGCACGGTCGCGCACGCAGCAAAGCTCCGTGCCGAATGCAAAATCGCAATCGGCTGGCATCAGCGCCTTGAGCGCCAATTCCGCGGCGTCGCCTTGCTTGACGTGTTCCCGGGTGCGGATCCATGTCGCCTCGTTGTCGCCCCAGCTGTTGCTTGTTCGCATGTTCAGCTGGCGCATCAGGTCGAGTCTCGAGGCCCTCCCCGGTTACCGCCTCGGTCCGCTCCGGCGGCTTGTCGGAACGCACATGATTCCAAAACTCGAGTTCACGGTCGATCAACAGCGCCCCGTAGTCGCGATCACGTTCGATGTGAAAATCGCTGACCAGTCCATGGAGCCGAAGAACACGCTGAGCTCGCAGCCCTCGAGGTCGAGGACTTCCAGACAATGCTGAATCTGCGCGTAATGCTTGGCGGGCTGGTCGCCCTTGGACCCGAACGGGTTGACGTGCTTGGCCTCGAACAACCTGAGGCGGCCATCAACCATCACAAGCCCGTCGATGTTGCAGAGCATATGCGGATATGCAGGATGCACATGGCAGCGCTCGACAACTGAAGGAGCGCGGTTGACGTGAATCCCGGTCTGCACCCGGAACCAGTGGGCGTTGAAGGCTTCCGTCGCCTTGCCCATCTGGACCGGCAGCACGCGGCTCAGATCCTCCGGGACCACGCGCTTGGTCTTCTCGGCCCAGAGCTGATACCAGTCGCCCGACATGATCCGCTCCGCATCGGAGCCGCCGAGGCCCTTGCTGCGCATCTCCTTCTGCTGCGGGGTCAGGTCCGGCACGATGAAGTCAGGCGAGCGCTCTTCCGCGGCTGCGGCCGCGGCTTTCATCTTTCCCATTGTCACTCCTGGTTGGCGGGCTTGTTCAGGCGGGCCGTCACCCGCTGGCGGATGCCGGCGATCTCGGCCATCGACTTGGCCTCGGCTTCGGTGATGCCGGCGCGTCTCGGGCTCGACCAGCCCGGCGGCGACGGCACGGTCACGCAAAGATGCCCAGGGCGGGATGTGGAGGCGCAGCCACGCCTCGGTGGCCGGGCCCAGCTTCTTCGTCTCTGACATGCTCTCCTCCCAAACAAAGGATTGTGAATACTCTACAGCGTCCTTGCAGGTACGCATAAGCTCCTTTTAAAATGCAGGATCTAATCAACGCCAGACGCCCCCCAGGAAGGCGCCCGGAGGCCGTACAGCGCTATCTCTCGGTGTCGGCCCCCCTAGCCACGGGGGCGAGGCGGCTAGGCCCTGGCGGCCGCTGCTTTGCGGCGGGGCAATCCCTCACTCGCCGCGATGTGCTGGAGACCCGCTGCGACGCAGCGCGGCGAGACGCGGCCGGGCCGGGGATTGGGGGTGGGGCCCGGCCGCGCCCCCAGCCTTCGCTGGGGCAGGCTCTTGGCGGTCCGCTCTACACCTTGCGGCCGCCAAGCCCCTCAGAGCTGGCGGGTAAGCTGCAGCACGCGACCCAGGATCACCGCATCCTTGATCGGCACGGGATCGTCACTCTCATGCGCGGGGACCAGCAGCGGCGGATACCACAGCCACGCCCCGATGCGCCGACGCACCACCGCGGCGGCGATCGTGCCATGGTCTTCGCCCGAGAAGTCGCTGGGCTGGACCACCACCACATCATCCTTCAGTAGCCCGCGGCCGCGCAACGAGTCGGTCTCGATCCTGACGGCAAAGCCGGTGGCCGACGGTCGGAACAGGACCTGCATGGCGACGAGCTCTCGGCGCAGCCCCTCGAGGAAAGCCGTCCTCTCCCGGCCGGTCTTGCTGATCAAGGTCATGACCTGATCGTGATCCAGCAGGGGCACGGAGCCGCGGCCCGGCGATCCCTTGTCGCCGGTGCCGACCAGATCGGGCTGGCTGCCGGCGACCCGGGCCAGACGCGCCAGGGTATCGGCATTGGGCAGGCTCTTGTCGGTCGACAGGATGCGCGTAATATTGGTGGGTGTGGTGGCAGCCCGGCGCGCCCATTCCTCGGCGCTCCAGCCCTGCTCGTGCATCACGGTCCGCACCCACCGGCGGACCGATTGCTGGATCTGATCCTGCGTCGACACCATTGCCCCCAGCCCCTTCCTGCGAATTTGATCGCCACTATCAAGAAACTGCTAAGTTTGCAGGAGGCAGTCAATGAAGTTTTATTCCAAATCGAAGGCATCATGTTGCTCGGCCGCCACCCCGATTTGGTTGTTCCGTGCTGCGGCTTCTCGCCGCCGCGCGACCTCCTTGCCATAGTAAAGCTCTGCGATCCTTCGCCTTTTGTCGTAGATCTCGATCATGAAGCGGGCCCGCTCGATCAACCGGAGGTGATCGCCGCCGCGGTTCATCCACTCCGCCGGCTTGGGAAAGGAGGGATATGTATAACTCTTGATGAGTAGTTCCGTCGCATCCCGAAGCAGCGGGAGCGGCAGCTGACCCAGCACCTTATGATAGATTCGCAGCGCCGCACCCGTTGGCGGTGGCAGGTCCAGGCCCACGGCGATCATGCGGATCGACCGCGGCGACCTCGAGCGGCCCCGGCATTACCGTGGCCAGGTTCATCTGGTGCAGCAGGTCCATGGCCTGGGCCTGGCAGTCGTCCTCCAGAATTTTTTCCAGGGGCGCGTCAATCATCCTCGCCCACAGGGCGGTCAGCTTGCGGGCGATCGGGACGGGATCGACCGAGGTTGCGGGCTTCGTCGTCGAAGTCGTCAAGGCGCTGGCGCCGGAGCTCGGCGTTGCGGTCGAATACGCGTCCGTTTCCAGATCCAGCTCCACCGCCGCGCGGGCCGTTCTGTCGGGTTGGGGCAAGGGGAACTCCTCTTCCATGCTTCATCAGGATGTTGTTGCGGAACGCCTGCTGCCAGCTCGCCATGGCCTTGGCGCGCGAGCGCCAGTAGCTCACGAACTCGGCCACCAGCCAGGCCATATCGAAGGCCACGCCCTCGGTCTGCAGGTAGTGGATGGCCCATTCCGCGGTCCGCGGCGCGGGCGTCCAGTCCTCGGGGATCATCCTGTGATTGCCGTAGAACTCGGAAGGTCGGGAAGCGCCCGGTCTTCCACCGTGGGGGGTGTGGGAGCGGGCGCCTCCCCGTGCTCTGCGGGGGGCGTGGGGACGCGGCGCAGAGCACGTTTGGCGTTGACCAGGGCCTTCAGCTCGTCGCGCGTGCGGCTGCAGGCTCGCCTGCTTGCCCTTCTCGTTGCAGGGCAACATTCAAGGCGCGAATGCGAGCGATGTAGTCTAGGATCGCATTCAGGTCCCGGCTGTCAAGCTGGACAGGGTGATCGGGTGTCGACTTCCATCTTTTCCGGCATTGCCTGACTTCCGCGAAATACCAGAGTTGGATAGTTGGCCAGGAGCAGGTTGCGCTTCAGGATGTAGAGCGGGAGCAGCACGCCCTTGACATCCTCCACGACCCGGCCCGCCTCGGGATCGTTGTAGGCGAAGTCGGCCTCGTAGGTGCCGACCTCGACCGCGCCCCTGCCGCCGCCGTCGGCGTAGAGCGCGAAGTGCGGATGGATCTCCAGGTCGGCGCAGCGATCCCGCCATCTCGACCTGGATCAGATAGCAGTAGCGCAGCATCTCCATCTGGCTGTCGAAGCCCTTGCCGTCGATGCGCGACGGCTTGGCGTTGTACTTATGCTTGGGCGGCGGCGGGATCTCGATGCCCAGCGCCATCGCCTCCTTGACGCGTCAGTCTAAGTCCCATGCGTGCTGCCTTCCCGTGAGGCGCCAGACCGTGCACGGCATGCCGCGGACACCATCGGGCCGCTCGTAGCTGCAGCGTTCGACGAAGCCCAGCGCCACCAGCCGGCCCAGGATGCCGCAGACGGTCTGCTGACGCTGACGTTCGGTGTCCCCATTGAAGCGTCCCCATCTCTCGATCTCCTGCAGGGTCTTATTGCCATGCCGGAGTGCCGCGTAGACGCGCGCCGTCACCGGCGCCTTGAGCAGCTCAGAAAGTGAGAGGACAGGCCCGCGGAAGCCGCCGGCGGATACGATCAGGTGGTCTATCTTCCGGCGGCCCGGGCGAGCTGTCATTCAAGCGGCGCCAGCTGCAGGCGCAAGCCCAGCGTCCAGGCCCAGACCGCCAGCACGAATCCGGTTGGCCGGTGAACCCCGTTCTCCAGCTTCTCCAGGTGATTGCGGCAGAAGCCGGCGCGCTCCTCGAGCTCGATGATGGTCAGCCCCTGGCGCTGCCGCTCGATGCGCAGGGCGAGCGATCAGTTCGTCCCAGACATCCGCCTCGGCCCGGGGCCAGCCCATTCATGCGACCTTGCGGGCGGCCGCCTCGAGATTGCGGGCGCCCAGCTTCTGGATCGCGGCCAGCACCCGCACGGCGATCTTCTCCGACACCTCATGCACGCCCTGGCGGTGGCGGTAGTAGTTGCTGTCGGCCAGGCCGGCTTCCAGATAGGCGTCGAGCAAGCGCACGCCGTTCCTCGCGGCAGCGTCCTCGAGCTGGTGGAGATAGGTCTGCAGCATGTGCCCAAATCCTCATGAACGCAGGATGAGGATTATATAGCAGTGAATACGCAGGATGTGAAGGACAAGAGCGCCCAAACCCTCCCCCGTCTTGCAGCCAGGATCTGCAGGTCCGAATTGTCTGAGTTTGCCGCCCCTGCAAAGGGCGGGCGCCCCTTCATCCTACTCCGCTGCGTCGGCGGTCTCGGCCTCTTCCTCGGCCAATTCCTCCTGCTCGAACTCGTCGGAGTCAAGGCTGTCGAACTGGTCCAGGAAGATTTCATCGACCGACTGCATCTCGCGCGGCAGCTCGAGGATCGCCGGCGTCCAGTTGGCGAGCTTGTCCTTCACCTCCTGGGGCAGCGGCTCGTCCTTGCCCCCGAAGTTGAGCCAGGTCTGCTGGTCCGGCCACTGGAACCACTTCTGCATGCGCTGGGCGAGGCTCGCCACCTTCTCCGTCTTGTAGCGTGCCGCCACACTCGCGTTGGTGCATTCCTCCAACGCCTTCAGCATGAAGGCCCGGCCGCAGCTCTGCCAGAACACGGCATCGGGCGTCCAGACGCTGCGGCCATGCACCCGCTCCGTTGCCAGAACCGCCCTCGCCATGGTCTCGGCGCCGGGCAGCTGGGCATCGAAGGCCAATGCCGCGACATGGCCCAGCCGCTCCACCAGCTCGTCCTGGGTGGCGCCGGCCAGCGCCTTCCACATCGCGCCCAGCGGCTTGTCGCGCGTTGTCTTGTATTCCCGCTCCAGGCTGGCCCACAACGGAAACGCCCGCATCGCGGCTTCGTTGGGCTCATTCGGCTTCCACTGCAGATCGGCCGCCCTGGCCGCATAGCCCCGCCGGTAGTCGGCCATCGCCAGCAGCATGACGAACACCCGGGCAGCCAGCCTGGGATGGGCACTCAGCGCCAGCTTCACCTGGCGCGAGCGCGCCTCCTTCAGTTCGTGCACCAGGCTCGAGCTCATCGGGCGGTTGCCCGTCATCTCGACCTCTACGCCCTGGGCTTCGGCCTCGGCCCGCTTGATCTCCTGCTTCTCGACCCGGGCCTCGGCCTTGGCCTCCTTCACCATCTCGGGCTCCGGCATGACCACTTCCCAGATATGGAATCGGCCATCGTCCTCGATCTCGTAGACCACGGTGTGCATTGCCCGGGCCTTCTTCGACTTGACCTCGGCCCGCCGCGGCCAGTCGGCTCGCCGATAGACGATCCCGTCGCCTCGATCACCGCTTTCCAGCCCTGGCCCCGCAGCTTGTCGAGCTCCACCTCGATCGCCGCCATCTGCAGCTTCCAGAACAGGATCGAATCGGCGCACAGCTCCTCGCCGCTGGGATCCTCGTCGAACAGGTCGACCAGCAGCTGGCCGCCCTCGATGAAGTAGGTGTTCTTGTCGAAGATCGCGGTCTCCATCCGCGGCGCCTCGTCATGCACGACGTTCTTGATGCCCCAGGGATGATCGCCGTGCTGCTCCAGCACCTGGACCTGCACCTTCTGGTCCTTGATCAGCGTCAGCGCCTGGGCTGTCTCCCAGGACAGATCGCCCTTGCGTACCTGGTCCTTGATCGACGGTGCCAGGGACGCCAGCGCCAGCACCTGATTGACGCGCTTCGGCGGCAGGTCGAAGAGCTTGGCCACCTTCGTCGTCTTCATTCCCTCGGCGACGAGCTTGGGCGAAGACGTCGTACTGGTCCATGGGATTCATGGCCTGGCGCATGGTGTTCGCCGACAGCGCCTGGCCGGCGCCGGCGTCGGTCCCCACGCACCATGCAATTACGACGACGGCGGGATCCTCGTGGATCTCGTACAAGGCCATCAGCCGGCGGTTGCCG
Organism: uncultured Alphaproteobacteria bacterium; assembly: GCA_963757155.1. GTDB lineage: Bacteria > Pseudomonadota > Alphaproteobacteria > Dongiales > Dongiaceae > DASXQK01. Next base: position 159,094 of record CAVWQS010000021.1, read on the forward strand.
TCGATCACGTCGTAGTGGCTGCGATCGTCCTGGCGCGGGCGCACCAGCAGCGGCACCAGCAGGCCGAAGCGCTTGATATTCTCCACCAGGGCCTTGATGCCCTCGTAGCGGTCAGTCTTACGCACCGCATCGTCGCCCTCGGCGGGATGCAGGTTGCGGAGTTGGATCTCTGCCTGTGACACGTCGTTCTCCTCTTGGAAAATGGAAGTTGGAAATTGATCAGGCGGCGTTTGCCACCTGGGCCCACTCGCCGGGCGCCAAGCGTGACCAGCTTGCCCCCGATCCGCTCGAGCTCGTCGGCCCGGTCGGCGTCCTCGTTCTCCCGGCCCGCCGCCGTCAGGGCATTGGCCATGCCCCACATCGTCATGTCCCCGCCCTGCAGCAGGAACGCCAGCACGCCCTGGCCCTCGCTCTCCGAGAGGCCGAAGCGCTTGGTCACCTCCTTGACCGCCTTATCGGGTCGGGCATCCAGCTTCATGCCGGCAGACCGGCGCATCTGCTCGACCGACTGCTCGACCGCGCCCTCGGTCAGCATGTGGCGGGTGGTATCCCGGAGCTTCAGGAAGAACGCCTTGTCCGCCAGCTTGCGGGTGTCGTCGGCGAAGTATTCCGCGGCCAGATCGTCGCCCAGCCGCCCGCCGATATGGTTCTTGCGGCTTTTGTTGTCGGGCATCGTCATGCCGTTCAGGCACACCAGCCGCAGCGCGTAGAGCGCCACTTCCAGCGCGCCTTGGCCGATCTCCGAGTTGGAGATGCTGAGCCCGAACTGCACGATGTCACCCCGGCGTACCTCGAACTCCAGCTTCGGCAGCACGGCGGTCATGTAGAGCTTGCGCTCCGTGAGCTCGCACTTCTGGATCTTGATGTTGGGGTGCTCGTAGAGCGCCGGCAGCGCCGCCTCGATCAGGTCGCAGTTGTCCAGCGGCCGGAACTTGTTGGAGAGGATGGCCCGGGTTTCGCCGGCGAGCGTGCGGATCAGCCGGTGTTCGTGGTCCTTGGCCTCGAGCCAGTGGTTGACGTTGGTCGCCAGCAGCGTCGGCTGGTCCCGGCGCATCCGGTCGTAATAGGGCTTTGGGATCTCGGTGAACTGGCTCAGGTCGCCGTGGGCATAGTCGCGCAGCCGGCACGAGCTCAGCCCCTCGATTTCGAGGTGGGTCCCGTCGGGATCCATCTGGAAGCCGTCCCAGGAGCGGGCGAGGAAATCCTTCTTCAGTCCCTTCTGGCGGTTGATCTCGGTCGCCAGGTCGTTCACGGTCATGTTCATTGTGTCGTCTCCCATGGTTATGCTGGAGGCTCTCGCCCCAGCGGTTACTGACCTCGAAGCCGTCTTGTTCGGGCTGCCAGGTCGTCGGCGGCTGCTTGGTCATCTTGCGATGGCCGCGGAGCTCGCCGTAGTAGCGGAGGCAGTCGCCCGGCATCCTCGGCCCAGCCGCGCACGCGACCGACCCCGCGCGCCGTGCCGCGCACAGCGCCGTGACCGGCCGCCAGGATGTAGGGGGTGGCGGCGAGGGCGAGCCCGCCGCCGATGCCACGCAGGAATGCCGCAAGCAGGATTCTCTGCATCTTCGTTCTCCTTCCTTCAAATTCGCAGGATTGTAGTCGAGCGTCCAGCGAGAATGTTTCACATGAAACGCTGGTTATGCTTTCAGCCCTGGAGCTGCCCAAAAAGAAGAACCCGGAGCCGGCCACCAGGCCAGCCCCGGGCTCGTCACCCGCCGCCGGTTATTCGGCGGCCAGCGGCGGCTTCTTGCCCCACTTGGTGATGAACGCTCGCGCGTCCTTCGCCGCCTGGGTCTTCTCCTTGCCGGGGATAACGTCCGCCGAGGGCTTCCACTCGGTGTCGGTCTCCTCGATATGGACGTTGCACGCGGCCGCCATGAAGTCGGTCCACATCTCGTGCTGCCGGGCCAGGTCCTGGCCGTACTGCAGCGCGTTCTCGATCTTCACGTTATCGACCTCGGCGCCATCGAACCGACGCACCCGCCACTCCAACTGCTCGCTCAGCCGGCGCATGTTCTTCTCGGTCTGAAGGATCGAGCGATTGGCGTTCCAGCACTCGTTGCCGATGTAGCGCGCTCGGCAGAGAGCGACGGGACGGCCCCGCCACTTGCCGCCGGCATCCTCGAGGAAGTCCTGGTTCTCCGGCTCCGCTTCGCCGAACCGGTCCATGGTCTCGCCGAACGCGCTCTCGAAGTCGCGGACCCGGGCCTTGCGCAGTTCCTCCTCGCCCGGCTCCAGGGTCCTGCTGGCCAGGGCGTTCAAGCTGTCGGCATTGCGCCGGCGCTCGACCGCCGCCTCCCGGGCTTCCGCCGCATGATCGCGGAGCGTCGGATCGAACTCCGCCGTTCCACCGCCCTGCTCAAGCTGGGCCAGGTCGCGAAGCTCCTGTGCCGCATCATTCAGGTTACGGATCCGAAGCCGTTCCTTCTCAGCCGCGAGCTGTTCGGCGTGATAGTCGGTCGGTGTCAGTTTATGTGCCAAATTCGTCATTTTTCTCTCCATTGAAATGAAAAGGGCCGACAGTCGCCTGCCGGCCCGTTGTTCGCTGATTGCCAATCAGCGCGTGCTATCGAAGCCGACGTCGGCGTTCCAGCGGAAGCTCTTGAAAAGTTCATCCTCGCGCCAGGCCGTGGTCACCATGTCGGCCAGCTTCGCAGCGATCGTGTAGCACAGCGAACCGACGGCAAAACCGATCGCCATCATCACCGCGAAGTGGACCATCCACATGCCGATCAGCATCAGCTGGTTGCCAAACGCCGCCACGATGACGCAACCGCTCACCACAGCCACAGCCACGACGAGCGCCGCCTTCATGAACTTCAGAGCCGCATCACGCTTCGCATTCTTCTTCGGGAAGGTATAGAGCCTCATTTTTCTCTCCATGGATTAACCACGAGCCAGCACCACGCTGCCTCTGTGTGATCACAAAGGAACGACAAGACGGACGGCTTGTAGAAGGATTGAGGCTGCGACCCGATGAAAGACAGACGAAGTCTGTCTGTCGCAGCGCAGCTGCGTCATCGGGTTGCAGGCGAAAGCGCGGAACGCGCCAAGCTGGCCAACACCCCCTATCGAGCGAAGGCTCAGCCAGCGCCGTCCTTTACAAGACGCGCCGGCTTGGCGTTACGCTCGAAGGACACACAGCAGCATCTTAGAAGCGCGCAGCGCGCGCTCGAGCTCGATATCTCAATGTCATTGGCATTGCTTCTGTGCTGGTGAGCTCGGCGCCCGTTGGGCGCGCCACAGCTCAATCGTCGTTGCGCCGCGGACCCTTGACCGGATCGCGCGTCGGCTTGGTGCAGGGCGCCAGAAGCGTCGGTGGTGACCCAGCCTTCGCCGGCTGCAATCCCCAAGCCTTGGGATCGACCAGCTTGCGCTTGAGCCAAGCCTTGCGCGCCCGCTCCGCACCAGGGCGATAGACCAGCTTGCCCTTGCCATGGCCATGTCGCTTAGCCGGCCCCTGCGAGCCAGCGAACCATGAACCCGTGAACCCTCGTTTCGCCATGCTTCAAATTCGCATTCCATCTGCTTGCATGCAAGCGAGAACGCAGCTAGACTTGACACACGTGATAAATCGCGAGCGCCCGCATGCAAGGAGCAAAGGTTCCTCTCCTCCTGCACCTCCTCTCTTCCAAAGCGGGCCCCGGGCCGAGGGATTGACCTTATGGAGCTGATCTCCAAGGAACGAGCGCAGGCATTCGCCGAAGCGCTCATCCTGCATCACGGCAATGCGACTGCTGCCGCCCGATCGCTCGAATACGACAGTCCGTCAGCACCGGCCACAGGTACAGCCGACATCCTCTGGTGCTGCGAGCTCTGGCACCGCTTTCACAAGCGCACCTTAACGCATTGACACCAAAGGCTATTCAGACATTGGCCGCGTTGCTCAACACGGGCAGTCCCTATGTCGGCTCGAGGCTGCCAAGGACATCCTTGATCGCAACGGGGTGGGTACAGCCCATGAGCCGCCACGATCACAGCAGCTCGTGGTGAATATCAATCTCTCGCCTTCGACTGCTGGTGACGTAACACCACCAGTCGTGCTCGATGTCGATGCCATCGCCGATGACGTGTCGGAGGAAGGGGCCCTCGAAAACTCGGACCCCTCACACTCCTCCACCTCCTCCCCACATGATTTTTCCCTGGAGGTTCTCGATGACAGTGTCTCTCGGCCTGTGATGCTGGAGCGCTCGTTAATACCTTCTCCTTTGAAACAAGAGGGCGAGTCAGATTTTTTTGCTGAGGAATCCGACTTCGATCTGGATTGAAAACAACAGGAGGTCTCACGATGGCCAGACGCGCGCGGCCGCAACCGAGGGAAATGGCCCGCGGTACCTCCCCTGAGGCTTCTCGGAGGGCGGCCAAGCGGGCGTTGAACCGCGCTCGAAGGTCTCGATGACTATCATGCGGCCGCCGCAGCACGGGCATGGAGCGATGCATCGGCGGCTCGTCGGCGTCGCTGGGCTCGATCAGCCTGGCGTGATTGCCAAAAGAAGCGCAGGCGGCCCGCATCATGCGCCGCCGCGAGCTTCTCGAGGAAGAATCCTCGGAACAGCCGCGAGAGAACCCGCACGGTAGGAAGAAGCCCGGGCGGCATGAGATCCAGCGCTCGCCCCGGATCGTTGTCCGGGGCAAGCTAGGGCGCGTAGCCATAAATCGAGCTTGATTGCTACTCGATGTCCGATATGCGCCGATA
>CAVWQS010000022.1:0-9739 GCA_963757155.1 uncultured Alphaproteobacteria bacterium
TCCAACCCCAACCCGAGAGGATGACGAAGGTGTCCAGAACGCGTCTGAGCTTCCTGGTCATGGCTGTGGCAGCCATGCTGATGTCGGCAGGCGGCCGCCTCGAGGCCGCCGACTTGCGCATCAATATCGATGCCGATCCGGCGACCGTGAACCCGATCACCAATTCCGAGCTGTTCGCCCAATATGTGATCAACAATCTCTATGAGGGGCTGACGGCGCTCGACAAGGACGGGCATGTCATCCCGGCCCTGGCGGAGAAATGGGAGGCGCATGCCGACAACCTCGGCTTCCGCTTCTGGCTGCGCAAGGGAGTCAAATTCCACAGCGGGCGGGAGTTGACCTCGAAAGATGTCGAATGGACCTTCCTCCAGACCCTGGTGCCGGGCGGCAAGGGCGGGTTGATGGAGGATTACACCAGCGAGATCGTCGGGGCGCAGGACGTCATCGACGGCAAGTCGAAGGAGCTCGCCGGATTCAAGATCATCGACGACTACAGCTTCGACGTGACCTTTGCGAAGCCCGACGTCATCTTCCCGATCTACCCGCTGCTCATCGTCGACAGCCATGTCGTCGAGGAGAACGGACCGGACTGGTTCCTGAAAGTCTCCGCCGGGACGGGCCCCTTCAAATTCGTCGAATGGAAGCGCGGCGTCGACGTGAAGCTCGAGGCGAACAAGGACTACTGGCGCGGCGCGCCCAAGATCGACGGCATCGACTTCCTGATCGTGCCCAATTTCGACACCGCGCTCTCCATGTTCGAGACCAATGCGCTGGACCTGGTCTATGTGCAGCAGGAATATGCGCGACAAGTGCTGAAGGATCCGCAATTCGCCGACCAGACGCTGTCGGCGCCGGCGGCCCAGATCAACTATCTCGGCATGAATCAGAGCCTCTATGCGCCCTTCAAGGACGAGCGGGTGCGCGAGGCGGTCAATCTCGCGATCGACCGCGAGGGACTCATCAAGGGTCTCTTCAGCGGCGCCGCCTATCCGCTCTACGGCCTCATCACGCCCGGCTTCCCGGGCTACGACCCGAACATCCCCGCCATCACCTATGATCCGGAGCGCGCCAAGAAGCTTTTGGCCGAGGCCGGCTATCCCGACGGCAAGGGCCTGCCGCCCATCGACATCCAGAGCACGGAGCCCAACAAGACCTCGCTCGCCTATTTCGCCGACCAGTTCCACAAGGTTCTGGGCTGGGACGTCAATGTGAAGGTCGTCGAGCGCGGCACCTTCATCAAGGCGATGAACGCCGGCCAGGTCGCCTTCTTCCCCTGGGGATGGACGGCGGATTTCGTCGATCCCGCGACCTTCCTGCAGGCGGTGTTCTACAGCAAGAGCAAGTTCAACCGCTCGCGCTACTCGGATCCCGCTTTCGATGCGCTGATCGAGAAGGCCCTGCAGACGCCGGATGCGACGGCCCGCTACAAATACTACAACCAGGCCGACCGCGTTCTGGTCGACGGCGTCGGCACGATCCCCCTCTATGTGCGCAAGCAGCTGGCGCTGAAATCGCCGAAGCTGGACGGGGTCTATTTGACGCCGGAATGGTTTCTGCCATTCTACGACGCCAGCATCAAATAGGGGCGCCTGAGATGCCGGGGCGGAGAGGATGGCGGGGATGCGCATCTATATTGCGCGCCGGATTTTTGGACTGATCGCGATCCTCTTCGTCGTCGTGCTTCTGACCTTCGCGGCCAATCACCTCACCCCGGGCGACCCCATCATGATGATGCTGGGGGATCAGTCCGGCGATGCGGCGATGGAGGCGCGGCTGCGCCATGACTACGGGCTGGATCGCCCGTTGCTCCAGCAGTTCCTCGCCTATGTCACGGACCTGCTGCACGGCGATTTCGGCATGTCCTACCGCTTCGTCGGCACCAAGGTCTCCGACGTCATTGCGGACGGGCTGCGGGTAAGCCCGATCCTGGCCTTGGCCGCCTTGGCCACGGCGGTGCCGATCGGCGTCGCCGCCGGCACCTTCGCCGCCCGGCGCCGCAATACATGGAAGGACAGCACGACGATCCTGGCGCTGCTGCTCGGAATCTCGATCCCCAATTTCGCCATGGCCGCCTTCCTCGTCTATTTCCTGAGCGTCAAGCTTCGCGTCCTGCCGGTGGCAGGCTGGGGCACGCTGCCCCAGGCCGTGCTGCCGGTCCTGATCATGGCCATATATCCCGCGGCCTATATCGCCCGGCTCGCCCGCACCTACATGCTCGAGGTCCTGCAGCAGGACTACATCCGCACGGCACGCGCCAAGGGCCTGACCGAGCGGGTCGTCATCTACCGGCATGCCCTGCGCAACACCCTCGTCCCGCTGCTCACGACCATCGGCATCATTTTCGGCGCGCTGCTCAGCAACACCTTCATCGTCGAGACCATCTTCAACATTCCCGGCCTCGGACGGCTGGCGATCCAATCGATCTTCGCCCGCGACTATCCCGTCACCCTGGCGATCGTGCTGCTGTTCACCCTTTTCTACAGCCTGATCAATCTGGTCGTGGACCTCCTCTACGGCATCGTCGATCCGCGGATCCGGCTGGCCGGCGCCGGGCATCGGGCGAAATGACGATCAGCGCCGGAGAGGAGCCTATCGAACCGGTCGCAGCACCGGCGCTCTGGTCGGCGCGGCAGGATTTCTGGTTTCGCTTCCGGCACAATCGCAACGCCGTGATCGGGGCAGCCCTGGTCGGCGTCGTGCTGGTGGTGGCGCTCACGGCCCGCCTGATCGCGCCCTACAGCTTCTCCGACACCAGCCTGATCGACAGCTGGACGCCGCCCTCGCCCCAGCACTGGTTCGGCACCGACAGCCTCGGCCGGGATATCCTCAGCCGCATCATGGTGGGCTGCCAGGTCTCGCTTCTGCTCGCCGTCACCGTCCTGGCCATCACCCTTGCCATCGGCACGGCGCTGGGCACCGCCGCCGCCTATCTGGGCGGTTGGCTGGACACGGCGGTGATGCGCACGGCCGACATCATCTTCGCCTTCCCGGATCTGATCCTGGCCATCCTGCTGACGGCGGTCCTGGGATCGGGCATCGTGACGGTGATGATCGCGCTCTCGCTCGTCTCCTGGCCCGGCATCGCCCGGCTCGCCCGCTCCCTGGTGCTCTCGCTGAGGACCGAGCTCTTCGTCGATGCGGCGGTCGTCGCCGGAACACCCGCCCATCGGATCATGCTGCGCCATCTCCTGCCGAACATCGTGGCGCCGCTGATCATCCGCGCCTCGGTCGGCGTCGGCTTCGTCGTGACGGGGGAGGCGACCTTGAGCTTTCTCGGCATCGGGATCCAGGAACCGACGCCCAGCCTGGGCGGCATGATACGCGACGGTCTCGTGGCCCTGCGCACCGATCCCTATCTCGCGCTGTCGGCGAGCGCGGCGCTCGCCGTCATGATCATCGGCTTCAACCTGCTGGGCGACGGATTCCGCGATCTTCTCGATCCGCGCATCCGCGATCGATGACCTCGGACGCGGCCATGCTCGCCGTCGAGGGCCTCGACGTCTCCTTCGGGCAGCTGCGCGGGCCGCATCAAGGTATTGGACGGCGTCTCCTTTGCCATCGCCCCCGGCGAGGTGCTGGGGCTGGTCGGCGAAAGCGGCTCCGGGAAATCCGTGACCGCGCTGGCCCTGATGGCGCTTCTCGGCGAGCAGGGCCGGATCGAGGCCGGACAGATCCTGTTCGAAGGCCGCGACCTCGCCGGCTTGGCGCCGGCCGAGATGCTGCAGATCCGCGGCCGCTCCATCTCCATGATCTTCCAGGAGCCGACCACCAGCCTCAATCCCGTCCTTCCCGTCGGCTTCCAGATCGCCGAGGTGCTGATCGCCCATCTCGGCATGGGGCGGGCCGAGGCGCTGCGCCAGGCGGCGCTTCTGATGAAGCAGGTCGGCATTCCCGCCGCGGCCGAGAGGGTCGGCGACTATCCCCATCAGATGTCGGGCGGCATGCGCCAGCGCGTGATGATCGCCATGGCCATCGCCTGCCGGCCCCGGCTGCTCATCGCCGACGAGCCGACCACCGCGCTGGATGTGACGATGCAGGCGCAGATCCTGCGCCTGATCAAAGACCTGCAGACGCGCGAGGGCATGGCGGTGCTGATGATCACCCATGATCTGGGCGTGATCGCGCGCGTCGCCCATCGCGTCGCCGTGATGTATGCCGGACAGATCGTGGAAACCGGGCCGGTCCGCGATATCTTCCGCAGCCCCCGCCATCCCTATACCCGGATGCTGCTTCGCTCCATCCCGCGGGTGGGACGGCGCCAGGTGCGGCTGCGGGCCATTGCCGGGACGACGCCGAGTGCTGGCCGCCATGCCGTCCGCCTGCCGCTTCCACCCGCGCTGCCCGGATGCCATCGCCACTCTGCCGGTCGCGAGGCGCCCCCGCTCGAGACGGAGCAGACGGCCGGCAAGTCCGATGCTGGCGCGCCCATGAGTCCGGGCTGATCTCCCAGGAGGCGGTGTGAGCGCGCCTCTGCTGGAGGTCCGGGACCTGGCCAAATCCTTCGAGGCCGGCGGCGGCCTGCTCGGGCGCCGGTCCGGCGCGCGGCTGCAGGCCGTGCGCGGCGTCAGCTTCGATCTCGACCCGGGCGAGACATTGGGCCTGGTCGGGGAGAGCGGCTGCGGCAAGACCACCGTCGCCCGCATGGTGGTCGGCCTCATCGCTCCCAGCAGCGGGCGCATCGTCTTCGAGGGCGTCGAAACGGCGAGCGCCGGACATGTCGACCGCGCCGCCATGCGCGGCAAGGTCCAGATCGTCTTCCAGGACCCCTACACCTCGCTCAATCCGCGCCTGCGCGTCGCGGAGATCATCGCCGAGCCGCTGCTCAACCTGGGCCTGTCCCGGCGCGATGCGCAGCGCCGCGTGGCCGAGCTCATGGCGACGGTCGGCCTGCAGCCGGAGCATATGTCGCGCTTCCCCCATGCCTTCAGCGGCGGGCAGCGCCAGCGGATCGGCATCGCCCGCGCGCTGGCGCCCCGGCCCCGGCTGATCGTCTGCGACGAGGCCGTCTCCGCGCTCGATGTCTCGATCCAGGCGCAGATCCTCAATCTGCTCGCCGATATCCAGCGCGACTTCTCCCTCACGCTGCTTTTCATCTCGCATAACCTGGCGGTGGTGCGCCATCTCTGCCATCGCATCGCGGTCATGTATCTGGGCCAGATCGTGGAGCTCGCCAGCGAGACCCAGCTGTTCGAGGCGCCGCAGCATCCCTATACCCAGGCCCTGATCGCGGCGGTGCCGGAGCCTGATCCCGATTGGGGACCGGCGGCGGGGGAGCTGACAGGCGATCTTCCCGATCCCAGCAACCCACCGCCCGGCTGCTCCTTCCACTCGCGCTGTCCGCGGGCGCGGGAGGACTGCCGCCAGGTGATGCCGGCGCTGCGCGAGCTGGCCCCGGGCCATCATGTGCGCTGCCATTATCCCGGATAGTCTTCAGCAGGAGTTCATGGGCGATGATCATCGAGCGTACGACCTATCGGCCGAAACCCGGGCAGTTCGAGGCGGTGCTGGCGACACGGCGCAAGGCCAGCCGCCGGCGGCGCGAGATCGGTCTGCCCGGCGGCACGATCTTCACAGGCGAGAGCGAGGCCGGCCGCGTGGTCTTCTGGGAATGCGCCTTTGCCGATGGCGCGGCCCAGCAGCGCGATCTGGCGGCCCGTGGCGCCGATCGGGGCTTCGGCGAGATCCGCGATGCCATGGTGCGGCTGCTCGAGAGCTTCGATCGCTGCGTTCTCGGCGCCGATGACGATCGCCAGGCAAGCCTGCTCGTTCCGCAGGATTTGGCAGATCATCCCGTCGCCCCCCGGACGTTGCGCTTTCGCAGCGGCGGCGAGGAGCTGACCGGCTATCTCTATCTGCCCCCGGGCAAGGGCCCCTTCCCCTGCATGGTCACCAATCATGGCAGCGGCGTCACCCAGGGCAGCACGGAAATCTGCAGCCCGGGCATCGCCGCCGTCCTCATGTCCGCCGGGATCGCTTCCTTCCGGCCGAACCGGCGCGGCTATGGCAAATCGCCGGGCACGCCCTGGCGCGAGGAGGTGTCGGCGGAATTCGGCACCGACGACTACGACCGCCAGCTGGCGGCGCGCCTCGACCGCGAGAGCGACGATGTGGTGGCGGCCCTGGCCGCGGTGCAGGGGCTGGAGGAGATCGACCCGGGCCATATCGGCGTCATGGGCAGCTCCTTCGGGGGTGTCGTGACGCTGCTCTCCGCCGCCAAAACCGACGGCTTCCGCTGCGCGGTGGATTTTGCCGGCGCCGCCATGAACTGGGACCGCACGCCGGGGCTGCGCCAGACCATGATCGCGGCCGCCCATCGCGTGACGTGCCCCTGTTCCTCATCCAGTCGGCCAATGACTACAGCATACGGCCGACCCGCGAGATCGCCGCCGCTCTCGAAGGCACGGGCAAGATCGTCCAGTCGCGGATCTATGGCGACTTCGGCATCACCCGGGACGAGGGTCATTTCCTCTTCCGCGACGGGCCGGTCCTCTGGTGGCCGGAGGTGCGCGATTTTCTCGATCGCTGGCTCTAGCGCTCGGGGAACGAGCATGACCGGTCCATTGCGCGGCGCTTTCCTGGAGGATCTGACCTGGCTCGAGGCCAAGGCCTGGTTCGACCGCGACCCCGTGATCGTCATCGGAATCGGCGCGATCGCCAAGGAGCATGGCCATCATCTGCCGCTGAACACCGATTTCCGCATCGCGCGCGCCTTGCTCGAAGGCGTCGGCCGCGCGCTGCCGGTGCTGCTGGCGCCGATCCTGTCCTTCGGCTACTACCCGGCCTTCCGGCACTATCCCGGCAGCCAGCATCTCGAGGCCGAGACCTTCATCGCCGTGCTGCGCGAGCTTCTCGGCGGCTTCATCCGCCAGGGCGCCCGCGCGGCTTGCCATCGTCAATACCGGGGTCTCGACCGAGGGCCCGATCCGCATCGCGGTGCAGGGATCTGCTGGAGGCGCAGGGCATCCGTGTCGCCGTCGCCGATATCGCGACGCTGGGCCGCAAAGCCGATCCGCTTTTCCAACAGAAGCTCGGCGGCCATGCCGACGAGCATGAGACATCCCTCATGCTCGCCATCGCGCCGGACTCCGTTCGTCAAGATCTGGCGCGGCCGAACTATGGACATGCGCTGGGGAGCCCGAAGACCGTCTTCTATCAGCCCACTATCTTCAGCGGCGAGCCGACGTCGGGCATCGACTACAGCGAGCAAGGGGCGCGCGGCGATCCGACCTTGGCCACGGCCGAGAAGGGGCGCCAGGCCCTGGATGCCATGATCGAGGATCTCGTCAGCGGCCTGGTCGCCCTCCACCCCGATCTCGGCTGACGCCCCCCGTTGAAGGAAACAGCAAAGAGGAAGCAAGCATGCGGCCGGCCATCGTCGCCCCCGGTGATCTGAGCGAGACCTATGACGTCGTGGTGGTCGGCTATGGCTATGCCGGCGGCATGGCCGCGATCGCCGCCCATGATGCGGGCGCGCGCGTCCTCATCCTGGAGAAGGCCGCGACCGCCGGCGGAATCTCGATCTGCTCGGCCGGTGGCGTCCGCTATGCCCGCAGCGAGGCGGGCGTGGCGGCCTATCTCGAGAGGACCTGCGCCGGCACCACGCCGCTGCCCGTCTTGCGGGTGCTGGCCCAAGCCATGGCGGCGCTGCCGGAACAGATCCGCGAGCTGGCCGCGATCAATCGGGCCGAGGTTTCCGTCGAGGCGGCCACGGCCAATTATCCGTTGGAGGGCTACGACAGCTTCGGCTTCGTCAATGTGGAAGCCATTCCCGGCTTCGATCCGCGCCAGGCCTATCCCCATGTGCGCGGCTCGCCCAACGGCGCGCTGCTGTTCAAGGTCGTCGCCGACAATGTCGAGCGGCGCGGCATCCCGGTTCTCTATCGGAGCCGGGCGGAGCGGCTGCTGCTCGCCCCCGACGGCGGCCTTGCCGGCGTCGAGCTCTTGTCGCAGGACGGGCGCCGGCAGCGCATCGGGGCGCGGCGCGGCGTGATCCTCGCCGCCGGCGGCTTCGAGGCCGACCCGGAGATGCAGCGGCAGTACTGGTCGGCGGGTCCCGCTCTATCGGCGGCCTACAAGCTCAATACGGGCGATGGGATCCGGATGGGCCAGGGTGCGGGCGCCGACCTCTGGCATATGTGGCACTATCACGGCTCCTACGGCTATCGCCATCCCGACCCCGCCTATCCCTATGCCATCCGCGTCAAGCGGCTGCCCGACTGGCGGCCGGGCGAGGGCCGGCAATTGCCGCGCATGGCCTGGATCCTGCTCGACCGGGGCGGCCGGCGCTTCATGAACGAGTACGAGCCCTATCTTCAGGATACGGGGCATCGGCCCCTGGGGGAGTACGACCCCGTCCGCCAGGATTATCCGCGCATGCCGGCCTTTCTGGTGACCGACGAGACGGGCCGGAAGCTCTATCCCCTGGGACGGCCGACCTATAACGACCCCGATATCGCCTTCGACTGGAGCGAGGACAATTCGGCGGAGATCGGCCTCGGCATCTTCACCAAGGCAGGAGATCTCGACGGATCTGGCACAGGCGATCGGCACCGATGCCCGGGCGGTCCGCGAATCGATCGACGGCTGGAACGCTGCCTGCCGCGCCGGCCAGGACGACGCCTTCGGACGTCCCGCTTCCTCGATGATGGCGCTGGAGCAGCCGCCCTTCTATGTCGCCCAGGTCCACCCCGTCGTCTCGAACACGCAAGGCGGCCTGGTTCACGATCCCGCCCATCGCGTCCTCGATGCCGAGGGCCTGCCCATCGCCCGATTGTTCGCCGCCGGCGAGATCACCAGCGTGTTCGGGCATCTCTATCTATCGGGCGGGAATCTGGCCGAGTGCTTTGCCGGCGGGCGCATCGCGGGTCGGGCGGCGGCGGCGGCCGATCCCTGGCAGTGATCGCCGCTGGGCGGCGAATCCAGGCTTCAGGCGCCGAGCAGGCGCTGCAGCCGGGCTGACGCCGCCTCGCGCAGCGGATCGAGCACGACCAGGCCGCCGTAGCTGCGGCCGTGTTGGAAATCCTCGCTCAGCAGGACGCGGCATCCCGCCGCCCGGGCCGTTTCCAGCAGCAGCGCATCCCAGAACGCCAGTCGATGCCGGGTGACCTGCGTCAGCGCCGCCGAAAGCTGCGGCCCCTCCGCCCCGACGATGGGGAACTGAATGCGCCAATCCTCGACCAAAGCGGCGGCGGCCTTCACCGGCATGCCGGCGCGCCGCGTGACGGCGTGGAAGAACTCCGCCAGCGCCTGCACCGTCAGGATACAGTCGGCCGCCGCGGCGCCATGCAGCAGCGCCACCGCCTGCTCATGCTTCGCGCCGGCCTTGGCATCGGCAGCATAGACCAGGAGGTTCGTGTCGATCGAGAAACGCTCAGCCGTCATGAAGCTTATCGCGGTCGAGCCGGCCGAGACCGAGCGGCCAGCCCTTGGCGAGCCGCGCCGTGGAGCGTTTCCGCGCCGCTTCCTGCTCGGCGGTCAGCACGCGCCGCTGCACCGCCGGAACGATCCGGGCAACCGCCTCGCCGCGCCGGGTGACCACGAATTCGCGGCCCAATTCGACCTCGCGCACCAGCTTGGCAAAGCGCTGATTGGCATCGCGGAGAGAGATCTTGGTAGCCATGACAGGATCCTCGCAATCAAGCGCTACATATGTAGCGCTTTCTGTTCGGGGATACCACGGCGACGGACCCTGTCCCATCCCCGGCGAAGGCCGCAATGACGGAAAAGGATAGCGCTCCCT
>CAVWQS010000023.1:0-11950 GCA_963757155.1 uncultured Alphaproteobacteria bacterium
CCAGCGGACTGCCATCAATCTGGGGCAGGGCTTCAAGGATTTCCATCGCCAGGTCGGATGAGATGGATATCATGCGCCCGGTTGTTCTTCGCCCGGGCAGCAGGCAAGTGCCATACCTTGTTGGGCAGGTCCAGTTCACTCCAAGGGACATTGCGCGACTTCATTGGGCGTTGGCCGGTCAACAACAATAGCTTCAGGATCGGGACCACCTGGCCAACCGACCTTGTCAGCAGGCCGCCCAGAACCTTTGACCTCATCATGGCTGAGGACGCGGTCACGCGCATTGGGTTCAGCCCGCCGGGCAATCTCGATGGCTGGGTTGGTGACGCCACGCAAGGCGGGGTCGTGCTGCTTTCGCGCCCAGGCGAACAGATGCCTAACGGCACCGACGAGATGGTCGGCCTCATAGCGACCATCAGCCCGACCCTTGAGCAGCTGGTTGACGAAGCCCAGGATGTCAGCCTTCGCCGATGTCAGCTACGGGTTTATCCCCGAGGATGGGCAGCCAACGTTTCAGCAGCCGTGTCTTCTGCACGATGCCGCTCGGCTTGCGATGGATGAGATATTCGCTCTGGTAGCGCTCAACCAGCTTGGCAAACGTCAGGGCATTGGCATTGCGGTTGGTCTCCTCCGCCTGCTCTGCCGCCTTCTTCTCCTCGATCGGGATCAATTCCTTCGGCGGCCTGGGCCTTATATTTTCGGGCGCGCTCCCTGGCCTCGCCAACAGTCAAGAAGGCAAAGGTGCCCAACACGATCTGCCTTTCCTTCCAGGCGGTGCCTTTGGGGCCTCGCACCCGATATTGGCGATGAACGATTTTCTGGCCCTCGGGCTGACACCGAAGGCCGAAGCCCGGGAAGGTTCGATCCCAATACAGCGATCTCCTTGGGCTTGGGCCCGGAGCCGTCGGCGCTCCAAGCTGTGTGAGGCTGATATGTGGCATAGTCTCTTTCCTTAGCGAATTCCAAGCAGAGACCAACCGGCAACAGCGCCCGTTGGCAACGCTCAATATATAAGCTTATTGCATTGAACTGCAAGCCTAATTTGCGGCTTTTCGGCAATATGTTCAAATACCATCAAACCTTGCTTATCAAAACGACTGGTATCTGTGAGAGTTCACGCGTGAGCGCGGTCGCGAGGCGCCTTCTCGCCTGGTACGACCGCCACCGGCGCAGCCTGCCCTGGCGGGCCAAGCCGGGGGAGCGGCCCGATCCCTATCGCATCTGGCTCAGCGAGATCATGCTGCAGCAGACCACGGTCGTGACCGTCGGTCCCTATTTCCAGAGCTTCCTTGCCCGCTGGCCTGACGTGCAGGCCTTGGCCGCCGCCGAGCTCGACGAGGTGCTGCATGCCTGGCAGGGGCTGGGCTATTACGCCCGGGCCCGCAATCTGCATCGCTGCGCGATCTTCGTCGCGCGCGAGTTGGGCGGGCGCTTTCCCGATACCGAGGCCGGTCTCGCCGGCCTGCCGGGCATCGGGCCCTATACGGCGGCGGCGATCGCGGCCATCGCCTTCGACCGCAAGGCGACTGCCGTTGACGGCAACATCGAGCGGGTGGTCACGCGGCTCTTCGCCCTGAAGGATCCGCTGCCGGGGAGCAAGCCGGAGATCCGGCGCTTGGCCGCAACCCTCACGCCGGACAAGCGCGCCGGGGATTTTGTCCAGGCGATGATGGATCTGGGCGCCACGATCTGCGTCGTCGGCCGGCCGAAATGCATGCTCTGTCCTTTGGCCGAGGACTGCCGCGCCCGTGCCAAAGGCATCGCGGCCGATCTCCCGGCGCGCTCGCCCAAGCGGGCGCGGCCGCTGCGCCATGGCACCGTCTTCTGGGCCGTCCGCCGCGACGGCGCCGTGCTGCTGCGCCGCCGCCCGGAGGAGGGGCTGCTGGGTGGGATGATGGAGTTTCCCTCCACGGATTGGCGTGCCACACCCTGGGGCGAGAGCGAGGCGACGTCCCAGGCGCCGGTCGCGGCGCGCTGGGAGCGGCTGCCCGGGCTGGTGCGCCACGGCTTCACCCATTTCGAGCTGGAACTCGTGGTGTTGAGCGGACGGGTGGCGGGCAAGGCCCCAGGCGTGTGGTGCCGGATCGACCGGCTGTCGGAAATGGCACTGCCGACGCTGATGAAGAAGGTGGCGCGGCATGCGCTCGGGGCGGTGGGGAAGAAGGAGGAGCCTCCACAGAGGCAAGAAGGCATGGAAAAGAAGAGGCCATCCTCACGGACGACTCGCGGATGACATGCCTCTCTATCTCATGACCATTTGCATCAATACGTCATGCCCGCGAAAGCGGGCATCCAGGGCAAGCGACGAGGCCTGTGGCCCTGGATTCCCGCTTTCGCGGGAATGACGAAAGAAAAGAGACAGCACGAGACTCCCCGGGAGATGACCTAGCGCGAAGGCGTGCATCCCTCGACGCACCGCTTTACCACCCGCAAGCCTCCCCCTTGTTCTGCTTTGTCAGCCACGCATCCAACGGCGCGAAATAGTCGATGATGGCCGAGGCGTCGAGGTCGTGCTCGCCGGTGAAGACGGCAAGCGCTTCCTGCCAGGGCTTGGATTGGCCGAGGCGGAGCATGGCGTCGAAGCGGCTTCCGACGTCCTTGTTCCGATAGACCGAGCAGCGGTTGAGCGGGCCGTTCCAGCCGGCGAGCTTGCAGGCTGCGCGGTAGAATTGGAATTCATAGATCGCGGCCAGGAAGTAGCGGGCATAGGGCGTGCTGTCGGCGACATGGAATTTGGCGCCGGGATCGAAGGCGTCCGCCGGGCGCGGCCCCGGCGGGACCATGCCCTGATACTGCTTCACCAGGGCCCACCAGGCCTCGTTGTATTGCGCCGGCGTCACCTCGCCGGCAAAGACCTGCCAGCGCCATTTGTCGACCAGCAGCCCGAAAGGCAGGAAGGCGATCTTGTCGAGGGCCATCTTCAGGAGATAGGGGATATCGGCATCGGTGCCCGGCAGTTTGTCGATCAGTCCGAGCTGATGCAGATAGGTGGGGGTGAGGGCGTTCAGCCCGGCGAAATCGCCGATCGCCTCATGGAATCCGTCATTGGCCCCGTTCTCGAAGAGGAAGGGCTGATCCTGATAGGCGCGCTGGTACATGTTGTGGCCCAGCTCGTGATGCACGGTGTAGAAATCCTCGTCATTCACCTGGAGACAGGCCTTGAGACGGATGTCGGATTTGTTGTCCACGTCCCAGGCCGAGGCGTGGCACACCACCTCGCGCCCCACCGGCCGGGTGAGCTGGGAGCGCTCCCAGAAGGTCTTCGGCAGAGGCTCGAAGCCGAGGGAGGTGTAGAAGGCCTCACCGGTCTTCACCATCTTCACGGCGTCGTAGCCGTGGCTGCGCAGTGCCTGGGTCAGGTCGTAGCCCATGGAGAGATCCTGGGGCTGGACGATGTCGTAGATATTGCTCCAGGTCTGGCCCCACATATTGCCTAGGAGATCGGCGCGGATCGGCCCCTTCCGCGGCTGCACCGCCTCGCCGTAGCGCGCGTTCAGCCGGGCCCGGACATAGCAATGCAAGTTCCTGTAGAAGGGCTCGAGCTGGGCCCAGAGCCGGTCGACATCCCGCGCGAAGGCAGCCGGCGGCATGTCGTACCAGCTCTTCCAGAGGGCGCCGGTATCGGCATAGCCCAGCTCGCGCGCGCCTTCGTCGGTGAGAGTCACCAGCCGCGCGTAATCGGCTTTCATCGGCACCGCCACGAGGCGCCAGCCTTCCCATAGCGCGCGGATCTCCGCGGGGTCGCGGCTGGTGCGGAGGAGTTCCTCCATGTCGTCGAGGGTGAGGGTCTTGCCGTGATAGGTGAATTTGCCCGTGGAATAAGCCGTGTCGAGCCGGGCCTCGATCTCCGCCAGCTCCTGGGCCGCACCGGGCCGCGAGGGCGCCGGCAGGACGAGGGCCTGTTTCATCAGGTCGAGCTTACGGCGCAGCACCGGGTCGAGGGCCAGCTTGTCGAAGCGCGCGGCCTCCTTGGCATAGCGCACCGAAAGATCGGTCGATTCGCCATTGGCCCGGGCGAGCAGCCAATTGGTGTCGTAAGTAATGTAGGTGTTCTGCACCCACTCGACATGGCCGAGATATTCGCTCTCTCGCGCCAGCTCGGCCTCGGCCTTCTCGACGAAGGCCTTGGCCTCGGCAGGGCTGGGCGCGTCCTCGGCCATGGAAGCGCGAGGGAGCGAGAGCAGGAGCAGGACAGCAGCCACGAGCGCCGCCCGGCGTGTGAGAGGAGAGGGCATGGATGAATCCTCCGGCTGCGTCGGAATCCTATGCGGTGACGCCGGGCTGCGGCAAGCCGCTCGCCTTGCCGCTCCGCCATTCCTCACTTGGCGGCAGGTGACGCGGCGGCAGCTTCTGGTTCGATGAACTCCCAAAGCAACAGCTTGCGATGGGACAGCGTAGGTGCGTCAGGGCCTCGGCCCGGGGCGCAGGGCCGCGGTGCGTCCCAGCATTGATTGCCGCCGACGGGGATGTTGACGCGAAGCTGCGGGCCGAAATCATATGGGGAGACCGGGACATCGGGAATCGACGGCCATGACTCCGCCGCCCTCCAGGCGTCGAGCCGGTGATACCGCAGGAACAGGCCAACGCAGATAAAGACAAATCCCATCAGCATGATGCGATTGACGACGAGGCGGATGATGACGCCGTCGGCGGCCAGCGACCGCGTGGCGGCGGCAATGACGAGCGCCGGCAAGGCGAGCAGAAAACCGATGCCGAAGCGGGGATCGGGCGCCGCGAGGAACCAGAAGAGATTACCCAGGCAGCCGATCACGATCGCGTAGCCGATGACGAAGGGGCCGGGTCCGAAGTGGCGGTCCTGCCGCCGCGATTTCATGGCGACGCGCTCCGCCAGGGCCAGGGCGACCCCGATGCCGGCGGCCACGGCCAGGCTCCAACTCACGCCAGGGATGAAAATCCGCCGGGCCAGCATCATGCTGGGCCAATCCTTGAGCCAGACCCAGCCGTGAGCGGCCTCCCAGACATGGGCGGCGTCGGGCAAGCGGGCCCAGGCGGTCACCAGCGTGGCGAAGTCAGCGATATCGCCCAGGGGTGGCGTCCAGGGCAGGGCGGCGATGCAGGTCGATCCCGCGGGAAAGGCGATGCATCCCGATGAGATGATGCCCGTGGCCATCCAGGCGGCACCGACGGTCACCAGGCCCAGCAGGATCGGATTGCGAGCCAAGCGCCACACGCGACGGGGGCCCCGCGCGAAGACGGCATAGCCGGCGATCGGCAACAGGAGCAGCCCCGGGGCGGTCGCGATCTTGGTCATGACCGCCAGCATGCCGGCGACAAACAGCTGCAGGAGCCAAGCTTCCTTGTCGCGATCCACCTCGAAGATCCTGAGGAATGCCCAGAAGGCATAGACCAGCAGCAGCGCGCCCGGCAGATCGTTTCCCGGGCTGGCGAACAGCTGGTTGAACATGATGGTTGTCGGATTGACGAGAAGCGCGGCGGCGACGATGACCGCAAAGAGATCGCTGATGCGGGGGAGAGAATTGCTTGCCGCGCCGCTGAGCACAGGCTGGATCAGCGCGCCGATGACGATGGTGAACAGGGTCGTGTTCAGCAGAAAGATGCCGGCGTGGGCGTCTCGAATGACGTCGAACATCGCGGCGTCGACGAACCAGATCGAATTGACGCCAAACCTGTAATGCAGATTTACCAGACCGAAGACTTTCGGCGCCTGCTCCAGCCATTCGATCAATTGAAGATGATAGAGGCCGGTGTCGTAGCTCAGCGGCGTGATCAGGACGCCGAGGCTATCCATCGCCAGAACGGCGGCGAGGACGGCCAGCATGGCCAGCGGGCGTTGGCCCAGGGAGGTCCACAGTAGCCGGCGGTGGAGCACGAAGCAGGCGATCCCCACAACTCCGGTCGCCAGGACGAGAGAGAGCCTCAGCGGGACGAAGAAATTCGCGACGAGGCCGATCGCCGACACCAGGAGCAGGCCCAGGATCGCGAGATCGAAGAAGGATCTGTCGCTGGTCTGCCGATCGCCCGAGAGTGCCGCCCCGAAGCCGGACAGCACCATGATCGTCAGAGCGATGAGTTCGAAGACGAGAAGCATGTCACCTGCTCGGGGTCATCGCCTCGCCGATCGCCGGTCTGGCATATCGGCCGGGCATCGCCGCCGCGGCAGTCTAGTGCAATTCCGCCCGCAGCTTCTGGCGCAGGAGATTGATGGGCACGAGCTTGCCCTCGACCTCGAAATACCAGAACTCCCAGCCGTTGCAGGCGGGGGCGCCCTGGACCTGGGCGCCGACCTGATGGATCGAGCCGCGGCAATCCGCGGCGATGAGCGTGCCGTCGGCGCGCACCTTGGCGGTCCAGCGCCGGTTGACGCTGGTGAGCAGGGTGCCGGGGGAGAGATAGCCGCGCTCGACCAGCCAGCCGAAGGGAATGCGCGGCTCGTCGCGCTTGCCGGGGGTGGCGACGATCTCGGCATCGGTATTGGCCGGCGTGGCGCTGAGGCGCTTCTCGGCGGCCGCGATATAGCCGGGATCGCGCTCGATGCCGATGTAGTTCCGCCCAAGCCGCTTGGCGACCACGCCGGTGGTGCCGGTGCCGAAGAAGGGATCGAGGACGAGATCGCCCGGCTGGGTCGAGGCGAGGATGACGCGGTGGAGCAGGGCCTCGGGCTTCTGGGTCGGATGGGCCTTCTTGCCCCCACCATCCTTCAGCCGCTCGCCGCCGCTGCAGATGGGAAGCAGCCAGTCGCTGCGCATCTGCAGATCGTCGTTCAGGGATTTCATCGCCTCGTAATTGAAGCGGTAGCGGCCCTCGCGGTCGCGTGCGCACCAGATCATCGTCTCATGGGCATTGGTGAATCGACGGCCGCGGAAATTCGGCATCGGATTGGTCTTGCGCCAGACCACGTCGTTCAGGATCCAGTAGCCCAGATCCTGGAGCCGCGCGCCGACCCGGAAGATGTTGTGATAGCTGCCGATGACCCAGAGCGTGCCCTCGGGCTTCAGGATGCGCCGCGCGGCGCTGAGCCAGGCCTCGCTGAAGCGGTCATAGCTGGCGAAATCGTCGAAGCGGTCCCAGGCCTCCTCGACGCCGTCGACCCGGCTGTTGTTGGGCCGGTGCAGCTCGCCCTCGAGCTGGAGGTTATAAGGCGGGTCGGCGAAGACCATATCGACCGAGGCCTCGGGCAGGGATTGCATCGTTTCGATGCAATCGCCGGAAATGATGCGGTTCATGCTGAAATCCCCCATGAAGGGGAGCATGAGTTAGCCGAGTCGGGTCGTCAATAAAAGAAAATCGAATCAATAGGTTGTGGCTAGAACCTCATAAACTGCCCTAAATGTGCGCCGGTGATGGGGCGTGAGCCCCAACCGGCGCAGCGCCGCGCGGTGCTCCGGCGTGGGATAGCCGACATTGCGCTCCCAGCCATAGCCGGGAAAGCTCTCCGCCAGCACCTTCATCATGCGGTCGCGCGTCACCTTGGCGACGATGGAGGCGGCGGCGATGGAGAGGCTGATCCCGTCGCCGCCCACGACGCATCGCGTGGGGAAGGAAAAGCCCGGCAGGCGGTTGCCGTCGACGATGATGAGCGCGGGCGTCAAGCCGAGGGCCTCGACGGCGCGGCGCATGGCGAGCTGGGCCGCGCGGAGGATGTTGAACTGCTCGATCTCATCGACGCTGGCCTCGCCGACGCCGAATTTCGCATGCTCGGGAAGCCGGGCGAAGATCTCCTCCCGTTCCTCCGGCGCCAGTTTCTTGGAATCATCGATGCGTCGCGCGAGGCGCCGGGGCAGCTTGGGATCGAGCAGCACCGCCGCGGCGACCACCGGCCCCGCGAGCGGCGCGCAACCCACCTCATCGACCCCGACGACGATTCCTTCGATGCTGCGCTCGAGCTTCCAATGCGGCATGAGGGAAGCGTAGCACCGGGAACCGAGTTGGGGCGAGGGGCAGGGTTAGGATCGAGAGAATCCGGCTCAGCTCAGCGAGGGAGCGGCGCCGGCTGCTGGCGGAAGAAGCGCAGCATTTCGCGCGAGGCATCGGGGCCGCGTGGCTCGGTATAGGATCCCGCCGGGCTGCCGCCGGACCAGGCATGGCCGGCGCCGTGGAGCACCCATTGCTCCAGCACCGGACGACCGCTCTCATCCGACTGGATGCTTCTTGCATAGCCGATACCGCCGGGCGCCTCGCCCCGGCTGACGGTGAGGCGGAGGTTCGCCGCCGCCTTCGCCTGGGCAATGACCTGATCGCCATTGATCGGATTGACGGTGGTGTCGCCATCGCCATGGAAGACGATGGTCGGAACGGTGGTGTGTGACGTCGTGACGATCGGTCTGCCGCCTTGCTTCATCGCAGCGAAAGCGGATGAGACGTCACTGGCCGCCCCGCAGGCCAGCCCGGAATGAACGCCGACGGCGGCATAGAGATCGGGATAGGCGGCGCCCATGACGGCCGCCGCGGCGCCGCCCGCGGAGAGGCCGGCGACGAAGACACGGGCCCGATCGACCGCGACCTCCGCCATGATCTGCCGCGTGATCCCCGCGATCAGCGAGGGCTCGCCACGGTCGCGCTGCTGATCGGCGGCGCTGAACCAGTTCCAGCATTTCTGGGCATTGGCCGCGCGCGTCTGCTTGGGATAAGCGACGAAGAAGCCCTGCTCCTCGGCCAGCTCGTTCATCCGCGTGCCGGCGGCGAAATCCTCGGGCGATTGGGTGCAGCCATGCAGCATTACCAGCAGAGGAAGCGCTTGCCCGCGATAGGAGCCGGGGATGTAGAGCCGATAGGAACGCCGGCCGGCGGCATTGGCGTAGCTTCGCTCTTCGAAGCTGCCGCCGTCCGAGCGGGACACCCCGGCCGACGGCGATCTCCATGTGCCGCCGCCCTCCCGCAATGGCGCCACCATGTCGATGATGCCGGCGGTGGCTTGGGGCTCCGCGCGGTCTGCCCGAGGCTCGCTTTCGGAGGGGACCGCCGCGCCGCCCGTCAGGGCTCGCCGGATCGCGGCCATCGCCTCGGTGAGCCGGCCGGCGCGCGTGAGCCGTGTCGCCTCGATCATGCCGGTCTTCAGGGAATGTCTCATGGTGATCCTGTGTGCGGTCGTCCTGCGGGCCGTGCTTGGCGTCAGCGGATGCGGTCCTTGAGTGCGGCCTTCACCTCGGGGCTGGCTTGCAGGGCGCCGAGCACCTCGATGGTGGAGATGGTCTGACGTGCCAGCTCCGGCGAGACATCCGCGGCAATGATGGCCAGCCCCAGGACCTGGATGTGGAGCATCTCCCCCGCCGTTCGCACCGTCTCCAGATCCTGTCGGCTGTAGTGGTGCAGGCCCAGATCGAGCCGATGCCGGGCGAGGGATTGCTTGACGGCCTCGCCATGGCGATCGAGCTGGTTGCGGATGGCCGTGCGGATGAAGTCGGTCCGATTGGAGTAGAACCCCTCCCGCACCAGCAGATCGACATGGCCGAGATCGACATAGCCGAGATTGATGGTGATCTTCTCACTATCGCCGGCTTTGGGCCGTAGCTCTTGCACGTTTCCGACCATGTGAGACCATCCCTCTACCATCCAGACGGATGGTAAATGGAGTGGCTCCTGGGGAAATCAAGAGCCCTTCTTGCAGAGGGTGACTCGTCCGGAGACTGCTTCTGCAGGGAATTTGCAGTTATTCCGGCCCCTAGAGCCGGAGCCATGACCGTTGAGAGAGGAGGCCGACCAATCGGACGGTCATGTCCGCAATCCGGGTGCCGCGTTCTTCGATGTCGGGGGATGCCGTTACGCCCGTGGCTGGGCCGCCACCCATCGCCAGGGACAATCCCAGATCATCATTTTAGTGTATACGTAAAATACGTAATGGTCAAGCAACAAGCGCCCATGAGCGGTTCAGCCGGCGGCTGACTTGTGGAATTTTCCGCGGTCTGCCACTATCGATATATCCAACCAAATATATCGCTGGCTCTCCCGCCATCCTCGGCCGGCATTCGAATGGAGACGCCCATGCTTCGCTTAGGCTCCCTCGCCCTCGCTTTCCTGCTCGCGACGATGGCGGCCGCATCCGCCGGCGATCTCGTCCTCTATGGCGCCGGCAGCCTGCATGGCGCCATGGCGGATATCGCCAAGCAGTTCGACCAGCGCTTCGGCACGACGACCAAGGTCACCTTCGGTCCTTCCGGTATGATGCGCGAGCGGATCGAGAAGGGAGAGCATGTCGACATCTTCACCTCGGCCGATATGGGCAATGCGCGCAAGCTGGTCGATGCGCATCGCGCGGCCATTGTGGTGCTCTTCGCGCGCAATCGCCTTTGCGGCTATGCCAGGCCTTCCGTGGTGTTGACGACGGAGAACTTCCTCGCCAAGGCGCTCGACCCCGGCGTAAAGCTCGGGACCTCCACGCCCAAGGCCGACCCCGGCGGCGATTACACCTGGGAGATGTTCCATAAGGCCGACAGCCAGTCCCCAGGCGCTTTCGCCGCTTTGGATGCGAAGGCCCTCAAGCTGGTCGGCGGGCCGCAGGCGGTGAAGATCCCCGCCGGCCAGAATGCCCAGGCCTATCTGATGGGCGACGGCCAGGCGGATATGTTCATCTCCTATTGCTCCGGTGCCGATGAGCTGCGCAAGGCGATGGCTGACGTGACGGTGGTCGAGCTGCCGAAGGCGCTGGCCACCAGCGCTTCCTATGGGCTGACGGTGCTCGATGGCGCCAATCCCGAGGCCTATCACCTCGCTTTGTTCATCCTCTCGCCGGCGGGGCAGGAAACCCTCGTCAAATACGGCTTCAGCGCCCCAACCCTGCCCTGAGGCGCGGCGGCAGGGAGGAGGCGCATCTGAGGTCGAGGCAAGCTTCGCTCCCGGCTTCACCATGTGACGTGGCACCGGTTGACCGTAGCAAGAGACGGTCCGATAAGACGAGCCATGTCTGGCCTTTATCCGGAGATCGAACCGCATGGCGCCGGCATGCTCGATGTCGGTGACGGACATCGGGTTTATTGGGAGGCATGCGGCAATCCCGGCGGGAAACCCGCGCTCGTCCTCCATGGCGGGCCGGGTTCCGGTTGCGGCGAAGGCATGCGGCGGTACTTCGATCCCGCGCGCTATCGGATCGTTCTGTTCGATCAGCGCAGCGCAGGCCGGAGCAGCCCGCATGCCAGTGAGCCGAATCTCGATCTCTCCAGCAATACGACGGCGCATCTGCTGGCGGATATCGAGCGGCTGCGGCAGCATCTCGGTGTCGAGCGATGGCTGGTCTTCGGCCTGTCCTGGGGGTCGACTCTGGCGCTCGCTTATGCCGAGCAGCATCCCGAGCGCGTCAGGGAAATGGTGCTTGCCAGCGTCGCGACCACCACGGCCTCAGAGATCGAATGGATGACCCGCGGCATCGGCATCTACTTCCCCGAGGCCTGGGCGCGTTTTCGCGACGGCGTTCCCGAAGCGGATCGAGCCGGCCGCCTCGTCGATGCCTATCACCGGCTTCTGATGGACCCCGATCCCGCAATCCATGAGAAGGCGGCGCGGGACTGGTGCGATTGGGAGATCGCCCTCGTCGCGCTGCATCCTGCCGACGAGCCACATCCCCGCTACGAGCGAGCCACCTTCCGGCTGGGGTTTGCGCGGTTGGTCACGCATTATTGGCGCCACAATGCCTGGCTCGACGACGGCGCCCTGCTGCGCGGCGCGGAGCGTCTCGCCGGCATTCCAGGGGTCTTGATTCATGGCCGGCTGGATCTCGGCACGCCGCTGGTCACGCCCCGGCAGCTCTGTCAGCATTGGCCCGGAAGCGAGCTCGTCGTCATCGGCGGGGCGGGGCATGGCACCGGCGATCCCGACATGAGCAAGAGCGTCGTCGCCGCCACGGATCGCTTCGGCCGCAGGGCCATCTGACCCGGCGAGCATGAATCTTCCACGACATCGTCAAATATTTTGATTACGGCTGTAATACTGCCTGTCGTTACAACTTTGGGGCTGGACAGAGTGCCGGGTAAACCTCATC
>CAVWQS010000024.1:0-101272 GCA_963757155.1 uncultured Alphaproteobacteria bacterium
GGAAACATCCCTCATCTCGCTCCTGTCCGACCCGCTCGGCAGCTACCCCAGCCTGACGAACCTTGCCGATCGCTTCGACACGGACAAGAACCGCATCACCGGCAACCGCCATTCCTATGCCCGGGTGTACGACCGGCTGCTGTCCGGGCGGCGATTTTCCCTGCGGCGGCTGATGGAGATCGGGCTTTGCCGGGGTCTCGCGGAAGGGAACCAGCCGGCGATCCCCTCGGTAGAGCTCTGGCAGTCGTTCTTTCCCTTCTGCCACATCTTCGGCGTCGACCTGACCGACTTTTCCCGCTTCAACAGCGAGCGCTTCACCTCCCTCGTCGGAGATCAGTCGAATCTGGAGGCGCTTCGTTCGGTGGTGGCCAAGATCGAGCCGGGATCGCTGGAGGTCATCGTCGACGACGGCAGCCATGCGTCCTTCGACCAGCAGCTGACCCTGCGCGAGTTCTTCCCGCTCCTGGCCGCGGGGGGTTGGTATTTCATCGAGGATCTCGACTGGCAGCCGCCGGGCGAGGATGCCGGCAAGATCACCCTCACCAAGTCCTTGCTGAAGGAGATTCAGCTGCAGGGCAAGGCCGGATCCATCGATCCCCTGGGCATCGGCGAGCTGTCGGATCAGTTCGACGAGATCCTATTCTTCGACAGCCACTATGAGCTCGAGCGGGCCAAGCTGATGGGCGGCCTTGCCGCCATCCGCAAGCGCGGGGGTTCCGGCCTTGTCGGTTAGAGGTTCTATTCAGCGCGATTGCAGGGAGTGGCAGAGGTGGCACTGAAAATCGCGGTCTACACGATTGCGTTGGACGAGGCGGCCCATGTCGACCGCTGGGCCGATTCGGCGGTCGATGCGGATCATCGGATCGTCGGCGATACGGGAAGCAGCGACGACACCGTCGAGCGCCTTTTGAACAAGGGCGTTACGGTGCACCGGATCGGGATCCGACCCTGGCGGTTCGACGATGCCCGCAATGCCGTGATGTCGCTGATCCCGGGCGATGTCGATGTCTGCGTCACCATGGACATGGACGTTTTTCTGGCGCCTGGCTGGCGCCCGAAAGTCGAGGCCGCCTGGACCCCGGGGACCACGGCCCTCTACATCCGGATGATATTGCGCCCGAGCGTCGAGGATCTCGATCCGACGGGTGGTGCCCCGTCCAAGAGTTGCCATCATCGCTGGAACTATCGCTTCAAGCGTCCCGTGCATGAGGCCCTGTTCTTCAGCGGCGAGAGCGAGGTCGTGCGCAACAGCGACGATATCGTGATGTACCACGTTCAGGATCACAACAAGCCGACCCGCAAGCAGTATCTGCCCCTGATGGAGCTTGCCCATAAGGAAGATTCCGGGGACGCGCAGATCTGCTTCTGGCTGGGGCGGGAATATATGTGGGCCAATCGGCCGGAACAGGCTTGCGAGCTGCTGCAGCGCTATCTGGCCCTGCCGACCAGCAATTGGGCCGACGAACGCGCGGAGGCGATGCGCTATCTGGCGCGGATGCAGCCGGAGAAACGGATGTCCTGGCTGGAGAAGGCCCGCAACGAAGCGCCGCACCGGCGGGAGGTCTGGCTCGATCTGGCCGAGGAATTCCACCACCACGAGGACTGGCCGAATCTCTTCTGGGCCTGCACCAACGGGATCGACAAGACCTATCGCACGGGAAGCTACCTGGACGACCAGAACAGCTGGACTTATCGACTGTTCGATCTGGGCGCCATTGCCTGCTGGCATCTCAACGTGATGGATCGGGCGGTGGACTGGGGCAACAGGGCGGTGGAGTTCGATCCTGCAAACGAGCGGTTGCGCACGAACCTCGATTTCTTCGTCCGCCGCCGCGACGAGATTCGCGCCGGCGGCTGACGCCGTTGTTCAGCCCCGCTCGATTGGCAGGGTCGTGTCCTTCGCCCATTCGCCCATGGAGCCGTCATAGAGCGTCAGCTCGTCGAAGCCGAGCTGGTGCAGCAGGAACAGGTCGATGGTGGCCGAAATGCCGCCGCCGCAATAGGCGATGACCCGCTTCTCCCTTACGACGCCGGCGGCCGCGAATTTCGCCGCCGCCTCGGCGAGCGGGACCAGGGCTTTGCTTTGCGGATCGACCAGGGTGGCGGCCGGCACATTGACGCTGCCGGGGATCCTGCCCGGCCGGCCGTAGCGGCTGGGCGCCGCGCCCCGATGGAATTGGGGGCCGAGCGCGTTGACGATCACCGTCCCAGGGTCCGCCGTGGCGGCGAGCACGCTCCGCTTGTCGGTGAAGCGTCCCGGTATCTGCGTCGCGGTGAAGCGGGCGGGCGGGTAGCCCCTGGCCGGGCCGCGCTCGACTGGCAAGCCCTCGGCCTGCCATTTGTCGAAACCGCCATCCAGCACGGCCGCGCCCTCGAAGCCGAGCGATCTCAGCATCCACCAGAACCGCGTCGCCCACATCATACTGGCGATGCTGTAGAGCACGACCCGCACATCCCTGCCGATGCCATGGCGCCCGAAGGCCGCTTCGAGCACGGCTGCAGGCGGCATCATGAAGCGAAGGGGCGTTCCCGGGTCGGAGAACTCGCCCTGAAGATCGAGGAAATCCGCGCCCGGGATATGCGCGGCCTCGAAGCTGTCGCGTCCGGGGCGAACGATGTAAGGCTCCTCGCTTTCCGGCGGCGCCGGGTCGAGATAGGTCGTGCAGTCATAGATACGCAGGTCATCGCGCCCGAGCTGGCGCGCCAGGGCTTCAGTGCTGATCAACGCATCCGGGTCGTTCACGAGAGGCCTCCGCAATTCGCGGTGTTACATCACGGCAGTCGATGGGCAAAGCTGAGCTCATGGCCGTCGGGGTCGGTGATGTGGAAGTACCGCTCACCCCATTCGGCATCGCGCGGCGCCGTGTCGGGCCGATAGCCGGCAGCAATCACCCGCCGATGCAGGACATCCACGTCCGATACAAAGAATATGACGCGGCCCCACCACGACCAGCGCCGCTCAGGCGGCTGGGCGATGAGATTGAGATGGCCGGCGCCGGCGCGAAAGGAGGTGAAGGCGGCGTCGTCACCCCCATAGGTGAGATCGAATCCGATCATACGGTAGAAGCTCGCGGCGCGCGCCATGTCGTGGGTTGCCAGAGTGATGGCACCGATGCCCTCGATCATTGCAGGAACGCTCCCCTATTCCGTGGTCGCGCCAAGAACCCGATCCCCTGCGCGGAGCAAGATTTACGGGTCGGCTTGATTCAAGCCGACCCGATCTTCCGCCAGCCCCGGAGGGCGAAAATAGGCCCGCGCCCGCAGCACGAGAAGGACGGTGAGGGGCACCAGCACGATGATCCAGGTCCAATTGCCGAGATGGCTGAAGGCGGCACTGCCCAGCACATAGACGATGGCAAAGACGATGGGAAGATAGGCCAAAGAGAGGAGCATCGTTCCGATCAGGTAGCGCGTGAAGGGCAGATTGAACCAGCCGATGGCGATATAGGTGGGGAACATCAGGCCCGGTACCACCCGGCCGACGAAGATGACCCAGAGCATCTTGCCGCCAAGCCAGTCCCCGAGCTGCTGGACCCGCGGCCGGATGAGATATCGCCGCGCCAGCGCGTTGTGGCGGGCAAGGGTGCCCAGGCCATAGAGCAGAAGATCGCGTGCCACCATGCCGAGGAAGATGCAAGCAAAGGCGAACTGGAACGACAGGCGGTGCTGGGCCACCAGCAAGGCGGCGGCGATGATCGCGATATCCTCATGCAGGAAGGGGACGAGGAACAGGACTCCCGCGATGGCGAGGGTGGAGCTGCCCGAGGACAGATCGCCGACGATATGGAGGATCGAGTTCATCGACCGATCATAGGGCCGTGCGCGAGAAGGGTCACGCGAACCCCCGCACCCTGATCCCCATCCGGACGATCATCATCAGGAATTGGGAGAAGATCTTCATGTCCACCGGCATCTCGCGACGCTTCACATCCAGCAGAAGCACCGCCCGTACCTCGTCGCTATTGTTCCAGACCTCATGGGGAAATGTGTCGTCCCACAATAGAAACTCCCCATCCCTCAGCCGGTAGTCCGCGCCATTGACCCGCAGTACCGCGGCGGGCATTCCATCCGCGGCCAAAGGCATGGAGAGAACAAGGTAGAACCGCAGCACGCCCCGGAAAGGTCCCCGGTGCGAGGGAATATGTTTGCCGGGCGCCAGGAAGGAAATGGAGACGGAAAGCACTTCCGGCAAGCCTGCGGCGATGGAGGCCAGAACGGGGCAGATCGCCATATTGGGCGGATTGGCGATGCCATAGGCCTTGAGGATGAACATCCGCCAGTCCCGACCGTCATTGTCGGAGATGGCGGTCTGCTCCTTCATGATCTCATGGAAGCGCGGGACCTGGGACAGCCGCCGGGCGACCGTCAGGGCTTCGTCGCGGATCTCGGGCCAGGCGCGGGCAAACCTCCGGCCACCGGGAAAATGCCGGTCGAGATCGAGCACCGGCGGCGCCTGGATGCGGCTGTCATAGATCTTGCGGATGAGATCGGCGGCACGATCGTAGAAAAACGCCAAATGCTCCCCCTTGCTCCCCTGCCAAGGCGCCTCAAATGGCTCGGCCCCCCGGCCGAACCTCTCGCTGCTACGGCAAAACGCCCTATATCCCGGCGTCAGCCGTCCGATTGAGCCTCCCGGTCAGGGCACCGGCTGTTATTGACCTCCAACGCCATTTCCCCGCCGTCGCCGGACAGGGGAGGAAGGGGGCTCACGATCCGATATTTGTCTCGTCCTGGCAAAGTATTTGCGCGGCCGCCTCGTCAGACAGAGGGGAGATCGCCGCCCGCGGCGTTCCGGGCCTCGCGGGGGGTAATCGCGTAGCGGCGCTTGAACATGCGGTTGAAGGTCGGCTGATCGAGGAAGCCGCTGCGGAAGGCGATCTCGGAGATCAGCAGATCGCCGTGGCTCGGACCCGTCAGCATCTGCCAGGCGCGATCCAGCCGTTTCATCCAGATCATCGCCGCGACGCTTTGGCCATGGCGGAAGAACATGCGGTAGAGCGAGGCTCGGGAAGCGCCGAGGGAGAGGGCGACGATCTCGGGCGTGAGCTGGGGATCGGCACAATCCCGTTCGATCATCCGGCAGGCGGCGTAGTAGATGCCGCCGGCGAATTGCTCGGTATCGGCGCTGCCGCGATGCTCCGCTTGGAGCACCGCCAGAGCCATGTCGACCCCGGCGGCAATCGCCACGAGCCGCTCGGCCGGAGTCATCCGCGGCGCCTCCTCCAGGGTCAGCCGCAGATGGCCTCGCAATACCGCACCCAGCCCATCCTGCGGCAGGGAGCGTCCGCCGAGAGGCGGGAGATCGGCACCGAGCGCTTCGCAGACCTGACGGCGCGAGAGGATCAAGCCAATTGCCCGATGGCGCGATCGGATTACCTGAGAGGGCTGGGCATAGTCGAGCACCGAGACGTCGCCGGCGCGGATACGGCGCTCGCCGCCGTGATCGAGCCGGGCGCTCTGGCAATCCACCATGAAATCGACGCCGATGTCGTCGATGTCGTCGGCGGCGCAGCGCCGCGCGGTTCGCTCGGCCAGGATCGCGTCCGAGCTATGCTCGACCAGCTCGACGCCGAGGCCGATCACGCGGCGCAGCCGCGCCTCGAAGGGGCGCTCCTGGTCCAGGGCCTTCAAAGGCACCATCCGCTTCAGGACAGCGTCGCGCCAGAAGGCCAGACGCTCCTTGGGCGCAATGCCGGCCGTGGTGGATTCGACGATGCTTCCCGGCGCAGCGGCTGGCGGCGCCGGAATCTGAGACGCCTGGTCAATCCGGGGGCTCGCCACCCGAGACATACAGCCTACCACCAACCCATGGACGCCATCCTATACTAGCTTTAGATTTGGTTAAATCGCACGGCTTCAGCGACAAACATCGCGGGCCGGCACCTGCACTGGCTGCGGGATGGGGGATTCTCCATCGGACCGGCTTTGGCGGCTGGCCCTAACCCCTTGTTCTGTTTGACGGAAAGGTGACCCGGTTCGCCCAACAACAAGGGGGAGACGAACCCGTGATCCGATCCTACAAAATCCTGCGCCACGCCTCAGCGCTTCTGTCGGCCGCCGCCATGCTGTGGTCGCTCTCGCCGGCGCGCGCCGACGATCTGCCGCCCGAGTTGCGGGTCATCGTCACGCCGGACTTGCCCGCCGATCCGACCCAAACGGCGGACAACAACCTGCTGGCCCTGAATTCGGCGATGTTCGACCTCTACGGCGCCTCGGGCGCCATCTTCCAGGCCAATTTCCTGGCCCATCATCCGGTCATCCTGGCCTTGTTCTCGGGCGCCGGCGGGCATTTCATCCTCTATCGCCCGGGCCAGCCCCCGCTCGACGCCCCGCCCGTGCCGATCGTCTATCAGCTCATGAAGTCGGTCGGGCATAGCACCATGGCGCTGGCCGAGGTGGTGATGCCTTATATCGAGAGCCCCAAGAACCAGGCCTGGCGCGCCTCGCTCCTGGCCTATCGCAGCCGGATGCAATCCGCTCTCGACAGCGTGAACGCGACCGACATGCAGGAGGATTGGAAGGTGAACAATGTCAGCATCCTGAAGAACAACATCGCCTTCATGGATCAATGCGCCGAGAAAGGCACGATCACCCTGGCCGACATGCAGGACTTCGCCAAGAAACAGGCGCCCTTGCTGAAGCTCAATATCGCCTGGGCGGCCGAGACCCAGGTCGCCCATTGGATGCAGGTCGTCGGCGACTGGAAGAAGCAGCTCGGCAGCGACTGGGACAAGACCTATGCCGCCAGCAACACGATCTATGTGGCCCGGCAGAACAACGTCATCTTCAGTGTGCTGGCGCAGTTCTTCCCGCCCGAGGCGATCAATGACCGGCTGATGCTGATAGAGACGATCTCCTTCACTACCACGCCGGCGGAAATGCTGGATGCGGTGACCCGCGTCGTCGCCGACCGCCCGGTAGGCGACCTGTTCTTCGGCAGCCCGCATCTGATGGATTACGAGCTCATGGGCGGCAACGCCCGCAAGGCGATCATCGCCGAGACCGGGAAGCTGGGGATGACGGCCAATCTGCCGCCGGCCGTGCCCTTCGGGTCGCACCAGTGGCCGACCCTGATCACCCCGGGCACCGGCCCGACCTCGCTCGACGATCTTCATTGAACCAACGGATCTGCCGATTCTCCGAAGCGGCGTCAGCCGACGCCGCTTCGGAGCCGGAAGGGAGAATCCCATGAATCTCGACACGATCACCGAGGTCAAGCATCCGGCCTCCGCCGACGAGATCAGGCAGTGGCGCGAGGGTTATGCCTGGCTCGCCGGCGGCACCTGGCTCTTCTCGGAGCTGCAGCCCGCCGTCCACACCCTCATCGATCTTCATCAGCTGAAATGGCCGGCCCTGCAGGCCTCCGCCGAGGGGCTGGAGATCGCCGCGACCTGTCGCATCGCCGAGCTCTACGAGTTCGCCGGCCCCGCCGAATGGCGCGCCCTGCCGCTGATAAAGGAATGCTGCGATTCCTTCCTGGCCTCCTTCAAGATCTGGAACGCGGCGACCATCGGCGGCAATATCTGCATGTCCTTGCCGGCCGGCCCCATGATCTCCCTGACCTCGGCGCTGGAGGGGCGATTGACCCTCTGGCCGCGGAGCGGCGAGCCCCGCCAGGTGGCGGTGGCCGATTTCGTCACGGGAAATCATGCCAATGTCCTGCAGCCCGGAGAGCTCATCCGCAGCGTTCATCTGCCGGCCTCGGCGCTCGCCAAGCGTTCCGCCTTCCGCCATGCCTCTCTGACCCATCTCGGCCGGTCGGCGGCGCTCATCATCGGGACCCAATCGGATGCGGGCGAGCTTCTGATCACCATCACGGCGGCCACGCCGCGTCCGATCCAGCTGCGCTTCGCTTCGCCGCCTTCGGCCAAGGAGCTGCGCGATGTCATCGATGCGACGCTCCCCCCCGAGGGCTATTTCAACGATGTGCATGGCAACGCCGCCTATAAGCGTCATTTGACCTATTACTTTTCCGAGCAGATCCGCGCCGAGCTGGCGGGTGGGGGAGCCAAGTCATGAAATATGCCGTCAATGGGAAATGGTTTGCGGCCGAGCCGCGGCCGGGGCAATGCCTGCGCACCTTCGTCCGCGATCTCGGGTTCTTCGGCGTCAAGAAAGGCTGCGATGCCGGCGATTGCGGGGCCTGCACGGTCTGGCTCGACGGCGAGCCGGTGCATTCCTGCCTGATGCCCGCCTTCCGCGCCGAGAACCGCGAGGTGACGACCATCGAGGGGCTCGCCCATAACGGCAAGCTGCATCCGATGCAGCAGGCCTTTCTCGACGCGCAGGCCTATCAATGCGGCTATTGCGCGGCCGGCATGATCATGACCGCCGTCTCGCTCGACGAGGCGCAGAAGAAGAACCTCCCGCGCTCGCTGAAAGGCAATCTCTGTCGCTGTACCGGCTATCGCTCGATCAGAGATGCCATCCACGGCGTCGCCGAGGTCGAAGAGGATGTGGCTGGCAAGGCCTGCGGCGCCAGCCTGCGCAACCCCTTCGGGGAATCGATCGTCACCGGCAAGGCGCGCTACACCATGGATATCGCCATGGAGGGTTTGCTGCATCTGAAGGTGCTGCGCTCGCCCCATGCCCATGCGAAGATCCTGAAGATCGACCGCAGCAAGGCGATGGCGGTTCCGGGCGTTGTCGAGGTCTTCACCTGGGAGGATGTCCCGCGCAAGCTCTACTCGTCGGCGCTGCATGAGGACCATCTGGTCGATCCCGACGACACCTATATCCTCGACAATGTGGCGCGCTTCGTGGGCCAGCGCATCGCCGCCGTCGTGGCGGAGACGGAGGAGGCCGCCATCGCCGGCTGCCGGGCGCTGAAGGTGGAATACGAGGTTCTGCCGGCGGTCTTCGATCCGGTGGCCGCCATGGAGCCGGAAGCACCCTTGCTGCATCACAAGGGCGGCGAGGCCAAAGGCAATATCTATGTCGAGATCCATGGCGAGGTCGGCGATGTCGCCGCCGGCTTCAAGGAGGCCGATGCGATCCACGAGCACACCTATTCCACATCGCGGGTCCAGCATGTCCATCTCGAGACCCATGGCTCCATCGCCTGGCGGGACGAAGCCGGGCGGCTGCATATCCGCACGAGCTCGCAAGGCCCCTTCATCGTCCATCAGAAGCTCTGCTACCTCTTCGGGCTCTTCCCGCGCAGCCTTCACGTCTTCACCGAGCGGGTCGGCGGCGGCTTCGGGGGCAAGCAGGAGATGCTCTCGGAGGACCTGGTCCTGCTCGCCACGCTGAAGCTCGGGCGTCCCGTGAAATGGGAATTCACCCGGGAGGAGCAGTTCATCGGCGCCTCCACCCGCCACCAGATGACGACACGGGTCAAGCTCGGGGCCAAGCGCGACGGCACCCTGACTGCCTTCGAGATCCATGTGGTCTCCAACGCCGGTGCCTATGGGGCGCATTCCGGCGAGACCCTCGGCGCGGCCATGGGCGTTCCTCTCGGCGGCTATCGCTGCCCCAACAAGAAGGGGGACGGCTATGCGGTCTACACCAACGTCGTCCCGGGCGGCGGCTTCCGCGGCTATGGCGCGTCCCAGACGACCTTCGCTATCGAATGCGCGGTCGACGAGATGGCGCGGCTCATCGGGCGTGGATCCCTTCACCATGCGGCGCAAGAACATGCTCCGGTCCGGCGATTGGATCCAATCCGTGTTTGCGGAGACCGGCGATGTCGATGTCGGCAGCTACGGTCTCGACAAATGCGTGGACTATGTCGAACAGGCCCTGATCAAGGGTGGCGGCCTGCCCAAGCCCGCGGGGGACGACTGGGCCGAAGGCAAAGGCTTGGCGATGGCGGCCCAGGAAGGCGGTCCGCCGACGGAGCATCGCTCGGGCGGCGAGATGAAATTGCTTCCCGACGGGACCTACCATCTCGCCATCGGCTCGACCGAGATGGGCAATGGCTCGGTCACCTCCCATCGCCAGATCGCCGCCGAGATCATGGGATCGCGCGCCGATCAGATCGACATCATCAACGCCGACACCGACCGCACGCCCTATGACACCGGCACCTTCGCCAGCACGGGCACGGTGGTCGCCGGCCAGGCAGTGGAGTTGACGGCGCGGGCGCTGCGCGATGAACATCCTCGAATACGCCGGGCGCCACACCGGCACCGACCCTGCCGAGTGGAAGCTGGAGGAGGGTCATGTCAGTCGCGGCAATCAGCGCATCTCGCTGTCGGATCTCTACGCCGCCGGGCATGCGGAGGGCCATCATTTCGAGGCCAAGCGCAAGGCCTATCTCTCCCCGCGCTCCATCGCCTTCAATGTGCAGGGGATACGCCTGGCGGTGCATCGCGTGACCGGCGAAATCCGCATCCTGCAGAGCGTCCAGGCCGCCGATATCGGGCGGCTGATCAACCCCATGCAGTGCCGCGGCCAGGTCGAAGGCGCCGTCGGCATGGGAATCGGCTGGGCCCTGACGGAGAATTTCGTCTATGACGCCGAGGGCAAGGTGGTGAACCCGAATTTGCGCAACTACCGCATTCCCGCCTATGCCGACGTGCCGCAGACCGATGTCTTCTTTGCGGATACCCACGATAAATTCGGCCCGCTGGGGGCCAAGCCTCAGGGTGAGTCCTCGATCAATCCCGTCGCGCCCGCCATCTCCAATGCGCTGGCCGATGCGACGGGGGTACGCTTCGCCCATCTGCCCTTTACGGCGGACCGGATCTTCGACAAGCTCGCCCAAGACATGAGCACCCAAGGCTCCGCCAGCGGCGGCCGGGTCTCGATCGTCACGCAGACGCGGGTGAAGGTCGAGTTCAACGACGCCTTTGCCCGCTGGCAGGCGGACACCAGCAAGGTCATCCAGAGCTTCCCCGGCTTCATCGAGCAGACGGTGATCCCACCGAGCCCGCCGCAGCAGGTCGATTGGGTGATCCTGCAGCGCTTCGCCACCGAGGCCAATGCCGTTGGCTGGCTCAACTCGCCCGAGCGGCTGAAGCGGGTGGATGGGGCGGGGGCGATGCTGGTGGGCAGCGACGATGTCCATATCGTCAAGGACGGTGCGGCGGGCGCCTTGCCGGCCCCCGTCGCCGCCGTGATCTCGACCCGCATCAAGCCCGGGCAGGAGCCCGCCTATCGCCGCTGGGAGCAGCGCATCGCCGCCGCTCAGACTAGGGCGCCGGGCTTCCAGGGCTATCGTTTCGAGCCGCCGATCGCCGGGGTGCAGGAGGATTGGCTCTCCATCCTGCGCTTCGATACGGAAGAGCATCTCCAGGCCTGGATGGATTCCCCGGAGCGCCAGGAGCTGCTCAAGGACGCCAGCAGCTTCACCGAGGAATTCCACACCCGCATCGCCCGTAGCGGATTCGACCAATGGTTCCCGTTGGGAGGCGCCGGTGCCGCGCCGCCTTCGGCGTGGAAGATGAACATGGTCGTCCTGCTGCTGCTCTATCCCATCGTCTTCCTGTTCGGCACTTTCGTGGTTAACCCCTATTTTCTCGGCTGGGCGAAGCTGCCCTTTCCCGTGGCGCTCTTCCTATCCAATGTCGCCAGCATCGTCCTGCTGAATTACCTGGTGCCCTGGGTCAGCAAGCGGTTCTCCTGGTGGCTGGCCCCCAGCGCGACCGGAGTGGGGCGGGTCAATCTCGGCGGCTGGGCGCTCCTCGCGGCCCTTTGTGTCTTGATGGTGATTATCTTCACTTGGCTTTTTTAATTGTTGTTCTTGTCGTTATTATAATTGTCTTTTTGTTCTTTCATTCTCAATAGGCATAGATCTCGCCAAACGGCGCACGATAGTCATCGGTTTTTCGGCCCGTTGACCGGCGCGAGCGGCTGCTCTAGCCCACCGACATCGATCCGCCTTACCATGGATCTCTTCGGTATCGAGGAGCTGGCAGGATGACGAAAGCTTTGGGCATCTGCTCAGGCGGCGAGCCATGGTGAACTCGGGCGAGATGCGGCGGAACGAAGTAGCGGTCCAGCCGCCCGAACCCAGTGCGGCGGGCCTCGTCTTCATCGGCGTCATCCGGACCCCCTGGACCTCGCCGCGGGACTGTCCGCATGGCGGGCGCGAGGACGGTCCGGTCTGCCGCATCGAGGTCAGCGAGCCCTGGGTCCCCGCCCTCGACGGCATCGAGGATTTCGAGCGGATCGAAGTGCTGTACTGGCTCCACCAGGCCCGCCGCGATCTCGTTCGCCAAAGCCCTGGCAATGACGGCAAGACGCGCGGCGCCTTCGGCTTGCGCTCGCCGATTCGCCCGAACCCGATCGGCATATCCCTTGTCCGGCTCCTGGGACGCGACGGGCCGACCCTCAGCGTCCGCGGGCTCGACTGCCTGGATGGCACGCCGCTGCTCGATCTGAAGCCGGAGCGGTGTCCCTTCACGCCTCCCCGCGACATTTAGCCCCTGCGCGTTGCGTCCGATGGCGGTAGAAATCCAGCCTTGGGCGGCGAGGGCGATGGACGATGGGCGAGCGGCTGCGGCTTCTGTTTTGCGACCATCTCAATCTGGCGCGCGGCAAATATCTGCCGGCAAGCAAGATCGGCGACGGCAGCTCACGCTTCTGCCAGGGCGTCTTCGCCGTCGGCTATGACAAGGATCTCCTGGCGGCGCCGGGCTCGAAGATGCGCGACGGCCTGCCCGATATGGACGCTGTCTACAAGGCCGCCGACATCCGTCCGGGCTGGGAACCGGATAGCAAGGTCGTCGTGGCGGATCTGGCAGACAGCGGCGGCACGCCACTGCCGCTCTGCGGGCGGAGCCTGCTGAAGCGCACGGTGCGGGAATGGGAGGCCCTCGGCTACGCGCCCAAGATCGGGCTGGAGCTCGAGGCCTATGCCTTCCAGCGCGACGGGGCAGCCAAGCTCATCCCCTATGAGACCCCCGGCGCCTATGTCTACGCTACCGGCCGGCTCGCCGATCCGATCCGCTTCACCGATGCCATATGGGACAGGGCCGCCGCGGCGGGGCTGCAGCTGGACAGCATCACCACCGAATATGATTCCCCGCAGTTCGAATTCACCCTCGCCCATGACGATGCGGTGAAGGCGGTGGACCAGGCCTTCCTGTTCCGGCTGCTGGCGCGCGAGATCGCGCTGGAGCATGGGATCATCCTCACCTTCATGCCCAAGCCGATCCCGGGCAAGAGCGGCAGCGGGCTGCATGTGAATTTCAGCTTTCTCGACAAGGACGGGCACAACGCTTTGGGCGATGGCCGGACGCCGGAGACGATGACCCCGCTGATGCGGGGCTGCGTCGCGGGGCTCCTGCATCATCATCGCGGCATGGCCGGATTGCTGGCGCCGACGGTCAATTCCTATGAGCGGCTGAAGCCGGCGACCCTGTCGGGCTATTGGCGCAATTGGGCGGTCGATCACCGGGGCGTCACCACGCGACTCTCCGCCGAGACGGGTGAGAGATCCCGGATCGAGCATCGCATGGGCGATGGGGCCGCCAATCCCTATACGGCCGTCGCCCTGGTGCTGCAGGCGGCGCGGCTCGGCCTCGCCGGCGGCTATGAGCTGCCTCCGGCCGAGACCGGCGATTGCATCGATCGCTAGGATGCGGAGGAGGGGACGCCCGACGGCTTGGCGGGCGCCCTGGAGGCCCTGGCGGCGGATCACAAGCTCGTGGCGGCCGTGGGCGCGGCGCTGGTCGAGAACCATATTTTCGTCAAACGGCACGAGATCGAGAAGACAGCGTCGCTGGAAGGCGATTCCCTTCGCGATTTCTACATCTATTATGTCTGATCGCAGTTGATCGACGACGAAAGGAAGACGCGTATGCCGAAGGTCACCTGGGTCCTTGGCAATGGCAAGGAGATCACCGCCGAGGTCCCCGTGGGGCACAATATGATGGAGGCGGCTGTCGCCCATAATGTGCCCGATGTGATCGGGGAATGCGGCGGCTGCCTCTCCTGCGCCACCTGCCATGTTTTCGTCGATCCTGCCTGGTTCGCCAAGACCGGGGGCCCCAGCGAGATGGAGAGCGACATGCTGGAGATCACCATGGTCGACCGGCAGGCGACCAGCCGGCTCAGCTGCCAGATCGTCTCGGCGCCGGAGCTGGACGGGCTGGTCCTGAGGGTACCGCGGCTCTAGCGGCCGCCGCCCCGTTCTCTTCATGCCGGATCCCATCATCATCATCGGCGCCGGCCAGGCCGGTGCCTCGCTCGCCGCGCGGTTGCGGGCGCTGGGCTATGACGGCCCGCTGCTGATGCTGGGGGAGGAGCCGGTTCCCCCCTATCAGCGCCCGCCGCTCTCGAAGAAATACATGTCCGGCGAGCTGGATCTGTCCCGGCTCCTGATCCGCCCGCAGAGCTGGTATGAGGAACAGGACGTCCAGCTCCGGCTGTCGACTCTGGTCGCGGGCCTTTCGCCGGGCGAGCGCCGCGTGACCTTGGCCGACGGGTCCGAGCTCCGCTACGCGAAGCTGGCGCTGACGACGGGCGCGCGGCCGCGCCGCCTGCCGGCTTCTGTCGGAGGCGATCTCGCCGGCGTCTTCACCATCCGCAATCTGGCCGATGTCGATTCCCTCGCGCCGGCCCTGGTGCCGGGCAAGACAATGCTGGTGGTGGGGGGCGGCTATATCGGCCTCGAAGCCGCCGCGGTCGGCGCGGCCAAGGGGCTGCAGGTCGTCCTCATCGAGATGGCGCCGCGCATCCTGCAGCGCGTCGCCTGCCATTTCACCGCCGATTATTTCCGTGATCTGCACGGCCGCCATGGCGTCGTCATCCGCGAATCCGCCGGGCTGCGGGAGCTGCTGGGCACGGACGGGCGGCTTACCGGCGCGCTGATGGCGGACGGCAGCCTGATCGAGGCGGATCTCGCCGTCATCGGCATCGGCATCACCCCCAATGACGATCTGGCGCAAAGCGCGGGGCTGGCGGTGGAGAACGGCATCCTGGTGGACGGATCCTGCCGCAGCTCGGCGCCGGAGATCTTCGCCGCAGGGGATTGCGCCAATTTCCCCTGGCGCGGCCATCGCACCCGGCTCGAATCCGTGCAGAACGCCGTCGAGCAGGCCGAGCATGCCGCAGCATCCATGCTGGGCGCCTCCGGCGACTACGATCCCGTGCCCTGGTTCTGGTCGGATCAATATGACGTCAAGCTGCAGATCGCGGGCCTCAACCGTGGTTATGACGATGCGGTACTGCGTCCGGGCAAGCGGGAGGGCAGCCAGTCGGTCTGGTATTTCGCCGGCGACCGCCTCATCGCCGTGGATTCCAAGAACGACGCGCTGGCCTATGCCTTCGGCAAGAAGATCATCGAGTCCGGACGGACGATCCCCAAGGCCGTCGCCGCCGACCCCGCGGCGGATCTGAAAAGCTGGGCGATGGGGACAGCGCGAGGGGAAGCGACCTAATCCTTCCCCCGCAGCATCCGGATGATGCCGGAGAAATCGCTGCCGCCGTATCCGCCCGCCGCGTAGCGGCTATAGAGGCCGGTTGCCGCGGCCCCCAGAGGGGTGAGGGCGGCGGTCTTGGAGGCGGCCTCCTGGGAGAGGCGGAGGTCCTTCAGCATCATCTCGGCCGTGAATCCCGCCTTGTAGTCGCGGTTGGCGGGCGAGCTCGGCACCGGGCCGGGCACGGGACAATAGCTGGTGAGGGACCAGCATTGACCCGAGGATTTCGAGGCGATGTCGAACAGCTTCTGCGGCTCGAGGCCGAGCTTCTCGGCCAGAGCGAAGGCCTCCGACACTGCGATCATCGAGATGCCGAGGATCATGTTGTTGCAGATCTTGGCCGCCTGCCCGTTGCCCGCCCCGCCGGCATAGACGATGGTCTTGCCCATGGCTTCCAGGAACTGCTGGGCCGCGGCGAAGGCTTCGGGCGGCCCGCCGACCATGAAGGTGAGCGTCCCCGCCGCGGCACCTGCGGTGCCGCCGGAAACCGGCGCATCGACCATCATCCGGTCCGCCGCCGCGGCGGCGGCGCCGACCTCTCGCGCGGTCTCGACGTCGATGGTGGAGCTGTCGATCAGCAGCGAGCGCGGGGCGGCCGTTTCCAGCACACGGCCCGCACCCAGATAGACATCCCGCATATGCGCGCCCGCCGGCAGCATGGTGATGACGACCTCCGCCGTGCGGGCCGCATCGGCGGGCGAGGTTGCCGCGACCGCGCCGTCCTTGACGGACTGGGCGACCAGGTCCGGCACGAGATCGAAGCCTCTCACCTCATGGCCGGCCTTCAGCAGATTCCGTGCCATGGGGCCGCCCATATTGCCGAGGCCGATGAAGCCGATCCGCGCCATGAGAGTCTCCTCCTGATCGCCGGGTTAGGGGATATCGAGCTCGCCGCGTGCGGCGGGCGCGAAGAAAGCATCGATCGCAGCATGGTCGACGTCGGCCAATTGCGCCGGCGACCAGCTCGGCCTGTTGTGCTTCTCGATGATGACCGCCCGCACCCCTTCGTGGAAGTCGGGCAGATGGCCGGGGGCATGGCTCGCCATGCGCCATTCCATGCGCAGGCAATCGTCGATATCGAGGCTCGCGCCGGCCCGGATCTCGCGGAAGGTGAGGGCGAGCGAGGTCGGCGATTTCCGCGCCAGTGTCTCGCTGACATGGCGGGCGAATTCGGTCTCGCTGGCGGCGAGGGCGGCGAAGATTGCCTCCAGGCTCGGCCGGCCGAAGAGATCGTCGATCTCCGCCTGGTGCCCGGGAAGATGGGCCGGGCCGGGATGCTCGGCGAAACGCGCCAGGATGGCATCGATCTCGGCGGGCGTGGCGGCCAGGGCTTCGTCGAGGGCCTCGAGGCGGGCGCGATGAACAAAATGCGTCGCGATGCCGGCATAGAGCATGTCCGCCGCGTTCAGCCGGTGGCCGGTCAGGCCGAGATAAAGGCCGATCTGCCCGGGGCAGCGCGGCAGGAAGAAGGACCCGCCGACATCGGGAAAGAAGCCGATGCCCGTTTCCGGCATGGCGAAGATCGCATGCTCGCTCACCACGCGATAGCGCCCATGCACCGAGAGGCCCACCCCGCCGCCCATGGCGATGCCGTCGATGATAGCCGCATAGGGCTTGGCGTAATGGCCGAGGAGCGCGTTCAGCCGGTATTCGTCATGCCAGAAGCGATAGGCATAGTCATCGCCGGCCTCGGCCGCCTCCGAAAGCCGGCGGATGTCGCCCCCGGCGCAGAAAGCCCGCCCGCCGGCGCCCCGGACCACCACGGCGGCGATGGCGTCGTCCGCGGCCCAGGCGTGGAGCCGCGCCTCCAGTTC
The DNA here is from genome assembly GCA_963757155.1 of uncultured Alphaproteobacteria bacterium. GTDB lineage: Bacteria > Pseudomonadota > Alphaproteobacteria > Dongiales > Dongiaceae > DASXQK01. The sequence continues at coordinate 17,183 of CAVWQS010000024.1, forward strand.
ATGGCACATCTCCAGGGTCAGGGCGTTCAGCGCCTTCGGCCGGTTGAGCAGGACCTGGCCGAGGCCGTTCTGTTGGGAAAAGAGGATGTCGGGATCCATGGGCGGCCCATTGAAGCCGACCGGAAGGGCGCGGCGCAAGGATCGATCCTGGTCTCGTCCTCGGTGACAATCGGCCCCAAGCTGTGGATGATGCCGGCGGAGTGCAACCTAGGAGACAGGCGACCATGAGCCTCTACCGTCCCACCGAGCCGCCGGAGGTCCTGGGCCCCCGGTACCGCGAGCAGGCGCTGGAGCCGAAGCGCACGGCCCTCATCAGCGTCGACATGCAGAACGACGATTGCAGCCGCAAGAAGCGGCAGGGTCCGACCGCCGCGGGTCCCGAGGGCGCGGAGAAGCGCTATTTCTTCGACCGCCTCGAGCAGATGGTCATTCCCAATCAGCAGAAGCTGCAGGCCGCGACCCGCCGGCTCGGGATCGAGAACATCTATGTCATCATCGAAAGCCTGACCAAGGACGGGCGCGACCGCGGCATGGATCACAAGGCCTCCTTCATCAACTACCCGCGCGGTTCCTGGGAGGCCCAGATCATCGAGGAGCTGACGCCCGCCGATGACGACATCATCATCCGCAAGACGGCCTCGGGGCCCTTCGGCACGACCAATATCGATTATGTGCTGCGAGCCCTCGACATCCGCCAGCTCATCGTCTTCGGCGTGCTGACCGATCAATGCGTGGAGAGCACCGTGCGCTCGGCGGCGGATTACGGATTCCTGGTGACCCTGGTAGGCGACGCCTGCGCCACCTACAGCCAGGAGCGCCAGGACAACACCCTGAAGGCGATCAAGGGTTATTGCCGCATCCGCACGACCGAGGAGCTGCTGGCCGAGCTCGCCGAGCTGGGCCAGAAGGCCGTGGCGTGAGGCGCGTGTCCGCAGCATGAGCCTTTCGGCCACGGCGACCCGCCGCGCTCTCTCGTCCGCCGATGCCACGGCGGTCCTGCGCCGTCTCTACGCCATCGACGGCACGGCGCAGGAGCTGGCGGGTGAGCTCGACCAGAATTTCCTGATGACGGTCGGGGATCGCTTCTGTGTGCTGAAGATCTACCGGGCCGGTGCCGAGCGCGATGTCCTCGATCTTCAGGACGCAGCGCTGCGCCATGTGCTGGCCCGCGACGCCGGAATGCCGGTGCCGCGGCCCATCGCCGATGGCGAGGGGGCGACGATCTCCACCATCGCCGCACCCGACGGTACGACGCGCTTCGTGCGGCTGCTGGATTGGGTGCCCGGCACGCTCATGGGCGAGTTCCGCCCCTATAGCGGGGCGCTGCTACGCTCGCTGGGGAGATTCCTCGGCCGTCTCGACCGCGCGTTGGGCGATTTCCGCCATCCCGCGGAAGAGCGAAAGCTGCTCTGGGCCATGACCTCGGCTCTCGAGCATCGCGCCTTGCTGGCGCATATCGCCGATCCGGCCAAGCGCGCCATCGCGGCCGGGGTGTTGGATGCCTATGAACGGAATGTCGTCCCCGCACTGCTGCGACTGCCGAATCAGGTCATCCATCACGACGCGAATGAATGGAACGTCGTGGTGGATTCTGACGGCGCCTGCGCCGGGCTCATCGATTTCGGCGATATGACGAGGGGGCCACGGATCGCCGAAGTCGCCGTCGCCTGCGCTTATGGCATGATGGCCCAAGCAGATCCGGTGGCCGCCATGGCCAGCATCGTCGGCGGCTATAACGAGGAGAACCGGCTCAGCGAGCTCGAGCTCTCCCTTCTGCTGGATCTCACCCGCACGCGGCTGGCGCAGAGCGTCTGCATGTCCGCCTGGCAATCGACCCGCGAGCCGGAGAACGAGTATCTCCTCATCAGCCAAGGGGATGCCTGGGCCCTGCTCGGGCGCCTGGAGCAAATACCGCCGCGCTTCGTGCATTACGCGCTCCGCGCCGCCTGTGGTCTGCCGCCCCATCCCGCCGGACCGCGCGTTGCCAATTATCTCGCGGCCCAGGCCGATTCCATCGGGCCGGTCTGCCGCCATAATCTGACCAAGGCGCCGGTGCTGATCTTCGATTGGACCGAGGGCAGCGCCGATCTGACGGCGCTGGAGGCTCTGCCGGATATGGCGGCGCGCACCGCCCACGTGACGGCGCGGCTGGCGGAAGCGGGGGCGGTCGCCGGCATCGGGCGTTATCGCGAGCCGCGGCCGGTCTATCGCGGCCCCTTGTTCGAGACGGCAAGCGGAGAGCGGCGGGATGTCCATCTGGGGCTGGACGTCTTCCTGCCCGCCGACGAGCCGATCTTCAGCCCTCTCGATGCGGTGGTCCATGCCGTGCATGACAATGCCGGGGAGGGCGACTACGGCCCGGTCGTGATCCTCGAGCATCGGACGGACCAGGGCGATATCTTCTACACCCTCTATGGTCATCTCAGCCTCGAAACCCTGGATCTTCTGAAGCCCGGAGAGGAGGTCGTCGCCGGCCAGCATATCGGTTGGATCGGCGCCCCGCCCCACAACGGAAATTGGGTCCCCCATCTTCATCTTCAGCTCATCCTCGACCTGCTGGACCGCGGCACGGATATCGAGGGGGTGGCGGCGGCGAGCGCCATCGATCTCTGGGAGGCGCTCTGCCCCAATCCCAATATCCTCCTCGGCATTCCGGCCGCGGTGGATCTGCGGATTCCCCGGAGCAAGGAGCGCCTGCTCGAGGAGCGCCGCGCCCATCTCGGCCGCTCCCTCTCGATCTCCTATGCCGAGCCGCTGAAGATCATCCGCGGCCGCGGCCAATTCCTGATCGACGAGAGCGGCGAGACCTATCTCGACATGGTCAATAATGTGGCCCATGTCGGCCATTGCCATCCCCGCGTCGTCGCCGCCGGCCAGGCCCAGATGGCCGAGCTCAACACCAACACGCGCTATCTCCATGACAATATCGTCGAGCTGGCGCGCCGGCTGACCGCGAACCTGCCGCCGTCCCTCAGCGTCTGCTTTTTCGTCAATTCCGGCAGCGAGGCGAATGACTTGGCCTTGCGTCTGGCCCGCACCCATACCGGCCGGCGCGATGTCATATCGGTCGAGGTCGGCTATCACGGCCATCTGACCTCGCTGATCGAGATCAGCCCCTACAAATTCGACGGCCCCGGCGGCATGGGCCGCCCGCCCGGCTGCCGGGTCGCCGAAATGCCAGACGGCTACCGCGGCCGGCTGAAATATGGCGAACCGGATCTGGGGCCGCGCTATGCCGAGGATGTGGCCCGCCAGATCGCGGCCGCGAAGGCGGAGGGCAGGGAGATCGCCGCCTTCTTCTGCGAATCCATCCTCTCCTGCGGCGGCCAGATCGTGCTGCCGCCCGGCTACCTCGCCGCGGCCTATGACAGCGTCCGCGCGGCCGGCGGCGTCTGCGTCGCCGATGAGGTGCAGGTGGGCTTCGGGCGGGTCGGCACGCATATGTGGGGCTTCGAGACCCAAGGCGTGATCCCCGATATCGTCACCATGGGCAAGCCCTTCGGCAATGGTCATCCCCTGGGTGCCGTCGTCACCACGCCGGAGATCGCCGACTCCTTCGCCAACGGCATGGAATATTTCAATACCTTCGGCGGCAATCCTGTCTCGGCGGCGATCGGGCTTGCGGTGCTCGATGTCATCGCCGACGAGCGGCTGCAGTCTCACGCCCGGCTGGTGGGCGATCGGATGCTGGCGGGCCTGCGCGCGTTGCAGCAGCGCTATCCCCTCATCGGCGATGTCCGCGGCCTCGGGCTCTTCGTCGGTTTCGAGCTGGTGCAGGACCGGGAAACCCTGGCCCCGGCGGCGAACGAGGCCAAGCGCCTGGTCGAGGCGATGAAGCGCCGCCGGATCCTGCTCTCCATCGACGGCGCACTCCACAATGTCATCAAGATCAAGCCGCCGCTGGTCTTCGACGCCAAGGATTGCGACCGCTTCCTCTCGGCCCTGGACGAGGTGCTCGCCGAGATGTCTGATAGGCCGTCGCCCGGCTAGAGAGCCCGGGCTCGCCTTCGGAGGAGACGGCTGATGTCGCGTCGGGTCATGATCTGCTGCGCGGTGACGGGAAGCGCCGATACGCCGCGCAAGAACCCCGCCGTCCCCGTGACGCCGGAGGCCATCGCCCGCTCAGCCATCGATGCTGCCAAGGCCGGTGCCGCCGTGGTCCATATCCATGTGCGCAACCCCGAGACCGGCAAGCCCAGCATGGAGCTGGCCCATTACCGCGAGGTGGTCGAGCGCATTCGCGACAGCGGGGTCGAGGTCATCATCAACCTCACCACCGGCGCCGGCGGGCGCTTCCAGCCCGGGGCCGACGATCCGCGCGAGCCCGGCCCCGGCACGACCCTCAGCCGGCCGGCTGACCGTGTCCGCCACATCCTGGCGCTGCGGCCGGATATCTGCAGCCTCGACATGGGCAGCATGAACATGGGCGAGATGATCTTCGCCAATACCCCCGGCCATCTCGCGGAGATGGCGGCCGCGGCGCTCGCCGCGGGGGTGGTGCCGGAGCTGGAGGTCTTCGAGGCCGGTCATGTGCTGCTGGCGAAATCCATGCTGGAGAAGAAGCAGCTGCTGCCGCCGGCCCTGTTTCAGATCTGCCTCGGCGTCTCCTGGGGCCAGCCCGCGACCAGCGACGCCATGAGCTATATGCAGCGGCTCCTGCCCGCCGATGCCACCTGGTTCGCCTTCGGCGTCGGTCCGCGGCAGTTTCCCATGGTGGGCCAGGCCGTGCTGCTGGGCGGCAATGTCCGGGTCGGGCTGGAGGACAATCTCTATCTCGCCCGCGGCAATGCTCGCCCCCAGCAATGCCGCTCTGGTGGAGCGGGCGGTGCAGATCGTCCAGCTCCTGGGCGAGGAGGTGGCGAGCGCCTCCGAGGCGCGGGAGCTTATCGGCCTGACGCCGCGGGCACCCGCGGCTGCCAGGGCTGTCTGACCCAGGGCCGCCTGACAATGCCGATGGACAGCATCCTCGCGTCGAATTTTCGCGACACGCCCTATTGGTGGGATGCGGCACCGCCCTTGCCGATCCGGGCGGCGCTGCCCGGGGCCTGCGACGTGGCCATCATCGGCGCGGGATACACGGGACTTCGGGCCGCTTTGACCCTGCTGCGGGCGGGGCGCAGCGTCGCCGTCTTCGACAAGGAGGATCCGGGCTTCGGCGCCTCGCGACGCAATGCCGGATATCTCGGTCGAACCCTGAAGAAATCCTTCGACACGCTGGCGGCCGGCCATGGCGCCGACTATGCCCTCGCCATCTATCGCGATCTCGATGCCGCTTTGCAGAGCACGCTCGCCTTCATCGCCACGGAAGGGATCGACTGTCACGCCGTACGTTGCGGGCGTTTCATCGCCGCCACCTCACCGCATCACTATGAGGTGATGGCGAAGGAGCTGGGCAGCATGAAGCGCCATCTGGGCTTCGATTTCGCCATGGTGCCCAAGGCAGAGCAGAACAGCGAGTTCGCCTCGGAGATCTATTTCGGCGGCGCGGTCATTCCCGATCTGGGGTCGCTGCATCCCGGGCTCTACCACAAGGGCATTCTGGAGCGCGTGCAGGCCGCGGGCGGGCTGGTGCTGGGGCGGACCGAGGTGCGCCGGATCGCCCGCCGCTCGCCGGCGGGCTTCGAGATCGCGACTGCGGGCGGCACGGTGGAAGCGCGTGAGGTGGTGGTGGCCACCAACGGCTATACGCCGCGGCAATTCGCCTGGCAGGCGCGGCGCGTCATCCCCTTCACCGGCTATATGGCCGCGACCGAGGAACTGCCGGCGGGCCTCCTCGCCAAGATCATCCCGGCGCGCCGGACCGTGATCGATTCCAATATCGATATCGATTTCTTCCGCCCGGCGCCCGACACCTCGCGCATCCTCTTCGGCGGCGCCACGGGGAGCGGGCTCAGGGGCACCGACCAGATCGCCCGCAAGCTGCACGGGATTCTGGGCCGCGTCCTGCCGGATCTCGCGGGAAGGCGCCTCAGCCATGTCTGGTCGGGGCAATGCGCGGGGACCTTCGACATGATGCCCCATATCGGCCAGGCCGACGGGATCTGGTATGCCATGGGCTATAACTTCGCCGGCGTGCCCATGGGCTCTTTTCTCGGCGAGAAGCTGGCGCAGAAGATTCTGGGGCTGGCAGAAGGCAAGACCGCCTTCGACATCGCACCCTTCCCAACCCGGCCGTTCTACCGGGGCAATCCCTGGTTCGTGCCGCTGGCCATGCGCTGGTTTCGCCGCCAGGACCGAAAGCTGGCAAAGGGCGCTTGACCCGGTAGCGGGCTTGGCATAGCAGCTAGCGCGGTTTTCGCCTTATCGTCATTCCCGCGAAAGCGGGAATCCAGGGCAACGAGCGCGCATCTTTTGGGGGAGCAACATGGCGTCGAGCGACAGGATTGCGATGGTGACGGGCGCCGGCAGCGGCATCGGGCGGGAGGTCGCGCTTGCGCTGATGGGCGCGGGCTATAAGGTGGTGCTGGCCGGACGGCGCGCCGACGCGCTGCAGGAGACGGCGGCGGCCGGTCCGGCGGGCCATAGCCTCGCCGTGCCCACCGATGTGACCGATCCCGCCTCGGTCGATGCGCTCTTCGCCCAGGTGAAGAAGGCCTACGGCCGCCTGGATATCCTGTTCAACAATGCCGGCACCGGTGGGCGGGGCGTGACCTTCGACCAGCTCACCTTCGAGGATTGGAAGCGGGTGGTCGACGTCAATCTGACCGGCATGTTCCTCTGCGCCCAGGGCGCCTTCCGCCTGATGAAGGATCAGGATCCCAAGGGCGGGCGCATCATCAACAACGGCTCGATCTCGGCCCATGCGCCGCGGCCGAACTCCGCACCCTATACCTCCACCAAGCATGGCGTCACGGGACTGACCAAGTCGATCGCCCTCGACGGGCGCATCCACGACATCGCCTGCGGCCAGATCGACATCGGCAATGCCGGCACGGCCATGACCAAGCGGATGACCACCGGCGTGCCTCAGGCCAATGGCACGCTGGCGATCGAGCCGGTGATGGAGGTCTCGAATGTGGCGAAGGCGGTGCTGTTCATGGCCGACCTGCCGGCGGACGCCAATGCCCTGTTCCTGACGGTCATGGCAACCAAGATGCCGCTGGTCGGGCGGGGCTGAGCTGCCACCGACCTCTCGCTGAGCCGCCCTTCAGACGTCCTGGAAGCCGCTGTCGTCGCCGAAGCCGTCGTGCCCTGATCGAAGCCGGGATCATCGACCTGGGTGGTGTCGTTGCTGGGATCGGGCGAGTCCTGGCCGGGATCGTTGCTGCCGGCCGCGACATCCTGGGGTGCCGTCTCGAAATTATTGACGGTGATGTCTTCCGCCGGCTGGGCGAGGCCGGCTCCGGCCACATTGGCGAAGGGGCTGCCGCCATAGCCCAGCATATGCTCGATGCCCTGGAACAGCAGCGCGCCCCCGGCCACGCCCGCGGCCGTCGACAGCGCCGATTGCAGGAAGCTGGGGGCCCCGCGCGAACCCCAGGGCCCCGGCGACGCGGCGGCGGCAGGCGCAGCCGGTTGCGGTGCGGAGGCCAAGGGATAAGCCTGACGGCCCGGCGCTTCGCCGCCGAGCAGGCCCGAGAGGAAGCTTCGCCGGGGCGCTTCCGGGGCGGCGCCGGCCGAGGCCTGGGCGAGCTTGGCCTCGAGATTGGCGATCCGAGCTTGCGCCCCCTTGAGAGCGGACTCCTGCACCAGCGCCGTCTGGACCAACAGATAGGGGGCCAGCGGCTGCTGCCGCTACCAGCCCGTCGATGAGCGCCCGCGCCTCGCCGTCGATTTCACCTTCCGGCGGCGGCGTCAGGCGTTGGAACAGGCCGAGGATGAGGTCGCGTTCCTGCGGGGTCATGGGGCCTCCTGCTGTCGCGGATCGTGAATCGATGAGCAGGAGATTGTGATGATCGTCTCGACGGTCAAGCTCCATAGATTGATCTCTGCGGGTGGCGGCCGAGACCGGCGGGCGCTAGTTTGTTGCCGTCGACGGTAGGGGAGCAAGATGATGACGGATTCCATTCGCGTGGGCGTGATCGGCTGCGGTTTCTTCGCCCAGAACCATCTGCATTCCTGGAAGGGGCTGGCCGGGCAGGGCGCCGAGCTGGTGGCGGTCTGCGACATCGATCCTGCGAAGGCAAAGGCGGCCGCCGAGAATTTCGGGGCCGCTCGCTGGCACAGCGATCCCGAGAAGATGTTCCGGGAAGAGAAGCTCGGGCTGGTGGATATCGCCACCCGGGTCGAGACGCATCAGGCGCTGGTCCTGCGCGCCATCGCCGCCGGCATCCCGACCATCGTCCAAAAGCCCTTCGGCCCCGATACGGCCTCCTGCCGCGCCATGACCGATGCGGCGCAGGCGGCGGGCGTCTTCCTGGCGGTGCATGAGAATTTCCGCTTCCAGGCGCCGATGCGAAGGATCGCGGAGGTCTTGCGCGCCGGCACGATCGGCGCGCCGACCTGGGCCCGCATCAGCTTCCGCACGGGCTATGACGTCTACAAGGGCCAGCCCTATCTCATGCAGGAGGAGAAGCTTATCGTCGCCGATCTCGGGCCCCATGTGCTCGATCTGGCCCGGGTCTTCCTGGGCGAGGTCCAGCATCTGACGGCGGAAACCCAGCGGCGCAATCCGAAGCTTCGCGCCGAGGATACGGCGACCATGCTGCTCCGCCACCGCTCGGGGGCGGTCTCCGCCGTCGAATGCACTTATGAATCCCGCCGCCTGCCGGACAATTTCCCCGAGACCCTCATCGAGATCGAAGGCCCCCGCGGCGCAATCGTGCTTCGGCCCGGCTCGGTGCTGGAGGTGACGGTCGAGGGCAAGATGACCTCCGAGGACGCCGATGCGCCCTTGCTGGATTGGACGCAGCGTCCCTGGCATGTCGTGCAGGAGAGTGTCTATGCGACCTGCGCGCATATGCTGGCCGCCGTCCGGGCGGGGCGCGAGGCGGCCACCTCGGCGCGTGACAATCTGAAGACATTCGCGCTCTGTGAGGCGGCTTATGAGTCCATGGCCCAGGGCCGCGTGGTTCGGATCGACTGATCTTCCCCTCTCCCGCGCTTGGACGCGCAAGAGAGGGGTGCTTCGCAGTGCGTTTTGGAAACGCCCGGGCAAATTTTCCCTTAGCTGAAGCGCCGCCACTCCCTAGCTCTGCTTCATCGCTGGATGAAGCGGAGAGGCAGGATGTCGATGTTGCAAGGCAAAGTCGCGCTGGTCACCGGCGGCTCGCGGGGTATCGGTGCCGCGATCGCCAAGCGATTGGCCCAGGAGGGCGCCGCCGTCGCCGTCACTTATTCGGCCACGGGCGAGCGGGCGGCAGAGGTCGTGGCGGTCATCGAGGCGGAGGGCGGGCAGGCCCTGGCCATCCGGGCCGACAGTGGCGATGCCGGCGCCGTGAAGGCGGCCGTCGCCGAGACGGTGAAGGTCTTCGGGCGGCTGGATGTGCTGGTGAACAACGCGGCCATCGCGCGGGTGGGAACGATCTTCGACTATTCGCTTAGGGATTTCGACGAGATGATCGCCGTCAATATCAGGGGCCTGTTCGTCGCCACGCAGGAAGCTGTCCGCCATATGCGCGAAGGTGGCCGCATCATCAACATCGGCAGCGTCAGCAGCGATTACATGCCGCTTGCCGGCGGTGCGGTCTATAGCCTGACTAAGGGAGCGGTCGCCAGCCTGACCCGAGGGTTGGCGCGAGATCTGGGTCCCCGCGGCATAACGATCAATAATGTTCAGCCTGGCCGCATCGAGACGGATTTGCTCCGCGAAACCGTGCACCGCGTGATTCCCGGCAAGGGCTCCTTGGCCGACAAGCTGGTCGAGACCATCGCGGTGAAGCGCTTCGGGCTGGCCGAGGAGGTGGCGGGGATGGTCGCCTATCTCGCTGGTCCGGACGCCGCCTATGTCACTGGTGCCAATCTGAAGATCGACGGCGGGGCCTCCGCCTGACAGGCGGAGAATGGTTGCACGGAGCCGGAAACATAACTGGCTATGCGGGTCCATCGAGCCGTGCTATTCGGAAATACCAATGTAAACAAGCGCCTGTAAACTTCCAGCTGCGGAGCTTGGCGCGCGTCGATGGGATGGCGAAATGACTGATATCCGCAAGGAAAGCGACAGCATGGGCGAGGTCGATGTGCCCGCCGACAAGCTGTGGGGCGCCCAGACCCAACGCTCGCTCGAGCATTTCAGCATCGGCAAGGACCTCATCCCCAGGGAGATGATCGCCGCCTATGCCATCCTGAAGAAAGCGGCTGCCAACGCCAACCATGCCGGGGGCCGGCTGAACGACCAGGCGCATGGGCTGATCGTCAAGACCTGCGACGAGATCCTCGCCGGCCAGCATCAGGACATGTTCCCCCTGCATGTGTGGATGACCGGCAGCGGCACGCAGTTCAACATGAACGTCAACGAGGTGGTGTCCAACCGTTGCTGCCAGCTGGCGGGAACGGCGCTCGGCAGCAAGGCGCCGGTGCATCCCAACGACCACGTCAACATGTCGCAGTCGTCGAACAACTCCTTTCCCTCGGCGATGTACATCGCCGCGGCGCTCAACGTGACGCAGCGCCTGGTGCCCGCGGTCAAGGCCTTGCATGACGCCATCGCCGCCAAGGTCGAGGCCTGGAAGGACATCGTCAAGATCGGCCGCACTCATATGCAGGACGCGACGCCGATCACCCTTGGCCAGGAATGGTCGGGCTATCAGGGCATGCTTGCGGACGATCTGGAGCGGATCGACTTCGCGCTCAAGGGCGTCTACCGCCTGGCGCTCGGCGGCACGGCGGTCGGCACCGGGATCAATGCGGCCCCGGGCTTCGCCGAGGCGGCCGCCGCGGAGATCGCCAAGCTCACCGGACTGCCCTTCGTCAGCGCGCCCAATAAATTCACCGTGCAGGGCGCTCATGATGCCTTGGTTCAGCTGTCGGGCACGCTGCGCACTTTGGCCGTCTCGCTCTACAAGATCGCCAACGACATCCGCCTGATGTCCTGCGGACCGCGCGCCGGCTTTGCCGAGCTGAAGATCCCGGAAAATGAGCCCGGCTCGTCCATCATGCCCGGCAAGGTCAATCCGACCCAGGCCGAGGCCCTGACGATGATCGCCGTCCAGGTCATGGCGAACGACGTCGCCGTCGGATTCGGCGGCGCCAGCGGCTATCTCGAGATGAACGTCTACAAGCCGCTGATCATCTTCAACCTCACCCATTCCATTACGATCCTGAGTGATGGCTGCACCAACTTCCGCAAGTTCCTGGTCGAGGGGACCGAGCCGAACCTGAAGAAGATCAAGCAATATCTCGACGAATCCCTGATGCTCGTGACGGCTTTGGCGCCGGTGATCGGCTATGACAAGGCCTCGAAGATCGCGCATTACGCCATGGACAACGACCTGACCTTGAAGGCTGCCGCGCTGAAGCTCGGCTTTGTCACGGAGGCCGAGTTCGACCGCGTTGTGGATCCCGCGAAGATGGTCCGGCCCTACGTCGCGGCGGACCACTAAGCCGGACAATCGGCTTCCGTCGCCGGTCTCCCGTCGGTCAGAGCCAGCACACGTCGCAACGAGTCTACCCGCCCAAATTCCAGATTGAGGAGCTGAGACGGCCCATGGCAAGTCAAACCGTCGCCGATCTGGTCACCGCCGCCCTGCATTCCGTTGGCGTCCGCCGCATCTATGGCGTCGTCGGCGACAGCCTCAACGGCATCACCGAATCGCTCCGCAAGCGCGGCGATATCGATTGGATTCATACCCGACATGAGGAGACGGCGGCTTTCGCGGCCGGGGCCGAGGCGCATCTGACCGGCCAGCTTGCGGTCTGCGCGGGAAGCTGCGGGCCGGGAAACCTGCATCTGATCAACGGGCTGTTCGACTGCCAGCGCTCGCGCGTGCCGGTACTGGCGATCGCCGCACATATCCCCAGTGCCGAGATCGGCCGGAATTATTTCCAGGAGACCCACCCCGAAGCCCTGTTCCGAGAATGCAGCCACTATTGCGAGCTCGTGACCAACCCCGCGCAGCTCCCCGGCGTGCTGGAAACCGCGATGCGGGCGGCGATCGGCTATCGCGGCGTGGCCGTGGTGGTCATCCCCGGCGACATCGCGCTGCGCGAGGTGTCGGGCGCGCTCGCAGCACCGGGTTCGATCGCGCTTCGGCCACCTGTGGTGGTGCCGGGCGAGCAGGATCTCGCGGAGCTGGCCACGTTGCTGAATGCGAGCAGCCGCACGACGCTGTTCTGCGGCCGCGGCTCAGCGGGCGCCCATGACGCGCTGATGAGCCTGGCCGAAGCGCTGAAATCGCCCATCGTCCACGCCCTGGGCGGCAAGGAGTTCGTCGAATACGACAATCCCTATGACGTGGGCATGACGGGACTGATCGGCTTCGCCTCGGGCTATGAGGCCATGATGAATGCCGACACCGTGCTGATGCTCGGTACCGACTTTCCCTACCGGCAGTTCTACCCCAGCAATGCGAAAATCGCCCAGGTCGACATCCGTCCGGAGAATATCGGCCGGCGCACCCGGATCGATCTGGGGCTGCTGGGCGATGTCGCCGCGACCATCAAGGCCCTCCTGCCCAAATTGAAGGCGAAGACCGACCGCGGCCATCTCGACGATTGCCTTGCCTCTTACAAGAAGGCCCGTGCCGGCCTGGACGATCTGGCCACCGGCAAGCCGGGGCGCAAGCCCATCCACCCGCAATATCTGGCCAGCCTGGTCAGCAAGCGCGCGGCCGAGGATGCCGTGTTCACCTGCGATGTGGGAACGCCCACCATCTGGCTGGCGCGCTATATCAAGATGAACGGCAAGCGCCGGATCGTGGGCTCCTTCGCCCATGGCTCGATGGCCAATGCGATGATGCAGGCCATCGGCGCGCAGGCCGCCTTCCCCAAGCGGCAGATCGTCTCCCTTTCGGGGGATGGCGGATTCACCATGATGATGGGCGATCTCCTGACGCTGGTGCAGCAGAAGCTGCCGGTGAAGGTGGTCGTCTTCAACAATGGCGTGCTCGGCTTCGTCGCCATGGAGATGAAGGCCTCGGGCTTCCTCGAGAGCGGCGTGTCGCTGGAGAACCCGGATTTCGCGGCCATGGCGCGCTCGGTCGGCGTGCATGGCGTGCGGGTCGAGGATCCGGCGGACCTCGATGCGGCGGTCGCCGAGGTCCTCGCCCATGACGGGCCGGCGCTGCTCGATGTGGTGACCGCGAAGCAGGAGCTGTCGATGCCGCCCCGCATCGATCTGGAGCAGGTGAAAGGCTTCGGCCTCTGGGCCTTGCGGGCCATCATCAACGGCCGCGAAGACGAGATCATCGAAGTCGCCCGCACCAATCTTCTGCGATGAATATTCGACTTGGGTAACGCCTGATGGAACTGACGCCGCTGCTGCTCTCGCGGATTCAATTTGCCTTCACGGTGTCGTTCCACATCATTTTTCCGGCCTTCACGGTCGGCCTCGCGGCCTGGCTCTGCTGGCTGGAGGCCTGGTCCCTCGGCACGGGCCGGCCGGTCTATCGCCGCCTGTTCGATTTCTGGCTCCGGGTCTTTGGCCTCGCCTTCGGGCTTGGCGTCGTCTCCGGCATCGTGATGGCCTTCGAATTCGGCACAAATTGGAGCGAGCTGTCGCGGCGCACCGGCGCGATCCAGGGCCCGCTGCTGGGCTATGAGAGCTTCACCGCCTTTGCCCTCGAGGCCTCCTTCTTCGGCGTGCTGGTCTTCGGACGCAAGCTGGCGCCCCGCTGGTTCTACATGCTGGCCTGCCTGATGGTCGCGGGCGGCACCACGCTGTCCGCCTTCTGGATCCTGGTGAACAATTCCTGGATGCAATGGCCCCTCGGCTACACCGTCGGTTCCGACGGCGTTTTCGTGCCCACGGACTGGAACGCCATCATCTTCAACCGCGTCGTCTGGGTGCGCTTCCCGCATATGCTGCTGGCCGCTTACATCACCTCGGCCTTCTGCATCGCCGCGACCGGGGCCTGGCACCTGCTGCGGGGCCGCCTGAAATCCGACGCCCATGTCATGGTCAAGATGGGCCTGGGCCTCGCCGCCGTGCTCGTGCCGGTGCAGCTTTTCTTCGGGCATCTGGTGGGCGACTACACCCATGATCTGCAGCCCGCAAAATTCGCCGCCATCGAGGCCCGCTGGCATGACGAGCAGCCCGCTTCGGAGGTCCTGATCGCCTGGCCGGACGAGAAGGCGGAAAGGAATCTCTATGCCATCTCGATCCCCTATCTCGGCAGCCTGATCGGCTCCATGAGCCTGACGGCCAAGGAGACAGGGATCACGGACTTTCCGCCCGCCGACCGGCCGCCGGTGGCGATCCCCTTCTTCGCCTTCCGGATCATGGTCGGCTGCGGCATGCTGATGCTGGCGATCGCCTGGCTGGGCAGCTGGCTGGTGCTGAGCGGCGGGCTGGAGCGGCAGCGCTGGCTGCTCTGGTCGATCTTCGGCTCTTTCCCTCTGGGCTTCATCGCGACCTTGACCGGCTGGTTCACCGCTGAAGTCGGCCGGCAGCCCTGGACCGTCTACAACCAGCTGCGCACCATGGAATCCGTGACGCCCAGCCTGACGAGCCCGCAGGTGGCGACCAGCCTGGTGGCCTTCGCCTTGGTCTATGCCCTGATCTTCCTTGCGGGAACGGTCTACATCTACCGGGTGCTGAAGCTGGGGCCGGTGTCGCTGCCCGACGATGTCCCGGCCGATGCCAATCCGAAGCGCCCGCTGGCCATTCAAGGCGATGCCGCCGTCGTCCAGCCGAGCATCAACCCATGATCGAGTTCTGGGCCGCGGCCCTGGCGCTGACCTTGCTGCTCTATGTCGTGCTGGACGGCTTCGACCTTGGGGTCGGCATGTTGTTCCCCTTCGCCCCCGGCGAGGAGGCGCGCCGGCATATGCTGGCGTCGATTTCGCCGGTATGGGACGGCAACGAGACTTGGCTCGTCGTCTCCGCGGCGGTGCTGTTCGGCGCCTTTCCCCTGGTCTATTCGCTGCTGCTCTCGGCCTTCTATCTGCCGCTGCTCGTCATGCTCTGCGCCTTGATCCTCCGCGGCGTGGCCTTCGAATTCCGCGCCAAGGCCTCCGGCTTCATGCGGGGGATCTGGGATGCGGGCTTCGTCGGCGGCTCCTACGCCGCCTCCTTCGTGCAGGGCGTGACCGTCGGCGCCCTGGTGCAAGGGCTGCCGGTGACGGACGGGCGCTATGCCGGCGGGCCTTTCAGCTGGTTCGATACCTTGCCCCTGCTTTGCGGGGTCGGCCTATGCCTCGGCTACTGCCTCTTGGGGGCGGGGTGGTTGAGCTACCGGACGAGCCAGGACGTGCATGACCTCGCCTATCGTTGGCTGCCGCGGCTGCTGGCCGCGGTGGGGGTCTTTCTGCTGCTGGCCTTCGTGCTGTCGCTGGCGCTGGAGCTCAGGGTCATGCACCGTTGGATCGAGCGCCCCATCCTGATCGTCTTCCCGCTGGCGGGCGCGCTCGCCTGCGGCGTGATGGTCCGCTCGATCCGGAACAGGCGCGATCTGGTGCCCTTCCTTTGCACCATCGCGCTCTTCGTCACGGCCTTCCTGACCCTGGCGATGTCCTTCCTTCCCTATATGGTGCCCTTCTCGGTGACCATCGAGCAGGCGGCAGCGCCGCATTCGAGCCTCGCCTTCTTGTTCTGGGGCGCAGGAATCTTCGTCCTGCCGCTGACACTGATCTATACGCTGATCGTCTATTTCGTCTTCAAGGGCAAGATCGATCCGACGGCCAAGTATCACTAGCGCCCCAAGGGGGATCTTGGCTCGCGCGCGGAAATGACAGACAGAGGGAGCAGCTACCGTGATTCGTTGTGTGCGGATTTGGACGGAAGATGATGGCGCGTCGCATTTCGAGATCGGTTCGATCGATCTGAACCCGGGCGCCCATGGCGATATTCTGAGCGGTAAGCTGCCGGTCACGACGGTGTCCTTCCAAGAGACCGCCACCGGCGGGACCTTGGACTGGCACACCGCGCCGGTCCGCCAGCTCGTCATCACGCTGAGCGGGACGCTCGAATTCCAGACCCGGGACGGCGAGCATTTCATCCTGACGCCCGGGGACATTCTCCTCGCCGAGGATACCACCGGCAGCGGCCATGCCTGGCGGCTGGTCGACGACAATGCCTGGCGCCGCGCCTATGTGGTGCTTCATCCCGACGCGGCCGTGCCCTTCCATCGGCAAACCTAGAGGCGTGGCGGCTATCAACCGATCATCGGGAGCGAACCAATGACTGACGTGACGGAATCGGATGTCGTTCTGGTCGGCGCCGGGATCATGAGCATGACGCTGGCCGTCTTCCTCAAGGAGCTGCAGCCCTCTCTGAAGGTCGCGATGTTCGAGACCCTGGAGGCGGAGGCGCTGGAGAGCTCGAACGCCTGGAACAATGCCGGGACCGGCCATGCCGCCTTGTGCGAGCTGAACTACACGCCGATGGACAGCCAGGGCCATGTCACGATCGACAAGGCGCTGGAGGTCAATGTCGAGTTCGATCTCTCCCGCCAGCTCTGGACCTATCTTGTCAAGAAGGGTGCGATCGCTTCTCCCGGATCCTTCATCCACCCGGTTCCGCATATGAGTTTCGTCAGGGGTGCCGACAATGTCGCCTTCCTGAAGAAGCGGCATGCCGCGCTCACGGCCCATCACACCTATCAGGGCATGCAGTATTCGGAGGACAAGCAGAAGATCAAGGACTGGGTCCCGCTCGTCATGGAGGGACGCGCCGCCGCCGAAGTCGTCGCCGCCACTTATATGCCCATCGGCGCCGATGTGAACTATGGCGCGCTCACCCGTGATCTTCTGGGCTATCTCAGGACCCTCGAGGGCTTCGCTGCGCATTTCAAGTCGCGGGTCAAGCATCTCCGCCGCCAGCCTGACGGCCGCTGGGACGTGACCGTCGAGGACATGGCCAGCGGCGCCAAGCGGACCATCCGGGCGAAGTTCGTCTTCCTGGGCGCCGGCGGTGGCGCTCTGCCCTTGCTGCAGGATTCGGAGATTCCCGAGGCGAAGGGCTATGCCGGCTTCCCCGTGAGCGGCATCTGGCTGCGCTGCGACAAGCCTGAGATCACCCAGCGCCATGATGCGAAGGTCTACGGTAAGGCCTCCGTCGGCTCCCCACCGATGTCGGTGCCACATCTCGACACCCGGATCATCGACGGCAAGCGATCCCTGCTCTTCGGTCCCTATGCCGGATTCTCCACCAAATTCCTGAAGCATGGATCCTTGCTGGATCTTTTCAAATCCATCCGCCTGGACAATATCGGTCCCTTGATGGCCGTCGGCCGCGACAATTTCGACCTGACGCGCTACCTGATCGGCCAGGTCCTGCAATCCAAAGGGCAAAGATTTGCAGCACTCCGGGCCTTCTTTCCCCAGGTCGCGGAAGCCGATTGGCGCATCGAGGTCGCGGGCCAGCGGGTCCAGGTCATCAAGCGGGACAAGGCCCGCGGCGGCATGCTCGAGTTCGGAACGGAGATCGTCACGGCGTCAGACACCTCCCTCGTCGCCTTGCTCGGCGCCTCCCCCGGGGCCTCGACCGCTGTCTGGATCATGCTCCGCGTGATCGAAAAATGCTTTTCCCGCGAACTGGCCGAAGGCGGCTGGAAGGCCAAATTGACGGAGATGATCCCGTCTTACGGCCAATCTTTGATCGACGATGCCGCCCTTTGCCGGCGGGTGCGCACAGAGACGGCCGCGGCCTTGGGACTCCACGATATCGCGGCCGGGTGAGGCGCCGGCTCTCCTACAGCACGGGATCCCCCAGCTTCGGATAGACCTCCTGGCCCCAGACCTGCCGCTCGCGGATCACGGCCTTGGGCCGCTCGGGATCGGCGGATTCGAATTCGCGGGCGATGCGATGGCCGTCGAAGATGGCATCGGCCAGATAGCGCGGCGCCAGGCAGTCGCCCGCCCGCACGATGGCCTCGATGCCCTTCTCGCCCCATTCCGCGCGCCGTTCATAAAGCAAATCATAGAGCTCGGTCCGCGATTCCCGGGCGGTGCAGAGGATGACTGTGTCGCATTCCAGAATTTCCACTGCATTGCCCAGCCGGCGCGGATAGATCCCATTCGTGGGCTGGGTGGTGCGTGCCGAACCGTCGCGGTAGAGGTCATAGGCCACGACCTCCACCTGATTGCCGGCGGGGCGCAGGAGCTCGACCCAATGGCCGATGCGCTCATGGATTCCCTTCTCGCGCATCATCCGCTTCATGTTGAAGCCCTCGAGGGTGAGGTCGGTCATGGGCGCCACCTTCTCCAGCTGGGTGACGATGGTGACCTGCTTGCCCTGATCCGCCAGCCGCTCGGCGATACTGCTGGCCATGAAATAGCCGTCGGAATCGAGGACGACCACGCGCTGGCCGATGGGCTTCCCGGCGAAGAACTGCTCCGGCGTCACGCAATAGGCATGCTCGACGGCTGCGCCCGGCACCGGATCGGGCCCCATGGCGCCCAGCCCGTCGCCGACCCAGCGCGCGCCCGTGGCAAGCACGATCCGCGCCGCGCCGAAGTCCAGCACATCGGCGGCGGTCACCATGCCGGCCCCGCGCAGGATCTCCACATTGGCCATGCGGGCGAGCTGGCCCTCGCGATAGGTGATGACACGGCCCCATTCCGCCAGGCCGGGCAGGCGGATGACATCCCGGAGATGCCCGCCCAAGGTCGTTTCTGCTTCCACTAGGCTGACGCGATAGCCGCGCATCCCCAGCACGCGAGCGCATTCCAGCCCGGCGGGACCGGCGCCCACGACCAGGGCGGCCTCGCTGCGCTCCGGCTTGTCGAAGCGCTCGGGATGCCAGCCGCGGCGGTATTCCTCCATCACCGTGGGATTCTGGGTGCAGATGATGGTGCTGCCGAGATTGAAGCGCGAGATGCAGATATTGCAGCCGATGCATTCGCAGATATCCTCGGTGCGACCCTCGTCGATCTTGCGCGGCAAAAAGGGATCGGCGATGGAGGGCCGCGCGGCGCCGATGAGGTCGATCTGGCCTGACTTGATCACCCGTGCCATCTCGTCGGGATCGGTGAAGCGGCCGACCCCCACCACCGGCACATTGGCGATGCGCTTGACCTCGGAATTCCAGGGCGCCTGGTGGTTCGATTTGTAGAAGCGCGAGGGGCCGGAATCCTCGCCCCATTTGTCCTCGCCCGAGCCGCCGATGATGACGTCCCAGAGATCGAGCAGGCCTTGCTTCGTCACCAGCTCGACGAAGCGCAAGCCCTCGTCATGCATTTCCATGCCCCACGGGCCGGAGAGATCGTCGATGGCGATGCGGGTCGCGATCGCGCATTGCCCGTCGGCCACTTCGCGAATGGTCTCGATGGCCTCGATCCAGAAGCGCGCGCGATTCTCGAAGGAGCCGCCATAGCCGTCCTTGCGCCGGTTGAAGTGGCGCGACAGGGCATGGGCGGGAAAGACGCCGGCGGCGCCATGGATATAGAGGATGTCGAAGCCGGCATCGATGGCGCGCCGGGCCGCATCGGCATACATCTGCATGACGCGGCGGATGTCTTCTTCGCGCGCCGCATAGGTATAGACCTTGGGGACGCCGCCGGAGGGGAAGCGATCGAAGGCTGCCGCCACATAGCGGCTCTGGAGATTATCCTTCACCCCGCCGGCGCCCAGCTCGACCCCCGCCAGCGCGCCCCATTTATGGCACTCATCCGTCATATGGCGATGGGCGATGACATCGCCCTCATCCCAGAGGGTGGTGCAGATGGAGGTCGACTGATTGATCTCGGGGTGGATCGAGCAGGATTCGGTGCAGAGAGCTGCCCAGCCGCCCTCAGCCTTGACCGCGCGATGGGCGGCATTGGCTCCGGGCTTCAGCGCGCCGGCCCCGGTGCATTGCGGCACCTGGTAGAAGCGGTTCTTCAGCGTCTTGGGCCCGATCCGGACTGGCTCGAACAGGATGTCATGGCGTGGATCGCGCGGCATTTAACGGGCTCTCCTCGAAGGATCAAAAGAAGGTGCGGATGGCCGAGACGATGTTGTAGTCCTCGTCGACCACGCAGATGACCTGCCATTTGTCGAAGGTGGTGCAGGGATGGGAGATGCCGAAGCCCACCATGTCGCCAACCTGCAGCGGGCTCGCGGCCGGGATCTCCATCCAGCAATGCTGGTCGTTGAGATTGACCACGACATGGTCGGGACCCATCGGCTTCACATCGCGCGCCGAGGCGCCCGGCGCCGGGTGGAACCACTTCTCGGGCTGCGGCAGACGGGAATCGAAGCCGACATCGCGCCGGCCCATGGTGAGGATCGCCTTGCCGGGCTCCGGCCGTGACTGGACATAGGCCCAGACCTCCAGCGCCGGCTCGAGGCCGGACCCCAGCTCATCCACCTCCGGCATGCGCCGGCGCAAGGCGGCGAATTTGTCCTTATAGGAACCGGAATCATGGGTGAGGTAGCAGCCGCTGCGGGTCAGCGCCATGAAGCCCTGATCGAGATCGGCGGCCCGGAAGCGTTCGGCCACGATGTCGTAGAAGGTCGATCCGCCGGCGGTGAGCAGCACGGGGCCCGCCGCAAAGAGCTTCTCTCGGCTGCAGGCGAGAGCGATCTCCGCGAGGAAATCGAGGAAGTGGCGCACCTTCGATTCCGTATCGGCATCGTCGGTACCCCGCGCGATCCCCTCATAGCCCTCGACGCCGCGCAACGCGAGAAAAGGCTCGGCCGCCTTGATGGCGCGGGCGACGCCCATCGCCGTCTTCAGATCGCGCGCCCCGGTCCGCCCACCGACGAGCCCGCCCTCGACCAGGAGCTGCAAGGGCCGGCCGATCTTGGCCTCCCGCGCGGCGGCGGCGAGCTGGGCGACGTTGGCCTCGGAATCCGCCAGCGCGTAGAAATCGAACTCAGGATCGCGGGCGAGCTCCTCCAGCACATAGCGGATGGCCCGCTTGCCCAGGAGCTGATTGGCCATCACCACCCGCCCGACGCCGGCATGGCGGATCGCCTGCAGCTGCTGTACCGAGCCGATGGTGATGCCCCAGGCCCCGTCGTCGATCTGGCGCTTGAAGAGCTGGGGACTCATGGTCGTCTTGCCATGGGGCGCGATGACGGCGCCGGAGCGCGCGAGGAAGCGGCGCATCCAATCGCCGTTATGGGCCAGGGTCTTCTGGCGGATCACCGCCAGCGGCAGCGGCAGATCCTCGCGCAGCAGGTTCCAGCCCTGCTTGCCGATCTCGCCGAGGGCCGTCGGCGAGATCCCGCCGGGCATGCCCTTGATGCGGTCGTCGATGGGGGAGGCTTCGATTTGGGAAAGGTCGATCACGGTGTACCTGCTGAGTTTGGAGGGCGTTCTCTTCCTTTCGTCATCCCCGCGAAAGCGGGATCCAGGGCAACCAGCGCTTTCGCGGGAATGACGGTGGAAAAATCTAGCATTTACGCAACGCGATAGCGCTCCAGCGTCGCGGGGTCGAGGGTGATGCCGAGGCCGGGCACGTTGCTCACCTCGACCATGCCGTCGACCATCTGTGGCAGGCCGAGGACGAGGTCGTTGCGCAAGGGCGAGCGCGTCACGGGGTATTCCATGAAGGGCGCCTCTTCCGCGCTGGCCATCCATTGCGCCGAGGCGGCGAGATTGACGCCGGTGCCGAAGCAATGGGGCAGGCACCAGATGCCGCGCTGCTGCGCCAGGGTCGAGAGCCGCCGGCAGATGGTGAGCCCGCCGGCCCGTCCCACATCGGGCTGGATGACCCGTACGCCGCGGTCGATGAGGCCGGCGAAATCGCTCTCCCGCTCCTCCGTCTCGCCGGTGGCGATCCGGGCCCCGGGTAAGGTCGCGGCCAGGGAGCGGGCGAGGCGCCCATACCCCTCCAGATCATCCTCATGCAGAGGCTCCTCGAGCCAGAGGAGGTCGAAGCGCTCGAAGAGTTCCGGCGCACGGGCCACGGCCTCATCGGCCCCCCAGATGCGCCCGGCATCCACGGCCAGAGCGATATCGGGGCCGAGGGCGGCGCGGATCTCGCTCAGCACGGCGAGATCCCAGTCCCGGTCGCGCCCGAAGCGGCCCCAGCCGAATTTGATCGTCTTGAAGCCCCGTTCGGCGAGGCTCGCGGCCAGTGCCGCGGATTCCGCGGGGGTCTCGAGAAACAGCACGCTGGCATAGGCCGGGATGCGCTCGCGCCGGGTACCCCAGAGAGCGTGGCAGGCGCGGCCCTGGCTCTGGCCGGCGATGTCCCAGAGCGCCGTGTCCAGCGCGGCCATGGCGTGGATCGCCGCACCCCGCCGGCCATACCAGCGGCTGGCATTGTACATGTCGAGCCAGCGCGCCTCGGGATCGAGCGGATCGGCGCCGATCAGCCCGATTCCGAGCCCATGGCGAAAGGGGGCGGAGCGCGGCGCCTCGACGATGCTGCGCGCGACCGTGGCATTGGAAACCGCCTCGCCATGGCCGGTGAGGCCCGTATCGGTGGTCACCCGGACGAGCAGCACCTCCTGGGTGCCGTCGGCCTTCTGCTCGACGCGGCCGAGGCGCAGGTGCAGCGCTTCGACGCTCGTGATCTTCGCGCTCATGCCTCGACCGTGTACCGGGCGACGGTATCCTCATTGAGCTCGATGCCCAGGCCAGGGCCGGTCGGGACGGTGACGATGCCGTCCACCGGCCGGATCGGATGGACCAGCAGGTCGCGCCGCAGCGGATTGTCGGTGACGTTGTATTCGAGATAGGGGCAGGCGCGCAGGGTCGAGATCACCTGCAAGGTCGCTGCCACCAGGATATCGGTGGCCCAGCAATGCGGGATCACCTGCACGCTCCGCGCCTCGGCCAAGGCGGCGATGCGCAGGGCTTCGGAGATGCCGCCGACCCGGGCGACATCGGGCTGGATGATCCGGAGGCCACCGCGCTCCATCAGGTCGAGATAGGCGAACTGGGTGGTTTCCTTCTCGCCGGTGGCGATCGGGGTGGGAGAGGCGTCCACAAGGCGGCGGAAGCCGTCGAGATCGTCGGGAGAGAGCGGCTCCTCGAGGAAATAGACCCTGAGATCGGCGAATTCCCGCCCCAACTGCAGCGCCGCATCGAAGGGGATGGGGGTGCCGATATCCACCATGATGTCCATCTCGTCACCCACGGCGGCCCGTACCGCCGAAACTCGTCTGACATCTTCGGCGGGCCGGCGGCCCAGGCTGCCCCAGCCCAGCTTCATGGCGCGATATCCTTTGGCCCGATGGCGCTGGCCCATCTCGGCGGTGGCCTCGGTCGTATCGGGCATCAAGTCGCTGGCGTAGATGGGGAAGCGCTCGGCCCGCGCGCCCCCGAGGAGGCGATGGATGGGCTGGCCCATGGCCTTGCCGAGGATATCCCACAGCGCGATGTCGATGCCGCTGATGGCATGCATCACCGCCCCCCGCCGGCCATAGATGGTGGTCGCCTGGTACATCTTGTCCCAAAGCCGTCCGATCTCCAGCGGGTTCTCCCCGATCAGGATCTCGCGCAGGCCGCGCGAGGCGATGGAGCAGAGCGGGGCGTCGATGATCGCCTTGGTGACGGTGGGGTTGGTGTGGACCTCGCCGATGCCGGTGATGCCCTCATCGGTACGGATCCGGATCAGCAGGATCGATTGACAGCCGTCGCCGATCGGCTTCACCTCCGGCAGGCGGAGCACGGTCGTCTCGATCGCGGTGATTTTCATCGGGCTTCCGTCGAACCAGGAGGGCGGGCCTTGGCACCCTCGACAAATGTAAACTTATCAGACAGATTTGCGCAAGCGGCGGGGCAGGGAAGCACTGATATGTCGAATATGCCGGATCCTTTCTCACGCTACGGCCTGGCGCGGCTCATCAATGCCTCGGGCACCGAGACGGTGTTCGGTGCGAGCCCGGTGAGCGAGGAGGTGGTGGCCGCCGTCGCGGCGCTGCTGCCCCATTCCGTCGATATGGCCGAGCTCCAGGCGGCAGCGAGCCGCGTCATCGCCCGGGTCACCGGGGCGGAAGCGGGGTTCATCACCAACTGCAGCTCCGCCGGCGTCGTCATCGCCGCGGCGGCCTGCATGACGGGGCTCGACCTGGCGCGCATCGAGCGGCTCCCCGATACGCGAGGCTTGCGCAACGAGGTGGTGATCCAGAAGGGCCATGTTGTGAATTACGGTTCCCTCATCACCGGCGATCTGCGGCTGACCGGGGCCGAGGTGATCGAGTTCGGCGCGGCGGCGGAGACCGGCGTCTATCAGCTCGAGGCGGTGCTCTCGGCGAACACGGCGGCGGCGGTCTATGTCATCTCCCACCATTGCGTGCAGACCGGCATGATCGCCTTGCCGGAATTCGCCGCCGCCTGCCATGCCGCCGGCGTGCCCGTCATCGTCGATGCGGCCGCGGAGTATGATTGGCGCGGCTGCCTCGCCGCCGGGGCCGATCTCGTGATCTTCAGCGCCCAAAAGGCCATGGGCGGGCCGACGGGGGGCGTCATCGCGGGAAGGCGCGATCTCGTGCGCGCCTGCTACGCCCAGCAGCGCGGCATCGGGCGGCCCATGAAGGCGGGCAAAGAGGCGGTGATCGGCGCCATGGCGGCGCTGGAGCGCTGGGCGGCTCTGGATCACCGCGCGATCGCGGCGGCGGTCGAGGCGCGAGCCCATGCCGCCGCGGCGCGCCTGGCGGGGCTGCCGGGATTGCAGCTTTCGGTGGTGCCCGACGAGACGGGCAATCCCTTCAGCCGGGTGGTCATGGCAGTCGATCCACAGCGCGCCGGCCTCAGCGCCCATGGCCTCGCCCGGGCGCTGGCCCGCGGCGAGCCCCGTATCCTGCTGCGCAGCCTCTACGCCGACCGCAACATCTTGCAGCTGGATGTGCGCCGGATGGATGAGGCGACGCTGGAGCTCGTCTGCGGGCGCATCGCCGAGGCCCTGCGCACGCCGGGGCAGGAGACGGCGCAGCCCCCCGCGCCGGCGGATCAATCCGCTGCTTCGGTGCTGGCCTGGTTGGCGAATGACTAGAATGCCTAGTCAATTTACCCCCTCCCCCCTTTCGGGGGAGGGTTGGGGGGTAGATCCGCGTCTGCGGATCAGAGAGAGTTTGCGTACCGTCGGCTGAGAGCTGAGTTTACGGCCACCCCCACCCCATCCCTCCCCCGTCAAAGCGCGGGCCTGACGGCCCGTAGGGGGAGGGGGAAGAAAGAAGTCGCGCGGTAGTGCGGGCGTGGCGAGCCGATGTTCAACGTGCCTAGCCGCTGCCTGACTTGACTGACAAGTTTATGAATTGGTTGACAGCGAAATTAACCCTATGTCAGCATTCAGTTTCGCGGCCTAAGATCGGCTGACGTTCACAAGTCGCGCGCGACACGACACGCGGCACCAAAACAGGGAGAGGCAGATATGACGATGCAGTCCTGGCTCAAACAGGCGCGAGGCGGCGGCATGGCGGCCGCGGCCGGCGCCTTTCTCGCCGTCACGGCCTTCGCCGGGGGCGGGGCCTTGGCGGCGGATTATCATCAGTCGCCCATGCTCGACGATCTGGTCAAATCCGGAAAGCTGCCCGCCGTGGCGGATCGCCTGCCGGAGAATCCTCGGGTGGAGACCCCGGTCGAGAAGGTCGGCGAATATGGCGGCACCTGGCGCAGCGGCATGGTCGGCGGGTCCGACCGCAACTGGATGTTCCGCATCACCGGCTATGAGCCGCTCGTCGCCTGGGACCGTGACTGGACCGGCAAGGTGATTCCCAATCTGGCGGAGGAATTCTCCGGCAACGCCGATGCCACCGAATTCACCTTCAAGCTGCGCAAGGGGCTGAAGTGGTCGGACGGGCAGCCCTTCACCTCAGACGATGTCGGCTTCTTCGTCAACGACATCGCCAAGAACAAGGATCTGTTCCCGAACGCGCCGGACTGGCTGACGGTCGACGGCAAGGTGGGTGAGTTCACCAAGATCGACGACCAGAACTTCAAGATCAAATTCTCTGCCCCCTACGGCCTGTTCCTGCAGCGTCTGGCCAGCGTCTACGGCGTGCAGATCGACATGATGGCGAAGCACTACTGCTCGCAGTTCATGCCGCGAGTACAACAAGACGAATCTCGACGATCTGATCAAGCAGGCGGGACTCAAGAGCTGGTCCGAGCTCTATATCAAGAAATGCGCCGTCGACACCGAGGCCAATGAGCGTTGGCAGAATCCCGATCGCCCGGTCATGGAGCCTTGGGTGATCAAGGATCCCTATGTCGCGGCCGCCACGATCGTCACCTTCGAGCGCAACCCCTACTACTTCAAGGTCGATCCGGCCGGCAACCAGCTGCCCTATATCGACAAGCTGCAGATCAGCGTGAACGGCGACGTGCAGACGCTGGTGCTGAAGGTGGTGAATGGCGAGATCGACTATCAGGACCGCCATATCGACGCCAATTCGAACCGGGCGGTCTTCATCGACGCCGCGGCGAAATGCAACTGCCACATCGTCGAGGAGAACAACTCGGATATGAACACGGCGATCATCTCGCTCAACCTGACCCATAAGGATCCGGTCAAGCGGGAGATCTTCAACAACAAGGACTTCCGCATCGGTCTCTCCTATGCGATCGACCGCAAGGCGATCATCGACTCCGCCTATCTCGGCGAAGGCGTGCCCTGGCAGGCCGGCCCGCGGAAGGAATCGGCCTATTACAACGAGAAGCTCGCCACCCAATACACCGACTATGACGTGGCCAAGGCCAATGAGTATCTCGACAAGGCCTATCCGAAGAAGGATGACCAGGGCTTCCGCCTCGGGCCCGACGGCAAGCGGATCAGCTTCTCCATCATGGTGATCCCGGCGCTGGGCGATTGGCTCGATGCCACCCAGCTCGTCGCGCAGTACTGGCAGAAGGTCGGCATCGACGCCAAGACGCAGACCGTCGACCGTACCTTGTTCTACGACCGCAAGGACAAGAACGAGCAGGACGCGACGGTGTTCGAGGGCAGCGGCGGCTCGGCCGACGCCATGCTCGAGCCCACCTTCTACTTCCCGTTCTGGAACGAGTTGCTCTTCGCCGTGCCGTGGGGCGATTGGTATGCCAGCGGCGGCAAGAGCGGCGAGGAGCCTCCGGCGGCGGTCAAGAAGCAGATGGATCTCTATCGCGAGATCAAGGCCTCGGCGGACGAGAAGAAGCAGAAGGAGCTCTTCGCCCAGCTTCTCGACATCTCCGCCGACCAGTTCTACGTCTTCGGCCTCAGCACGCCCGGCAATCTCTTCGCCGCGGTGAAGAACAACTTCCACAACGTGCCGGTGGCCTGGCGGGCCTGGACCTATCCCAGCCCGGTCGCCAGCAACACCGAGCAGTACTACATGTCGAAACAGTAGTCGCGACGGGACTATCGCTGCAGCGGCCGCCCGACGATCGTCGGGCGGCCGTCGCAATCTCGACGCTGAGAGGAGCGCCTGACGGGAGATAGGCGAATGTATCGCTTCATAGTTCGCCGCCTGCTCTGGATGATCCCGTCCTTCTTCGCGGTGTCGCTCGTTTCCTTCATCATCATGCGGCTGCCGCCGGGCGATTTCGTCACCAGCTATGCCGCCGATCTCGCCACCTCCGGCGCCCCGGCGGATCAGGGCACCCTCGACAATCTGCGCCACCATTACGGCCTCGACCGGCCCCTCTATGTCCAATACCTCACCTGGGTCGGGAACGCGCTGCAAGGCGATCTCGGCGTCTCCTTCGAGTATCGCGCCCCCGTGGCCGACATCATCTGGTCGCGCCTCGGCATGACCTTTCTGGTGGCGAGCTGCACCCTGCTCTTCGTCTGGGCCGTGGCTTTTCCCATCGGCATCTATTCCGCCCTTCGGCAATACAAGATCGGGGATTACATCGTCACCTTCCTCGGCTTCGTCGGCATGGCGACGCCCAATTTCCTGCTCGCCCTCTTCGTGATGTACGTCTCCGTGGTCTATATGGGTTATTCCGTCGGCGGGCTGTTCTCCCCGGATTTCGTCAATGCGCCCTGGAGCTTTGCCCGCCTGTTCGATTTCCTGCATCACCTCTGGATCCCGGTGGTGGTGCTGGGGGTGGCCGGCATCGCCGCCTTGATCCGCATCATGCGGGCCAATCTGCTGGACGAGTTGCACAAGCCCTATGTCGAGACGGGACGGGCCAAGGGCCTGCCGGAGCTGACCCTGGTGCTGCGCTATCCCGTCCGCGTGGCGCTCAACCCCTTCATCAGCACCGTGGGCTGGGTGCTTCCCACTTTGGTCTCGGGCGATGTGATCGTCGCCACGGTCCTCAGCCTGCCGACGGCAGGGCCGATCCTGATCCAGGCGTTGAAGACCCAGGATCAGTATCTGGCCGGCGCGCTGCTGCTGTTCCAATGCATCTTCGTGCTGATCGGCACCCTGCTTTCCGATCTGCTGCTGGCCTGGCTCGATCCCCGGATCCGCTATGACAGCTAGCCCCGACACACCGGAGCCCGGCCAGGGCGGCTCGATCCCGGGCGGGCCGGTCGAGACCAGCCTGATCCAGAGCGAGGCCGTCGAGAGCGAGATCGAGGCCTTGGAGGCTGCCGGCCTGCCCCCAGCCCCTGGCCGAGCCGTCGCCTCGCAATGGAGGCTCATGTGGTGGCAGTTCCGCCGCCATCGCCTGGCCATGGTGAGCGCCGTGGTCCTTTTCCTGATCTTCCTGGTGGCGGCCTTCTGCGAGTTCGTCGCCCCCTTCGACCCGCTGGCCTTCACGCCGCGCTACACCTATGCCCCGCCGCAGGCCGTTCACCTCTTCGACCGCGACGAGACAGGCAGTCTGGTGCTGCGGCCCTACGTCAACGGCTTCAAGGTCACCATCGACAAGGCCGCGCTGCGCCGGGTCTTCGTCGTCGATCCAACGGTGAAATTTCCCATCGGCTTCTTCGTCAAGACCGAGCCCTACAAGATGTGGGGAATCTTCACCCTGGAGCACAAGCTCATCGGGCCGCTCGATCAGAGCAACCCCATGTATCTGCTGGGCGCCGACCGGCTGGGCCGCGATCTCTTCAGCCGCACCGTCTATGGCACGCGAATCTCCATGTCCATCGGCCTCATCGGCGTGGCCTTGAGCCTGGTGCTGGGTGTCGTGCTCGGCGGCATCTCCGGCTATTACGGCGGCCGGGTCGACCATGTGATCCAGCGCGTCATCGAGTTCATCCTGTCGCTGCCCACGACGCCCCTCTGGCTCGGGCTGGCGGCAGCACTCCCCTCGGACTGGCCGCCGCTCCGGATCTATCTCTGCATCACCATCATCCTCTCCCTCTATGGCTGGACCAATCTCGCCCGGGTGGTGCGCGGGCGCTTCCTGTCGCTGCGCACGGAGGATTTCGTGACCGCCGCGCGGCTCGACGGGGCCAGCGAGCCGCGCATCATCTTCCGCCAGATGGCGCCTTCCTTCGTCAGCCACATCATCGCCGAGGTCAGCCTCGCCATTCCCAATATGATCCTGGCAGAGACGGCGCTGAGCTTCCTCGGCCTCGGCCTGCAGCCCCCCATCATCAGCTGGGGCGTGCTGCTGCAGGAGGCGCAGAACATCCGCGCCATCGCCACGGCGCCCTGGCTCTTCGCGCCGGGTATCGCCGTCGTCATCGCGGTGCTGGCGCTGAACTTCGTCGGCGACGGGCTGCGCGATGCCGCCGACCCCTACAGCCACCGCTGAGGGGACGATGAACGAGCCCGCCCCCGATAACGACATGCTTCTCGAGGTGAAGAACCTCAGCACCTGGTTCGAGACCGGCTTCGGCACCATCAAGGCGGTGCAGGAGGCGAGCTTCAGCCTGAAGCGCGGCAAGACCCTCTGCGTGGTGGGCGAGAGCGGCAGCGGCAAGAGCGTGGCGGCGCGCTCGATCCTGCAGATCGTGCCGCGGCCCGGCCGCATCATGAGCGGGGAGATCCTGCTTCACGGCACCGACGGCCCCTCGGTCCGCAACGGTGTCGTCGATATCGCCAAGCTCGATCCGCGCGGGCGCGAGGTGCGCGCCATCCGCGGCCGCGACATCTCCATGATCTTCCAGGAGCCGATGTCGAGCCTGAGCCCGGTGCATACCATCGGCCATCAGATCGTCGAGGCGATCCGCCTGCACCGCCATGTCTCCAAGGCCGAGGCGCGGGAGCGGGCGGTCGAGGTGCTGGAGCAGGTGCGCATTCCGCGCCCGCGACAGAGCCTCGACAGCTATCCCTTCGAATTCTCCGGCGGCATGCGCCAGCGCGCCATGACGGCCATGGCGCTGGCCTGCGAGCCCAAGCTGCTGATCGCCGACGAGCCGACCACGGCGCTGGACGTCACCACCCAGGCCGAGATCCTCGAGCTGATCAAGGAGCTGCAGGCCCGCTACGGCATGTCGGTGATGTTCATCACCCATGACATGGGCGTCGTCGCCGAGATCGCCGAGGAGGTGGTGGTGATGCAGCTCGGCCGCGTCGTCGAGCGCGGCCCGGTGGATGCGATCTTCCACGATCCCCAGCATCCCTATACCAAGCGGCTGCTGGCCTCGGTGCTGAAGCTGGAGCGCCGCGCGCACCGGGTCCCGGCCGCGGCGATCGCCGCGGCGGCGCGCGCGGCCGACGGCGAGGGTGCCGCGGTTGCCGGGGGCAGCGACGTCCTGCTGCGCGTGGCGGGGCTCAAGATGCTCTATCCGCCGCGTGCGCGCCTCTTCCGCAAATCGACCGAGGCGCCGGTCAGGGCGCTCGACGATGTCAGCTTCGATCTCTTCCGCGGCGAGACGCTCGGCATCGTCGGCGAAAGCGGCTCGGGCAAGACGACGCTCGGGCGCTGCGTGCTGCGCGTGCTCCAGCCTTCGGGCGGCAGCATCCGCTTCCAGAGCCGGACTTCCGGCGAGGTCGATCTGGCGGCCCTGCCGCGCCGCGCCGTCAAGCCCTATTGGCGCGAGATCCGGATGGTGTTCCAGGATCCCTTCGCCTCCCTCAACCCGCGCATGACGGTGTTCCAGATCATCAGCGAGCCGCTGCACAACAACGCCATCGCCCGCGGGCGGGAGCTGGAGGATCGCGTCGAGCAGCTGATGGTGAAGGTCGGGCTCTCGCCGGACATGCTGCGCCGATATCCCCATGCCTTCTCCGGCGGCCAGCGCCAGCGCATCGGCATCGCCCGCGCCATCGCGCTGCAGCCGCAGCTCATCGTCGCCGATGAAGCGACCTCCGCCCTCGACGTCTCGCTGCGGGCCCAGATGCTCGACCTTCTGCTCCAGCTGCGCGAGGAACTGGGGCTCAGCTATCTCTTCATCAGCCACGACATCAGCGTCGTGCGCTATATGTGCGACCGGGTGGCGGTGATGCATCTGGGCAAGGTGGTGGAGCTGGGCGAGACCGGGCAGATCTGCGATGCGCCGCGCCATGCCTATACCCAATCCCTGATCTCCGCCGTGCCGCGGCCCGATCCGCGGCTGCGCGGCACCCTCACGCGAATCCGCTACCGGCCGGATGCGGCCAGCGTGATCTGAAGCGAAAGGAAGAATCCCGATGCCGGAACCTGCGGTCGACTGCGTGCTGGATATCGGCGCCGAGCTCAGCGAATGCCCCGTCTGGTGCGGGCGCAGCCAGAGCCTCTACTGGGTCGACATCCCCAAGGGAACGCTGAACCGCCTCGACCCGGCCACCGGCCGGAACGACTCTTGGAACATGGAAGAGCCGATCGGCTCCTTCGCCCTCTGCGAGACGGAGGGCGACGTGCTCGTCGCCCTCAAATCCGGCATCTATCGCCATGACCTCGCCACGGGCCATCGCGAGAACCTCGCCGATCCCGAGGCGCATCTGCCGGACAACCGAATGAATGACGGGCGCACCGATCCGGCCGGGCGCTTCTGGGTCGGGACCATGCGCGACCCGCAGGACGGGACGAAGAAAGGCACGCTCTACCGTCTTTCGCCCGATGGGCGCTGCACCGCCATGGTCGCGGGGCTCATCACCTCCAACGGCCTCGCCTTCAGCCCGGACGGGCGCATTCTCTATCATTCGGATTCCCATCCCTCCGTGCGCACCGTCTGGGCCTGGGATTTCGATGTCGCGGAGGGGCGGATCGCCAACCGGCGGGTCTTCATCGATACCCATGGCATGAAAGGGCGGCCCGACGGCGGCTGCTGCGATGCCGACGGCTGCTATTGGATGACGGGGAATGACGGCTGGGAGATCCTGCGCCTGACCCCCGCCGGCCAGATCGACAGGCGCATCGCGCTGCCCATCGCCAAGCCCAGCATGGTCGCCTTCGGCGGCCGGGATCTCGATGTGATCTATATCACCTCGATCCGCCCCTCCGGCGATATCGCCGATCAGCCCCAGGCCGGGAATCTGTTCGCGGTGCGTCCGGGCCACGGCATCACCGGCATTGCCGAGCCGCGGTTCAAGGGGTGAGGGAATGACGAGAAGGAGAGATCGCGTCAATCCGACCTGAGAACGAGCCCTACTTCTTCGCGGCCTTCTTCGGCGCCTTCATATAGCCGTCCGAGACGAAAGGCCCGCCCTGATACTTCACCGCGGGATCCTTGGGGTCGCGCCGGTCGCCTTTCGCGAAGAATTTCGCTGCCGCCGGCTCCGCATTGTCCTTGGGCTTGTAGGCGACATGGGGTGCATGGGCGTTGCTCCACCAGCGGCGCTTATTGGCCGAGACGCCATAGAGCACGGTGAAGCCGAGCTTGCGCGCGGCGAAGCATGCCTCGATCATGCGCAGCAGATCGGGATAGCTCTGCCAGGTCGAGAGATGGCGAGGGTCCTTGGGCTCCGGCGCGGCGGTGCCGATCCTGAGGCAGGCGATGTCGAGGCCATATTTGTCGACGAAGAAGCTGGCCAGGCTCTCGCCGAAGGCCTTGCTGACGCCATAGAGGGAATCCGGCCGATGGGTGGCGCGGCCGTCGAGGCGCTCGTCACGGGTATAGAAACCCGTCGCATGGTTGGAGCTGGCATAGACGATCGGCCCGGCCCCATGGCGGCGCGCCGCCTCGAAGACATTGTAGGTGCCCGCGATATTGGCGGCGTTGATCTTCTCGAAATTATCCTCATAGGAGATGCCGCCGAAATGAATGATCCGCCCGGCGCCGGCCACCAGCCGGTCGACAGCCTTGGCGTCCGCGAGATCGACGATCGACAGCTTCTCCTGCGGCAGCCTGGGCGCGGGATCGACGATGTCGGAGCAGCGCAGCTTGCCATAGCGCTCGATCAGCCGGGGCCTCAGCCAGCGGCCCAGCACGCCGGCGGCACCCGTCAGAAGCATCGGTCTGGAATCCGTCATGAAATCACCCAACATTGTGCGGCGCGAAGGGCCCCGAGGCGAGAAGTTGTCTTACCATTTTGCATTTGCTTTCCAAAGCGCTAAACATGCAAGAGCGCGTTCTCGTGCGGGGTGGGCAGGTGGCCAAGAAGAAGCCGGCGAAGGCAGACGGCAGGCGGTCTCACGGCTGGGCGGTACAGTCGCCGGTGCGGCAATCGAAGCTGGCCGACCAGCTCTATGAGCAGATCCTGGACCGCATCGTCGGCGGGGGCCTGGCGATCGGCGGCAAGCTGCCCTCGGAGAGCCAGCTGGGCGAGCTGTTCGGCGTGTCGCGGCCCGTGGTCCGCGAGGCGCTGTCGCGGCTCCAGGCCGATGGCGTCGTCATCTCGCGGCACGGCTCGGGCTCCTATGTCCAGCGCCGGCCCAACCAGGCCTTCGCCTTGCTGGCGCCCATCGGCGATGTCGCCAATCTCATGCGCTGCATGGAGTTTCGCATCGCTCTGGAAGGAGAGGCCGCCTCCCTGGCCGCGCGTCGGCGCACGGAGGGCGATCTCGCCCGGCTGGAGAAGGCGCTGGCCGAGCTCGAGATCGTGATGGCCAGCGGCGAGGTGGGGGTGGAGGCGGATCGCGAGTTCCATGTGGCCATCGCCGCGGCGACCCAGAACCAGCTCTTCGTCCATGCCATGGAGGTCTTCTCGGAGCAGACCCTGAAGGGTATGCAGCTCGCCCGCTCCCTCTCCTTGCGCCGCAGCGCCGAGCGGCTGCGCCTGGTGCAGCAGGAACACAACCGCATCTTCGAGGCGATCAAGGCGGAAGACCCCGTGCTGGCCCGCGACGCCATGCGCACCCACATCGACAATGCCCGCATCCGCGTGCTCACCGACAGCACGGAACCTTAGGGGGCGAGCGTAAGCCCCACTGTCCGGTTGGGCGGCGAGCCGCATTCTCTCAACCGTCATGGCCGGGCGAAGTCCCGGCCATCCACGTCGATGGGCGTCGCTGAGTCATCAAAATAGGAACAACTGCCGACGAGCCCTCGTCGATTGCTTACGACGAGGCGCGGCGCGACGTGGATGGCCGGGACAAGCCCGGCCATGACGGAAGTGGTGTGCGCGCTACGCCGATTCCGACAGCGGCCGGTCGTTCAGCGCAAGGAGCAAGCGGGCAGCGTCGCGGACCTTGTCGTGATGGGCGGCCTCGAGATTGCCCAGCAAAGGCAGCACCGGGCCCATATCGGCGATGCCCGACAGCGTCACCGCGTCATGCAGCACGCGCACGGGGTTATAGGCATCGCGGCAATCCTCCAGCGGCATGAAGGCGGCACGCAGCCGCTCGGCGGTCTTGAGATCGCCACGCTGCATCGCCTGCAACAGCGCCACCGAGAGGCGCGGGGCGATGCAGACGGCCCCGGAGGTGAAGCTCGGCAGGCCGAACTCGCCGAGATGCACGATCGCCGGCCGCTCTCCCATGCCACTGATGATCAGCTCCGCGCCGACGCGCTGGATGAGCTCGCGGAGATAATCATCCCGCCGGGGATCCTCGCGGGTGATCCCGTATTTGATCGCCTTGACGAGCCTGTCCTTCACCAGCCGCTCGATGCCCGCGGGGCTGAGATAGGTCTCGGCCCGGAGATAAAGGATGAAAGGCTTGCCCAGGCGATCGGCAAAGCGCCGCAGCCCGCTCTCCACCCCAGCCTCCGAGAAGGCGGCCGAGGCCGGCAATACCATGGCGGTGGGAAAGGGCCGGCTGCGCAGCACCTCGGCCTGATCCATCATCTTGCCGAAATCGGGCCCGACGGAAGGGATGACCCAGGTGCCGGGTGCGGCCAGCTCCGTCAGCTGGTCGACCACCCCGGCATATTCGTAGAGCCCGATGTTGTAGAAATTCGCATTGCCGCCATACATCAGCGCCCGGACCCCGCCGGCCTCGATATGGCGGATGAGCGCGGCATTGGCGGCGCGGTTCGGGGTGAGATCGGCGTGGCGCGCCAGGGGCGGCACGGCGAAGACCTTATGCTTGTGATCGTCGCTCATGGGATCGGACCTCGGGCTGCGGATGGAGGGACCTCATGCTAGCCAAGGCGCTCCGGAGGGTCAATCGCAGAAGTAAACTTGTCATACATCCAGAAGCTCCAGCTGCGGCCAGAGGCGCAGGGCCTCCGCGAAGCAGAGCAGCAGATGATAGAGCACGCGCACCGGCAAAGTGACGCGTGGGTCGAGGCCGTCGCGGGCGAGCTCGTTGCGCCAGAGCCCCCGGCGGTCGACGAGGTAGTGGCGGAAGATCAGGCCCAGATGGCGCCGGGCGAGAGCCCCCGCCGCCGGATCGCCGGTGGCCTCCAGCCGCCCTAAGGCGGCCTTGACCAGCTCGGTCTGGGCCCAGAGCGGCTTGGCGTCCTTGACCACCGTGCCGCCACGGGTCACCTGGGCAAAGGCGGCCGGCAGAAAGCCCGGCGCGGAATCCACGCCATGGCGGAGCGAGAAGTCGTAGAGCCTGTCGGCCGCCGCCCGCACCCGCGCATCGCCGGTCGGCCGGGCATGGCCATAGAGCATCCAGGCGACCTCGAAATTATCGCCGGGCTCGCGGATCTCGCCCTCGAGCCCGGCTCGGGGCTGCCATTCGGCGGTGTAGAGCTCGCCCAATGAGCCCGTCTCGCGGTCGATGAGCCGGTCCAGGATGAAGCCCACCATTTCCTCGGCGCGGGCGAGCCACGCGCCATCGCCGCTGGCCTGGTGCAGCGCCTGGAAGGCCTCGAGAAGGTGCATCTGGGCCGCCAGCTCGCGAGGCCGGAGATCCGCCTCGGCGGGCCCGACACCGGCTGCCACGCGAAAGCCGCCGCGACGCCGGTCGCGGAGATGGGCATCAAGGTAGGCCATCGTGCGCTCGGCCCACGCCAGCGGCGCGCGGTCGCCGCTCGCCCGATGCAGCCATCCCAGGCCGAAGAGCACATAGGCCATGTCATAGGCATGCTTTGCCCGATCCAGCGGCTCGCCTTCCGTGCTTACGCCATGGAAGAAGCCGCCTTCGGCTTGGTCCCAGCAGCGCTCGGTCAGGAATCGGAAGCCATGCCAGGCGGCCTCGATCGCGCCCGGCGCGGCGCCCAAGAGATGAAGCTGGCTGAAGCAATAGATCAGGCGGGCCGTCACCAGCGGGTTCTGCGCCGCAAGCGCGGCCGGCTCGCCTTGGGGCGTCAGATATTCGACATAGCCATGGGGGGCTGCGACCCGCCGGACCCAGAAGGGCGCCACCTCGTCCGTGAGCCAGCGTTGCCAGGCGGCCGGGTCTGCCGGCATCTCGACGCCGGCGGCCGGGCCATCCTCAATCCGCGCCAAGCGGGTCGTCCTCGCCCCGGATGATCGCCAGCATCGCCCGGCCATAGCGCTCGATCTTGCGCTCGCCCATGCCGGGAATCTCCTCCAGGGCTGTCAGGCTCTGGGGCCGCCGGCTGGCGAGCGCGATCAGCGTCGTGTCGTGGAAGATGACATAGGGCGGCACGCCCTGGGCGCGGGCGAGGCGTGAGC
Organism: uncultured Alphaproteobacteria bacterium; assembly: GCA_963757155.1. Classification (GTDB taxonomy): domain Bacteria; phylum Pseudomonadota; class Alphaproteobacteria; order Dongiales; family Dongiaceae; genus DASXQK01. Next base: position 53,811 of record CAVWQS010000024.1, read on the forward strand.
GCGCGGCGCGCAGGGCCTCGAACAGGGCGCCGGCGGCCGTATCGCCCTCCAGCGCCGCGCGGCCCGGGCCGGTCTCGCCACCGCGCTCGCGCCGGCGCTTGGTCGCGGCCGGCTGGTCACGGCGGAATTCGAGACGCCGCTCGCCGCGCAGGATTGGCTTGGCAGTCTCGGTCAGCTTGAGGGCGCCGTAGGAATCATGGGCGACCTCGAGCACGCCCAGCGCGACCAGCTGGCGGAAGACCGAGCTCCAGGCCTTGAGGTCGAGATCCCGCCCCACGCCGAAGGTCGGCAGCCGTTCATGGCCGAAGCGGGAGATCTTCTCGGTCTCGGTTCCGCGCAGGATGTCGACGAGATGCCCGACGCCGAAACGCTCGCCGGTGCGCAGGGCCGCCGACAGCGCCTTCTGGGCGGCAACCGTGCCGTCCCAGGATTCCGCCGGCGCGAGGCAGCCGTCGCAATTGCCGCAGGGCTCCGCCATGGCTTCGCCGAAATGGGAGAGCAGCGCCTGGCGCCGGCAGCCCACCGTCTCGCAGAGTCCCAGCAGGGCTTCGAGCTTCGAGCGCTCGACCCGCTTCACCTCGGGCGGCGAATCGTTCTCGTCCATGAATCGCCGCCGCAGCACCACATCCTGCATGCCGTAGAGCAGCAGCGTCTCGGCGGGCAGCCCGTCGCGTCCGGCGCGGCCCGTCTCCTGGTAATAGGCCTCGATGCTGCCGGGCAGGTCGAGATGGGCGACGAAGCGCACATCGGGCTTATCGATCCCCATGCCGAAGGCGATGGTCGCCACGAGGACCAGTCCCTCCTGAGTGAGGAAGGCCGTCTGATGGCGCCGCCGCACGGCGCTGTCGAGACCGGCGTGATAGGGCAGGGCCTCGATCTTCTGGCTGCGCAGCCATTCGGCCGTCTCTTCGGTCTTGGCCCGGCTCAGGCAATAGACGATCCCGCTCTGGCCGCAGATGTCCGGCGCGGATGAAGGCGAGGAGCTGGCGGCGCGGGTCTTGCTTCAGCGCAATCGCGTAGCGGATGTTCGGCCGGTCGAAGCTCTCCAGGAACAGAAGTGCTTCTTCCAGCTTCAGGCGGCGGCGGATGTCCTCGCGGGTCTGGGGATCGGCCGTCGCCGTCAGCGCCAGGCGCGGCACGCCGGGAAAGCGGGCGGGCAGCTGGTCGAGCTTCATATATTCCGGGCGGAAGTCATGGCCCCATTGGCTGACGCAATGGGCCTCGTCGATGGCGAAAAGAGAGATCTTCAGCCCGTCGAGCAGCTCCAGGAAGGAGGGCAGCAGCAGGCGCTCCGGCGCGACATAGATCAGATCCAGCCGCCCCGCCTTCAGATCCGCCCAGACGGCCCAGCGCTCCTCGTCGCTGAGGCCGGAATTGAGCGCCGCCGCCCGGACTCCGGCCTGGCGGAGCGCCTCGACCTGGTCGCTCATCAAGGCGATGAGCGGCGAGACGATCACCGCCACCCCCGGCCGGCAGAGCGCGGGGATCTGGTAGCACATCGATTTGCCCCCGCCGGTGGGCATCAGGACGATGGCATCCCCCCCGCCGACGACATGGCCGATGATCTCCGCCTGCTCGCCGCGGAATTCCTTATGGCCGAAGGTCGCCCGCAGGATCTCCAGCGGCGTCCGGGCGCTTGCGATGGTCGGGGCGGTTGCTTGCAATGGGGGACTCGCGCGGCTGATCGGCGCCGAGGTTAGGGTGTCGCGCGCCAGGTCTCAAGGTCGCATCGGTCGCGAAGCTGTGATGGCAAGAAACGCCAGGACCGGCTAGCGTCCCGCTCCTTCAAATTGCCAACCCAAGGGGAAGACAATGACGCTCTCCATGTACCAGGCTTCGCTGCCTGTCTTCACACGCATGCTGACCAATCTGGCCGCCATACTGACCAAGGCGGAGGCTCATGCCGCGGCGCGCAAGATCGAGCCTGCCGTGCTCCTGAACACCCGCCTCTTTCCCGACATGTTCGCACTCACCCGCCAAATCCAGCTCTCCTGCGACTTCGCCAAGAACACCACGGCGCGGCTTGCCGGGGTGGAGATTCCGAAGTTCCCCGATGAGGAGGCAAGCTTCGCCGATCTGCAGGCGCGCATCGCCAAGACCCTCGACTATGTGAAGGGCTTCAAGGCCGCCCAGATCGACGGCTCCGAGGGGCGCGAGATCACGCTGCCGATCGGCGGGCAGCCCATGACGTTCACGGGACAGGAGTTCCTGCTCCATTTCGCGCTGCCCAACCTCTATTTCCACATCACGACCGCCTACGACATCCTGCGTCATTGCGGAGTCGAGCTCAGCAAGCGGGATTTCCTCGGGGCGCGCTGAGACGCGAGCAGCGTCCGATCTCTGTCTCTATTCCGTCACCCCCGCTTTCCCCAGGGGTGACGGAATATGCTTGAATTAGAACGCCTTCCGGCCTTGTCCTAAATATCCATCGTCCCGCCGAACATGGCGCCCGTGTTGATCGTCTTCAGCCAGGGCAGGGACGAGTAGTCGGTGATCACCAGCCCGCCATCGACGATGAGGGTGGTGCCGGTGATGAAGGACGCCTCCGGGCTCGCCAGGAAGCAGACCGCGGCGGCAATCTCGTCGGGGGTTCCGCTGCGCCCGAAGAGGGAGACCTCCTTCTGCCAGCTCTTGTCCGTGCTGGTATTGACGGCGTCGGTATCGATCCAGCCGGGCGAGACGCTGTTCGCCCGCACGCCATGGGGCGCGCCCTCGACGGCCAACGACCGGGTGAGGCCTTCCACCGCGGCCTTCACGACTCCGTAATTGCCCCAGGTGCCGTGGAAGGTGGCGGTGGAGGAGATATTGACGATGGCGCCATGGCCGGCCTTGGCCAGATGCGGCATGGCGTAGGAAGCGACGTAATAGGCCGCGTTCAGATTCGAGGCCATCACCTTGTGAAGTCGGGTCCCCGGTGGATCCTCGGGCAGCACCCCCGCCTTGCGCGAGCCGCCGCCGGCATTATTCACCACCACATCGAGCCGTCCGAAGCGCTTGGCCACGGCTTCGACCATCGCTTGGACATCCGCCTCGACGCCGAGGTCGATGGGATAGAACTCGGCATCGGCGCCCAGCGCCTTCATCTCGGCCAGCGTGTCGGCGCCCTTGGCCTTGTCCCGGCCGGCGAGCGCGACCCGCGCGCCCTCCTTCACGAAGCGGCGAACGATGCCGCGGCCGATGCCCGAATTCCCGCCCGTCACGAGGGCGACCTTGTCCTTGAACCTCATCGCACAATTCTCCCTTTTGTCTTTGAATGTCTTAGGCTTGCAGCTTGGCTTTGATCCAGAGCGCGGTCTCGCGCAGGAACCCCTCGGCCGGTTCCAGCATGCGCGCCATGTCGATGCAGCCATGGACGACGCCGGGCCAGAAGGCCCAGTCATGGGGCGCGCCCGCGGCCTTCAGCAGCGCGACCAGTTCGCGGCTGTCGTCCAGCAAGGGATCGAACTCGGCGCCGCTCACGAAGAGCGGCGGCAGGTTCTCGAAGCGGCCCAGCAGCGGCACGGCGCGGGGATCGCGCTTGTCCGCATCGCTGCGGATGTAGTGGTTCCAGAACCAGATCATGTCCGCGCGCGACAGCAGATACTGGTCGGTGCCATAGCTGCGATAGGACTCCGTGTCGGGATCGGCGCCGAAGGCACCATAGATCAGGGCGGCGCCCTTCAGCTTCGGTCCGCCCTCGTCGCGCAGACCCATGGCCACGGCCAGCGACAGATTGCCGCCGGCCGAATTGCCGGCGACGGCGAGCCGGCTGCCGTCGATACCGAGCGCCGCGCCATGCCCGGCGATCCAGCGGACCGCGGCCAGGCAATCCTCCAACGGCACGGGGAATTTATGCTCGGGCGCCAGGCGGTAGTCCAGGGAGATGACGGGGACTTCGGCGTAATGGGCGAGGCGGCGGCAGACGCCGTCATACATCCGGCTGCTGCCGATGACCCAGCCGCCGCCATGAATGAAGATCAGGCAAGGCGAGCCCGCGGGGGCGCCGGGATTGTAATGGCGGGCTGGGATGGGGCCATGGGGTCCGGGAATCTCGAGGGCCGTCCAGGGAACCTCGGGCCCGCCCTCGTTCCAGAACGGGGCCGCGTCTTCGAACATCTGGCGCGCCTGAACCGGTGTCGTTTCGTGGATCTTGGGCATGCCGGCCATGTCGCGCTCGATCATGGCGAGGATCTCGACCATCTCTGGATGAAGCTTGGGCATCTGTCTCCCCGGTTGATCTTTTTCCCGGCAGTCGCGGCTGCCGCCGCTCAGTTATAAAGGGTCTCGCCCCTGCCGTGTTCGCTCAATTGTTACGATCACGTCACTTGACCTCCTGTGCCTCGCTCTTAGACTCCGCATCATGTTGAGCGAAGGAATGGATAGCCCCGGCTTCTGCGGCGCCTATGGCGTCGATGACAGCGAGGGCATGGTTACGCAGGAAATGACCCCTGTGCGGCAGACCGTCGCAGAGGTGGTCGCCGATCTGCGCGAGGCACGCCGCGCGAAACGCAAGCTGCAGCTCGCCCAGATCATCGATCTCGAGCGCCTCGAGCCGATCGAGCCGGCACCGGCGACCATGGCGCGGCTCGGCTAACACCGACTCTCTTTTCTAATGACGGACGAGTGACGGGGAGAGGGACGGCGAAGGTTCCCCTCGAATCGGGCGCCGGGATGCGCTAGACCCCCTGCGGATGTCTGCTCTCCCCTCCATGCAGCGCGGCCCGAGCCTGTGGGGCCCCACGGGACTCCTCCTGCTGGCCGTCGCCTTGCTGGGCATCGCCCATGTCGCCTTCCTCCCGCCTTTCGAGGGCTATGATGAGAACGCCCACTGGTCCTATATCCAGCAGATCGCCGATCAGTCTCGCCTGCCGCCGGCCGCCGAATCCTGGCTCAGCGGCGATGTGGAGGATTACGCCGGCCCGCGGCCCTTCCAATTGTCGACGCCGGACAAACCCTCGGGGGCGGCCTTCCGACGCTATTTCGCCGGGCCCCGTGGCGATCTCAGCCAACCCGTGCCGCGGGTCTATCGGCCGACGGGCCATCCCAATTGGGAGCCGCGCCAGCAGCCGCCCCTCTATTACCTGCTGCTGACGCCGTTCTATCGGCTCGCCCAGGATTGGAGCTGGCCGGATAATTTCCTGCTCCTGCGCCTGGCCTCCTGGGCCATGGCCTTCGCGGGTTTTGTCGTCGGCAGCATGGCGACCCAGCGTTGCCTCGGACAATGGGGCGCCCCCACCGCCGTGCTCCTCACCGTCCCGGCCTGGCCGATCCTGTTTCCCGAGTTCTTTCCGGAGATGGCGCGGCTCGGCAATGACACCCTGTCGCTGCTCTTCGCCGGAATCGCCTGGCATTTCGTCGTGCGGCTGCTGGAGGCGCCGCGGCGCGGCAAGGCGGTGCTGCTGGGCGCGGCGCTGGGTCTCGGGCTCCTGACCAAATCCTTCTTCCTGCCGATCTCCGCCGGCTTGGCGGTGCTCTTCCTCTATGCCGCGATCAAGCGACGCGAGCCGCGTCATGTCAGAGACATTGTCATTGCTTTGGTCATCGCCGGCCTCGTCGGCGGCTATTGGTATCTCGACAATCTGCGGATCTATGGCTCGGTCTTCGGCATGACCGAATTCGATGCCGCCGCCCGGCATGGCGGGCTCGTCCCCGCGCTGCTGGCACTGCCTCTGTCCCAGCTTGGCGGCTCCCTCGTTCATGGCCTGGCGTTGATGGGCGCTACCTTCGTCTGGGGCGGCACCTGGACCTTGGCCCATCCGCCCAGCTATCTCATGGCGCCGGTGGTGGCCCTCGCCTTGCTGGGCTTCGGCCTCTGGCTCTGGCGCTTCTTCCGCTGGCCGCTGGCCGGGCAGGCGCCGCTGTTCCTGGCGGCCCCGCTTTTGGCGGGGCTCGTCTCGCACCAGCTGCTCTCCATCGCCACCGGCGGATATGTGGCCGATACGCCCGGCTGGTATCTCCATATCCTGAGCGGCCCGCTGTCGCTCGCCTTGGCGCTGGGCTGGCGTTGGCGCCGGCTGTTCGGCGCGCTCGCCGCCTATGCCGTGGCATTCCATGCCCTCACCTGGATGGGCCAGCTCTCGCTCTTCAGCGGCTGCGCCTATAAGCCGGGGCCCGGTCAGGCGCTGCGATTCGATCTCGGTTCCTGCGGAATCGTGCCCTCGCATCTGGCGGAACTCGGCGCGCCGATCCTGGGCTTCTCCGCCCTGGCGCTCGCCTTCATCGCCGGCGGCTTTGCCCTCTGCTGGGCCTGGACGGGCAAGCGCGCCTAGCTGTCGTCGCCTTTGGTCACGGCCGGCAGCTCCAATATGCCGGCCAGGAAGGCGCTGAGAACGAGCTGCAAGCCGACCCCCATGGCGATGAGGGAAGGCACCACCGCCCGCATGGTTTCGGCCAGATCCAGATTGCCGAAGCCGATGGCGGCCCAATGGATCGTCGCCACCACCAGCCCGATCAGCCCGCCGATGAGCAGCAGCGTGCCGGCCAGCGCCGCGCGCTCCAGCGAGGCCTGGCGCCAGAATTGCTCGAGCATCGGCGAGGGCGGCAGGAATCCCCGGCGCTGGGCGAGCTCGCGGGCGAGCACGGCGAAGCTGAGGGTCTGCATGCCGAGCAAGCCGATGATCCCCGCCGCAAGCATGCTATGGACCTGAAGCTCGATGCCGAAGATGCGGATGGAGCCGAGGGCCGCCAGCAGGATCATGGCGCCGAGCCCGCCGATTGCCATCACCAGCCCGGGATAGAGATAGAGCCAGCGCGGGCTGTGCATCAGCAGGAATTTCAGATGCCGCCAGCCGTCGCGCCAGGGCCGGAGATGCGGCGGCCGGCCGCGCCCGTCGGGGTGCAGCACGATGGGCACCTCGGCGGTCCTGAGGCCCCGCATCGCCGCCTTCACCACCATCTCGCTGGCGAACTCCATGCCGGGCATGACGAGACCCAGATCGAGGATGGCGCGCCGGTCGAAGCCGCGCAGCCCGCAGTGGAAATCGGCGACCGGAGTCTTGAACAGCAGCGCGCCGATGAAGCTCAGCACGGGATTGCCGAGATAGCGGTTCAGGACCGGCATGGCCCCGGGCCGGATGCCGCCGCGGAAGCGGTTGCCGACGACCAAGGCGAAGCCTTCCCGCAGCTTCGCCACGAAGCCGTCCAGCGCGCTGAAGTCATAGCTGTCGTCGGCATCGCCCATGATCACATAGCGCCCGCGGGCCGCCCGGATGCCACCCTGAAGGGCGGCGCCATAGCCGCGGGCCGCCACGGGAATCACCCGCGCCCCCGCCGCTTCGGCGATGGCCTGGGAGCCGTCGGTGCTGCCGTTGTCGGCGATCACCACCTCGCCCGCGACCCCGCTGCGGGCGAGGTAGCCCCGGGCCTTGCCGATGCAGACCGCCAGCGTCGCCGCCTCGTCGAGGCAGGGCATCAATATGGTGAGCTCGAGCTCCGCCGCGGCGCTGTCCTCGGCCATGATCTCCCGGTTATCCTTGCAGAGCGCGTATCGGGGCGGGTAGGGGGTGCGGGCGAAGCATGGCCGCAGGCTAGCCTGTCGCCCGCGTCCAAGGGAAGGTCGGTTTGCAGCCGATAGCCCGGCGGCGGCGGGATGCTACACTGGCCGGAAGCATGGGATGCGAGTTTTGCAGCACAGGAACGAAAAGCATGGCAGTCCAAACGATGCGGGCCTTGGTGAAGCGCGAACCCCGCGAGGGCATCTGGATGGAAAAGGTGCCTGTGCCCAAGCCCGGTATGAACGAGGTGCTGATCAAGGTGGAGAAGACCGCCATCTGCGGCACCGATCTCCATATCTACAAATGGGACGACTGGTCCAAGCGCACCATCACCCCCGGCTTGGTCATCGGCCATGAATTCGTCGGCCGGATCGTGGAGATGGGCCCCGGCGTCGACAACTACCAGCTCGGCGATCGCGTCTCGGCCGAGGGGCATATCACCTGCGGCCAATGCCGGAACTGCCGCGCCGGACGGCGCCATCTCTGCTCCCGCACCCGGGGCATCGGCGTCAATCTGCCGGGGGCCTTTGCCGAGTACATCGTCGTGCCGGCGGCCAATCTCTGGCTGATCCCGGCCCAGATCCCCTCGGAGATCGCGGCCTTCTTCGACCCTTATGGCAATGCCACGCATTGCGCGCTGTCCTTCGACATGGTGGGCGAGGATGTGCTGATCACAGGCGCGGGCCCCATCGGCATCATCGCCGCGGGCATCTGCCGCTATCTCGGCGCCCGCCATGTGGTGATCACCGACGTCAACGAATATCGCCTGGCGCTCGCGGCCAAGATGGGTGCCACCCATACCGTCAATGTGAGGCATGAGAGCCTGGGCGAGGCGATGAAGAAGCAGGACATCCATGAGGGCTTCGACATCGGGCTGGAAATGTCGGGCAATCCCCAGGCCTTCAACGACATGCTGCATCACATGTTCCACGGCGGAAAGGTGGCGCTGCTGGGGATTCTTCCGTCCGACACCCGCATCGACTGGGACCAGGTCATCTTCAAGGGGCTGCATCTCAAGGGCATCTACGGCCGGGAGATGTTCGAGACCTGGTACAAGATGACCCAGATGGTGCTGGGCGGCCTCGACCTCCATCCCGTGCTCACCCATCACATCCCGATCGAGGAATTCCAGACCGGCTTCGACCTGATGGCGAGCGGGCAATGCGGCAAGGTCGTCTGCTCATGGCAATAGCGGCAAGCGAGGCCGGTGCTGCGCTGAAGACGCGGCTGGCCGGGGAGATCGAGCGCATCCGCGGGGATTCCCTGTTCAAGGAGGAGCGGATCATCACCGGCCCGCAAGGGTCTCACATCCGGGTCCAGCCCGGGCGCGAGGTGCTGAATTTCTGCGCCAACAATTATCTGGGCCTGGCCGACCATCCCGCGATCATCGCCGCCGCCCATAAGGCGCTGGAGGATCATGGCTTCGGCCTCGCCTCGGTGCGCTTCATCTGCGGCACCCAGGATCTCCACAAGGCGCTGGAGGCCCGCATCGCCCGCTTCCTCGGCATGGGCGATGCGATCCTCTATTCCTCCTGCTTCGATGCCAATGGCGGTCTCTTCGAGACCTTGTTGGATGAGCAGGATGCGGTCATCAGCGATGCCCTCAACCACGCCTCCATCATCGACGGCATCCGCCTCTGCAAGGCCAAGCGCTACCGCTACCGCCATGCCGATATGGAGGATCTCGAGGCCCAGCTGAAGGCGGCCAAGGATGCCCGTACGCGGCTCATCGCCACCGATGGCGTCTTCAGCATGGATGGCGATATCGCCCCGCTCGACCGCATCGTCGACTTGGCTAGGCGCTACGACGCCTTGGTGATGGTGGATGATTCCCATGCCACGGGTTTCGTCGGCAAGCATGGCCGCGGCTCGCCGCAGCATTGCGGGGTGGAGGGCAGGATCGACATTCTGACCTCGACCCTGGGCAAGGCGCTGGGCGGCGGCTCCGGCGGCTTCGTCGCCGCGAGCGCCGAGGTCGTGGGCCTGCTGCGCCAGCGCTCGCGCCCCTATCTCTTCTCCAACACGCTTCCCCCGGCCATCGTGGGCGCCGGCATCGCGGCCTTCGATCTGTTGGAGAAGGCCGATGATCTGAGGGCCCGGCTGGCGGAGAACACCCGCCAGTTCCGCGGCCGCATGACGGCGGCCGGCTTCGACCTCAAGCCCGGCGTGCATCCGATCGCCCCGGTCATGCTCTATGATTCCGCCCTGGCGCAGAAGATGTCGTCGGCTCTCCTCGAGCTCGGCATCTATGTCATCGGCTTCTTCTATCCCGTCGTCCCCAAGGGCGAGGCCCGCATCCGCGTCCAGCTCTCCGCCGCCCATAGCGCCGGGGATATCGACCGGGCGGTCGAGGCCTTCACCACAGCTGGAAAGAAGCTGGGCGTGCTGAAGGGGTAAGCTCTCTTTTCCCCTCTCCCGCGCTTTGAAGCGAGAGAGGGAGGGGACCCATCGCGCAGCGATGGGGAGGGTGAGGGAGGCGCAAGCACGATCTCACCTGAGCGGCCCTCACCCGGCTGCCTGCGCTTGCGCTTCGGCAGCCACCCTCTCCCGCTTCAAAGCGCGGGAGAGGGAAGATTAGGGCGCGGTAGAGGGAAAGAACGGCGCTGGCCCCACGCCAGCAATCGCGGCAAAGTGGCGCCATGGACAAGGCCGAGACTCATCACCGGTTCAAACCCTGGCGGGCAATCACGCGGCTGGCCGTCTCGATCGGGCTGGGCATCATCGTCTATTTCGCGATCCACCGCTTCCGGCCGGATCTGCCGGCGGGCATCCTCGCCTGGGACGCGGGCGTCTTCTGCTTTCTGCTGCTCACCTATCGGGTCATCGCCGATCACAGCATCGAATTGATCCGGCGGCGGGCAGCGACGCTCGACACCCGCGTCTCGGTGCTGATGATCCTCGTCATCGCGGCCGCCTGCGCCAGCCTCTACGGTCTCAGCCTCAATCTCGACGCGATGCCGGGCCATCCGGAGCTACGGGTGATCCTGGCCGGGGTGACCGTGGCCGGCTCCTGGTCGCTGATCCACACCATCTTCTCGCTGCATTATGCCCATTTCTACTACGCACCGCCCGAGGGCGGGCTCATCTTCCCCGGCGGCGAGGATCCCAACTATTACGATTTCCTCTATTACGGCTTCGTCGTCGGCATGACCTGCCAGGTCTCCGACGTCCAGGTGTCGGGCTCGGGCCTGCGCCGCCTTACCTTGGTCCACGGCGTCCTGTCCTTCGCCTTCAACACGGTGATCCTGGCGATGGCCGTCAGCATCGGCGCAAATTTGCTGGCCGGACCGACGTGAAGGCCCCTCTCTCTTCCGTCATCCCGGCGAAAGCCGGGATCCAGGGGCGTGCGGCAAACTGCTGAACATGTGGCCCCTGTTGGAGTGGACGGCCCCCAACGGCATCGATGTGCCAGAGTGAGGTCGTTGGAGATCTCAAACAAGGGAGCCGTCCATGGAAAAGCTTATTCGGGTTGGTGTGGACACGTCCAAGAGTGTTTTTCAGCTGCACGGGGTGAATTGCGCCGAGCAGGTGGTTCTGCGCAAGCAGCTGCGCCGGCGCCAGGTGCTTGAGTTCTTTGCCCGGTTGGAACCGACGAAGGTCGGCCTTGAGGCCTGCGGGGGTTCGCATTATTGGGCTCGCGAGCTGCGAGCCTTGGGCCACGAGGTGGCTTTGCTGCCGCCGCAGTATGTGAAGCCCTACCTCAAGCGGGGCAAGAACGACGCGCTGGATGCCGAGGCGATCTGTGAAGCCATGAGCCGGCCGAGGATGGGGTTCGTGGCGGTGAAGACGGCGGAGCAGCAGGCAGCATTGATGCTGGCCGGGCGGCGCGACCAGCTGGTGCGCCAGCGTACGCAAGTGACCAACTCGATCCGCGGTTACGCGGCCGAGTTCGGGCTGACGGCGGCCACGGGGCTGGACAAGATCGAGCCGCTGCTCGGGCGGATCGCGGCGGATGGGCAAGTGCCGGAGCTTGCGAGGGAGCTGTTTGGCGACTACGCCAGGGATTACGCCCGGCTCGAGGCGCAGATTAGGGCGATCGAGATCAAGCTGATGGCTTGGCATCGCGGGAACGAGCTCAGCCGGCGCCTGACCAAGATCCCCGGTGTTGGGCCAGTCGTCGCCTCGATGCTGGTGATGAAGACCCCTGATCCCAAGGCCTTTCGCTCCCCCCGGCACTTCGCAGCCTGGATCGGCCTGACGCCCAAGGACCACTCCACCGCGGGCAAGACGCGCCTGGGCGTGATCACGCGGGCCGGCGACGAGGCCTTGCGCAGCCTGCTGGTCGTGGGTGCGACCTCGGTGGTTCAGCAGGTCGGCAAGAGCAGAGGGAACCCCTCGCTCTGGCTGATCGAGCTCCTCAAGCGCAAGGCGCCCAAGCTCGCCGCCGTGGCGCTTGCCAACAAGATCGCCCGCATCGCCTGGAAGATGATGGTCAGCGGCGAAGCCTATAACCCCGCCCGTGCCCTTGCCGGCGCGAGGGACAAAGCGGCGTAACCAGCCTAGCGCAAAGCGGTTCTCACTTCTCGCCAAGGCCGGAACTTGCAGGAGAAGGTGGTGTGATCGATCGATCCCAGACGCCGGACACTCCGTGGAATCCAGCGGTGCCAGACATCGCGCCCCTGTTCGGAACCAGCGTCGCGGATACCATCTCGGCCAGCGGTCAGGTGCGACCGCGCCCAACAGGCCGGACATATGAGCGCAAGCGATCCGATCCAAACACCCTAGACCCTCTTGCAGGCAGGGGGCCGTCCACATATGGATTCCGGCTTTCGCCGGAATGACGACAGGGGGAGAAGCGGTTTCAACCTGATCGAAAATCGCTCTCGTTTCGCGAAACGAGCGGCGCTACTGATCCCGCCCGACCCGCGCGCGCCGGCCGCCGCGCCGACGTCCGGCCATTCCTTCCAGCCGCTCGGCGGAAAACGTCGCCGTCTCATGCAGCAGGCGGATCAGCTTGCCGCGGGGCGTATCGGCGAAGGGTGGGCCGGGCAGCCCGTGGCGCTCGATCAGCCGCTGGGCGGCCAGCGCCGGATCGACGCGCTCCTTCAGATCGAGCAGCCAGGACAGCAGCACATCCCCGGCGGGTCCGGGGAACTCCTCGCCCATCTCCAGCACCTGGCGGATCAGGCTGTTGGGATCTTCGGGCTCGGGCACAGGCTTGGATGCCTGGCGCATCGGATCATGGCTCACAGGATCATCTGCCCTGTCTTCAGCCGCGAGATATCGGCCTGGATCATCATCTGGATCAGGGCCTCGAAGCCGAGCTTCGACTGCCAGCCGAGGCGGCTGGCGGCCTTGGCGGGGTTGCCGACGGTGAGGTTGAGGTCGGCAGGGCGGTAGAAGTCGGGATTGACCCGCACCATCAGCCGCCCGGTCCGGCGGTCGCGCCCCTCGGTCGCCTGACCCTCGCCCTGCCAATCGATGGCGATCTCGACCGCGGCCGCAGCCGTCTCGATGAGCTGGCGCACGGTATGTTTCTTGCCGGTGGCGAGCAGATAGTCTTCGGGCACATCCTGCTGCACCATGCGCCACATGCCCTCGACATAGTCGCCGGCGAAACCCCAGTCGCGCGCCGCCTCGAGATTGCCGATCTCCAGGACATGATCCTCCCCCAGCGCCATGCGGGCGAGTGCCAGCGTCACCTTGCGGGTGATGAACTGGCTCGGCCGCAAGGGGGATTCATGATTGAACAGGATCCCGCAGCAGGCATGGAGACCGAAGGCCTCGCGGTAATTGACGGTGATGTGATGGGCATAGAGCTTGGCGATGGCATAGGGGCTGCGCGGGTGGAAGGGCGTCTCCTCGTCCTGCGGTGAGATTCGCGCATTGCCGTAGAGCTCCGAGGTGGAGGCCTGGTAGAAGCGCGCCGTCGCATGGCTGTTGCGCAGCGCCTCCAGGATGCGGGCCACGGCGAGGCCCGTGACCTCGCCCGAATGGATCGGCTGCTCGAAGGAGGAATGGACGAAGCTCTGGGCGGCGAGATTGTAGATCTCGTCGGGTGCGGCGCGATCCAGCACGCGCTGGATCTGGCCGCCGTCGGTGAGCTCCAGCTGTAGCACGGTGACCGCCTCGGCGACACCGAGCCATTCCAGCCGCGGCCGTCCGGCGGGACTGTCGGCCCGCTCGGTCCCGAAGACCTGATAGCCCTTATCGACGAGCAGCCGGGCGAGATAGGCCCCGTCCTGCCCGGTGACGCCGGTGATCAATGCGGTCTTGGCCATGAGGCTCGTTCTGGGGTCCCCTGGGAATGCCTGGCGCGGTTGATCGCACAGCCTCTGGCCCTTTGCAACCGAGGCCCAGGGGAACCCTGTCCCTGGCCCCGAGGGCGGACGACAACCAGGAGTCGAGGTTCAGGACAGGCGCCTAGCCCCGCCGCAACCGGTGCAGCGTGACTTCCGGCGGGCAATTGAAGCGGACCGGGACGATGGAGGAACCCGTCCCGGTGGAGGTATAGCCGGCCATCGCCTCATGGACCCAGGCCCCGGCGCCGTAACGGCGCGGCACCCCGGCATCGAGGGTGAGGGCAAAGCCCCCGGGCAGGCAGATCTGGCCGCCATGGGTATGACCGCTCAACATCAGATGGAAGCCGGCATGAGCGGCCTGGCGATAGACCTCGGGCGTATGGGACAGCAGGACCGCGAAGCCGCCATGGGGGATCGCCTCGCCCGCCTTCTGGATGTTGTCGACGCCGTAGAAGCCGGCGTCGTCGATGCCGGCGAGATGGATCGCCTGATCGCCGCGGCGGATCGTCTCGAACTCGTTCAGCAGCATGCGGATGCCCATGGCCTCCATGCCCGGCACCATGCGGATGCTGTCGTGATTGCCGAGCACGCCATAGACGGGGCCCTTGAGGTGCGGGCGCAGCCGGCCCAGCCCCTCGAGCGTCGTGTCATAGGCGCCATAGGTGGCGGCGCGATAGTCGCCCGTCAGGACGGCGATGTCGTAGCTGGTGCTTTCCGCCAGCGCCGCCGCCCGCTCCATGGCATTGGCGCTCATCTCGACATGGAGATCGCTCAGATGCAGGATACGAAAGCCATCGAAGGCAGGGGGCAGATCGGCGAAGTCGAGGGGGTTTTCACGCAAGCGCACGCGATCGGCATTGCGCCGCCCGCGGGCATAGAATCCGGTCGACTTTCAGGACCGTGCGGATCAGGACGGGGGCGGAGTACCAATTCTCGAGATGGAATAATTTGAGCCCGCGTCCGAAGACCTTCCCCTCGAATTCGCGCTCGATGCCCAGGCGTTGGCGGGCGTGCAGGCGGCCGAGGCGCTGCTCCAGCATCGTCAGGATATCCGCGTCCACGCCGCTCTCCGGATGGTCAGGCTTGCGGGCATATGGTAGCGGTTGTGGGGGGATGGAAGGGAGAGGGTTGGAATGCCACTTCGCCACGCTTGGCCCAAAGGCCACTGGGCCTGGCCGATCCAGGTCACGCATCAGCATGGGGTGCGCTGCGGGTCCATGATCTGGGCCGGCGGCCAGCTCGATATGACGGAATCCGGCGAGGTCTGTCGCGCCGGCGATCTCTTTGCCCAGATTCCCCAGGTCGTTCGGCACCTGGGGAATGTGCTCACGGAGCTGGAGGGTGAGCTTTCCGACCTGGTCAAGCTGCTCTGTTTCTATGTCAACGACGGCTCGGTCGACGAGCGCGACCTGCTGGCGGCCATCGCCGCCGCTTTGCCGGCCGAGGCTCGCCCCGCCATCACCGCCGTGCCGGTTCCCTATCTGGCCTATCCCGGGATCGCCATCGAGATGGAGGGTTATGCGATGCGGGGGGAGGATGGCGAAGCGCTGCCCCGCAGCTTCGCTCCCACCGAAGGCCTCACTCCGCTCTCCGACCGCTTCGCCCCGGCGCTGCGCTGCGGCAAGATGATCTATGTCAGCGCCCAATCGCCGGTGGATCCGTCGGGGCGCGTGCTCACCCCCGGCGACATTGTCGCCCAGACCCGGCAGGTGATGAAGCAGATCGGCGCCGCGCTGGGCCATTTCGGCGCCGGTTTCGACGATGTGGTCAAGCTCAACCGCTGGTATGCCGGCGGCGGCACCGTGGCGGATTTCGAGCCGGCGGCGCTTGCCTGCGCCGCGCATTTCAACGAGCCGGGGCCGGCGGCGACCGGTATTCCCATCCCGCGTCATGCGCTGGCCGGCCAGCAGATCAAGATCGAGGTCGTCGCCATGCTGGGCGAGGATGGCCGGCATCTGCCGCGCCGCTATTCCTGGCCCGATTCCCTCTGGGACTGGCATGTGCATCTGCCCTACAAGCACGGGCTCGCCTGCGAGGGCATGATCTTCCTGGGCGGCCAGGTCTCCCTGGACAAGCAGGGCCGGACCGTCAACGCGGGGGACCTTCCCGCCCAGACCCGCCAGGCCATGGTGCATATCGGCACGATCCTGCGCGATCTCGGCGCCGATTATCACGATGTCTGCAAGGTGACGACGGTCTATCAGGGCCGCTCCAACGCCTCGGACCTGCATGACAATCTGGTCATCCGCTCCTATTTCTTCCCCGATCCGGGTCCCGCCACCACGGGCATTCCTTTGCCGGCGCTCGCATATCCCGACATGGCGATCGAGATCGATATTTTCGCGATGAAGGAGATGGAAGGTTCCGATGGCCTATGAGCTCTACTACTGGCCCATGATCCAGGGCCGCGGCGAATTCGTGCGCCTGGCCCTGGAAGAGGCGGGCGCCCCTTATGTCGATGTCGCGCGCAAGGGCGCGGGCGGCATGTCCGCCATGCTGCGGCTGATGGCGAGCAATCGCCAGGAGCATCCGCCTTTCGCGCCGCCCTTCCTCCGATCGGGCAAGCTCCTCATCGCCCAGACCGCCAATATCCTGCTGTATCTGGGACCTCGTCACGGGCTGGCGCCGGCGAGCGAGGCGGGCCGCCTCTTCGCCCATCAGCTCCAGCTCACCGTGACCGATCTGGTGCAGGAGGTGCATGACACCCATCACCCGATCTCGACCGAACTCTACTACGAGCAACAGCGCCGGGCCGCCAAGCAGCGCTCCGAGGTCTTTCTGAAGCACCGCGTGCCGAAGTTCCTTGGCTATTTCGAGCGGGTGCTGGCGCGCAATGCCGCCGGCAAGGGCTTCCTCATCGGCGGGCGCCTCACCTATCCCGATCTCTCGCTGTTCCAGATCGTGGCGGGGCTGCGCTATGCCTTTCCCCGGGCCATGAAACGCATCGAGCGCGCCCATCCCCGCGTGGTCGCGCTGCACGACAAGGTCGCGCTCCGCCCGCAAATCGCCGGCTACCTCGCCTCCCCCCGCCGCATCCCCTTCAACGAAGAGGGCATCTTCCGGCATTATCCCGCGCTGGATTCGAAGCGGTAGCCGTCTCCGAGGCACACCATTCCTCTCCTCCGTCATTCCCGCGAACGCGGGAGATCAGGGCCGTAAGTTCGCCTGTGGCCCTGCGAATTCCCGCTTTCGCGGGAATGACGAAAGGGGACGTATCGCCTCTGCGAGAATACCGCGCTAGCCGCTGGTGTCGTTCATCATTTAGGCTGTGCCGTCATCTTCAAGGGAGGAGACCGCATGGACAACCATCCCGCTCTGACGCCGGGCCGCGTGGCCGTCATCACCGGGGCCGCCAGCGGCATCGGTCTGGCCGCCGCCAAGCGCTTCGCTGCCATGGGGCTCAAGATCTGCCTCGCCGATGTGCAGGCCGAGCCGCTGAAGGCCGCGGCCGTCGCGGTCGATGCGATCGCGCGCAGCAAGGGCGCCGAGGCCATCGCGGTGCCGACGGACGTCAGCCGCATCGAGGACGTCCAAAAATTGAAGGACACCGTCTACGCCCGCTTCGGCGAGGTCGCGATCCTGATGAACAACGCGGGCATCGGCAATGGCGGCGGGCCCTTCGAGAATTACGAGCGCTGGCGTCGGCTGATGGAGGTCAATCTCTGGGGCCAGATCAACGGCGTGCAGAGCTTCGCCAAAGCCATGATCGCCCAGGGCACGCCGGCGGCCATCGTCAATACCGGATCGAAGCAGGGCATCACCACCCCGCCGGGCGACACCGCCTACAACATCAGCAAGGCCGGGGTGAAGGTGCTGACCGAATCCACCGCCCATGAGCTGCGCGGCATTCCGGGCTGCCAGGTCACCGCCCATCTGCTGGTGCCCGGCTTCACCTTCACCGGCATGACGCGTCCCGGCGAGAGCGAGAAGCCGCCGGCCGCCTGGACCGGCGAGCAGGTGGTGGATTTCATGCTCGCTGCTATGGCGCGGGGCGATTTCTACATCCTCTGCCCCGACAATGCCGTGACCCGTGAGACGGACAATCGCCGCATGCAATGGGCGATGGAGGATCTGATCAAGAACCGTCCGGCGCTCTCGCGCTGGGATCCCAAGTACAAGGACGCCTTCGAGGCCTTCATGGCGGGGAAGGGCTGAGCCATGGCAAAGCTGGAAGCCGTCGACCGGCTCGAGGTCACGATCCTGGTCGACAATGTGACCGACAATCTCTCCTCGGTCCCCAGCTTCGTCGAGACCGAGACAGTCCGGCTCTGGCGCCGGGGCCTGCGCCTCTGGTCGGGCAACTGCATGTGCTGCGCGGCCCATGGTCTCTCCTGCCTGATCACGGCCTATCGCGGCGACAGCGCCCATAGCGTGCTTTTCGATACGGGGCCCGAAGAGGCGGTCTTCGAGCGCAATGTCGAGCGCCTGGATGTCGATCTCGGCAAGGTCGAGGCCATGGTGCTATCCCATGGGCATTGGGATCACGGCGGCGGCATGCTGCGCGCCCTGGACCTCATCACCTTGGCCAATGGCGGGCGCGATGTGGCCACCTACATGCATCCCGGCATGTTCCGCTCGCGGGCGCTGAAGGCGCCGGACGGCAGCATGCGCCCCTTCGTCGATGTGCCGAGCGTCGATCAGCTCACCAAGCGCGGCGCGTCGGTGGTCAATACGACCGAGCCGCAGACGATCCTCGACGCCATGTTCCATGTCAGCGGCGAGATCCCGCGTCTCACCTCCTTCGAGGAGGGCATGCTGGGCCAGCATCGGCGGACCGAGGACGGCAAGGGCTGGGAGCCCGATCCCCTGATCATGGACGAGCGCTCCGTCGCCGTGAACGTGAGGGGCAAGGGGCTCGTCGTCTTCACCGCCTGCTCCCATGCCGGCGTCGTCAATGTGCTGCATCACGCCCGGAAGTCCTTCCCGGGCGAGGCCGTTCATGCCGTGTTGGGCGGCTTCCATCTGAGTGGCACGAACGAGCGGGTGATCCCGCAAACCGTCGAGGCGCTGCGGGAATTCAACCTTTCGGTCATCGCCGCCGGCCATTGCACGGGCTGGCGCGCCGTCACCGCTCTCTCCAACGCGTTCGGCGAGGCGGTGGTGCCATCGGCGGTGGGGAAGCTCTACAGCTTCTAACCACGTCTCTCTTGTCCCTCATTCCGGCTTTTGCCGCACGGCGGTTCGGTTGGGGCCGGCAAGCCTCGCTCTCAACCGTCATGGTCGGCGAAGGCCGACCATCCACAAGTTTCTCAGCCTTTGATCCGGTATCTGCCTTGGTTGTCGTTCACTGATCGAACACAAGCCGGTCGGTGCGACTGCAAGTATTTTGACACGGAGGAGAAGTGCGAGTGCGGGGTTAACGGCCTTCCCCCTCCGTGATCTCCGGAATCACTCCGTGTCCTCCGTGACCCATTTTCTTGCTTTTCAACCGCAAGGCTCGTGGTCGGTCGGAAAGTGGAAGAAAGTCCCGGCCCGTTGTAAGCAAACTCGTGGATGGTCGGCCTTCGCCGACCATGACAGTTGAGAGAGCAGGGCTCCCTGACTTGAGCCGGACAGCCGTGCTTTCGCTGGGATCACGACAGGAAAAGAACGGTGCCTAGCTGCCTTTCGCTTTCCGCTTACGGAAGAAGCCGTCGAGCTCGCCGAAGGAAATCGCCTTGCCCAGGGACTCGAAGCTGCCCGCATCGGCGATCTCCTTCGCCGTCTGGATGAAGCCCTGCCAGGCCGCTCGCGCCAGCGCGCCGCCGGTGCTGACGCGGCGCACGCCGAGAGCCGCGAGCTCGGGCACCGTCAGCCCAGGCCCGCCCATCAGCACATTGACCGGCTTCGGCGCCACGGCGGTGACCACGGCCTTGATCTGCTCCGGCGTCTTCAGGCCCGGCGCATAGAGGCAATCGGCGCCGGCCGCGGCATAGGCCTTCAGCCGGCGGATCGATTCCGCCAGAGGATCGGCATGGCCTACCAGGAAGCATTCGGCGCGCGCCGTCAGCAGCACGCCGCTGCCGGATTTGTCGAGGGCCTGGCGCGCGGCGGTCACGCGGGCGACGGCCTGGTCGAAATCATAGAGCGGCTTGTCGCTGCGGCCCGTCGAATCCTCCACCGACAGCCCGGCGACGCCGGCCTCGGCGGCGCGGAGCACATTGGCCGCCACGCCCTGGGGATCGTCGGCATAGGCGTTCTCGAAATCGGCATTCACCGGAATCTCGGTCGCGGCGACGAGGGCCTTCAGATGTGCCAGCATCCCCTCCAGCCCAACGCCGTTGTCGGCCAGCGCCAGGGTCCAGGCATAGCCGGAGCTGGTGGAGGCGAGCGCCTTGAAGCCCGCCTGCTGTAGCCACACGGCCGAGCCCGCGTCCCAGGGATTGGGAATGACGAAGCAGCCGGACTCATGCAGCCGGCGGAAGGCGGCGCGGCGATCGGCGATGGAAACGGCCATGGCGAGGGCTCCTTTCTGGAAAGCGGCGGAGATTATAGCCGCGGCAAGGCGAGGCTTGCAGCCCCTCTCCATGCTATCCTCGCGCGGCTGCCATGACCGATGACCGTCTCCCCACCGACTTCTGGCTCAAGGCCCATATCCGGCGCCTGAGCATCGAAGGCATCCCCGTCGCCGTGACCCATCGCGGCGAGGCGATGGGCGGCATGGTGATGGTGAAGCTGAATCAGCTCGACCTCGGCTGCCGCGTGCTGACCCAGCAGCGCGGCCTCGACGGCAATCTGGGCTGGCTCGCGGCCTTCGAGAACAAGCTCGTCCCCGAGGCCGAGGCGGATGCCTATATCGCCCGCGCCGTGAAACGCGATCCCGATGTCTGGGTGGTGGAGGTCGAAGACCGCGCCGGCCGGCATCTCTTCGACGGGAAGATGCTCTGACTCCCCACTTCCGTCATTCCCGCGAAAGCGGGAATCCAGGGCCATAGATCTCGCTGGTTGCCCTGGATTCCCTGAGTTCACAAACGAAGTGCAACACCTGTCTAAGGTGTTGCAATGGGAAAGCAATATGAGCACCTGTCATTGGATGAACGGTGCCGGATTGCCCGTCTTCATGAAGACGGGCAATCCATCCGCCAAATCGCGGCAGCTCTGGATCGCCCGCCATCGACGGTTTCTCGCGAGCTGAGGCGCAACCGGGGCAAGCAGGTCGGCTACAGGCCGAGCCATGCTCATGAGCAGGCGAAAGCCCGGCGCTGGACCGGATCGCGCCTGGAGCGCGACGGCGAGCTGCGCCGCCTCGTGCTCGACCGCCTCCGGCACGGCTGGTCGCCCGAACAGATCGCCGGCCGGCTGGCCTGCGACAAGGCTGCAACCGGCATCAGCCATGAAAGCATCTATCGCTTCATCTATGCCCAGATCCGCCGCACCAACGACGGCTCCTGGCGGCACTATCTTCCCAGGGCCAAAGCCAAACGCGGCTGGCGCGGCCGCAAAGGCGGGTCGTCCGCGAGCTCCATCAAGGGCCGTGTCTCCATCGCCCAGCGCCCCGAGGCCGCCAACGGCCGGGCCTTCCCAGGACATTGGGAAGCCGACCTCATGCTCTTCAAAACCTATGGCCAGGCCATCCTGGTCGCCCACGAGCGCGTCTCCCGTATCCTCATCCTCGCCAGACAGCCAAACAAAGCTGCCGAACCCACCGCGCGACAACTCATCGCCTGGCTCGAACCCCTGCCTCCCGAGCTGCGCCAAACCATCACTTTCGACAACGGCACCGAGTTCGCCGAGCACTACCGCCTCAAAGCCGACCTCGGTATCCAAACCTTCTTCTGCGATACCCACAGCCCCTGGCAAAAGGGCGGGATCGAGAACGCAATCGGACGCATGCGCCGGCCCCTGCCACGCAAAACCGATCTCGCCGCCGTCCGTCCCAAAATCCTCAATGCCGTCGTCGCCGCCTACAACAATACCCCACGAAAATGCCTGGACTTCCAAACCCCAGCCGAGGCATTCCTGGCTCAACTGTTGCACTTCAAATGTGAATCCACCTCCCCGCTTTCGCGGGAATGACGAGAGGAGAGAAGAGCGCTTGGCGCTCCTTTATCCCGCCGCCAGCAGCTCCGCCGCCCGGTGGCACCTCACGCTGCGGCTTGTGCCCGGCAGAGGCGCCAGGGCTTGCGGCTGTTCGCAGCCGGCGACGGCGAACGGGCAGCGCTCGCGGAAGAAGCAGCCGGTGGGCAAACGACGGTTGCTGGGAAGCTCGGTGCCGCGCAGAGGCATATCGAGACCGACGGCGCTATCGAGCTTCGGTACGGCGGCCAGAAGCGCACGGGTATAGGGATGGGCCGGGCGCTCCAGCACCTCCGAGGCCTCGCCGAGCTCGACGATCTGGCCCAAATACATGACCGCCACCCGGTCGGCGATATGGCGGATGACAGCGACATTATGGGAGATGAAGAGGTAGGTCAGATGCAGCCGGTGCTGCAGCTCGCCCAGCAGATTCAGGATCTGGGCCTGGACCGAGACATCGAGGGCCGAGGTCGGCTCGTCCAGCACCAGCAGGCTCGGCTCCAGGGCCAAAGCGCGGGCGATGGCGATGCGCTGGCGCTGGCCGCCGGAGAATTCATGGGGATAGCGCGACAGCAGCTCGGGCCGGAGGCCGACCTGCTCGGCCAGCTTGACGATGCGGGCCTGGCGCTCTGCGGCGCTCAGCCGGTCCGCCACGGCCAGAGGCTCGCCGATGACGCCGGCCACCGGCATGCGCGGATCCAGCGAGCTCTGGGGGTCCTGGAAGACGACCTGGAAGCGCCGGCGGAGCGTGGCCAGCGCCTCGCCCGAGGCCGCCCAGATATCGGCGCCGTCGAACAGCACCTGGCCCGAAGTCGGCCGCTGCAGGCGCATGACGGCCTGGCCCAGGGTGGTCTTGCCGCAGCCTGACTCGCCGACGACGCCCAGCGTCTCGCCGCGCCGGATCTCGAGGTCGACGCCGTTCAGCGCATGGACATGGGCCTGCGGGCGGCCGAGCCAATTCACCTCGGCGGGAAAGCGCATCTCCAGCCCGCGCAGCTGCAGCAGCGGGGCAGCCGCGGACTCGACGGCCGGGGCTGCGATCTCGGCGGCAGGTACCGCCGCGGTTGCTTGTGCAGCCGCAGGCTCGGCGACCAGCCAGCAGGCGGCGCGCTGGGTCGGGTCTTCCTGTCCGGGGAAGAGCGGCGGCAGGCGGGTGCAGGGCTCATAGGCGAAGCGGCAGCGCGGGCGGAAGGCGCAGCCTGCGAGCGCATCGGCGGGGCTTGCCGCCGTGCCGGGAATGGCTGCCAGCGGCTGTTTCGGCACGGCCGCCTCGGGCAGGGAGCGCAGCAGCGCGCTGGTATAGGGATGAAGCGGATGGCGCAGCACCGCGGCCGTGGCGCCCTGCTCGACGATCCTGCCCGCATACATCACATAGACGCGGTTGCAGAGCTGGGCGACCACGGCGAGGTCATGGGTGATGAACAGCACCGAGGTGCCGCGCTCGCGCGCCCGCTCGCGCAGCAGCTCCAGCACCTGGGCCTGCACCGTGACATCGAGGGCCGTGGTCGGCTCATCGGCGATGAGCAGCTTCGGATTGCAGGCGAAGGCCATGGCGATCAGCACGCGCTGGCGCATGCCGCCGCTGAGCTCGAAGGGAAAGCTGCGCATGACCCGCGCCGCGTCCTGCACCTGCATCTCGGTCAGCAGCTGCTCCGCGCGGCTGGCGGCCTCTGCCGCGCTCACCGCCTCATGCTGGCGGATCACCTGGACGATCTGCTTGCCGATGCGGATCGTCGGGTTCAACGCATTCATCGGCTCCTGGAAGATCATCGAGGCGAGCCGGCCGCGCATGTCGCGCAATTCCGCCTCGCTCGCCCCCAGCACGTCGCGGCCCAGCAGCAGGATCTGCCCCTGGCTGACCCGCATGGCGCCCTCGGGCAGCAGGCGGATGAGGGACATGGCGGTGACGGATTTGCCGGAGCCGGATTCACCCACCAGCCCGACGATCTCGCCCGGCGCCACCTCGATGCTGACGCCGGCCAAGGCCGGTATCACCCCGCGATAGGTCGGGAATTCCAGCGCCAGGTCCTTGATCGCGATGACGGCTTGCCCGCTCTTGCTTTCGGCAAGGCCGCTCATTTGCCGCGCAGCCTCGGATCGAAGATGTCGCGCAGCCCGTCGCCCAGGAGGTTGAACCCCACCGCCGTCACCAGAATGGCGAGGCCGGGGAAGGTCGGGTACCACCATTGATCCAAGAGGAAATCGCGCCCGCTCGCCACCATGGCGCCCCATTCGGCCGTCGGCTCCTGGGCGCCGAGGCCGATGAAGCTGAGGGCCGAGGCGGTCAGGATGGCGACGCCGATGTCCAGCGTGCTCTGGACGATGATCGGCGCCATGGCATTGGGAATGATATGGCGGATGACGATGTGGATCCGCGAGGCGCCGAAGGTCTCCGCCGCCTTGACATAGGGTCGCTCGCGCAGCGAGAGCGCCTGGCCGCGGGCAAGGCGCACATAGAAGGGAATGCGCACCACGGCGATGGCGAGCATGGCATTGGTGAGATCGGGCCCCAGTGCGGCCGCCAACGCCATGGCCATGACGAAGGCGGGGAAGGAGAGCAGCACATCCATGACCCGCATGATCGCCGTGTCGATGCCGCCGCCGGCGAGGCCTGAGAAGGCGCCGATGGCCGTGCCGGAGAGCATGGAGATGGCGACGATGCCGAAGCCCACGGTGACCGAGGTGCGCGAGCCCCAGATGATGCGGGACAGGATATCGCGCCCGACCTGATCCGTGCCGAACCAATGCGCCGTGCTTGGCGGTGCCAGGCGGTGCAGCAGATCGAGCCGGTTCGGGTCATAGGGGGCGATCCAGGGGGCGAGCGCCATCATCGCCAGGACGAGGATGATGATGGCGAGCCCGAGCATCGACAGCGGGCTGCGCGCGAAGCGGTAGCGCATGTAGCGCCAGTCCAGCAGGCCGCTGCTGCTCCCGATCACGGGTTCCGGGCGGCCGGCCTTCCATGAGCTCCGTATTGGCCATCAGCCGACCTCGCGGATCTGCGGGTCGAGGGCCATGTAGAGCAGGTCCACCAGCATGTTCAGCAGCACATAGGCGGTCGAGGCCACGACGGTGAAGCCCATGATGGCGGGGAAGTCGAGCGCGGTGATGGATTGCACGACGTAATTGCCCATGCCCGGCCAGGCGAAGACCGTCTCGGTCAGCACCGCTCCATAGAGCAGATCGCCGAAGGCGAGCCCGATCATGGTGACCGAGGGGATCAGCGCGTTGCGCAGCGCATAATGGAAGACGATCCGGACGCGCGAGATGCCGCTGGCCCGCGCGGTGCGGATGTAATCCTCCTGCAGCACTTCCAGCATGGCCGAGCGGATCTGGCGGGTGACGATGCCGAGATGGACGAAGCCCAGGGTCAGCGCCGGCAGGATGAGATGGAGCAGCGCGCTGACGAAGGCCCGGCCGTTGCCCGCGATCAGCGCGTCGACGGTGTAGAAGCCGGTGACGGTATGAGGCGGGGGGATGTCGCTGGCGATCCGTCCCGAGCCCGGCAGGATGCCCAGCCGGCCATAGAAGACATAGATCAGCAGCAGCCCCAGCCAGAAGGCGGGTGTCGAGATTCCCGTGACCGAGATGGTGCGGCTCACCTGGTCGACGGCCTTGTCCTTGGCCACGGCCGAGAGCACCCCCAGCGGGATGCCGAGGATGATGGCCAACAGCAAGGCGGCGATGGCGAGCTCGATGGTCGCGGGGAAGAACAGCAGGATATCGTCGATCACCGGCCGCTGGGTGCGGATCGAGATGCCGAAATCCCCCTGCAGCAGCCCGCGGACATAGGTGACGTATTGCACGGGGATCGGCTGGTCGAGGCCGAGCTCGGCCCGGATATGGGCAACGGTCGCATCGGTGGCGCGCTCGCCCGCCATCATCCGCGCCGGGTCGCCCGGGATCATATGGGAGATGACGAAGGTGACGACCGAGACGCCGAAGACGACGAAGACGAGGAGAATCAGCCGGCGGCGGATCGTATTGGCAAAGGACATGCTGGGCGGTCTTGAGATAATCGGGCGGCCGCTGCGAACGCGGCGGCCGCCCTGGGTCTTACGAACCCTTCGACATGGTAGCGAAGTTGTAGATCTGCAGCTGCATCGCGTTGTAGACGAAGCCCTTTACATTGTCGCGCATGGCGAATTGGTAGTTGCGCTGGAAGAGCAGGACATAGGGCGCCTCTTCCACCGTGATCTTCTGCGCCTCGTCATAGAGCTTGACGCGGGCTTCCTCGGTCGGCGCGATCTCCGCCGCACGGATCAGCTCATCGACCTTCGGGTTGGTATAGAAGGCGCGATTGCCCGGCAGGCCGTGCAGCTTCGAATCGAACCAGAAGTTCATGAACATCTGGGGATCGGCATAGTCCGGCGTCCAATTGCCGGCCGCGATGTCGAAATCGCCCTTGTTCAGCTTGTCGCGCATGGTGGGATAGGCGTTCTCCTGCATCTCGACCTTGATGCCGAGCGGCGCCAGGTTCTGCTGCAGGACAAGGCCGATATTCTCCCAATTGGGATCGGTCTTGGCATAGAGATAGCCCAGCGTCAGATCCTTGACGCCGGCTTCGGCCAGCAGGGCCTTGGCCTTGTCCGGGTCGTAATTGTACTGCATGACGCTGTCGTCATGGCCCCAGAGGCCGACAGGGACGTCGCCCCGCATCTGTACGCCCTGGCCCAGCAGGATGCCGTCGATTATGCCCTTGTAGTCCACGGCATAGGAGATCGCCTGGCGCACCTTGACGTTGTCGAGGGGCTTGTGGGTGTTGTTGAGATAGAGATAGGTGACGAAGAAGCTGGGCTCGTCCACCACCTTGACGCCCGGTGCGGCGCCCAGGGCCTTCAGCTGGTCTACCGGCACATCCTCGATCAGGTCGAGATCGCCCTTCTCGAGCTGCAGGCGGCGGGCCGAGGCCTCCTTGATGATGCGGATCACGATCTGCTTGAAGGCGAGATTGCCCGTCCAATGCGGATTGGGCGTCATGACGATCTGCTGGCTCTTCTCCCAGCTCGCCACCTGATAGGGCCCGCTGCCCATGGTGTGGTCGGAGAGATAGGCCTGGCCCATATCGCCATTGACCTCATGCTCCATCACCTTGGGATTGACGATGCTGGCGCCGTCGTCCACCAGCGTCGCCAGGAAGGGGGCGAAGGCGGCCTTCAGGGTGAATTTGACGGTGTGATCGTCGGGCGCCTCGATGCTCGCGACCTGGCCGAACAGATCGCCGGGACCCTTGCCGACCTTGATGACGCGATCGAAGCTGAACTTCACCGCGGCGGCGTTCAGGGGACTGCCGTCGGCGAAGACATGGCCGTCGCCCAGGACGAAGGTCCAGGTCTTGCCGTCGTCGCTGGCGCTCCAGGACTTGGCGAGATCGCCTTCGACCTCGGTGCTGCCCTTGCCGTCCACCACTTTAAATTTCAGAAGCCGCTCATAAGCGGGATAGGTGGCGGTCCAGCTGTTGTTGGTGACCGTCACCGCCGGATCGAGGGTGTCCGGATCGCCGGATTTGCCGATGACCAGCTCGTCCGGCTGGGTGGCCTGCGCCGGAACCGGCGCGAGAAGCGTCGCACTCATGGCGCCGAAGCCGACGATACCCGCGGCCAAAACGCCTCGCAGCATTCTGTTCATCCCTTAGCTCCCTGTCATTCGCTCATCTGAAGGGCCGTGTCGGGAGTCTCGGCGCCGATCGCCCGTATCTCCTCGAAGCGCCCCTAAGCCCCGCGATCTTGCCATAGGGGTCGCGGAATTGTAATACGTTTCGGGGCTCGGTGTTGCAGCCCTTGGGTTCCGCAGCGCCGGCCGATTTTTCCTCGGAGAAAATTCTTTCATGCAGCTTGCAGAATTTCCGCGTCGCCGGTTCATCCACAGCCCGACGCCGCTGGAGCCGCTCTCCCGGCTCTCGGCCCATCTCGGCGGCCCGACGATCCTGGCCAAGCGCGACGATTGCACCGGCCTGGCTTTGGGGGGCAACAAGACCCGCAAGCTGGAGTTCATCCTCGGCGAGGCCATCGCCGCGGGTGCCGATACGCTGGTGACCGCCGGTGGGGTGCAGTCGAACCATTGCCGCCAGACCGCCGCGGCCGCGGCGCGTCACGGGCTGAAATGCGAGCTCGTGCTGTCCCGCAACGTCGCCTCCAACCATCCCGAATACGACCGCACCGGCAATGTGCTGCTCGACCGCATCTTCGGCGCCGGGCTCAATTTCGTGCCCCGGGACATCGATTGGGCGACGGAGCTGGAAAAGGTGGCCGAGGTGGTGCGCCGGCGCGGCGGCAAGCCCTTCGTCATCCCCATCGGCGGGTCGACGCCCACCGGTGCGCTGGGCTATGTCGGCTGCGCCCAGGAAATCCTGCAGCAGGCCGCGGCCATGGGCACCGTCGTCGATGCCGTGGTCCATTGCTCGGGCAGCGGAGGGACGCAATCCGGCCTGCTGGTTGGCTTGCGCGGCAGCGGCATTCCGGTGATCGGGATCAGCTGCGCCGGCTCCGAGGAGGAGATAGGCGCCCTCGTCCTCGATCTCGCCAACCGCGCCGCCGCCAAGCTCGGCCATCCCCCTGATTTCACCGCTGAGCAGATCGAGGTCGTCGACGATTATGTCGGCGCCGGCTATGGGGTGCCGACGCCGGGCATGATCGAGGCGGTCGATCTTTGCGCCCGGTTGGAGGGGCTGCTGATCGATCCCGTCTATACCGGCAAGGCCATGTCGGGATTGATCGGCCTCGTGCGCTCGGGCCGCTTCGAGCCCACGGATACGGTCGTCTTCGTCCATACCGGCGGCGTGCCGGCGATCTTCGCCTATGAGGATATCCTGACGGCCGGATAGTGCCGCCGCTCCTAGCTTTTCCCTCACCACAGCTCATCGGGTCCCGAACATGAAAGTCTTCATTGCTGGCTTCGATACCGAGACCAATACCTTCGCGCCGATCCCGACGGGCTATCAGAGCTTCGCCGATTGCTTCCTCGCCCATGGCAATGGGACGAGCCTGGCCCCCAACTACTGCTCCGGCCAGCTGCTAGTCTGGCGCAAGCGCGCGGAGGCGCGGGGCTGGCAGGTGGTCGAGAGCATCTGCACCTTCGCCGAGCCGGGCGGGCGCATCGTGCGTCCGGCCTATGAGAAGCTGCGGGACGAACTGCTGAGCGATCTGAAGAAGGCCATGCCGGTGGACATGGTCGTGCTCGCTTTGCATGGCGCGGCGGCCGCGGAAGGCTACGACGATTGCGAGGGCGATATCCTCAAGCGCATCCGCGCCATCGTGGGCGACAAGGTGCCGGTGGGCGCCGAGCTCGATCTCCATTGCCATATCACCGACACGATGGTGCGCGAGGCGACGGTTCTCGTGGCCTATAAGGAATATCCCCATACCGACATCCCCGATCGGGCCGATGAGCTCTTCACCTATGTCGCCGATGCGGCGGAGGGCAAGACGCGGCCGGTGATGGCCGCCTTCGACTGCCGGATGATCGGCACCTTCCGCACCACCGAGCAGCCGCTGCGCGACTATGTCGACCGGATGTATGCGCTGGAGGGAAAAAACGGGATCATCTCGGTCTCCCTCGGCCACAGCTTTCCCTGGGGCGATGTGGCCGATGTCGGGGTCAAGACCCTGGTGGTGGCCGATGGCGATCGAAGCAAGGCGGAGAGCCTCGCGCGCCGGCTGGGGGAGGAGCTTTTCCAGCTCCGCGAGGCGACGCGGCCGAGCTTCCTCACAATGGACGAGGCCCTCGACCAGGCGCTCGCCATCGAGGGCGGGCCGGTGGTGATCGCCGATGTCTCCGACAATTCCGGCGGGGGCGCACCGGGGGATGCGACCTTCTTCATCCGCCGCGTGCGCGAGCGCGGCATCCCGAATGTGGCGAGCTGCTATCACTGGGATCCCATGGCGGTGCGCTTCTGCCAGGAGGCGGGGGTGGGCGCGAGCTTCGACCTGCGCATCGGCGGCAAATGTGGGGTGAGCTCCGGCGATCCCCTCGACATGCACATCACCGTCAAGGGCCTCGCCGACGATGTGACCCAGCGTTTCGGAAAATCGCCGGTCGATCTGGGCTCGCTCGCCTGGGTGTCCGGCGACGGGCTCGACATCGTGCTGGCCACTAAGCGCAGCCAGGCCTTCCATCCCGAGGGCATGACCAAGGTCGGCCTCGATCCCACGACGCGGAAGATCGTGCTCGCCAAATCCACCCAGC
Organism: uncultured Alphaproteobacteria bacterium; assembly: GCA_963757155.1. GTDB lineage: Bacteria > Pseudomonadota > Alphaproteobacteria > Dongiales > Dongiaceae > DASXQK01. Next base: position 83,704 of record CAVWQS010000024.1, read on the forward strand.
ATTTCCACGCCGGCTTCGCCCCCATCGCGAAGAAAGTCCTCTACGCCGCAGCGCCGGGGACTCTGGCCCCCGATTTCGCCACGATCCCCTACACCAAGTTGGCGCATCCCTATTGGCCGCGGGTGGCCGACCCGTTCAAGGCGGCTTAGGGCGGGCAACTCTTCGCCGCGGTCGTGTCCGTCGCCGCCGGTAAATTCCGCCCCGCTTCCGTCATGGTCGGCGAAGGCCGACCATCCACGAGTTTGGTAACCACCGAGTTCATGGTCAGACGGTCGTAGAGGTCGTCCCAGCTTTCGCCCGGCACTTGCAGGGAAACATCGAGCCTGGCGCGGGCAAACTCGTGGATGGTCTGCCTTCGCCGACCATGACGGATGAAAAGGAGCGGCTCGCCGACCTGAGCCGGCCAGCCGTGGCGCGGCGCTCGGAGAGCGCGCGCCCCAGCGGGAAAACCCCTACGGAATATGCACGATGATCTTGCCGATCACCGCGCGGTCGGCCATGCGCTTCAGGCCCTTGTCGAACTCGGACAGCGGGATCTCGCTGTCGATGACCGGTAGCGCCTCGCCGATCGCCATCTTATGCATGCTCTCCGCCAGATTGCGGACCGTGGCGCCGAAGGAGGCGATGATGCGGATCTGCTGCTGGAACAGATGGAAGAGATTGGTCTCCGCCGAGATGCCGCTGGTGGAGCCGCAGGTGACGAGCCTTCCGCCGCGCTTCAGGGAGAGCAGGCTGCCGGCCCAGGTATCGGGGCCGACATGCTCGAACACCACCTCGACGCCCTTCTTGGCCGTGAGGCGCCGCGCCCAGGTCTCGAAGCGGTCCTTGCGGTAGTTCAGCACATGGTCGGCGCCCAGCGCCGTGACCGCGGCCATCTTCTCGTCGCTGCCGACGGTGGTGAGGACCCGGGCGCCGATGGCCTTGGCCATCAGAATGGCCGTGGTGCCGATGCCGCTGGCGCCGGCATGGACCAGGATCGTCTCGCCCGGCAGCAGCTTGGCATTGTCGAAGAGCATATGCTGCACGGTGCCGAAGGTGACCGGGGCCGTCGCCGCCTGGGCCCAGCCGACGCCCTTGGGAACCGGCACGGTCTGGCGGACGGGGATGCGCACGTATTGCGCCGCCACCCCGTCGCGATGGAAGCCCATGATGCCGCCGTCGGCGATATTCTCGCAGAGATTCTCCTGCCCGCGCCGGCAGGGGCCGCAATGGCCGCAGAACATGCCGGCATAGATCGCGACCGCATCCCCCGGGCGCCGGTTGGTCACGCCCTCGCCGACCGCGGAGATCTCGCCCGCGCCCTCGACGCCCACGACGATGGGAAGCTTGCGCTTGGCGAAGGCCATGCCGCGGAAGCCCCAGAGATCGATGTGGTTGAGGGCCACCGCCTTCATCCGCACCACCACCTCGCCGGCGGCGGGGGCAGGGGGCTCGGGCAGATTATCCTCCAGCTGGAGGCGGCCATCTTCGATCAGGCGGAGGGCTTGCATGGGTCACCAATGAAAGACCCTCCCCCGAGCAAATGGGGGAGGGTCGGGTTAGAGAACCGGCGTGTCAGGCGGCGCCGAGCAGGAGGCTGACGTTCTGGCCGCCGAAGCCGAAGGAATTGGACAGCACCGTGCGCGGCTTGGCCGGCCGTGCCTTGTTGGGCACGACATCCAGGGGGATGGTCGGGTCCGGTTGATTGTAGTTGATCGTGGGCGGCAGCAGCTCGTTGTTCAGGGTGAGGATGGAGAAGGCCGCCTCCACCGCGCCGGCCGCCGTCAGGGTATGGCCGATCATCGATTTGTTGGAGCTGATCGGGATCTGGGTGGCGCGGTCGCCGAAGAGCTGCTGGATCCCGAAGGATTCCATCTTGTCGTTTTCCGGCGTGCCGGTGCCATGGGCATTGATGTAATCCACATCCTCGATGGCGAGTCCGGCGTCGAAGAGTGCCTCGCGCATGCAGCGCACCATGGCAGCACCACTGGGATTGCTGCGCGTGCGGTGGAAGGTGTCCGCCGCCTCGCCGCAGCCCAGGATATAGGCCAGGATCTTGGCGCCACGGTCGCGCGCCTTGTCGGGATCCTCGAGCACCAGTGCCGCCGCACCCTCGGCCATGACGAAGCCGTCGCGGTTCTTGGAGAAGGGCTTGGCCGCCTTTATGGGGTCCTCATTGGCCATGGAAAGGGCCGAGAGCAGGGAGAAGCGGATCAGCGCCTCGGGCTGGATCGAGCCGTCGGTGCCGATGCAGAGCGCGGTGTCGCAGGCGCCGCGGCGGATGGCCTCGACGCCGAGCTGGATCGCCGAGGCGCCGGAGGCGCAGGCGGTGGAGAGGGTGATGGGCGAGCCCTGGGGCCCGAACTCCGCCATCAGCCGGGCGGCGATGCCGCCGTTGATGGTGGCGAGGTGGATCTCCTCCGACCCCTCGCTGGCGATGTCGAGAATCTCGGGATAGTGGGTGGCGCCCCCGCGGTCCGCCAGCGCCATGCGCCGGGACCATTCGAGGTCGATGGGGGGAGCGGCCAGGAACATCTCGCCGGGGAAGGCGCCGGGGCTGCCGACGCCGCTCTCCTCGATCGCTTCCTGGGCGGCGCGGCGCGCCATCTCGAAGCTGAAATTGGAGGTGTCGAGGGGGTCGAGCGGCAGGTAATCGACCGAGCCGCCGATGGTGGTGCGCAGGCTCTCGATGGGGAAACGCGTCAGCCGGTGGATGCCGGACTCCCCGGCGGAAAGCCGGCGCCAGTTCTCCGCCTTGCCCTCGCCCAGGGAGGTCAGGATGCCGATGCCGGTGACGGCGATCGGCTTGCTTGCTGTGCTGCCCGTCATGCGATCCTCTCGATCATGGCCAAAGCCTCGCCGCGATAATGGCCCCAGCTGGTGACAAGAATTTCTCGGCGCCATCCCCGCCGCGGGTCTCGATCGGCTCTTCCGGCGCCAGCGGGCCGAAGAGGCGGCCCTGCTCCAGAGATGTGATAGCAAGTCCGAGATTGGCAAGGAAAGAGGCTTCCATGCTGTGGCCCAGCGCCCCTGCCGTGCCGCGGACGCCGGGCGCTCCCGGCAGCCCGGCGAGGAATTCATGCTCCTCGGCCGTGATGGGCGCGCCGCCGCAGGCCCCGCTCAGCACCGGGGGCGCCTTGCCGCCGGCAAGATCGGCGAGCCCGGCCCATTGCTCCGCCGCCTTGGCGGTCGCCGCACCCGGTGCGCGATTGGAATGCGCCGCCCGCACGGCGCTTAGCTTGGCGAGCGGCTTGGCCCCGCGCGCCTCGGCATGCTCGGGCGCCTCCATGACCAGGAAGGCGCCGACGCTGCCCAAGGTCATGCCCGCCGGCGGCCGGTGCCAGAGATCGGGCACCGGAAGCTGGCGCAGCAGCCCATAGGGCTCGAACATCAGCAGCATCTCCGGCCGGTCGGCCGAAAACGCGCCGCCCACCAGGAAAAGGTCGCCTTGGCCGGCGGTGATCTTCTCCCAGGCGATGCGCACCGCATCGACGCCGGCGGATTCCTCGCCCATGAAGGTCCGGCTGGAGCCCGAGACGCCATGGACGATGGAGATATTGCCGGCGAAGAGATTGGGCAGCTGGGCCAGGAACAGGGTCGGGCGCAGGCCGGTCAGCATCATCTCGTTGAGCCAGCCGACATTATTGGGCTTGGTCAGCCGCGCCGCCAGGATCTGCTCGTCGACGGCGAGATCGCGCTCCCCGCCGGGGGCGGCGACGATCATATGGGTGCGCGACAGCAGCTCCTGATTGCCCGCCACCCCGGCTTCCGCCAGGGCCATGCCCGCGGCATAGCAGCCGTAATGCATCAACGGCCCCATGGCGCGCTGGTCGCCGGGCCGCGGGATGTAGCGGCCGAGCTCGAGGGGCACCATGGGATGGATGGTGTGGGGGGCGAGCTTCTGGCTGTCCATCCGCGCCGGCCAGGCGGCGGGATCATTGAGGGTCGCCCAATTGGCCGCGCGGCCCTCGCCCAGGGCCGAGATCAAGCCGCAACCGGTTATCCAAACGTCACGCTTCATCTCGAGGCGCTCTCCAATTGCGGGTCACGGCGGCCAAACCTCACGCATCCCCGATACCGCCCGTCCGGTCAAGCCCGCATCCGGCTCGGCTGGTATGCCGATCACGCCCTCATCGGGGGCTCGAGGCCGAGGCGGCGGGCATGGTCCAGCATGAGCTGCCGCATCTCCTCGCTGGGAAAGGGCAAGGTGCGGAACCGGATGCCGGCTTCGGCCACCAGCCCGGCCTCGCTCTCGACCCTGCCTTGCGTCACCGCATAGCCGGAGCCCAGATGCACCAGCTTGGCGGTGATGGTCAGCGCCGTGCCGGGCTCCACGAAGCGGCGCAGCTTCGCCTGCTCGACCTGGGCCAGGAAGGGCATGCGGGCGAAATTCTCCAGGACCAGGATGAGGTTGCCCCCGGTCTGGGCCATGCTTTCGATCATCAGCACGCCGGGCAGGATCGGATAGCCCGGAAAATGGCCCTCGAAGATCGTCGATTGCACCGGCACCTGGGCGCTGGCGCGAATGGTTCCGGCCGTGGGATCGACGGCCTCGACACGGTCGATGAGCTGGAAGTATTCGAGGCGCATGCCGGCGATCGTTCAGGCCGGCTTGGCGGCCCTCAGCTCTTCGATCCGCGAGCAGAGATTGTTGAGGATGAAGTAGTCGTCGACCGAGCCCTTCCCTTCGTTGATGTCCTGCATCCACTTCTCGATCGGCATCTTGATGCCGAAGCGCTTGTCGATGGCGAAGGTCACGTCGAGGAAGTCGAGACTATCGATGCCGAGGTCATTGATCGTATGCGACTCCGGCCGGATCTTCTCCCGGTCAATGTTGCAGGTCTCTGAGATGATATCGGCGACAGCATTGAAGGTTTCTTGCATGTTCCCTTACCGCAGGGTGCCCGGGGCGAATCGCGCGGGAATTTAGGCGTATCCCCGCAAAATCGCAACGATTGTTAAGTATCTGGAAAATCTTTCATAAAACCAATGGGTGTCGCGGAGGAAGGATAAGGTTCCCTCCAGGAGGCTCCTCCTCCGCTTCCGTTCAGCTGGGACCATCCCCTTTTCCGTCATTCCCGCGAAAGCGGGAATCCGGGGCCATAGATCACGTCGCTTGCCCTGGATTCCCGCTTTCGCGGGAATGACGAGCGGCAGGAATGTCGCTCTAGCGCCAGCGCCGGTGCAGCCACAACCACTGGTCGGGATGGGCCCTGACCCAGTCCTCGATGGTCTTGTTCACCTGGGTCATGGCGGCCCGGTAATCCGCCTCGGCATCCTCCGTCCAGACGAGATCCAGCGCCGGCAACAGGGTCATGCGAAAGCGCGCCCCGCCCAGCCGCTCGACGAAGGCGCCATGGACCGGGCAGCGGAACTGCCGGGCGAGCTTGGCCAGGGTCAGAGCGGTGCGGGCCGGGCGGCCGAAGAAGGGGATGGGCTGGCCGAGGCCGTGATGCTGGTCGACCAGCATGCCGAGATGCTCGCCCTGGGTCAGGGCCTCCCGCGCGGCGATGGTGCCCAGAAGCCCGCTGGGCAGCATCCGGCCCATGGTGCGGCGCCGGATGCGCCGGACGAGCTGGGCGGCGAAGGGGTTGTTGGGCGGGCGGAAGAAGATCACGACCGGCAGGCCGTGGCGCACCGCCCCGATGGGCAGCAGCTCCCAATTCCCGCAATGGGCGGTGAAAAGCAAAGCGGGCTTGCCGTCTTCCCGCAGCCCGACGAAATGCTCGACGCCCTCGACCTGGATACGCCCGCCGCTGATCGGCCCGTCCTCGGAGGTATCGAAGATGCGGTCGAGCTGGGAGTATTCGGCGCCGGTGCGCCCGAGATTGTCCCAGACCCCCAGCAGGATCTTCTCGATCTCCGCCGGCGTCTTCTCGGGGAAGGCGGCCGCCAGGTTGCGCCGGCCGACCTTGCTGACGCCAAGACGCGGGCCCATGCTGCGCGCGATATACCCGCCGAGCGCCGAGGCCCAATCGACAGGCAGCAGGCGCACCAGGGCAAAGCCGAAGGCGATGCCGGCGGCCTGGAAGATGTAAGCGATTCGCTGTCCGATTTTTTGCAACAGGGTCCTGCCGGCCCGCGGTGTCGCCCGGCAGGGCCGGGCTGTCAAGCGGCGGTCGCTCGAGAACCGCGACATCGGCGATTGACGTGATACGCTTTTTACGTATATCATTAAATCTACGATCGGCATGGAGGAGCGACTGCAGATTCCCTGCAGAAGCAGATCGGGGCGCCGGGAAAACCGCTTTTCGCGCGTCGATTCGCCGCAGCGAGCCGGCCGCAGATCGGAAATTCTGTTGCTTTAGGGGACCGTACCGAGCCGAATCGCTGCGATTCTCCCAGGACCGGTCGCGCCCTTGCCTCCCTTCTTCACCGTGGTCATCGTCAACTACAACAGCGGCGGCTGCCTGGCGCGCTGCCTGCAGGCGCTGCAGGCGCAGCGCTTCCGCGATTTCACGGTGATCGTCGTCGATAACGCCTCGACGGATGAGTCGCTCCGGGCGCTGGAGGGGCTGCCGGCGGGATGGCAGGCGATCCGGCTCGATCGCAACACCGGCTTCGCTGGGGGTAACAACCATGCCTTCGCTTTGGCGACCTCGCCCTGGGTCGCGGCGCTCAATCCCGATGCCTTCGCCGAGCCGGACTGGCTCGAGCAGGTGGCGCTCGGGATCCAGCGCTATCCCGAGGCCGGCGCCTTCGGCTCCTTGCAGATCGATGCCGCCTCGCCCGGCCGGCTCGACGGCGCGGGCGATGTCTATCACGCCACCGGGCTGCTCTGGCGCGGCGGCTTCGGCCAGCCTCTGGCTCATCAGCGCGGCGAGGGGGAGATCATCTCGCCTTGTGCGTGCGGCAGCCGTTTATCGCCGCGAGGCCGTGGCCGCGCTGGGCGGGTTCGATGAGGATTTCTTCTGCTATGCCGAGGATGTCGATCTGGGCTTCCGGCTTCGCCTCGCAGGCCATCGCTCGATCCAGCTTGCCAATGCCGTGGTGCGCCATGTCGGCGGGGCCAGCGGCGGCAGGCGCAGCGATTTCGCCCTCTATCACGGCATGCGCAATCGCCTCTGGGTCTTCGTCAAGGTGATGCCCGGACCGGCCTTCTGGCTGCTGGCGCCGGTCCATGGGCTGATCACGCTGGTCATGGCGCTGCGCGCGATCCTGCTGGGCGAGGCGCGTGTCTCCTTGCGCGCCCTGGGCGACGGCATTCGCGGTCTCGGCGGCGCCTGGCGCAAGCGGCAGCTGATCCAGCGCGCGCGACGAGGCTCGCCCTGGCCGGTGATCCGCCTCGCCCCGTTCGCCCCGCTGCGGCGCCGGCCGTACCTCCGCCCGACCGAGGATGTGGTGACCCTGAAGCCCGCGCTGGCAGAAGGTGGCGTGGGTGTCGCCATCGTCAGCTACAACACCGGGCCGCTGCTGATGTCGGCGATCGATGCCGCGCTGGCCGATCCCGCGGTCGAACGCGTCGTGGTGGTCGACAACGGCAATCCGCCCGAGCCGCGCGCCCTGCTGGCGCGGCGCGTGGCCGAGGAGCCGCGGCTCAGCGTCATCGAAGGGCAGGGGAATATCGGCTTCGCCGCGGGATGCAATCTGGCCGCGCGCCATATCGAGTCCGACTTCCTGCTGCTGCTCAATCCGGATTGCGTGCTGCCGCCGGGCGGGGCGGGGCTGTTGCGCGAGGAGCTGCGGCGCCGTCCCAGACCGGCGCTGCTCGGCGCGGTGATGGTGGATTCAGCCGGCCAGGTGCAGCGCGCGACCCGGCGCAACCTGCCGAGCCTGGCGGGCCTTCTGGGCGAAGCGCTCCGCCTCTATCGCTTCATTCCGGGCTGGCCGCGGATCGAGATCGAGGGCCCGCTGCCCGCCGAGACCACCGCCGTGCCCTCCATCAGCGGTGCGGCCATGTTCCTGACACGGGAGAACTACTGGGCGCTGGGCGGCCTCGACAGCGGCTATTTCCTGCATGTGGAGGATCTCGATCTCTGCGCCCGCTTCCGGAAAGCCGGCGGCGAGGTCTGCCTGGTGCCGGCGCTGCGGCTGCAGCACGGGCGCAGCTCCAGCGACGCCGCACCTCTCTTCATCGAAGGGCACAAGACCCGGGGCTTCCGCCGCTATTTTCGCAAGCAAGGCCTCGGCGTCGCGGGGCGCCTGCTGCTGGAGGCAGCGCTGCTCGCCCGCTTCGCCTTGCTCGCTATATCGGCTTGGCTTTCGCCTGGGCCTCGAGGGCGGCGGCACGGATCTGGCTGAGGGTCTGGCGGATCGTCAGCACCTCCGGATCGATCCTGATCTCGATGAGCGTCGGCTTTCCCGCGGCCATGGCGCGTTCGAAGATCGGGGCGAATTCCTCGGTCTTCACCACCAGCTCGCCATGGGCGCCATAGGCGCGGGCGAGGGCGGCGAAATCCGGATTGACCAGCTCCGTGCCCAGCACGCGCTCGGGGTAGTTGCGCTCCTGATGCATGCGGATGGTGCCGTACATGCCGTTGTTGACGACGACGAAGATGATGGGCAGGCCGTATTGCACGGCGGTCGCCAGCTCCTGGCCGTTCATCATGAAGCAGCCGTCGCCGTTCCAGGAGACGACCACCCGATCGGGATGGACGGCCTTGGCGGCCACGGCGGCGGGGACGCCATAGCCCATGGCCCCGCTGGTGGGTGCCAGCTGGGTGCGGAAGCCGCCATAGCTGTAGAAGCGCGGCAGCCAGGTCGCATAATTGCCGGCGCCATTGGTGATGATGGCGTCGCGGGGCAGCTTCTTGCGCAGATACGTGACGATCTCGCCGAGCTGCACCGGGCCCGGACTCTGCGGCGGCTCGCGATAGGCGAGATAGTCGGCGCGCGCCGTCTTGGTCTCTGCCTGCCAGGCCGCTGAATCGACCGGCGCCAGGGCGCGGGCCGCCGCGGCGAACTGCGCCATGCCGGCATTGATGGCGAGTGCGGGCTGATAGACGCGGCCCAGCTCCTCCACACCGGGATGGACATGGACCAGGGTCTGCCGCGGCACGGGAATATCGATCAGCGTATAACCGCCGGTCGTCATCTCCCCCAGCCGCGCGCCCACGACCAGCAGCAGATCGGCCTGGCGCACGCGCTCGGCGAGCTTCGGATTGATGCCGATGCCGACATCGCCGACATAATTCGGATGCTCATTGTCGAGCAGATCCTGGCAGCGGAAGGAATTGGTGATGGGGAGGTTGTTGGCCTCGGCGAAGCCAGCGATATCCGCGCAGGCCTTGGCGGACCAGCCGCCGCCGCCCAGGATCACCAGCGGCCGCTTGGCCCCGGCCAGCAGCTCGCGCAGCCGCGCCATGTTCTGAGGGCCGGCCTCGGCCTGGATCGGGTGATAGGGCCCGGCATCGGGCACCTCGACCACATCGGTCAGCATGTCCTCCGGCAGCGCCAGGGCCACCGGGCCCGGCCGGCCCGAGGTCGCGCGGTGAAAGGCCTGGCTCACCAGCTCGGGGATGCGCCGCGCATCGTCGATCTCCGCCACCCATTTGGTGACGGGGCCGAACATGCGGCGGAAGTCGATCTCCTGGAAGGCCTCGCGCTCGGTCTGGTCGCGGGCGACCTGGCCGATCAGCAGGATCAAGGGCGTCGAATCCTGCAAGGCGGTATGGAGCCCGATGGAGGCATTGGTGGCGCCGGGGCCGCGGGTCACGAAGCAGATGCCGGGGCGGCCCGTCAGCTTGCCATAGGCCTCGGCCATGTTGCAGGCCCCGCCCTCCTGCCGGCAGATGATGAAGCGCATCTGGTTGCGGGCCTCGAACAGCGCGTCGAGGGCGGCCAGATAGCTCTCCCCCGGCACGCCGAAGGCCATATCGACCCCGTGGATTTTGAGCTGATCGATCAGGATCTGGCCGCCGGTGCGGCGGCGAAGCGGCTCGGTCATCGAATCTCCCAGACTTTTGCTTTTATTAGATCGGCGGGCGGCGTTGCGCCCAGGGCCGCACCATCTCCAGCGCCTTGCCGATGGCAAGCGCCGGCAGATCCTCGCCGCGCCGGGCGACGATCTGCAGCCCGATGGGCAGGCCTTCTCCCGTCATTCCCGCCGGCACCGAGAGGGCCGGGCATTGGCTGACGAAATTGAAGACCGAGGTGATGTCGAGGCCGTGAAAACGGCCCTTCTCGTCGACCCAGTCATATTCCGTATCCTTGCCGCCGACCTTCGGGCGCCGCATGGGCCATGGTCGGGCAGAGCAGCGCATGGCAGCGCTGCAGGATCGGCGAGAGCTTGCGCCACATCTCGGTGCGGACGAACTCGATGCGCTTGAACTCGACGGCGCTCATCTTCAGCCCGGCCTCGATCAGCGCCACCACATTGGGGTCCATCTTGGCGCGATACTGCGGAAGCTTGTCGCCGAAGAAGCTCGCGAGATAGACGCGCCAATGATCGATCCAGGCGTCGTTCATCTCGCGGGTCCAGCCGAGCTCGACCTCCTCGATGACCGCGCCCTGCTCGGTCAAGGCGGCGGCGGCGGCGCGCACGGCGGCCTCGACCTCCGTATCGACATAGAGGAATCCCAGATCGACGCAGAGCGCCAGGCGCCAGCCGCGGATCGAGCCCGGGATGGGATGCGGGAAATTGATCTTGGGCTTCAGCGATTGGATGTCGCGCTCGTCCGGGCCTTGGGTCACATCGAGGAAGAGTCCGGCATCGTCGACGGTGCGGGCGAGCGGGCCGAAATGCGACAGGGAATCGAACATGCTGGGCAGGATGGTGAAGGGGATCCGCCCGAAGCTGGGCTTCAGCCCGACGATGCCGCAGAAGGAGGCGGGGATGCGCACGGAGCCGCCCATGTCGGAGCCTTCGGCCAGCGGCACGCAGCCGCTCGCCACCGCCGCCCCGGAGCCGCCGGAGGAGCCGCCGGGGGTGCGCTGGGTATCCCAGGGATTGCGGGTGATGCCCCAGAGCGGGCTCTCGGTGAAGCTGGAATAGGCGAATTCCGGCGTCGTCGTCTTGCCCACCATGATGCCGCCGGCCTTGGTCAGGGCCTCGACGATGGGGGCGTCTTCCTCGGGCACCCAATGCTCGAAGGCATAGGAGCCGCAGGTGGTGCGCTTGCCCTTGGTGGGCGTCAGATCCTTGATGGCGAAAGGCACGCCATGGAGCGGGTTCAGCGGCCGGCGCTGGCGCACCGCCTCCTCCGCTGCCTTGGCCTTGGCGCGCGCTTCCTCCGGATAGACGAAGCAGAAGCAGTTGAGAGTCGGATTCACCTCCTCGATCCGGGCGAGGGTGTTTTCCATCAGATCGACGGGCGAGAGCTGGCCGTCACGAATCCGGCGCGCCATCTCCGTCGCCGGCATATAGCAAAGATCGAGGTCGGCCATGCTGTCCTTCCCAGGGGGCGAATATCGGCCGGCAGTCTCCTGGCTTCGGGGTCGACAGTCAAATGCCGGCTGGCAAGGCCCGGGAGGCCGTATCGGTCAGAAGTCCGCTAGCCTCATCTTTTCAGCCGTCATGGTCGGCGAAGGCCGACCATCCACGAGTTTGCCTGCCTCCAATCCGGCCTCCGGGCAATGTGCCCTGGGACCTGAGTCAAGAAATGCACCACGGAGACACGGAGGCCACGGAGTGGGGACACCCGACCTCCGTGCCTCCGTGGTGAACTTCGGGCCTGGGGCGACCAAACTCGTGGATGGTCGGCCTTCGCCGACCATGACGGAATAGAGAACCAGCTCAGCCGACTGAGTTGCATAGTCGACGGTGCGCCCGGCATATTGACCGGCCATGATCGAGCTCACGCCGCGCCAAATCTCCTCCTTCCACGACGACGGATTCCTCATTCTCGATCGCCTCATCGCACCGGAGAAAGCGGCGGCGGTCGCGGCGCGGTTCGAGGGGTTGTTCCGGGGCCGGTTCGAGACGGGGCTCTATCCCGACGAATGGAATTGGCAGGAGGGTCGCGATCCGCCGGACCGGACGCGCCAGATCTGCAACGGGTGGAAATCCGACTACACCGTGGCGAGCCTGGTGCTCGGCGCCGAGATCGGCCGGCTCGTGGCGACGCTGGCCGGCTGGCCCGGTGCGCGGCTGGCCCAGGACAATGTCATCTGGAAGCCGCCGGGGGCCAAGGCTCTGGGCTTCCATCAGGACGACAGCTACACCAGATGGATGGTGCCGGCCCATATGGTCACCTGCTGGATCGCCCTCGATCCCACCAGCGCTTCCGGCGGCACCATCGAATATGTCCGCGGCTCGCATAAATGGCCGGTCTCCCCGCCCATCAAGCAATTCCACGCGCCCGACGATTATCGCCGCGAGATGCGCGAGGCGGCGGCCTCGGTCGGACTCGGCGCGCCGGAGCTGGTGCCGATCGAGGTGCCGGCGGGGGCTTGCGTCTTCCATGACGGGCGCACCTGGCATGGCTCGGATGTGAATCGCGCCGACCGGCCGCGGCGCTCGGCCGTCAGCCATTGCATGTCGGCCGAGGCGCGCTTCCACCCGACGGAGGTCAGCTATATCTACAATCGCTACAAGCGGGCAGGGGACGAGACGATGGAGGAGAGCTTCTTCCCGATCCTCTGGCGCCGGGACGGCTACCGCTCGCCCTTTCTCGAGGATTACGTCAGCCGGGGCTCGGCCGCGACCTTGTAAGCCTCAATGCCCGCCGTGGCGGTGGAGGATCTTGTCGGCAAGCCCGGTATCGTAGCCGAGGCCCGCGGGGGTCAGCACCGCGGCCATGGGAAACATCGACTTCAGCAGCCCCTTGCGCTCCAGCGCCACCCAGGCGGCCTCGTTATGCAGGCCCGTGGCATCGCGCGCCGCGACCACCGCATCGCCCATATGGAAGTGGTCGCCATGCTGCCCGGGAAAGCCGGTAACGATGATATGGCCTTCCTCATCCGCCGGCCGGCCATGGCCTTCGAGCTGGGCCAAAGCCTGGAGCAGGGTCAGGGTGCGAAGCTGGAGCGGGTTCAGATTGAGCGGATTGTGCTTCGGGGCCATGGGTCGTCCGGTGCTGCGGGTGAGGCCTGCGACTATAGCGAGCGCGTCCCGGCGGGCAAGCCGGGCGTCAGCTGCCGTGCCCGGCAAAGCCGGGCGTGACCTGGGGCTGCAATGGCTCTTGGAATCCCGAGCTTCCCCATTAGTATGCGGCCGGGTTTTTGCAACCACGGCTAGGCGGGTTTCGACATGGCGATTGCGCATCCCTATCTGATGTTCCTCGGCGAGGCGCATGACCAGCTCGCGGCCAAGACGGCCCAGGGCATCGTTCACTGGCGTCCCGATTGGTGCCCGGGCCAGCTTCGCCTGCCGGGCTGCAAGGCCGATCTCAGGATTCCCGACATGACCTTGGAGCAGGCCAAGGCCGCCGGGGTGAAGACGGTCATCGTCGGCGTCGCCAATCGCGGCGGCAAGATCGGCGGCAATTGGACCGAGACCCTGGTCAAGGCGCTGGAGCTGGGGATGGACCTCGCCAGCGGCCTGCATCGCCGGCTCTCCGATATTCCCGAGGTGAGCGAGGCCGCGCGCCGGCTGGGCCGCCAGCTCTTCGACGTCCGCCATCCCACCCGCGAGTTCGATGTCGGCACCGGCACCAAGCGCTCGGGCAAGCGCCTGCTCGCCGTCGGCACCGATTGCTCCGTCGGCAAGATGTATACGACGCTCGCCCTGGAGAAGGAGATGAAGGCCCGCAAGCTGAAGGCCGATTTCCGCGCCACGGGCCAGACCGGGATCTTCATCGCCGGCGAGGGAGTCTCCATCGATGCCGTGGTCTCCGATTTCGTCTCCGGCGCGGTGGAATGGCTCTCGCCCGCCAATGATGCCGATCATTGGGATCTCGTGGAGGGACAGGGCTCGCTCTTCCACGCGTCTTATGCCGGCGTCAGCATGGGGCTGCTGCATGGCGCCCAGCCCGATGTGCTGGTCCTCTGCCATGAGCCGACGCGCAAGCATATGCGCGGCCTGCCGCATTATCCGCTGCCCGATCTCCAGCGCTGCATCGAGGCCAATCTCGAGGCGGCGCGGCTGACCAATCCCGCCGTGCGCTGCATCGCCGCCAGCATCAATACCGGCAATCTCGGCGAGGCCGAGGCCCACGCCTTCCTGGCCGAGACGAGCAGGCGCCTGAATATGCCGGCGGTCGATCCCTTTCGCACCGGCGTCGGCGCCATCGTCGATCTGCTGGGCTGAAACGGATATGCGCAAGCTTCGACTCACTCACGAGAGCTGGCCCATCGCCGGCATCTTCACCATCTCGCGCGGGAGCAAGACCAGCTCCGAGGTGATCCTGGCGGAGATCGAACAGGACGGCCGGGTCGGACGCGGCGAATGCGTGCCCTATGGGCATTACGGCGAATCGATCGCGAGCGTGATGGCGCAGCTCGAGAGCCAGCGCCCGGCCATCGAAGGCGGCAGGGGCCGTGACGCCCTGCAGGCCGCCTTGCCGGCCGGGGCGGCGCGCAATGCGCTGGACTGCGCCCTCTGGGATCTGGAGGCCAAGCTCGCGGGAAAGCCGGTCTGGGCGCTGGCCGGCCTGCCCCAGCCGGGGCCGGTGACCACGGCCTATACCCTCAGCCTCGACACGGCGGAGAAGATGGGCGCTTCCGCCAAGGCCCAGGCCGCCCGGCCGCTGCTGAAGCTGAAGCTCGCCGGGCCCGATGATCTGGACCGGGTGCGCGCGGTGCGCCGCAACGCGCCCGATGCCCGCCTCATCGTCGATGCCAATGAGGGCTGGACGGCGGCCGATTACGCCGCTTTGGCGCCCGAGCTGGTGAGCCTCGGCGTCGCCTTGATCGAGCAGCCCTTGCCGGCCAAGGCCGATGCCCCGCTGGGCGGGCTGGCGCGGCCGGTGCCGGTCTGCGCCGATGAATCCTGCCATGACCGGGCGAGCCTGGCCCATCTCGCCGGCCGCTACGACGCGGTCAATATCAAGCTGGACAAGACCGGCGGGCTGACCGAAGCCCTGGCGCTGCGCCAGGCGGCGCTCGCCGCCGGCTACCGCATCATGGTGGGCTGCATGCTGGGAACCTCGCTGGCCATGGCGCCCGCCCTGCTGGTGGCCCAGGGGGCGGATGTCGTGGATCTCGACGGGCCGCTGCTTCTGGCCAGGGACAGGACGCCCGGCCTGGTCTATGACGGCAGCCGCGTGGCGCCGGCCCTGCCGGCGCTCTGGGGCTAAGGAGACATAGATGCCTGGACTTCTGACGATGAGCCGACTGCCGGTTCTGCTGCTGCTGGCCGCCCTTGCGGGCTGCGCCGATAGCGGCGGCGGCAGCGTGGCCACCGCGGTCGAGCCGCCGGCCGCAGCACCAGCCCCGGTGACCTGTCCGGTCGATCTCAGCTTCGTCAAGAGCGAGCTCGTGACCCCTTATCCCAAGCTCGAGGAGTTCATCGGCAAGGACGCTCTCGATGCCACCTTCTCCAAATCCATCGACCAGATGATCGCGGATAGCGGCGGCGTCGATCCCGCCATCGCCGGCGGCGAGCATTATGTCCAGCTCTATCAGGAGGTCCTGAAGAACGAGGCCGTGATGCGGGAGAATTTCAAGAAGAACGGCCAGGACGAGGAGTGGATCGACACCTACTTCCTCAGCAACAAGGATGGGCTGACCATCAACCAGGCCTTCGTCGACGCGGTAAAATGCCGCGCGGCCCAGAAACCGGCCTCGAGTCCCACCCCCAGTCCCACCGCGACGGGCAACCAGACAGCGCCCGCGCCGGCCGGCTGAGACCAGAATTTGGGCAAAACCCTGCCTCGCGGGGTCAAGGATTGTGCAGTGCGGTGTGGGAATTGTTGCTAAGCAGCATCAACCCCTGCGACAAATTATCTATCTCAGGGGAAAAGGAAAATTTTGCTTGAAGCTAGGAGGGGGAAACACATAATTGTGCGGTGCGTCAGAACGGCCTCGCCGTTATGACGCTGCGCCCGATGGGCGTTTCCTCCCAGAACTTGGGCCGTCCCTCGGGACGGCCCTTTTTTCTAACCGGTGAGTGTATCGTAAGCCGGAACGGCGCGCAGCAACTTTGACAAAATCAGGGCAAGGCGCCGTCGCCGGCCCCGAGCGCCCGCTGCATCACCACGCTATCCACCCAGCGGCCATGCTTGAATCCGACCGAGCGAAGCACCCCCGTGCGCTCGAAACCCAGGGCCGCATGCAGGCCGATGGAGGCGTGATTGGCGGAATCGCCGATGATCGCCACCATCTGGCGCAGGTTTCGCGCCTCGGCGAGGGTGATCAGCCGGCCGAGCAGCGCCCGGCCGACGCCGCGGCCATGGGCGCCAGGGGCGACATAGACCGAATCCTCGACGGTATAGCGATAGGCCGGCCGCGTGCGGTAAGGCCCGAGATAGGCAAAACCCTGGACGGCGGACTCGTCCACCGCCGCCAGATAGGGCAGGCCCTTGGCCTGGACCTCGCGTCGGCGGCGGTCCATCTCGGCGATGTCCGGTGGAGCCTCCTCGAAGCTGGCAAGCCCCGTGATCACCCAATGGGCATAGATCGCCTGCAGGGCAGGGACGTGAGAGAGATCGGCTTCGACGATCTCCAGGGTCATTCCGCGGCGGCGGCGAGCCCGAAGGGCAGGGCCGCCAGCGAACGGATCAGCTCGCTCATATCGCTCACCAGGCGCTGGAAGCCGGGACCCCGCTTGAGGCTCGTCTCGTCGAGATAGAGGCCACGGTTGACCTCGATCTGCAGGGCATGGATGCCCTCGGCCGGCCGGCCGTAATGCTGGGTGACATAGCCGCCGGAATAGGGGTTGTTGCGCGCCACGGTATAGCCGAGGCGGCGCAGCGTGATCTCCACCTGCTCGGTGAGCCCCGGGGCGCAGGAGGTGGCGCGGCAATCGCCGAGAACGAAATCGACCCGATCCCAGCCCGTCTCGCGCTCCGGCGTCCCGCCGGCCGAGGGCATGGAGTGGCAATCGATCAGCACGCAGCTGCCGAAGCGCCGGCGCGTCGCCTGGATCTCCGTGGCGAGCGCTGCGTGATAGGGGCGCCAATAGCGCTGGATGCGCTCAGCCGCCTCGGCGAAGGCGAGCTTGCGGCCATAGATCTCCTCGCCCGTGGCCACGACCCGGGGGATGACGCCCAAGCCTGCGGCGACCCGGGGCGAGGCGGTATTGGCATCTTTCGGTAGGGCATCCTCGAACATCTGCGGGTCGAGCTCGAGGGCCTCGCGATTCGGATCGACGAAGGAACGCGGGAAGAGGGCAGCCAGAAGCGGGGCGCCCAGGGAAGGGGCGGCGGCGAAGAGCTCGTCGACCCAGCAATCCTCGGACCGTCGCAGACTGTCGAGGGCGAGGCGCGAGCCGGCGAGGAAAGCCGGCGGGTATTCCGTGCCGCTATGGGGCGAGGCGAAGACCACCGCCATGCTCTGCGCCGCGGGACGGCGGAGCCTGAAGGGCGCGCTCGGGGTGGAATGCTCGCCGGCGGTCATGGCTCCACGATTACCCCAATGCCGCCCGCCTGTCATGATCCATGCTGTCGCGCCCCGGGAATCCGACACGGGAATCGCGTCCGTGGCGCCGAGGCTTGCAAAGCCCCGGCCGCGATGCTATTTGGCGCCGACCCCACGGGATATCGGGCGCGTAGCTCAGCGGGAGAGCACTACCTTGACATGGTAGGGGTCACAGGTTCAATCCCTGTCGCGC
>CAVWQS010000025.1:0-67840 GCA_963757155.1 uncultured Alphaproteobacteria bacterium
ACCATTCTTGCCACTCATGCCTCACCTCGATCAGCGACTTTTGCCACTTGCCGCTGTTTTTCGGTCCTCTTTCGTACCGCCGATCGCGCCATGCCGGCGGTTGGCCGGACATAAGTGGCGAGCTGTTGCAGTGTTTTGTGGCCGCTCATAGCCTGCAGCTCGAACACCGTTGCACCGCCATCCCCGGCCTCGGTGAGCGCTGTACGCCGAAGATCGGCGAATCTGAGATCGGCAGGCAGCCCGGCAAGCTTGCGTATGCGCGCGAATTCGTGCCGGAAGTGGTCGGCCCGGTAGGCCAAGCCGGTCGTCTCGCTGACCACCAGCATCGTCAATTCCTTGGGCGTAGCCTCAATCGCCGCGCGCAGCCCAGCGTCGATCGGCACGGCCACCGCGGCGTCGGTCTTCTGCTGCTTGAGCGTCACGACGCCGCCCCTGATCGCCGCCCGGCTCAGTCGCAGCACATCGACCTCCCGCTGCGCCAAGCGATAGGAGAGCAGCACAGCGAGCCGCAGCGAGGGCCGGCCGGCGCCAACAGCAGCATCGCAGAAGGCTGCCACTTCCGTCGGCGTCCAACGCCGGTCGCGGCTGGGTGGCGTCTCGACCCTGAGCCGCTGGGCCGGGTTGTCCGAGCGCAGGCCCTCGTCGATGGCGACATTCATAAGGATTGACCAGATGCGCATCTGGGCCGCGGCCGTATGCAGGCCACGCTGGCGCAACTTGTGGTAAAGCGTTTTCAGCTCCTTGCGTGTGATTTCCGTTGCCGGCAAGTCGCCGGCGTTCGCTTCGATCTCCCTCAGTATCTTCGCATAGCTGCGCCGAGTCGCCTCGGCCAAGCGCGTGAAGGATGAGTCAGCCTCATAAGTGGCGATGATGTCCGCCATCGTGCCAGGCCCGATTTGGCGCGATGGCTCGCCGGCGGTCGCCTTCGCAACCTCGGCGTTCAACTCCTCCGCTCGGGTAACCGCCTTGGCGAGATCGGGGCCGAGGGCCTCTGCATGGAATCCCAGGCCCTTCACCGCCCGCGTCGGCCGCCAGTAATAGCGACCTGATATCTTGCGGAGGCGCGACACAGCGATCATTTGCGCCCCCAATTGGCGACGCGTTCGGCCAAGCGGGGCCGCGGAGCTTCCGCTTTGCCTCCGGCCCCGAGCCACTCGTCGAGCGCGAGTTTGTCCCAGACGAGCCGACTGCCAATCCGGCGCGGTGCTACCGGAACCTCGCGCCGGAACAGCCGCTCGGAGATGCCGCAGTAGCGGGCGGCTACCTCGCATGATAGCCCACGCGGACCGCCTGGCAGGGTTGTGCTGGGCGATGCGTTCCCGCCCTGGCGCGGTTTCGCCGGCCGCTCGCTGGCGCCGACGATCCGGCCGCCGGCCGCGACGAACCCCGAGAGCTGGCGCGTCAGTTGGCTGGCCGTGTAGGCGAGCAAGAAAGCTTCCAGTCCCCGGCTTCCGCGCAAGGATCGATCATTGCCATAGCGAGTGCCTCTCCCAAGGCAGCCCGAAGCGAGACGGCAGCTACGCGGCTGAAGCAAGTGGAGATGCCTATGGCGAGGCCAAGCCCGGGCCAGCAGCCAGCCGCTCGCGTCGGGTTGCGAAAGCATAGCTCACGTCGTTCACAATCACCAGCCCCTGACGCCTCAGTGTAATTAGCTCGTGATGTGTCCGGGGTTTGTAGCTCGTGATGTGTCCGGTTCTAGAGCTGCTCCAAAGAGGGAGCAGGCATGGACCGGACGCGTATTCACGAGGGAGTGCGACAGGATGCGATATGAGGGGTTGCTGGAGCGGCAGGAGAGAGGGGAGTTGAGCCAGAGCGAGGCGGCGGAGCTGCTGGGGATGGGCAACGGAGCTTCCGTCGCTGGCGCGATCGGCTGCGCGACGAAGGGCCGAGGGGCTATTGGACCGGCAGCTGGGCAAGCCCTCGGGGCGGCGAGCGGGGACGGGGAGATCGCGTGGATGCTGGAGCTCTACCGGGGCAACTATGCGGACTTCACGGTGAAGCACTTCCATGAGCAGCTGGTGAAGCGGCACGGCTACAAGCTGGGCTATACGGTGACCAAGGTGCACCTGCAGCGCGCCGGCCGGGTGCGGCGGGCGGAGAGGCGCTCGGCGCATCGCAAGAAGCGGCCGCGCCGGCCGATAGTGGGCAGAGGTGCACCAGGAGCCTCCAAGCACGCCTGGCTGCCGGGCGACGCGGTTCTACGATCTGGTGATGACGCTGGACGATGCGACGAGCGCGATCTACTCGGCCTTCTGGTGAAGGAAGGCACCGCCTCGAGCTTCCGCGGGCTGGGCGAGGTGATTGCGCGCGACGGGCTGTTCTGGCCCTCTACACCGATCGCGGTAGCCACTATTTCCATACCCCGAGGCCGGCGGGGAGGTCTACAAGACGCAGCTGACCCAGGTCGGCCGGGCCCTGAAGCAGCTCGGCATCGAGCATATCGCTCCTATTCGCCCGAGGCGCGGGGCCGTTCCGAGCGGGCCTTCCGCACGCTCCAGGACCGGCTGTCCAAGGAGCTCGGCTCGCCGCGCATCACCACCCTCGAGGCCGCCAACCGCTGGCTCGCCAGGAGCTACATCCCCGCCCACAACGCGCGCTTCGCGGTGGCACCCGAGCAGGCGGGCTCCGCCTTCCTGCACGATCCCCCGGGGTCTCGGGCGAGATCCTGTGCATCCAGGAGAGCGCGCCGTCGGCAACGACAATACCGTCAAATGGCGCCGGCTCTGCCTGCAATCCCGCCAAGCCGCTCTGCGGCCGCACTTCGTCAAGGCCGCGTCCGGGTTCACGAGTATCCCGACGGCAGCCATCGCCGTCTTCCTCGGACCCCATCGCCTCGCCGACTACGACGCCAGCGGCAAGATCGAGCCGCCACAGATAAAGCCGCGCGACACGCTTCCACGACGGCCGTTTTCGCCGGGGCATGCCCCGGCCAAAAACCACAACGAAGCGGACAATCGTGAGCTAGCAAAACCGGTCAACTTGACGAGCTAGCAACAGCCCCTGACGCCTCAGCCTCGGGCTGCCGCTGGGCGCATGAGCACCATGCTCGGTCAGCGAGAACCTGATGGCCATCAAGTGCACACCAGTTTCCAGGGGCACGGACACACATGAATTTGCGCATGGCCTCATCAGCGTATTTTTTAGGCCTTCAACTCCTATGGCGCCAAGGTCTTTCAGTGTTGGGACAACGGCCGAAGACTCATCCTGAAGGTCGTAGGTTCAAATCCTACCCCCGCAACCACTTTATCCAGATTATACCGGTTAGATCAAAGAGTTAGCTGAAACGACTCGTCGCCTACATACGCCCCTACATACAACGATAGCCCCAAAAACGGGGCCACAGCGTCGACTAGCCGCTCGCCCAGACGCAAGTCGCCCCTAGATGTGCTTGAGAGAGGCCCCACCCAAGTCGCCTCTGTAGCGCGCTCTAATCGCTTCCCAGCTCCTATGCCCTGAGAAGGCCGATGGGCGCCCAAATCCTTTGCGACTGGACGTCAGCGACAGCACCTCCGGGGCGCCCTCTGCCGCGGGAGAGCCTCAATGCTGCGTGGATCAATCGATGGGTTCGAACGTCAAGGCAAATGCGCCAGGTGTCATTCGCGCTTGAAGGACTCTCACGTCCTTGTTAAGGGCGCGGGTAGACGCCACGATTTCTTCCCGGTATGGATCGTCAACGCGATAACCGAGATATAGCTCGACGAGCTCGTGTGGATGAAATGGCATGAAGACGGCATCCTGCCCTTCGGGGACATAGGACGGAATCACGAGACGCAGTTCCTGCTCGTATTCCCATTCCGTACCTTTGACCGCTGTCAGGGAGCGGATAAAGGCTCGCACGTAGTCGGGTGTCAGTGCGGACATATCCCACCTGAGCAACTCGAGAGGTTTGTAGAAACTCGGACGGATATCACTGTAGGTGACCGGCTCCAGCAGACATAAGAACGGATCTCGTTCAGCATCCGGTCGGAATCCAAACACTACCCCTCGGTGTTGCTCCGCATAGTGCGCCCACATTAATAGATTGTCGTTCCTGCGCGTGGCGCAGAAGATTCCGGAATTGCGGAACTGAGGTGGTCCCGATTGGTCGGACAGGTCGGCAGCGGATTTAAGGTGTATTCCGGTTGCTGATCACGCTGCCAAGTTCCGATTCATGTTGAACGCTTTTTGTTGCTGTTGGGCCTGCCCGGTCGAGTAGGCTTCCGCCGGTGTCCGGCCGTCAAGGGCCGAGTGCGGCCGCTCGGTGTTGTGGAACGCCATCCACGCGCCGATGACGCGCTCGGCGGCGAAGCCGTCGGTCATCTCATGCAGGTAGACGGCCTCGTATTTCAACGACCGCCACAGGCGTTCGATGAAGACGTTGTCCAGGCACCGTCCCCGCCCGTCCATGGAGATCGCGATCTGTGCGCCCTTGAGCACGCCGGTGAACTCGAGGCTGGTAAACTGACTGCCTTGGTCGGTGTTGAATATCTCGGGTCGGCCGTATTCGGCTAGAGCCTCGTTCAACGCCTCGATGCAGAACCGGGCATCCATGGAGTTCGACAGCCGCCACGCCAGGACATGGCGCGTCGCCCAATCCATGATCGCGACCAGATACAGGAACCCGCGCCGCACCGCGATGTAGGTGATGTCGGCGCACCACACATGATCGGCGCGGGTTATCGTCAGGTTCCGCAGCAGATAGGGATAGATCCGATGCGCGGGGTGTGGCGCGCTGGTTCTCGGCGCCTGATAAATCGCCTCCAGTCCCATCAGGCGCATCAGGCGGCGCACCCGATGACGGCCGACACGAACACCCTCCCGCCGCAACTGGCGCACCATTTGCCGGCTGCCGAAGAAGGGATATTTGAGAAACAGTTCATCGATGCGGCGCATCAGCGCCAGGTTCTCCGGGCTCTCTGCCCAGGGCGCGTAATAGAACGAGGAACGGCTGATCGACAGAAGCCGGCATTGACGGCTCACGCTCAAGCCGCGGTGGCCGGGCGCGATCATCGCCTTGCGCTCCCCCCGGCTCATCGCTTGAGCCCGCCGGCCAAAAAATCCCGTTCCACCGTCAACTGGCCGATCTTGGCGTGAAGATCGCGAACCTCGGTCTCGCGATCCTGCCGCTCGCGGTCCGCCCCGTTCGAAAACACCTCGCCCAGGCCGTCGATCGCCTGGCGCTTCCAGCTGCTCACCTGGTTCGGATGCACCTTGTGCTTCGAGGCGATCTCCTGGACCGTCTTGTCGCCGCGCAGTGCCTCCAAGGCAACTCGGGCCTTGAACTCCCCCGTAAACCGACGTCGCGTCGTCATCTCGTATCCCTCCGTTATCCGGTGGAATACACCTTAGCCCCCTGTCCGGTTTTCCGGGACCAGCTCAAACAGCGCGATTGCCGCCTTTCTCTGGACTTCGAGGTTCTCGCGCTCCGCTTTCAGTTCCGGGAACATGTCCTCTATTTCTGGCGAGGTGAGACGTTTCAGTAGCCTTTCCCGCTGGGCATCACTGGCTGCGCTTATGCTCGCGGACGCCGCTATCGCCTCCTCCAGCGGCACACCGATGCGTTGCGCGAAGGTGGTAGGATCACTGATAAGCATCTCGATCAAGGTCGCATTAGCCTTCCTCTTAATCACCTTGAGTTCGACATCAAAAAGGTCGTCGATGTAGCCGTCGAACGGATCGTTCATGTCAACAGGCCGGCCGATGCGCAGGGTACGATTCGCAATAGTCAGCCTCGCCCCTTTCTGATCGGTATACTTGAAGACGATACTATCTGGGGGATGCATCGCAGGAGCAGAACATATTAGGTGGGACGGCGTCGCCAGCTAATTTTTTAGGCTTGTCCGCTACGAGGAGATCCATTGTGACAGATGTTCGCGGCATCTTTCTCTCACCCTGGTGCGAAGTCGTGGACGGCCGAGTTGACGGCATCGATATTGAACTTGATCCCCAAGAGCTTCGATTCGCGATTCTGCTGTGGGATAAGCTTGTATATCCGCGTCAGCAGATCCTTCCGATGGCTAAGGAACCGGAGGTGGACTTTCTTGTCTCTGAGCAGGTTGTGGACCGAGTGCCTTTGACGTTGACGGAGGCCGACGATTTTACGACGAGGTACCCTGAGGCCCATCTTGCCTTGTTCCGCAAACTGGATCGACTCGAACCCGGCGTATGGAGTTTGGCCCAGGGCGAGCGATCCATTTCATTTTACGACACGGGGTTGGCGAAGGACTGGGGGCTTTTAGTCCAACTCCATCGGCGTATCCCGATACCGGACAAGGAAGTGCCTCTCGCTGACATTATGGCCTTTCGTGAGAAACGCCGGCCGGAGCTACTGGCGCTACGAAGCCGCCTCGAAGATCTATACCAGCAGGTAGTAGCGGCGGGTGACGGTCCGCTCGCTCTTAACACTGCTATCGTTAATCTGGACACCGCAATTGCTGACCACCTCAAGACAATGAAGGTGTCTCGGCTGCGTTTAGTTTTCTCGGATGTCAGTGCGAATCTAAACTTGAGCAAGGGCGTCTCCGCTGCAGTTGCCACTTACGCTCTCACCAAAGACGCTATCGTGGCGACAATCGCAGGGGTGGCCGTCGGAGTGAGCGTAAAGATTGGCGTCGGGCTTAAGTGGCAATCCCCGTCGAAGACACCCTTCCGCTATATCTCCAGGTTTCACGATGAGCTTTTCTAGGTCTCGGCGTCAGGCGAGTCGCATTTCCAGCATAAGTCCCTCACTCGGCTGATGTGCGGTCCTTCGCCTCCAGCGCGGCGATCAGCTTGGCGACGATCTTGTCCTCGCGCCCCTCGAGGCCGGGGTCACCGCCGCGGCGCCAGCCAAGTCGCCTCTGTAGCGCGCTCTAATCGCGTCCTGGGCCATGCCCTGGGCGCGACCCCGACCCCTCGGGGGAATGTAGTCCTCGACGCACCCCCCGGGGCTCTACGGTGGCTCTGGCGGCGCGGTATTGTCGAGGCTTCTAACGTGGGAGGGAACATCATGAAGCGGTTGTGTGTGGGTCTGGTGCTGGCGGGGATGTTGGTCGCCGGCGGGGCGAGGGCGGATGACGTCTCAATAAACGTTCAGAAGTTGCTTTGGTTGTGCAATGGCCCGCCAGGTTCGCCCGGGGCTGCGTTTTGTGGGGGCTACGTAGCTGGTGTGAGTGAGATCATGACCGTTAACGGCGAAGCGGTTCAGCAACAGCCAACCGCCGGGAAGAATATTATGACTCTGTGTGGTTCTAACAAGGCAACCTTTGCAGAGTTGGTCCAGGTGTTTAAGAATTGGGCGCAGGCGCATCCCGACGACTGGACGATGCCGGCTGTGGCTGGAGTGGCGAGGGCATTGAACGACAAATGGAGTTGTCCCTAGGAGCGGTTGAGCCGCCGTCGGGCGCCCTGGCCGGGGCGCATCCCAGCCTAGGGACGGGAGACGACGAAACCGCCCCTATCTCGCGAACGTGCCGGCGCCGATCGCTCTGCGGCCTCGAGGTGTTCCGCCGGCGGCGTCTCGTTCCCTGGCGGTACCACGCGGGTACCGCCAGCAACGGGCTCCGGCTCCTTGGGCGCCAGGTCGCGGCGCAGTTCTGCGATGGACGCGGCTATCTGCTCGTTGGAGTTCGCGGCCGCGATGTTCGCCTCGGCCGTCGCGTCGGCCCGTTGGCGGCGCCGGCTCGGCGGGAGCGTCTTCGGCAATTTTACAACCGCATCATCCGCACTATTGTGGCCGGGCGCCTACGCGGGAACGACGTCAATGGCTTCGGCGAAAATATGACTATTGAGCCTCGGGCGTGGATGGCGGCGTGGCGAGAGGTATCTCGCCCTTGGTCTTACGCTTCGCCAAGCGGGCGCGCTCCGCCTTGTTCTTCTCGCTAAGCTCGACCAGCCATTGCCAGCGCTCATCCTCGGGATCGGCGTCGCGACTGTCGTCGGTCGGCAAGCCGACGCGCGCGGCGGGTGTGAACCCAAGCTCCCGCATCGCAGCACGCTTCGCCTCGATGGCCTTGAAGTAGACGAGCAGATAGGGGTTTCGCACCTTCGCTTTTTCGCCCTCCACCACGAGCTCGCCCCCACACCCGGCAAGTGCTTGCTCGGCGAGTGCTTCATTGACCACGAAATCGGTTAGGATCGCGCTATCTATGGGGCGCAGTACGTTTAACGGGGCGTCACGGAGAATTTGCCGCCAGCGCTTCCGCATGAGGGGGGTGAAATAGTTCGGCGCGACCAGCCGACAGCCCGGGGCCAGGGCATCGGGGCCGCGGCGGCGATCCGGCGTCCTGATCGTCCCGCGTAAGGCTTTCAGCGTCGTCGGCTGAGGCCGAGGCCCGCGCTTTCCCATAAAGGCAAGATGCCGGAACCCTGCTGATCCGAAAAGCCCAAACTCCGTTTTTAGAAAATTGTGCTAGTAGCCCCGGTCCCTGAACTCAATCAAAAAAACAAATTAATCCCCCCCCGCGGTTTTCTGCCCCTTGCCGAAACATACTTCACGCCCGCGTTCTGCATTCGACGACGCCGCGCGGAATTGCTCTTGCAAACGCCATCGGCGCCGGCCGCCCTCTGGAAGGAAGTTCCCGACGCGAAAACCGGCAAGCTCGAGGGTCTTGCCGCGCCTCCGCAAAGTCGCAGAAAGCACCGCGTAGTCAACTCGCTTAGGTCTCCGCCCCACAGGAGCGGGAAAGGAGACATCGGAAGTGTTGTTTGAATGGGGCTCGCACGGAAGGGGCCGTTAGTGAGCCATCAACATCGGCACGGAGCAGCGGGTCAGAAAGTCACGTGTGACGCCGCCCAAGATCCATTCGCGCAAGCGCCAATGGCCATAGGCGCCGAGTACGACCAGATCTGCGCCCAGGTCCTTCGCGTCATTGAGAAGGGCATCTGACGTGCGATCCCCGAGCGACTATGGCGGAGATCGACCTTGACGCCGTGATAGCCAAGGTGGCGCACGATGCCTGCAGCAGGCCCCTCGCCGTCCTCGTCGAGATCGTTGTAGTCCACCATGGCGACCACGACCCGACGCGCCTTTTCAAGGAAAGGCATGGCCTCAGCGAGCGCCCGGGCCAACCGCGTGTATCGTTCCAGGCAACGAGAACGGTTTCGATCGGACGGTGAGCCGTGCTTGACGCCTGGGGCAGGATAAGCACGCCTCGGCCGGAAGCAAATAGCGCGGCCTCAACTAGGCGCGGCCAGTGTTCCGGCCTATCGCGCCCGTAGGGCCTCGCCGCGACGATCAAGTCGGCGGCTCGGGCGAGGCTTGCGACCGTCTCCGATAGCGCATGGGCGAAGAGGTCGAACCGACGGACTTCGGCGGGGACGGCAAGTGTCTGGAAACGACGGGCGAGTGTCTGTTCTATGCGGTCGCCCTGTGTGCGGGCGTCATCCTGCGCAGCCGTAATGATGGCCGAGGCGGCGGCGAATTGCGCCATCGACAGGTGCATTTCCGGCAGGACGTTGAGATAGAGCCCTCTTAGGTGAGCGCCAAACGACGCCGCCACACCTTCGCCATAGGCGATGCTATCCGTGTCGTCAGCAGATCCATCAAGATGAACGATGATGTCCTTGATCATGTGGGGCTATCCTTCTTTGATGTGCCGTAGGAGACCGGCGCGCGATTGACTGAAAATGGGCCTAGCTGACCCGCTGGTGCGGGCAGAAACGCGGCCTGATCAAGCATCCCGCCTTGCAAAAACGACCGCATCGCTCTTACCAAAAAATAGCGGAGCGGATCCGGCGGC
Source organism: uncultured Alphaproteobacteria bacterium (assembly GCA_963757155.1). GTDB lineage: Bacteria > Pseudomonadota > Alphaproteobacteria > Dongiales > Dongiaceae > DASXQK01. The sequence goes on from CAVWQS010000025.1 coordinate 9,699, forward strand.
AGCTTTGATCCAGGTCAAGGGCATGCGGTGAGCAATCGCGCATGACTTCGTTCATGGCGATAGCCACCCAGCAGGTTTGGGACAGACAGAGGCAGGGGACTATGACGGCGAATGAGTTGCGCGCCAGCTTCTGGCAAATCTCGCTAGCCGATCTTGAGCAGCAGGTCGGTAGCGGGCCCGAGGGTCTTAGCTCCCGAGAAGCGACTGAGCGTCTTGCGCGCCACGGGCCCAACACCATCGACCAGCGCCGACAGTACGGACTTGCATAAAGCTGCTCTTCCGATTCCGCAACCCCCTGGTCCTGATTTTGATTGCCGCCGCCGTGATCTCCGGCTTAACCGGAGAAATCAGCAGCTGCATCATCATTTCCAGCATCCTGCTGATGAGCGTCGCCCTCGACAGCCTGCAAGAGCACCGGGCCGAAGCGGCGGCCGATCGCTTGAAGGCTTCCGTCGCCCTGACGGAGCGGGTCTGGCGCGACGGGTGCGAGATCACCATCAAGGCCGAGGAACTCGTGCCCGGCGACCTGGTTCTGCTGGCCGCGGGAGACCTAGTCCCGGCGGATGGACGCTTGCTGGAGACCAGGGACTTCTTCGTCAATGAAGCCCTCCTGACCGGCGAGTCCTTTCCGACTGAAAAGCATGCTGTTGCCGAGGGCATCGCAGAAGCCGAGCTCGGCAGCGCGCTCAATGCCGCCTTCATGGGCTGCTCCGTGGTCAGCGGCACGGCGAAGCTCATGGTCTGCGCAACCGGTGCCGCGACCGAGCTCGGCGAGATCAGCGGCACGCTGCGGGGCCGGGCGCCGCCCGCGGCCCTCGAGCGGGGACTTACGAGTTCGGCATGATGATCGTACGGCTCACGATGCTGCTCGTCCTCTTCGTGCTGCTGGTCAATCTCTCGCTTCACCGGCCGCTGCTCGAGAGCTTCCTCTTCGCCCTTGCGCTTGCCGTCGGATTGACGCCCGAGCTGCTGCCGATGATCATGTCGGTCACACTGGCCCGTGGGGCGCTGCGCATGGCCAAGGAGAGGGTGATCGTCAAGCGCCTCGCGCCATTCACGACCTCGGCAGCATGGACCTGCTCTGCACCGACAAGACCGGCACGCTGACCGAGGCGCAGGATTCGCTAATCCGCAGATCGCGATCTCCGGCGCGGATAGCCCGCGTGTGCTCGATCTTGCCTGGCTCAACAGCCATTTCGAGACCGGTCTGCGGAGTCCGCTGGACCAAGCGATCCTGGACGCACGGGGGCGGCGAGGGCGCGGCTGGACAAAGCTGGACGAGGTGCCCTTCGACTTCGAGCGTCGGCGGGTCTCGGTCCTGCTGGAAAAAGACCCCCGGCGCATCCTCGTGGTCAAGGGCGCGCCGGAAGACGTGCTCCGGCTATCGAGCCATTACGAAGAGCCGGGGACAGAGACGCCGCAGGCCCTTGACGAGCGACGCAAGAGCGGGCGAAGACCCAATCGAGGCCCTGAGTTCGCAGGGCTTTCGCGTGCTCGCTATCGCCTGAGCGTGAGGTCGAACCGGAACAAACCCACTGCGTCGTCGGCGATGAGCAGCAGCTCGTCTTCGCCGGTTTTGCTGCCTTCCTGGATCCGCCTAAGTTGGGGGCAGGCAGCGCCATCGAAGCCCTCGGCGCAGAGGGCGTCGCGGTCAAAATCCTGACCGGCGACAATGAGCGGGTGGCCCGTCACTCTGCCGAAGCTCGGCGTTCCCGTCACCGGCGTGCTCACGGGCACCGAGCTCGCGCAGATCAGGGACGAGGCGCTGGGGGCGCGGTCGCCGGAGACCAATCTGTTTTGCCGGGTGTCACCGCAGCAGAAAAACCGCATCATTTGGCCCTTAACGGCGCGGGCATGTCGTCGGCTTCTTGGGCGACGGCATCAACGACGCGCCGTCGCTGCACGCCGCGGACGTCGGCATATCCGTCGACGGCGCCATGGACGTCGCGCAAGGACGCGGCCGACATCATTTTGCTGGAGCCGGGCTTTCGGTGCTGCGCGGGGCGTGCGTCGAGGGCCGCGCGCACTTCGGCAACGTGATGAAGTATCTGCTGATGGGCACGAGCTCGAACTTCGGCAACATGTTCAGCATGGCGCGGCGCTCTCTGTTGCTGCCGTTCTTGCCGATGTTGCCCACCCAGATCCTGCTCAACAACTTCCTCTATGATTTGTCGCAGATCGCCGATTCCGTCCGACACGTGGACCCGAGGAGATCGTCGAAACCGCGGACGCTGGGACATCCGACTGATCCGCCGCTTCATGCTGGTCGTCGGCCCCGTCAGCTCGCTGTACGATTTTCTGACCTTCTTCGTCTGCTGAGTCTTTCACGCCGGCGAAGCGCTCTTTCACACCGGTTGGTTCATCGAATCGCTGGCAACGCAAACGCTGGTCATCTTCGTGATCCGCACGCGCCGCAGCCCCCTGCAGAGCCGGCCCAACCCGTATCTCGCGGCCACCGCCGTTGCGGTGGTGGCCGTCGCCATCCTGCTCCCTTTCACGGCGCTCGGCCGATGGTTCGGCTTCGTGGCGCCGCCGCTCTCCCTTCTCGCGGCGCTGGCGGTGATGCTCGTCGGTTATCTGGCGCTGGCGGAAGCGGTGAAGCGCTGGTTCTATCGCCGGCTGGCACCTCGCAGCCTCTCGCTCATCTAGCCCTAGCGGCCGGCGCGGCCGCGGCCAAGCGAGTTGGTCTGGCAGATGCGATCCGGCATGTATCGGCTACCCACCCGCGGTAGGGCAAGCCATTGGCGAGCGCCAGCGACAGGCTCTGCTTGCCCATGTTCTTCATTGTCGCCCTCAAGGATGCTTCTGCTGGCTTGGTGACGCGGGCCATGTCTCAATATTTGCTACGCTTGCGCGGCGCAGGAGAACGAGGCTCACGCGCAGCACCCCCGCGGAGCCGATCGCCGAGATCTGGAAACCCAGATGTCGGCAGAGATCGAGCATGTTGCCGTTCTCCGCCAGCACATCGCCAAATATCTCACAAATTCCGCGACTTGCAGCATAGTCGATGATGCGCTGCATGAGCATCCGGCCGATCCCCCGCCGGGTCATGGAATCGCTCCACGACCACGGCGAACTCGGCGCGCTCGCCGTTCGGATCGGTGTAAAGGCGCACGACGCCATGTATCTCAGAAGGCCCGGCCGTGCGCGGCTCGACCAGGATGAACGCCATGTCCCGGTCGTAGTCGATTTGGGTGAGCTGGGCGGCCGTGGCGTGGGACAGCCGCTTCATGGACGAGAAGAAGCGCATCCGGATCGTCTCCGGCGACAGCCGGTCGAAGGCACGCTGCAGGGCCGGCTCGTCCTCCGGCCGGATCGGCCTGAGGCGCATGGGCGTGCCGTCCTCAAGCAGGAGGTCCTGATCGAGCTCCGCCGGGTAGGGACGAATGGCAAGTCGCGAGATACCTCGTGGCCGCTCGACGAGCGCGATGCGGGCATCGAGCGCGACCACACCCGCCGGACTTGCCAGCAGCGGGTTGATATCGACCTCCGCCACCTCGTCCAGATCGGTCACCAGCTGGGATAGCTTGACCAGGGTGAAGGCAATGCCGTCAAGGTCGACCGGCGGCCGGTTGCGGTAACCCCGCAACAGCTTGAAGACCCGCGTCTGCTCGATCATCTCCCGGGCGAGCGCCATATTGAGCGGCGGCAAAGCGAGGGCGCGATCGCCGAGCTGCTCCACGGCCACGCCGCCTTGTCCGAACAGCATAACCGGCCCGAACTGCGAATCCTCGCTCATGCCGAGGATGAGCTCGATGCCCTCGGCGGTTTTCGCCATGGGCTCGAGAGTAAATCCCTCGAGCTTCGCCTGAGGCATGGCTTCGGCGATGCGCGCCAGCATGCGCTCGGCCGCCGCCTTGACCTCTGCCGGGCTCTCCAGCCCCAGCGCCACGCCACCGATATCGGATTTATGAGAGATGTCGGGGGATAGGATCTTGAGGGCGACCGGCTGTTCCAGCTTCTGCGCGCGCCGTTGCCGCTGCCTCGGGATCGCGGGCGAGCCTCTGCGGTGGCAAGGGAATGCCATAAGTGGCGATTACGGCGCGGGACTCCGGTCCGGTCAGGAGCTTGCGACCTTCGGCGCGGACGCGGCTGAGGATGTTGCGCGCGGCGGCAGTGTCGGGTCGGAAGTTTTCGGGGATCGAAGGCGGGGTCTGCATCAGCTGGACGCGGCCGCGTTGCCAACGCGCGAGATGCATGAATCCGCGCACCGCGTCCTCCGGCGTCTCGTAGGTCGGAACGCCGGCCGCTCCGAACAGTTGGCGCGCGCGGATCGCCGTCGCCTCGCCGACCCAGCTCGTCAGCAGGCATCGCCGGTTGCGACCATAGGCGCGTAGCACCGCTTCGGCCGTGGCCAGGCCGTCGGCCATCGCCGTCGGGCAGTTGAGGACCAGCACCGCGTCGATCTCGGGATCGGCGAAGAGGGTTCGAGCGCGGCCTCGTAGCGCACCGCATCGGCATCCCCGATGATGTCGACGGGATTGCCATGTGACCACATGGGAGGCAGCAAGGCGTCGAGCCGCGCCAGCGTTGCCGGCCCGATCTCCGCTAAGCGTCCGCCGAGATCGATCAGAGCATCCGTCGCCAGAATCCCGATGCCGCCGCCATTGGTGAGGATGGCCAAGCGGTCGCCCGCCGGTGGGCGCCGCGCTAGCGGTCTCGGTGGCGGCGAAGAGCTCCGCGAGGTCATAGACGCGCAGGACGCCGGCGCGACGGAAGGCGGCATCATAGACTGCATCGGCGCCGGCGAGCGCCCCGGTGTGGGAGAGGACGGCCTTGGCGCCCTCGGCATGGCGTCCCGCCTTGATCGCGATGACCGGCTTTCCGCGAGCCGCGAGGCGCGCCGCCGACATAAACTTGCGGGCATTGCCGACAGTCTCGACATAGAGCAGGACGGCGCGTCGTCTCCACATCGCCCGCCAGATAATCCAGCATGTCGGCGAAATCGACGTCCGCCATCTCGCCCATGGAAAGGAGATAGGAGAAGCCAATGCCGCGGGCTGCCGCCCAGTCGATGACCGTGGTGACGATGGCGCCCGACTGGGCAAGGAAGGCGATGCGTCCTTTTGGCGGGGTCAGATGGGCGAAACCGGCATTGAGCCCGATCCCCGGCACCAGCAGGCCGACGCAATTGGGTCCCAAGAGGCGCATCAGATGCGGCCGGGCCGCGTCGAGCATGGCCTGCTTGAGCCTGGCGCCTTCGGAGCCGCCGAAGCCGGCGCTGATCACGACCGCCGCCTTGCAGCCGCGCTCGCCCAAAGCCGCCACGATCGCCGGGACGCTGGGCGCTGGGGTGGCGATAACAGCGAGGTCCGGGACCTCGGGCAGAGCGGCCACATCGGGATAGCAGGCCATCCCGTCGATGCTTGCATGGCGTGGATTGACCAGCATCACCCGGCCCCGATAACTGCCGCTCAGCATGTTGCGCACCATGGTGCCGCCCACGGTGCCGGAATGGTCGCTGGCGCCGATCAGCACCACAGAGCGGGGTGCCAGCAGTCGGTCGAGATTACGGATCGTCATCAGAGGAGTTTCTGCCTGCTTCGGTGCCGAGGGGCAATAAAACTCACTCTGACTGGCTGCCTCAGGCCGCGATTTGACTCAGATCAATGCCCGTTCGTTCCGCCTCGTGGCAAATGGCCGGCAGTCCTGGGAGGTCGGAATAGGAGGAAGGTTATGAAGCGTGTCTTGATATCGCTCGCGGCTGCCGCACTGCTGACGTGCACGCAGGCGGCAATGTCACAGGATCTGGCGGCCGGCAAAAAGCTGTTCACGGACAACTGCGTGCGCTGCCATGGGGCTAAAGGCCCGGGTGGGGTAGGTAAGAAGCTCGTGGGCGACGCCCCCTATTGGGACTTCGACATCTTCAAGCGCACGATCATGACCGGCATCGACGACGAAAACAAGAAGATGAAGATCATGCCCGTGTTCGGCAAGATCGGCTTCACTAAACCCATGGGCGTGACGCCGAGCGATGTTGACCTTCAAAACATCCAGGCATACCTGAAGACATTGGGCCCCGCGGAATGAGGCTCGACGGCCGGCCCGGGTCGACCTTGCAGTAGTGCCGGCCGAGCTAAACGGGGGACCGGCCATTCTGCCAACTATCCGCAAGGGCTGCGATCTCGTCGGAAGCGGCAATGGCTTACATTTAGGGTAGGGATGTCCAACCGAGGTAGCCGATTTGCTGATCCATGATATGACTCCGCAGGCTAGTATCGACCTGATGGCGCGTACCCGGTTAGGCAGATTGGCCTGTGCTCGCGAAGGGCAACCCTACATTACGCCGATCTATTATGCGTATGATGACAACTACCTCTACAGTTTCTCAACGCTCGGACAAAAGATCACCTGGATGCGCGCAAATCCACTGGTTTGCGTGGAGGCTGACGAATTGGTTAGCCCACAGGATTGGGCCACGGTGATTGTCTTTGGCACATATGAGGAGTTACCCGATACGCCTCAGTACGAGGTGTATCGGAGGCGCACACACGACCTACTGCAAGGGCGGCCCATGTGGTGGGAGCCAGGTTACGTGAAGACCGTGCTCCACGAGAAAACGCGGCCAATGGAGCCCGTGTATTTTCAAATCCACATCGATCAGATCAGCGGTCATCGCGGCGTTCCCGATACGGTCTCGAGCCGAGAGTCTGCCGCCACACACGAGGGCCCTGCGAGCTGGCTGCGGAGAATTCTCGGACGCATCAAAAAAGGCGACCACTAACCGCTTCGTGCGAGGAGGCCATTTTTAGCGCGACACCTGTGCAGTGGTGAGACGGCGATGAAGGTTTTTGCTTATTGCGGTTCGCGCTTACGTCACCTGGCAAAGGCGGGTCAGCCATCTGGGAAACTCGGGATCAAGGATCCTTCAGTATGACCTTCAAAACCATTCTGGTGGCAGTTGACGGGTCAACGCATGCGACCAGGACTGCCGAAGTCGCAGCAGATCTGGCTCAGCGCTATGGCGCAAAACTCCTCATTCTACACGTCGTTGCTCCCATCTTTGAAGGGCGGGTGCGAAACGAGCTGGCGAACTTGGCTCGCATGGAGCACATGGAGCAAACCGAGTATGAGATGCTCCAGGCGGCAGGCCGAGACATCGTCCAATCTGCGGAGGTCAGTGCGCGCCAAGGAGGAGTCCAGCACTTCGAAGCACTGGTTGAGGTCGGCGACCCAGCGAGCGTCATTGTCGATTTTGCCCGAGCGCGAGGTGCGGATCTCATTGTGCTTGGTCGGCGAGGCCTCGGCACTCTGACCGGGCTGCTCCTTGGAAGCGTCTCGCACAAAGTGATTCAGGTGGCCGATACGCCCTGCCTTACCGTTCCCTGAAGCGCAGAGAGAGGCGATTCGCACAGCAATGGCCGAAGGCCTCGCCGCCGGCACGGCGGAGACCATCAAGCGGACCGGCGAGCCAGTTAGGGCTCACGGCACGAGGCACCCAGCCGGGGAAACAGGCAATGGCAATGGACATACCCCCTGCCGGGCCGAAATCGAGTGCTGGGCTTCCGCGGGCCATCTGGGCCCTCGGATTCGTCAGCATGTTCATGGACATCTCGTCAGAAATGGTTCATTCGCTGCTGCCGGTCTACCTCGTGACCGTGCTCGGCGCATCGACACTCACGGTGGGATTCATCGAAGGGATCGCCGAAGCGACGGCGAACATCACCAAGATCTTCTCGGGTGGCCTGTCCGATTGGCTCGGCAAGCGCAAGCTGCTCACGACCATCGGCTATGGTCTCGCGGCCTTCGCGAAGCCGATTTTCCCGCTGGCCGCCACAGTCGGCTGGGTGCTCGCGGCGCGCTTCATTGATCGCGTCGGGAAGGGCATACGCGACGCCCCTCGGGACGCGCTCATCGCCGATCTTGCGCCGAAGGACATGCGGGGCGCGAGTTTCGGCCTACGCCAGGCGCTCGATACAGTTGGGGCCTTTGTCGGGCCGCTCGCCGCAATCGTTCTCATGGCGCTCAGCGCCGAGAATTTCCGGTTTGTGTTTTGGATTGCTGTCGTGCCTGCGTTCGTCGCCTTGGCCGTGATGGTGTTCATGGTTCAGGACCCAGTCCGGCATGAAGCTCAAGCCAAGCCGCGTATGCGCATCGCAGAAGCTAAGCGCTTGTCCCGCCGATTCTGGATTGTAATCGGCGTCGCCACAATCTTGAGCCTTGCTCGCTTCTCCGAGGCGTTCCTTATCCTACGCTCGCAGAATGTGGGGTTACCGGTCGCGCTTGCACCGACGATCATGGTGGTGATGAACGTAGTTTATGCGCTCGGGGCCTATCCCGCCGGCATGCTCTCTGACCGGTTTGGCAGAGGCGGGTTACTCTCGGTTGGTATCTTGTGTCTCATCATGGCGGACCTGATTCTTGCTCTCGGCTCGACCATCACACTCGTCATGCTTGGGGTCGTGTTTTGGGGGCTTCACATGGCCCTCACTCAAGGACTTTTCGCGAGTCTCGTGGCCGACAACGCACCTGAGGATCTTCGGGGGACGGCATTTGGCGTGTTTAACTTCGCCGGAGGCATCGCGATGCTGGTCGCAAGTTTGGTCGCTGGCGGGTTATGGGACGCCTACGGTGCAGCGGCAAGCTTTGTGGCAGGCGCGGGGCTCACCGCAGTTGCGCTGATCGGTCTTGTTCTTGCCCGAGACTGGGTCGGGAAAATGTCGCGCGACCCTAGCGATGGTTGATGTGCCGAACCGCCGTTGGCTACTGGTTATGAATCCCAACCCTTAGTATGGCTCATCGCGCAGGTGGATCTTGTAAAGCAGACGGGACAGTATGAGCTCGCCGACAAAAAAGATCCCCACGCCGAGCGCCATATCTGCGGCCGTCAATGACAGCATGTCACGACATGTCAGTAGCGGAAGCAGGGATTCGGGCACTTGATCGAGTCCCACCGCCTGACTGCTCGGAGGTAAGTTTAGACGGCGCTTTACGAAACTGGAGAATAGATCGCCCGCCATTGCACTGCCTGCCACGAGCGCGCCAATCTTCAGATCCAAGCCAACAAGCGGCGCGCTCGCTGTCGTAACGAGGACCGAGGCCACAATCCCGCGGATGGTTTTCGACGACCCAAACAACGGCCGTCGATCGATAAATGTAACGCCCGCGTCCAGTGGGTAGGCAAAATGGTAGTTGAAAATCTTCTTGGCAATGACTGGTGTGCCGTTCGCCACCGTCAGAAGCACCATTGATTGCAGGATTGCCAGAGGTTGCATCCATGCAGCCTATCTCAGCTCGCGTCGACAGTCACTTCCTGCGCGACGGCAAGACATCGCCCGCTCGTGTCAAGCAGCGGCTTTGTAACAAGCTCGTCGAGCGTTGCCTTAGCGTAGAGCGTTATAGCGATGATCTGTCGGAGGTTGAGGGGGGCGGCAATCGCCGGCATTGCCGATGCACCCGGCAGCTTGATCTAAATCAATGCCGATCAATCTCTCGCCGGGGCAAGCTTGCCGACAACATGAGGGGGCAAGATGTCGACACAAGGATATGTCGTTTGGTTCGCCGACCTCCGACTGAAAGATGTGCCCTCGGTCGGCGGCAATGGATTACGGAGGCTTGCGGTTGGGAGGCTGCGTCGGATTGTTTCGTGCGTGCTCGCGATTGTGCCTATGGCGAGGCATACATCCGGCGGCTTCGCGCGATGGGCATTCGTGACCGACCAACGGCACCGCGATCGCCATGGCAGAATGCTTATGGTGAACGGCTGATCGGCTCGATCAGGTGGGATCTTCGCCAAGCCTCATCTTAGCGGACTGCATCACCAATACGTTCGGATTTGATTTGCGATAAGAACACTATGACGTGGCGCGGCACCTCAACGAATAGGACCTATTCCTCCTCGCCATACTGGCCCGCCGCGGCGCTGCGGTGGCAGGCAACGCAATTGGCTTTCGACTTCACATTCGGGCTGGCGAAGTCCGCGGCGGAGCTCTCGCTATGGCCGCGGATCCAGAAGGGCGTGTCGGTGATGCGCAGGGGCGTGGCATCGGCGGGAATGCCGCGCATGAAGCGGTGGCCCTGGGTCGTACCCGGCGTGTCGCCGGCATGGGCGACGAGATAGGCTTCGATCGTCTGGCGCTCGGGTGCGGACAGGGTCGCGGTCTCGCCGAAATGATTGCCAAGGTTGTCCATGATCGCCTGCCAGGAGCGCATGGGCAGCATCTGCGGGGCGTAGGCCATATGGCAGGCGCCGCATTCCTTGACCACGGCGGCGTTCCCAATCGGCGGCACGGTAGCCCCGCCTTCGGCGAAGGCCGAGCGTCCGGCCGTGAGCGAGACGAGGGCGATGAGGGTCAGAAGCGACCGTTGGATGGACGAGTTCATGGGAGCGACCTCACTGGCTGGAGAGATAGGTGATGACGTCACCCTTCTCGGCGGCGGTGCAGGAGCGGCCGAGAACGGTGTTGCAATTCCGGTCGAACCATTTCTCGACCTTGGCCGCATCGGTGAAGCGGTCCGGCGTGCGGGAGACCGCCATGGGGGCGATGGCCTTGCCGGCGCGGGTCTGGCCCTCGGCCGTCGGGTCCTTGGTATGGCAGGTCGTGCAGGAGGGCGTGTCCGGTTTGCCGCCGGTATGCTGCGCCTGCCAGAACTGCGCCCCGCGTACGGCGGAGAATCCGGCGAAGGCGGGATCGGGCTGCGCCGCCGCGGCCGCGAGCTCGGCGAGGATGGCATCGCGCGCCGGATCGGCGAAGCCGGGCGCGGCAAGAAGCAGGCTCGCGACAAGGACCAGTGAGGACGGGACAAGCTTCACGATGATTTTCCTTCGGGCAGGGAAATGGCTTGGGGATCGAATCGTCCCCCGTCGGCATCGCGATGGCAGGCGGCGCAATTGGCCCGCGATCCGACAGCATGGGAGCGGAACAAGGCGGGGTCGATGGCACGATGCATGCGCTGCCATCCCGGAGTCGCGGTGATGCGGGTGGGCTCGGCGGCGGAGACGGTGGCGAAGCGGTTGGCCGCCTTGCTGTCCCAGGTCTCGGCCGCATGGCGCTCGAGATAGGCTGCGATCTCACCACGCCTGGCAGGCGGCAGGCTGGCGTCCTCGCCGAAGTGATCGCTCAGATTCGCCATCAACGCAGCCCAGGAGGCCCGGGGGAGCAGGCTCGGATGGAAGGGGCGGTGGCAGGCGCCGCATTCGGTCAGCATGGCCTGATCGGCGGGGATATCAGGCATGCCCCGGGGCGGCAGCCGCGCCAGCAGGATCAGTACCGTCGCCAGCGCCAGGCCGATTAGCCCGAACCAGGCCAGCACCGCAACTGGACGCGACGCCAGCGGGTTCGGCGGGGCCGCAACGAGCTTGCGCCCGTGGATCATGGCGCCGATGAGCTGCTCCTTGAAGAGCAGCGATCCCGCCAGCACACCCGCGAGATGAGCGCCGATCATGGTCAGCAGCAGCAGGGCGATGAGCTTATGCAGGCCGCGCACCGTCATGCCAAAGGCATAGGGAAGAAATGCCGCGAGCGGGCCCTGCTTCTCGACCCCGCCCTGGACCATGAAGCCGGTCGCGACCAGGAGACACAGAACGGCGAACAGGGCGAGGATCATTGCCGCGCCGCTGGGATTATGGCCGATGAAATGCCCCGGGCGCCGGCGCAGCAGGCTGGCGAGATGATTGATCGTCTGGCGCGGTGAATAGATGAAGCTGGCGATCCGGCTATAGCGGGATCCCAGGAAGGCCCAGATGGCGCGGAAGAGGAGCAGCCCCGCCACGACATAGCCGGCGATCATATGGGGCCCGTCCCACCATTTCGGGGCGAAAAGCCCGGTGGCGAGCGCGAACAAAACGGCGGCGACGAGAAGCCAGTGGAAGAGCCGCGTGGGGAGGTCCCAGACCAGCACGCGCCGCGCGGTGCTGGGAGCAGCCGGAGCGGTGGCGGCGAATCGGGGGAGATCGGCGCGGGGTCGCATGTGCCGAGGTGAGTATCAGTGGTAGCTGACAGCAACCTGACGCCGGCCCCGCGTCGGGGTGTCGCGCCACGGCCGCCGATGCCTCAGTCGAGGGCGCGGAAGATCTGGCGCTGTGCGGCGAAATAGCCGGAGAGGCTGCCTATCGCACCGGGCTTCGTCTGGATCCCGGCTCGGCCCCGCTGATGGTCAATCTGACCGATCTCTATCGCAACCAGGGATTGGACGGCGAGGCGGAGCCCATGCTGCGCCGGGCTGTGGCGGCGGATCCCGGATATGCGCCGGCTTATCATGCTCTGGGGCTGCTTCTGGGTGCGCCGGCACGACTTGCTAGGCGCGCTCACCGCACTCCAAAAGGCTGTGATTCTGGCACCGGACGACGCGCGCTATGCCTGTGTCTATGCTGTGGCGCTCAACTCGGCGCGAAGGCGACGGATGCGAGGTGTGGCTACCGAAAACTCTGTCCGACGCGAGATGGCATGTGGACTTCCGAAATCATGGCATGTTCCCAGGCCATGTTGTCCCTGATCGAACAGCTGTTCGGGTGGCTGGCATCGTTCCTGAGATCGCAGCGGTGGCTCCAGGCAGAGAACCTAGTCCTGCGTCATCAGCTAAACATTCTGCGCCGGCAGGCGTCTGGGCGCGTTCGGATGTCCAATGCAGACCGGCTGGCATTCGTCTGGCTCTATCGCCTGTATCCGATTGTGGCAGATGCCGTCGCGATCATCAGACGGGAGACGGTGGTTCGCTGGCATCGGCGGGGTTTCGGGGCCCTCTGGCGCTGGAAGTCCCGATCCAGAGGTGGCCGTCCACAGATGCCACGAGAGATCCGCGATCTGATTTGAGAGATGAGCCTGGCGAATGGATTGTGGGGTGCGCCGCGGATTCACGGTGAGTTGCGCAAGCTGGGTATCGAGGTCGCCCAATCGACTGTCGTCAAGTGCATAGTCAATCGCCCCAGACAACCGGGTCGAAGCTGGACGACCTTCCTCCGCAACCATGCAGCAGGGATTGCCGCCGCGGACATGTTGGCCGTGCCGATGATCGACTTCAAGCTGCTCTATTGTATGGTATTTCTCGCACACGTCCGGAGGCAGCTCGTTCACCACGCGGTAACGGCGCATCCAACGGCCGAGTGGGTTGCGCGGCAGATGACCGAGGCCTTCCCGTGGGACACAGCGCCAAGATATCTGGTGTGAGATCGAGACGCCGTCTCTGGCCACGTCGTGAGGCGACATCTACGTGCGCTGGGTATTCGGGACCGACCAACGATCCCGTGGTCGCCCTGGCAAAACGCTGCGTGGAGCGTTTGATTGGTTCGATACGACGCGAGTGCCTTGACCACGTGATTGTGCTCGGTGAGTCACATCTCCGGCGGATCGTGTCGCTCTATACCAGCTACTACAACTAGGGTCGCACGTACCTGTCGCTAGCCAAGGATGCGCCAATAAGCCGACCAATCGAACGGTTTGGTCGCCTTACTGCCGAGTTGGCGTATTGGGCAAGTCCGAGAGCCCAGCCCTTACCGCCGAAGAGCGAGGTGCCGCCGAGCACGGCGGCGGCGATCGAGTTCAGCTCCGCGGCTGCTGCTCGGCGGGCGTGGCAGGGGAAGGGATCCAGCCAGACTCTTCCAGGCTTCCCACGAGCAAGGTCACCTCGCCGGAAGGCGAGCTGCCGACGCCAGCGGGATGGTAGGCGTCGATGGCGTCGCGGCAGATGGGCGCCATCGCCGGCGAGACATAGAGCTCCAGGGCCACGCGGCTTCGCCCTTTCGGGCTCGGCGCCCGTGACAGCAGACAGGCGCCCTCCGGCGTCTGTGCCGCCATGTACCAGCGAAAGCATTCATCCCCGAATCCTGCCGACCGCGCCCTCCTCCAATTGTCGTTGGGAAAGGTCTATTCGAAGCCATGTCGTGTCTGGTCCTCCTCTTCGCACCTCCGCTCGTGTCCTCCTGGCCCTATGGTGTCTTCAAAGACAGGATATAGGCCAGGATGTCGTCCTCCTCGCCACGCGACAGCTTCAGATCCGGCATGGGCGGATGCGGCTTGGCGAGCCATCCCCTCAGTCCCTCGGGCGTCGTCGCCGGATCGCGGGCAATCGCCTCGAAAGGCGGTGCCGCATCTGAGGCTCTCCCACCCGGCTCAACCAGGTGGCAGGAGCTGCACCAGCCGCGCGCAAGCAGCAGGCCGTTCGAGGCGTCGGCGGCGAACGCCCAGCCGCCGCTCAGGAGCATCGCGATGGCAGCGAAGGTGAAACCGGCAAAAATCCGCCAATTCGGATCGCCAAGGCTTCGGGTCCAGCTTCGCCGCCGGCCACGGCCCGGCGCGATCCTGATAGCCATGTCCATTTTGCCCCTCAATTATTGCCAAGCGAAGCCGCGATCTTCTCGTTGCCACACAGCAGATGCTCGGACCAGCCACGCGCCTTGACCCAGATCAATCGGCGATTGACGAACTTACGAGGCCGCAGCCCCCGGCGCATTACATTTGGAAACACGAACCCGCATTACCGGCATGCAATCTCGTCTCATTTTTTGTGCGGTGCTTCGCGGCCGGATGCTGCCAGCATCTCCAGGGCGGCACGCATTTCCGATCGCGCCGCGCGGAGCTATGGCGCCAATCTCGGGCGGCTTGCGGCTGCCAAGCGGCACGACGATCCCGACAATCTCTTCCGCTCCGCCATCCCCCTGCCGGTGTCCGAGGCCGAGGACCGGCCCCGCCGGTCGCCGCGCCGGTGATCGCGGCATTGCCTGCCGCAGCCTTGGCTGCGGCAGGCAATGCGAACCCTGGTGGCCTCTATTTCGTGTTGATCGTGATCTTCTTCGCCTGAGCCTGCGCCGCGGCCACCTTCGGCATGGTGATTGTCAGGAGGCCTTTCTGGAAATTGGCCTCGATCTTGCTTTGATCGACGCCCTCCGGAAGCCCGAAGGAGCGCTTGAAGGAGCCGAAGCTGCGCTCGGCGCGATAGTAGTCCTTTTTCTTCTCCTCCTTCTCCGCGCTTTTCTCGCCCTTGATCGTCAGCACGCCGTCGGCAACGGTGACCTCGACATCCTTCTCGTCGAGGCCCGGCAGCTCGGCCGTGATCTGATAGCTCGCGCCGGTATCCGCCACATCGACGGCCGGCGACAGGTCAGAGCCGGCACCCCAGAAGGGCCGGCTGGCGAAACGATCGCGCCCGATGGCCAGGGTGGGAAACCCGCGGCCGAAATCCGCAAACAGGCGGTCGATCTCCTCGTGGAGGGCATGAAACGGATGCCAGGCCGCCGGGCTGCGCGCGGGTTGCGGCGTCGCCGTCTCGCCTTTGGCCGGGGCTTTGCTTGTCTCTTGCATGGCATTCTCCTGTCGATGGATGAGCATGAGGGGCGCCCAAAAGGGCGCTGCGCTGCCTTCGTAGCCTGGCCCTGCCGCCCACGCCTTGACCCAGATCAAGCCGGCCGAACCAAGGCTTGTCAGGGCCGCAGAGTCGCCAGGTTCGCCGCGATCTCCGGGCAGGATTTCGCCTTTCCCGGCGGAAGCGCGCCGACGGCCGGGCCGGCCGGCGTTGCTGCCGGCTCGATCACCGCCAGGGCGGCCGCCAGCCGGGCGTCGCGGCCATAGATATCGTCGCGGAACTCCACCGTGCCGTCGGCTTCGGCGAAGACGGTTTGGTAGAGGAAATAGACGGGCATGGGCGTTGCCAGAGGCACGCCGCGGGTGGTACCGCCGGGCGCGGGAAGCGGCACGCCCAACAGCGCACCGGCCAGCTCGCGGATGGCCTCGACCCGCACGCAGCCATGGCTGAGGGCGCGGTACGGCAGGGCGAACAGGTTGCGCAGCGGCGTGTCGTGGAGATAGACGTCGAAGGGATTGGGCATGTCGAGCATGACCGTGCCCAGCGCGTTCCAGGGGCCGGGAAGCTGGCGTAGCCGCCAGCCCGCGGGACCGTCGCCCAGGACCACATAGTGATTGCGGTCGAGATAGCCAGGGTCGCGCTGCAGCCGCGGCCGGATCTCGTTGCGGATGATGGAGGCGGGCACGTCCCAGGCCGGATCGAGGACGACACGCTCGACAGCCGCTTCCAGGACCGGCGTCGGATGGATCGGCGCGCCGACGACGACGCGGGAAACCAGGACCGGTGCGCCGTCGCGATAGAGGGTCAGCATCTGGCTTGCCTGCTGCACCTCGATCCGGGTCGGCGGCAAGGCATGGGGCATGGCGCGCAACCTCTCGAGATTGACTCGGATCTGGCGTGCGCGGTCGGCAGCCGTCAGATCGAGCGCGGCCAAGGTCGCGGGCCCGACATGCCCATCAACCAGCAGCCCATGGCGGCTCTGAAAGCCGTCGACCGCGGCCTCGAGCCCGGCGTCGAACAAGGGATCTTCCGTTGCGCCCGCGGCCAGATCGCCCTCGGCGGCGAGACGCCGGCGCAGAAGCACCACCAGGGGCCCCTGGTCGCCCCGGCGGAGATTCGTGCCGCCGGGCAAGCTCTCCCAGCCGCCCATCGCCGCCAACGCTTCGTAGCGGGCGAGCGCCGTCCGCAGGCGGTCATAGCCGGGCGTGGCGGGCGCAAGCTGCTGCAGCGCCGCCGCCGGCCCGGCGCTTTCCAGCGCGGCAATGGCGGCAAGGGGGTCGAAAACCGGCGCCGGCAGGGCCCAGAGGTTCTCGATCGCCGCGAGGTCGACCCGCCCGCGGGCCAGGATCGCGGCATAGCCGAGGAAGCGATCGGTCAGGAACAGATCGCGCTCCGCGGGCCCGAGTGCCGGATCGGCAAGCGCGCGCTGCAAGGCCGCGAGCCCAAGGCTCTCCGGCGGGATGCCCTCGCGATCTGCGGCCGCGATCGCCGACGCCAGGTCGGCCGGCCAATCGGCCCGCCCCTCCCAGATCGGCATGTTCCCGCGCGCCGCGTAGATCGCGGCCAGGGGCGCACGGTCTAGGACCATGCCTTCCACGATCAGCGGCGCTGGGGCGGCGAGTTTTTCGCCGAGGGCGGTCGACGTCCCCTGGGTCGCCGCCGGGAGCGGTACCGTCGCACCCTCCCCGAAAGCAGCCATGAAAGCGAACCACAGCAGCGTGGCGCCGAAGGCGACGGCCAGGAGCGAGGGATGGCGAGAGCGAGTCGGTGATATCTGCATGATGCGGCGAGAGTGCGGTGCGGCGGCGCCACCGGTGTTGATCCAAGTCAATCGCGCCAGCCCTTAGCCCGCGATCGTGGCGGTCATCTTCCGGAAGCGGCGCAAGGCGAGGGCGAGGAACAGCACTCCCATCACCGCCACGGCGAGGAACTGGCGCCAGATGACCTCCAGCCCGGCGCCGCGATAAAGGATCGCCTGGGCGAAGCTGACGAAATGTGTCGAGGGGGAGGCCTGCATCACCGCCTGCAAAGCGGCCGGCATGCTTTCCAGCGGGGTGCTGCTGCCCGAGAGCAGGTTCATCGGCATGGCGATCAGCATGAAGAGGAGGCCCAGCTGCGGCATGGAGCGCGCCAGTGTGCCGAGGAAGATGCCGATTGCGGTGGCGAAGAAGAGATAGAGGGCCGTGCCCAGCAGGAACAGCGGGATCGAGCCGATGATCGGCACGCCCAGAACCGCCTTGACGACGAGCCAGAGGGACAGCGCCACCGCCACCAGGATGACGAAGCCGTTCGCCCAGACCTTCGCCATGGCGATCTCGAATGGCCTGAGCGGCATGGCCAACAGATGGTCCATCGTGCCGTGCTCCCGTTCGCGGATGATCGCGGCCCCCGCGAGGATGATCGCCAGCATGGTGACATTGTTGATGATGCCCATCACGCTCGTGAACCAGGCGGTGGTGATGTTGGGGTTGTAGGCGACGCGGACCGCGAGCGTGACCGGCGTCGGCCGGGTGACATCCGCGCGCGTGACCGCGCGGGCGATCTCCCGCTCCAGGATCTGCTCGATATAGCCGGCGCCGACGCCCGCCTGCATGGCGGCGGTCGCATCGACATTGACCTGGATCGCCGGGCTGCGCCCCGCCTCGAGATCGCGCTGGAAATGCGGCGGGTATGTCGAGGACGAAGGTGTAGCGCGCGGTATCCATGAGGTGGTCGATCTGGCCAGCGGCGACCTGCGCTGGCGGCTTGAAGTAGGGCGGAAGGAAGACCTGGGCGATGCGCGCCGACAGCTGGGAATGGTCCTCGTCGACGATGGCAATCGCCGCGTCGTGGAGCTCCTGGGAATTGCTCAGGGACTGGCTGTAGACGGCGAAGGAGAAGGTGTAGAGCACCAGGCCCAGCAGCACGAAATCATGCAGGAAGCTGCGCAGCTCCTTGACGCCGAGCCAGAAGATGTTGCCGAGGCTCGGCATCCGCCGTCACCGGGCCTGCTTGCGTAGCAGCAGCAGGCTGAGGAGCGTCAGCGCCGGGACGAAGAGCGCGAGCGCCGCCATCTTGCCGCCGAGGGCCGCAAATCCCAGGGACTTGGTGAAGGTGCCGACGCTGATCGGCAGGAAATAGGTCATGGGAAAGAGATGGCCCATGAGGGCGGGCAGCCCCGAGAGCGAGGAGACCGGCGTCAGCATGCCGGAGAACTGGGTGGCCGGCAGGACCGTCAGGATCGCCGTCCCGAACAGGGCCGCGATCTGCGTACTGGCGAAGGCGGAGATGAGAAGGCCATAGCCTGTGGTGGCGGTCACATAGAGGAGGGCGCCCGCGGCCAGCGCGAGGAAGCTGCCCTTCAGCGGCACGCCGAACACCGTGATCGCCAGCAGCACCAGGGTGAGGAAGCTCACCATGGCCACGCCGATATAGGGAAGCTGCTTGCCGAGGATGAATTCGAGGCGGGTGACCGGGGTCACGTAGAGATTGGTGATCGAGCCCAGCTCCTTCTCCCGCACCACGGCAACGGCCATCAGGATCGCGGGTATCAGGGCCAGCAGCATCGCCAAGGTGGAGGGCACCATCGCGTTGACGCTTTTGAAGTCCTGGTTGTAGCGGAACCTGGTTTCGATCGCCGCAGGCGCCGCGCTCGCCCCTCCGTTCGCCTGCTGGAGGTCGGCGAGGAAGCGCTGATGGACGCTCTCCAGATAGCCCCGGGTCGTCTCGGCCCGGAAGGGCATGGCGCCGTCGATCCAGGCGCCCACCTCAACGGGCCGGCCGCGGCGCAGGTCGCGCCCGAAGCCGGGCGGAATCTCGACGACCACCTTGAGCTCGCCGCCGGCCAGGCGCCGCTCGATCTCGCCGTAATCCGCCAGCGGCGCCTGCTCGGTGAAGTAGATCGAGCCCCGAAGCTCCTCCAGATAGGCGCGGCTCTCCGGCGTATCGTCGCGGTCGAGCGCGGCGAAGGGCAGATGGTCCACATCCGTGTTGATCCCGAGTCCCGAGCGCCAGCATCAGGAAGGCCGTCCCCAGAAGCGCGAAACCGAGGCGGACGGGATCGCGCCACAGCTCCAGGCTTTCGCGTATCGAATAGGCGAGCAGGCGGCCGAGGCTGAAGCGCCGGCTTGGCGCCGCCCCGCGAGTGGAGGGGGATTGCCCAAAGCCTGCGTCGGGCTCGGCGGATGCGGTGCCGACGGCGTCCTCGATATAGCCGATGAAGGCTTCCTCGAGGTTTCCGGCAGCGCGGGCGGCAACCAGATCCGCCGGCGTGCCGGTCGCCAGCACACGGCCGGAATCCATCAGCGAAACCCTGTCGCAGCGCGCGGCTTCGTTCATGAAATGCGTGGAGACGAAGATGGTGACGCCCTTGTTGCGGGAGAGGTCGGCGAGCAGCTCCCAGAATCTGTCGCGGGCGAGCGGATCGACGCCCGAGGTCGGCTCGTCGAGAATCAGGAGCTCGGGCTCGTGGACCACGGCGACCGCCAGGGACAGGCGCTGGCGGATGCCCAGCGGCAGCCCCGCAGCCTCGGCATCGACATGCTCCGCCAGGCCGAAATCGCGGACGAGCTCCCGGATCCGGCGCTCGGCCCGATCGGGGGCCATGTGGAAGAGCCGCGCATGGAGCGCCAGGTTCTGGCGCACCGTCAGCTCGCCATAGAGGGAGAAGGACTGGGACATGTAGCCGACGCGCTTGCGCAGCTCGAGATCGGCCGCATCGATCGGCGCGTCGAAAAGCCACCCCTTGCCCTCGCTCGCCGGCAGGAGGCCGGTCAGCATCTTGATGGTCGTCGTCTTGCCGCAGCCGTTCGAGCCGAGGAAGCCGAAGATCTCGCCGCGCTCGATGCGGAAGCTGACGTGATCGACGGCGGTGAAGTCGCCGAAGCGGCGCGTCAGCCCTTCCGCCGCGACCGCCACCTCCAGGCGCCGGCACGCCGCGGCGGGATGATCGGGCTGCCGGTGGCCGGCCCCGAGCGCGGCCGGCAGCAGGGCGATGAAGCTTTCCTCCAGGCTCGCCGCGCCGGTCCGGACCTTGATCTCGGCCGGCGATCCGGTCGCCAGGATCCGGCCGCCATTCATCGCCACGAGCCAGTCGAAGCGCTCCGCCTCCTCCATATAGGCGGTGGCCACGATCACGCTCATGCCGGGGCGGCGGGCGCGGATGCGGTCGATGAGGCGCCAGAACTGGCGGCGGGAGAAGGGTCGACGCCGGTGGTGGGCTCGTCGAGGATGAGCAGGTCCGGGTCGTGGATCAGCGCGCAGCAGAGGCCGAGCTTCTGGCGCATGCCGCCGGAAAGCTTCTTCGCCTGCCGGTCGGCGAAGGGGGCGAGGCCGGTGTCGCGCAGCAGCCCGTCGATCCGCTCACGCCGCTCCGCAGCCCCCAGGCCGAACAGCCGGCCGAAGAACGCGATGTTCTCCCGCAGGCTGAGATCGGGATAGATGTTCTTGCCCAGCCCCTGCGGCATATAGGCGATGCGCGGGCAGACCTGCCGGCGGTGGCGCCGGCGTCTCATGTCGCCGTCCAGCACGGCGACGCTGCCGCGCTGGATCTCCGCTGCGCCGGCGATGAGGGCGAGCAAAGTGGACTTGCCGACCCCGTCGGGGCCGATCAGGCCGACGGCGCGGCCGGCCGGCAGGCTGAGGCTGATGCCATCGAGGGCGAGCGTCGCACCGTAGCGATGGCTCAGCCGATCGAGGACCGCGACGGGCGGCGCCAAGGGATCACCGGTCACGCTTGGGCTCGAGCATTGCGGGCCAGGCCAGCTGGGGATCCAGCCGGACATAGCCCAGGCCGGGAAGGCCGGCCCGAACCAGATCGGGATGAGCGCGCAGCAGCGCCGGGTCGATCTTGATCCTGACCCGGAACATGAGCTTGTCGCGCTCGCTCCGGGTCTCGACCATCTTGGGGGTGAACTGCGCCTGGTCGGCGACGAAAGGACTTTCCCCGGCAGGGGCTGGTCGGGCAGGGCATCGAGCAGGATGCGGCCCTCGCTGCCGACGACGACCTTGCCCGCCTGCAGGGTCGGCAGGAAGATATCCATATAGACATAGGAGAGGTCGAGGAGGGTGAAGACCTTTCCGCCGGCGGGCAGCACCTCGCCGAGATTCGCCAGCCTGTACTGGACGCGGCCGTCCCTCGGCGCCACCAGCGTGTTGTCGGCGATGTTCACCTGGAGCAGCGCCACGTCCTGGGTGGCGGCGTCGAGGCCGTGGGTCGCCTGGCCGATGCGCGCCTCGGCGGCGATGAGCGCCGCCGCGGCAGCGTTCATCTGCTGGTGGCGGGTATCGAGGAGCTCCTGGGTCGCATAGCCCTTCGGCACCAGCACACGGGCGCGCGCAAGCTCCTGCTGCGCAAGGGTCGCCTCCGTCTGGCGCTGCGTGAAATCGGCCTTGGCCTCGTCGAGGGTCTCTGTGCCTGGCGCAGCTGAGCCTGAGCCTTGCCAAGGGAGGCTTCGAGATCGCGGGTATCCATCCGGGCGAGCACCTGGCCGGCCTTCACCGTGTCGCCCTCGTCGACCGCGATCTCGGCGATGCGGCCGGCGAACTTGGTCTCGATGTCGATCTCGTCCGCCTCGGTGCGTCCATTGCCGAAGGCGATGCCGGCCGGCAACTCGGTCTGCAGGGACTGCCACCAGCGGAATCCTCCGATTCCGGCCCCCAGGATGACGATCACCGCCAATGCGAGCCGCAGCCACCGCCGCTTGCGGGGCGGCGGCGGTGCCGGCCGGAGAGCCGGCAGGTTCGTCCGGGGTCCGGCCGCGCGGGCCCCGGCCTTCCACGACGCCGGGATCGACCGTCCTGGTCTCCTTCATGTCGCTCCTCTGCCGTCGAGCCGCGCGGAGACCGCCGGCGCATCGTCGTCACCGGAGACTAGGGAGGGCCCTCTCGGCACATTGACGTGGGTCAAGGGAAGGGTGGCGGCGGACTGGAGCGGCCTCCGGAGGGCCGCCTCGACCGCTCACCAGGATCGCAAGGCGCGCAGGCGCGGGGTCTTCTTGAACTGATGCTCGGACATGCGCCGCAGGAGCCCGTCGAGCGCGCCGATCGCCGCGCCGACATTGGGGCCCTTGTTCAGCATCACGCATTCCGCCCGCGCCGGCCATGGCGGCATCGGTCATATCGCCCCGGGAAGGCAGCCCCTTCTTGACCAGGCTTTCCAGCACCTGGGTCGCCCAGATCACGGGGATATGTGCAGCCTCGCAGAGCCAGAGCAGTTCCTCCTGCATCTCCGCCAGGCGCTCGAAGCCGATCTCGATCGCGAGATCGCCCCGCGCGATCATGACGGCGAAGGGCTGCCGGCCGGCGGCCTGGACGATCAGATCCGGAAGGTTCTGCACCGCCTTGGGCGTCTCGATCTTGGCGACCAGCCCGAGCGTGTTCCAGTCGCGCCGGCGATGCGCCAGCTCATCCTGCAGCAGCCTGATATCCGCCACGGTCTCGACGAAGGAATATCCCACCATATCCGCATGGCGGCAGACGAACTCGAGATCCTTCAGATCCTTGGCGGTCAGCGGGCAAAGCCCGAGATCCGTATCGGGGAAATTCAGCCCCTTCTCGGCCTTGAGCTTCCCGCCATTGACCTTGGTCCGCTCGATCACCAGGACCGCGCCCGCCTCGTCGAGCGCCTCGACATGCCCGGCGAAGCGCCCGTCATCGACATAGACCCGGTGGCCGATGGCGAGCCGGTCGATGACCTCCGGAATGGTGCAGGTTGCGCGGAACTCGAACCGGCCCTCCCCCGCCGAAGCCGAGCGGCAGAGCAGCATCCGATCCCCGGCATGGAGCTTCTTCCGGTCGGAGGCGACCTTGACCCCCGCCGTCCGGCATTTTGGCCCGGCGATGTCCATGAGGACCTTGATCTGCCGATTGATGGCCCGTCCCGCATCGCGCACATGGGCCACCATGGCGGCCCATGCCGCCTCGTCGTCATGGGCGCAATTGATGCGAACCGCATCCATGCCCCGCTTGGCGAGATCGAGGACATGGCCGGGATCGAGCGCCGCCTCGGTGGAGAGCGTGACCAGGATGCGGCCCGACCGGCCGTCCAGCGGCGGGCCGAACAGGGCCTGCGCATTGGCGAGAAGGCGTCGCTCACCGCGGAAGAACTGCCGCTCTGAAGGGAATTGCGCCGCCGCCGGCCCCGCCTCCGCCATGCGGCCGAGCGCCGCCGCGACGGCGTCCAGCGCCGGCAGGACGCGGCTTTCCAGCCGGCCCAGGGAGGAGAGGCCGTAGCGCATGAGGGCGCGCTGCAGCCCGCGGATGTCGCGATGCCGCAGGGCCAGGTAATGAGCCAGATTCAAGGCGCTGGCCCCGAAGGCGGGCCGATGGATATCCGCGCGCCAGCCCTGGAACATGCGCCGCCCCTCGGCGGCCACCGAAATCCGCAGATCCTCGACCTCATGGCCGAGCTCGACCAGGCGAGGGGTGTCCCGGTGATCGAACGCTTCTCTCATCATGGTTGTCATCATCACCTAGTCTCATGTCGCGGTTGTGACGCTTGGCAACGGTGAGGCTCGTCCACAATCGTCCCAGCCTGGCGCGGGGCGACGACGCCACATGCGCCAAGCTGGGCAACAACGGCCTAGGCCGCGGCCTTCGGTTCCTCGACGGCCGCAGCTAGCTTGGCGACCTGCTCTGCCTTGGACACTTCCTGCTCCGCCTGCCGCCAGTGGCGCAGGTGCTGCCCGACGGGGCGGCCTGATTCATTCCAGATTGCGTAGGCGCGAAGGCGGATCGCCTCTTCACGTTCGTCGGTCATGTACGATCTCCTAAGGGGGTTGAGTGACGTCCTTTCTTATGCGTAGCAGCGCAGGTCTCAGCATTGATGCAGATCAACCCGCGGCGTTTGCTCGATGACATGGCGAAGCAACAGCTTCAACTTCGCGGAACGGCAATAGTCGCCGCGTGCCCGCGCATGAGCGATGTCTTCGCAGAGGATCGTCTTGATCGCCCGATGACCCTGCGACGATTGAAGGAGATAGGAGCAGAGCTCGGTCGCAATCATCCCCGGTAGATGCTCTTGCTCGTCAAAGGCGGCCTCCTCTCGCGTCAGGTCGCTCAAGGCGATGCAATCTTCTAAGGTGAGCATGGCGTATCCTCCGTTTCCAGGACGTCCCGGATGACGCGCCGGATCGCCTCGGGCGACAAGGGCTTGCGCAGAATAGCGCCGGGGCACGGGGCCTGCAGGAGGCGTTCCTCGTCACTAGCCCCGGCAAGGATGACGATGGGGGTTGCCTGTATATTGCGATTGGATCGAAGCCAGCTGACTGCCTCTCGTCCCGGCACGTCACGGAGCTGCAGATCCATGAGAATCAATTTTGGCGTCCTCTCCCGCACTGCGATCACCGCGCCGATGCCGGAGTCGACGATTTCGACCATGAAGCCTAACGCCTCCAGAACCTGCCGGCACAACTGGCCCGGGCCTGGCTCTGCGATGGCGATGAGAGCTCGCGGTGTTTGTGGCAAGGAGGCAGCGGCGGAGCCACGAAGCCGGCCCTTTCAATCCTGATGGGGCTCCGTCGTGCTGGACGGCATGGCGGTTCCGGAGTGTTGGCGGGATCTTCCATATTGCCGAACTCCTAGCAGTCGCGGTCCCGACCATGGTCCAACTCGCCGGCAGCAAGCTCTTCGAGCTGGTCGCGGTCTCGGATCTGGATGCGGTCGGGAGTCGGCAGGGCGATGAGCCCATCTTGCTTTAGCTTGGTCAATGTCCGGGACACCGTCTCGATCGTCAGGCCGAGATAGTCCGCGATGTCGCTTCTGGTCATTGGCAGCCCGACGGCCCTCTCCTCCTCCGCACCGGCCTGCTCCGCCATCAGGAGGAGGAAGCTCGCGACCTTCTCCGCTGCCGACTTCCGGCCGAGCAGGAGCATCTGGTTTTGGGCGGCGCTGAGCTCGTGGGAGGCAACGGCCAGGACGCGCTTTGCAAAGCCCGGCACTTCATCGATGAGACGGTCGAAAGCCGTGCGCTTGTAACGGCAGAGCGTGACCTCCGTGATCGCCTCTGCCGTATAGACGCAGACGCCCTCCGGCGCGAGGCCGAGAAACTGGCCGGCCGAGAGGAAGCCGGTGATCTGCCGGCGACCATCGGGAAGAATTTTGCAGAGCCGCAGCATGCCGCGCACCACCTCATAGACGCTGTCGGCCTCATCGCCTTCCGCAAACAGGGTCTCGCCGGCCGCTTTCCGGTGAAGCGAGCTGACGGCCATGAGGCGGCTGGCGCCCTGGGGGCTGAGGCCTGCGGAAATGGAAAGCGCGGCTGGCTCCATCCTGGTGGCCGTATTCGAGGCGATTTGAGCTTGCATGTCCGTCCTCCTGTTTATCGCGTCGGCCGGATCGTTCCGGCCAGGAGGAGGCTAGCGGGGTCATGTCACCCGTTGATGCCGAAGGCCGTGGCGTTTAACATCGGTAGAAGGCGAAGTGTGACAGTTTGTGTCAGGCTCGGCTGGTGGGCTTTGCCCTGTGATGGCCGTGACGCGGATCTGAAATGAGCAACCCAGCGCATATCCTGGTCGTAGACGACGAACCGCGGATCAGGACCATGCTGCGACGCTATCTCACCGATGAAGGCTTCAAGGTGAGTGATGCCGCAGATGGCGGATCGATGCGCGCCGTCCTGGAGGGCGGCATCGTCGACCTGGTGCTGCTCGACCTGATGCTCCCGGGCGAGGATGGTCTTTCCCTCGCCCGCTCTATCCGGCAGCGCTCGGAAATCCCCGTCATCATGCTGACCGGCAAGGGGGATCTGATCGACAGAGTCGTGGGCCTCGAGACCGGCGCGGATGACTACATCACCAAGCCATTCGAGTTGCGGGAAGTCCTGGCGCGTATTCGCACTGTCCTCCGTCGGATAGGCCCCGGACCGCCGGTACCCGCCGCTTCCAAGTCGGTCGCCGACAAGAGTGCCGGCGAGGTCCTCCGATTTCAAGGCTGGTGCCTCGACCTGGTGAAGCGCGAGCTCGCGCCGCCCACCGGCGGTTTGGTGCCGCTCACCGCCGGCGAGTTCGACCTGCTGCGGGTGTTCGCCCAGCATCCGAACCGGGTGCTCACCCGCGCGCAGCTCATCGAGCTGGTGAAGGGCCGGGAATGGGCTGCCTATGACCGCGCGATCGATACCCAGGTCGGCCGGCTGCGCAAGAAGCTGGAGGCGGATCCCGGCAATCCCAGCCTGATCAAGACGGTCCGCGGCGGGGGCTATGTCTTTGCCACGCCGGTGGCGACGGGCTGAGGCCGCTCAGCCGGCGAGCACCTCGCGCAGCTTGGCCCGGAGCTCGCTCATGCTGTAGGGCTTGCTGATCCAAGCGGCGCTTTTCAGCGATCGAAGTCCGCTCTTGGCCATTGCCGGCTCGGCATAGCCGGAGGTGAACAGGATCTTCAACTTTGGCCACCGCCGCCGGGCCTCCCGGGCGAGTTCGATGCCGCTCATGCCGCCGGCCATCACGACATCGGTGAAGAGCAGCTCGAAGGACTGCCGGCCGTCAAGGTGCCGAAGCGCGGCGGGGCCGTTGTCCGCCTCGACGGTGGCATAGCCCAGCTCCCGAAGGCGGCGGACGGCAACCCGGCGAACCCGGGGTCATCCTCGACGACCAGGATCCTCTCGCCCGATCCTGCAGGCAGGGACCGCAGCCGCCGGCGCCTTCGCCGAAGTCTACCTCCCGCGCCTGCGCCGGGAGGTAGAGCCGCACCGTCGTGCCGTGCCCTGGCTCGCTATAGAGCTGGACATGGCCGCCAGATTGCTTGACGAAGCCGTAAACCATGCTGAGGCCGAGGCCGCTGCCGGCGCCGGGCCCCTTGGTGGTATAGAAGGGCTCGAAGGCGCGCTGGCGGACCTCCGGTGACATACCCGCGCCGGTGTCGGTTACCGCCAGCATGACATAGGTGCCTGGCGCTGCATCGGAATGGACGGCGAGATAGTCCTTATCGATGTCGATCAGTCCCGAATTCGATGATGAGTCGTCCACCGTTCGGCATGGCATCGCGCGCATTGACCGCGAGGTTCAGCAGCGCGTTCTCGACTTGGCCGGGATCGACCATGATCATCGGCACGTTCTCGGCGAGCCGGGTCTCGATCTCGATGGTGGCGCCGAGGCTGCGCCGCAGCCAATCGACCATTCCCGAGACGAGCCCATTGAGATCGGTTGGCTTGGGGTCCAGGGGTTGACGCCGTCCGAAGGCGAGCAGCCGCTTGGAGAGCTCGGCCCCGAGCCGCGATGCCTCCTGGGCCTCCTGAAGGATCTCGCGGTCCTCCGCCTTCTCGAGGCGCCGCTCCAGCATCTCGAGGTTGCCGGAGATCGACCGTGAGAAGATTGTTGAAGTCATGAGCGACGCCCCCGGTGAGCTGGCCGATGGCTTCCATCTTCTGCGCCTGGCGGAGCTCCTGCTCCATCTTGACCCGTGCCGTGAGGTCGCGGATGAAACCGGTAAAGATGGCAGGCTCCGCCGAGCCTCACCTCCCCGACCGCGAGCTCCATGGGGAAGATCGTGCCATCCTTGCGCTGCGCTTCCACTTCACGCCCGATGCCGATGATCCGCTTCTCGCCCGTCTCGCCGATATCGCGCAAGATACCCATCATGGTTCTCGCGATGGGGCGAGGGCATGAGCATCTTGACATTGCGCCCGATCACCTCGCCGGCGGCATAGCCGAACAGCTTCTCCGCCGCCGTGCTGAAGGATTGGATGATTCCACGCTCATCGATCGTGATGATCGCGTCGGGGGCGGTTTCGAGGATGGAGCGCAACCGCGCTTCCCTCTCTTCGATCATCGATTGGGCATGTTTCGTCTCGGTCACGTCGAGGCAGATTTCGAGGATCGATGACGGAACCTCGCCGGCTTGCCGATGCGCCGCCCATTGGCTGGCGACGGTCAGCCGGCGGCCATCCTTGTGGGAATGCTGCAGCTCGCCCTGCCATTCGCCCCGCTCCCGCAGCTCGGCCTCGATCTCCGCCAGCGGCAACGGGAACTCCGTGCGAAGAAGCTCATGGGAGACCCGGCCGATGGCTTCCTCCGCCGACCATCCGTAAAGGGTTTGGAGACCCCGCCCCCAGAATAGGATCTTCCCCTCGGGTGTCCGCACCATGGCCGGTGCCAAGCTCAAGGCATGGGTGAACTCCTCGAGCTGCGCCGTCTTGGCCCTGAGCTGCGCCTCCGTGCTCTTGCGGCCCGTGATGTCGCGGGCGATCTTCGACGCCCCGATGATCCGCCCACGCTCGTCCAGGATCGGCGAGACGGTCAGCGAGATATGAATCAGGCGGCCATCCTTCCGCCGCCGCTCGCGTCTCGAAATGCTCGACGCGTTCGCCACGGCGGACGCGATCGCAGGATCTCGCTCCATTTCGCGAGGCCGGTCCGGAGACGACAAGACATGGATCGGCTTGCCGATCATCTCGGCGGCGGAATAGCCGAAGATCCGCTCGGCGCTCGGATTCCAGCTGGTCACGATTCCGTCCAGCGTCTTGCCGATGATCGCCGCGTCCGAGGACTGCACGATCGCCGCGAGCATGCCCGGCACCGCCGCTTCCGCCCGCGCGGCGCCCCCGGCGGGCGGGGGGAGGTCTTTGGCCGCCTACGGCTTGCCTCTCCGCTTTTCGGCGAGCTTGCCGCAGCTTGGCGAATTTTGATTTTCGGTGTCTTCGGCTTGCCCGGTGCCGATTTGGCGCGAGGCTTCTGCAACTTGCGGCGCAGACCCGACTTGCCTTTCTTGCTCTTCACCTTCTGACCTGTTCGCGGCTTCGCTCCGTAGAGGCATGCGGCAGTGGATTGGCAAAGCCTAGCCGGTTCCGCCCTGTCGGGGAACTGTCTTCCCCAGAAGGGTCGCCTCGGCGGAAAGGCCTAGGCTCCGCAGGCGCTCCGCAAGCTGCGATTGGCCGCGGGCCAGGCGGATTTCAAGGCCTGTACAATGCAGCGCGGAGGCTTGCCTCTCCGCGGCGCCGAGAAGCAGACGCACGGCCTGCAGGGAGTTTGCCACGTCCATGGCCGTGAAAAAGGGCACGGCAAGGAGGGGGCTCGGCAAGCCGAGGGGCCTGTAGAGGTTATAGGCGAGAAGACCGCAAAGTCGATCCGACGTATCGCGCATGGCGAGCACCCCTGCTTCCGTCGCCGAATTGCCGCTGAAGGCTCGGATATAACGGCGCCAAGAGGCGAGATCCGTACCAGGCCAGGTCGCTCGCACAAGCGGCAGGGCCTCGGCGACCCCGGCCTCCGACAAAGGACCGGTCTGAAACGAAAAGCTCATGGTGTAAAGATGGCTGGGCTGGCCGCGGCTGTCCTTGATCTAAATCATGGCTTGGAAGCAGGGAGCGATGTTCTTTCCCCGTCATGACCCCACCCCGTCCCTCTCGCCCGGCGCATGCCCGACGGCTCGATCTTGGAGAAACCCGGCTACTCAGCGAGGCCCTCGCCACGATGCTCCATGCCTGCACCTGTCAGGTGAGGGCGAATATTGAGGGTGCCCGCTTGGGGCGGGACCCCGAGAGCCTTCACCAGTTAAGGGTCGGGCTTCGTCGGCTGCGCGCCGCAATCTCGGTCTATCGGGATGCCATCCCATCCGCCCTTCGACGCGACTGGGGTATCGAGTCAAGAATCTGGAGGGCATGGGGGTCGGCGAGCGCCGCTGCCCGAAAGCCTCCCTGCTTCGCATGGACGAATGGCTGAAAAAGAGGCGGGGGCGTGCTTGGGAGCGGCTGCCACGCCGCTGGCGGGTGCTCAGCACGGCAAGAAATACGTGGAAGGACGACATGGCCTAGAACGGCCGTATCACCAGGGGTTCGATCACCACGAGATCATCCTCCACGTCCTTCACACCGGGGGTATTCTCGGCCAAGACGCGAAGGGCTTGGCGTTCGCGCTGGTCGAAGACCATCCCCGATAGCCGCACGACGCCGTTCTGGACGGTCACGCTCATGCTGGACTGGGGCGCCCAGGGCTGCTTGGCGATCTCGGCCGTCAGACGCGCTCGGATCTCGGCATCGCTGACGCCGAGCGGGCCCCAATGGGGCAAGGCCACGAGCGCGTGAAGGAGATCGGCTCGGCCGACGATCCCTACGAGGGTCCCGTTGCGCAGGACCGGCAGGCGCTTGATGTGAAAATGCTCCATCACGTCGACGATCTCGTTGACCGGGGTATCTTCCGAGATGGCCTGGACCAGCTTCGTCATCACCTCCGCGACCTTGCGCCCATGGCTATGCACGTAATCGGTTGCCTGGCGGCCCGGGCCTAGCAGAAACTCCAGCCACCGCGGGCGATGACGCTCGGTGCCCATCTCTCCCCGGCGCAGAAAATCGCCCTCGGTGACGATGCCCGCGAGCCTGTTGGCGGAATCGACGACCGGCAGGCCGCTGAATTCTATGCTCGAGCATCAGGCGTATCGCATCGGCAATGGTCGCATCCTCATGCACAGTGATGACCTTGGCGGTCATCAGCTCACCTGCCTTCATGTCGAACCTCCTTGCGTCAAGGTGAGAAGCGTCCGGCATGATCCGACGGGCCGATATTCGCGCCTTGATCCAGCGCAATCGGCACCGCCGCGCCGAACCGGGGCATATCTGGGGCGGCAAGTCCAGGTCGGATGGCCTCGTCTTTCCGGAGCTAAAAGGTAAGCTGGACGGTACCGCCGTCCGCGTGCCGACGCCGAACGTCTCCCTGGTTTCGCTCGATGTGGTGCTGGAACGTCAGACCACCAGGGAAGAATCAACGCGGCGATGAAGGTGGAAAGCGAGGGCGCGCTAAAAGGCATCCTCGACGAAAATACCGCGCCGCTTGTCAGTTCCGACTTTAATCACAGTCCGGCGTCCTCCATCTTCGATGCCTCGCAGACGGCGGTGGTGGATGGTGCGCTCGATAGCGTCATGGCCTGGTACGACAACGAGTGGGGCTTCTCCAACCGCATGGTTGACACCGCCGCCCTGCTCGGACGGCTGTGAGATGCGTCCAGGTTCGGCGCGACGGCGGTCGTCAACGCCTGCGGCGGGCAGGCCGCCGCGCAATCGCCATCACGACGCGGCTGGCCGCACGTGATGCCTACGACACCTTCGGCCGAGCCACCGCCACCGAAGCGCTGAAGGTGATCATTGCGGCCTAGGGGAAAACCGGGAGCGAGCGGCTATGGTCAATTGACGGCGGCGACGTGGAAGGTGCGCGTCAGCCGTCACGCTCCGGATCGAGACGTATTCTCCTGCGACGAAACGATGAGTATCGCCCTTGAAGATGACCTCATCATCCTCGCCCTTGCCGAAGGAGAGCATCCAGCCTTCCGTCCATGGCGAAGCCTGCCCGCTCCTCCTCCCCGCCCCAGAACCGCCGGAAGACCGCCTCCTCGCGCTGCTTCAGCCAATGGTGGTCGATATAACCGTCCGGCGTGAGCGGCATGTGCAGCTCATAACCATGGTCCGGGCTGTCGTCCGGGAATGCCTCGCAACGCGCGAGCTCCAACCTGACTTGTCGAATCATCCTTTCCTCCCTGCGGCGATGTGCAGAAGCGGCTAAAGGAGAGGCAGTACCTCGCGTTGACCTGGATCAAGCGGACGGGACGGCGGCGACGGCAGCCGGCGGGCGCCTGCGGCCGTCCGAGGGGTCGATGCTGACCCGCAGCACCCCCTGGCGACCCGGCGCCAGAAGGCGGAAGCCGAGATGGCGGCAAAGGTCGAGCATACGGGAATTGTCCGTTAGGACATCGCCGAACAGCTCGCGAATGCCGCGGGCGCCGGCATAGTCGATGATCTGCCCCATGAGCATCCGGCCGATGCCCCGCGCCGTCATAAAATCCTCCACGACCACGGCGAATTCGGCCTTCTCGCCATCAGGGTCTGCTGAGAGCCGGACGACGCCGTGGATGTCGGCGATCCGCGCCGAACACCGATCGATCAGCACGAACGCCATCTCGCGGTCATAGTCGATCTGGGTGAGCGGAGCGGCCATGCTGTGGGTCAGGCGCTTCATGGGGTGGAAGAAGCGCATGCGGATCGTCTCCGGTGACAGCCGGTCGAAGAGGCGCTGCAGTGCCGCCTCGTCCTCCGGCCGGATGGGCCTGAGGCGTAGCGCGGTCCCGTCTGCGAGGCGCACCTCCTGCTCGAGCTCCGGCGGATACGGCCGGATCGCGAGCCGTGCGCCGGTCCTCGGCCGGTCGGCGAGTGCGATGCGGGCGTCGAGGGCGATGACCCCCGTCGGGCTTGCCAGAAGCGGGTTGATGTCGATCTCCACCACCTGGTCGAGATCGGTCGTGAGCTGTGACAGCTTGACCAGGGTCAGGGCGACGGCGTCGAGATCGACCGGCGGCCGGTCGCGGTAGCCGCGCAGGAGGCGGAAGATCCGCGTCTGCTCGATCATTTCCCGGGCAAGCGTCATGTTGAGGGGGGAAGGGCCAGGGCGCCGTCGGCCA
Organism: uncultured Alphaproteobacteria bacterium; assembly: GCA_963757155.1. Classification (GTDB taxonomy): domain Bacteria; phylum Pseudomonadota; class Alphaproteobacteria; order Dongiales; family Dongiaceae; genus DASXQK01. The sequence continues at coordinate 42,288 of CAVWQS010000025.1, forward strand.
GCTGCTCCACCGCCACCCCGCCCTGGCCGAACAGCATAACGGGCCCGAACTGGCAATCCTCGCTCATGCCAAGGATGAGCTCGATGCCGCCGGCACTCTGGATCATGGCTTCGATGGTGAAGCCTTCGATCTGCGCCTCCGGCCGCTGCTCCGCCACTCGCGCCAGCATGCCCTCGGCGGCGGCTTCGACCTCTGCGGGGGTCTCCAGCCCCAACGCAACCCCGCCGACATCGGATTTGTGCGAGATGTCCGCGGATAAGATCTTGAGGGCCACGGCCCCGCCGAGCGACAACTGCGGCCTTGGCGGCGCCGGCGGGGTCGCGAGCGATGCCGAGGGCTGGCAGCGGGATATCATAGGCCGCAAAGACAGCGCGGGCCTCCGTCCCGGTCAGCAGCCGGCGGCCGGACGCCCGGGCGGCGTCGATCACCGCCACGGCCGCCGCCCGGTCGGGGCGGAAGCTGTCGGGAACGGAGGGCGGCGTCTGCATGAGCTGGGCGCGGCTGCGCTGCCAGCGCACGAGATGCATGAACCCGCGCACCGCATCCTCCGGAGTTCATAGGTTGGCACGCCGGCGTCGGCGATCAGATTGCGCGCGGGGCTCGCCGTCGCCTCTCCGACCGAGCTCGTCAGCAGGCAGCACCGGTGTCGGCCGTGGGCGCGGAGCACCGCCTGGGCCGTCGCCATCCCGTCGGCGACCGCCGTCGGGCAGTTGAGCGCCAGCACCGCGTCGATATCGGGATCGGCGAGCAGGGGCTCAATGGCGGCCTCATAGCGCGCCGCATCGCGTCGCCGATGATGTACACGGGGTTGCCGCGCGACCACATCGGCGGGCAGCGCAGCATCGAGACGCTTCATCGTCTCGGGCCCGATCTCGGCAAGGCGCCCGCCCTGGTCGATCAGGGCGTCGGTCGCCAGGATGCCGATGCCGCCGCCATTGGTCAGGATGGCGAGGCGGTCGCCCGTGAGGGGCCCGGCGTTGGCCAGGGTCTCCGTCGCCGCGAAAAGCTCGGCGAGATCATAGACGCGCAGCACCCCCGCCCGGTGAAAAGCGGCATAATAGACGGCATCGGCCCCGGCGAGCGCGCCGGTATGAGAGGCGACGGCCTTGGCACCCTCCGCATGGCGGCCCGCCTTGATGGCGATGATCGGCTTGCTGCGGGCGGCGAAACGCGCGGCCGACATGAATTTCCGGGCATTGCCGATAGTCTCGACGTAGAGCAGCACGGCGGCGATGTCCGGATCGCCGGCCAGATAGTTGAGGACATCGGCGAAATCGACATCGCGCCATCTCCCCCATGGAGAGGAGATAGGAAAAGCCGACTCCGCGGGCCGCCGCCCAGTCGATGACCGTGGTAACGATGGCGCCGGATTGAGCCAAAAAGGCGATGCGCCCGGCCGGGGGCATAAGATGGGCGAACCCGGCATTGAGGCCGATGCCGGGCACCAGCAGCCCGACGCAGTTGGGGCCCAGCAGGCGCAGCAGATGCGGCCGCGCCGCCTCCCGCAGGGCCTGGGTCAGGGCGGCATCGAATCCGGCGCTGATCACCACCGCCGCCTTGCAGCCGCGCTCCCCCAGCTCCGCCACCAGGCGGGGTACCGTCGGCGCCGGCGTGGCGATCACGGCAAGCTCCGGCGCCTCGGGCAGGCTGGCAATATCCGGGTGACAAATCTCGCCCTGGACGATGTCATGATTCGGGTTGACCAGCATCACCGGGCCGCCGTAGCGGCTCCCCAGCATGTTCCTGACCATGGTGAAGCCGACGCTTCCCGTATGGTCGCTGGCGCCGATGAGCGCCACGGAGCGGGGTCCCAGCAAATGGTCGAGATTGCGGATGGTCATGTTCGACGTTCTGCGCCCTTGAGGTCGGGGTGGGCAATGGAAAGATGGATGACAGCTCCTCGGGCGGGCACCGTTGAGCTGAATCAATGGGAAGATCGGTGCGGGCCGGTTTGAATGCAGCTCAATGAGCCGCGGCCCATCCGGTGTCTGCTTCACCGCGGTTGCAGCCTTTGGCCGCGGAGAGGGAGGCTCATGCGTCAGGATGTCGAGAAGTCCCGGCTGTCCGCGACCAGCGCAGGGCGAAGCAGCACGGAGCGAACCGGAAATGAGCGAAGCCGAAGCCCGCAGCGATTTCTGGCAGCAGCCCTTGGCTGAGCTCGAACGCCGGCTGGGCAGCGGGCCGCACGGCCTCGCCTCGGAGGAGGCCGCCCGGCGCCTGCTGCGTCACGGCCCCAACCTCATCGGCGCCCAGGGGCGCCAGAGCCTTCTGCGCAAGGCGGCGGCCCGGCTGCGCAACCCCCTGGTCCTGATCCTCATCGGCGCCGCCCTGATCTCGGCCGTTACCGCGGAGATCGGCAGCTTCGCCATCATCTCCATGGTCGTCCTGATGAGCGTCATCCTCGACAGCCTACAGGAGCACAGGGCCGAGACGGCGGCGGACCGCCTGAAGGCCGCCGTCGCCCTGACGGAGCAGGTCCTGCGCGACGGCCGCGAGGCCACGATCAAGGCCGAGGCCGTCGTCCCCGGCGATATCGTCCTGCTGGCCGCCGGCGATCTCGTTCCGGCGGATGGAAGGCTGATCGAAACCAAGGACTTCTTCGTCAACGAAGCCCTGCTGACCGGGGAATCCTATCCGACCGAGAAGCATGCTATTCCCGAGGGCGTGCCGGCAGAGGAGGTCGCCGGCGCCGTCAACGCCGCCTTCATGGGAAGTTCCGTCGTCAGCGGCACCGCGGCGCTCCTCGTCGTCGCGACCGGTGCTGCGACCGAGCTCGGCGAGATCAGCGGCACCTTGCGGCGCCGGCCGCCGCCGGCGGCTCTGGAGCAGGGAATCCACGAATTCGGCATGCTGCTCGTACGCATCACCATGCTGCTGGTGCTGTTCGTGCTGCTGATCAATCTCCTGTTCCACCGTCCACTGCTCGAGAGCTTCCTGTTCGCCCTCGCGCTGGCCGTCGGGCTGACGCCGGAGCTGCTGCCCATGGTGGTCTCCGTGACCTTGTCGCGCGGCGCCATGCGGATGGCGCGCGAGAAGCGTCCTCGTCAAGCGTCTCGGCGCGATCCACGACCTCGGCAGCATGGAGTGCTCTGCACCGACAAGACGGGGACATTGACGGAGGCGCGGATCCGGCTCGATCCGGCACATCGGCATATCGGGCGATGAAAGCCGCCATGTCCTGGATCTGGCCTGGCTCAACAGTCATTTCGAGACTGGGCTGAGAAGCCCCTGGACAAGGCCATCCTGGGGCATGGCGGCGCCGACGGTGCTGGCTGGACCAAGCTCGACGAGATGCCGTTCGATTTCGAGCGCCGCCGGGTGTCGGTCCTGGTGCGAGAAGGCCGGCCGCCGCATCCTGGTCGTCAAGGGCGCGCTGGAGGATGTGCTCCGGCTCTCGAGCCACTACGAGGCGCCGGACTGGCAATTCCGCGGCCTCGATGCGGCGGCGGCGGAGAAGGCCAAGGCGCTTTCGATTCCCTGGGGTCGGAGGGATTCCGCGTCCTGGGCATCGCCTGGCGCGAGACGGCGCCCGATCACGCCCATGCCGTGGTCGGCGACGAGCAGGAGCTGATCTTCGCCGGCTTCGCGGCCTTCCTGGACCCGCCCAAGAAGGGTCGTCGAGGCGGCCCTCGCAAACCTCGGCGCAGCGGCATCGCCGTGAAGATCCTGACCGGCGACAACGAGCGGGTCGACGCAGCACCTCTGCGCCGAGCTCGACATCCCGTCGACGGGCATGCTCACCGGCGCCGAGCATGGCGAGCCATGGAGCGACAAGCGCTCGAGCGCCCGCGTCGAGCGGCACGACGATCTTCTGCCGCGTCACGCCGGCGCAGAAGAACCGCATCATCCTGGCCCTCAAGCGCCGCGGCCACGTCGTCGGCTTCCTGGGCGACGGCATCAACGATGCGCCGGCGCTGCACAGCGCGGACGTCGGCATCTCCGTCGATGGCGCCGTGGACGTCGCCAAGGATGCCGCCGACATCATCCTGCTCGAGCGCGATCTGGCGGTTCTGCGAGCGCGGCGTGCGCGAAGGCCGGCGGACCTTCGGCAACGTCATGAAGTACGTGATCATGGGGACGAGCTCGAACTTCGGGAACATGTTCTGCATGGCGGGTGCCGCCCTCGTCCTGCCGTTCCTGCCCATGCTGTCCTGTCCAGATTCTGCTGAACAACTTCCTCTACGATCTGTCGGAGATCGCCATCCCGACGGATCACGTCGATCGACGGAAGCCATGGCGCACGCCGCCGCATTGGAATATCCGCTTCATCCGCAACTTCATGCTGGTGCATCGGGCCCGGTCAGCTCGCTCTTCGACTTCCTCGACCTTCGGCATCCTGCTCCGTCGTCTTCCACGCCGGCGAGGCGCTCTTCCAGACGGGCTGGTTCGTCGAGTCCCTGGCGACCCAGGTGCTGGTGATCTTCGTCATCCGGACCCGGCGCAACCCGCTGCGAAGCCGCCCCAGCCGTTCTCTCATGATCGCCGCGGTGACGGTCGTCACCCTCGCCGTCCTGCTGCCCTTCACGCCGCTCGGCCGATGGTTCGGGTTTGTCGCACCGCCCGTCACGCTCCTGCTGACCCTCGCCGCCATGCTTCTCTGCTACCTGACCCTGGCCGAAATCGTGAAGCGCGGGTTCTACCGCCTGCTGGCGCGTCGCGCCTAGGGCATCTCCCTGTCGCGGCTTCCATCACGGACATCTCGCGCCAGCTGTCCTCCCGGACAGCGGACCAGAAGGGGTCCCCGTTTGATTCGAGCTCGAAGCGGAGAATGCAGCGTCCGAAAACGGCTACAAGAACTCGATCTGGGCTCCAGCCCCTCAGTGCCAAAGGCGTCAAGGGACTCAATTTTACATTCGCCATGCTGATGTCGCGGAAATAGTTCACCAGATCGCCCCATGGATCGGTAAGGCGGGCGATGGCCGCAAATGAATTTAGATTGACCGTCCATCAGGGACGCTTGAGCTATGCGCGTAGGCACCGTCGGTCTAGTCACGCCGGATGCGTGACCGTCGCACTTCTTAGCTGTGCCTCGGCCGCTGTCATCCAATCCCCGGCGCCCTCGTGACGGGGCGGCCTCCGAAGGGTGATGGTGAAACTCACTGGAATTTTCAACCAATCATTTCGGCGGCGGTCCAGAGAACGTCCGCCGGCGCCCCGCCGGCAGGCAGGCGCTGCCAGGTCATGGGGCCGGTGGAGAGGGTGAGCTGGTCACCCGGGGGGCGTCGACCGGCGACTTCAGGAAACGATTAAGCACGGAATGCCGACGAGTTGGACAACCTTCTGCGAAACACTGCCTAGCAACAGCCCCGATAGCTTGCCCGTGCCGCGCCGACCTAGCACCACGAGGTCTACCCGGCGCGCCTTAGCGATGGACACGATGATCTCTGCGGGATCACCGATCTCGCACAAGGTCTCCACTTCGGCCACGGCCTTCTCCTTCGCGCATGCCTCCGCCGGCTTCATAACATCTCGACCGCATTGCTGAAGTATCTCGTACTCGGTCCGCTCCAGGTGCTCCATGCGGGCCAGATTGGCCAGCTCGTTCCGAACCTTCCCATCGTAGATAGGAGGCACTATGTGGAGAATTAGAAGCTTCGCTCCGTATTGGCCGGCTAGGTCGCATGCCATTACTGTGGTCCGGGCAGCATGCTCCGATGTGTCCAAAGCCACCAAGATTGTTCGAAACATAACCCCCTCCAGAGTGTCATCGGAGGTGGATATCACCTGCTAGGCAGTCTAGCAGTACACTATAAGGAACGGCCACTGCAAGAGAACCTCGAATGGACAAGAGGCGAACCTGCGGTGGCCTCTGGAGTGAGAACTGCGACAATCGAACGTTGGGCAGCAGTAACGCGGTGCAGCGCTGATGAACAACGGAGGGGGCGACCCTGGCAGACCCGGACGGGGAAGCGACAGCGCCCCATTACCATCCTGAGCGATTTCGGCGAACATAGGAAAAGGAATTTGCTATGGCTCGATCTGGAAGAGCCTCAGCGGTGTCACTCCAGGAGATCAGCAGGAGAGGTGACGCGTCGTTAGCCAGAAAGCCGCCTACGCTAGTTGTCCTTATCGGAAATCAAATCCGACGTATTGCTGATGCAGTCCACCGAGATGCGGCTTCGCGAAAATAGTCCGACGCCTTGAACGTCGCGCGAAACGGGCGCGTCCTTGTTCAGTGACAGATGCCTGCGGGCCTCATTGTAGTACGTCGTGTACGATAGCAGCAGGTGCTGAAGATGACGCTCGCCAAGTACCAGGACACGGTTAGATAGCGGTCCTCGAGCTTGCCGGTTTTCCCGTCGGGAACCTCCTTCGAGAGGCCGGCCAGCGCCGATGGCGTTTGCACGAGCGAATCCGCGCGCCTGCGCCGAATGCCGGAAGGTGGGCGTGAAGTATGTTTCGGCAAGGGACGGAAAACCGGGGGGGGTAATTTATTTTTTTTAATGAGTTCAGGGACCGGGGCTACCAGCACAATTTTCTCAAAACGGAGTTTGGGCTTTTCGGATCGGCAGGGTTCCGGCATCTTGCTCCGCATGGGAAAGCGCGGGCCACGGCCTCAGCCGACGACGTTGAAAGCCTTACGCGGGACGATCAGGACGCCGGATCGCCGCCGCGGCCCCGATGCGCTGGCCCCGGGCGGCCGGCTCGTCGCGCCGAAGTATTTCACTGCCGTCATGCGGAAGCGCTGGCGGCAAATCCTCCGCGATGCCCCGTTGAATGTGCTGCGCCCCATCGATAGCGCGATCCTGACCGATTTCGTGGTCAATGAAGCACTCGCCGAGCAAGCACTTGCCGAGTGCGGGGGCGAGCTCGTAGTGGAGGGCGAAAAGGCCAAGGCGCGAAACCCGTATCTGCTCGTCTACTTCAAGGCGATCGAGGCGAAGCGCGCGGCGATGCGCGAGCTCGGTTTCACCCCGAGCGCGCGCGTCGGCTTGCCGATCGACGACAGCGGCGCGGCCGACCCTGAGGATGAGCGATGGCGACGGCTCCTGGAGCTCGCGGAGAGAGGCAAGGCCGAGCGCGCCCTCCTCATTAAGCGCAGCAAGCGGCGCAAGGCGAAGGTCGCAGCGGAGGACACCGCCCTCATCAAGGCCACGCCGGCGTCCTCGCAGCCGCAATGAGTTCCTACCTTTCCGCCGAAGTCATTGACGGACGCCCTCGCATAGGCGCCCGCCAGCGCCTTGCCGACCTACCCCTGCGCAAACCGCCTACGGAGGCCGTACAGAGGCGATCAGCCCGGAGGCTGGAAAGAAACTGCCTTGACGCCCCAGATTCCCCTGTCGGAGCGCCGGGCGGGCTTCTGGGCCTAATTCCGGGGTTCTTATTGTGAGTCGAACCGTACGCCGGAATAAGGCCTATTCAGCTAACTAGTTGAAATCACAGATATAATATCGATAAAGTGGTTGCGGGGGTGGATTTGAACCTACGACCTTCAGGTTATGAGCCCGACGTGAAGGCACGGCATCGCTGATTTCCTAAAGAAAGGAGGCGCGGAGCCACCCTTCCAATTCCAGACCTAAACACCTGTATTCCAATCCGCGTCATGTTGAGATGAAGGAGTACAGACGGTATTCAATTCAAAAAAATTTGGAAAATTTTCGCGAGGTGGTCACCCGATCATGCCTTGGAGGCAGTACTCGTCCCCCACCTCCCTACCCCCTTGTTGTCCATCACCGTCCCCACGCGTCCAGGGACACCTTTTCCGTATTATCTCCGTACGAACCAGCAAGTGACTTCAAACGTCTTGCCAAGCTATTGATTTTGTTGGCGTCCCCTAGGGGATTCGAACCCCTGTTACCGCCGTGAGAGGGCGAGGTTCTACGAGCACCCAGAGTGGCGCGTCTCCCGAACTTTTAGAAAATCTCGCGAGGGGGTAACCCGCTTCGATGAGGCGATAGAATTGCCGCCCCCACCTCCCTATCCCCGCGCTCTTTTGGCCACTGATCGGGATCTCGGCCGTAACCTCCCTGACGTGCGTTCGCGATCACCTCAGAGCAGGATTTGCAGCGGGGGGCACCTGGCGGCAAAGGCAGCCCATGGTTGCCTGGCGCTAGCTATGTGCTAGCTAAGTCCGGGGTGGCTTGTCGAAGAATACCCTTAACACCTTGAAATAATTGGCGCACCCGACAAGATTCGAACTTGTGACCTCTGCCTTCGGAGGGCAGCGCTCTATCCAGCTGAGCTACGGGTGCATGCCGCGGGAACCGGCCGCACCATAGCGAAAGGCGGATTGGGGGTAAAGCGGGCTGCGCAAGGGCGCCGGACCCCGCAGCCAAAGCTTGCGCCCCATCCCGCCGAGGACAATTATTCGCCGAAAGAACGGGGGCCGGGGCCGAGCATAGACCCCGGATGGGGGAATGGCGCTTCGACTGGGATCGCGGCGATCGGTACAGCTCCTGGCTCTGGCCGGGCTCCTCGCCTATATCGCTTGGATCGGCGGGCCCTATCTGCGCTCGATCATCGTCCGCGACGCGGCGGTCACGACCTGGATCAGCTTCACCTCCGCCCCGATCCGCGGCTATGTGGGCGAGCATCCCCTCTATCCCGGGGAACGGGTCGGCGCCGACGGCCGCATCGTCACCATCAAGGATATCCTGGCCGACCAGACGCCGGTCATCCGGGCCGAGTCCGAGCTCCTGCGGGCTGAAGAAGAGCTGCACGTGCTGGAGAAGCAGGCCGCCACCTTGCAGCGCCGGGTGGAGAGCCGCGCCGCCCTCGCCGAGGCCTACGCCGCCGCCTTCAAGCTGGATCTCGATACGCGGATCGTAGCGGCCACGGGCAGGCTCGATTTCATCAAACGCCAGATGATCTTGCAAACGGCCCAGAACGCCCGGATCGCGAAGCTCGCTGCGGACGGTCATGCGTCGCGCGCCGCCGCGGATGCCGAGGCGCAGGTGGTCGCCGATATGCAGCGCACGCTGATCGAGCTCCAGGGCGAGCTCGACCGCTCGAACCTGCGCCGGCGGGCCGCGGAGCAAGGCACGCTGCTGCTGGACGACGGCACGGATGCGGCCATCGCCGCCCGCCGGCTGGACAACGCCCGCCTCGACCTCACCCAGACGGAGGCGGAAATCGTCTCCGCCAAAGTCGATGTCGATTCCGCCCGCAACATCCTGGCGGCGGCCAAGGCCATCTATGAGAAGACGCGCCGGGCCGAGGTGGCGGCCCCGCCGGGCGCCATGGTCTGGAGCCTCCTCACCGCGCCGGGCTCCGCCGTGGAGCCGGGCTCGCCGGTGGCGAGCTGGATCGATTGCGGTGCCATGCTGGTCGATGTGCCGGTATCGGATGTCGAGCTCGCTCTCCTGAACAAGGGAGCGGTGGCGAATGTCGTGCTGGAGGGCGAAGAGCGGGTGCGCCGCGGCACCGTGGTGCTCACCCGCGGCGGCGCGGCGACCATCGGGAGGGAGGATCTGGCGGCGATCGCCAAAGGCCGCTATCCCGGGATCGGCCAGGTGCTGGTCAAGCTCGAACCCACACCCGCCGATATCGAGGCCTGCCCCGTGGGCCACGCCGCCTATGTCGATTTTCCCCAGGTGGGGCTGATCCAGATCCTGCTCGCGCGGCTGCGGCTCTGAAGGCGCTGCCTCGCGATGGCCAAGGCTTCCCCCGTCACCCCTCATCAGCGCGAAGAAGAACGCTCGCTGATCTTCGCCCTGACGGCGGACGTCCTTATCATGTTCGTCTTCCTGCTCGTCGGCCTGGTCGGGGGTTCCCTCACCATCCTGGCGGAGTCCATCCGGATCGTCCTGATGATCGCGATCGAGTTCTTCGCCTTCGCCATCCTGCGCCGGGTCCATCGCGGGACCCTGCCCGAATTGGAATACGGCACCGGCAAGCTGGAGCAGATCGCCAATCTCGTGATCGGCCTCGGCATGCTGGGCGGCTCGGTCTGGATCTTCTACAAGGCCATGGGAATCATCGCCGGGGAGGAGGAGCTGGGCACGCCATTCGGCCTCGCGCTGGCCGCCATCGTCGGCGCCATCAACCTCGCCATCAATGTCGTCGCCTGGGACGGCATGCGCCGCGCCGCGGAGGCGGAAAGCTCGCTGGTGATGCTGGCCCAGCTGAAGGCGCGGGTCGTGAAGCTCGTCTCATCCCTCTTCGTCATCGTCACCATGTCGGTGGCGGCGCTCTCCACCGACAGAGTGGTGGTGGCCTGGGCCGATGTAATCGGCTCCAGCTTCGTGGCGGTGTTCATCTTCATCAATGCCATCGACATGCTGAAGTTGGGCCTTCCCGATCTGCTGGACCGCACGGCGGGCAAGCAGGTCCGGGATTCGGTCGAGCGTGTGCTCGCCAGCCAGGCGGGCGATTATGGACGGCTCCAGCGCCTGCGCTCGCGGCGCTCCGGCCGGGTCGTTTTCATCGAGCTGGCGCTGGGCTTCGAGCCCAGTCTGAGCATCGCCGAGGTAAATCGGCGCGTCGAGGCGCTGAAGGAATCGCTGACCCGCGAGATCGACCATGCCGATGTCTCGGTTCTCGCCTTGCCTGGGGAAGGCTAGCTAGTCTGGCAGCCGACGCTCTGCCTCGCCGGACCTGGCCGCTCTCCTTTAGCCGGTCACCGCCCTACCAGCTCAGGAACATGCCGATCTCGCCCAGGCGGCCTTCGGGGTAGCTGAGCACCTGGGCCCGCACCTTGAATCCTGCCGGCTGCAGTTCCTTGACGAAGAAGTCATAGGCGTGCTTCGCGAAACCCTCGAGGGAGCTCGGCCAATCGGCCTCGCCGTTATTGATGCGCCGGCCCTTGTCGTTGCAATATTCGGCGGGGAACTTGAGCACCTCGATTTCGTGAGCGCCCTGTTCCGCCGCTCGCCGGACTGCGGCGTTCACCCGCTCCATGACTTGGGGGTGGACGTCGCGCGACATGAAGGCTTCGCGCAGCAACTTCTGCTCTTCCTCGAGCTTCCTGGCGCGATCGAACTGCTCCTGAACCTTGGCCTTGTGGGCGTTGTCGGTGAGGGCACGAAGATCGCCCGGTGTCACCAGCTTGTCGCTCATATCCTGCGCTCCTGCTGCGTTGGGTGATGTCCCTCGGCGGACGCGGCTCACCGCGCCGCGTCGCCGCTCGAGGAAGAGGCTAGAAATTTATCGCGGTGCCGAAGTCGATCTCCCAGGCATGGACCTGGCTGGCATTCACGCCCACGACTGTGGGAACCGGAGCGCTCGCGCCGAAGGCAGAGACGTTGCCATAGTTCGTATCGGTATAGGCCACCTGCCCCTCCAGCGCTATCCCCGGTCCCAGCGCATAGGCCCCGTTGAGCGATACGGCCCAGTACACCTGGTTCGGCGCGGTGGCGAAGGGATTGCCGGTAATCACCGCGCCGCTTTGCTGGTAGCTGCCATACAGACCTTGCAGCCCGAAGGACCAGGCGTCGATCGTGTAGCTGCCGCCGGCCGTCACGACCCAGCCGTCATCGCCCGAGGCCGCGTTGGTCGCGGCATAGCCGGCATGGGCATAGTTGGTGTAATAGGCGCCCGAGGCCCCGACCGCCCAGGCGCCGAAACCCAGCTGGAGGCCCAGATTGTACCAGGCCGGCTTGTCGCTGGTCGTGGCGCCCGCGGCGGTATATTGCGTGAAAGCCCATTCCCCGCCGCCGCCCGCGGTCAGCTTCACCCCGCCGAAGTCGTGCTCAAAGTCGGCCGCGACCGACAGGATATTGGCGCCGCCGCCGGAAACCGGGGCCGCGACATCGGTCCCATAGGCAAGGCCGCCCCCGGCGAAGCGGCTGTAGGCCTGTGGCTGGTACGACACGCCGAAGGTGAGGCCGCCGAAATCCGGTGAAAAATAGACGATCTTGTTGCCTTTCAGATCGATGCCGTAGCAGGTGCCGATCGAGCCGACCGGCGCCACGCCGAAGGTCGAGAAATAGCCGCCGAGCGGCGGGTTGCCATTCCGCAGGGTGCCACCTCCCGCATTGCTCACATTGGCCACCCCGGTGGTCTGATTGCGCTGCTGGGCGTAGCCGACATTGCTGAAGGACTCATAGGGGCTGTTGACCCCGAAATTCGAGGTCACATTGCCCGGATCGAGGATGCAGTCCTGCGACAAGGCCGAATCGGTCTCACCCACCCGGATTTGGCCGAACTTGCCGCTGAAATCGGCGTAGGCCCGCTCGACCTGGGTCGTGCTGCCGGATTTGAGGACGTTTTCGCCGTTGAGGCCGACCAGCACGCCGACGGTGATTCCGTTGTCGAGGGTCGTCTCGCCCGTGAAATTGACGCGGATCTCCTGGCGCATCGATACGTTCTGGCGGTCGAAACCACCCAGACCGGCCGTGGTGACCCCGACGCCCTGGGCCAGGGGGCCGGTGCCGGCGAATTGCGAGGTCGGATTATTGCCGAAGCTGCCGCCGATCGAGTCGCGGTAGAAGCCGGTGATGCCGAGCTTCAGCGCGCTGGCCGCCGATGCCTCGCCCGCCGCCAGGCCGACTGCGACGAGTGCTGTGGTGCTGCAAAGAAATCGCTTCATGGGGTCCCCCCGACTGCCATTCGGCCTCTGTTCAGCCGCGCGGGGGCGAATTTCGAACGGTCGCCTCTGCGCGACTCCGATCGTGCTCTCCCGCTAATTAACTCTTCCCAAATGCATCCTGCTTGATACTTTATGACACTCGCTGGGGCGGCTCCCTTGGAAGCCGGAACGGGCACTACGGGAGACAGAGTGAAGCGATCGAATCGGCCGCGAATCTGGGAGGGCCGGTCGGTCCCTGCGAGGGTTCCGTCAGTGAGAGCCGGAGCCTGGAGCTTGCTCGGGCCTGGAAAGTGCGCCGGATAGGAGGCCGGACAGGATAATGACGATGGGTCGCTCGGTGAGAGCGCTCGATCTCCGTCGCTCAGGCATTGCCGATCCGGAGGGCCGACAGCGTGTCGGAGTTCTCCGCGAGATTCCCCGCGTGCTGCAGCTCTTCAGCGCCGATCCTCCGAAGGTCTTCCGGACCGCCGGGCTGGATCCTCGGATACTGGACCATCCCGACAACGAGATTTCCTTCGTCGCCATGGGCCGGCTCTTCCAAGCCTCGGTCGAGGCGACAGGATGCGAGCATTTCGGCCTGCTGGCGGGCCAGGGTTTGAATCTGCAATCTCTTGGCGTCGTCGGCCAGCTGATGCGCACAGCCCCCAACCTCCATTTCGCCCTGTGGGATCTCGCACTCACCCAGGCGCGCAACGCGGACGGGGCGGTTAGCTATCTCCGGCCAATGAAGGAGTCCGCCATCGTCGGCTATGCGATCTATCAGCCGGGTGTCCCCGCCATCGACCAGATCATCGATGGGGCCCTGGCGCTGGCTGTCAGCGCGATTCGGGAGCTGGCGGGCAAGGTCGTCGTCGAAGTGACGTTTGCTCACGCCGAACCCCGGGACATCCGGCCTTTCCGCAGATTCTTCGGTGTCCCGCTCCTGTTCAACGCGGAGGAATCCACCGTCGTGGTGCCGGCGGAAGCCCTGCCGCTGGCGATCCGCAGCAGAGACGACAAGGAGCGAGGCCGGCTCCAGAACCTCGTGCGGCGCCATTTGGCGCTGCAGCATCCCGACATCGTCGCCCAAGTCGTTCGGCTGCTTCGCCCGCGGGTCACTTCCGGTGGCGTTTCCCTCGATGAAGTCGCCGCCTTCCTATCGCTGCACCCCTGGTCGCTCCTTCGCCGCCTGAAGCTGCGGGGAACCACCTTTCGACGGCTGTTGAACGAGACGCGATTTGAAGTCGCCGGCCAGCTCCTACGCGGCACCCGTCTCAGCGTCACTGAGATCGGGATCGCCCTGGGCTATGCCGATACGGCCGTGTTCACCCGCGCCTTCCGGCGCTGGTCGGGTGCCTCGCCCTCGGATTGGCGGGCGCGATGCCACGATGTCGTCGCCGAACCTGTGCCTTCCCCTCCGCCGGAGATGACGCCGGGAAGCGGATGTTTGTGAGAAAAGATCAAGCGACATCTCGATCAAGGTGATATCGATAACAACAAGAGGCTTTGGCCGAGTCACAGTGCGATTGGAGGGCTGATTGCGGACGGCATTGTCCGCGAACGGGGTGAGTCGCCGGCGCTACACGAGGTCTTGAATATTCTTACCCCGCCTATCCGTCGCGACGCAGGAGGGAGCGTCCATGGCAGCGGTTACGAACGCCGTCGATCAGGAAGCCGGCCGGACATCTGACAAGCTGACGCTGCTGCCGCTCGTGGCACTCGTCGTGGGCTCGATGATCGGCGGCGGGGTGTTCAACCTGCCCAGCGACATGTCGCGCCACGCGTCGCCGGGCGCCATCGTCATCGGATGGGTCATCACGGGCATCGGCATGCTGATGCTGGCCTTCGTCTATCAGGGCCTTGCGGTGCGCAAGCCGAATCTCAATGCCGGGCCCTACGCCTATGCCAAGGCCGGCTTCGGCGATTTCATCGGCTTCAACAGCGCCTGGGGCTATTGGATCAGCGCCTTCCTCGGCAATGTCGCCTATGCCGTCGCGATCTTCTCCTCCCTCTCATATTTCGTCCCCTTCTTCGGTGCCGGGAATAATCTCGTCTCGATCGCCGGCGCTTCGATCTGCCTCTGGCTGATCCATACCCTGGTTCTTACCGGCGTCAAGCAGGCGGCCTTCGTCAACATCGTCACGACCTTCGCCAAGCTCGTGCCCCTCGTGATTTTCCTGGTCGTGGCGGTGATCGCCTTCAACTGGGACAAGTTCCACTTCGACTTCTGGGGCCAGGCCGGCACCGGCGGCGACGCCCTGGGCAGCGTGATGGATCAGGTCAAGAGCACGATGCTGGTCACGCTCTGGGTCTTCATCGGAATCGAGGGCGCCAGCGTCTACTCCGCCCGCGCGGCCAATCGTGCCGATGTGGGCCGTGCCACCCTGCTCGGCTTTGCCGGCGCGCTTGCCATCTACGTGCTGGTATCGCTCCTGGCGCGGGGCCTGATGACGCAGCCGGAGCTGGCCGGCCTCAAGGTCCCCTCCATGGCCGGCGTTCTCGAAGCCGCCGTCGGCGGCTGGGGCGCGGCCTTGATCAATCTGGGGCTGATCGTGTCGGTCGGCGGGGCTTTCCTCGCCTGGACCCTCCTCTGCGCCGAAATACCCTATGTCTGCGGCAAGGATGGCACCTTCCCGAAATGGTTCGCAGGCGAGAACGCCGCGGGCTCGCCGGTGAACTCGCTCTGGGTGACCAACGGGCTGATCCAGATCTTCCTCCTCGTCAGCTACTTCTCCCAGAACGCCTATCATTTCTTCTATTTCATCGCCTCCGTGGCGATCCTGCCGCCTTATGTCTTCTCCGGCGCCTATGCGCTGAAGCTCGCCCTCTCGGGCGAGACTTACGGCGCGGGGGACAGAAGCCGCAATCGCGACATGATCGTCGGCGGCCTCGCCACGATCTACGGCATCTGGCTCGTCTATGCGGCCGGCCTCCAGTATCTGCTGATGTGCATGGTCCTGTTCACCCCCGGC
The DNA here is from genome assembly GCA_963757155.1 of uncultured Alphaproteobacteria bacterium. Classification (GTDB taxonomy): domain Bacteria; phylum Pseudomonadota; class Alphaproteobacteria; order Dongiales; family Dongiaceae; genus DASXQK01. The sequence continues at coordinate 57,708 of CAVWQS010000025.1, forward strand.
ATCGTCGTCTACGTCTGGGCGCGCCGGGAGCGCGGGGTGCGCGCCTTCACGGCCGTCGAGGCGCTGATTGCCGCGGCGATCGTGGTGCTTGCCTTGGTCGCCGGCTGGTTGATGTGGACCGGCCAGCATCAGCCCGCTGTGAGAAGGTGACGGCCGCCGCTCCGCGGCGGCTGTCGCAAAACGCCTACGCAAGCAGATAGAGGGAGGTTTCATGTCTCGCAGTTTCGGCGTCCACTCCGAAGTCGGAAAGCTGAAGACGGTGATGGTCTGCCCGCCGGGCCGCGCCCATGAGCGCCTCACCCCCGGCAACTGCCACGATCTGCTGTTCGACGATGTCATCTGGGTTCACGAGGCGCGCAAGGATCATTACGACTTCGTGACGAAGATGGAGGAACGGGGTGTCGAGGTGCTCGATTTCCCGAAGCTCCTCGGCGAAGCGCTGGACGACAAGGAGGCCCGCGCCTTCGTCCTCGACCGGCGCGTGACGCCGCAATACCGTCGGCCCCGGCGCCGCCCGCGCGATGCGGCCCTGGCTCGAGGAGATCCCGGGCGCCGACCTCTCGCGGCTGCTCATCGGGGGCATCTCGATGCTGGACGTTCCCAAGTCCGAGTGGTCGAAGATGGTGACGGAGGCGGAGGGCGAGACGTCGTTTCTCATTCCGCCGATCCCCAATACCCTCTTCCAGCGCGACCCTTCCTGTTGGATCTATAAGGGCGTGACCTGCAATCCGATGTATTGGCCGGCACGGCAGCTGGAGACCCTGCTGCAGCGGGCGGTCTACAAGTTTCATCCGATCTTCAAGGGCGGCGACTTCAGCTTCTGGTTCGGCGATTCCGATGAGAACTTCGCCACCGCCACGCTCGAGGGCGGCGACGTCATGCCGATCGGAAAGGGCATCGTTCTCATCGGGATGGGCGAACGGAGCACCCGCCAGGCGGTCAGCCAGGTGGCTCAGTCGCTCTTCGCCCACAACGCCGCGACCCGCGTCATCGCCTGCCACATGCCCAAGAGCCGCGCGGCCATGCATCTGGACACGGTCTTCAGCTTCTGCGACCGGGATGTCTGCACCGTGTTCCGCGAGGTGGTCGACCAGATCCAATGCTACAGCTGGTATCCCGCGAATGTGGAGGGCGGCATCGAGGTCCGGAAGGACAAGGGGACCATGCTCGAGGTCGTGCGCGACGCTCTCGGTCTCAAGGAGCTGCGGGTGGTCCAGACCGGCGGCGATGCCTGGGAAGCCGAGCGCGAGCAGTGGGATGACGGCAACAACGTCGTCGCCCTCGAGCCTGGCGTCGTGGTGGGCTACGACCGCAACACCTATACCAACACGCTGCTCCGCAAGGCGGGGATAGAGGTCATCACCATTCGCGGGTCCGAGCTCGGCCGCGGACGCGGCGGCGGCCATTGCATGACCTGCCCGATCTCGCGCGACCCTGCCTATTGAACCGCAGACCGCCTCTTTCAGGAGATCATCATGAGCCTCAACCTGCGCAATCGCTCGCTGCTCACGGTTCAGGACTACACGCAGCGCGAATTCCGATACCTGCTCGATCTCGCCCGCGACCTGAAGCGCGCCAAATATGCCCGCACGGAGCAGGAGCATCTCAAGGGCAAGGAGATCGTCCTGATCTTCGAGAAAACCTCGACCCGGACCCGCTGCGCCTTCGAGGTCGCCTGCCACGACCAGGGCGCTCATGTCACCTATCTGGACCCCTCGGGCTCGCAGATCGGCCACAAGGAGTCGGTCAAGGACACCGCCCGGGTGCTGGGCCGGATGTTCGACGCCATCGAGTATCGCGGCTTCTCCCAGGAAGCCGTGGAGGATCTTGCCAAATTTGCCGGCGTGCCGGTCTACAACGGTCTTACCGACGAGTATCACCCGACGCAGATGCTGGCCGATGTCATGACCATGCGCGAGTACAGCGACAGGCCCGTGCATGAGATCAAATATGCCTATGTCGGCGACACGCGTTCCAACATGGGTCATTCCCTCATGATCGTCGGCTGCCTCATGGGGATGGACGTCAGGATCTGCGGGCCCAAGTCCCTCTGGCCGGCGGACGACTATGTCAAGACCGCGCGGGAGCTCGAGAAGAAATACGGCGCCAAGCTCACCATCACCGAGGATGTGGGGCTCGCCGTGGAGGGCGCCGACTTCGTCCATACCGATGTATGGGTGTCCATGGGCGAGGCCAAGGAGGTGTGGGCGGAGCGCATCAAATTGCTCAAGCCCTACCAGGTGAATGCGAAGCTCTTGAAGATGACCAAGAATCCGCGGGTCAAATTCATGCATTGCCTGCCGGCCTATCACAATCTCGAGACCAAGGTCGGCCGGGACATCCACGAGCAATTCGGCATGACGGCGATGGAAGTCACCGAGGATGTCTTCGAATCCGAGGTGAACATCGCCTTCGAGCAGGCGGAGAACCGGCTGCACACGATCAAGGCCATCCTGGTCGCGACCCTGGGAGATTGAGCCATGCGCATCCTGGTGGCGCTCGGCGGAAATGCCCTGCTGCGCCGCGGAGAGCCGATGACCGCCGAGGCGCAGCGAGCCAATGTCAGGGTCGCGGCGAAGGCGCTGGCGGCCATCCAGCCCGGCAATCAGCTGATCATCACCCACGGGAACGGGCCGCAGGTCGGGCTCCTGGCCTTGCAGGGTGCTGCCTACAATCCGAGCGAGCTCTATCCGCTCGATGTTCTCGGCGCCGAGACCGAGGGCATGATCGGCTACATGATCGAGCAGGAGATGGGCAATCTGCTCCCCTTCGAGGTGCCGTTCGCCACGGTGCTGACCATGGTGGAGGTCGACCGTGCGGATCCCGCCTTCTCGGATCCGACCAAGTTCGTCGGCCCCGTCTACGACGAGGCCGAGGCGCAAAGGCTCAAGGCCGAGAAGGGCTGGGCGATGAAGATGGACGGCGACAAGTGGCGCCGGGTCGTGCCCTCTCCCCGTCCGAAGCGGATCTTCGAGATGCGGCCGATCAAATGGCTCCTGGAAAAAGGCACCGTGGTGATCGCCGCCGGCGGCGGCGGCATTCCGACCGCTTATGAGCCGGGCCGAAAGCTGAGCGGCGTCGAAGCGGTGATCGACAAGGATCTCTGCTCCGAGCTTCTCGCCCGCGAGCTCGATGTCGACCTGTTCATCATGGCCACGGATGCCACGGCGGTATTCGACAATTGGGGCAAACCGGGTGCCAAAGCGATCCGCCGCGCGAGCCCGCAGGCTCTGGCAGCCTATAAATTTCCCGCAGGCTCCATGGGTCCCAAGGTCGACGCGGCCTGCCACTTCGCCGAGGTCACCGGCAAGCGTGCCGCGATCGGCGCGCTGGGCGATCTGGCCGCAATGATGGAAGCGCAGGCCGGCACGACCATAACCAAGGAAGCCAGCGGCATCGAGTGGGCGCCAAGCCTGCCGCCGGCGGGATGAGGCCGAATGGCACCTGGCAGCGAAGCGGCGGCGACCGGCGAAGCAGAGACGCCGGCCCGGGGTAGAGAGCCGACGATCCTGGAGTCTCTGTTGCCCATCGGCGCGCTCATCGTCCTGCTGTCGCTTTCCTACTATCTCTTTCGCGACGAAGCTTCCTACGGGCCGAATCAGGTCGCCCTCATCTTCTGCGCGCTGGTTGCCGCCGGCCTCGCTTACAAGAACGGCTTCGCCTGGGAGGGAATCCGCCGGGCGATGATCGATGGGGTTGCGACGGGCATCGGCGCCATCGGCATCCTGCTGGCCGTCGGCGCCTTGATCGGAACCTGGGCCCTCAGCGGCACCATCGTGGCCATGGTCTACTACGGGCTCCAGATCCTGAATCCCAACTACTTCTACGCGACCACCGCCCTGATCTGCGCGGCCGTGGCCTTCAGCATCGGCAGCTCCTGGACCACCGCCGGCACGATCGGCATCGGCCTCATGGGGATCGCCGGCAGCATGGATCTTTCACCGGCCATTACCGCCGGTGCGGTGATCTCCGGCGCCTATTTCGGCGACAAGGCCTCGCCCCTCTCCGACACGGCGAACCTGGCGACGGCCGCCGCGGGATCCGAGCTCTTCGCCCATATCCGGGAATCCTTGTGGACGTCGATCCCCGCTTTGCTGCTGGCCGTCGCCGGCTTTGCCCTGCTCGGCAAGGCGGGCGATTTCAATGCCTCTGCCATGCTGGCAGCCATTGAGAGCCACGTCGCCGTATCGCCGTGGAGTTTTCTCCCCCTCCTCCTCGTTCTCGTTCTGGCGCTGCTGCGCTTTCCGCCGATGGCCACCATATTCCTCGGCGCGCTGGCAGGCGGGGTGCTTGCCGCGGTCCAGAGCCCCGATGCGGTCGTGGCTTTCGCCAAAGCGCCGGAGATTGGCCGGCCGCTGGCGGTGATCAAGGGGGTGTGGGCCGCGCTCGCCACCGGCTATCGCGTCGAAACCGGCGATCCGGCCATCGACCAGCTCATGAGCCGGGGCGGAATGTCGAGCATGATGATCACCGTCTGGCTGATCATCTGCGCCCTTGCCTTCGGTGCGGCCGTCGAGCATGGCGGGTTCCTTACCCGGCTGGTCGCGCCGCTGCTCCGCGGGGTGCGCTCCGTCGGCAGCGCTGGTCACCCTCCTCGTGGTCACCTGCATCGGCGCCAACATCATCACCTCGGACCAGTACATCGCCGTCGTGCTTCCGGGCCGCCTCTTCCGGGCCGAGTTCCTGAAGCGGGGCCTGGCGCCGGTTTTTCTTTCCCGTGTCATCGGCGATTCGGCCATCGTCACCTCTCCCCTGGTACCCTGGAATAGCTGCGGCGCCTATATGGCCGCGACCCTCGGCGTATCGACCCTGGGCTACGCAGGTTTTTGCTTCTTCAACCTGCTGAATCCGGCCCTGACCATTATTTTCAGCTTCTGCGCCTTCAGGATCATTCGAACGGGGGAAAGTGTGAATGTCGTCAAAAGCATCGCCTGACCAGCCTGGGGCGGAGGTAGAGCGGCTGGCGGAGGCCCGAGACCGCGCGATCCCCTGGCGGAAATGGGGCCCCTATCTCAGCGAGCGCCAATGGGGAACGGTGCGCGAGGACTACAGCGAGGGCGGCGATGCCTGGAACTACTTCACCCATGACCAGGCGCGTTCGCGCGCCTATCACTGGGGCGAGGACGGGCTGGCCGGCATCAGCGACGATAAGCAGCAGCTTTGCTTCGCCTTGGCGCTGTGGAACGGCAAGGACCCTATCGTCAAGGAGCGGTTGTTCGGATTGACGAACAGCGAGGGAAATCACGGCGAGGACGTGAAGGAATATTACTTCTACCTCGACTCGACCCCGACGCACGCCTACATGAAATATCTCTACAAATATCCGCAAGCAGCATATCCCTATGCCGACCTCGTCGACACCAATCGCAGCCGCAGCCGGCAGGAATTCGAATACGAGCTGTTGGACACGGGCGTCTTCGATCAGGATCGCTACTTCGATGTCTTCGTCGAATATGCCAAGGCTTCGCCCGAGGATATTCTGATCGAGATCACGGCCTGCAACCGCGGCCCCGATTCCGCGACGCTGCATCTGCTGCCCACGCTCTGGTTCCGGAACACCTGGTCCTGGGGACAGGCGAAAGCGCCGCGGCCGGCGCTCCGCCAAAGCGGACCAGCCACGGTCACCGCCTCCCACCCCGGTCTCGGCGATCGGTTTCTTTCCTGCGACGGTGCCGCGGAGCTGCTCTTCACCGAGAACGAGACCAACACCGAGCGCCTCTTCGGCACGCCCAACCGCACGCCCTATGTCAAGGATGGGATCGACAGCTATATCGTCCACGGCCGCCGCGAAGCCGTGAATCCCGATCGAACGGGGACGAAGATGGCGGCCCATTATCCGCTCACCGTGGGGGCCGGCGAGCAGCGGACCATCCGCCTGCGGCTCCACGAGGCGGCATTGGCCTCCCCCTTCGACGGCGGCTTCGCCGCCGCGGCGTGAGGCCCGGCGCCGCGAGGCCGACGAGTTCTATGCTTCGGTCATTCCCGGGTCGCTCGATGCCGACGCCGCCACCGTGATGCGCCAGGCCCTGGCCGGCATGCTCTGGTCCAAGCAGTACTATTACTACGACGTCGACCGGTGGCTCGGGGAGCGCGGCTCGGATCCCTTCAAGGCCAACCGCCGGCAAGCCCCCCGCAATGAGCATTGGCATCACGTCTACAACGCCGACGTGATCTCGATGCCGGACAAGTGGGAGTATCCCTGGTACGCGGCATGGGATCTCGCATTCCATGTCTTGCCGCTGACGATGGTGGACGAGGAGTTCGGCAAGCAGCAGCTCAGCATGATGCTGCGCGAGCCCTATCTGCATCCCAGCGGCCAGATGCCGGCCTATGAATGGAACTTCGGCGACGTCAATCCGCCGGTGCACGCCTGGTCGACGATCTTCATCTACAATCTCCAGCGGATCCGGCATGGCAAAGGCGATCTCGACTGGCTGGAGAGAAGCTTCCAGAAACTGTCGCTCAATTTCACATGGTGGGTGAACCGCAAGGACCGGATGGGGAAGAACGCCTTCGAAGGCGGGTTCCTGGGCCTCGACAATATCGGCGTCTTCGACCGCAGCGCCCCTTTGCCCACCGGCGGCTACCTCGAGCAGGCGGACGGCACGGCCTGGATGGCGCTCTTCTGTCAGAACATGATGGAGATCGCCGCTGCGCTGGCGGCGGAGAGGCCGGCCTATATCGACATGGCCCTGAAATTCGCCGAGCATTTCCTGTGGATCGCCCGGGCCCTCATGCATGCCGGCGACGAGGTCGGGATGTGGGACGAGGAGGATGGGTTCTTCTACGACGTCCTCCGGCTGCCCGATGGCCGGGCCGAGCGCCTCAAGGTGCGCTCCATGGTGGGCCTGCTCCCGCTCTGTGCGGTCACGTCCTTCGACGGCAAGCTGCTTGAGGCCAATCCCGAGTTGCAGGAGCGCTTCGCCCGGTTCCTCGAGGCGCGTCCGGAGCTGAAGGCCTTCATTCACGATCCGACGGCCGTCGGCCACGGCAACCGAAGGCTCGCCGCGATCCTGGACAAGACCAAGCTTCGCCGCGTGCTGGCGACGATGCTGGACGAAGAGGAGTTCCTCAGCCCCCATGGCATCCGCGCGCTGTCACGCCGTCATGCCGAGAGCCCCTATGTGATACAGGTCGGGGACCAGCAGTATCAGGTCTCCTATTTGCCGGCGGAGTCCGATACCGGCATGTTCGGCGGCAACTCGAACTGGCGCGGGCCGATCTGGATGCCCGTGAACGCCCTGATCATCCGCGCGCTGCTCCAGTACCACACCTATTACGGCGACGATTTTACCATCGAATGCCCGACGGGCTCCGGCCGCTGGATGAATTTGTATCAGGTGGCCGAAGACATCACGAACCGCCTGGCCTCCATCTTCCTGCGCGGCAAGGACGGCCGGCGGCCGGTCTATGGGGGAAGCGAGAAGTTCCAGCACGACCCCCACTGGCGCGATCTCATCCTGTTTTACGAGTACTTCCACGGCGACAATGGCGCCGGGCTGGGTGCTAGTCACCAGACGGGCTGGACGGGCGTCATCGCCCGGGCCATGCATATATTCGCCACCAGCACCTCCGAGCAATTCCTGGAGCTGGGCAAAGCGGCGGCGGCGGTGGAAACCGACCCGACGGCGCCCGTCGCGGGCAGGCTCTAGGAGCGCCGATCGGCGGGCCGGTCCCTCAACCGGGGGCGCCTATCCGGATGGCGCCGCGATTCCCGCGTCAGTCGATATTCCCCTTCTGCTGCTGGTCGTAGAGATATCCGCCCAGCAGACCCGCCGCGGCGCCGGCGGCAGCCCCGAGCCCGGCATTGCCGCCGATGGCACCCAATACGGCACCGCCGGCAGCACCCATGGCGCCGCCGCTCACGGTGCGCGACGTCGTCGTCTGACCGCATCCCGCCGCGGTCAAGCCGAAGGCGAGGAGAATGATCAGGGATATCGACTTCATTGGCCTACTCCCTTTCCCAGGTTTATTTGCAGGGCCACTTGGCCGCGAACGCCCGAACCACCCCGATAACCGGGGGCTCGTTCATATACTTCTGGTCCTGCTGATGTGCCGCCGCCCAATCGACAAAGGCCTTGATCCCCTGGTCGCGGGTGTCCGTAGGTTGGTAGCAGAAGAAGCGCTTTAGATTCTTCAGGTCCGAAATCGCGTCGTGGTAGCTGACCGCACCCACGATAAACCCCTCGCAAAAGGACAGCGCCTGCGGGCGCAGCGGATCGTCGGGCCCGACCGAACACACGTCATAGAGATCTTGCGTGGTCGTGAGCACGAAGTCCGTTTGGGTGACCGCCGAAGCAAGGCTGGGCCAGAGACCCATCACCGCGACGGCAATTGCAGATACAACGCGCATGTCGATCCTCCCCTTGCGAAAAAGCCAGACGTTCTCGCCCGAGCCCAACGGCGCGCCGGCGGGCCCTGACCTGCAGCCATGGGATCAGAACTGTTCGACGCCCCCTAGCGCGAAATTCAGTAGCATTTCTCCCGCCGCATCGCTTGATAAATTCTTACATTTGCCCGCCTGACGGCCGCTCGATCGAGAGTCGGTTCAGCAAGCCGTGATAAACAATCGACAATTTCTTACAGTTGCATAATGCTGCGAAGTGTAAACTATTTAATAAGAACGTCGCGAGCGGCCGGTAAACTGGGGCCGTGTCACGGGCGGAGTAGGCCTTTTGGGAAAGCCGACGAATAGCAGGGAAGCCCGCCCCGGGGGATTGAGGGGCAAGCATCGGGCTTGTCCGGCTGACGCGCTGCGCGGTGATCGCGCAGAGACCGACCGCGGCGAAGCTGCGGGATGGGGGAGCCGCGGCTCGAGCGCGCGCGGCCAGCACCGCAGCGACCGGACCCGCGAAATCCTTTTCGTCGACCGTGGCGTCGCCGACCTTCCGACCATTCTGCGTTCCCTGCAGCCCGGCATCGAGGCGATCCTTCTCGAGCGAGACCGGCCGGCCGCGCGCCAGATCGCCGCGGCGCTTGCGCGCCGGCCCGGCCTCGGGACCTTGCATGTCATCGCCCATGGCGCGCCGGGGCGGGTGAGCTTTGCTTCGGGCGACTGGTCCCTCGAGACACTGGCGGAGGAGACCCAGGATTTCACCGCCATCGGCGAGGCGCTGGGTCCCGACGGCCGTCTCTTGCTCTGGAGCTGCCGGACCGGCGCCGGCGCCGCGGGCGCCGATTTCCTGGAGGGCCTGACCCGGAAAACGGGCGCCGACGTCGCTGCTGCGGCGGGGCTCGTCGGTGCCGCCGCCCTGGGCGGTGCCTGGGTTCTGGCGACCCGCTCCCGCAGCGACGCGCCCGAGCCGCCGCTGACGGCGGCCGGCATAGCCGCCTATGCAGGGGTGCTTCCCACCAACACCTATTTGATCGGCACCAGCGTCACCTTTGCTTTCCAATACGTTAGCACCGTATGGGACCGGACCTTCCCGAGCGATGGCTGGAGCTCGGGAATTCCTCCTACCAGCGGCATCACCCAGGACCTGCTTTTCCTCTATAACCCGGCCCGGGTGCGATCGGCTTACCCAACACCAGCGTCATAACAATGCCGCCCTCGCTGCTCCAGGCGACGGGGAGCGGCACACCACACCTGGATCCTGAATGACGATCTCGGGAGCTCGGAAACCAGCTCCCTGACCCTGGTCAACCAGGGCCAGATTTTTGTCAATGACTACCAACACCCTGACTCGAACCTCGATCTCAACACGAACTGGGTTTTCGAGGGAGACCCCACGCCCGAGCAGGCGGGCAACCAGATCCTGCAGAACGACGGCGAGATCAATGTCATCGGCACGACCGGCATCGGCACGACGACGGCCAGTTTCTTCGATGGCAGTACGAACCTGACGATCACGGGCAGCGGCCAGATCAACGTCTACGGCAATGCCATTGTCACCTTCGGACAGGGAGTTGGCGTCAGCAGCAGCCAGACCGTCAATTTCGTGGCCCTCGGCGGGGATACGAGTGGAACGGTCACGGAGGTCGACGCCACCATCCAGGATGCCAGATATGGCGGGTTTCTGGCCGGCGACACGCTGGTTCTTCAGAACCTGGGCGGACTACCGGATTCCGAGACGGTGGTCGATGGCAACGGCTTTGCGACCGTCAATATCATGTCCGGCACGACCCTCCTCGAC
>CAVWQS010000026.1:0-52434 GCA_963757155.1 uncultured Alphaproteobacteria bacterium
CAGGAGCAGACCTTTCGGGTACCAATCAGCAGAAGGAGCGATCGAGGCAAACCTCAGCCTGCTTTGGTCACCCGCTCAGCGCGAGCCGCCGCTAACCTCGCCTCTTCGCGTGCAATCAAGGCCTGGTACCGCGGATGGTCGTGCAGCGACAACAGATCAGGGTCCTGCGTAATCCACGCGAGATCGTCGGGGGGCGCCTTACGAAGGCAAGACTCCAATAAGTCGAGGGCCTGATCCGGCTCGTCCATTTCGGCGAAAGCGCAGGCAAGGTTGAAGCTGTCCATCGCGTCGTCCGGCTCGATGATCAGCGCGCGAGAGGCCCATTCCATAGCGCGCTCCTTCTCCCCTAGATAGGCCAATGCGTTGCACCCGCACACTAGGACATGCGCATTATCGAGGCGTAGCGCGATTTCTCTTTCGATGCGCTCTAATGCCCGACGTGCTGCAGATTTGCATTCGTCATGCCGGCCGAGCGCCTTATAAGATGTGGTCGCAAGAACCAGCGCCCAACTGTCATCTTCATGAAGCCGGGCGGCGCGCTCCAAATGCTCAATTGCAGCTTCATGGCGGCCGAACTTCATGCAGGTCAGGCCGAAAGAAAACTGTACGTCAAAGGAATCCGGTTCCAGGCGAAGCGATTCCTCGTGCGCCGCCAGAGCCTCGTCATAACAACCGATTTGGGCCAGCTGTCGCCCCTTGATCGCATGAGCCTCGGCCAGGGTCGGATCTAGAGAGAGAGCCTTTTCAGCGGCCGCTAGACCCCCGTCCTCTGACCTTCCCCTGCGATGCAGGAAGTGCTGGCAGCCGGCGATCAACGCCCAGGCGCGACCATAATTGGGATCGATCTCTAACGCCCGCTGGCCGAACCGAATGGCTATCTCCAGGTCTCTCGCGCCACATCTCAGGTAATATTGCCGGCCCATGAGATAGAGCTGATAGGCTTTGGGTTCATCTGTCGAACGGTTCTCGATCGCCTTCCTTTCTTCCGGCAGCAGTCTGACCTTCAACGCCGCGACAATCGCCTGCGAAATCTCGTCCTGCAGTGCGAAGATCTCACTCAGTTCGCGGTCATAGCGCTCGCCCCAGATGTGGCTGTCCTTGCCCGCGTCAATCAGTTGCGCCGTGATGCGCACGCGCCCGCCGGCCTTGCGCACGCTGCCTTCGATGACATATCCGACCTTCAACCGCTGGGCTATCTGGCCGATTTCGACCGCCTTGCCTTTGAACGTGAACGTGGTATTGCGCGACAGCACGTGGAGCATGGAGACCTTGGAGAGGTCGCTGATGATGTCCTCGGTGATGCCGTCGCTGAAGTATTCCTGCTCCGGGTCGCCGCTCATGTTGACGAACGGCAGGACGGCGATCGAAGGCTTGTCTGGAAGAGCAGAGGATGGATGCAAAGGTTCGGGTATGGTGACGGTGGGCGCCACGGCGGCGGGCTTCCCCTCTTCTTCCCTCACAATTCCAACGAAGCGGATGCCCTTGCGGGGCAATGTCTTGATCAGGCGCTGTGCCTCGCCGCTATCGCCGATCGCCGTTCGGGCCGCATTGATGCAGGTAGTTAGCGCTGACTCCGAGACGATGCGCCCATTCCAGATGGTGGCGATGAGGTCATCTTTGCTGACCACATGCTCGCGGTTCCGAATTACATATGCCAGAAGGTCGAACACTTTGGGTTCCACCGATACCAGGCTCGTTGCGCGATAGAGCTCGCGACGGTCCGTATCCAACCCATAATCTTCGAACAAATAGAGCAACTTGCCGCTCCTGGCCTTGCTATGCGCTGACCTTAGCACACCCCGGACCGCGGGAAAATGAAGACGACCCTAAGGAATAGCTAAGGTGTTCCGAAAGGCAGCGTGGCGACGTCTCGGTATTCTCAGGTCACTAGAGAACGGAGGCAGGAAGCCATGGTTGCTGTCAATCAAGGCAAGGCGGATAAGTCTGCGGGCCAGATACGGAAGAATTTCTTTGGCGCTTTTCTTGGGCAGCTAGCTGTCATCGATGACCGCCTCGGCCTTCGTAAGCTCGTCCACTGGCTTCACGATGAAGCAGGGCGCAATGCCACGTTGCGCGAATTGAATTTGCTCAACGACCACTGCCTCGACGACATAGGCCGCAGGCGCCCCCTCGATCAAAAAACTGACGATCTGGTGAAGCGCTTGCGCGCGGGTGGATAGCCAAAGTCAACTAACACTGGTTCAGCATTCACGGGAACGGCGATGTCGCCTTAGGGTCAATCGCGTCGATTTCGCGATGTCTGCCATAGGTCCGCTCACCCTCCACCAGCGGACATGCTGTTTGGCCATTGATCCCCTGGTCCTGAGCATGATTTAAGCTCCCAAAGTGGTTCAGTCCGTGGCAGCCGCTTCGAGCACGAGGCCGATGTAGCGCATGTTCGCGCCAGTCTTGTCTTCCGCCTCCAAGCGTCGAAAGATCTTCGCATTCAGGCGCCGGACGGATTCCGCCAGCGCCCGCTCGATCAGGTCGTGGCGGTAGAATGGCGACCACAGTCCGGCTAGGCACGGCATTCAATTGGCGATGGTGAACGTGTATCCGCCGGACGGGTTGGCCCACATGAAGTCGTTCTCTGTCGCCTTTGATCCGCCGGGATTGCGGAGCATGACACCACAGTAACTGACCACGCCGAGGCGAAGGCAAACCTCAGCCCCCTCGAAAACCAGTGTCCCGCTCTGCACTTGGCCACCGGCGTCGATCGTCCCCCAATCGCCCGACAGGGTAATACGGCCGTCGTCGGTGAGCGATGCCATGCGTTCAGCACCGTTGAAGAGATTGTGGCCATGCAGGCGATGGCCGAAGAACAGCGAGCGGATGTCGTCCGCGGCCAGCCTGTTCTGGGCAGCGAAGTCGCTCCGGTCAAGAAAGTCTGGCACGCCGGCTAGGCGAAGGCCGTTCTCCATTCGCTGCCAGCAACGCCATTGCAAATAGAACAAGCTCCGCGCTGTCGGGACCGACACGGGAACGCCTCCGAGCCCGACCACGATGTCGTTGTATCGAGTGATTGCGGATTGGGCATCATGCTTCCGCGCGAGATATCCATAGGCGGCGGCTAGCGTAAGATACGGATTCTGGTCGTCAGGATTGAGCCTGGTGGCACTTTCCAAGGACGCGGCCGCGCTCTCGAATTGCTCCAAGCTGAACTGAGCCAATCCCAGCGCGAACATGAAATTGGCGGGAGGATGGGGATCGAGCCGCATGGCGATGTCGATGTAATGGAGTGCCTCGGCAGGTCGGCCTGAGGAGATTAGGGGGAAGGCCACTAGCTGGTAGCTCGACGACAGGCCAGGGTCGAGCGCGATGGCTTCCTTGAATTCTGCCAGCGCCAAATCCGACTTGGCGGTCAATCATCAGGAGAAAGCCGGCGACCTGATGGGTCATGGCGGTAGGGTGCTTCTTGGCGCCGTCGAGATAGAGCCTTGCCCGCGACAGGGCCTCCTGCGCGGAAACGCCAAGTATTGCGGTCCAGCCGTAGCAGTAGCTGATGACATAGATCATGGCGATCGCGGCATGGGGCCGCTCGTAGGCCGAGTCCAGCTTGATCGCTTCCTCGAAATAGGGAATAGCCTTGGCGAAGTCCTGGGGTGTGTGACGCCGATAGTGTTCCCAGCCGCGCAGGAACGCGTCATAGGCCCCCGGCATGTTGGTTTCCGGAGTAGCCGGAGATTGCGCTCCGGCGCCCGCGAGCTGGACCGCCAGAGCGTCAGCGACGCTTCGCTTGACCTTGTCCTGAAGCGCAAAGACATCGGACACCGGGACGTCGAACTGGTCGGCCCAACGGTTGCCCCCCGTTGAGGAATCGACCAGCCAGGCAGTGATGCGCACTCGATCGCCGGCGCGTTGTACGCTGCCCTCGAGAACGTAACGCACCTCAAGGTCCTTCGCGATCTTCTGAATATCGACGGACGTGCCCTTGTAGGTGAAGCTAGAGTTGCGTGCGATGACAAATAGGCCAGTGACTTGCGACAGCGCCGTGATCACGTCGTCCGTCATGCCATCGGTAAAGTACTCTTGTTTCGGATCGCCGCTCATGTTGGCAAAGGGCAGTACGGCGATTGATGGTTTGTCCCCAGAAGCCGGGGCTCGCCTCGGTGCTGCTTCCCACGGCCGCACATATGCCCCCACAACCCCACCAAGAAACAACAGCACGACCGCTGCGGAGACCCCTATTTTGCGCCAGTATCGCCGCGGCCTTCTGATCGCATGGATTGTGCGGCCGGCCGCCGCTGCGTCGGTCAATACGCGGTACACGCGCACCGGCTTGTCGATGTTCTTGACCCGCTGGTCCCCTCGATACTCAAACCCGATAGGAAGTTTCTTTTCGACCTGGTCGTAGGCCGTGCCGGAGATCATTACTGTGCCGGCATCGGCCAACGCTTCCAAGCGGGCCGCGACGTTGACGCCGTCGCCATAGAGGTCGCCGTCTTCGTGTATCACGTCGCCTAAGTTGATGCCCATCCGGAACGAGAGACGCAGGCCCTCGGGCCTCGAGATGTTGCGATCCGCTTCGCCCTGTTGCAGATCGAGGGCGCAGCGAACGGCATCAACCACGCTGGGGAATTCAGCGATCAGACCGTCGCCAGTGGTCTTGACCAGACGGCCGCGATGCTCGGTGAGCTTCGGTTCAAATAGCTCATGCAGGTCGCTGTGCAACCGGCGCAGTGTGCCCTCCTCGTCGACCTCCATGAGACGGCTGTAGCCGACCACATCGGCGATGAGGATAGCAGCAAGCCGACGCTGGGCTCGTTCCTCGGCCATATGCTACCGTTAAATCTGAGACCGCAGTCCAGCAAAACGTAATTGTACCACATCCAGAGGTCTATTGAACCGAGCTTCCGAGGCCATCGCGAATGGCCTCGGCCCCTCGTCCCGTGGCTGCGGCGGAGGGCAATTCCGCGATGTCAGCGACTGGTCCGCTTACCCCTCAATTGCTGCCGATTTGGTGCAGTGCGGCGAAACGACGAGATGTGCCATTAGCCGCCATGGGTAGCGCCAGCAGGCGCGACCCAGCTTCGACAGGTGTAACGCCATTTTGACCTCCTGCAATGACAAACGGCGGCAGGCACGAAGCCTACCGCCGTTTCCTGGACTACTGAGCGCCTGAACAGCTCTAGCAACGCATTGCTAGTCTAGAGAACAGGCGCACTCCTACTCGGTGGGGATCATAAGGTGCTCGTAAGGGGAGCCGGCCCACATCACCCAAGGCTGAGCGACGTCGGCATTTTCACCAGGCTTAACGTAGCCGGTCAGCCCGCCGGCGGCCGGGTTGAAGATCATGATGTGCGGTCCGGCCTGGTGCCACTTGCTCAAGTCCTTCATGTCGGTCGGCGGCTGGGCGAACGGGTCCACGTTGCTCGCCGCCAACTTACCCTGAAGCATGTAGCCGAACCCGACTTCCTTGGGCGGTTCCTTCTTCTCCATCAGGGCGTGGAGCCATTCTAGCCCGTTCGGATCCAGACACATCGGGTCGTTGGTCGGCGTGCTCGGGTCATTGGGGAAGCACGTGAAACCGTTAGACCCCTTTTGCAGCTCCTTCATGTCCCAGTTCATGACGGTGGCGTTCTTGCCGACCTCCGCCGGAGCCGCCGACACCGCGTTCTTGATAAGGTCTTCGTCGCCCGCATAAACCGGCGCGGCCAAGACGAGCAGAGCAAACACTGCCACGTATCTCATAGTCGCCTCCACCTGTTCTTGGGGAAGCAGATTATGAACCCTGCAGTGGTTTAGGTAAACGGAAAACGGCAGTAGACGGCACAACTACGCCAGTCACAGTTGCAGCTACTTAGTGGAACTCCTGATGGCAGGC
This sequence comes from uncultured Alphaproteobacteria bacterium, assembly GCA_963757155.1. Taxonomy (GTDB): domain Bacteria; phylum Pseudomonadota; class Alphaproteobacteria; order Dongiales; family Dongiaceae; genus DASXQK01. The sequence continues at coordinate 5,825 of CAVWQS010000026.1, forward strand.
GTAGGGCCGCTTTGGGTCAATCGCGTCGATTTCGCGATGTCCGCCGTAGGTCCGCTCACCCTCCAAAAGCGGACATGCGGTTTGGCCATTGATCCCCTGGTCCTGAGCATGATTCAAGCTCTCAAAGTGGAGCATCGAATCATGCGCTATGAACTGAGCGACTGCGAACGGAGCGTCATCAAACCGATGGCTCCCGAACGAGCGGCGTGGCATTCCCCGCATGGACGACCGACGCGTCCTCAATGGCATCTTCTGGGTGTTGCCGTCGGGCGCACCATGGCGCGATCTGCCGGAAATCTACGGACCTCGTACGACCTGCTACAATCGGTTCGTCCGCTGGCGGCGGGCTGGCGTCTGGGACCAGATCATGGAGGCGTTGGCCGCTGCTCATGACGCGGCCGTGCAGATGATCGATACGTCTGTCGTGCGCGTGCACCAACATGGGGCCTGCATCGCGGCCAACAGAGAGCAGCACGTGGGTCGTTCACGTGGTGGATTGACCAGCAAGGTTCACGCCGTAGTTGACGCGAACGGACTACCCGTTCGGCTCGGTCTGACCCCCGGCGAGGCTCACGACAATCGGCTCTGTCCGGTGCTTCTTGCAGGACTGCGGCCGCGAACAATGGTGCTGGCGGATCGTGGCTACGATGCCGACTGGATCAGAGCATTCATCAACCAGCAGGGTGCTTGGGCCAACATACCCCCGAAGGTGAACCGCAAGGACCCCATCTGCTTCAGTCCCCATCTCTACCGGGCGCGTAACCTGGTAGAGCGGTTCTTCAACAAGATCAAGCAATGCCGGCGTATCGCCACCCGCTACGACAAGCTCGCCGCCAATTACCTCGCCTTCATCAAGCTTGCTTCGATCCGCCTTTGGCTGCGCACTTATGAGTCCACGCCCTAGAGAACGCCGGTCTAGTGGACCTTAAGATGGGCTACTCGCCGGTGCCTACTGACGGGACAGGTATACCTGAGCTGGCCTGGCGGTTCGTAGTGGCACAGGCCCACGCCGGGACATTCAAGACAGGTGATCTCGCCCGGTAGCACCTTCGAGACGTAACAAAAGCGAGGCTCAGAGCGCCGCCATGACCTTACCCACCGCCATCAGCCCCGAGGCCCAGGCTTATCTCCGCAGCGCCGTCGCGCCAGAGCCCCGGCAACTGACGCTCCACGCTATTGCCGAGCGGCGCCGGCTCAACTACGGCATCTACGCGCCCGCGGGTGAAGCTGTCGCCGACTCGCTCGGCTCCGTCGCCAGAAGGAGGAAATCGAAGGGGTGCACGTACAGTGCGTACTGCCAGCCAATACGCCGCAAGCTGGGGCGGTCCTCTATTTTTTCGGCGGAGGCTATGTCGAGGGCAGCCCGAACAAGGACCTTGCCATCACCGCCCAACTCGCGGCCGCTCTCGGACGCAGGATCTACGTGCCGTACTATCGCCTGGCGCCGGAGCATCCAGCCCCAGCCGCTCTCGGGAACGCGCTCGCGGTCTATCGCGCCCTGCTCACCCGTGTGCCCACCGATGCTCTCGCCGTCGCGGGCGAGTTTGCCGGGGGCGTCCTCGCCTTGTCCCTGCTGATCGAAGCGGCCGACGCGCGTTTTGCGATGCCCGCGGTCCTTACGTTGCTCTCGCCTTGGGTCGATCTCTCCAAGACCGGCGACAGCCTGACGCTGCTGGCGAATGTAGCGCCCTTCATGAACTACGATCTGACTCTCAGGGCCGCCGCTGAGGGCTATGCCGGCGGCCAGGATCTGCGCTCACCTGCTATCTCGCCCCTCTACGCGACCTTGCCCGCGGCCTTACCGCCGACGCTCATCACCAGCGCTACGCAGACGCCTTCCTCAGCGACTGCGCCCGACTCTCGACGAAGATGCGCCAAGCGGGTATCGCAGCGGAGCTCAGGGTCTGGGAAGGGCTATGGCATGTCTTTGAATACTACGCCGGCATACCGGAGAGCCGCCTCTCGCTCGACGAGGTCGCGGCCTATATCGACAGGCATCTGGCCCACTGACAGGCGCAGCACGGTCCGTATTGATCATCGATGCTCACAGGATAGGGCGAGGTAGCGGTAGGTAGCGAAATTTCCTCTTACTTTTTATGAGAACATCGACGATGAGCGTCAGTAGGAAGGCTCAGGGTTATGATGATTTCTCTATCTCAAGAGATTTTAGAGGAAGTTTCGCTACCAATTGCTACCTAGCTAGAAAAAGGGTTGTCTGCTGGGATGTCGTCGCCCCCCTTCTTAAGGAGAAGGAGTATGTGAGAGCCGGATCAGGTAGCTAACGGTAGCGATGTTGTCGGTCGACGGATCGAAAGACCAACCACGTTCGCGTATCCGCGGACCTGACGCACGGTATACTCCAAATTTGCCAGGTTCCGGCCAAGCACATTCCTCGACGAGATACTTTTTATTCCACTCAGCTTTGCCCAGGTTTGAAACGCGCGATAGAGATCCTTTAAGTCTATGTTATGCGTGGGATCTTCCTCGCATTGCTCGGCTATGAATGCGCACAACGGGTTGCTGTGCGCGAGCCAATCCTTTTGGGCTCGAAGACAGTCTTCAGGGGGTTGAAAAGCTCCCCGTTTTCGCAGCCCCTTCAAACCGTCAATAGCGCGATTTAAGACACCTGGAAGCTCATGCTCCCAGATGCCCCGGAAAAGGCTGGGATCCATTTCCTCGGTAGAAAATGTGCGGTCGAAGGGAATGATATGCGCACGCCGCCGCATACCGTAGGATAGGTCAGATACATTCGGGTAGTTGTTACAGAGAAGGACGGGTAGCGCGACGGAGACAAACTGGAAGGACGCACCGTACTTGTACTCCCCAGTCATAGGTTTGCGTTCGCTGATCTTCTTCATAAGTCCATCTGGTAGCTTCGTCCCTGTCGCGACATCCTCGTCGAGAAGCAGTAACCTTCCCGCCAAATTGGCGATCGAGAACGGGTTTCGCTCTACTTCGCCGATACGCGTGCTGAGAACCGCGGTGGGACCCATCAAGCGCTGGACGGTTCCGAGCAGACTACTTTTCCCGTTGGCACCCATCCCGCGCATGATGAAATAGGCGGCGATTTCGCGGCCGGGCTGAATCGCATACCCGAAGAACTCATTGAAGTGCCGAACCATTTCTTCGGGATCTGCTGATCTTGCGAAGATCCCCCGAACCGCCTCATCGTATCTTAGACAGGTTGCCTCTGGATCGAATGTCACATCGAGACGATAGGTCAGGTAGGACTTTGGGTCGTGAGGACGAAGAGTCGGAGTGCCCTCAGGGTCTAGCCAGAGCTCCCCATTCTTCACATTGATCACCGGTCGGGGTTCGTCGGTGAGACGCAGCCGGTAGCCCTCTGGAGCGAGCTTTCCACGGAGATACTTCAGTGCTTGCTCTCCTATTGCACCGGCGGCAGCGTCGACTGGATCTACAACATCTTGGGCGGTCTCGATGAGACGCCCCAGGACCTGTTCGTCGTCTACTCTTTGCCAATAACCGTCGGCATACCTCCAGAACATCCTATCCGTTCGGACGAGGTGTTGGCCTGAAGCGAAATGGCGTGCCAGCGCCTCATCTGCTACTCGCGCCGGGAGATCTCGAGGCCGCCTGGTTCCGTGTGAGACCTTCCTCAGGGCTTTCCTAAGGTCCGATCGAGGGGTGTGGGTCCTATCCTCTATGAGCTTTATCAATTGACCTTCGCTGACTGGATCGAGTTTGGCTACCCCGGCCTCGCCCAGGACAGCAACGATGGACTTCCGGCCGCGAGTCCTCGTCCAACTTCCTTGCGGCGTCGAGGAGTTCATCGTAGGACCTTCTGGGGACCGCAAGTTCGGTGCTAACTTGCGAAGGAGGGAGCCAATCTCGAATGCAGTCCGCGACCTCTTTCCCGAACAGTCTGACGAACGACGGCCAGCCGCACACAGGGTCGCCGCCCACCAAACGTGATTTGGCATACTCTGCGACTTTGGCTCGAGACTTCCATTCTTCGTCCGACGCAGCCAAACAGAGAGCCGCTATATATCTGCGCACCTCCTGCTCCGGCCATCCCTCGCGCGTAAGCACACCGGCCAGTGACATGGCATGGTCCTGACGGCTGCCAGGCTCCTTTGGCCAATGCCGCGCCAAGAGGGTTGCAGCAGCTAGCTTGCCCACAGAACGGACCAAGTCAGCCTCTGTGATTGTGTCGGGTTCATTGACCGTCTCAAACTCAACCTTCTGTCCCGACTCATGGACCGATGGGGGAAACACGGTCTGAGATCCGTTAGAGCGGATTTCTACCAACGTCACCCGCCCGTCTGGGTCCATGAACCGTCGCGTGCTTGTGGATGTCTGATAGATCCAGTGTGACCGCCTCTTGCTCTCGCGGCCAAAGACGCACCCGGTGCTCGGCAAGAACGCCCGTGCCAGTCGCAGGGCTATCTGGTCGTCAATATCAACATCAACAAGGTTGTTGGAGGGCTCGCCGAGAATGATGCCGATGTTTGACGGGGTGTGTGGTGGGAAGTGTACCGGTACGTCGTGGAGCCCAATCCTGAGTGCTGGCCATTCCGCGAGATCTGGACGCTTCGACTTGAACCTGATTGGCAGGGGGCACCAACCAAGATCAATATAAATTTTTGCCGCTTCTGCGACATCGGTTGGGAAGGTTTCATCAGCGGGTGAGGGTAACATGTCCGTAGGTCCTTTCTGGCTGTGGATCGAACGGACAAACTATCTATAAGGCTCGAGTAGGGTATTCCAGTTGGATAAGTTACTTCGCGTCGTTTTTCCTATTTGACAGCTTTTCGGCTGACAGTGATTTTTGAACAGAATTGCCATGAACTTTCATGGCTTTTCATGAACTCAGTGAAAGCGACCTTCGCACCAGCTTATTCATAGCGGTCTCGGCTAGAGCGACACCGACATGATAATTGTCCCGATCCCATGCACGAGGCGCTGAGGTGTGCAACCCGGCTGTATAAGGATGCCTGCCTGCTGCTTCCCTCTCGGAATTGCGGCAACCGTCGAACCGGGTGCGCCATGGGTGCGCCTGTATAAGGGGGCCGGCGGGAGCTTCACCCCTCGCCTGTATAAGGGGGGAAATCAGATTCCGCCAGTTTGCACAGGCTGCATCACCTAGGGGGTCCTACACCGCGTCTAGGACTTCGCTTACCGCGCTAATAGTCACTTAGTCCCGTTCCTATTTTCCTGATGCGTGAGACGACGGTCATGGGAGGGTCCCCGGAGTGCGAACGAATTCCGATCCAGCAGGCGCAATAGCGTCGGCCCATCCCATTGACCTCCTGGGGCCCCTGGGTGCGTTCCCGCCTGGGGAGCTCTGTTTCGACCTGATGATCACCGATCCGGCGCGGATGCTCGCTTAGAAGGGTGGGGAGGTCATCTTCCCAGCGTTCCCCAATAAGTTCTGATTTGTCCCCGCATCTGGTCGAGCGCTGCGTCCCTGGGCCGATGGCAACCGGCTTGGGCCCCCGTAGCTAGGCTAGGAGTGCTCACACCCCCTTGTCCCGCTCTGAGGGGCGCCAGTGACGGGCTGTGATGATCTCCCCGGTTTGTGGACGGGAGCGTCAGGCTATGGGTGCGTCCGGCTCCCGCGATGTTTAGGCGGGGCCAAATAGCACACCGAGACGGTCAGTGACTCATAGGGTGGGCCGTGAAGGGTGGGGGTGGCCCGTCTCCTGGGCACTTGAGGCTTGCCCGGACCCCTCTCAGGCCGGTCGGCGCCGGAGTGTCATTCGAGGAGGCGTCGTGGCCTCGAGCCCGACGACTCTCTGTTGGGCGGCCGGGAACGAGCAGCTTCAAAATCCGTATCCGATCGCGCCCGAAGATCCCTGGCCATGCTCTGGGCCGTGACCTGGGAGCGGGTCCTCTCTAAGTGGTGATTTTTCCGATCAGGATTTTTGGAACGAGGGCATCAGCCCCCGAAACTTATAGGTGGCCGCCCCAAGTCACTGCACGAACTACCCCAACGTTAGGCTCAAACTTTAAGTAGGGATCGCTTTACCTGATGTATTCATCGTATCGCTCCCTGTCGAACCCGCTCCCGATATCCCAGCCCAAGGCGCAGATCCCGACCCAGAGGATGCTAACCACTACCCATGTGCGGATCAGTCCTCGACGGATGTTCATTGAGGTTTCTCCCTACCCCCTTGGAAGCTCTCCCCTTGGGAGACTTTCCCGCCATCCCCATCAACCCTGCCGCGGAGCTACCTTCACTCCGTATCGGGCCAGTATGGCTCGCTTCTCATCGGGATACGGCCCCACCGTGTATTTGTGGCGATCCTCTCGGGTTTCGTCGATGATGAGAGCCAGTAGCCGTGCCTCGGCCTTCAGCGCTTGCGTGACTCTTTCCCGCCATCCCCTTCTATCCAACTTGGCCCAAAACTTAGCACTCTTCACTGCCTCATCGGCGAGCTCCTGTAAGCAGGCATCGGGGATGGATTTGACATCGATGCCGTCACCTCGGAGTTGTTGTTTGAGATATAGGCGGCTCATCACCCCGATGGGCATGACCGCATTGACCAGATTGGAGAGTCCCATGGTTTAGCACCCTAGTCCGCCGCCCCAGTCAGCCTACCCTTGAAGCCTTCCCCCACCAAACCTTGCCCCTCTCCTATCCGCTGGGCCGCTCTCCCACGCCCCCTATAGCCTTCCCCCACCAGGTACATCCCGTCCCCTGGGAGCGCCCTGTCAGCTATTCTCCCGCTGATGTCGCTTGTGGTGTCGGCTGGCCTTGCGAAGGCCGTAGACGGCCAGAAATCCCAGGAAGTCGGATGTGAATACCTTGGCATTCTGCTTCCCGAGGAGCTCGACCAGTTTCCTGAACAGGAAGATCGCCAACGCAATCAGCCACACGAGAACGATCACCACGAAGCAGATCAGGCCCGGGGTGAGTGGCAAGGAGCCGGGGCAGATCGCCACTAGTATGATGGGCGTGATGATCCAGGCGGAGACTATGGCCTAGGCGTCCCCCACTGTCTGTTGCTGGCAGGCTGCAGCTGGATTCCTGCTCTCGCCAGTTCCCCAAGGCTTATCCTGGTCCCCTATAGCCTGAGCTTACCCCCAAGGGCCAACTACCTGTCCCCTGTACGAGAGCATACCCTGTGCCCCTAGCTGGCCTGGCGCGGCAGCAGGGACCCCGGCTTTGACGCTACCTGGGCAACACACAGGGACTGCGGCACCACCCTGGCTATACGCTTAACCAAGCTCCCCTTAGACCTCGCCCTCCCTCCCTGTAGCCTACGCTCTGGCATTGGGGGATACGTCTGATGATCAAATACCTTGGGGCATTGGTGGTGGTGGGCGGGATTTGCCTTGGATCCTTGACGGCTCATGCCGCGGAGATCACCACCGGAGAATTCCTTGCCGAGTACAAATCTGGAAGTCTGGCGGCTCGAAAGGATTGGGAGGAAACTCTCGCCGCAGTGCAGCAGGGTATGGCGGTAGCCAATGTTGCCTTGGTTCAGCGCAAGGATGCTCCGCTCTATTGCTCACCGCCGTTGGTCTCGCTAGCGGGTGGGCAATTGGCGGACATGCTCGCCAGGAAAACCGTTGAGATCCCCTCTATCCTCAAGACCTCTATTAGCGTGGCCTTGTTCGTGACACTCCAACTCGATTTCCCTTGCCCGGCGAAGTAGGTCTGGACGAGGTTACAACTCCTCCCCAAAAGCTACCGCCTGGGGCGTTATCGGGGCTCGCGTCCGTTCACTTTTCTTATCAGCCACGCGAAGATCCGACCAATCAACAGCCCAACAATGCCCCCTAGAAAAGCCCGTCCAATCATGTCGGCGATGGCCCCTGCATGTACCCCATGGGTCCATTGGCCCCAGTTATCAGCGACACTCCATGCGACCCCCACAAGGGCCCCAATGCGTGCTCCCCATCCAAATGGCTTTAGCCGTTCCATCGTTTAACGATGCCTCCCCACAAGCTACCCCCTATCGATACGCCCTTCCCCGATAGCCTCATCCCTATGAGCTTTCAGGTGCTCTGCTGGCCAGCTTGTAGGGAAGCTCATCCTCTACCGCCGTCCAGTCGTAGAGGATCGTGGTCATGAAGGTGTGGTCTTTGTTGTTCGGGTCGATCCCCTGACCCTGGGCCGTTTGCAAACCTAGGATCGTGTAGCGCATGTTTCCGGTGATCCATTCATTCACCGCCCGCTCCAGCAGCAGGACGTTCTTCTCGGTGATTACCTTCATCCCGCGCATATGCCTATCCCTCCCCGTTGGTTGAAGGCTCGATCTTAGCCTAGGTTCTCCCTGCCATCCTATGAGAGCCTCTCCCCACAGGCTTGCCCCTACCAGCCCCGTTGCCGTACCTAGAGCGCTCATTCAAAGAGGAGGGATGCCGTGGATCAACGAGAAGAGAAGCCCAACGATCACTGAAGGTTTCCTCGCAGCTTTACCCTTCCCCATACCACCCTTCCCGCTAGAAGCTCACCCTCTCTCCCTATAGCCTATGGCTGGGCATTTGAGGGAGCTCGCACGATGACGCGCCTTGGGGCATTGATGGTGGTGGGGGTGTGCCTTGGCTCCGTGTCGGCTCATGCTGAGGAATCTGCCGGGAAATTCCTCGACGATTATAGTTCCGCCGACCTGGCGATGCGCAGACAGTACGAGAGTTTCCTCGCCCTGAACGAGAACGGCATGGGGTGGTCCAACGCCGAGTTGTCAGCTCGACATCAGCCTATGCTTTATTGCCAGCCAGGGTCGCTCGCCCTTACCGGCGGACAATTGGCGGATATGCTTGCGAGGGAGGTTGAGAAGGCTCCCTATCTTCGCGCCGAACCCTGCGGCGAAGTTATCCTGCTGACGCTAATAGACACGTTTCCCTGCCCGGCGAAGTAGGTGTCGCAGCCCGTAGTGCCTTTCTCCCGAACTCTCAGCTTGTGCGGAAGCCCCGTAGTACCCATGCGATGACATAGCCAATGCCGAGGGTGATGAGAGGCAGTCCGACTGCGGCGGTCACTGCAATTATGGCGTCCCACTTAAGGTCGTTTTCGATCTGTTTGGCGATCTGAGCATTCGCACTTGAATCGAATGGTGTGGGGCATTCCGAGTTGGGTTCGAGATCCGCAAAGGCGTTGCTGCAACGCAAATAGTAGGTGTACTCCCGCCTGTCGCCGGCGCTGGCTGCCATGTAGCCGAGCGCGCATATTCCGAGCCAAAGTACGCTGATGACTATCCACGCCCGAATTAGCCCCCGGCGAACATTCATAGATCGGCCCCTCCCCTCTCAGCTACTCCACCAGCTACGCCCCATCCCCTGGGAAAACGATCCCTTTCTGTGGGCAGTCGCCCCGAAGCAAATCGTAAGGGCCGTCGGGAAGCGATGCGCTGTCGCTCTACGTCGAGCGTCACCCCTGCTCTAAAATCGCAGCTAATGGTCGCCCCGACGCTGTCCTGCCGGGGTCAATGTGCTCACAAATGCGCGACCCCTACACATTGAGTGGCATGTTTCAGCATTTGCTCCCGTACAGGGTTGAGATGGGGCGGACGCGGGGGGAGTAATAAGTCGCCTTGCTGGGGCCGAACGGAGAGACATTCGGTTCGCCAGCACCCACGAAACGCGGCAAGGCGCTGAAGGTTCCCCTTCTGGCCAACTCAATTCCCTACGAGCGAGGCGTACCCTTGCTATCGCTGGGCGAGCAAATCCACCTGCACTGGCGCTTGCGCGGCTGGGTGGTCGCCGGGGTCAAGCCGCATGACATCCCCCGATGTCCCCACGCGGTGAGGCTTCGGTGGCCGTTCAGGGGATCACTTCAGGGCACCTTGGGATCACTTTATGTGCCGGTCATGTGGTTTTGCGGGTGGTAGGAAGGGCACCAGCGACCCTGGTCTATAGTTCGATCCCGATCTGATCTGTAATGATGCGACCTTCGCCGCCGCACTTCGGACAGCCGTACCGCTTGTTCACATTCCACAGGCCGGTGCCGTCGCAATCCTCGCACTCTTGATGGGTGTCGAGGTGCCGCGTCACGGTCAGCGCAGGATGCTGGGTGCGCTGCTCCGCGAGGACCTTGCCGGAACGTTCAACGGCGACGCCAGTCCATCGGTGCAGAATGGTGCCCCGGCTGTCCCGGCAGATTACCGAATGCGTTCGCGCTCTGGTCCAACAGAATGATCGGTCCTTGGTCATCACTCCCCTCCCCCGATTGCCGTCATGCGGACACTACGCGTCCACCCGGCGGGGCGATAGGTGGCTTTGCCGTGGCCGTCAGCGAGAGACTGGCCCAGGCGGCCGGCGGAACGTCTTCGGGGACCGCTTCGGCAGTATCGAGTGGACCGCAGCACGAAGATCGCCCAGCTTCGCGCCGCTCATCAGAGGCTCACCGCAGGCCGCCTCCGCGGCAGCTTGCTCACTGACTGCCTCGATTTCGCGCGCCTCTTTCCCGTCCCACAATCCGTCGTCGTAGCACGTGACTTTGAACGTCGGCATGTTCCCTCGCTCTGCTGGTGGAGGGGCAGTTCCTGCCATTGGCGTCAGTAACGCTGGCTACCTCGAAACCACCGCGACCTTGTACCAGGGGAAATCCAACTGTGACGCGAACGTCCTCGCCACGGTCTCGGCCTCGGTGTAGCTGTCGACGGTGCCCTCCGACGCCGCTCGTGTACGCCCGCATCTTTCAGCGAGACCGTCACCTCGTACCCGTCAGCTATCTTGTTGATGGTTGCCTGAGCGCTGCGCGGATCGCCCACCGAGAGTGGAACGGTGTGCACTTCCGGCTTCTCCGGGTTGTTGTCCATGTTGCCCTCCTGGCTGCGCTGGATCGCCCACGTTTCGCTTCGTGTGACTTGTCCAGGCTACGCATCCACAAGCCGCTCAATGGACGGGAGTGTCAAGCGAAGGTCCCTCGATGTTCACTGCAGGAAGGCGGACCTTCCTGGCCAGAACAGCTAGAAAAATTCGTCGGTCTATACTAAATCGGGCTCGTGAGTTCCCCCCGTAGGCCATCGCCGGCCGTCCAATAGGGCCATCGCGCTCTGTCGCACTTGATCAGGCATCTCGCGAAAGCGCTTCAGTTCCGAGCATTTCCATCGCGCCAACTGCAATGACATCGGTGGGCACTTGGGAAATTGATTGAGACCAAGCTCAATTCAATCGACTGCCGTCTATAGTAGTTGAAGCAGCACATCGAATATGACGCTGCTAATCAACATTTGCAGAGGGCTGAACGAGCCATGAAGAACAAGAAAGAAGTCGGCCATGAGACGGTCGCCAAGTTCATCGACGCTACGATGAAAGAGCGGAAAGTATCCGACAACGTGGCGGCGGAGCGCATGGGCTATAATTCGCCCACCATTATCCGCATGTTCCGTGACGGACGAGCGAAGGTCTCGTTCGACGAGGTCCCGGATCTCGCCGATGCGATCGGGGCTGATCGAGCGGTGCTTCTGGAGCACGCACTCCGGGAGTATCTGCCCACTATGGTCGAAGTGCTGCTTCGGTGCCACAGCGGGCTGACAGACAACGAGCTGGCTCTCATCGATCTCGTCCGCGACCTGAGCGGACGTACCGATCCCAATCCCCATGATCCGCATCTGAAGTCGGGATTAAAGAAGGTGTTCGCTCCGAGGGCAGCGACCTCGGAGTAGAGTGGTATCGGCACGATACTCTCATGCCGACGATCGCGGGAGCACGGCTCGTCCCGACTCAGGAGGATGTAGATGAGAAAGATCGAGACCGGGAAATTGGACCTTCTTCATCTCCTCGTATAGCCGTGGCGGCTTATAGCCCTCGCCATAGCGGGCAGAAACATGGTCGGTGTCGTGCCCAATGAGGGCGTCTTGAATGCGGGCTTCGATGCCCGCAACCCGCATCGCATCTTCCATGGTGTGCCGGAACGAATGAAACGCCAGCTTGCATGTTCGCTTTTCGGCGTCACCAATTGTGAATTTCAGGAAGCGAGAGAACCATTTTGAAACGTTGTCAGAGTCGTACCCGGATGAGCTTGCATTAATCCCTGGCAAAAGGCGGACGCCCTTCACGCGACACTCTTCTGCGTATGTCCTGAATCCGAGTTGGACTAGCGCTGGGTGAACTGGAATCAATCGCTTCGCGGCTTTGCTTTTGAGCCGCTTTCCTCCATTTTTGTTGATGTCGAGGCAGAGAATTCCCTCGACTTCTCGCACGTCCTCGACACCAAGTTGACAGAGCTCGTTTAGGCGCGCCCCGGTCCAAAGGCCCAGCAGGGGAAGCCAAAATCGATGATCCCTAACTTGAACAGTGCCTGTTCGGTAGATGTGATCTTTGTCTTCACATCCAACGAAGAGCGGCGCTCCAAACATTGAGCGCAGGTGATCGACCGTAAAGGTGCCTCGCTTGAGGGCGCCGGCACCCGACTTTGGCGGCTTGATCCGAACTCCTTTGGCGGGATTCTCATCGATCCGGCCCCCCGACTGACACCAGTCGAAAAACGTCTCAACCAAGGCTAGATACTTTGAATTCGCGGTCATCGGATTGAGAGGTGTGAGGCCCTCGGCATCAGCGATTCCAATGATCTCGACGAGCGGCCGTCCGCGAAATCTCTTAGTATGATTTGGAGGGAGTTTGGCTAGAAGAGACCTGAACTCGCCAATCTTGCGCTTGTTGATTGCACCTAGCAGTGTTCCTGACCCGCACCAACCCTCGAACAGTCGAAGAGCCGCCTCATAGTCCATCATCCGCTTTTTGTCGGTACCACCTAGTCGGTTCTTCTCTTCAATGAATGCTGCGATCGACGCACTGAGAGGGTCGCCACTCATGCTCGGGGCATGCGAATCAATTGCGCGAGCTCCCGGCCGATTGGCGAACCGGAGAGGCGCGACGGCAGGATCTTCTGACCAGTCTCCCTCTGACCGGCTAATCCGAATACCTTGGAGTTCGCCAGACGCCAAGGTGATGCCTTGGCACAGCAACCCATAGGCAGGTAAATCTTTGGAGAGATTGAGTCCAAGTTGCTTGATCAGCGAGTTTACGTAGGGGGCTGCCTCCCTCCAGTCGTTGTCCTGGATGGCCCTGCGCCATCGGTCCAGCTCGCCCTCGGCGTCCGATCCCAAAAGATAGGCGAGGGCGCGCTCGGGGGTCATATTATGGCGCTCGGCATAGTCCTTCATCTCATCGCTATTCATTCGATGGGCTCGATCCTCATCGAGCTTTGCGCGAAGCCATGACTGTACGATTGCGTCGATTTCTTCCTGGTTCATGGCGTTACGCAAACTCATCCAGAGATGGGGAATAGCAGTTGCGACAACCGCGGCTCGGCGGCGTGCAACGGATGGATCCGAAGTACCAAGGCTCCGGCTCAGCTCTCGGCGGCACGTACGGCAGATCAGATCCCGAGGAACCCGCAACCTGAAGTAGTAAATCCTGCCGCGCCACACAACGTTTGTGATCAAACTCACGACGCCCCTGTGTAGCAACTGCGTGTAGCAGTCCTGGCGCGTCGCAGACTAACCGCTTGAGATTCCGGGGACTGGTGGAGCCGAGGGGGATCGAACCCCTGACCTCCTCATTGCGAACGAGGCGCTCTCCCAGCTGAGCTACGGCCCCAGGTCCCGGGAAACGGGCGCGACTATGTTGACCAACTCCCTGGCTGTCAAGCATGGCTTGTGCCGGGACCCCGGTCAGGGCGGCCTTGCGCGCTTCGCTGCCGGCCGATAACCTCCGGCCGCATTCCCGCCCCGGACATTGTCCGGGCCCAATCGGCCGGACTTGACCCCATGTTCCAAGCGACCCCCGTGGCAGACCTGATCAACACGGTGATCCAACTCTACATCTATGTGCTGATCGCCGCGGCGGTGCTGTCCTGGCTCCTGGCCTTCGGGATCGTCAATCGTCACAATTCCGTCGTCAACGGCATCGGCCGGTTCTGCTATGCCCTGACGGAGCCGGTGCTACGGCCGATCCGCAGGATCGTCCCCCTTATCGGGGGTGTCGACCTCTCGGCGCTGATCGTCATCCTGGTGCTGTGGCTCGTGCAGAGGGAGATTGCGCTCTATCTCCCCTTCTGACGGCTGCCCCTTCGTCCCCTGTGCCGGCGGCCTGGGCATCCGGGTCCATGCCCGGCCGGGTGCGCGGCACGATGCCATCGAGGGGCTGCGGGCGGAAGCCGACGGATCGGTGGCGCTCAGGGTCTCGGTTCGGGCGGCACCGGAGGACGGCAAGGCGAATGCGGCCATCGCCAGGCTCCTGGCCGCGACATGGCAGGTGCCGAAGACGCGGCTCCGGCTGACCGCCGGCGCTACGGACCGGCGCAAGTTCTTTGTTCTGGAAGGCGACCCGGCGGTGCTCGCCGCCCGGCTCCAAGGATGGCTGACGCAATGGACGGAACGGCAATGAACGCCAAGATCATCGACGGCAAGGCCTTCGCCGAGGGGCTGCGCGCCCGCCTGGCCACCGAGGTGGCGGCCCTCAAGGCCCAGCATGGCTTCGTGCCGGGGCTGGCGGTGGTGCTGGTGGGCGAGGACCCGGCCAGCCAGGTCTATGTCCGCAACAAGGCCAAGCAGACCAGCGAGGTCGGCATGGCCTCCTTCGAGCACAAGCTCGCCAAGGAGACCGGCCAGGCCGAGCTTCTGGCGCTGGTGGAGCGCCTCAACGCCGATCCGAAGGTGAACGGCATATTGGTCCAGCTTCCCTTGCCGAAGCAGATCGATCCCCAGGCGGTGCTGGACGCCATCGATCCGGCCAAGGATGTGGACGGATTCCATGTCGTCAATGCCGGCAAGCTCGCCACCGGCGGCAAGGCCTTGGTGCCCTGCACGCCGCTGGGCTGTCTGATGCTGCTGAAGGATCGCCTTGGCGATCTCTCGGGCAAGCGGGCGGTCGTGGTCGGGCGCTCCAACATCGTCGGCAAGCCCATGGCCCAGCTGCTGCTGGGCGAGAGCTGCACCGTCACCATCGCCCATTCGCGCACCCGCGATCTGCCGGGGGAATGCCGCCGGGCCGAGATCCTGATCGCCGCCGTCGGCAAGCCGGAGATGATCCGCGGCGATTGGGTGCAGCCGGGCGCCACGGTGATCGATGTCGGCATCAACCGCATCGAGCGCGACGGCAAGACCAAGCTGGTGGGCGATGTCGCCTATGACGAGGCGGTCAAGGTCGCCGGCGCGATCACCCCTGTCCCGGGCGGCGTCGGCCCCATGACCATCGCCGTGCTGCTGCAGAACACGCTGACCGCCGCGAGGCGCCAGCGCGGCCTGCCGGAATAGCCGCGCAGCTCAGGCGTTCGCGTCGCCGCCGCCCGCCCCCTTGAGGCGCGATTCGGTGCTGGCCGGCACCTGGACGCGGGCGGCCACGGCATCGATCCGGCGCCAGAGCGCGTCGTCGACCTCGATACCCTGGGCGAGGGAAATCTCGTAGCGGCGCGCGAGCTCGGCGGGATCGAGAAACGGCCGCGCGGCCGGCGCCGCGGTGTCGGCGCGGATCTCGACCTCGGTGGCGGCGGAGTCCAGCAAAGCCTCACCATCGCCAACCCACATGATGGCATCGGCATCCGCATTGGCGGCGCAGAGATCTCCCGCCAGCGGATTTGGAGCGGCACGCCCGCCGCGACGGCCGCGGGCAGCAGGAACAGCGGCGAGCGGCAGCGATGGAGGTGGAGGGTCGTGCCGTTGCGGGCGAGATCGATCACCGCGCTGCCATAGGCGATGGCCGAGATCCCGGCGGCGTCGATCTCGATATCCTCGGCATGCCGAGTCAGCGCCAGCCCCGTGAAACGGCCTTCGAGGAGCGGAAGATCTTCCTGTAGAAGACGCAACCCCGGAAGGCCGCGGGATTCGAGCCAGGCCACCGCCTGGGCGCCGTCGCGATCGACGCCATAAGGCGCGCCGGAGCCTTCGAGGGCGCGCTGCACCAGGCGGTAGATCTCGAATTGCGAGACGCGCATGAACAAGCTGTTCCCAATTATATAACCGGCAGCAGGCCTTGCTTGATTCATCGAGCCTTGTCTTCATCGATGAAACCTGGGTGAACACTACCATGGCCCGCCGCTATGGCCGCTGCCCGCGCGGCGAGCGGCTGATCGGGCGCGTCCCGCTTGGAACCTGGAAGACCCTGACCTTCGTGGCTGGCCTGCGCTGCGACGAAATGACGGCGCCCCTGGTGATCGAAGGAGCCATGAACGGAGAAATCTTTTTGTCTTACGTCGAGCAATGCCTGGCTCCCGCGCTCAACCACGGCGATATCGTCGTGATGGACAATCTCCGAGCCCACAAGGTTGCCGGCGTCGAGCAAGCGATCGAGGCCGTTGGCACGGAATTGCTATATCTGCCAAGTACTCGCCCGATCTCAATCCGATCGAGATGTCCTTCAGCAAGCTCAAGGCGTATCTGCGCAAAGCTGCCGAGCGGACGCAGCGCAGCCTTCGCCGCCGAATTGGCCTCTTCGTGCCTCGCCTCGGCGCAGACGAATGCGTAGCGCCCTGCCCTTATTCCCCTCGCCCCCTGAAAGGGGGAGAGGGGGAAAGAAGAGGCGGGCTCGATTGCATCAGTCGACTCTCTCAATAGGAAAACTCGGGAAGGCCCAGTCGTCGGCCTGCGGGTCGGCGAGCTCCTCGATGACCGGCGCACCCTGATAGAGGGTGATGCGGGTCCAGCGGTCGGATTTCGGGTCGAATTTGCCGGCGCCGAAGATCGAAAGCTTGCAGCGCAGGAGATCGACGGGGAGGCAGGCCTCGCCCAGGAGATTGTCGCGGATCTCGGCATAGGGCAGAGGGGCGAGGCTCTGGATGCGGCGGAGGATGCCGCGCCAGCGCGGCTGTTCGAGCAGGAATTCTCCGACGCTGCGGGAAAGCGCGACCGCGGGCAGGGTCGCCAGCTCGCGATGCAGGGCCGCCGCCATCAGCCCGATGCCCAGCGGCAGCTCCCGCTCCGCCCCGGGTTCGTTGAAGCGCTCGCCCAGGCGTGGCTCGTCCTTCTCCGCCGAGCGGTACCAGAAGAGATGGCGCTGGCGGCGATCCTCGTAGTCGACACCCAGCGCCCAATCATAGCGGGTCTCGATCACGGTCTTGAGCGCGCCGAGGCTCATGGCGGGATCGACGCGGTCGCGCTCCGGCGAGCCCGTGCCGGCCTCGAGATCGTCCACCAGATCGGGATAGAGCTCGATGACGAGGCTGTTCAGGAGCTCCGAGCATTCCAGGCTTTTCTCCGCTTCGATCTCCGCCACCAGCCGATCCCAGGGGTTGGAGCCTGCGACGATGGCCTTGGCCTGCCCGCGGAGTGCCGCCAGCTCCACGCGTAGCTTGGCGATGCGCTCGCGCTGTCCGCTGTCATCGGTATCCCATTGCTGGACATGGACGATGGCACGGTCGAGCAGTGCCCGGAAACGCGCCGCCGCCTCGGGCGTCGCCGCGGGGACAGCGCGCACCCGCGCCAAGGCCCGCTCGCGGGCCAGGATCCAATTGTTGAACAGCATGGGATGGCCGACCAGGAAGGGCGCCATGCCGAGGCCGGTGGCATTGCCGATGCCGAGCGCGCGGCGGGTCAGGAGGGACAGCGGCACGGCACGGGCGGGATCGCGCTGGCGCGCGATATGCTCGATCAGATCGAAGCTGAACTGGCGGATCATATAGACCATCAGCATCTCCGCCTCATAAGGCAAAGCAAAGACGCCGTCGCGCCAGAGCCGCGGCAGATCGGCGAGGCCGAACTTGCCATTGCCGTAGACGGCGGTGGTGCGCATGAGATAGCCGACCGCCACCACCTCTCCCAGATCGGGTTGGCGCCCGGCGGCCAGCGCCGCCGTCACCTTGTCGAAGAGACGAACGCTGCGGTTGGCGCGGCTCAGCACCAGCTCATCGGCGCCGTAGCGCGCCGCCTCCTGCCGCGGCGCCGCCTGGCTGAGGCGCTCGATGGCGGCCTCGTCGATACGGCCCGCGGAAAGCGCGAAGGCGGTGTCCCATTTCTCGGCGATGACCCGGTCGGTGCGCTCCTCCGGGGCCAGTTCGTTGGAGAAGCCCGAGAAGGTCAGGAGCCCCGCCGGCGTCTCGATCTCATAGACGATGCGCCCGAAGCCGCTGGCATCGAGATCGTGGCAGCGCTGGCGGAAGATCCAGCGCTCGCGCCCCATCCGGCGGACCAGAGAGCGCACGAAGCTGAGGCGCGTGGGATGGAAGGAGCCGAGCCGCGCCAGGCGCATGACCGTGGCCGCCGGGCGGAGCGGCGCTTCCGGCGGCGTCGCGCCGGCGCGCGGGGTCGAAGTCGATGTTGCGGTGGATCGTTGCATGGCGGTCGGCGCTCCCGGTCACCTCAGCCTAGAGCGGTATTCGATCGGAGGGAATCCTTGGGAATCGGCCACTCCCAAAACATCCCCTCCCACCTTGCGGGGGAGGGCTTGGGAGGGGGGTCGATCCGCGTCCGCGGATCACGATGAATCTGCTCGGCATCCCTTGCATTGTGGAGAATATGGCCACCCCCACCCCGGCCCCTATGGCACGGACACATCTCAAAAAGCAGAGTCCGATCAATGGCTTGGCCAACAGGGGTCGAGTAGTGCGGCCGATAGCTATGAAGGGCAAGGAAGTCCCGTATCTGCGGGGACTTCTCGCGCTTTTTGGCCCGAGGCGCGGCGAAAGATGTGTCCACTCCATAGCCCCGGCCCTCCCCCCTCAAAGCGCGGGCCTTACGGCCCGCAGGGGGAGGGGGAAGAAAGTGGGAAGCCAGGACCAGGAATTCGTCGCGGATTTCTAGCCGCCGAGCAGTCGGTTGAGCTTGGCATATTGCAGCAGCAGGATCGTCTTGCCGTCGACGATCTCGCCGCGCGCTACCATGGCAAGGGCCTCGTCCAGAGTGCGTTCGAGGACTTCGATGTCCTCGCCCTCCGCCTCCAGCCCGCCGCCCTGGTTGACGCGACTCGCGGCGCTGTATTCGGCGACGAAGAAAACCAGCCGCTCCGTCACCGAGCCGGGGCTCATGAAGGCCTCGAAGACGCGACGGGGCTGAGCGACATGACAGCCCGCCTCCTCCTCCGCCTCGCGACGGATGGCTTCCTCGGGGCTGAGCTCATCCAGGAGCCCGGCCGCCACCTCGATCAGCGGCTCGGGATGGCCGTTGACGAAGGCGGGGTAGCGGAACTGGCGGACCAGCAGCACCGTGCCGCGGGCCGGGTCGTAGAGCAGGATGGCCGCGCCATTGCCGCGGTCATAGGTCTCGCGGTTGAGGGTCTGCCAGCTGCCGTCGCGACGGCGGTAGTCCAGGGTCGTCTTCTTCAGGAGATACCAGTCGTCCGACAGCACGCGCACCTCGCGCACGCGGACGCGCTCCGCCATCGGGGAAGTTTCAGGATTTTCTTGTTCATCGGCAATCCCTAGCGGAACGGGGCGGCTCTTGCCATCGCAAGTTCAGGCCGCGGCGGGCTTGGCCTCGCCGGCGAGAGGATAGTGGCAGGCGACCTGGCGGCCATCGGGCAGCGGACGCAGGATCGGCCGCTCCGCCCGGCAACGGTCGGTGGCATAGCGGCAGCGCGGGTTGAAGCGGCAGCCTGGCGGCGGGTTCATCGGGCTCGGCACATCGCCGGTGAGCACGATGCGCTCGCGCTTCACCGGCCGGTCGAGCTCGGGCACCGGCACGGCGGAGA
The DNA here is from genome assembly GCA_963757155.1 of uncultured Alphaproteobacteria bacterium. GTDB lineage: Bacteria > Pseudomonadota > Alphaproteobacteria > Dongiales > Dongiaceae > DASXQK01. Next base: position 25,361 of record CAVWQS010000026.1, read on the forward strand.
TCAGGGCCTCGGTATAGGGATGAGCCGGGTGGCCATAGACCAGATCCGTCGGCCCCGTCTCGACGATGGCGCCCAGATACATGACCGCGATGCGGCTGGAGACCTGGCGCACCACGCTCAGGTCATGGGCGATGAAGATATAGGTCAGCGCCAGGCGCTCCTGCAGATCGGCCAGGAGATTGACGATCTGGGCCTGGATCGAGACATCGAGAGCCGAGACCGGCTCGTCGGCGACGATCAGCTTCGGCTCCAGCGCCAAGGCCCGGGCGACGCCGATGCGCTGGCGCTGGCCGCCGGAAAACTCATGGGGAAAGCGGTTCAGATGGTCGGGATGGAGGCCCACCAGCCCCATCAACTCCTTGAGGCGGCGGTCGATCTCCGCCCGGCCGAGGCGGCCATGGATGCGCATCGGCTCGGCGACCAGATCGCCGATCCGCCGGCGCGGGTTGAGGGAGGCATAGGGATCCTGGAACACCATCTGCATCTGGCGCCGGTGGGGCCGGAGCTGGCGGGCGCCGAGATGAGAGATGTCGACGCCATCCAGCAGGATCTGGCCGTCGGTGATCTCGTAGAGGCGCATGAGGCAGCGCCCGAGGGTGGATTTGCCGCAGCCGGATTCGCCGACCAGGCCCAGGGTCTCGCCGGGCCAGACCTCCAGCGAAACGCCGTCCACGGCATAGACGGTCTTCTGCTGCCCCGGGATGACGCTGCGACCGACCCGGAAATGCTTCTTCACATCGATCGCCTTCAGCAGCGGACGCGTCGGCAGCTCGGCGGGCGGATCATTGGCGGCGCGCTGGCTCATGAGGCCTGCCGCAGGCTGCGCGCGGCATGCTGACGCGCGCGCTCTTCCATGGAGAGATGGCAGGCGGCCTCATGGCCGCCCTCGCCCTCCAGCGGCGGCTGCTCGCTGCATTTGACGAAGCGGAAGCGGCAGCGCGGCCCGAAGGCGCAGCCCTGGGGCAGGTTCGACAGCGACGGCGGGCTGCCCGGGATGGAGGGCAGGCGCCGGGGCCGCGGCCCATCCAGCGGCGGGATCGAATCATGCAGCCCCCAGCTATAGGGATGCCAGGGCTGGGTGAAGATGTCGCGGGTCGTGCCCCGCTCCACGATGCGGCCGGCATACATGACCATGACCCGGTCGGCGATCTCGGCGACAACGCCGAGATCATGGGTGATCAGCACGATGGAGGAACCGAAGTCGCGGCGGAGCTTCTTCAACAGCTCCAGGATCTGAGCCTGCACCGTCACATCGAGGGCCGTCGTCGGCTCGTCGGCGATGAGCAGCGAGGGATTGCAGGAGAGCGCCATGGCGATGAAGCCGCGCTGGCGCATACCGCCCGAGAGCTCATGAGGGTAGCGGTCCACCGTCACCGCGGGATTGGGAATCCCGACCTCGCCCAGAAGCTCGATCGCGCGCTTGCGGGCCTGGCGGCGGGAGAGACTGGTATGGGCGCGGATCTGCTCCTCGATCTGCCAGCCGATGGTATAGACCGGGGTCAGCGCGGTCATGGGATCCTGGAAGATCATGGCGATCTCGCTGCCGCGCACGGCGCGTAGCTGGCGCCGCGAGAGACCGACGAGCTCGCGCCCCTTGTAGAGGATCGAGCCGCCGATCACCGCATTGGGATCGTTGATCAGCCCCATCACGCTCATCAGCGAGACGGTCTTGCCCGAGCCCGATTCGCCCACCACGCCGACGATCTCATGGGTGTCGATGCTGAAGGAGATGCCGCCGACGGCATGCAGCAGCCCGTGCTCGGTGCGGAAGGAGACCGTGAGGTCCCGCACCTCGAGCAAAGGCTTCTGCCCGTCAGGCGAGGCGGACGCGGGGGTCGAGGGTGGCATAGAGGATATCCACGAGAGCATTGGCCATGACGACGAAGAAGGAGGCATACATGACCGTGGCCATGATGACTGGCAGATCGAGATTCTGGAGCGCGTCATAGGTGAGCTTGCCCACACCCTGAAGCGCGAAGACCACCTCGGTCAGCAGCGCGCTGCCGCCGACGAGGGCGCCGAAATCGAGACCGAACAGCGTGACGACGCTGATGAGCGACGTGCGGAGCGCATGGCGCAGCAGGATCCGGGGTTCGCTGAGCCCCTTGGAGCGGGCGGTGCGGATGAAATCCTCCTGCCCCGCCTCCACCAGATTGGCCCTGAGCACCCGACCGTAGAGCCCGATATAGAGCGTGGCCAAGGTCAGCCAGGGCAGCAGCAGGGTCTTGAACCAGAGCCAGGGATCATCCGTCAGCGCCGTATAGCCCAGCGGCGGCACCCAGGAGAAAAGCCAGGTGTCGTGCAGGCGGTTCTGGGTGATCAGATTGACGATCTCGCCCAGCCAATAGACCGGCATGGAGATGCCGATGAGGCCCAAGACCATCAAGGCGCGGTCCAGCAGGCTGCCTTTGGTCGCCGCGGCGATGACGCCGATGGCGACGCTGCCGACGATCCAGAAGAAGGCCGCGCCCATGACAAGGGAAAGCGTGATCGGTGCCGCCTCCATCACCTCCGGGATCACCTCCTGGCCGCGATTGACGAAGGAGGTGAGGTTCCTATCGATGAAGAGACGCTTCATCATGAGGGCGTATTGAATCGGCAGCGGCTTATCGAGGCCGAAGCTGGCGCGCACGGCGGCCACCACCTCCGGCGAGGCGTTGCGCCCGGCGATGCGCGAGGCGGGATCGGAGCCCGGGGTGGCGAAGAAGATCAGGAACACCAGGATGCTGATGCCCAGCATGACGAAGATCATCTGGGCCAGGCGGCGGATGAGCACGCTCAGCATGGTTCAGCGGAACCGCAGCTTGGCCCGGGGATCGAGCGCATCGCGCACCCCGTCGCCCAGGATGTTGAGGGCCAGCACCGACAGCACGATGGCGATGCCGGGGGCGATCGCCACCATCGGACGGGTGTAGATCAGATCCTGCCCGTCCTGGATGATGGTGCCCCAGCTGGCATCGGGCGGCTGCACGCCGATGGAGAGGAAGGACAGCGCCGATTCCGTCAGCATGTTGATCGCCACCATCAGCGGCACGAAGACGATCAGGGTCGTCATCACATTGGGCAGGATGTCGCGGAACAGGATGCGGTGGGAGGGCACGCCGAGCCCGATGGCCGCGAGCACGAACTCGCTTTCCTTCAGCGCCAGGACCTGGCCGCGGATCGGCCGCGCCACATAGGGAATGTAGACGATGCCGATGATGAAGATGGGCAGCCACAGGGTGCCCGCGGTGATGGAGATCGGTCCGATATCGAAGCCATGGCTGATGAGCACGATCGAGAGCGAGATCGCCAGCAGATAGATCGGGAAGGCCCAGAGCACGTCGAGCAGGCGCGAGATAACCATGTCGATGGCGCCGCCGAAGAAGCCGGCGACCAGCCCGGTCAGCGCCGAGAGCACCAGGCACATGAGGGTCGAGGCGCCGGCGATCAGCAAGGAGTTTCGCCCGCCATAGAGCAGCCGCGCGGCGATGTCGCGGCCTTGCCCATCCGCCCCCAGGAAGTAATTGCCGATATCCCAGGTCGGGCCCAGGGGTACCGAGCCCAGCCCCAGCCCCTCCGTCGAGGGCTCGATCAAGGCGACGCTCTCGCCGTTGACGGTGATGGTGCCGTCGATGTTGGAGGTGAAGGGATCGGTATGGGCCACATATTTCGCATAGAGGGGGGCCGCGAGGCAGAGCAGCACGATCACCAGGAACAAGGCGAGCGCGCCCATGGCCGCCCTGTCGGCGACGAGCTTGCGCAGCGCCCGCGCCCAGGGACCCAGGGCCGGCCGCTCGAGTGCGGCCGACCCCTGTCCCAACTCAGTCGTGATTGGCAGGCTGTCCGTCATCCTGACGAATCCCTTCGATGAACAGCCCGCCCGATGAGCCTAAGGCCCGCGGCTCTACTTGATCCACGACGCCGTGTGCTGCCAGTAGTACTGGGCATTGAAGACATAGTTCTTCACGCGCTTCGACAGGAAGTCGATGTATTTCGGCGTGAACAGCACCGCGACCGGCGCCTGGTCGGCCATCATCCTGTCGATGACCGCCCATTCCTTGTTGGCCGCAGCCGGATCGGTCACGCTCAAGGCCAGGGCTGCATTCATCTTGTCCTGGATGGTCTTGTCGCAGAAGCCGGCGATGTTCGGGGAGTTGTCCGAGCCGGGATGGAAGGTCCCGCAGCCCAGCAGCACGTTCAGGAAGTCGGATGGCGCCGGATAGTCCTGGTACCATTGCGAGACGCTGATCTGGACCTTGTTGTTGGTGTTCTGGATGTAGGTGAACTGGATGTTCTGCGAGAGCGCCTTGACGCTGGCGTCGTAGCCGATCGACTTGAGCACGCTCTGCAGATAGGTGCCGATGGAGCGATCGACCGTCAGATCCTGGACGATGATCGTCACCTTCTGCCCCGCGGTGCCGGATTCCTTCACCAGCTCCCTGCGCCTTGGCCAGATCCGGCGCACGTCCATTTGGTGCCGGGATTCTTGGTATAGGGGCAATAGGGCTCATAGCCCGGGGAAGCCGGGCGGCAGGACCTGGCAGGCGGGCTGCGCAAGCACCTTGCCGCCGAAGAGCTTCACCGTCGAATTGCGGTCAATGGCGAAGTTCACGGCCTGGCGGGCCTTCAGATTGTTGAAGGGCGGGATGTTGGTGTTCATCGGCGCATACCACATGGCCGTCAGGGTGTTGATATGCACCTGATCTTTGAACTTGGTGCCGATCTCGGCCAGACGATCCGGCGGCGGCTGGTCGAGGGTCCAATCCGCCTGGCCGTTCTCGATGGCGGTGATCTGCGGCTTCCTGGGTCAGGCCGAAATCATAATGGACCTCGTCGGGATAGCCGTCGGGCTGGGCGTCCTTGCTCCATTCCTTGAAATAGGGATTGCGGACGACCTTGAGCTGCTTGTTGGGATCATAGGCGGCGAACATATAGGCGCCGGTGCCCATGATCGGCTCGCTGCCCATGTCCTTGGGCGGCGTATCGGCCGGAAGGATCACGCCATGGGGCACGGCGAGCTTGTCGAAGAACTCCGCGTCCGGCGCCACCAGATTGATGGTGACGGTATTGGCTGCCTCGTCGGCCACCACGCCGCCGTCCAAGGTGCAGGTCGCCGGGGTCTTCAGGCAGACATCGGCGCCGACGATGCCGTTGTAGAAGGAACCGGCCGTGGGCGTCGATACCTTGAAGATGCGCTGGAAGGAGGCGACGACGTCCTTGACGGTCAGGTCCTGTCCGTTGGCGAATTTGATGCCCTTGCGGATCTTGAAGACATAGGTCTTGCCGCCGTTCTGGGGCTCGGGCATCGCCTCGGCCAGGTCGGGCACGATGGTGAAGCCCTCGCTGCCGGCGGCATGCTTGAAGGTGACGAGGCCGTCATAGACGTATTGGTAGACGGTCCAGTATTGCAGCGTGTAGTTGATCTTCGGATCGAGGCTGCCACCCGCCGATTGCGAGAGAAGGCGCAGCGTCCCGCCGCGATGAGCATCATCGGCGGCCGCGGGCTGCAAGCTCGCGGCCATCAGCCCTGCGGCCGCCGCGGCTCCCATCAGCCATGTTGTTCGAGTCATGATTGCCTTCCTTTCATCCCTGTTTGGTTGTCGTGCATCCGTTGCACTTCGACTTTAGTCCCCTCGTCCCTCTTGCGCGGCGAGAAACTCGTCGACGAGCTTCAGGCAGCGGTCGCTCTCCTCAAGATGCGGCGAATGGCTCGATTCCTCGAAGATCGCCCAGCGGACATCGGGGATTCGATCGGCATAGGGCTGCACCGTCGCCGGCGTCGCCTCGTCATGGCGCCCGGAGATCAGCAAGGTGGGCGCCTCGATCAGATGCAGCCGGTCGATGATGCTCCAGTTCTTCAGGCTGCCCAGGACGTGGAATTCGCTGGGCCCGTTCATGGTGTGATAGACGGTCGGGTCTTCCTGCATGAAGCGGAAGCTGCGGTTCATGCAATCCGGCCAGGGATCCAGGCGGCAGAGATGGCGGTCGTAGAAGACCCGCACCGCCGCCGTATATTCGGGCGAATCCGTCGTGCCCGCGGCCTCATGCTTCAGAAGGGTCTGCTGCACGCCGGGCGGCAAGGCCTCGCGCAGCCGATCCGCCTCCTGGACCCAGAGGGTCATGGAGGCCGGCGAATCCGCGATCACCAGAGAGCGCAGCCCCGCCGGGCGAAGCACGCCATGCTCGGCACCCAGCATGCCGCCCCAGGATTGGCCGAGCAGGTGGTAGTCCTTCTCGATCCCGAGATGGCGGAGGAGATTGTCGAGCTCCGCCAGGAACAGCTCGACGGTCCAGAATCCGGGCTCCTTGTCGCGGAGATGGGTGGACCGGCCGGCGCCGAGCTGATCGTAGAAGACGACGGCGCGGCCCGATTTGGCCAAGCGGTCATAGGGCTCGAGATAGTCATGGGTCCCGCCGGGGCCGCCATGCAGGGTCACCAGCGGCGGCTTGCCGCCCTCAAGATCGCCCACCACCCGGTACCAGGTGCGGTAGCCCCGGAAATCGGCATATCCGTCACGGCGGCTTGCCGCTCCCGGATCCGACGCGACGGTCTTGCTGCCCATGGGATCCGCGTCACCGCTCATTTGTCATGGCTCGCGAGAAACTCGCCGACGACCTTGAGACAATTTTCCGTCTCCTCGACATGGGGCATATGGCTGGAATTCTCGAAGATGGTCCAGCGCACATCGGGAATGCGGTCCGCATAGGGCTGCACCGTCGCCTTGGTGGCCTCGTCGTAGCGGCCGGAGATCAGCAGGGTCGGCGCCTGGATGCGGTCGAGCCGGTCGATGATGCTCCAGGGCTTGAGGGTGCCGACGACGTGGAATTCGCTGGGGCCGTTCATGGTGTGATAGACGGTCGGATCCGCCTCGATGGCGGCGAAGGTGCGCTCGACCTCCGGCGGCCAGGGGACACGGCAGACATGCCGGTCATAGAAGAAGCGAACGGCCTTGGCATACTCGGGCGAGCTGGTGGTGCCTGCCGTCTCATGGGCCAGCAGGACCGCCTGCACTTCCGGCGGCAGGGCCGCGCGAAGCTCATTGGCAGCCTGGAGCCAGAGCTCCATGGAGGCGGGCGAATCGGCGATGACGAGGGCCTTCAGCCCCTTGGGCCGGCGCACCGCATGCTCGGCCGCCAGCATGCCGCCCCAGGACTGGCCGAGAAGATGATAGGCCGAGGCGATGCCGAGATGGGCCAGGAGATTGTCGAGTTCCTCGAGGAAGAGCGCGGGGGTCCAGAATTCGGCCCCCTTCTCCCTCAGATGGGTCGAGCGGCCGTTGCCGAGCTGGTCGTAATGCACCACCGCCCGGCCGGCCGAGGCCAGGCCTTTGAAGGAATTGACATAATCATGGGTGCAGCCGGGCCCGCCATGGAGAATGACGACGGGGGCAATGGCGCTGCGGAGATCGCCGGTGACGCGATACCAGGTGCGGTAGTCGCGGAAGCTCGCATAGCCTTCGTCAATCATGGCGTTCGAGGCGCCCATTGTCTTTCCGAATGCCTTCCCCGGGGTCGACGCACAAGCCGTTGTTACGACATTTTGACGGCTAGGCTAGTGACCGTATGCACGGATGTAAAGTGACGCCGCTGCACTGCACAAAGCTGTGACAAGACGGCGGTGCGGAAGGTAGACCCGGGCACCCGGCCCCCGCTACCTATCAAAAATGAGAGGTTGGTAACTTGACCGGGCCGGCCGAATCGCTAGCGTCAGGGGCGTGATCCTCGATCTGGCCGCCTTTGCCCAGGATTTGGCCCGGGCCCGCAGCATCCCCGAACGGGTCGATCTGGCAGCCGCCCGGCTGCTGGAGCTTGGCTTCAATTCCATGTGCTACGACTACACCCCCGTGCCGCTCTCCCATGAGGGGATCGTCATCGCCCCCAATCTGGTCGAGCCGCGCAATGTGCCCGAGAGCTTCACCCGGCTCTGGCTCGAGAGCGGCTATGCCGCCATCGATCCGGTTCAGGCGCTCGCGGTCCGCGCCAGCCTGCCCTTCGTCTGGTCCGTGGCGGAGGGCAGCGGCTCGGCCCTGCGGGAGGTGCTGGCGCCGACCCACGCGCCGGTCGTCCATTACCTGCGCGACACGAGGATGAGCTGCGGCGTCACGGTGCCGATGCATCTGCCGGGCGGCGAGTTCGCCACCTTCACGGGCGTGCGCATCGATCCCGAGCCGGATTTCGAGGAAGACGCCGGCCGAAGGATCGGCGATGTCGCCCTTCTGGGCGCCCTGCTCCACGCCAGCATCTATCCGACCCTCGACCGCAAGATGCGGACCTGCCGCCATGTGCGGCTCACGCGGCGCGAGCGGGAGTGCCTGCAATGGTGCGCCCGCGGGCTGACGACCAAGGAGATCGCCGGCCAGCTATCCCGCTCGGCGGCGACGGTGACGCTGCATCTGGAGAACGCCGCCCGCAAGCTCGGCGCCCGCAACCGCGCCCAGGCGGTCGCGCGCGCCGCGCATTATCACGTGCTGGAAGGCGCCCATTAGCACCCTTGCCGCTCGCCCCTGGACCCCTCCCCGGACTTGATCCGGGGATCACGCCGGGGTGACGGAATGTAAGGGGAGCCCGGCTTAGCCGACGCCGGCCACCCATCCCTGCGGGCTCTTGCAGAGCTTGACCGTGTCTTCGGTCATCTTGCCGTTCTGGACCGCCGTCTCGCGGACGAAGCGGCAGGTCTTGCCCGTGCTGTCGGTGAAGAGCGCGCCGACCGCCGTCGCCGTGCCCGAGGCCTCGGTCTGGAAGATGGCATTGGTCTTGCGCCAGGTGATGGTGGTGCCGGTGCTGGCTTCGGCGGCGCGTGCCGCGGCCTGGCCGGCGGCGGTATCGGCATCGCCGTCCAGCGCATTGGACATGCGGTTGCCGATGAGCCCGCCGGCGGCCATGCCGATGAGGACGCCGGCCGGGCTGCCGGAGATGGCATAGCCGATGAGCCCGCCGCCCGCCGCCCCCAGGCCGGTGCCGGCGGTCTCGCCCGAGCTCATCTCGCCGACGCCGCCGGAGGAATTGCAGGCCGAGAGAGCCAGGCAAGCCGACAGCGCCAGAACGCCAAGCGTTTTACACGTCATGGTGGATTCCCCCGATTCGCGAACCAGCCTAGGCTCGACGGTTTTCCGGAGAATTTCAAGTATCTTCCCCCCTCCCACTCTGTCCCCGACGGCCATCATTTCTTCATCGAACCGTAAAGGGAGCGGAACGCCTTGCTGTCATCCTCCAAGGGATGCGGCTGCGGCCGCGCCTTTCCCGCGGAGGATCCGATGAGGCGAGAGCTGGCCCTGATTGCCGCCGTGCTGGCGGTCGCGACCCCCATGGCAGTTCGTCATGCCGCTGCCATCGAGCCAATGGGCGCCGGCGAGTTTAACGTCAAGGCCAAGGTCGACCTGAAATCCCTCGATCGCGCCGATTTCATCGCGCTGCTCGACTCCGCCGCTCAGAGCGAAGGTGGCAGCGAGCTGGTCTTCTATGATTTCGCCGATACCCTCTGCGACCTGCTGGCCAAGGAATCCCAGAGCTTCACCGCCAAGAGCGGGATCAAGGTCAAGCATGTCTGCGTCGATGGCGACACGGCCTCCCAGCAGCTCATCGCGGCGCAAGCTTCCGGCAGCAGGCCGCCGGCGGATGTCTTCTTCGGGCCGAACAACGACATGCGGGCGCTGACCAAGGCGGGGGTCGTGGCGAACCTGCCGCTGGTTGCCGTGGTGCCGGAGGCGAAGGATCTGGACAAGGAGGCGGCGCTGCGCTCCCGCGGCTTCGAGCATGGCGGAACGGTCCTGCCCTTCCATCGCAACCAGACGGTCATCGCCTATGACTCTGCCAAGATCGCAGAGCCGCCCTCGGGGCTCGTGGAGATCTTCGACTATGCGAAGGCCCATGACTTGAAGGTCGCGGTCACCAATCCCACCAAGGGCGGCAGCGGCTCCGGCTTCGTGGAGAGCGCGCTGCTCGCCCTCGCCCCGGAATGCCAGAAGGATCTCTACGACTTCACCCTGTCGGAGGCGCAGGCCAAGGCCGTGGCGGAGCGCTGCATGCCGAAAATCGTCGGCTTCTTCAAGGAGCGCCAGGGGCTGATCGATTTTACCAATGGCAATGAGAACTCGATCCAGGAGATCGCCAATGGCGTGGTGGGCTTCGCCACCGTCTGGGAGGACGATCTCTACACCCTGGCGGCCAAGGGCATGGTGCCGAAGACGGTGAAGCCGATGCTGCTGGCGAGCGGCGAGGTCGGCGATGGCGACGGCCTCTTCGTGCTGTCCTCCACCGACAAGGTCGAGGCCGCGCTTCTCTATGTGAATTTCCTGATGGGCGATCAGGTCCAGATCGACAAGCTGGAACAGACCGGCAGCCGCACGGCCCGCCTCGACCTGCAGACCGCCGGCAAGATTCCCGACCGCCTCGCCGTATATCTCGTGCCCGACCAGCTTTATCACGAGCGCACCCGGCCCCGGATCAACGGCCTCATCAGCGACGCGGCGGCGGACATCTTCGTGGCCCAGGTGCTCGCTCAATAGGCCGAAAACGGAGGCCCGCACCTTGCTCTCCCTGCGGGGGGTCGCCAAGAGCTTCGGCGAGACGGCGGCGGTCGAGGATGTCGATCTGGAAGTGGCGGCCGGCGAGTTCCTGACCCTGCTCGGTCCCTCGGGCTGCGGCAAATCGACCCTTCTCAGGATCGTCGCCGGGCTGGTCGAGGCCGACCGGGGCCAGGTGCGGCTCGACGGCGAGGAGATCCAGGAACTGCCGGCCCATCGCCGGCGCACGGCGATGGTCTTCCAGAGTTATGCCTTGTTTCCGCATATGACGGTCGAGCGCAATACCGCCTTCGGGCTGGTGATGCGCGGCGTCGAGCGATCCCGGATCGAGCGCCGGGTGGCCGAGACGCTCGCCCTGGTGGAGCTTGACGGCCTCGGCCGGCGCTATCCGCGCGAGCTCTCCGGCGGCCAGCAGCAGCGCGTCGCCCTCGCTCGCGCGCTGGTGACCGAGCCCCGCGTGCTGCTGCTCGACGAGCCGCTCTCCAATCTCGACGCTAAGCTGCGCGACCGGCTGCGCATCGAGCTCCGCGCCCTGCAGCGGCGCCTCGGCCTCACCACCGTTTTCGTCACTCATGACCAGGCGGAAGCCATGGCGCTCTCCGACCGCATCGCCGTCATGTCCAAGGGGCGGCTGATCGAGACGGGCACGCCGGAGGAGATCTACAGCCGGCCGCAGAGCCGCTTTGCCGCCGAATTCGTCGGAATCGCCAATCTGCTCTCCGGGACGCTGAGCGACGACGGCCGGCATCGGTTCGTCGACACGGCGCTGGGTCGCTTCGCGGCATTGGGCGATGCCGGGCGCGCGGGGCCGGGTGCTTCGATCTGCCTGCGGCCGGAGGATATCGGCCTGTCCCTCGAGGGTCCCGGACCCTACGGGAAGCTGACCCATGTCACCTATGCCGGCCCGTTCCAGGATTGCATCGTCGAGATGGAGCAAGGCGGGCTTCGGCTGCGCGCGCATGTCCCGGTGCGGCCCTGGCATATCGGAGAAAGGGTGGCCGTGCGGCTGCCGGAGCGGGCCGCGGTGCTTGCCGGCGATTCGGATCGCGCGTGAGCACGCTCATCGCCGCGCCCACCCGGCTTGCGGCTCCCACAGGGGAGATCCGGCGAGGCGTCAGCCGCCGCCGGCGCCGGCGCGTCGAGACCCTCCTGCTGCTTCTGCCGGGGGCGGGATTCATTGCGGTCGCCATGGTCGCCCCATTGCTGCAGCTCGCCCTTGGCAGCGTCGGACTGACGGGGCTGGGCAGCGAGCGGCGCTTCAGCCTCACCGCCTTCCAGGCGGTGCTCGGCAATCCGATGATGCGCGACGCCCTCTGGTTCAGCCTGCGCATCGCCGCGATCACCACGGTGCTGGGCGTCGTCTCGGCGCTCGGCCTCGTGGCCTTGCTGACCCTGCGCTTCCCCGGCCGCCGTCTCGTCATGCTGCTCTCCAAGCTGCCGCTGGTGGTGCCCAGCCTGATCGCCGCCTTCCTGGTCCTCACCATGATCGGCCCCGGCGGCATGGGCGCGCGGCTGGCGGCCCAGCTCGGCCTCGGCTGGCCTCAGCTCGTCCATGATCGGGCGGGCATCGGGATCACCCTGGTGCTGCTCTGGCATCAAATTCCCGTGACTTTGCTGATCCTCCTGGCGGTGGTGGGCTCCATTCCCCTCGACCTCATCGATGCGGCGCGCAATCTGGGGGCGACGGCCCCCCGCGTCTTCCGCCATGTCATTCTGCCTTTGGCGCTGCCTGGCATCTCCGCCGCCGCCCTTCTCGTCTTCATCGATTGCTTCGGCGCCTATGCGGTGCCCTCGCTGCTCGGCCCCGCCTATCCTCAGGCCCTGCCGGTGATGATGACGAGCGAGTTCCTGGAGCGGGCGCATTGGCAGATCGCCTCGGCCATCGGGGTGGTGATGACCCTCACCACCATCGCCGTGATGGTCCTCTATCACCGGCTGATCGCCCGTGCCGATCGGACGCCTTCCCGATGACGCCGATCTGGGGCCTGCGCCATCCTTTGCTGCGCTGGTGCCTGGGCTTCACCGTGCTGAGCGTCGCCGGCCTCGTCTTCCTGCTTCCCATCGCCACGGCGGTGCTCTGGTCGCTGGTCGATCCGGAGACCGGCTGGTTCCCGCCTCATGTCTTTCCGGCGAGCCTGTCGCTCGCCAATTGGCGCGACATGCTGGCGGTGCCGGAGCTGGGCCAGGCGCTGGGCCGCAGCCTGCTCATCGCGGCTATCGTTACTGTGCTTTGCACCGGCCTCGGCTTGCCGACGGGCTATGCCCTGGGCCGTCGGCGCTTTCGCGGCCGGCGCGCCATCGAGGTCCTGGTGCTGACGCCGCTGATGATGCCGGGGATCGTGCTCGCCATCGGCCTTGGCGGGCTGTTCATGCGTCTCGGCCTGGGCCAGACCCTCGCCGGGGTCGTGCTGGTGCAGACCGTGGTGGTGCTCCCGCTCACCATCCGCATCATCGCCGCCACGGCGCAATCAATTCCGGCCGATGTCATCGATGCCGCCACCAATCTCGGCGCCGGACCCGGGGCGCTGGCGCAGCACATCCTGGCGCCTCTGCTGCTGCCGGGCCTGCTGGCGGGGGCGCTGCTCAGCTTCATCGCCAGCCTGGAGGAATTCCTGCTCTCCTTCGTGGTCGGCATGCCGACGGTCCAGACCCTGCCCATGCTGCTCTGGGCCTATCTCGGCGGGCGCTCGGCGATCCTCAGCTATGCCGCGGTCGTCACCGTGGCACTGCTGATCCCGACCCTGCTCGTCCTCGTCGTCGTCGAGCGGTTTCTAAAGCAGGAATATCTCGCGGCCGGCTTCGGCAAGGCCTAACCCCGGAAAGAAGAAAGATGAGGAACAACATGAAGCTGCTCGTCGAGCCGAACCATCCGCCCTTCACCTCGGCCCATCGCGGCTTTTCCACGGCCGCACCGGAAAACACCATGTCGGCGCTGCACGCGGCATGGAAGACCGGTGCCACCGTCGCCGAAATCGACGTGCGCCTCAGCCGCAACGGCGAGCTCGTGCTGATGCATGACCGCGATCTCAAACGGACGACCGACGGCCGCGGCCTCCTTGCCGACAAGAGCTGGGAGGAGCTTCGCCGGCTCGACGCCGGAAGCTGGTTCGACGAGAGCTTCGCCGGCGAGCGCATCCCCAGCCTCGAGGAGGTCCTGCTCTGGGCCAAGGACAAGATCGGGCTGCTGGTCGAGCTGAAGAATTTTCCCGAGCGCGATCCGCGCTTCATCGACCGTCTGCTGGCGCTCTTCCACCGGCTCGACGCCGCGGAGGGCGCGATCCTCGCCAGCTTCGACCATCCGACCCTGGCGGAGATCCATCGCCGCGAGCCCGAATGGCCGATCCAGATGATCTACCACGCGCGCCTCACCGATCCCGTTGGGGCGGCGCGGGCCTGCGGCGCCGGCTTCGTTTCCCTCGAGCCGGAATTCTGCGTGCCGGAGGATGTGGCCGCCTTACACGAGGCCGGCATCGCCGTGCTCACCACCGTGCGTTCGCTGGAGGATGCGCGCGCCTTCCATGCCATGGGCGTCGATTTCATCGAGGCCAATGACGCCGGCATGCTGGCGATGTCCGTGGAGGAAATCGCGAAGGCGCTGTCGGTGGCGGTATAGCGCCGACTCCACAATTCTCCTCTTCGTCATTCCCGCGAAAGCGGGAATGACGAAGGACGGGAATGACGAAGGAGAGGTCTACCGCGCGAAGGTGGCGGCGATCTTGTCGGCGAGCTGGCCCAGGGCCTGGCTCATGGCGGCGACGAGATCGGCATCGGCATCCGAGGCCGGCTTCACCGTCAGGCGGTTCGTATCCTCGGTCACGCCATTTGCCGTGGTGAGCGTCCAGCGCGCCGCGAGGACGATGGTGCTGTCGGGATCGGGATCGAAGCGCGAGAAATCGATCTGCAGCGTGGCGGCGGCGGCGGTCGCCGTCGGGCTGTCCGCCTTGAAGACCTGCGCCTTCGGCAGGCGCTGGGCGAGATCGCCCACCAGGATGCGGGTGACCATGTCGCCGAAGGGCTCGCCCCAGCGGTCGAACTCGGCGACGTCGAGCTGATAGGCCCCGCCATGGCGCACGATCTGCGGGCGATCGAGATATTTCGGGATCGCCGCACTGGCAACCGCAAGGGTCGCGGGGCCGCCCTCGAGCTCCGTGCCGGGCTGGATCGCCAGCGAGAAGATCTGGGGCGTGGGGCTCGTGCTGCAGCCTGCGAGACCCAGCACGCCGAGCCCCGCCGTCAGCAGGCCGAGCGTCAGAAACCCGCGCCGCGTGGTGTCTGGCGCCGTCATTGCGATGAACCTCCCGTCTTGCCTTGCAACAGCGCCTCCGGATGCTGCTCGAGATAGTCCGTCAGGACGCGGATGGAGCGCGCGGCGTCCTTCAGCTGCGACATCAGGCTGGTCAGGTCGCGGCTGAACTGCGAATTGGACCCGAGCGTCTTGTCCGCCGAGGCGAGCGTCGTGGTCGCCTGGTTCAAGGCCGCCTCCCCGGCGATCGCCGCGCCCTTGAGTGCGGCGATCAGGGGACCCGCATCGGCGCTCATGGTTCGGGCCAGGACCTTGACCGAGTTCAAGGCATCGTTCAGCGATTTCACGGCCTGGGTCAGCTCCGGCCCGTTGACGAGCTTCGAGGCCCCCGACAGCATGTCGTCGGCATGGGCCATGACCTGGTCGAGCGGCAGCTTCGCCACCTTGTCCAGCAGCGTGGTGACCGAGCGCATGATGCCCTGAAGGTCGGAGGGCACCGAGGGCAGCTCGGGATATTTGCCCTTCTTGACGATCTCCTCCGGCGGCGAATTGGGGAAGAAATCGAGCGACACCAGCATCTGGCCGGTGATCAGGCTGGCCGATTGGAGCTGCGCCCTGAGGCCGCGCTTGACCAGCGCCTCCAATATGGCCTCGCTCTGCTCCGGCGTTGACTGGCCGCCCTCCATCTGGATCCGCTCGGTCTCGAGCTCGACGGTCACCGGTATATGCAAGCTGAGATCCTTGGGGCTCAGCTCCATATGCACATCGGTCACCTGGCCGATGGTGATGCCGCGCAATTGCACGGGGGCACCCGCGTTCAGCCCCGCGACCGAGCCCAGGAAATAGATGAGATAGGGCGCCTTATGGACATAGGTGGCGTTCTCGACGCTATCGGCATCGTCGAAGAGCGGGAAGACATGGTCCGCCTTGGCGGGCTCACCGATGCGCGCGGTCGAGGGGGTGTCGAAGACGACGCCGCCGCCCAGGACCGCATCCAGCGATTCGAGCTGGAACTTGAATCCGGTGGTGGTGGTCTTCAGCGAGATGCCCGAGGCATTCCAGAACCGGCTGCCGTCGTAGACATAGCTCGCAAAGGGATCGCGCACGAAGATATGGAGCCGGAGAGCCTTGTCGATGCCCGGCGGGTCATAACCCGCGACCTGGCCCACCACGATGCCGCGATAATAGACGTTCGAGCCAGGCCCGATATTGCCGATCCGGTCCGTCAGCAGCACGAACTCGCGCCCACGCTCGCCGGAGCGCACCACCGGCGGCACTTCGAGGCCGGTGAACTCGCGCGCGCTATCGCCGGATCCCGGATCGAGCTCGATATAGGAGCCGGAGACCAGCGTATCGAGGCCGGAAATGCCGGAGAGGCCGAGGCGGGGCAGGACGACCCAGAAGCGGGCGCCGGCGGTCAGATTCGGCGTCACCCATTTCTCCATCCGCGCCGTCACCACCACGGTCTCCATATCGTCGGCGAGCTCGACCTTTTCGACGACGCCGAGCTTGACGTTCTTGTGCCGGATCTCCGTCTTTCCGGCCGCAAGGCCGGTCGCCGTCTGGAAGTGGATGGTGATCTCCGGGCCGCGCTCCGACAGGGTCTTGTAGGCGAGCCAGGCGCCGACCACGGCGGCCACGATGGGGATCAGCCAGACCAGCGAGAAGCGCCGGCCATGCTCGGCCCTGGTCTTGATCGAGGCGGTCGGATCGGGCCGGGGCGACGGCGGCGACGGGTTCGGCGGAAGGGAGCCGGAGTCAGTCATCGTTCTCTCCCGCCGCATCCCACATCAGCCGGGGATCGAAGCTCATGGCCGCCATCATGGTGATGACGACGACGGCGCAGAAGGAGGTGGCGCCCACGCCGGGCTCGATGGTCGCGATGGAGCCGGCACGCACGAGGGCCACCAGGATCGATACCATGAAGACGTCGATCATCGACCAGCGGCCCACGGCATCGACGATGCGATACATCCTCGTGCGGTCCCTGAGGCGCCCGCGCGACTTGAACTTGATGGAGAGCATCAGGTAGATGAGGCTGATGAGCTTCAGCACCGGGACGGTGATGCTGGCGAAGAAGACCAGCAGGGCCAGCGGCCACATGCCGCCCGTCAGCAGCTCCTCGACGCCTTCGAGGATGGTGCTGGGGAAGCCGCTGCCGAAGGAGATGATCGTCAGCACCGGATAGACATTGGCGGGGATATAGAGGATCACCGCCGCCACCACCAGCGCCGCGCAGCGCGTCAGACTGTTCGCCCGGCGCCGATGCAGGGTCGCCCGGCAGCGCGGACAACCGCTCCCCGCCGCTTCCACCGGCAAGACGAGGCCGCAGGCATGGCAGGAGAGCCGCCGACCTTCCTCGGCGCCGCGCAGCGCCGGCACCAGGCCGCGGCGCTCCATCTCCTCCCAGACCGCGTCGGTATCGATCGAGGCATTGGCCGCGGTCATGGTGATCATCAGGGTCACCAGAGCGTAGAGGGCGACGCCGATGTGGATGCTCGCGAGATCCACGAGCTTCACATAGGCGACGAAGACACCCAGCATATAGACTTCGACCATCGCCCAGGGCGTCAAACTCTCGACCAGGCGGAAGACCTGCGGCAGGAAGGGCGGCGGCCGGCGCATCCTGATGCCGAGCAGGACGTAGATCGTGCTGCCGACCTTGATCAGGGGCGCCAGGATAGTGGTGGCGATCACAACCGCGGCCAGGAGATACATGCCGCGGTTGAACAGCTCGATCGAGCCGGTGACGAGATCGGCCGTCTCCAGCTGCCCCTGGATATCGAGGGTCATGAAGGGCAGGCTATTGGCGATGGCGATGAGGATCAGCCCGCCGAAGCTATAGGCCAGCGTCCGGTCGAGCCCGACGGTGTTGTAATGCCGAATCAACCCGCCGCAGCGCTGACACACCGCCCGGCTGCCGTTGCGCAGCGGCGGCAGCCGGTAGAACCGGCCGCAACCGCGGCATTCGACGATAGCGGAGGGGGAGAGCGGCAAGGCGCGTGAGGTCGTGTGCTCTTCCGCTCGGCTGCCGCCGGCGGCCGTTAAACTACCAAGCCTAGAAATTCCTGCCCCCTCGCCGGCCATCCGACTGTGGATTCAGCCGGCATCATAGCCATAGAGGCATCCCCTGTCGCTAGATGCCTGTCCCAAATGAAACAGGCTTGGGGATTAACAACCCGTGGATAGCGGGTCAGGCCGGCGCATCGGCCAGCCGCGAGGCCGATCCGATACGCCGCTGGCTCCGGACGGCCGCCAGACCCGCAAGGGCCAGACAGGTCAGCAAGACGACCCAGCAGGGCCGCGCCAGGAAGGGCCAGTGCCAGTCCGCGGCCAGGACGCGACGCGCGTCGACGCCGGTGGCTAGTCCGTAGTACAGGGCCTCCCCCAAGCCCGTCGCCAGCCCGGCGCCGATGGCCAGCAGAAACAGGGCCCAGGCCGGCATCACGCCCTCGGGACGCAATCGCCCCATCACGCGATAGCTCATCAGCCAGAGGAAGAGCCCGGCGGCGGCGGCCGGCTCGGCCACATTGAGCTTCGACTGCATGAAGTAATGCACCAGCGCCAGCACCCCGATGGCGTAGACGAGGCGATGCAGGTTGCGCCAGCTGCGCCCGCCCAGGCGCTTGATCATCCCGTCGGTCGAGGTCGCCGCCAATGCCGCGAGCAGGAGCAGCGTCGCGAAGCCGATGGTGAGATAGACCCGGCGGAGGATCTCGGCGGCGACATGGGGGAGATCGAAGGCCTGATCCCAGGCATAGAGCGTCAGATGGGAGAGCGCATAGGCAAAGGCCGCGACACCGATCATCCGGCGCACCAGCACCAGGCGCGGCCAATGGAGGAGCCGGCGCAAAGGGGAGACAGCGAGAGAGAGCAGCAGAAGCCTGACGGCCCAGAGACCCGTCTGATGGATCGCCTCGGTCAGGGGCCGCGGCCCCAGGCTGCCATGGACCAGGCCGAACAAGGTCCAAAGCCCCGGAGCGAAAATTGCCAGGAAGACGATCAGCTTGAGCGGCGACAGGCTGCCGCCGCGATTCTGCCAAGGGAAGGTCATGGCGGGAAAGGTCATGAACGAGAGAAGAGCATGGGAATCGCTAGATAGACTGCCCGCGTCCGCCTCGCCATGCATGGGCGATCACGTTTCGGCGAGGGTTACCGGCGGCAAGGTTCCCGGCAGCTCTCATTCCTATGCACGTAAGAGGCGCAGGAATGCGCTTGCTGCGCCGTGAATACTGCATCTTCACAAAAACAACCCGGAGATACCGATGTCTCGTAAAGGACTTCTCGCCGCCGCCGCCATCAGCTTGCTCTGCGCGACCGGCGCGATGGCGCAAACCTCGACCGATGGAACCACGGCCAGCAGCGGCGTGACGCTGGCCGACGGCAGCAACGGTTCCACCAAGCCGATGCACCGACATTTTTCCCGCATGCGCGATCCGGCCTTCGCCAAGGACATGTGCGTCGAGCATTTCGCTCGCTCCGCGGGAAAGCTCGCCTATCTCGAAGCCAAGCTCCAGCTGACGGCGGATCAGAAGCCGCTGTGGGACAAGTGGGCAGAGGCGACGGCGGCGGGCAGTGCCACGATGAAGGATGATTGCATCGCCGGCGTCCCGGCCAAGGACACGCCCTCGACGGCGCTCGATCGCGACAGCCGCGTCGAGAAGCTGCTGACGGACAAGCTCGAGACGCTGAAGACAGCGCGTCCGGCGCTGGAGGCGCTCTATCAGTCGCTGTCGCCGGAGCAGCGCATCGCCTTCGACCACAGCACCAAGGGTCGCCATAAGGGGATGGGCGGGCCGCGGTGGCAGCATCACGGCCAGGATGGGCATGGCCAGGACGAGGTATCGCCCGGCTGAAGCCGGAGGAGCTGACGATCTCCGGCGCCTCGCGGGACGATCCCGCGAGGCGCCGTGCGATCAGGCGCTAGGCCGCCAAGTTCGGCAGCAGCTCGGCGATGGTGGCCCGCGCGCCGTCGAGGGCGCCGGTGGCGGTCTCGACGCTGATGTTCAGGCCCTCGGCATAGATGAAGGTGACATCCTTCAAGCCGATAAAGCCGAGCACGCCCCTGAGATAGGGCTCATGGAAATCCATGCTCTTGCCGGGGCCGCTGCTGTAGACGCCGCCGCGGCTCGCCACCACGAAGACCTTCTTGTTCTGAAGCAGGCCCACCGGGCCTTCGGCCCCGTAACGGAAGGTGCGGCCCGCCCGGACGACATGGTCGATCCAGGCCTTGAAGGTCGAAGGAACGGAAAAATTGTACATGGGCACGGCGAGAAGAATGACGTCGGCCGCCTCCACCTCCTCGATCAGCCGGTCGGCGAGGGCTGCCTCTTCGGCCTGCGCCGGCGAGCGCTTCTCGGCCGGGGTAAGGGCGGCGCCCAGGGTGCCGCCCGTCACATGCGGCACCGGGTCGGCCACGAGATCGCGCTCGACGACGCGGGTACCGGGATGGTGGCGCTTCCAGGTCTCGATGAAATGGAGACCGAGCGCCCGGGATTTGGAATTCTCCCCGAGGATGCTGGAGGAGACGAAGAGAAGCTTGCTCATGACCTGTGACTCCGAATCTGCGGCGGCGCCCCTGCGCCCCTGCCCGTCCAGAAATGGGGCTTTCTATCCATCGATAGAATTGATAAAATTTAGTCGTCATCCATCTAATTTATAGATGTCTCATGCTCGAACCGGTCACCCTCGACCAGCTTCGCATCCTCATGGCCATCGCCGAGACAGGCAGCTTCTCGGCGGCGGCCCGGCGCCTGAGCCGGGCTCAATCGGCAATCAGCCATGCGGTGGAGGGTCTGGAAACCGCCTTAGGCGTGGCCTTGTTCGACCGTACGGGCCGGGCGCGGAAGCTAACGGAAGCCGGGCGGATCCTGCTCGAGGATGCCAAGGCCGTCGTCTCGCGTACCGAGGAGCTGCGTGCGCGGGCCCGGAGCATGGGGCAAGGCATCGAGCCGGAGCTGAGCCTGGCGGTCGACGTGATGTTCCCGACCGATGTCGTCATCGAATCGATTCGCGCGCTCCAGTCGGCCTTCCCCTCGCTGCCGGTGACCCTGCATACGGAGGGTATCGATGCGGTCGATCTGCGGGTGCGCGAAGGAACGGTGCTGCTCGGCATCAACCCCGAGATCGATCGCCTGCCCAATGACGGTCTCGAGCGCCGCTTCCTGACCGAGATCACTTTGGTCAGCGTGGTGGCGGCGGAGCATCCGCTCGCCCGGTATCCCGGGCCAATCCCGATCAAGGAGCTCGAGCGCCATGTGCAGCTCGTCCTCTCCGAGCGCGACTGGCTGGTGGCCCGCGCCCAGGGCAAGCCCGTCTCCTCGGTCTTTCGCGGCGTCGTCAGCCCCCATGCCTGGCGCTTCGTCGATCTGGGGACGCGCTACAGCTTTCTGAAGGCCGGCTTCGGTTTCTGCAACATGCCGCTGCATATGGTGGCCGAGGATATCGCAGCCGGGCGCCTGAAGCAGATCGTGATCGAGAGCTGGGGAAAGTCCTCATTCACCGTGCCGCATTACCTCGTGCTGCGCCGCGGGCGCGAGCCGGGCAGGGCCGTTTGCTGGCTGATCGGCCATTTGCAGGAGCGCTTCGCGGCAGCCGCCCAGCCTGACGCTGTTCGGCAAAGCGCCAACCCGGTGCCGGGACGCCGCCAAAAGCGCGTCTCTGCCAGGTAATTGTCAGGTTCCGGCGTCATAGGAGGCGCCCGCCCGAACCTCCGAGAGGACTGCCTTGATGGCTTCGAGTGACCGCGACGTCGAAATCTGGGACCTGCCGACCCGCATTTTCCATTGGACCCTGGTGATCCTGGTCGGCACCAACCTCTTCCTGATCGGGCCGCGAGGGGGCCTCCAGACCGTCCTCCATTTCATCGCCGGCTACACCATCGCCGGCCTCCTGCTGTTCCGGCTGATCTGGGGATTCATCGGCAGCCCGCACTCGCGCTTCGCCGATTTCCTCTGCCGGTGGCCGGCGGTGAAGGGCTATCTCGCCCGCCTGCTGCGCTTCGATCCGCCCCATAGCGTCGGGCACAATCCCCTGGGCGGCTGGATGATCGCCCTGCTGCTGACGAGCTTGGCCGCGATGATCGGCACCGGCCTTTTCGCCGCCGCCCGTCGGGCCGCAGGGCCCTTGGCGAGCCGCATCCCCCCGTCCCTGGCCGGGCTGGCGGGCAATCTGCATGTGCTGATCTCCGACCTGCTGATCGCGCTGATCGTGATGCATGTCCTGGGCGTCGCCGTCGACTGGTTCCTGACCGGCGACAATCTGGTGAAAGCCATGCTGACCGGACGCAAACGCTTGTCGCCGGAGATCGCCGCCGGGGAACGCAAGGTGGCGCCCGCCTGGCGCGCCATTCTTCTGGCGCTCCTTTCCCTGGCCCTGGTGGCCGGGCTCGGCCTCTCCACCGACTACACCCGCACGCGCATCACGCTGCAGCAGACGACCGGCCAGCGTAGAAGCCGTAGACCGATTTGCCCGGCGCGCCTAGTTCGGCTGGGTCTTGGCCATGCTCGGCCGGGCGCTCATCACCTGCCACCAGCGGCTGAGCTTCGGGGATTTGGCGAGCAGGCTCTGGCCTTCCGGCGTGCCGGAGAAATAGGCCATCACGGGCGCCACATGCAGGTCGGCCAGGCTCGGCGCCGAACCGCAGAGATAAGGGCCCGACGGGTCGGCCAGATTCTCCAATGCCATGACCGAGCATTCGATCCTCGGCATCGCCTCGGCGATCACGCTTTCGTCCGTGGCCTGGCCGATCATCGGCATCACCATGCGCTGCCAGACGCATTTTCCGATCAGCGCGGGATAGGCATAGGAATCGATGACCGAGACGATCTGGGTCATGCGCGCCCGCTGCTTGGGATCCTGAGGCTGGAGCTTCGGGCCGGGGAAGCTCTCATCCACATAGCGCTCGATGGCGGCGGTCTCGTAGAGGGCGAAGCCGTCATGCTCGAAGGCGGGCACCTTGGCGAAGGGCTGGCGGTTCAGATGATCGGCGGCGGTGGCCGCGCCCTGGATGATGTCCACCGGCTCCAGCTTGTAAGCGACGCCCTTCTCCTCCAGCGCCAGGCGCACGCTGCGGCTATAGGTGCTGTAGGCCGGTCCATAGATGATCGGATCGCTCATTGCCGCCTCCCTCCATGATCTCTTTTGCGGGCGCATGGTAATGCGTCCGCACTTCCCTTCGACATCAACTCTGCGCGATGCGCGAACGCTGTGCGCAGCGACGGGGCCGCGGCAGCGCCGGATCAGATCACCTCGGTCGGCGCCAGATGACAATCTTCGCCGTCATGCTCGATCTGGATCGTGCAATGGCCGATGCGAAAGCGCGTCTTGAGCTCGGCCGCGACGCCGCGCAGGAACTCGTCATCGAGTTCCTGGGCGGGCCGCACGAGATGAGCGGTCAGCGCCGTATCCGTGGTGCTGATGGCCCAGATATGCAGGTCGTGCACCGCGCATACGCCGGGGAGCCCGGCGAGATAGGCCTCCACCCCGGCGCGGTCGACCCCGCCCGGCACGGCGGCCATGGCGAGGCGCACCAATTCCTTGAGCAGGTCGAAGCTGCCGAGCACGATGACGACGCAGATGGCGAGGCTGGCCAAGGGATCGAGCCAATACCAGCCGGTTTCCCAGATGGCGATGGCGGCGACCACGACGCCGGCGGAGACTCCGGCATCGGCTGCCATATGCATATAGGCGCCGCGGATATTGAGGTCGCCCTTGCGCCCGCGCATGAACATCCAGGCCGTGATGCCGTTGACCAGGATCCCGGCGGTGGCGACCCAGATGACGGTGCCCTCGGCCACCGGCTCCGGGTTGAAGAGGCGCCCGACCGCTCCCACGGCGATGGCGCCCACCGCCACCAGGAGGAGCATCGCATTGGTGAGGGAGGCCAGGATCGACGAGCTGCCGAAGCCATAGGTATGGCGGCTGGTCGGCCGCCGGCGGGTGAGCCAGGCGGCCCCCCAGGCGAGCAGCAGGCTCAGCACATCGCTGAGGTTGTGCCCCGCATCGGCCAGCAGGGCCATGGAATTGGCGAGCAGGCCGAAGCCCGCCTCGATGATGACGAAGCCCAGATTGAGCACGGTGCCGATGGCAAAGGCACGGTCGTAATTGGCCGGACCATGGGCGTGGCTGTGATGGCCATGGCCCGCTTCCCCCTCCTGGGCATGGGCATGGTCGTGCGCGTGCCCGGGGGGATGATCGGCGGAAGGCGTGGTCTGCATGCGCGCTCATGATTCAGTGCACATAAGGTTCAGTGCCCATGGGCGTGATGGGCATCGGGGAAATGCCGATGGCTGTGGCGCAGGCGCGGATGCGCATGGACATGGCTGTGGGGCTCGCCCGGCGGATCCCCGGAGGCATGATCATGGCGGTGATGGATGTCATGGTGATGACGATGGTCGTGGGTGAGCAGCATATGCTCATGCTCATGGCTATGGCGCTCGGTCAAATGCAGCCAAAGCCCCGCCAGCATCAAGGCGCCGGCCAGCAGAAGCTGCGCGGTGACCGGCTCGCCCAGGACCGCGACGGCGAGAATCGCGCCGATGAAGGGGGCCGAGGCGAAATAGGCCCCTGTGCGCGCCGCGCCGATGTCGCGCAGCGCGAGCACGAAGAGGACGAGGCTGACGCCATAGCTCAGCAGGCCCAGCAGGCCGGCGACGAGAATCTCGCCGGATATGCTGCCGGTGACGAGGCTGCCGGCCAAAGGTCCCGCGCCGAGGAATGGCGCGAGAGCGAAGGCCAGTACCAGATTCACGATCCCGGCGGCGAGACCCTTCAGCATGGCGATCAGGGTCGGATCGAGGAGGGAGATTCGCCGCGTCAGATTGTTGTCGAGGGCCCAGGCAAGGCAGGCCCCGGCGATGGCCAGGGGGCCCAACAGGGCCCGGAAGAGGTCCCCTGTCCTCAATAGGGCAGCGCCCGAACCCTGCCAGGTCAGAACCACGGCGCCGAGCGCGATCGCCGCCATGCCGAGGGCGATCCGCCGGTCGACGCCTTCGCGAAACACGAACCAGGCGATCAGCGCGGTGAAGACCGATTCGAGATTGAGCAAGAGAGAGGTGGTCGCCGCGGCGGTCAGGCTGAGGCCGGTCAGGAGCAGGATGGGCCCGAGCACGCCGCCGAAGAAGATCGCTCCCAGGAGCCAGGGCCAATCGGCCCGACTCGGCCTGGCCTCGCCGACAAAGCCGGGCCGCAGCAGCCGCCGGGCGATGCGAAACAGAGCGAGCCCGATGCCGCAGCCGAGGTAGAGAATGGCCGCCAGGAGCAAGGGATCGATGCGCGCCAGGAGAAGCTTGGCGACGGGCGTGCTGAGCCCGAATAGAGCGGCGGCACCCAGCGCCATGACGGCGCCGCGCCAAACTGCCCCCTCACGTCCCATGCCGCTCACCGCGCATGGCAATCAGAATAGGCCGAAGGGGCCGGGATCGAAAGCAGAGCGCAGAGGGCACCGCCGCCCCATTTGGGCACCGCCGCCCCAGGGGCGCGGCTCGCCCTAGCGTCAGCGGGGGAAGGAAGCCGGGGTCGAAAGCGGTCCAGTGGGGGCGGAAATGACCCGGCGCGGCGTCTTGCGCTCGACGATGACACTGCGCTGAGTGCCGGCGCGGTTGCTGGTGACGACCATCCGGCTGCCGGTGCGGGCGCTGCCGCCCTGCTCCATGACCCGCTGGCGCACCTGATCCTCGGGCATGCCGATGAGGGTCGCTGCGATCTCGATCTGCTCGCGCAGATTGTCGCTGAGGCCCTGGGCGGCGAAGATCGCCTCGTCAAGGGTGGGCGGCTCGTGGCGGACCCGCACATTGACCTTGGCCTTGGACTTCGCCTTGGGATGCTTCTTTGGACTTGGGTTCATGGCTTTTTTGCTCCCCGACGGCAGAAGTCTACCCGCCGACCCGATGCATGGTGCAGTGCAAAAATATCGGAGCTGCACTGCAACACGTCAATAGCCCCTGCAGAGCGCAACACTTTGCCGCAGGAAAGGTTCCGCGACGGCGTCACTGCACGGCCCATTCCCGGGGCACCCGCGCCAGCGTCAGACGCGCCTCCTCGACCAGGCGGTGCAGCTCTTCTCGGCTGATGCGGTCGCGAAGAAGCAGGATGTCCACCATCGGATCGCTCAGCAGTTCGTCGAGCCTCGGCTCGTGCCAGATCTTGTCCATCGCCGCCTCCTGCATTGCTCTGTACGCCGGCACTCACTGTCGTCAGCTTCTGCGGCGTGTAAGCGACGAAAATGGGGCGATTTCAAGATCCCCGCTTAACACTTCGTCATGTGGAGGGGCTCGAATCGCTCCGCAAGGGATCGGCTGGCTTGCTGCCGTCAAATCCGCGGGATGTGGCCGCCGCGCATCAAAGCGCGACTCTCAGGGCTTCTCCTTGAGCACCGCGCAATCGTGGTCGAGAAGCTCCTCGCCCCAGCCGCGCGCGGGCTGGGCCGGGTCGACATGATCATCGAGGAGATAGAATCCCTCCTGACCCGAGCCGAAACTGGCGCCCGCCAGGACGAGGGTCTGGCCACCCATATCGGCCGCCGCCCCGGGAAGGCTGTCGGCGACGAGACGGAAGGGGTCGACACCGGCGAGATCGGGGCCGTCGATGCGCCGGGCGAGATAAGGATGGCCCGCGGGCGGCAGCGCCACCGGCGTCCAGCCGGCCCCGATCTCGCCGGACTTTGCGGCGAGCAACGCGATGACATCGGGGCGAAGGCAGTCGATATGGATATGCAGCTGGTTCTGGCTGCGCCGGGTCGCCGCATTGATGGCGAGGCCGATATCCTGGCGCGGCAGGCTGCGCCCGGCCTTCTCGTCGACGAAGCGCCGCGCCGCCCAGGCCGCCTGCCAATAATTCGCGGCACCCGGCAGCAGGATTTCGGGGCTTTCCATCCCGGCGATGCGGGCCGTCGGGATCAGCAG
Source organism: uncultured Alphaproteobacteria bacterium (assembly GCA_963757155.1). GTDB lineage: Bacteria > Pseudomonadota > Alphaproteobacteria > Dongiales > Dongiaceae > DASXQK01. Next base: position 52,012 of record CAVWQS010000026.1, read on the forward strand.
GAATTGCGTGGCGCCGCGGATGTCCTTCAGCACCGCATAGCCGCCGGCGAGATCGACGAAACTGCAGGGCGCCGGCCCCTCGCCCGCCGTGGCATGGGGCACACAAGCGCCGTGGACGATCTTCCACAGCGCGTCGGGATCGGCGGCGCGGACCGTGGCCGGCAGAGCCAAGAGCAAAAGAGCCGCAAGCAAGAGGCGATCGAGCGTCGTCCGCTGTGGTCTCATTCCCGTCCCCCGCACTGAAGCGACCTCTCGCACTCTAGCCGCGAAGTTTGACAATGGGATGGCCGCAGGGCGATGGCCGCGGACACGGGCGTCGGTTGAGCCCGCTGTCGATGGAGCTACCAGACGCGGTACATCCAGTTGAAAAAGATGATGATGACAACGACCGCGAGGACGACGAAGGCGGCGTGATGGGCGCGG
>CAVWQS010000027.1:0-41128 GCA_963757155.1 uncultured Alphaproteobacteria bacterium
CACATCTGCGACATGGCGTGCGGATTGGTCGATGTCCGGACCTGCTTCGATAGCCGCCATCGAGTAGCAAAGCGGTCACACACGGCCTAGACGAGATCCCTCCACCGGCCGCCTCCGTCCCGCGCACACGCGCGGCCGCCCGGAGGGTAGGCGAGACCGGGACATTGCGCGAATTTCGGGCTTCGCCGGTGTTCTGCAAGGGTGCAGTCGCATTAGCTTGACCGACTGCATTCTTGCAGGTAACGTCGCCCCCATGGCGCTGATTTCCTACTACCAGCAGCTTGAGGCGGCGGCCAAGAAGGCAGGGGTTCCCCTGCTGAAGGCCTATCTGCGCGCCGGGTTTCCCGACAGCACCTACTATCGCCACAAGATCGGGAGCCACGACCCCCGCCTCGCCTCCGCCGAACGGATCATGCAATCCATCGCCAGGGAGTTCGAGGACGAGCATGGGATCGCTTTCGACCACGCCGCCTGAGGCGGTGCTCTACCAGCGGCTCGTCGCGGCGCTCAAGTCCCGGCGCGAGCAACTCCGAATCTCGCAGCTCGACCTCGACTACACCATCGGCCTCTGCGCCGGCCACGTCCAGAAGTGGGAGGCGCAGATCCGCCGCCCCACCGGCTGGAACCTGATGATGTGGTGCCTGGCGCTCGGCGTCACTCTCACCATCGAACCCCTCGGAGGAGATCATGACCGTTCGCCCGACCAGCGGCCAGGCGTTCAATCTCGTCGACCTGCCCGCGCGGCAGCGTAGCGTCTACGACAGCCTCGCCAAAGGCGCCAAGACCGACCACGAGATCGCGGCCGACACCGGCCTGCTGATCCAGTCCATCTGCGGCGCCCGCAACCGCCTCATCGAGCTCAACCTGGTGGAAGGGACCAGCCTCCGCCGGCAGAGCCCCTGGGGCTACGATTGCGTCGTCTGGCGCCTGAAGCGCCAGGATCCGGCGCTGGCCGAGACCGATCTGCGCAAGACCGATCCCAACCAGCCGGTGCTGCTGTGAGCGAGCCGCTCGCCCCCGGCCAGATGGTCCACCTGATCCGCATGGGCGGCGAGGCCGTCGTCGGCGAGGTGCTGTGGGAGCGCCCCGACGGGACCTACCGGGTGGACATCGACCCCGACGCGCCCGACATGGACATTCCACCATCGTCTGCGCTCGCCGCGAGCTGATCCCGCTCGAGCCCCTCAGCCTGATGGGCCTGCATCTGACCCGGGCCGAGGCGCGCGCGCTCGGCATCAACGTGCCGCCCCGCGCAAGTACCGCAACCAGCCCGTCACGATCGACGGGCGGCATTTCGACAGCAAGGTCGAGGCCGCGCGCTTCGGCCTGCTGCAGCAGCTGGAACGCGCCGGCGAGATCGCCTGCCTGCTGCATCACCCGCGCTACGAGCTCGTGGTCGCGGGCCGCCGGATCGGCCTCTATGAGGCCGACAGCAGCTATCTCGAGGCCGGCCGCCAGGTCATCGAGGACGTCAAGGGCCACCTCACGGCCGACTACAAGCTGAAGCGCGAGCTCGTCTGCGCGCTTTATCCGGGGACCATTTTTCGGAGGTGCGGCTGTGTCGCGGTTCGCGATTGTCCCGGCCACGGTTTTCGACGATCGACGTCTGACCCCGCACCTGCGGGACATGCTGGCGCTGATGTCCACCTATGCCGATCGCCAGGGCTGGTGCTGGCCGGCGCAGGAGACGCTCGCCCGCCAGCTGGGCCTGCACCGCACGACGGTCAACTACCACATCCAGAAGCTGGTCGAGCTCGGCTACCTCGAGGCGAAGCGGCGCATGGGATCGAGCCTCTACCGGCTGATCTACGACCGCCCGGATGTGGATGGGGCCAACATGAGATGTGGACCGGATCAACATCAGATGTGGATGGGGTCCACACAGAACAATACCACTGAACAGACCATAGAACAGCGCGCGCGGGGGCCAGCCCCGATTCCTGCGGACTGGGAGCCGCCGGACGAGCTCTTGGGCTGGGCCGCCGAGACCTATCCCGAGCTCGAGCTCCCGACCGTGCTCGAGCAGTTCAAGCTCTACTGGATGCGCGAAGGCAAGACATCGGCCAATTGGGCTGCAGCCGCCCGCAAATGGATCATCGACGAGGTGAAGCGCTATGGGCCAGGAAAACGCCGTGGCAAGAACGGCGCCGCTCCCGCCGGTCGTGGAGCGGAGACGCCAGAGGAACGACGACGCAAGATCGCTCGCGCGCTTGGCGGGTGAGGCCAACGGCCTGCCGCTGCCGATGCTGGCCGAGCGGCCGCCCTGCCGCGAGATCGCCGAGCTCCTGCCACGCATCGAGGCGGCGCTCGAGCCCGCCGGCGAGAAGCAGGCCGCGGTCATGATCGACGTGGTGGCCGAGACCCTGCAGGCGCCGGTCCCGAGCGAAGCCGCGCTCAAGAACTATCTGAAGCTGCTGGGCTCGCTGCCCGAGGATCTTCTGGACCTTGCGACCCACCGGGTGCTGGCCGAGTACCGCTACGCCGGCTTTCCCAAGCCCGCCGACTGGCTGGAGCGGGTGAAGCCCGAGCTCGAGCAGCGGCGCAACGCTCTCATGGCCGCCCTGGTCTACCAGCAGCGCAGGAAAGTGGCGGTGCTCTACTACCCGATTTCGCAAAAATACTCCGAAAGTTAGTGCAGCTTTAGGGAATCTGGGGTTGACTGCATCCGCGCAACATTACAACTTCGTAATTTGCAGGGTGGGTTGGTTCTTGCCTAGCTTGTCAAGCCTTAACCACGGGAATTTGACCGATGCCCGGGTCCACTACCAAGGCCACGCGGACGGCGATCGTCCGGTGGATGCGCAACGTCCTGGAGGCCCAGAAATGGACCGCCCAGGAATGGGCGCGTCAAGCAGACACCTCGGCTACCAACATCACGCGCGCTCTCGGGCCCCGCGGGCCTATGCCAACCGCCGCGACCTTGGCGAAGCTTGTCGCCGTAGCCGGGTCACATCCGGATTTCTCCGGCGGCAAGCGGGACGCCCAGGGTATGTTTTTTTCGGTCCCGCTCCTGCATGGGCCCGAGGTGGACAAACTGGTTGGGAAAATGGGGACGGAAACGCAAGAAGCGTGGCTTACCGCAAGGGCTTTGGAAGGGCCGGTCGTGGCGACCCTCTATCGTCCTTCTGATCGTGCCTTCGCCGTGCGGATCGACGTCGCGAGCCTGACAGGCCGGGGCATCTTTCCGCAAGATACCGTGATCGTGGAGCCGAACGACATCCTGCCGCTCGAGGCGGGCTGCATCGTCGTGGTGCGCTCCGAGGGACAGACCGGGGCCTATGAGTACCGGCCGCCCTACCTGCTGCCGCATGTGAACGGGACCACGATGGGCCCGATCATGATCGACAACGCCACCATCGTCGGCCGCGCCGTCCACCTTCAGCGCAGCCTGTAAGCCAAGAAACCCGCGGCCCGGCGTTGGGGGGCTCGCGGGTTTTTCTTGGCTTGCTAAACTGCACAATTGCAGTTAGACTTTAACATAATACTGCAGACAGGAAGGAGAGTCCGTGAACCGACCCGCCCCGATCCTCACCAATGTCCGCCAGGTGGGCGCCGCCCGCGACCTCGCCTTCGCCCTGAAGAAGAGCCTGGGCCGGCTGACCGACCCGCTCACGCCGCAATACGAGCGCGAGCAGATCGCGACCTTCCTGCACGAGCAGGCCGAGGCGGTTCTCAATCCGAAACCCCTGCCGGTCGCGTGGCCCGTGAGCCGGCCCCACCCCTGAAAGGACCCCTATGGGCAAGCTGAAGCAAGCGGCCGAGAAGGAAGACGCGAACCTCGTGCCGCTCACCGGTCACGAGACCCTGACCGGCGATGTCCGCGACCAGATCCTGGGCTACCTGAAAAGCCTCGAGCACCCCTGGGCGCTCATGAAGGAGGCCGACCAGGCCGCGGCCATCCACCGGATGACGTCGATCGCCAACCACCTCGTACACGAGGCGGTGCGGCTCGTCGCCAGCCGGGAATTCCCGATCCTCCACGCCCGCCTGGTCAAGGCGCAGCTGAAGGATGTCATGCAGACGCAGATCGACTTCAGCCGCAACGATCCCCAGCGCAACGAGCTCCTCGACCACATCGGCATGCCGGTGATCGTGGTTCTCGCCGACGCCGGGCAGTTCATGGGCGAGGGCCGGGCGGCGAAGCCGGACCCCGACCAGTCCAGCTTCCTCGACGAGAAGGCCGCTTAGCAACCATGGGGATGCTCTCGCTCCGCAAGGCCGGGAGAGCCCGCAGATGTCGGGTTGCACGCGGCGCCGGCCATCCCCGCATCACCTCTAGGGAGAGACTATGAACGCCATCGTCCCCGGGCTTACGCCCAAGCAGATCGCCGAGCGCCGCAAGGGCATCGGCGGATCCGACGCCCGCGTCATCATGGCCGGCAACTGGGTCGAGCTCTGGCAGGAGAAGACCGGCCGGCGTGAGCCGGAGGATCTGAGCGGGAACTCGCCGTGCAGTTGGGCAACGTCACTGAGGTGTTCAACGCCTACTGGTACGAGCTCAAGACCGGCATCGCCGTCGATCGCCGGGTCAAGGACAAGGCCAAGGTCCATCCGGTACACGCCTTCATGCGCGCGAACCTGGACGGCCTGGTCGTGATCGACGGGACCAGGATGGTGTGGGATGCCAAGCACACCAACGCCTTCGGCTCCCAGGAGGACGTGGTTAGCACCTACTTCCCGCAGATGCAGCACAACATGGAGGTGACCGGCCTCGACCACGCCGAGATCTCCGTCTTCTACGGCAACAGCGCCTGGCGCAAGTGGTCGATCGCGCGCGACCCCGACTACATCGCCGAGCTCATCCAGCGCGAGACCGAGTTCTGGCGCTACGTCGAGGGGGACACCCCGCCGCCGTCCGACGGGATCGAGGCCATCAAGGTCGAGTTCGAGCAGCTGCGCACGGTGGACATGAGCCGCAACAACATGTGGTGCGATCTCGAGGCCACCTGGATCAAGTTCCGCGAGGCCGCGTCCAGCCACAAGTCGGCCGAGGCGGGCTTGAAGGGCATGGTCGAGGCCGACGTCGGCTTCGCCTTCGGCGCCGAGCTCGTCTGCGTGCGCGACCGCGGCGGCAAGCTCTCGCTTAGGGAGCCGAAGAAGACCGACGCCCGGCGCAAGGAAGAGTACCTCAGCAAGCAGGAGCCCACCGAATGAGCCAGTATCACTTTCTCGAGCAGCTGGAGACCATCTGCCGCGACCTGAAGCGCGTCCAGCAGCGCATGGTCAAGGCGAGCGGCAAAAGCGCCTGGATGTGCAACGCTTACCTGACCCTCAACCTGGTCGATCTGAAGACGCCCATCCTGATCACGGTGGGCATCAAGGAAGACGATACGACCCGCTGGAATCTCGACTTTAGCGAGTTCGACTGGGGCCGGCTGCGCCCCGAGATCGAGGCGGCTGCCGCAAAGAGCTGCGCCGCCAACCGGCCGTGGTCCGACGAGGACGTGGGCCGCACGCTGGGCATCATCACCGATCCGCCCGCGGCCGAAGCCGCCTGATCCAACGCCGGGGCCTCCCCGTCCCGGCAGCGCCGCCCGGTCCGGTTTCCCCTGGTCGGGCCGGGCGGCCGCTCCCTTCCGCAACATCGAGGTGAAACATGACCACCAAGACCGCGACTGCCGCGAAGCCCGAGCCGACGCAGCCCAGCGAGCGCGAGCGCAACATGGAGCTGTGGAATCGGCTCTTCCACACGGATCCGTCCGCCACCAAAGCCTTCAAGCGCGCCGGCGGCTTCAGCGGCACCGCCATCAAGCCGTTCTGGTGCATCAAGCGCGCCACCGAGGAGTTCGGGCCCGTGGGCCAGGGCTGGGGCTGGACCGAGCACGAGCACATGACCTTCGTGAACACCGACGGCCGCGCGGTCTGGTTCTCCAGCGTGAGCGTCTGGTACAAGGCCGGCGCCGAGAGCTACGAGACGGGCCGCCAGTGGGGCGCCACCGAGCTCGTCGCCAAGCGTAGCAGCGGCGACTTCCTCGATGAGGAGGCAGCCAAGAAGGCCGTCACCGACGGCATCACGAAATGCCTCTCCTATCTCGGCCTCGCCGGCGATGTCCACATGGGCCTGTTCGATGACAGCAAGTACGTCAACGAGCAGAAGGGCCGCGAGGAGCGCGAGGGCCAGGGCGTGAAGATCGCGCCCGAAGCGGTGACGCTCTGGCGCGACACCACCGTCGCCTCAGCCAAGGCCTGCGGGACGAGCGAGGATCTCAAGCAGCTGTGGGAGGGCGAGAAGGCGAACTGGAAGCGCTTCGCCAGCAGCGAGGACGGGGCGACGAAGGCCGCGGCCAACTACGTCAAGAGCCAGGTCGAGCGCCGCGCCGCCGAGCTGAAGCAGGACGCCGACGCCGAGGGGACGCCACATGATCCGGAGACGGGCGAGATCCCCAGCGAGCACGACACCCATCCGGCCGGCGAGCCGATCCGTCCGGGCCGCCACGGCGACGATCCGGGCGCGAGCAACTAGCCATGCCGAAGCCCTACCTCAACCTCCACCCTCCGGAGAGCCTGGCCGATGCGCCGAACCAGCGCACGGTCGCCTTCCAGGTAACGCGCGCCGGTCGCTACGCCGCCGGCGGAACCATCGTCTTCGAGTGGGACAACGGCGTGCTCGACGTGATCGTCAAGCCCGCCGCGGGCGAGATCCGCATCCATCGCGAACCAACAAGGGAGACCCCGCATGTGGAATGAGGCCATCATCGTCGGCAACCTGGGCAAGGACCCCGAGGTCCGCCGGACCCAGGCCGGCAACGTGGTGACGACGCTCTCCGTCGCCACCAGCGACCGCTGGAAGGACAAGGACAGCGGCGAGCAGAAGGAGCGCACCGAGTGGCACCGCGTGGTGCTGTTCGGCAAGCTGGCCGAGATCGCCGGCGACTATGCGCAGAAGGGCGCCACGGTCGCCATCCGCGGCGCCATCCGCACCCGCAAGTGGACCGACCAGTCGGGCAAGGACCGCTACCCACCGAGATCGTGGTCGAGGGCTTCGAGGGCAAGCTCAAGGTCCTGAAGGGCGGCAAGGACGGCGGGAGCTCGAACGGCGGAGCCTCGAACGGCGGAATTCGGCAGCCGCGGCCACGCGCCCGCCGCCGACGATCTCGACGACGACATCCCGTTCTGAGCCATGGAGCACGCATGAGCGGACCGATCGACCTCGACGCCGAGCGCCGCCGCCGAAAGGGCAACGACGAGGGCTGGCCCTGCTGCCAGATCTGGCTTTTCCCCGGGGGCAAACGCCGAGTATGGGTGAGCAACGATGTGATCGCCCAGGGCAACTTTGGCGAGATCGGCGCCCGCATCGACGAGGCCAAGGAGCATGTCTTCGAGCTGATGCACACCGGGCCCGGCGAGGCGCCGGTCGACGACAGCTTGGCGCGAGCGCCCGAGAACGGGCCTTACTCGCGCCTTCACCTTGCGCTGATCTATCTCGTGACGGTCGCGCGCCACGCCGCGTCGACCTTTAAGGGCCATCCGCGCGGCAAGGAACTCGCCGACGCGCTCGCCCGGCTCGACGCCGCCCGCAAGACGTAGGAGGGGAAGTGCGAATCAATGTCGTGAGGCTTCTGGACGAGCCGGTCTACACGCTTGAGGAGATCGCCGCCTGGCTGCGGGTCGAGCCGCCCTTTTTGCTGTCCGAATGCCGCCGAGGCCGCCTTCTCTTGCGACGGATGGGCAGCATGTTAAAGGTGTCGGCAATCCGATCTGGAGAGATACCTCGAGACCCGATGCCTCCCCCGTCGAAAGGCCCCCATCTCGTCCAGCTCAAGCCGGGCGGCAACTGGTACATCACCTGGGCCGACGGCCATGGCAAATCCCCGCGACGAAGCACGGGCACAGAAGATTTCGAGGCTGCTAACAGGATCCTGAACCGGACCCTCTCCAACCCTGTCCGCAAGGACGATGGCCCGCTCGTTGCCGACATCCTGGCGCTCTACGCCCGCGACAGGATTCCCAAATTCTCCAGCCAGCAGACGCCGAGGCTCGCCATTGCCGCGCTGACGGAGGCTTTCGGCGACCGGCCGGCCGAGGCGCTCCGGCGCGACGAGATCGAGGCCTTCTACAAGCACCCCGGCAAGAACGGCGGGCCGATTGCGCCGACCGGCCGGGCCCGCCAGCTGACCGTGCTGCGCGCCGCGCTCAACTACGCCCGCCGGGAGGGCGTCATCCGCACGGTGCCCGCGGTGCCGGTCGTGCCGCCAGCACCCCCGCGCGAGCGGTTCCTCACCAAGCCCGAGGCGCGTCGCCTCCTGGAGGCCGCCGCCGGCGAGCCCCATGTCGAGCTGTTCATTGAGCTCGCGCTCGCCACGGCGGCCAGGCCGGGCGCGCTCTTCGATCTCACCTGGGACCGCGTTGACCTGAAAAAGGCCAGGATCGACCTCCAGCCGTTATCCAGGCCCAGGACAACCAAAGGTCGTCCGGTGGTCCCGATCCCGCCCGAGCTGGTCGATCGCCTACAGGCGGTCCGGATAAGCAGGGATGAGCAGGGTCGGACGCCGGTGCATGTGATCGAGTTTCGCGGCAAGCCCGTCCGGTCGATCAAGCGGGCCTTCCGCGGCGTGGCGGCGGCGGCGAATCTCCCCGACGTGATCCCCTACACGCTGCGCCACACCGCGGCGACCTGGATGGCCGAGGCAGGCGTCCCCGTCGCGATGATCGCCCAGATGCTGGGCCAGTCGATCCTGCGCACGACCGAACGCTACATCAAGCATCACCCCGACTACCTGCGGGAGGCGATGCAGGCGCTTCGGTTGCAGCGCAAAAAGGGCACGTCCCCCGCAAAACGTGCGGGGAACGGTGTTCCACGTGAAACGCTAAGTAATTGATTTAGCTGGTGCCGCCGGAGTGGATTGAACACTCGACCTCACCCTTACCAAGGGTGCGCTCTACCACTGAGCTACGGCGGCGATGTCTGCTCCGAGCAAGCAGCCAAGCCATCAAGGCGGCGCAACATAGGCAAGGATATCCGAGCGCGCAAGCCATCCCTCATCTCGCGCGCGCCTGGGCGGCCGGCCCTCGATCGCCTTGGCCCTCAGTCGCAGCAGAACAGCCGATGGTCGGTGGCGAGCGCCTCTTGGATGGAGATCCGCGGCTGCCCGGTGGCGGGCGGCGCGAGGGACTCGGGCGGCATGAGGTCGAGAGGCCCCGGGGCGGCGAAAGCGGCGTCGCGATAGCGGCCATCGGTCCGCCAGACGCAGGCGCCATGCATCTCGACCTCGCCATGGATCAGACCGGCCGCCGGTTCGGCGTGGTGGATGCGGGCGGTGCGCCGGTCCCGCGTCCGCAGGACCGCGCCGGCTCGGCAGATCGACAGCAGCTCCAGCTCTGATTCCATGGCAATGACGGTAGAAGGAACGGCTTCCTAGCTCAAGAGACGGCCTCCCGCGGGAAGGCGGCGAGAACCAGGCACGGCCGATAACCAAGCATGGGTTGGGCGCGGTCCCCCAGGGGGCCGCGCCTTTTTTGCGTTGGGGCCGCACAGCATTACGACGAATTAACCCGGCGGTCATGCGCGCTTTAGTGGCGGTCTCTAAAGTCCTGTCGGGCGCCGCTGGGGAACGGCATCCGCGTGAACAGCAAGCTCTGGAGTTAAGAGACCATGATCCTTCCGGCCCGCGCCCATCGGCCCATCCCCCGCTTCCTGGGCACCAACCACGGCAGAGATCCGATGGGAGCTTTGCGCCGTTTCGCGACGGCGGGACTCGCGGTCACCGTGATGACGCTGTCCGGCGCCGGGCTGGCTGGAGTTGCCTTCCCCGGTGTTGCCGAGGCCGCGAGCCTGCCGCCGGAGACCTTCGCCGATCTGGCGGCCAAGGTGACTCCGGCGGTGGTGAACATCTCCTCGACCCATCATGAGGCCGCCGCGTCGTCGGACCAGGCAGAGCCCTTCGATTTCCCGCCCGGCTCGCCCTTCGAGCAATTCTTCAAGCATTTCCGCGAGCAGCAGGGCCGTAACCGCGGCGGGCAGGACATGACGGCGCTCGGCTCCGGCTTCATCATCGATTCCGCCGGCTATATCGTCACCAACAACCATGTGATCGACGGGGCGAGCGAGATCCATGTGACGCTCAGCAGCGGCAAGGACTATCCGGCCAAGCTGATCGGCGCCGACAAGAAGACGGACCTGGCCCTGCTCAAGGTCGATGCCGGCAGCGCGCTGCCCTTCGTCAGCTGGGGCAATTCGGATGCGGCCCGGGTCGGCGACTGGGTGCTGGCCGTGGGCAATCCCTTCGGTCTCGGCGGCACGGTGACGACCGGGATCATCTCCGCCCGCAGCCGCGACATCCATTCCGGCCCCTTCGACGACTTCCTGCAGATCGACGCCTCCATCAACCGGGGCAATTCCGGCGGTCCGACCTTCAACCTCGACGGCGAGGTGATCGGCATCAACTCGGCGATCGCCTCGCCCAACGGCGGCAGCGTCGGCATCGGCTTCGCCGTCCCGTCCAACATGGCCAGGCCGGTGATCGAGGCCCTGCGCCAGCGCGGCCGGGTGGATCGCGGCTGGATCGGCGTCGCCATTCAGGAGGTGACGCCGGAAATCGCCCAGTCGCTCGGGCTCGGCCAGCCGAGCGGCGCCCTGATCGCCTCGGTTCAGGCCGATGGGCCCGCAGCGGCCGCCAACCTGCAGCAGGGTGATGTGATCCTGACCTTCGACGGACAGACGGTCGCCGAGACGCGGGAGCTGCCGCGTATCGTCGCCGCCACCCCCGCCGGCAAGCGGGTCGAGGTCGTCGTCTGGCGGGAGGGCGCGCGCAAATCCCTGAGCCTGACGGTCGCCAAGATGAAGGACGAGCCGCAGGTCGCTTCCAACGAGGCGACCCAGACGCCGACGGCGGATGGCCCGGCACGCCGCCTTCTGGGCGTCCAGCTTTCCGCGCTCACCGACGATATGCGTCAGCAGCTCGGCCTGACCGATGACATCCGGGGGGTCGTGATCGTCGATGTCGCCGATGACAGCCCCGCCGCCCATGACGGGCTGCAGCAGGGCGATATCATCGAGCAGGTGGCCCGGCGCAAGGTTTTCAGCCCCGCCGATGTCGACCGGCTGGTCGAGCAGGCGGCGAGCAAGAACCCGCCCTCGGTTCTGCTTCTGGTCAATCGCCAGGGAAACGAGATCTTCCTGGCCGTGAAAGTGGGCAAGGCGTAGGCACCCCTCGGTCTGCCCTTCCCACCCCGGCAGGGCTGGCCGCGACGCGGCCAGCCCTGCTTCTTCTGTCGTTCGGGGGGCTGGCCGCCAGGCGACCGGCCCTGCTTCTTCTATTGTTCGAGGCTGGCCACCAGGCGGCCAGCCCTGCTTCTTCTTTTGTTCGGGTGAACCGATGACTAGTCTAAACTCCGAGACCGCGAAGACTGACAGCGGCAAAGATTCCAAATCGGAAGCCATGCGCATTCTGGTCATCGAAGACGATGAGGCGACCGCAGCCTATATGGTCAAAGGCCTGACCGAGAACGGTTATGTGGTGGATCGTGTCGCCAGCGGGCGCGACGGGCTTTTCCATGCCACCAGCGGGCAATTCGACCTGATCATCGTCGACCGCATGCTGCCGGAGATCGACGGGCTGGACGTGGTCAAGGCCCTGCGGGTCGCCAAGGTCGTGACCCCCGTCCTGTTCCTGAGCGCGCTCGGCCAGGTCGACGACCGGGTGAGCGGGCTTCGGGCCGGCGCCGACGACTATCTCACCAAGCCCTTCGCCTTCTCCGAGCTCCTGGCGCGGATCGAGGCCTTGCTGCGCCGGCGCAGCGCGCCCGCGGTGCAGACGAAGCTCGCGGTCGGCGATCTCGAGATGGACCTGCTGGCCCGCCAGGTCAGGCGGGCGGGGCAGGGGATCGACCTCCAGCCCCGCGAGTTCCGCCTGCTGGAATATCTGATGCGCCATGCCGGACAGGTCGTGACCCGCACGATGCTGCTGGAAGGGGTCTGGGACTATCATTTCGACCCGCAGACCAATGTGATCGACGTGCATATCAGCCGCCTGCGCCAGAAGATCGACAAGGGATTCCAGCCGCCGCTGCTGCATACGGTGCGCGGGGCCGGTTATTGCATCCGTGCGGATAACTAGATTCCTCCGCACAACGACCTTTCGCCTCGCGCTGGTCTACGCCGCGGTCTTCAGCCTCTCCGTCATCCTGCTTTTCGCCTTCGTCTACGGCACGACCTCGGTGCTGGTGGACCGGCAGCGCCAGCAGGCGATCATCGCCGATATCAACGACCTCAAGGACGAGTTCAGCACCCTGGGCCTGCCGGGGCTGCTGGATTTGGTCGTCGACCGGAGCCGGCCGGACCGGGTCGGCAATGGCGTCTATCTCCTGGTCGATCCGAAGTTCAAACCGCTGGCGGGCAATCTCGCGACCTGGCCCCGCTCGCCCTCGAGCGTGGGGCGATGGCTCAATTTCCCCGTCGAGGCGCGCCGCTTCAGCGATACGGGCGACCTGCATGCGATCGCCGAGGCGCTGGAGGTTTCGTTGCCCGGCGGCTACCGCCTGCTGGTCGGGCAGAACACGACGCCGCAGCGCCGCATGCAGGTGGCGATCATCGAGGCGCTGGTCTGGTCGCTCCTCGCCATGGTCTGCCTGGGTCTTGCGGGCGGCCTGCTGCTCAGCCGCAACATGATCCGGCGCATCGAGCTCATCAACCGCAGCGCCGAGCGGATCATGCGGGGCGAGGTGAAGCACCGCATTCCCGTGAGCCAGGCCAATGACGAGTTCGACCGCCTGTCGGAAAATCTGAATCGCATGCTGGAGGAGATCGAGCGGCTGGTGGGCGGCATCCGCGCCGTCACCGACAATATCGCCCATGACCTGCGCAGCCCGCTGACCCGCTTGAAGAACCGCCTGGAGATGGCCCTGGCCGAAAGCGGCAATCCGGCCGAGCGGCGGGCGGCGATCGAGCGGGCGATCCAGGAAACCGATCAGCTGCTGGCGACCTTCGCCGCGTTGCTCTCCATTGCCGACGCCGAATTGGGCGCCCGGCGCGGCGATGTCAGCTCCGTCGATCTCGGCGAGGTGGCCAGCGACGTGGTCGAGCTCTATCAGCCCGTGGCGGAGGAGCATGGCCTGGCCCTCGAGATGTCGGTCCAAGGGGCCGTGGCCGTGAAGGGAAATCGCCAGCTGCTGCTGCAGGCGGTGGCCAATCTGATCGACAATGCGGTCAAATATGGCGGGGGCGGCCATCGCATTCAGGTCGAGGTCGCGGCCCATCCCGAGGGGCCGTCGATCTCCGTGGCCGACGACGGCCCCGGCATTCCCGCCGCCGAGCGGGGCCATGTGCTGGAACGCTTCGTCCGGCTGGATGCCAGCCGCACCACCTCGGGCAGCGGGCTTGGGCTCAGCCTCGTCGCCGCTATCGCCCAGCAGCATGGCGCGACATTGGAGCTGACCGACACCCGCGCCGGGGCGAGCCGCCCGGGCCTGACCGCGATCCTGCGTTTCCCCTCGGCGACGACGGGACAGCCGGCCGTCCTGCAGACCGCCCATGCCGAGCCACTGGCGCTTCCCCCGGCCGGCCAGCGTTCCCGCCCCGCGCACGCCTGACGAAGACTGTCGAAAATGCGACAGCCATCCCCGTCTCTGTTGCAAATCCGGCTGGCCAAAGCCCGCGCCATCGGCTAGCGTCCGCGGACCGAGTGTAGGGAAGCCGGTGCGCTCAAAAGGCAATTCCGGCGCTGCCCCCGCAACTGTAGACGGTTAGACCCTTGCCTGCCTCCTCAGGCGCAAGTCACTGACCCCAAGGGGTTGGGAAGACGGCATAGGTCGGTGACCCGAAGCCAGGAAACCTGCTCGGTCCCTTCAATCGGCACAGCTTCCTCGGAGGGGGGAACGCCAGATGGCATCGCTTTCTTCGCCTCATCACGGCAGCGCGACAGTGTCTTTGGTCCTGGGCGGCGCGCGCTCGGGCAAGAGCCGCTTTGCCGAGGATCTGCTCGCCAGCTATGCCGGCCGGCGCATCTATCTCGCCACGGCCGAGCCTGGCGATGAGGAGATGCGCGCCCGAATCGCCGATCATCGGCAGCGGCGGGGCGAGGGCTGGCGCACCGTGGAAGCGCCCCTGGATATCGCCGCGGCGATCGGCCATGCCGGCGACGACGCTGTCCTGCTGGATTGCCTCACGCTCTGGCTCGCCAATCTCATGGCGGCGGGCCGCGACATCGGCGAGGCGACCGGCGCGCTCGCCGACGCGCTTGGCCGGGTCCGAGCGCCGGTCGTGCTGGTCAGCAATGAGGTCGGCCTCGGCATCGTTCCGGACAACCCGCTCGCGCGCGAATTTCGCGACCATGCCGGGCGCCTCAACCAGACCATGGCGGCGCTCGCCGACCGCGTATTCTTCCTCGCTGCGGGTCTGCCCATGACCCTGAAAGACAAGACCTGCATGAAAGAAGGGGCTGCATGACCACCAAGATTCCCGCCACCGTCGTCACCGGATTTCTTGGCGCCGGAAAGACCAGCCTGATCCAGCATCTCCTGCGCACCGCCAATGGCCGGCGCCTCGCCCTCATCATCAACGAGTTCGGCGACATCGGCGTCGACGGCGAGATTCTGAAGGGCTGCCGGATCGAGGGTTGCGAGGACGAGAATCTGATCGAGCTCGCCAACGGCTGCATCTGCTGCACCGTTGCGGATGATTTCCTGCCGACCATGGCGGCGCTGCTCAATCGCCCCTCGCCGCCGGACCATATCGTGATCGAGACCTCCGGCCTGGCGCTGCCGAAGCCCTTGATCAAGGCCTTCACCTGGCCCGAGGTGCGCACCCGCGTGACCGTCGACGGGGTCATCGCCGTGGTCGACGGCCCGGCCGCCGCGGCCGGGCGCTTCGCCGAGGATCTGGAGGCGCTGGCCGCGCTGCGCGCCGCCGATCCCAGCCTCGATCACGACAGCCCGCTGGCCGAGCTGTTCGAGGATCAGCTGGCCTCAGCCGATATCGTGATCCTCAACAAATCCGATCAGATGGATGCGACGGCGCGCGCGGCCGCGGAGCAGGCGATCGCCGAGCAAGCTGCGCCCCTCGGTCAAGGTCGTGCCGGCGAGCTTCGGTGCCATCGATGCCCGGATCCTGCTCGGCATCGGGGCTGCGGCCGAGGACGATCTCGCCCAGCGCCACAGCCGTCACGACGCCGAGGGCGAGCACGATCACGACGATTTCGAGAGCTTCCATGTCGAGCTGCCGGAGCTGGGCTCGACGCAGAAACTCCTGGAGGCGGTCGCCGCGACGGTCTCGGCCAATGACATCCTGCGGATCAAGGGATTCCTCGCCGTGGCGGGCAAGGAGATGCGCCTCGTGCTTCAGGGCGTCGGCGGCCGGCTGCAGCATTACTACGACCGCGCCTGGACGCCAGGCGAGAAGCGGGCGAGCCGGCTGGTGGTGATCGGGCTGAAGGGCCTCGATCGCCGCGCCATCACCGCCGCGCTCGACGCGGGCGCCGTCTGAGCCCCGATGCATCTTCTCGCCGCCAAACCCGGGAGCATTTCCGACGGCAGCGCCGCGGTCGATCTCGGCCAGGCGCCGGGCGATATCGTTTTTCTGTCTTCCGCCGATACCGAGCTGGCCTGCCTGGCCGCGGCGCAGGATCGACTGGGGTCCGATGCGCCGAGCCTCAGGCTCGCGAACCTGCTGCAGCTCGGCCATAACCTCTCCGTCGATCTCTATCTCGACAAGGTCGTCCGCCATGCCCGGCTGGTGATCCTCCGCCTGCTCGGCGGGCGCGCGCTATTGGCCCTATGGCATCGAGCAGCTCGCGGCCCTCTGCCGCGAGAGCGGCATCGCCTTTGCGGCCTTGCCGGGCGACGACCAGCCGGACGCCGAGCTGATGGAGCTCTCCACGGTATCGGGCGAGACGACGAACCGCCTCTGGCGCTATTGCATCGAAGGCGGCATCGAAAACGCCAGCCATCTCCTGCGCTTTGCCGCGACGCTCACCGGCCGCGAAGGCGCGTGGCGCGAGCCGATGCCCTTGCTGCGCGCCGGCCTCTACTGGCCCGGCCTCGAGCTGCCGAGCTATGACGGATCTCGCCCGCCGCTGGAAGCAGGATCGCCCTGTCGCCGCCATCGTCTTCTACCGGGCGCTGCTCCAGGCCGGGAATCTGTCCGTCATCGACGCGCTGATCGCGGCCCTCGACGGCGCCGGCCTCGACGCGCTTCCCCTCTATGCCACGAGCCTCAAGGAGGCCGGGGCCGCCGATCTCGTCGCGGCGATGATCGAGCGCGCCAAGCCATCGGTCATCCTGAACGGCACGGCCTTTGCCCTTTCCTCGCCCGGTGCTGCGCGGACGGCCACGCCCTTCGATGGGGCGGATGTGCCGGTGCTGCAGCTCGTCTTCTCCGGCGGCAGCGAAGCGGAATGGCGCGAGGGCAGCCAGGGCCTGTCGGCCCGCGATCTCGCCATGCAGGTGGCCTTGCCGGAAGTGGACGGCCGCATCCTGTCGCGCGCCGTCAGCTTCAAGGGCGAGGCGCGCTTCGATCCGGCGACGCAATGCTCCATCCTCACCTACCAGCCGGTACCGGACCGAATCGCCTTCGTGGCCGCTCTTGCGGCGGGATGGGCGCGTTTGGCAAAGGCGCCCGCCAGCGAGCGGCGGGTCGCGCTGATCCTCGCCAATTATCCCAACCGGGATGGGCGCATCGGCAATGGCGTCGGCCTCGACACCCCCGCGGGATTGCTGGAAGCGATGAAGGCCATGGCGGAGGCGGGCTATCGGCTGGGCGAGCTGCCGCCGGACAGCGCCGCCCTGATGGCCCGGCTGCTGGCCGGGCCGACCAACAGCGGGCGCCATCGCCATGGCGGCGAGAAACTATCTCTCGCGGCCTATGAGGATTTCCTGTCGCGCCTGCCGTCGCGTGCCCGCGAGCAAGTCGAAGCGCGCTGGGGGCGGCCGGAGACGGATCCCTTCTACGTCTCCGGGGGCTTCGAGCTGCCGATCCATCGCTTCGGCAGCACCGTCGTCGCCGTCCAGCCCGCGCGCGGCTACAACATCGATCCGGCCTCGAGCTATCACTCGCCCGATCTCGTGCCGCCCCATGGCTATCTCGCCTTCTATGCCTGGCTGCGCGAGGATTTCCAGGCCCATGCCATCGTCCATATGGGCAAGCATGGCAATCTCGAATGGCTGCCGGGCAAGGCCCTGGCGCTGTCGGCGGAATGCTGGCCGGAAGCCGTGCTGGGGCCTCTGCCGCATCTCTATCCCTTCATCGTCAACGATCCCGGCGAGGGCAGCCAGGCCAAGCGCCGGGCCGCGGCGGTGATCGTCGATCATCTGACGCCGCCGCTCACCCGCGCCGAGACCTATGGCCCGCTCGCCGATCTCGAAAGGCTGGTCGACGAATATTACGAGGCGTCCGGCCTCGATCCCCGGCGCTGCAATCTGCTGCGCCAGCAGATCCTGGAGCTCGCGCGCAGCAGCGGGCTGGACAAGGATTGCGGCATTGCCGCGGCCGAGGAGGCCAGCGCCGCGCTCGGCAAGCTGGACGCCCATCTCTGCGATCTGAAGGAGCTGCAGATCCGCGACGGTCTGCATATCTTCGGCAAATCACCGGAGGGGGAGCAGCTGACCGATCTCCTGATCGCGCTCACCCGCCTGCCGCGCGGCGACGGGCTGGGTCCGCGCGCCTCGCTGATCCGGGCCTTGTCGCACGACCTTGGCTTGAGCGAGGGATTCGATCCGCTGGATTGCGACATGGCGGCGAGCTGGACCGGTGCGCGGCCCGACGTCCTGTCCGGCTTCGCGGGAAGCTGGCGCAGCGCCGGCGATACGCTGGAGCGTCTCGAGCTGCTGGCGCGCCGGCTGGTGGGCGGCGAGGCCACGCCCGATCCGGCATGGCTCGCGACCAAGGCCGTGCTCGATTTCATCGGCAAAGATCTTCGCCTGCGGGTCGCGGCCTGCGGCAAGGCGGAGATCGAGGGTCTGCTGGCCGGCCTCGACGGAAGATTCGTGGCGCCGGGGCCCTCCGGCGCGCCGACCCGCGGCCGGCCCGAAGTGCTGCCGACCGGGCGGAATTTCTATTCGGTCGATACGCGGCTCGTCCCCACCCCGGCCGCCTGGCAGCTCGGCTGGAAATCGGCGTCGCTGCTGCTGGAGCGCTATCGCCAGGAGCATGGCAATTGGCCGCGAAGCCTGGCGCTCAGCGCCTGGGGCACGGCGAATATGCGCACCGGCGGCGATGATATCGCCCAGGCTCTGGCGCTGATGGGCGTCAGGCCCTGCTGGGATGCCAATTCCGGCCGGCTCTCCGGTTTCGAGATCCTGCCGCTCTCGATCCTGGATCGCCCGCGGGTCGATGTGACGCTGCGCATTTCGGGATTCTTCCGCGATGCCTTTCCGCAGCAGGTGGATCTCGTCGCCAGCGCCGCGCGCGCGGTCGCCGCGCTCGACGAGCCGCCGGCGCAGAACCCGCTCGCCGAACGGGTGGCGCGGGATCGCGAGGCTCTGGAGGCGAGCGGGATGTCGCCGGAAGCGGCGGCGCGGCGCGCGGGCCATCGCGTCTTCGGCTCCAAGCCGGGCGCCTATGGCGCGGGGCTGCAGGCGCTGATCGACGAGCGCGGCTGGCAGACCACCGCCGATCTTGCGCGCGCCTATGTCGCCTGGGGCGGCTATGCCTATGGCGAGGGCAGCGCCGGCGACGCGGAGCATGGCCTGTTCGAGCGGCGCCTCGCGTCGGTCGAGGGCGTGATCCATAACCAGGACAATCGCGAGCATGATCTGCTCGACAGCGACGATTATTATCAATTCGAGGGCGGGCTTGCCGCCGCCGTGACCGAGCTCAGCGGCCGCCGGCCGGTCGTCTATCACAACGACCATTCGCGCCCGGAAAGCCCGCGCATCCGCCGGCTGGAGGAGGAGATCGCCCGCGTGGTGCGCGGGCGGGTCGTCAATCCGAAATGGATCGCCGGGGTCATGCGGCACGGCTACAAGGGCGCCTTCGAGATGGCGGCGACGGTCGACTACATGTTCGCCTTCGCGGCCACGACGGGCGCCGTCGCCGACCATCATTTCGATGCGGTCTACGAGGCCTATCTCGCCGATCCCGCCGTGCGGGATTTCCTGCTGAAGGCCAATCCCGATGCCGCGCGCGAGATGGCCGAGCGGCTGATGGAGGCCATGGACCGGGGCCTCTGGCGCCCGCGGGCGAACGCCGCCTATGACGATCTCGCCGGTTTGAGGAGAGCCGCATGACCCCAGAGAACAATGATAACGACGACGAGATCAACCGCCGGGCCAATGAGAAATCGGCGCTGCGCAAGGCCGCCCGCGACAAGATGATGGCGGCCAAGACCCAGGAGAAGGGCCTGCTCATCGTCCATACCGGCAAGGGCAAGGGGAAATCGACCGCGGCCTTCGGCATGGTCATGCGCTCCGTCGGTCATGGCTTTCGCACCGGCGTCATCCAGTTCGTGAAGGGCCGATGGGACACGGGCGAGCGCACGGTCCTGGCGCGCTTTCCCGAGCTCGTCACCTTCAAGGCGATGGGGGAGGGCTTCACCTGGGAGACCCAGGACCGCGCCCGCGATATCGCCGCGGCCGGCGCCGCCTGGGCCGAGGCGCAGGCGATGATGAACGATCCCTCCTATCGCCTCGTCCTGCTGGACGAGATCAATATCGCCCTGCGCTACGACTATCTGCCGGTCGGCCGAGGTGGTCGCGGTGCTGCAGGCCCGCCGTCCCGGCCTCCATGTCATCGCCACCGGCCGCAATGCGCCGGAGGAACTGATCGCGGCGGCCGATCTGGTGACCGAGATGACCATGGTGAAGCATCCCTTCCGCGACGGCGTGAAGGCCCAGGCCGGGATCGAATTCTGATCATGAGCCGTGCTGCCGCTGTCATGTTCCAGGGCACGGGCTCCGACGTCGGCAAATCGCTGATCGTGGCCGGGCTGGCGCGCGCCTTCCATGCGCGCGGTCTTTCCGTGCGGCCCTTCAAGCCGCAGAACATGTCCAACAATGCGGCGGTGACGGCCGATGGCGGGGAGATCGGCCGGGCCCAGGCGCTCCAGGCCCGCGCCTGCGGCGTCGCGCCCTCGGTGCATATGAATCCCGTGCTGCTGAAACCGCAGAGCGAGACGGGCGCACAGGTCGTGATCCAGGGCAAGGTCTGGGGCAATGCCAAGGCCGCTGCCTGGCAATCCCTGAAGACGACGTTCCTGCCCAAGGCCCTCGAGAGCTTCGATACCGTGAGCGAGGGGGCCGATCTCGTGCTGGTGGAGGGGGCGGGCAGCCCGGCCGAGGCCAATCTGCGCGCCGGCGACATCGCCAATATGGGCTTCGCCGAGGCGGCGGATCTGCCGGTGGTGCTGATCGGCGATATCGACCGGGGCGGCGTCATCGCCAGCATCCTGGGCACGGTGATGCTGCTCGAAGAGAGCGAGCGCCGCCGCCTGAAGGGCTATGTCATCAACAAGCTCCGCGGCGATGTGCGGCTCTTCGACGGGGGTCTCGCCATCATCACCAGCCGCAGCAACCTGCCGAGCCTCGGCGTCGTGCCCTTCTTCCCGCAGGCCTCGCGACTGCCGGCGGAGGATTCGGTGTCGCTTCTGCCGACCGCACCGGCCGACAAAGCCAAGCCGATCAAGATCGCCGTGCCGCTGCTGGGCCGCATCGCCAATTTCGACGATCTCGATCCGCTCCTGGCCGAGCCGGATGTGGCGCTGGACAAAGTAGCCCCCGGCCGGGCGCTTCCCGGCGATGCCGATCTGATCATCCTGCCGGGATCCAAGGCGACCATGGCGGATCTGGCCGAGCTGCGCGCCGAGGGCTGGGACATCGACATCACAGCGCATCTGCGCCGGGGCGGCCGGGTGTTCGGGATCTGCGGCGGCTACCAGATGCTGGGCCGGCGTCTCGAAGATCCGCTGCGGCATCGAAGGGCCTGCGGGAGAAGTCGCCGGTCTTGGGCTGCTCGATCTGACGACGGAGATGACGGGCGACAAGACGCTGAGCGAGGTCTCTGCAACCCATGTCGCGAGCGGGACGGCCCTGCGCGGCTATGAGATGCATATCGGGCGCACCGAGGGAGCGGACCGGCAGAGACCCTTCGTGCAATTCGCCGATGGGCGCAGCGACGGGGCGATCTCCGGGGATGGCCGCGTCGCCGGCTGCTACCTCCATGGCATCTTCGCCCAGGATGAATTCCGCCATGCATTTCTCGCCGCGATCCGGGACCGGCAGGCGAGCGGGCTTGCCTATGAGGCCGAGATCGAAACGGTGCTCGACGGCCTGGCCCAGCATCTCAGCCGCCATCTCGATCTCGACCGGATCCTGGAGATCGCCCATGGGCGGTGAGCTAGAGAAACGCGAGGATCGCCACCAGGGCGGCCTGAATCGCGCAGGCGCCGAGATAGAGGGTCAGGCCGCGGCGGATGTCGGCGGCGGTCGCGTCGCGACGGCCCTCGGCGTTCATCCAGTGATCCTCAACGATGACGCCCTCATAGCGGCGGGGGCCGGCGAAGGCCAACCCCAGGGCCCCGGCCATGGCCGCCTCCGGCCAGCCGGCGTTCGGCGAGCGATGCCGCCGCGCATCCTGCGCCATGGCGCGCAGCGCCCCGGCCGCGCTCATGCCCGGCAACACGAGGGCCGCAGCCGCCAAGACGAGGCCGGCAAGCCGCGCGGGAATGAGATTGAGCAGATCGTCCAGCCGGGCCGAAGCCCAGCCGAAGGCGAGATGGCGCGGCGTTCGATGGCCGATCATGCTGTCGGCCGTGTTCACGGCCTTGTAGGCGATGATGCCGGGAAGGCCCAGGAGCAGGGCCCAGAAGAGTGGCGCCGTCACGCCATCGGAGAAATTCTCGGCCAGGGATTCCAGCGCGGCGCGGCTGACGCCGGCCTCGTCCAGGCTTTCCGGATCGCGGCCGACGATGCGCGCCACGGCTCGGCGTCCGCCGGCAAGCCCTTCCTCGCGCAAACCCCGGGCGACGGAAGCGACATGGCGATAGAGGCTGTTCTGCGCCAGGAAGGCCGAGATCAGAAGGGCCTCGGCCACCCAGCCGCCGGGAAGTGCTGCGAGGGACCGATGCAGCAGCCAGCCGATTCCAAGGCTGAGGATCACGAGAACAAGGCAGGCCGCGATGCCGGCCAGGCGCCGCATCGCCAGCCCGTCCTGCACGCGGTTCAGGCGGCGGTCGAGCCCGTCGATGCCGCGGCCGATGACGACCACAGGATGGGGCAGGCGGGCGTAGAGCGCGGCCGGATCGCCGATCAAGGCATCGAGGGCAAGGGCCAGCAACAGAATCTCGGGCGAGCTCGGCATCTGCCGGCAGAGTGGGCCGGGGCTCCTCTTGACGTCAATGCGAGCTTCGCTGCGAAACGAGCGACTAGGGAAAGCGAGACACAGAATGAGCAAGATCGGGGTGATGGTCTGCGGTCATGGGAGCCGCGACCTGGAAGCGATCACCGAATTCCAGTCGGTGGCCGCCGGCATCGAGGCGCGATTGCCGCAATATCCCGTGGCCTCGGGCTTCCTGGAATTCGCCCGCCCGATCATCCGCGACGGGCTCGACAAGCTCTATGGCGGCGGGGTGCGCCATATCCTGGCGATTCCCGGCATGCTGTTCGCCGCCGGCCATGTGAAGAACGACATCCCCTCGGTGCTCAATACCTATGCGGCACAGCGCGGCGATCTCCGGATCGACTATGGCCGCGATCTCGCCGTGGACCGACGGCTGCTCGCCGTCGCGGCCCAGCGCATCGAGCAGGCGGAAGCCGCTGCCACGACCCGGGTCGCGCGGGAGGAGACCTTGCTGATGGTCGTCGGCCGCGGCACCTCCGACCCCGATGCCAATTCCAACATCAGCAAGGTCGCGCGGATGCTCTGGGAAGGGATGGGCTTCGGCTGGGCGGAGGTCTGCTACAGCGGCGTCACCTTCCCGCTGGTCGGGCCCGGTCTCGAGCATGCGGTCAAGCTGGGATACCGGCGCATCATCGTTTTTCCCTATTTCCTGTTCACCGGCGTGCTGGTGAAGCGCATCTATCGCATCGCCGACCAGATCGCCGAGCGACATCCGGAGATCGAATTCCTGAAGGCCGCCTATCTCCGGGATCATCCCCTGGTGCTGGATGCCTTCGCCGACCGGGTGCAGGAGATCATGGACGGCGAGAACAAGATGAACTGCGCGCTGTGCAAATACCGGGCGCAGGTTCTGGGGTTCGAAGCGGAGGTCGGGCTCGCCCAGGAGAGCCACCATCATCACGTCGAAGGCATCGGCACCGACGGCGAAAAGCACGATCACTCTCACGCGAACGGCCACGGCGATCATGGCCATAACGGCCACGCTCACGACCACGCTCATGGGCACACACACGACCATGGGCACGACCATGATCACGATCATGATCATGATCACGGGCACGGCCATGGTCCCGGTGAGCACGGCCATCATCATCCGCCCCATCCGCATGCCGCCCATCGCCACGGGCCGGGCAAGCGCAATCCGGACAATCTGGAGTAAGAGACCGGCGATGCTCGCCTATCTGCGCGATCCCCGGGAGATCTACCGCCTCTCCTTCGAGACGATCCGGCGTGAAGCGCCGGTCGATGGCCTGCCGTCCGATATCGCCGCGCATGGCGGTACGGCTGATCCATGCCTGCGGCATGACGGATATCCTGGGCGATCTCGTCTTCAGCCCGGACATCGTCCAGGCGGGCCGGGCGGCGCTCGCCGGCGGCGCGCCGCTGCTCTGCGATACGGCGATGACCGCCGGGGGAATCATTCGTCGCCATCTTCCCGCCGCCAATGAGGTTCTCGCCGGAACCGAGAATCCCGAAACGGTCGAAGCAGCCCGGCGCATCGGCAATACCCGAAGTGCTGCGGCCGTCGATCTCTGGGGCGAGCGGCTCGACGGTGCCGTGGTGGTCATCGGCAATGCGCCGACGGCGCTCTTCCGTTTGATCGAGCGGATCGATCTCGACGGTTATCGGCCGGCGGCGGTCCTGGGCTTTCCCGTCGGCTTCGTGGGTGCCGCCGAATCCAAGGCGCTGCTGATCGACGCGGGACTCGGCATCCCTTATGTCACCTTGCAGGGCCGGCGCGGCGGCAGCGCGCTGGCCGCCGCCGCGGTCAATGCGCTGCTGATCGGCGACGGCCCCGCATGAGAAACCAATCATGAGTCGCTGGTTGTCCATCGTCGGGGTGGGGGAGGGCGGTTGGCCCGAGCTTTCCGCTCTCGGCCGATCGCTCATCGAGGGCGCGGAGCTGGTCGTCGGCGGCGAGCGGCATCTGGCCATGCTCCCTCCGACGATCCAGGCCAAGCGCCTCAGCTGGGTGGTGCCGCTGACGCAAACCGTGGAAGAGATTCTGCGCCGTCGCGGCCGGCCGGTGGCGGTCCTGGCGACGGGCGATCCGATGCATTTCGGCATCGGCGTCACTCTGGCGCGGGCGGTGCCGATGTCGGAGACGCTGGTATTGCCGGGGGTCTCGGCCTTCAGCCTGGCGGCGGCCCGCCTCGGCTGGCCGATCGCCGAATGCGAATGCCTGACCCTGCATGGCCGGCCGCTGGCACGATTTGCGGGCTTTCTCTATCCCGGGGCGCGGCTGCTGTTGCTGTCCCATGACGGCACCACCCCGGGCCAGGTCGCCGCCGAGCTCGTGCGCCGCGGGTTTGGTGCGAGCCGCCTGATCCTCCTCGAGCATATGGGCGGCCCGCAGGAGGGGATCCTCGAAGCGACCGCCAGCACATGGACATCGGCACGGACGGCCGATCTCAACACCCTGGCGGTCGAATGCATTGCTGATCCCGGCGTCCAGAGCCTTCCCCGCCTGCCGGGGCTGCCCGATGACGCCTTCCGTCATGACGGGCAGCTCACCAAGCGCGAGATCCGTGCGGCGACCCTGGCGGCCCTCGCCCCTTTGCCGGGGCAGCGGCTCTGGGATGTCGGCGCCGGCTGCGGCTCCATCGCGATCGAATGGCTGCGTGCCGGCCGCGATATGAAGGCGATCGCCGTCGAGAGCGATGCCAAGCGCCGGGACTTCATCGCTGAGAATGCGAGCGCGCTCGGCACGCCGGAGATCGAGATCGTCGCCGGGGAGGCGCCACGGGCGCTGGAGGGTCTCGAATCCCCGCAGGCGATATTCATCGGCGGCGGAATCGCGACCCAGGGCCTGGTCGAGCGCTGCTGGCTGGCACTTCCTTCCGGCGGCCGGCTTGTCGCCAATGTCGTGACCGTGGAAGGCGAGATCTGCGTCGCCCGGCATCGCGGCGAGCTCGGCGGCAGCCTGACGCGCATCGCCATCTCCCGGGCCGAGCCGGTCGGCTCTCTCCTCGGCTGGCGTCCTCTGATGCCCGTCACCCAATGGGCGGCGGTGAAGCCATGACCGGCAGCGATAGCGCCGCCGGTTTGGGGCATCGGCGTCGGGCCCGGCGATCCGGAGCTCCTCACGCTGAAGGCGCTGCGCCTGATCCGCGCCGCCGATGTGATCGCCTACCCCGCGCCGGAGGCGGGCGAGAGCTTCGCGCGCAGCATCGTCGCCCCGCATCTGCCGGGGGGCCAGCGAGAGATCGCCATCCGCATGGCGCTGGGCGACGGCAGCTTTCCCAAGGCGGATATCTATGATGCCGCGGCGGAAGAGATCCTGAAGGAGGTCGCCGCGGGCCGGCGCGTGGCCGTGCTCTGCGAGGGCGATCCCTTTTTCTATGGCTCCTTCATCTATCTCTATGGGCGACTGGCCGGCCGCTGCCCCGTGGCCATCGTGCCCGGGGTCTCCTCCCTGATGGCCTGCGCCGGCGCGGCCGAGACGCCGCTGGCCCTGCGCAACCAAAGCCTGACGGTGCTGCCGGGTCCCTTGCCGGAGGCCGAGCTGCGCCTGCGCCTCGGCCAATGCGAGGCGGCTGCGATCATCAAGGTCGGGCGCCATCTCGCCAAGATCCGCACCGTGCTGGAGGAGCTGGGGCTGACCGACCGCGCCCGCTATATCGAGCGCGCCAGCCTCGGCACCCAGCGGGTGCTGCCGCTGCGTGAAGCAGCCGCGGGTGAGGCACCCTATTTCTCCATGATCCTGGTACAGGGGAAGGCATGAGGCCGGCCGTCATCATTCTCGGTCCCTCCGCATTGGCCACCGGCGAACGCGCTGCCCGCGCCATCGATGGCGAGCTGCATGGCTTCGGCCCGCGGGTCACGGGCTGTGCCGTCAGCTTCACCGAGGTCGGGAGTCATCTCAGGCAACTCTTTGCCGAGGGCCGGCCCATCATCGGCGTCTGTGCCGCCGGGGTGCTGATCCGCTCCTTGGCGCCGCTGCTGGCGGACAAGACCCTGGAGCCGCCGGTGCTGGCCCTGGCCGAGGACGGCAGCACCGCCGTGCCGCTGCTGGGGGGCCATCACGGGGCGAACGACCTGGCCCGACGACTTGCCGAGGCGCTCGGCGGCCAGGCGGCGGTCACCACCGCCGGCGATCTGCGCCATGGGGTAGCGCTGGATGCCCCGCCGCCCGGTTGGCGCGTGGGAAATCCGGAGGCGGCGAAGGGGGTCATGGCTGCTCTCCTGGCCGGGGAAGCAGTGGCGCTGGAGAACGAGACATCCGTGCCAAGCGATTGGCTCTCAAGCTTATCTCTGGTGGGCGAGGCAGCTCGGCGGATCATTGTGACGGAGCGCCGGCGCAGCGCCACGGACGGCCTGCTGCTTCATCCGGCGACGGTCGTCCTGGGCGTCGGCTGCGAGAGGCTGGCGCCGGCGGCGGAGCTGATCGCCCTCGCCGAGGAAGCCCTGGCCGAAGCCGGGCTCTCGCCTTTGTCGCTGGCCTGCATCGCCTCCATCGATCTCAAGGCGGCCGAGCCGGCGGTCCACGCCCTCGCCCGACATTTCAGCGTACCCGTCCGCTTCTTCGATGCCGCGCGCCTCGAAGCGGAATCACCGCGGCTCGCCACCCCCTCGGACCTCGTCTTTCGCGAGACGGGCTGCCATGGGGTGGCGGAGGGGGCGGCGCTGGCCGCCGTGGGCGAGGCGGGACGTCTGGTCCTCCCGAAGCGCCGCGGGAAACGCTCGACCGCCGCAGTCGCCCTGGCAGCGGCAATTCTCGACCCGATGAGGATCGGGCATGCGCGTGGCCGGCTTGCCATCGTCGGCATCGGCCCGGGCTCGGCCGAAGGGCGCACGCGGCGCTGCGGAGGCGGCCTTGCGCGCGGCGACGGATTGGGTTGGCTATCGCCTCTATCTCGATCTCCTCGAGCCCTTGGCGGCGGGCAAGAACCGGCATGAATTCGACCTCGGTGCCGAGGAGAAGCGCGTCGCCCATGCTCTTGATATTGCGGCACAAGGCAGAAATGTGGCGCTGATCTCCTCCGGCGATGCCGGCATCTATGCCATGGCCACGCTGGTCTTCGAGCTGATCGAGCGCGGGGGCCGGGCGGACTGGGCGCGGATCGAAATCGAGGGGGTGGCGGGAGTCTCGGCCATGCAGGCGGCCGCGGCCCGGGCGGGTGCGCCGCTGGGACATGACTTCTGTGCCATCTCCCTCTCCGATCTGCTGACTCCCTGGTCGGCCATCGAGCGGCGGTTGAAGGCGGCCGCCGAGGCCGATTTCGTCGTCGCGCTCTATAACCCGGTCTCGCTGCGGCGGCGCCATCAGCTGGCTGCCGCCCGCAGCATCCTCCTCCAGGCGAGGCCGCCCGAAACGCCGGTGGTGCTCGGCCGCAATCTCGGCCGGGCGGAGGAGAGCATCCGGGTGACGACGCTGGCGGCGCTGGATCCCGAGGAAGTCGATATGCTGACCGTGGTGCTGATCGGCGCCAGCACGACGCGCCGCCTCCAGCGGCCCGACGGCGGTGATTGGGTCTATACCCCGCGCGGCTATGCCGGGAAGAACGCGGACAAGAGCGAGGAGGGCGCCGCATGACCGTCTATTTCATCGGAGCGGGGCCCGGCGATCCCGAACTGCTGACTCTCCGCGGCCGGGATCTGATCGCCCGATGTCCTTTGGTGCTCTACGCCGGCTCCCTGGTCCCCCCGGCGGTCGTTGCCCATGCGGCAGCCGATGCGCGGGTCATCGACACCGCGCCGCTGACCCTGGACGAGATCATCGGCCATATGGAGGGGGCCGCGGCGGAGGGCCAGGATGTCGCGCGAGTGCATTCCGGCGATCCCTCGCTCTATGGTGCGATCGCCGAGCAGATGCGCCGGCTCGATGCTTTGGGCATCGGCTACGAGATCATTCCCGGCGTGCCGACTTATGCCGCCGCCGCCGCCCTGCTCAAGACAGAACTGACCTTGCCGGAGATCAGCCAGACGGTGATCCTGACGCGGACCGAAGGCAAGGCTTCGCCCATGCCGGCGGGGGAGGATCTGAAGACCCTGGGCGCCTCCGGCGCGACCCTCGCCATCCATCTCTCCGTGCGGAACATCCATCTGGTCGTTACCGAGCTCAGCCCGATCTACGGCGCCGACTGTCCGGTGGTCGTCGTCTATCGCGTGGGGTGGCCGGATCAGCAGGTCATCCGGGGGACGCTCGCCGACATCAAGGCCAAGGTGAAGGCCAGCAAGATTACCCGCACGGCCCTCATCTTCGTCGGTCGGGTCTTCGGCGAGAAGGACTTCGTCGACAGCCGGCTCTATCACGCCGACCACCCGCATATTCTCCGGCCCAAGCGGCGCGGGGTGGCTTGATCGGCGGGGAGGCCAAATCTACCCTCCTGAGCTGAGGAGATCGAAAGCGAACATTCTCTTTTGATATCCGTTCGTTAGTGATCCCTGCCTTATTGCCTGCCCGGGGATCTTCGAAATCGAATTCCAATTGGACGAATTGGGTGGCTGGAACGAGGAGCAGAGTTCTTTTGCGAAAGATCGCACTGGGATAGCATGGTGGATCCGCGCCGTCGGGGGCGGATCCGGCATCGACAGGCAAACATGTCCCAGGACACGCGTCAGCAGCAAATCCTCGACCTCGTCCATCAGCGCGGCTTCATGTCGATCGAGGCGCTGGCGGATCATTTCTCCGTCACCCCCCAGACCGTCCGGCGGGACATCAATCAGCTTTGCGACCGCGAGCTGCTGCAGCGCTATCACGGCGGCGCCGGTCTGCCCTCGAGCGTGGAAAACACGGCCTATCAAACCCGGCAGGTGCAGCTGCTGGAGGCCAAGCGCCAGATCGCGCTTCTGACCGCCCAGCACATTCCCAACGACGCCTCGCTTTTCATCAATATCGGCACCACGACGGAGGAAGTGGCCAAGGCGCTGCTGCGCCATCGCGGCCTGCGTGTCATCACCAATAATCTGCAGGTGGCCAGCATCCTCAGCCAGAACGACGAATTCGAGGTCATCATCGCCGGCGGTGTCGTGCGCAGTTGGGATCGCGGCGTGGTCGGCGAGACCGTCATCGACTTCCTCGGCCAATTCAAGGTCGACTTCGGCATCATCGGCATCAGCGGGATCGACGCCGATGGCTCGCTGCTGGATTTCGACCACCGCGAGGTCCGGGCCTCGAAATGCATCATGGCAAATTCGCGCCAGGTCTTCCTGGTCTCCGACCACAGCAAGTTCGGGCGCAGCGCCATGGTGCGGCTGGGGAATCTCGGCGATCTCGACGCCTTCTTCACCGATCGGACGCCCTCGGCCGATATCTGCGAGCTCCTGGCCAAGAACGATGTCCGGTTGCATGTTGCCGGCTAGCGCATTGCGGACAGCCCAGCATGATTTCCTAATGATGGATGAATTTTAACGTTCGCAACTGCAAAAAATGCGGCCAGTAAATTTCATTTGTGAAAATCCACTTTCGAATTTACCCTTCCGGCTCGTTTTGAGGGCTCCCAGAACCTCGCCTTGAGCGGGGACGCCTCGGGGGCCGGCGCGGGAGGAGAGCAGGCTTGCCATCAATCGAGGGGGGCAGCACCAGCACCGTCGATCTGCTGATCGTCGGGGGCGGCATCAACGGCGCCGGTATCGCCCGGGATGCCGTAGGCCGCGGCCTCAGCGTCCTGCTGGTCGAGCAAAGCGATCTCGCGAGCGCCACCTCATCGGCCAGCACCAAGCTGATCCATGGCGGGCTGCGCTATCTCGAATATTACGAGTTCCGCCTGGTCCGCGAGGCGCTGATCGAGCGCGAAGTCCTGCTTCGAAACGCCCCGCATATCATCCGGCCGCTCACCTTCGTGCTGCCGCATGAGGCCGCGCTCAGACCAGCTTGGCTCGTGCGCCTCGGCCTGCTCCTTTACGACCATCTGGGCGGGCGCAAGCTGCTGCCGGGCTCGCGGGGAATCGACCTCCGGCGCGATCCGGTCGGCAGGCCGCTCAAGCCCTCCTTGACCAAGGGCTTCAGCTATTCCGACTGCCGGGTCGACGATGCGCGGCTGGTGGCTTTGAACGCCCTCGACGCGAAGGAGCGCGGCGCCGAGATCCTCACCCGCACGCGCTGTATCTCCGCGCGGCGCGAGGGATCATCCTGGACCGCCGTCATCGAGAATGTCTCGACGGGGGAGCGCCGGACGATCCAGGCCCGCTGCCTCGTCAATGCCGCCGGCCCCTGGGTCGCGAGCTTCGTGGAGCACGCCCTTGCCTTGCCGCATCGCCAGCGGCTGCGTCTGGTCAAGGGCAGCCACATCGTTGTCCCGCGGCTGTTCGAGGGCGAGCAGGCCTATATCCTCCAGAACAACGACCGGCGCATCGTCTTCGCCATTCCCTATGAAGGCGACCATACGCTGATCGGCACCACCGACGAGACCTATGAGGGCGATCCCGCCAAGGTCGTCATATCGACCGAGGAGGTCGCCTACCTCTGCCAGGTCATCAACGATCATTTCGTCAAGCAGATCTCGCCCGCCGATGTGGTCTGGACCTATGCCGGCGTCCGCCCGCTGCACGATGACGAATCGGCGAGCGCCTCGGCAGTGACTCGCGACTATGTGCTCGAGCTCGATGATGCCGATGGAATCGCCCCTCTGCTGTCGGTCTTCGGCGGCAAGATCACGACGTTTCGCAAGCTGGCCGAGCATGCGCTGGAGAAGCTGAAGCCGCATTTCCCCCACAGCGGGCCGCCCTGGACCCATGCGGCGGCCTTGCCCGGCGGCGATATTCCCGATGCCGATTTCGAGGGCTTCCTGCGCTCGGCCCAGGGCCGCTGGACCTGGCTGCCGGCGGATCTGGCGCGCCGCTACGCGCGCGCCTATGGCACCCGGATCGCCCACCTGCTGGGCGACGCGCAAGGCATGAACGATCTCGGCCTCCATCTGGGCGATGATCTCTACAGCCGGGAGATCGAGTATCTGACTCGGGAGGAATGGGCGGTCACGGCCCAGGATATCCTCTGGCGCCGATCGAAGCGGGGCCTCCATGTGGCGCCGGCGACGGTGGCCGCCCTCGAGGCCTGGCTCGGCGAGACCCAAGCGCAGCGGGCGCGGGCCGGAACCTCATGACCCTGGCGCTCGAAAAAATCGGCATGCGCGTCGGCGCGTCCATGTATCTCGAGGATATCGAGCTCAGCCTCCCCGCGAGCTCGGTCACGGTGCTGCTGGGCCCGACGCTCTCCGGCAAGACCTCGCTGCTGCGCATCATGGCTGGGCTCGACCGGCCGACGTCAGGACGCCTGTTGGTGTATGGCCGCGATGTGACCGGCATCGGGGTGCGCCGGCGCAACGTCGCCATGGTCTATCAGCAGTTCGTCAACTATCCCTCGCTCAGCGTCTACGAGAACATCGCCTCACCGCTGCGCATGGCGCGGAAGCTCGAGGCGGCAGAGATCGATCGCCGGGTCCGGGCGACCGCCGAGATCATGCGCATCGATTCCTTGCTCGACCGCCTGCCGGCGCAGCTCTCGGGCGGCCAGCAGCAGCGCACGGCGATCGCGCGCGCCCTGATCAAGGGTGCCGATCTGCTGCTGCTGGACGAGCCCCTCGTCAATCTCGACTACAAGCTGCGCGAGGAGCTTCGGGTGGAGATGCGCGAGATCTTCGCCGAGCGGGCCGTCACGGTGGTCTATGCGACGACCGAGCCGGCCGAGGCACTGATGCTCGGCGGCAATACCGCGGTTCTGGATGCCGGCCGCGTGATCCAGTTCGGCACCACGATCGACGTCTATCATCACCCCGCGAATCTGCGGGTGGGCGAGATCTTCAGCGATCCGCCCATGAACCTCATGCCGGTAGAACTCGCCGGCGGCATGGCGCGGCTGTCGGCGGAGCTCGCCTT
Organism: uncultured Alphaproteobacteria bacterium; assembly: GCA_963757155.1. Taxonomy (GTDB): domain Bacteria; phylum Pseudomonadota; class Alphaproteobacteria; order Dongiales; family Dongiaceae; genus DASXQK01. The sequence goes on from CAVWQS010000027.1 coordinate 32,081, forward strand.
TGCCGCGCCGGCGCATATGCGCGGCCTCGGGACCGGCAGCTACCGCCTCGGCGTGCGCGCCAATCACATCTTCCTCGAGCCGCAGCCATCGGCGGATCTGGCGGTCCCCGCATCGGTCGAGCTGTCGGAGATCAGCGGGTCGGAGACTTTCGTGCATGCCCGCCACAACGGCCTCAGCCTCGTGGTGCAACGCGAGGGTGTCCATCGCTATGAGCTCGGCCAGCCGGTGACGCTCCATATCGATCCGAAACGCCTCTACGCCTTCGATGCGACCGGCGCGCTTGCCGCCGCGCCGTCACGTGCCGCGGGGGTGCCCTGATGGCTCGGATCGAGCTCAAGGGCCTGGCCCATAGCTACAAGGCGATCCCGGCCGCGCCCACGGATTATGCACTGCGCCAGATGGACATGACCTGGGAGGATGGCGGCGCCTATGCCCTTCTCGGGCCATCGGGCTGCGGGAAGACGACCCTGCTCAACATCATCTCCGGCCTTATCCGCCCCAGCCAGGGGCGCGTGCTGTTCGACGGAAAAGACGTGACCGATCTGGCGCCGCAGCAGCGCAATATCGCGCAGGTTTTCCAGTTCCCGGTCATCTACGACACCATGACCGTTTTCGACAACCTCGCCTTCCCCTTGCGCAATCGCAAGCTGGGCGAGGCCGAGGTCAGGTCGCGGGTGCATGAGGTCGCCGAGATGCTCGAGCTTGGCGCCGATCTGAAGCGCCGGGCGAGCGGGCTGGGCGCCGATGCCAAGCAGAAAATCTCGCTCGGGCGCGGCCTGGTGCGCAAGGACGTGGCGGCCATCCTGTTCGACGAGCCGCTGACGGTGATCGACCCCCATATCAAATGGATCCTGCGGCGCAAGCTGAAGCAGATCCATCAGCAGTTCCGCCTCAGCCTCATCTATGTGACCCACGACCAGGTGGAGGCGCTTACCTTCGCCGACCAGGTGGTCGTGATGTATGAGGGCCAAGTCGTGCAGCTCGGCACGCCGCAGGAGCTGTTCGAGGCGCCGGCCCATACCTTCGTCGGCTATTTCATCGGCAGCCCGGGCATGAACCTGCTGCCCTGCCGGCTCGACGGAGACTCGATCGCCATCGACGGTGTGCGCCTGCCGCTGACGGCCGAGAAGGCCCAGCGCGCACGGGCCGCGGGCGGCGAGCTGCAGCTGGGAATCCGCCCCGAATTCCTGCGCTGCCTGGCGGCGCCGCAACCGGGCGCGATCGCGGCCGACATCGAGGCGGTGGAGGATCTGGGCAACTACAAGATCGTCACGGCGCGGCTCAGCGGACAGGTCATGAAAGCCAAGCTACCCGAGGACGAGACGGTCGCCCTTGGCCAAGGCTGGCTGCTGCTGCCGGCGGCGCGCACCCGGCTCTACGCCAGCGGCCGGGCGATCGACTGAGGCGGGAGGGGACAGGCGATGCAGAAGACCATCAACAACAAGGCCTGGCTCCTGGTCATCCCGGTGTTCATCTGCGTTGCCTTCAGCGCCCTTATCCCGCTGATGACCGTGGTCAATTACTCCGTGCAGGACATCCTCGGGCCCGATCAGCGGGTTTTCGTCGGCACGGAATGGTTCCTGCAGGTGCTGCAGGACGACGATCTGCATGCCGCCCTCATCCGGCAGATGGAATTTTCCGCCATCGTGCTTCTCATCGAGATTCCCCTTGGCATCGCCCTTGCCCTGACGCTGCCGATCAGCGGCTGGCGCGCATCGCTCTGTCTCGTCCTGCTGGCCTTGCCCTTGCTGATTCCCTGGAATGTGGTCGGCACCATCTGGCAGATCTTCGGGCGCGGGGATATCGGGCTCGCCGGATACCTCGTCAATGCGCTGGGGCTGAACTACAACTACACGGCCAGCCCGATCGACGCCTGGATCACCGTCGTGGTCATGGACATCTGGCATTGGACGCCGCTGGTGGTCCTGCTCTGCTTCGCCGGCTTGCGGGCGATCCCCGACGCCTATTACCAGGCAGCCCGCATCGATGGCGCCTCGCCCTGGGCGGTCTTCCGCTACATCCAATTGCCGAAGCTGCGCGGCGTCCTCCTGATTGCGATCCTGCTGCGCTTCATGGGCAGCTTTATGATCTATACCGAGCCCTTCGTGCTGACGGGCGGCGGGCCGGGCAATTCCACCACCTTCCTCAGCCAGTATCTGACCACGCTCGCCGTCGGCCAGTTCGACGTCGGCCCGGCGGCGGCATTCTCCATCATCTACTTCCTGATCATCCTGCTGCTCAGCTTCATCTTCTACACGGTGATCCAGAACCTCGGGAAAGGTCCGGCATCATGAGGAAGCGCAGCTTCGCTTTGATCCTCTATTTCCTGTTCATCCTCCTGCCCATCTACTGGATGGTGAACATGGGGCTGAAGACCAATGAGGAGATCCTCGGCAGCTTCACCCTGTTTCCCCACGCGCCCACGATCGCGAATTTCCGGACGATCTTCACGGACCCGGACTGGTACACGGGCTATCTGAATTCCATCGCCTATGTGTCGATGAACACGGTCTTCTCGGTGCTGGTGGCGCTGCCGGCTGCCTATGCCTTCTCGCGCTACAGCTTCCTCGGCGACAAGCATATGTTCTTCTGGCTGCTGACGAATCTGATGTCGCCGCCGGCGGTGTTCCTGCTGCCCTTCTTCCAGCTTTATTCGTCCATCGGGCTGTTCGACACCTATCTCGCCGTGGCCCTGGCGCATATGCTCTTCAACGTGCCGCTGGCGGTCTGGATCCTGGAAGGATTCATGTCCGGCGTGCCGCGCGAGATCGACGAGACGGCCTATATCGACGGCTACAGCTTCCCGCGGTTCTTCCTGCGCATCTTCCTGCCCCTGATCCGCTCGGGCGTCGGCGTGACGGCCTTCTTCTGCTTCATGTTCAGCTGGGTCGAGCTGCTGCTGGCGCGGACCCTCACTTCGGTCGATGCCAAGCCCATCGCCGCGACGATGACGCGCACGGTCAGCGCGGCCGGCATGGATTGGGGCGTGCTCGCGGCCGCCGGCGTCGTCACCATCATCCCCGGCGCGCTCGTGATCTGGTTCGTTCGCAACTACATCGCCAAGGGCTTTGCCCTTGGCCGGGTGTGAAGCGAGGAGGGTAGACCCATGGATTGGATGGCCTGGACCCTGCCGACGGCGATCTTCTTCATCGTCATCGCCTTCATGCTGGCCGGCATGACGGTCTGGGAGGTCGTCTCCCCGACGGTGCCGCGCCGCGGCTTCCTGCCGATGACGACGACGCGTGGCGATCGTCTGTTCATCGGCCTGCTGGGCAGCGCCTACATCAATCTGGGCGGAATCTATTTCACGGAATGGGCGAGCTGGACCGCGGTGGCGGGGACGCTGGTGGTGGCGATCCTCTACCTCATCGCCGTCATGCGCTGGGGCTGACAGCCCCCAAGTTTCTGAGGGGTGCCGGCGCCTATGCCGGAGCTGGCTGGAGGAAAACCCTTCCATCCCGAGCCAGCGTAGAGATCACAGGGGGAGGGGCAACATGGAGGAAGCAACATGAGCCGGAAGGAAACCTCGTCGATCATTACCCGGCGGACCATGCTCAAAGGGGCGACAGCCTTGGCCGTGACGGCCGCTGTCGGCCTGAGGCCATGGTCGGCCGAGGCCGCCCTGGATGCCGCGCAGACCTGGGTCGACAATGAATTCCAGCCCAGCACGCTGACCAAAGACCAGCAGATGGAGGAGATGAAGTTCTTCGTCGATGCCGCCAAGCCCTATGCCGGCATGGACATCAACGTCGTCTCCGAGACCATCGACACCCATGTCTATGAGACCAAGACCCTCGCGAAGGCCTTCCGGGAGATCACCGGGATCAACCTGAAGCACGACATCATCCAGGAAGGTGATGTCATCGAGAAGCTGCAGACGCAGATGCAGTCGGGCAAGAACGTCTTCGACATGTACATCAATGACAGCGACCTGATCGGCACGCATTTCCGCTATGGCGAGGCGATTCCGCTGTCGGATTTCATGGCCGGTGAGGGCAAGGACGTCACCTTGCCGACCCTGGACGTCGACGATTTCATCGGCAAGAGCTTCACCACCGCGCCCGACGGAAAGCTCTACCAGCTTCCCGACCAGCAGTTCGCCAATCTCTATTGGTTCCGCGCCGATTGGTTCGACCGGGCGGATCTGAAGGAGAAGTTCAAGGCCAAATACGGCTACGACCTGGGCGTACCGGTCAATTGGTCGGCCTATGAGGACATCGCGAATTTCTTCTCCAACGACGTGAAGGAGATCGACGGCGTCCGCGTCTACGGCCATATGGACTACGGCAAGAAGGATCCCTCCCTCGGCTGGCGCTTCACCGATGCCTGGCTTTCCATGGCTGGCGAGGCGGACAAGGGCATCCCCAACGGCCTGCCCGTCGACGAATGGGGCATCCGGGTCGAGGATTGCCATCCCGTGGGCGCCTCGGTCAGCCGGGGCGGCGGGGCGAACAGCCCGGCGGCCGTCTACGCGCTGACGAAATACATCGACTGGATGAAGAAATATGCCCCGCCGGAGGCGCCGGGCATGACCTTCTCCGAGGCGGGTCCCGTTCCCGGACAAGGCAATATCGCCCAGCAGATCTTCTGGTACACCGCCTTCACGGCCGCGCTCACCAAGCCCGGTCTTCCCGTGGTCAATGCCGACGGTACGCCGAAGTGGCGCATGGCCCCGTCGCCCCATGGACCGTACTGGAAGGAAGGCATGCAGAACGGCTACCAGGATTGCGGCTCCTGGACCATGCTGAAGTCCACGCCGCTAGAGCGGCGCAAGGCAGCTTGGCTCTATGCCCAATTCTGCGTCTGCAAATCGACCTCGCTGAAGAAGACCCTGGTGGGTCTGACGCCGATCCGCCAGTCGGACATCATGAGCCAGCCGATGAGCGATGCCGCGCCCAAGCTCGGCGGCCTCGTCGAGTTCTACCGCAGCCCGGCGCGGGTGGCCTGGACGCCGACGGGGACGAACGTGCCCGACTATCCGAAACTCGCCCAGCTGTGGTGGCCGAACGTCGCCGCCGCCGTCACGGGCGAGAAGACCCCGCAGGCGGCGATGGACAATCTGGCCAAGGAAATGGATCGCGTCCTGTCCAGGCTGGAACGTGCCGGCATGAAGAACTGCGCGCCGAAGCTCAATCCGGAAAAGGCCGATGCGGATTGGCTCAGCGACAAAGAGGCGCCCTGGGCCAAGATCGACGAGAGCCCCAAGGGCGAGACGGTTCCCTACGATCAACTCCTCGCCGACTGGAAGGCCGGCAAGGTTCGCTAACGAATAGGTCGATCTCGGGGGCGGCGGCTCGCCGCCCCCGTTTTCTTTTCAGGCAAGCCGAATGAAGATCGTTTTTCGCTGCGATCCGGCGATCGCCCAGCTTCTGCCGAAGCCGACGCCTGCCCGCGAGGGCCTGCCCGACTGGCTGAAATCCATGCCGCGTACGGCTTTCTCGGATTTTCACGGCCAGGATATCCGCACCGTCAAGCAATGCCCGCCCTTCATCGATGCCATGTCCATGGGCTTTCTGATCCCGCTGCCTTGCGACGTCATGGTCGAGGAAGGACGCTTCAGCTGGGACTGGCCGCTGCCGCCGCTGTCGCTCAAGGATCATCCGCGTTCGCCCCTCAGCTTTCATGTTCCGGCCCAGCTCGAGGGCTCGCCGCTCTTTCAAGCGGGCCGTCCCGCCATCAAGTTCAACAGCTTCTGGACCATCGAGCTGGAGGAGGGCTGGTCGCTGCTCGCGATGCACCCGGCCAATCGCCTCGATCTGCCGTTCCGGTTGTTGACGGGCGTGGTGGACAGCGACCGATTCAACGACATCGGCATCTTTTTCCCCGCACTCTGGACCGATGCCGGCTTCACCGGTGTCTTGCCGAAAGGCACACCAGTCGCCCACTGCATTCCCTTTCGCCGAGAGGAGCTGTCGCTGGAATTCGCCGAGCTTTCCGGCGACAAGGCCGACCGCTTTGCCTCGGTCACCCAGGAGATTCTGGAAACGCCCGGAGTTTATCGCCGCCGCTATCGGAGCAAGGGGCCGCGCTAGAATGCGGCTCAGGTCGAACCATTCTCTTTCATCACCCCGGCGAAAGCCGGGGTCCAGGGGCGTGCGGCAAACTGCTGATCATGCGGCCCCTGGATTCTGGCTTTCGCCGGAATGACGGCTGAGAGGTGGAGAGACCGGTTCAGCCTGAACGGCCGTGGTCCATTAGACGGGCTCGGTGAGGCTGCGGCGAAGCGCTTCGAAATCAAGCCATAGCTCGCCGGTAGCATCGGCCGTGAGGCTGTTGACGATGCGCGGAAAGCAGGTGGGATCCATGGCCAAGGCGGCGGCATAGGCCGCGCGGGCCGCCTCGAGCCGCCCCTGACGCTGGCGCGCGATGCCGAGATTGCACGAAGCGGCGACCCAGCCGGGCTTGAGGCTCAGCGCGCGCTCGAAGCTGGCGGCGGCCTCTGCCGCATCGCCTTGCTCCAGCAGCGCATTTCCGAGGTTGAATTCCGCTTCTGCGAAATCGGGGCGGAGGCGAAGGGCTTCGCGAAAGGAAGCGGTCGCATCCGCGGCGACGCCTGTCTTGAGAAGGGCGATGCCGAGATTGAAATGCGCCGCCGCCAATTGCGGCTCCAGTTTGGTGGCTTGGCGAAAGGCGGCTATGGCGCCGGGAAAGTCGCCCGCGGCCTGCAAGGCATTGCCGAGGTTGTAATGCGCCTCGCCATAGGCCGGCCGCTGCTCGATGGCGCGGCGCATGCTGCCGATGGCTTCCGCGTCCTTGCCTTCGCTCCGGAGCGCGACGCCGAGATTGAGATGGGCCTCCGCAAGAGTTCTCGTCGAGACGGATGGCATCCTCATAGGCCCCAATGGCTTCTTGCCTCTTGCCTGCCTTAACCCAGGCGTTGCCGAGCTCAAGGCGGAGCAGGGAGTCGGCCGGCGACAGGGCTACGGCACGCAGGAGGGCAGCAGCCGCGTCGCCATATCGTCCCGCGCGTGCCAGCGCGCGGGCGAGATTGCGCTGGATCTCGCCGTCATCGGGTTCGATCCGCGCTGCCCTATCGAGGAGCTCGATCGCGGCTTCCGGACGTTCGGTTTGGAGCGCGAGGACGGCGAGCAGATGCAGGGCTTTGGCATGCTGCGGCTCGCGGCGAAGAATCTCGCCATAGGCCTTTTCGGCCGCGGCCAGATTTCCAGCCCGGTGCTGCTCATGGGCCTTGGCCAGCAGCTGGTTCAGCTCGCTGCGGTTTGCCACCGCCGTTACCCCAGCACCTTCTCGACCCACCCTACCGCCGCCTCGATCGAGCCGGCTGTCTCGGCAGGCGGCAGAGGCGGTCGGCGCAGCAGCATCACGGGCAGCCCGAGCTCACGCGCCGCGACGATCTTCCCATGAGTGGCCGTGCCGCCGCTGTTCTTGGCGATGATGAGATCGATCCGATGCTCCCGCAGCAATTCTCGTTCTGCCTCGGTCGCAAAGGGACCGCGACCAAGGATGATGCTGTGGGAGAGCAGCGGCGGGGGCTCCTCCGGTGCTGCGACCAGCCGCACCAGGAACCAGATATCCGGCACCTCGGCGAATGCCGCAAGCTCCTTGATGCCGATGGTAAGGAAGGCCCGGCGGCCCAGCGACGGGGCCGCCCGCGCCGCGGCCGCCAGGCTGTCGACCTCGATCCAGTGATCGCCCGCTTCGGCTTGCCAGGCTGTGCGTTCGAGCCGGAGCAGCGGCCGGCCCGTCGCTTCCGCGGCCGCCACCGCATGGCGGCTGATGGCGGCGGCATAGGGATGGGTCGCATCGATGACCAGATCGATCTTTGCCGAGCCCAGATATCCCGCGAGCCCCTCGGCGCCGCCGAAACCCCCGATGCGCAATTCGCCTGCCGGCCGCAGAGGCGCCACCGTGCGCCCCGCGAGCGAGGTGATGACGGTCAATCCGTCTCGCCTTGCCAAGCTATCGGCGAGTTGCCGGGCCTCGCCGGTGCCGCCCAGAATCAGGAGCCTCCTAGAATCCGGCACGGCCCACCACCTCGCCGCCGCGATCGATGACGATGACCTCGACGGCGACTTTGCCGTCGACCATTGCCAGTGCCTGGTCGCGCGCTTCGCCGGCGATGAGATCGCCCAGCGCCAGCCCCGATGCTTGCGCCATTCCCAGGATCTCGCCGGCCGTGTTGGCGCTCCGCGCCGCCGTGGCGAGCTCTGGCTCGGCGCCGAGGCTGAGGAGTGCCGCGGCAAGCTGCTCGCGATCCACCTCGCTGCGGCCGGAGTGGAGATCCATGGCCCCGCCGGCGAGCTTGGAAAGCTTGCCGAAGCCGCCGGCGATGGTGAGCCGCGCGATGGGATGACGGCGCAGATATTTCAGCGTGCCGCCGGCAAAATCCCCCATGTCGATGAGTGCATGGTCCGGTAGGCCATAGAGGCGCTGCACGGCCGCCTCGGAGGTGGAGCCCGTGCAGGCCGCGGCATGCTCGACGCCATTGGCGCGGCAGACATCGATGCCGCGGTGGATGGAGGCGATCCAGGCCGAGCAGGAATAGGGATGCACCACGCCGGTGGTGCCCAGGATCGAGATGCCGCCCAGGATGCCGAGCCGCGGGTTCCAGGTGTGGCGGGCCAGTTCGTCACCGCCCGGAACCTCGACGGTGATCTCGACATCGCCGGCCGCGCCATGGGCGGCCGCGATCTCGGCGATGGCCTCGCGCATCATCTGACGGGGCGCGGGATTGATGGCAGGCTCGCCCGCGGGAATCGGCAGCCCCGGCTTTGTGACCGTCCCCACCCCGGCGCCGGCGCGGAAGACCACCCCGGCGCCGGGTGGCAGGAGGCGGACCCGGCTGACGATCAGCGCCCCATGTGTCACATCCGGATCGTCGCCTGCATCCTTTATGATGCCCGCGCTGGCTTCGCCGGGCGCCAGGGATTGGCGGGCGAGGGCAAAGCTCGGCCGATCGCCCTTGGGCAGCAGAATCTCCACCGGATCGGGAAACTCGCCCGTCAGCAGCGCCGCATAGGCGGCCTTGGCCGCCGCGGCGGCACAGGCGCCGGTGGTCCAGCCCCGACGCAAAGGCCCGCGCGGCT
>CAVWQS010000028.1:0-250805 GCA_963757155.1 uncultured Alphaproteobacteria bacterium
GGTTGTCAGTTCAACCGCCGCGTGTGTGGGTTTGTGGGCAAATGTGGGACAACCGGCGAACCAAGTCATTGATGAATCACGAATTACGCGGCTTGTTTCCCATGGCGCTATTCTTAAATCCCAGGTCTGGATTTGACTAGTCGAGGGGCTGCCAGCCCCTAGAATGGCGCCATGGAAGAGCTTTTCCGCAATCTGCCTGCCCTCGAGCCCGGGACCGTCTGGCTTGCCGGGGCGGGTCCCGGCGATCCCGGGCTGCTGTCGGTGCTCGCGCTTCATGGGCTGCGGCAGGCCGAGGTCATCGTCTATGACGCCCTGGTCGACAACCGGATCCTCGATCTCGCGCAGCCCGGCGTGATGCTGGAATATGCGGGCAAGCGCGGCGGCAAGCCTTCGGCCAAGCAGCGCGACATCTCGCTGCGGCTGATCGAGCTTGCCCGCGAAGGCCGGCGCGTGTTGCGCCTCAAGGGCGGCGACCCCTTCGTCTTCGGCCGCGGCGGGGAGGAGGCCCTGGCCCTGGTGGCGGCCGGGATCGCCTTCCGCATCGTGCCGGGCATCAGTGCCGGGATCGGCGGGCTCGCCTATGCCGGCATTCCGGTCACCCATCGCGAGGTAAATTCGGCCGTCGCCTTCATCACCGGCCATGACGCCAGCGGGCTGGTGCCGGATTCGGTCGATTGGGAATCGCTCTCCCGCGGCGCGCCGGTGCTGGTGATCTATATGGCCCTCAAGCATATCGAGCCGATCGTCGAGCGGCTGCTGGCCGCCGGACGAAGCCCGGCCGAGCCCGTCGCCGTCGTCAGCAAGGCGACGACCGCGGAGCAGCAGGTGCTCGAATCCACCCTCGGCAAGATCGTCGCCGATGTCGCCGGCGCCGGCATCGAGCCGCCGGCTATGGTCGTGGTGGGCGAGGCGGTGCGGCTTCGCGCCGGGCTGGACTGGCTGGGCGCCCTTTCCGGCAGACGGCTGATCGCCGATCCTCTGGGGCAGAAGAAACGCAGCGAAAGCGCGTGAGCGCGCCGGGCCTGATCTTCGCCGCCCCGGCCTCGGGCAGCGGCAAGACGACGCTGGTGGCGGGGCTGCTGCGGCTTCTGCGCCGCCGCGGACTCCATATTTCTGCTGCGAAACTCGGGCCCGACTATATCGACCCCGCCTTCCATAGCGCCGCTTTGGGCAAGTCTTGCCTGAACATCGATCTCTGGGCCATGCGGCCCGCGACGGTGACGGCGCTGCGGGAGCGGCTTTCCGGCGGTGGCGCCCTCACGGTGGTCGAAGGCGCCATGGGTCTCTTCGATGGCGCCGCCGACGGCACCGCCTCGGCCGCCGATTTCGCGGCCCTCACGGGCTGGCCGGTCATCCTGGTGGTCGATGCCCGCGGCCAGGCGCAATCCGCCGGCGCCTTGCTGAGCGGCTTCGCGCGCCATCGCGCCGATGTCGCCATCGCCGGCGTGATCTTCAACCGCGTCGGCGGTCCCGCCCATGAATCCGCTCTGCGCCTGGCCGCCGAGCCCCTCGGCATTCCCGTGCTGGGCTGCATTCCCCGCGCCGCCGATCTCGTCTTGCCCGAGCGCCATCTGGGCTTGGTGCAGGCGACGGAGCATGCCGATCTCGAGGCCTTCCTCGACCGCTTGGCTGACCGCCTCGAGACGCGGCTCGACATCGATCGGCTGCTCGATCTCGCGCGGCCGGCGCGCCTGCCATCCTCCACCGGCGCGGCCGGCGCTCTCCTTCCCCTGGGGCAGCGCATCGCCGTCGCTTGCGATGCTGCCTTTGCCTTTTCCTATGCCGGCACAGCTCGATGCCTGGCGCAATTCGGGCGCCGAGATCACGTTCTTCTCGCCTCTGGCCGATGAGGCGCCGTCCGGCGGCGTGCGACGCGGTCTATCTGCCCGGTGGCTATCCCGAACTCCATGCCGGGCGACTGGCGACGGGCGAGCGCTTCCTCGAGGGGCTGCGTGGCGCAGCAGCGAGAGGCGCGGTCCTGTTCGGCGAATGCGGCGGCTATATGACTTTGGGCACCGGCCTCATCGACAAGGAGGGACGGCGCCACGCCATGGCCGGCCTGCTGCCGCTCGAATCATCCTTCGCCGAGCCTCATCTTCATCTGGGCTACCGCGAGGCCGCGCTGCTGGCGGCGGGACCCTTGGGCGCCAGCGGCGCTTCCTTTCGAGGCCATGAATTCCACTATGCGACGGTGCTGGACGAGGGGGAGGGCGAAGCGCTGTTCGATTGCCGCGATGCTCTCGGCCGGGGCTTGGGCGAGGCCGGCCGACGGCGCGGCAGCGTAGCGGGGTCGTTCATTCATCTGATCGATAGGCGACCGGGTTCCTCGGCATAGCCCAAGAATTATAGGGTACAGCCTATTGAATCTTGGAGAAAAATAGGCTATGCCCTATTCAATCTCCACGGTAATATAGACTCCAGCCTATGGAAAACTCGCGAATCAAAGCTCAGTCGCGGTCGGCGCTCGATCTCCGCTTCGATGAAATGCGACCTATCGCCAGATTTGCTCCTCCGGTGCGCGGCTGGATCAAGGCCGTACGGCAGGCAATTGGCATGTCGTCCTCACAGCTGGCGAGGCGGCTAGGCGTAAAGCAGCCGACCATTACTGAGATGGAGCAATCGGAAATGAGGGGCACGATCCAACTGGCCACGCTGAGGCGTGCAGCTGAAGCCCTCGATTGCACGCTTGTCTATGTCCTCATACCCAATAAGCCGCTCAAAACCATCGTGCGGGATCGTGCGCGAAAGCTCGCTCGCCGCCGTTTGGAAGCAGTCGACCATACCATGCTCCTCGAAGATCAGAAGGTGAGCGGGAATGATGTCGAGGCACGGGTTGATGAGCTTGCCGAGGATATCGATCCACGCGCCCTGTGGGACGAGACGTGAGCGATGTATTTGGCCAGCCGGATGATTACGCGACGCCGCTGAGCGCGGAGGAGAGGCAGGCCCTCCTTCCAGGACATCTCGCTTTTCGCCATGAGCTGAACATCGCTGAGCGGGAAAATATCCTTCGAGGTGAAACCTGGGCCCATCGGCGCCGGCGTGACTTGCTCAGCGAGAAATTCATTCGCGATCTGCACCGACAGATGTTCGGCGACGTATGGCGCTGGGCGGGTGTCTTCCGCACAAGCGAGAAAAACATCGGCATCAACTATTGGGAAATCCCTGCAGCCCTGCGCGTGCTGCTGGACGATGCGAGGATGTGGGTCGCAGAAGAAATATATCCACGCGACGAGATCGCGCTACGATTTCACCACCGGCTCGTGCAGATACATCTCTTTCCCAATGGCAATGGCCGCCACGCCCAACTCATAGCCGACCTCCTCGTTGCACAGCTTGGTGGAGGACGATTTTCCTGGGGTAGAGGCAGCCTTGGCAATCCAGGAGCCTTGCGCAAGCGCTACATCGACGCGTTACGAGCCGCCGACAATCATGACATTGGACCGCTGCTCGACTTTGCCCGGGCCACAAGGGCCGATTGAAGCCGGGCGTGTCTCTCAACCTCAAGGCCGTGCAATGCTTTCGCGGTAGAGGCGCGCGAGCTTCGCCGTGACCGGGCCTTCGGGCAGCGCCCGGTCCTGGAGCCGCGTCACGGGCAGAACCTCGAGCAGGCTGTTGGTGAGGAAAGCCTCGCTGGCCTTGGCCAGATCGGCCGGCGCCACGGCTGCTTCGCGCGCCGGGATGCCGTGCTTCGTCGCCAGCGCCAGCACGGTCTGCCGGGCGATGCCGGGCAGCAGCCCTTCGCTCGGCGGCGGCGTGGTGGCGGTGCCGTCCAGCACCAGGAACAGATTGCTGCGGCTGCCGCCGGCGATCCGGCCGGCGGTGTTGAGCAGGATCGCCTCGTCGCAGCCCGCGGCGTCGGCCTCGCGCAACGCCAGGATATTGTCGAGATAGGCCAGCGACTTCAGCTGCGACAGCGGCGAATGCTCGTTGCGCCGGATGCCGACGATGCAGGCGCTCATGGCGTGAGGCAGCGAGGGCGGCAGAGGAGAAGCGGTGATCATCAATGTCGGCTTTATGTCGGCTGGCGGTAACAGGCCGCGGGGGCCGACGCCCCGGGTGAGCGTGATGCGGATCGACGCTTCGGCGAGCTCATTGGCCGCCAGCACCGCGCTCACCCCAGAAGCGATTTCGGGCAAGGGCGGCACCGGGAGGCCGAGCAAGCCGCATCCTGCCGCCAGCCGCGCGAGATGCGCCTCCAGGCAGAACGCCTTGCCGCCATAGGCGCGCAGCGTCTCGAACAGCCCGTCCGCCAGGAGCAGGCCGCGGTCGGCGGGATCGATACGCGCCTCGCGCGGGTCCAGCAGCCGGCCGTTCAGATAGATCCTGCTCATGGATTGCCGGCGAGGAAATTTTCCAGCAGCCGATGGCCATGCTCGGTCAGGACGGCCTCGGGATGGAACTGCACGCTTGCCACCGGCAGCGTGCGATGGGAGAGCCCCATGATGACGCCGTCGTCGCTCATCGCCGTGACCTCGAGGGCATCCGGGAGGCTCTCTTGCTCGACGATCAGGGAATGATAGCGCGTCACGCGAAAGGGGCTGGGAAGGCCGGCGAAGAGACCGGTGCCCTCATGCGTGACCGGCGAGGTCTTGCCATGCATGACATGGCCGGCGCGCACCACCCGCCCGCCGAAAGCCTGGCCGATGCATTGATGGCCGAGGCAGACGCCCAGGATCGGTCGCCAGCCCGAGAAGCGGCGCACGACCTCCAGCGAGATGCCGGCGCGCTCCGGCGTGCAGGGTCCGGGCGAGATGACGATATGGCTCGGCGCCAGCTTCTCGATCTCGCCGAGGGTGAGGGCGTCGTTGCGCAGCACCGTCACGCTGCGCCCGAGCTCGCGCATGTAGCGCGCCAGGTTATGGGTGAAGGAATCGTAGTTGTCGATCAGGAGCACGCTCATGACGCAGCGCCCGTCCTTGGCCCGTTCAAGACCTCGATCATGGCCTTGGCCTTGGTCAGGCTTTCCTCATATTCGGCGGCCGGATCGGAATCGGCGACGATCCCGCCGCCGACCTGGAAGGTAAGCTGGCGACCCAGGATGCAGATCGTGCGGATGACGATGCTGGTGTCCATCGCGCCGTCGAAGCCGATATAGCCGATGCTGCCGCAATAGGGGCCGCGGCGCGTCGGCTCCAGCTCGGCGATGATCTCCATGGCCCGGATCTTCGGCGCGCCGGTGATGGAGCCGCCGGGAAAGGCGGCGCGCAGCAGATCGACGGCGCTCTTGCCCGCCACCAGCTCCGCCGTCACCACCGACACCAGGTGATGCACCGTCGCATAGCTCTCCAGGCCGAAGAGCACCGGCACCTCCACCGTCCGGTCACGGCAGACGCGGGAGAGGTCGTTGCGCAGGAGATCGACGATCATCAGATTCTCGGCCCGATCCTTGATGCTCTGGGTCAGCTCCTGCTTCAGCGCCTCGTCCTCGGCCGGGGTGGCGCCGCGCGGCCGCGTGCCCTTGATCGGCCGGGTCTCGACGCGGCCTTGCGCCAGCTTCAGGAAGCGCTCCGGCGAGGCCGAGACGATCGCAACCTCGCCATGGCGGAGGTAAGCGGCGAAGGGCGCGGGGTTGCGCCGGCGCAGGGCGCAATAGAGAGCGAAGGGATCGTCTTCGGCGGCGAGGGTGGCGCTGAAGCGCTGCGTGATATTGGCCTGATAGATATCGCCGGCCAGGATGTAGTCGATGGTGCGGCGGACCATGGTTTCATAGGCCGAGCGCTCCAGATCGGGTCGCGGCGGGGCGATGACCGGCCGGCTCGGCAGCGGGGCCGGGCGGGCGAGGCGTTCGCGGATCTCGGCGATCCGCGCCGCCGCTTGGCGCCGGCGTGCTGTCTCGCTGGGTGCGGGATAGCCGCTCGCCATGATGAAGCATCGCTTCTCCTGGTGGTCGAAGGCGATGGTCCAATCGTAGAGGCCCATCAGCAGATCGGGCAAAGGCTGATCGTCGATGCGATGGGCCGGCAGGCGTTCCAGATGCCGCCCGAGGTCATAGGCGAAATAGCCGGCAGCACCGGTCTGGAAAGGCGGCAGGCCCGGCTCATGCTCCAGGGGGTAGAGCGCCAGCCTTTCCGCCAGCGCCTTGAAGGGATCGCCGGTATGACGCGTCTCCCCATCATCGATCAGCCCGTCGCGGCTTTTGAGGGTGAGGAAGGGCTCGGCCATGATGAAGGAATAGCGCGCGACTGCGCCGTCGGGTCGCGCGCTGTCGAGGAAGGTCGCGCCCGGCCGTACTGCAAATCCGGCAAAGACGGCGAGGGGATCGCCATAGGGAATTTCTTCGACCAGCAGCCGGCTCATGCTTCAGCCCTGTGATTGCCGGTGAAAGCCATGCGCGCGCTCAGCCAAGGGCCTCGCCGGCAGGGCGCGGGTGGCGACGGGTGACCAGCGCCACGCCGGCGCACATCGCCAGCATGGCCGCCCAGATCCAGAGGCTGTGGTGCTCATGGAGCAGCAGCATGCCCCAAAGCACCCCGGCGATGGTGATGAGATAGGCGGTCTGCGACGCGAAAACGGGCCCCGCGTATCGGATCGAGAGGATGAAAAGCGCGGACATCAGGGCGTTGACCACGCCCATGGCGATACCGGCCCATTGAACGGCTTCCCAGGGCGGGGTCAGGCCGATGAATCCTTCATACAGCCACGCCAAGGGCGCCAGCATCACGGCCGAGAGGATCAGGCCGCCGCAGGAGAGGGCGAGCGCATCGCCGTCTCGGGGCCAGGCTTGGGCGATGTAGACGTTCTGCATCGCAAACATCGTGGTCGCCAGGAATCCCAGCACGACCCAATGGGCGGCGCTCGCGTCCGGCAGGCTGCTCGAAGGCGCCAGGATCAGGGTCACGCCGAGAAGGCCGAAGAGAAGCCCGACCGCTCTCACCCACCAGAAGCGTTCGATCCGCAGGATAAGGGACAGGCCATAGGTCACCAGGGGTATCAGCGTCATCAATATGGCGATGAGTCCGGCAGAGAGATGCCGCGCGGCGTGGAAGATGACGAAATTGGGGATCGCCACCCCCAGCGCGCCGGTGATGACATAGAAGCGCAGATGCCGCCCGTCGAGACGCGGCAGGCGACCTCTCATCCAGCAGACCAGCAGCAGGAGCAGGCCGCTGCCGGCCGCTTCCAGGAAAGCCAGCCCGGCGGGCGGGGCGCCCAGGCTCGTCGCCAGCTTGGCGAGCAGGATGTTCCCACCCCAGCCGACGCCCATCACGAGAAGGCTGGCGAGATGCAGCGCCAATTGCCCGGGACCGATCACAGATACTCGTCCTTGATGCCGTAGTAGCCGTAGGCGAGGCGCTGATAGAGCCGGCGCAAGGCGGGGAAAGGGAAGGCCGGCAGCGGCGCGCCGAGCAGCGGTCCCGCCTCGCCTGCGGCCTTGCCGGCGATCTGCGCCGCCAGCAGCCGTCCGCAATACGTAGCGAGCGCCACGCCCGAGCCGATATAGGCGAGGGCGTAGTGGACGCTGCCGTCCTCGATGCTGCCGACATGCGGATTCTTGTCGCGCGAGAGGCAGACCCAGCCGCGCCAGAAATATTCCGTCTCGACCTTGGCCAGCGGTGGGAACATCTCGGCGAAGCGCCGCTCCAGCCAGGCCTTCTGGCGCCGGTTGCTGTCGGGGGTGTCCTCGATCCCGCCCCGGGCGCCGAAGAGCACGCGATTCTGCGGCAGCAGGCGGTAGTAGAACAGCAGCATGCGCGAATCCCAGATCTTGAGATAGCTCTGCCAATTGACCGAGCTGCGCTCCGCAGGGGTCAGCTCGCGCGTCACGATGATGTTGGAGAGGACCGGCAGGAGACGCCCGGACGTGCCGGGATGCAGCCGGTCGCCGGTATAGCCATTGCCGGCGATGACGACCTGGCGCGCCCGCACCGTGCCGCCGGGGGTCCGCAGCAGATGGCGCTTGCCGTCGCGGCGCCAATCCAGCACCGGCGAGGCGGCATGGAGAACGGCACCATGGCGTTGGGCGGCGCGAGCCAGGCCGCGACAATATTTCAGGGCATGGAGCGCGAAGCCCTCGTCGTGGAGCAAGGCGCCATGGGCCTCGCGGCTCGCGAGATATCCCTGTTCCAGCTCGGCCTTTCCCAGGAGCCGGGATTCGATGCCGAAGAGATCCTTCAGATGGCGCTGGCGCGCGGCCATCTCGCCGAGGCGATTGGGCCGGTGCGCCAGCTCGAGCCCGCCTTCAGGGCTACGGTCGACATCGATTTGCTCGTCATCGATGATTCCCTTGACCGTCGCCACGGCCTCGCGGCCCTGCTCGAAGACCCGCTTGGCGGCGGCGAGGCCGAAGCGCCCCACCCAATCGCCGAAATCATCCTTGCCGATTCCGATGGAGCAGAAGCCGCCGTTGCGCCCGCTGCACCCCCAGCCGATGCGGTGCGCTTCCAGCACATGGGCGACGATGCCATGCTCGCGTCCGAGATGATAGGCGGCCGAGAGCCCCGTATAGCCGCCGCCGATGATGGCGACATCGACCTCGATGTCGCCCGCGATGGGATCCGCACCCTCGACCTCGGCGCCGGCCGTCGCCGCCCAATAGGAGTCGACGTGAGGGGCGCCCGGCTGGCTGAGATCGGTCGGATTGATCGGCATGGTGGAAGGTCCCGAAACGCGGCCGCCGAGATATGCCTCATCCCGCGCCCGGCCGCCAGATTTGTAAATCGGTCCCCACGCGCAAGCCCGGCCGGGCAGCATTGCGCCGGCTGCATTTGCAGCCGCAGGAGCTTCTCCCTAGACTGCGGGCGGCCGGAATCCCGACCGGCATGGGGGCTCAACTTCCACCAATGAGCGAGAAGCCGGCCGTTCGAAGCGGCGCCGCCGTGGACTCTTCTCCCGACCGGCTGCGGGCCAATATCGGCATGCTCCTGACGGTCTGCGTCTGGGGCGCCTTCTTCCCCGTACTGGAGCGCTTGCTTCTCACCTGGGACGTCTATTCCGCGACCCTGGGACGGCAGCTCTGCGGCTCCATCGCGCTTTTTGCCGTCCTCCTTGCCAACCCCCGCCGATCGCCCTTGCCGCGCCTGGTCTCGTGGCGCCGCATTCTCCTCCTCGGATTCCTGGGCGTCACCCTGGGCTCGCTCCTCACCAGCATCGGCGTGCAATATTCCAGCGGGCTCTCCTCGGCCATCATCTCAACCACCAATCCCGTGACCGCGGCGCTGACCGCGGCGGTTCTCTATCGCGAACCGCTGGGCCGCGCGATCGTCCTGGGCACGATACTTTCGGTCGCCGGTGGGCTCGTCTCGGTCCTGGGCGGCGAGGCGGTCGGCCGGGCGCATTTCCAGGGCGGGGAGATCCTGATCATCCTCGCCAATGTGACCTGGACCTGGATGTCCATGGCGGCGCAGCGCTGGCTCAGCGGCTATAGCCAGCTGGAGATCACCACATACACCATCGCCGCCGGCACTTTCTGGCTGCTGCTGTTCCTGCCCTTCGTTGCCGTCAGCGGGGTCGTGCGGCTGCATGTCGACCTCGGCATCGAGAGCGTCCTCCTGATGCTCTATGCCGGCATCTTCCCCAATGCGCTCGGCAATTTCTTCTGGCACTACGCCGTCAGCCGCATCGGCGTCGTCACCGCCTCGATGTACAACAATCTGCTGCCGGCCGCGGCGGTGGGGGCGACCTTGCTGCTCGGCGGCAGCTTCACCTGGCCCCAGCTCGCCGGCGGGGCGGTGATCCTGGTCGGCGTGTTTCTCGCCCAATCGCCGGGCTTGCGGGGGAAACGCGCCTAAGCGGCGGCGCGCTCCCGCCGGCGGATATAGGCATTGCAGAGCTCGACCAGCCGATCGCGCCCGAAGCTGGGATCATGGCCCGCATGCACGATCCGGACCGGCAGCTCGCGCAGCCGGCCCATGGTGGCGAGATAGTCTGGGATGTTCGAGGTCGGCAGCTCGTCGAGCAGCGGCCCGTCATAGACCGCATCGCCGGAGAAAAGCGTCCCGCTCGCTTCTTCCCAGAGCCCGATGCTGCCGGGGGAATGGCCGGGCAGATGCAGCACCTCGAAATGGCGGTTCCCGATATCGACCATGTCGCCCGCCTGCACCAGCAGCGTCGGGCGTGCCGGGCGGAGCTTATAGTCTTCGAGCCGGTAGCCATCGGCCGGCAAAGCGGTGATGAGCTCCGGCGGCACGGCATAGCCCACGCCCTCCAGCGCGATCACATCGGCCGGATCCCAATCGGCGGTGACCAGGGTATCCATGCCCGAGGGGCTGCGGAGATTGTCGGCCTCGATTTCATGCACCAGGATGTCGTCGAATTCGTGATGCCCGCCGACATGGTCCATATGGGTATGGGTCGCCACCGCCGTCACCGGCTTCTCCAGCAGATGGCGCGCGGCCTCGCGCAGGCTGGCCACTCCCATGCCCGTATCGATCATCAGGTCGCGGTCGCGGCCACGTACGTGCCAGATGTTGCATCGCATCAACGGCACGACATGGGGCTCCCACAGCAGAGTGATGTCGTCGTCGATCCGCTTGCTCTCGAACCAGCGTTGGGCGATGGGCAGGGCCATGAAGAACTCCTTGTCGCAGGCTATCGCATCGGCACGGCCCGGCATGCTATGCCTCTGGCGGCCATGGGGGAAGCAATCACGCGATCATCGCGGTTCTGGCTCTCGGCGGCGGCGGCGAACGGGCTGATCGCCGTGGCCATGGGCGCGTTCGCCGCCCATGGGCTCAAGGACCGGCTCTCGTCCGATGCCCTGGGCTGGATCAAGACGGCGTCGGACTATGAGATGTGGCATGGGCTGGCGCTCCTGGCCATCGCCCTCTTCGGCCGCGAGCGCGTCGCCGGCGCACTTCGAGCTGCGGCCATCGCCTTCCTCATCGGCATCATTCTCTTCAGCGGCAGCCTCTATCTTCTGGCGCTCGCGGGCTGGCGCGGCTTCGCCTTGATCACGCCGCTGGGCGGTACGGCGCTGCTGCTCGGCTGGGCGCTCCTCCTTTGGCATGGGATTGCCGGAAAGCTTAGGCCATGACCCCAGAGGTGGTTGGTTTCTTCCACAAGCCGACCTTTTCCGTCAGCTATCTCGTCTTCGATCCGGCGGCTCGCCGGGGGCTCATCATCGACCCCATCCTCGACTACGATCACCGGTCAGGCCATACCTCCACGGGCTTCGCCGATGCCCTGCTTAGGGATGTGCGCCAGCGTGGGATCACCATCGACTGGCTGCTGGAGACCCATATCCATGCCGATCATCTGAGCGCCCAGGCCTATCTCAGGGAGAAGCTGGGCGTGCCGACCGCCATCGGCGCCGCCGCGCCGCAAGTCCAGGCGAGCTTCAAGGCGATTTACAATCTCGGGCCGGAGTTCACTCCGGACGGCTCGCAATTCGATCGTTTGCTGCGGGAGGGGGAAAGCCTCGCGGTGAGCGGCCTAGAGGTGGAGGTGATGGCGACCCCCGGCCATACTCCGGCCTGCGTCAGCTATCGCATCGGCGATTGCCTGTTCCATGGCGACACGCTCTTCATGCCGGACTATGGCACCGCGCGCTGCGATTTTCCCGGCGGCGATGCCGCGACCCTCTATCGCTCGATCCGGCGCATCCTGTCGCTTCCGCCCGAGACGCGGCTGTTCAATTGCCATGACTATGGGCCGAACGGACGGGCCTTCGCCTGGGAGACCACGGTGGCCGCGCAGCGCCGGGACAATATCCACATCAAGGACGGCATCGACGAGGCCGCCTTCGTCGCCATGCGGCGCGCGCGCGACAAGACATTGGAGGCGCCGGTGCTGATTCTCCCCGCCCTTCAGGTCAATATCCGCGGCGGCCGCCTGCCGGCACCGGAATCGAACGGCACCGTCTATCTGAAGATTCCCCTCAATCGGATTTGACGCCGATCCCTGGCCGGTCCGGTGAGAGGTCCCCGGGGGAGAGGCCCGTCTTGCGCAACAGGAGCGGCAGGTCGCCCGTCGTGACGAGGCCGCTCAGCGCAGCACCCGCCGCCGGCGAGGTCTGGATGCCATAGCCGCCCTGGCCCGCGAGCCAGAAGAATCCCTTCGCATCGCCCGCTTCGCCGATGACCAGGCTTTTATCGGCGACGAAGCTGCGCAACCCCGCCCAGCGATGGGTGAGGCGGCGGATCTCGAAGATCGTTGCCGCCTCGATCCGCTCCACGGCCATGGCCAGGTCGATCTCCTCGGGCTGGGCATCGCAGGGGGGCGAGGGCGTCTCATCGGCGAGCGATCCCAGGAAGCGCCCGGCCTCGGGCTTGAAGTAAAAGGTCTCCTCGACATCGATGCACATGGGCAGCACGGCTTCGCCCAGGCCGGGTGGTCCGTCGAAGATGAAGGCCGTCCGCCGCTTGGGCTGCAGGCCGATTGGCTTGACGCCCGCCAGCCCTGCGATCTCATCGGCCCAGGCGCCGGCGGCATTGACCACCACGGGCGCCTCGAAGGCGCCGGCTCTCGTATCGAGCTGCCAGATTCCGTCCCGCCGGCCTATCCGGCTTACATCGGCATCGCAGAGCAGCCGGCCGCCCCGGGCCGATGCTGCGCGCAGGAAGCCGCGATGCAGGCCGTGGACATCGATGTCGAGGGCGCGGGGCTCATAGAGCGCCGCCGCTGCATAGCCCGGCCGCAGCAAGGGGAGCAGTCCCAGCGTCCCCGCCGCGTCGAGATGCTCGACGGGGGCGCCGAGATGGGCGACCTCCTGCTTCAGCGCGTCGAGGGCGCCAAGCTGATCGGCGCGCGCGATCATCAACACGCCGCGGGGCGTCAGGATCGGGTGCTCGGCGAAGCCCGCCGGCGGCTGCTTCAAGAAGGGGCCGCTGGCCCGGGTCAGGCGCCGGATCGTCCGGTTGCCGTAGTTCTCGGTGAACAGCGCGGCCGAACGGCCGGTGGTGTGATAGCCGGGCTGGCTCTCGCGCTCCAGAACCAGCACCCGCCCATGCTCGGCGAGAGCATAGGCGGCCGAAGCGCCGGCAATACCGGCGCCGATGACGATGAAATCGACGGGCTCCACAATCCACTCCGCAATTCGATGGCATTTGCTCGATAGGATGGCGAAAATACCGGTATTCCATAGAATGGCGAATCATGGCGACCCGGCTCTATACCCATCCCGCTTGCCTGGAACATGACATGGGGGCGGGCCATCCGGAAAGACCGGCCCGGCTCGAGGCGATTCTGACGGCGCTCCAGTCGCCGGAATTCGCCGCTCTGGAATGGCATGTGGCACCGCGGGCATCGCTCGATCAGATCGCCCGCGCCCATCCCCGCGGCTTCGTCGAGGCTTTGCTGGAAGCGGTCCCCAGGGCAGGGCGGGTAATGCTGGATGGCGATACCTCGCTGTCGCCCGGCTCCGGCGAGGCCGCGCTCCGGGCGGCAGGCGCCGTGACCGCCGCCGTCGATGCGGTTGCCGCCGGCAAATCCGCCAATGCCTTCTGCGCCGTGCGCCCGCCGGGCCACCATGCCGAGCCCGCGACGGCCATGGGATTTTGCCTGTTCAACAACGTCGCCGTGGGGGCCCATCAGGCGCGCAGCGCCCATGGCCTCAAGCGAATCGCGGTGATGGATTTCGACGTGCATCACGGCAACGGGACCCAGGCCATGTTCGAGCGGGATCCCGAGCTCTTCTACGCCTCGACCCATCAGATGCCGCTCTATCCCGGAACGGGATCGGTGGGCGAGACCGGCTGCGGCAATATCTGCAACGCCCCGTTGCCGCCCAATGCCGGCTCGGCGGAGTTCCGCGCCGCCATGAGCCGGCGGGTGCTGCCGGCGCTGGTGGCGTTTGCCCCGGACATGCTGCTGATTTCCGCCGGCTTCGACGCCCATCGGGCCGATCCATTGGCCAATCTCCGGCTGGAGGAGGCGGATTATGCCTGGGCGACGGACGAGCTTCTCGATCTTGCGGCCCGGCATTGCGGCGGCCGGGTTGTATCCACGCTGGAAGGCGGGTACGACTTGGACGCGCTCGCCGCCAGCGCCGCCGCCCATGTCGGACGGCTGATGGCCGCCTGAGGCGGACGCTTATCGATGCAAGAGGATCGAATGGCCGAAAAGCAAGAACCGGCAATCGAAGCGATGAGCTTCGAGGAAGCCCTGAACGAGCTGCAGGGCCTGGTGAAGGCCCTGGAAAAGGGCGAGGCGAAGCTGGACGAGGCCATTCGGGCCTATGAGCGCGGGGCCGCCCTGAAGCAGCATTGCGAGCGAAAATTGCGCGAGGCCCAGGCCAAGGTCGACAAGATCGTGGTCGGCGCGGATGGCTCCCTTTCGAGCGAGCCGATGAAATTCGATTGAGTAGCAAAGGGTTAACCCCTTCGACCCAATCTGTTATATTAAGTTAAACGGAGTTGCGCATCTTGAATTATGCGCTAAAAGGGCAGAGCTTCTCATAGAGTTTATGGGGGACTCCGGTCTCCGCGAATTCGAAGGATCAATCCTTGGCGACCCAAAGCAAGACACCCCTCCTCGATACGGTGAAAATTCCGGCCGATTTGCGCCGGCTCGAGCCCTCCCAGCTTCGCCAGCTTGCCGACGAGCTGCGGCAGGAGACGATCGATGCCGTCTCCATCACCGGCGGCCATTTGGGCGCGGGGCTCGGCGTCGTCGAGCTGACCGTGGCCCTGCACTATCTTTTCGAGACCCCGAAGGATCGGCTGATCTGGGATGTGGGCCACCAGGCCTATCCCCATAAGATTCTGACCGGGCGGCGTCCGCGCATCCGCACGCTCCGCCAGGGTGGCGGCCTCTCCGGCTTCACCAAGCGCGACGAGAGCGAGTACGACCCCTTCGGCGCGGCCCATAGCTCGACATCGATCTCGGCCGGTCTGGGCATGGCCGTCGCGCGCGATCTGGATGGCCGCAACAACCATGTCATCGCCGTCATCGGCGACGGCGCCATGAGCGCCGGCATGGCCTATGAGGCGATGAACAATGCCGGCTCCATGGACAGCCGGCTGATCGTCATCCTCAATGACAACGACATGTCGATCGCCCCGCCGGTGGGCGCGATGAGCGCCTATCTGTCGCGGCTGCTCTCCTCGAAATCCTATCTGTCGCTGCGCCACCTCGCCAAGGAGATGGCCAAGGCCTTCCCTCGGCGGATCGAAATGGCCGCCAAGCGGGCGGAGGAATTCGCCCGCGGCATGGTCACCGGCGGCGGCACCTTGTTCGAGGAGCTCGGCTTCTTCTATGTCGGGCCGATCGACGGCCATAATCTCGACCATCTTCTGCCGGTCCTGCGCAACGTCCGCGACGCTTCGGCGGATGGCCCGGTCCTGGTCCATGTCATCACCCGCAAGGGCCATGGCTATGCCCCGGCGGAGAAGGCGGCGGACAAGTATCACGGCGTGGTCAAGTTCGACGTCGTCACCGGCGCCCAGGTCAAGGCCGTGTCGAACGCGCCCAGCTACACCAAGGTCTTCGCCGAGGCGCTGATCAAGGAGGCCGAGGCCGACGACAAGGTCGTGGCCATCACCGCCGCCATGCCATCGGGCACGGGGCTCAACCTCTTCGCCAAGCAATTCCCCAAGCGCTGCTTCGACGTCGGAATCGCCGAACAGCATGCGGTCACTTTCGCCGCCGGGCTGGCGACCGAAGGCTACAAGCCCTTCTGCGCCATTTATTCGACCTTCCTGCAGCGCGCCTATGACCAGGTGGTGCATGACGTGGCGATCCAGCGCCTGCCGGTGCGTTTCGCCCTCGATCGCGCGGGCCTCGTCGGGGCCGATGGGGCGACCCATGCAGGCTCCTTCGACGTCGCCTATCTCGGCTGCCTGCCGGGCATGGTGATCATGGCCGCCGCCGATGAGGCGGAGCTGATGCATATGGTGGCGACGGCGGCTGCCATCGACGACGGTCCCTCGGCGGTACGATATCCCCGCGGCGACGGCGTCGGGGTGGAGATGCCGGTGCGCGGCTCGGTTCTGCCTATCGGCAAGGGCCGCATCCTGCGCGAGGGCACCGCTGTGGCGCTGCTCTCCCTCGGCACCCGGCTGCACGAATGCCTGAAGGCGGCGGAGGAGCTGGCGAGCCGCGGGCTCTCGGCGACCGTGGCCGATGCCCGTTTCGCCAAGCCGCTGGACGAAGATCTGGTGCGCCGGCTGGCGGCGGAGCATGAGGTGCTGATCACTGTCGAGGAAGGTGGGGTGGGCGGTTTCGCGTCCCACGTTCTCCAATTCCTGGCGAGCACGGGCCAGCTCGACGGCGGGCTCAAGATCCGGCCCCTGATCCTGCCGGACCGCTTCATCGACCACCACAAGCCCGAGGTCCAATATGCCGATGCCGGGCTCGATGCCCGGCATATCATGGCCACGGCCCTGTCCGCCCTCGGGCGAGACGCGGCCCTGACGCCCGCGCGCGCCTAGCACTCCGGTATCGTCATGACGGCCGGAGCGACAGTCCGGCCGGGGGGCCGTGCAACCTGGATCGAAGAAGCGGGGGCGAATCTCGGGCTCGCTTTGCCGATCGCGATCGCCTTCCTCTCCCAGATGGCGACGGTCTTCGTCGACAATGTGATGGTCGGGCGGCTCGGCGCGGCCGAGCTCGCTGCCGGGGGTCTCGGCGCCAATATGATGATCTCGCCCATGCTGCTGGGCATGGGGGTGCTGAGCGGTGTGGCGGCGGTTGCCGCCCATGCCTTCGGCGCGGACGATCCGGCCAAGGTCTCGACGGTCGTGCGCCAGGGCCTCCGGCTCTCGCTCGTCCTCTCGCTGCCCTGCGCCGCGGGCATCCTGGCCTTCGTGTTTCTGCTGCCTCATATCGGCTATGACGCCGGCACCGTGCGCATGGCCCAGGGCCTGCTGCTCTGGAGCCTGCCGGGGATACCGGCCTTCCTCGCCTTCACCGCGCTGCGCAATTTCGTGACGGCGGCCCACCGGCCGCGGGTGGTGACGGTCGTCACCATGCTCTCCGTCGGCGTCACGGTCCTTTCAAATTTCCTCTTCGTCTATGGCAGCTTCGGCATGCCGAAGCTGGGCGTGCCCGGGGTCGGTGTCACGGGCACCATCGTGTGCTGGCTGCAGTTCCTGGCGGTGGCGGGCTATGTCCATTTCGACCGCGGCTTCCGGCGCTTCCATGTCTTTTCCGGACTCGCCCGGCACCATGCGTCTTTCTGGGAGATCCTTCATGTCGGCTGGCCGATCTCGGGCGCCTATCTGTTCGAGAACGGCCTGTTCCTGGCCACGACGATGCTGGTCGGCCTTTTCGGCGCCGCCGCGCTCGCCGCCCATACCGTCGTCATCGGACTCTGCTCCTTCACCTTCATGGTGCCCTATTCCATCGGCCAGGCGGCGACGGTCCGGGTCGGGCGTGCGCTTGGTGCCCGGGACCACGCAGAGGCGAGCTGGGCCGGCTATGTCGCGCTTCATCTCGGCGTCATCTGGATGCTGCTGGCCGCCACGGTCTTTGTGACGGCGCCGCATCTGCTGATCGGATTTTACATCGACGTGGACGCGCCGATGAATGCGCCGACCCTGGCGGTCGCCTTGACTCTGTTACCCGTCGCCGCCCTGTTCCAGGTCTTCGACGGGACCCAGGCCGTCGCCTCGGGCGCCTTGCGGGGGCTGAAGGATACGCGCATCCCTATGGCGATCTGCTTCCTCGGCTATTGGGTCATCGGCCTCAGCGCCGGGGCTGCCCTGGGCTTCACCTTCGGCCGTGGCGCCGTGGGCCTTTGGCTCGGCCTTGCCCTCGGTCTGGCCGCCACGGCGACCTTGCTGACCTTGCGCTTTCACCGCCAGGTCAAGCGCCTGCCGCCGTGAAGAAGCGCGCCGACCTGCTGCTGGTCGAGCGTGGCCTCGTCGAGAGCCGCAGCCGGGCAGCGGCCGTGATCCTGGCCGGCAAGGTCTTCAGCGGCGAGCGGCGCATCGAGAAGGCGGGCGATCTGCTGGCGGAGGACGCGCCGCTGGGATTAAGGGGCCAGGACCACCCCTGGGTCTCGCGCGGCGGGTTGAAGCTCGCCCATGCTCTCGATCATTTCGGGATCGATCCCGCGGGTCGGATCTGTCTGGATGTCGGGGCTTCCACGGGCGGCTTCACCGATGTCCTGCTCGCCCGCGGCGCCGCCAAGGTCTATGCGGTCGATGTCGGCCGCGGCCAGCTCGCCTGGAAGCTGCGCCAGGATCCGCGCGTTGTTCTGCGCGAGGGTCTGAATGCCCGCCATCTCTCCCGCGAGCAGCTGCCCGAGGCGCCCTCGCTCATCGTCTGCGATGCCAGCTTCATCGGCCTCGCCACGGTGCTGAGCGCACCCCTGGCCCTGGCCGCCGCCGATGCTGAACTCGTGGCCCTGATCAAGCCGCAGTTCGAGGTCGGCCGCGAGGGCGTGGGCAAGGGCGGGATCGTGCGCGATCCGGCCTTGCGCGAGGCCGCCTGCGCCCGGGTGGCGGAGTGGCTGGGGCAGCAGCCGGGCTGGCGGGTGCGGGGAGTCGTCGAGAGTCCGATCACCGGCGCGGAAGGCAATGTCGAATATCTGATCGCCGCCGATCACGGCGCGGAAGGCAGCTGATCCGGCGGCGACTCATCGTCCTTGATCCAGGCCTGCAGCAGCGTGAATCCCACCGCCAGCACGACCGGTCCGATGAAGATGCCGATCAGGCCGAAGGCGATGAGCCCGCCGACAACGCCGACGAAGATCAGCAGCAGCGGCAACTTCGCGCTCCGCTTGATGAGCAGCGGCCGCAGGACGTTATCCATGGTGAGGACCACCACTGTCCAAACCAGCAGCACCGTCGCCCAGACCCCGTCGCCGCTCCAGTACATCCAGATGATGGCGGGAATCAGCACCAGACCCGGGCCGATCTGGGCGACGCAGAGGATGAAGATCGCCGCGGTCAAAAGGACGGGGAAGGGGACGCCGCAGACGGCAAGCCCGATCCCGGCCACCGCTGATTGCAGGATCGCCGTGACCAGCACGCCCATGGCCACGCCGCGGATTGCCTGGCCGGCAAGGCGAACCGCCTGAACGCCGCGCTCTCCCGCCAGCCGGTGGCCGAAGCGCAGCACGCCTTCCGCTGCGGATTCGCCAAAGGCATAGAGGATTGCGGCGAAGGCCACGGTCAGCATGAATTGCAAGAACATGATACCGAGGCCGCCGGCCTGGCCGAAGAACCAGCGGATTACCGCGCCGGCATAGGGGGCGAGGCGTGCGGGCAGTCCTTCGAGGTGGGAGGCGTTCGCGCCGGCCCACAGCGCGCTTGCCTTCGGACCGACGAGGGGAAGTCCCGTCAGCCAATCGGGCGGCGGCGGCAGGCTGAAGTTCGCGAGGGACTGGGCCCAGCCGACGAATAACTCGGTATTGACGATGATGGTGCTGGCTGCGAACGCGAAGGGCAGGACGAAGATCATCAGCAGCAGCAGGCTCATGATGACCACCGCCGGCGCGCGGCGGTGCCAGAGCCAGCCCTGAAGGCGGATCATGATCGGCCAGGTGAAGACGACGATCATGGTCGCCCAGATCGCGGCGGGCAGGAAGGGCCTGAGTATCCAGAAGGAGGCGGCGATCAGCCCCGCGATGAGCAGAACCCCCAGCGTGGTGCGCGTCAGGTCCGGACCTTTCTCGCTCATCTGCGATGGCTCCCGCCGCGGCGGTTGGCCTGCCTCAGGCGGGGTTGGCCGCTGCCGCCGCCGGCTCCGGTTTCGGTTGCGGTTGCGGTGTCTCGCCCGGCCGCGGCTCTGCGATGCGGAACCAGGCGACATAGAGCGCAGGCAGGAAGAGCATGGTCAGCAGGGTCGCGCCCGCCAAGCCGCCGGCGACCGCAAAGGCCATGGGTCCCCAGAACACCTCGCTCATGATGGGAATCATGCCCAGGATCGCGGCGGCGGCGGTCAGCATGATCGGCCGCAGCCGGTGGTCGGCGGCCTCGACCACGGCCTCCCAGGCCGGTCTTCCCTCTGACCGGTTGTGCTCGATCTGGTGCACCAGGATGACGGAATTGCGGATGATCATGCCGGCGAGCGCGACGATGCCGAGGGTGGCGACGAAGCCCATGGGCGTGTTGGTCGCCAGCATGATCGCCACGACGCCGATCAGCCCCAGGGGCGCCACGCTCAACACAAGGAACAGGCGTTGGAAGCTTTGCAGCTGGATCATCAGAACGATCAGCGTCAGCAGCAACATCAGAGGAATCTGGGCGGCGATCGAGCCGCTGGCCTTGGCGCTGTCCTCCACCGTGCCGCCGTCTACGATGCTCACCCCCGGCGGCAGCTTGGCCCGCAGCGCGTCGATGGCTTCGGCGTTCTTCTGATAGGCGGTCGGCGCCTGAAGGCCGCGGGGCACGTCGGCCTGGACGGTGATCGTGGGAGCACGGTTGTAGCGCCAGACATAGCTCTCATCGAAGGTGTATTCGATCGTCGCGAACTGGGTGAGCGGGACCGATGCGCCGTTGGGCAGGGGAATCTGGGTGTTCTCCAGCGACTTCAGCGATAGGCGCTCTTCCTCCGGGGCCCGAGCGACCACATCGATCAGATAGATCGAATCGCGGATCTGGGTCACCGTGTAGCCCGACAGGATCATGTTCATGGCCTGGGCGATCGTGTCGGAGCTGAGCCCGGCCTTGCGCACCTTGTCCTGGTTGATGGCGAGGCGGAGCGTCTTGCTCTTTTCGCCCCAGTCGAAATTCACCAATTGGGTATAGGGCGAGGCCCGCAGGATCTGAGCCAGCTGCTCGGCCGTGGTGCGAACCTGGTTGATCGATTCGGCGCTGACACGGTACTGCACCGGCCATCCGACGGGGGGGCCCAGCTCCAGCCGCGATACCCTGGCGACCACGTCCGGAAAGTCATCGGCGAAGGCGTGATCGAGCCGGGCGATGACCGCGTCGCGTTCCTTCAGTCCCTTGGCCACGACCACGAACTGCGCCAGGAAATTGTTGTCGAGCTGGACGTCCAGGGGCAGATAGAAGCGGATGGCGCCGCCGCCGATATAGACGGAATAGTTCGCGACCTCGGGGTCGGCGGCGAGCAGCTTCTGGACCCTGTCGACCTCCGCCTCGGTGTCGAAGATCGAGGCGTTCTTGTTGAGGTTCATGGTGACCAGCAGCTCGGGTCGGTCCGATGCCGGGAAGAATTGCTGCTGGACAAGGCCCACGCCGTAGATGGACAGGCCGAAGAGCGCCAGGGTCACCACGATCGTGATGTATTTGAAGCGCATGCTGATGACGACCAGGGCTTCGAAGACGCGGCTGAAGATGCCCTTCTTGTTGTGCCCCTGCTTCTGCTTGATCTTGGCGGGCAGAACGAAAACGCCGATCAGCGGGGAGAAGATGACTGCCACGATCCAGGAGATGAGCAGCGCGATCAGGATGACCATGAACAGGGAGAAGCAGTACTGCCCGACGCCGCTGCGCGCGAAACCGATGGGCAGGAATCCCAGCGCCGTCACCAGCGTGCCGGTCAGCATGGAAAAGGCGACGGAGGTGTAGGCGAAGGTCGCGGCCTTTGCTTTCTCGAATCCCTCCTCGATCTTGGCCACCATCATCTCGACGGTGATCATGGCGTCGTCGACCAGCAGTCCCAGGGAGATGATGAGCGCGCCCAGCGAAATACGCTGCAGGCTGATGTCCATCATGCTCATGCCGAGGAAGACGATGGAGAGGACCAGCGGGATGCTGAGCGCCACGACCAGCCCGGCCCTGACCCCCAGGCTGACGAAGCTCACGGCCAGCACGATGACGACGGCCTCCACCAGGGCCTTGGTGAAGCTGTGGATCGACTCCTCCACGACCTTCGGCTGGTCGGAGACGAGATCGACGTCGATTCCGATGGGAAAGCGCTGCCGGAGGTCGGCGGCGATCTTCCTCAGCTCCTCCCCCATCCGCAGGATATTGCCGCCGCTGCGCATGGAGATGCCGATGCCGATGGCGGGCTTGCCGTTGACCCGGAACATCTTCTGGGGCGGGTCGACATAGCCTTTGGTGATCGTGGCGAGGTCTGTCAGCTGATAGAAGCGCTTGTTGAGATAGAGGTTGATCTGTTTCAGGCTGTCGGCCGTGATGAGCGCGCCGCTGACCTGGACGAGGATGTCCTCCTTGCTGGTCGAGATCACGCCGGCCGGCGTCACCGCGTTCTGGTCGGCGATCGCCTGCAGCACCTGGTTCACGTTGAGCCCCAGTCCCGCCAGCTTCTTGGGCGAGATCGTCAGATAGAATTTCTCGTCCTGGGTTCCGAAGAGGATGACCTTGGCGACGTCCTCCTGGTTCAGGAAGGCCGAACGGGCGGTTTCAGCGAAGTCGCGGGTCTCGCGCTCCGTGAAGCCGTCATAGGTGAGGCCGTAGATCACGCCGAAGACATCGCCGAATTCGTCATTGAAAAAGGGACCGACAACGCCGGTCGGCAGCGTCTGCTTGATATCGGCGACTTTCTTGCGCACCTGATACCAGATGCTGGGAAGCTCCGACGCCGGGGTCGAATCCAGCACATTGACGTAGACGACCGAGACGCCGGGCGTCGTGTAGCTCTTCGTGTAGTCGAGCTTCGGGGTCTCCTCGAGCTTGCGCTCGATCCGGTCCGTCACCTGCTGCATCATGTCGGTGGTGGTCGCTCCCGGCCAGGAGGTCATCACCAGCATGGTATTGACGGCGAAGGCCGGATCTTCCTCGCGCCCGAGCTTCGTATAGGCCATCGCGCCCGCCACGGCGCAGATGATCATGAAGAAGACGACCAGGGAGCGGTGGCGCAGCGCCCATTCGGAGAGATTGAACCCCATTACTTGCCCGCGTCCTGGGGCAGCCTTACCTTTTCGCCCTCGGCAAGCGAGTTGACGCCAGCGGTGACGACGAGATCCCCGGTCTTCACCCCTTTGGAGATCGTGACCGAATTCGGCATCGAAGCGCGCAACCGTGACTGGCCGTCGGCTTACGGTCATCTCGGTGGGCGACACGACCCAGACCGTGGGTTGGCCATTGGTGTCGAAGAGAGCCGTGGAGGGGATCACGGCGACGACATCGCCCTGGGCTTCGACGGTCCCGATGACGACGGCACCGAGCCTCATGGAATTGGGCGCGTCGGGAAGCGCCACCTTGATCGTATAGGTCCCGGTCACCGGATCGGCGCGGGGCGAGATCTCTCTGACCGCGCCGTTGATGCTGACGCTCGGGTCGGATTGCAGGGCGACGCGGACCGGCAGGCCGACCGGCACTTGGGTGGCGATCTGCTCCGCCACCGAAAAGACGCCCTCGCGCGCGGTGAGCTGGGAGATCGTGACGATCATCTGCCCCGCGGTCACCACCTGGCCGGGGTCGGCGCCGACGGCCGTCACGGCACCGTCCGTATCGGCTTTGAGGGTCGTATAGGCAACTTGATCCTGGGCCAGGCGGAGGTTGGCCTGCGCCGCCTGCAGCCGCGCCTTGGCGGAGTTTACGGCGTTCAGCGACTGATCATAGGCCGCCTGAGTCGTATAACCCTGCTTCAGCAGGGATTTCTGGCGCTGCTCCTGGGGCCCCGCCTGGGCGACATCGCCCTGGGCCGCGCTGACCTGGGACTGGGCGGCGGTCAGCCTGTTCTGGAAGTCCGCCGGATCGAGGCGGGCCAGAAGATCGCCTTTCGCGACCATCGCCCCGACGTCGACGGCGCGTTCAATGACCCGTCCCCCCACCAGGAAGCCGACGGGCGCACTGTAGCGCGATTCGATGACGCCGGTGGCGCTCCCGCCCAGCTCGGCCGCCTTCAAGTCGGCCTTGACGACGCGAACCATCCGCGGCGGCGGCGGCGGTGCCGGCTCCTCCTTCGAGCAGGCACTCAGCGCCATCACCATGGACAGCACCGTCAGCGAAGCCAGTCGTTCGCCGCAATTGAATCAGGCGCCCCATATATTCTCCCCTCTCGTTGAGCCGAGAAGTTGCGTCTGACAATGACACCGCACCCGGAGTGAGGCAAGGCACGAGGGCCGGGCATCGGGATGGAGTGGCAGGCTCAGGCCGGCTCTGCGCCGCTGTCCGACTGCGTGCCTGCGGCCTCGGCCCGGCGCGCCTCGAAGATGTCGGCGGCCTCCTCGGCCGAATGGAAGATCATGCCGGGCCCGAGCCGGTCCGCCAGGCCCGAACGCCTGACCATTTGGCGCGCCGGGCCGTGCAACTCCGCGATCGCCAGCCGGATGCCGCGGGCCGCGAGGCTCGCGCGGGCATCCTCCAATGCGTCGACCGCCGTGGTGTCGAACAGGCCGATGGCACCGGCATCCAGCAGCAGCCACTGGGGCGGTGACGGGGACTTGGTCACGCTCGCCAGCAGGCGGTGTTTGACATATTCCGCATTGAAGAAGATGAGGGATCCTTCCGGAAAATAGATGGTAAGGCCCGGGATCGGGGCGGCATCGGGATGCCGGTGCAGCTTGTAGAGGCCCTCGCGGCCCGGGATGCGCCCGAGCAAGGCATCGCGCGGCTGCGAGGCGATCCAGATCAGATGCGTCAGGGTGGCCAGGACGGCGATGATGACGCCCCTCAGCACGCCGAAGCTGAGCACGCTCAGGATACCGATGACGGCGAACAGGAATTCGACCCGGCTGAGGCGCCACAGGACGAGAAAGCCCGGGGTGTCGATGAGGTCGAGGGCGGCGGAGATGAGGACCGCGCCGAGGACGGCGATGGGCAGCCCGGCCAGGGCCTCCCCGAAGAAGAGCACCACGGCCATGAGGGCCGCAGCCGCGACGAGCCCGGCAAGCTGGGTCTTGCCGCCGACAGCGTCGTTTATCGCGGTGCGGGAATCCGAGCTGGTGACCGGAAAACCGCCGAACAGGCCGGAGGCGATATTGGCGGCGCCGAAGCCGATCAGCTCGCGGTTGGCGTCGACGTCATAGCGATTCTTGAGGCCGAAGCTTCGCGCGGTGACGATGCCGCTGCTGAAGCTGACCAGCAGGATGCCGAGCACGGCCAGCGCAAAATCGTCGAGGTCGAGGTTCTGGGGCAGGGGCAGCGCGAAGACCGGGAAGCTGCGCGGTATACCGCCCACGAGTTGCACGCCCAGCGCCTGGAAATCGAAGGCGCGGGAGAGCAGGAGTCCGAGCGCGACCGCGACGAGGGGACCGGGAAGGCGCGGCGCCAGGCGGCGCAAGACGCGCAACAGTAGGAGCAGCCCCAGGCCCAGGGCCATGGTGGGAAGATGCGCGCCGCCGAGCTTCAGCCCGAGATCGGCGAGGGTATGGAAGGGATCGTCGCCCGCAATGGCGAGGCCGGTCATCTTGCCGAGCTGGCTGAGGATGAGGTCCAGCGCCACGCCGGCGAGGAACCCCATGAGCACGGGCTTGGAGAGGAAATTGGCAATGAAGCCGAGGCCGAGGCTGCCGGCGACGATACAGGCGAGGCCCACGGCGATGGCGAAGGCCGCGGCAAGCGCGATCCTTTGGTCGCCTCCCGCCACGCCCAGACTGAGCAAGGCGCTGGCCACCATCATGCAGGTCCCCGTATCCGGGCCGACCATGAGCTGCCGGGAGGGGCCGAAGAGGGCGTAGCCCACCGGTGGCAGGATGGCGGCATAGAGCCCCGTCTGCGGCGGCAGGCCGATGATCGCCGCATAGGCGATTGCCGTGGGCAAGGCGACGGCGGCAACGGAAAGACCGGCCAGCAGATCGGCGCCGAGCCAAGCTGCCCGGTAGCCGCGAAGTTGGCCGAGGAGGGGTAGGATTCGCTCTAGCCGCATGGCGCTAATACCCTAACATCACAATCGGGATCGTAGGCGCCCATGGTTCCCGGCCATCCGTCTCAAGTTCACTCGGCCGCAACAAGCCGTAGTGTATGCTTCTGGAACTGCAGGTATTTTTTCGACGTTGGCGTGACTCACCCAGTCTCCGCCGCGAAGCCATGGGACGGATGACATGAGTGGAACGATCCTCATCCTCAACGCCGGCAGTTCGAGCATCAAATTTCAGCTCTTTGGGACGCAAGGCGGCGAGGGGCTCGAGCGGCGGCTCAAGGGAGAGATCGAAGGCATCGGCACCAATCCCCATCTCACCGCCGAAGCCCAGGACGGAAAGAGCCTGATCGACAAGACATGGGGGCCGGCAGAGTTCGGCGATGCCGCCGCCCTCGATCATGTCCTGGACTGGCTGACCCAGGAGCTTCGCGGCGAGATGCTGTCGGCGGTCGGCCATCGGGTCGTCCATGGCGGCACTCGCTTCACCGCACCGATCCTTGTTGACGATGCGGTCATTGCCGGGATCGAGGCCCTGGTCCCTTTGGCGCCCCTGCATCAGCCCAACAATCTGGCGCCGATTAAGATCCTCCGCCGGCGCCTGCCTCACCTGCCCCAGGTGGCCTGCTTCGACACCGCCTTCCACCGCGGCCATCCCCCGGTCGCGGACCATTTCGCCATTCCTGAAGCACTCTATGAGGAGGGGGTGCGCCGTTACGGCTTTCACGGCATCTCCTACGAATACATTGCCAGCGCTCTGACAAAGGTCGCGCCCGCTCTGGCGGCGGGCCGGGTGATCGTGGCCCATCTGGGCAATGGCGCATCGATGTGTGCCCTCAAGGCGGGCCGGAGCATCGACAGCACCATGGCCTTCACGGCGCTCGATGGCCTCCCCATGGGGACGCGGGCGGGGCAGCTCGATCCCGGCGTGCTGCTTTATCTCGTGAAGAAGGGCTGGGATGCCGCCCGTCTCGAACGCTTCCTCTACTACGAATGCGGACTCAAGGGCCTCTCGGGCGTCAGCAACGACATGCGCGACCTGCTGGCCGCCGACACGCCCGCCGCGCGCCTGGCCGTGGATTATTTCGTCTATCGGATCATCCGCGAGGCCGGGGCGCTGGCGGCGGTCCTCGGCGGGCTCGATGGCATCGTCTTCACCGCGGGGATCGGGGAGCGCTCGGCGGAGATCCGCGCGCGGGTCTCGAGCGGGCTGGCCTGGCTGGGGTTGGATCTCGACAAATCGGCGAACAGCCGCCACGGGCCGGAGATCACCAGGCCGGGTTCGCGTATCCAGGCCTGGGCCATTCCCACCGATGAGGAGCGCATGATCGCACTCCATACCCGGAAACTGTTGAACGGAGTCCTTTAGGGCAGCGGTGCGCGCAGGCTGTGGTCGCCGGGCTCGCCCCAGCTTTCGATGGCCGCGACCAGGGGTGCTGCCAGCTGGGCGAGGCGGGCGAAGGCCACCGTCAGGGACCGGCTTTCGCTGCCGCCGGCGAGATTCGACAGCGCGCTCTGCAGATCGTTGGAGGGGGCGGGGTATTGCTCGAGATCGACCGCCGCATTGGCGTCGATCTTGGCCAGCCGCTTCACCGCCGCCGTTGCCGTGGCCAGCCCGCCCAGCTCGTCCACCAGCCCGCGCGCCTTGGCGTCGGCGCCGGTCCAGATCTGGCCCTTGGCGACGGCATGGACGGCCTCCTTGTCCATGTGGCGGCCGGCGGCGACCTTGCTCATGAAATCGTCGTAGATGCGGTCGAGCTCGCGCTCCAGGGTGGCCCATTGCTCGGGCGTGTAATCCGTCGTCATGCTCTCGGCCAGCGCATTGGGGGTGCCCGCCACGCTGTCGACATTGATCCCCAGCTTGGCCAGCAGGTCCTTGACGATGAACTTGCCGGCGAAGACGCCGATCGAGCCGGTAAGGGTGCCGGGCTCGGCCACGATGGTCGCCGCCGGCGCCGCCACGAAATAGCCGCCCGAGGCGGCGACGCTGCCCATGGAGACCACCAGGGGTTTGCCCCGCTCGCGCGCCCGGACCACCTCGCGCCAGATCGTGTCGGAGGCGGTGTAGGAGCCGCCGGGGCTGTCGATGCGGAAGATGATGCCGGCGATCTTCGGATCGTCCACCGCGTCATGCAGCGCATCGGCCAGGGTCGTCGATCCCATCCCGGATTTGCCGAACAGCGGGGCGTTGCGACCGCGTCCCAGGCTGATCTCGCCGACGCCGTAGATGACCGCGATCTTGGGCGCGCCCCGCGGGGGATCGGGCAGGCGGGCGACATAGTCGGAGAGATCGACAGTGCTGGCATCATCACCGGCCCGGCGAAGTGCGGCGCTCTCGACCTGGTCCCAATAGCCCAGGCCATCCAGAAGGCCTGCCGCCTTGGCCGCCTCGCCGCTATAGGGCCCGCCGGCCACGAGCTTCCCGGCCTCGGCCGGCGCGATATGCCGGCCGCGGGCAAGGGCATCGGTCAGCTGCGCCGTCAGGGAATCGACGAGGCCCTGCATATTGGCCCGCTGCGGGGCCGGCATGCTGGTCTGGGTCAGGCTGTTCATCGCGCCCTTGTATTCCTCGCGATGGTCCATGCGCGCGGTTACCCCGATCTTGTCGAGGAGATCCCTGAAGGAAGGGCGTCTGCAGCACGGCGCCGGCGAGGGACAGGCTGCCGGAAGGCTGCATCCAGATCTCGCTGGACGCGGCGGCCAGGATATAGCGGCTGTTGGTCTCTCCGCCTTCGTCGAAGCTTTCGGTGAAGGCGATCACCGTCTTGCCGGAGCGCCGGAAGCGGGTGATCTCGTCAGCGAGCTCCTGGGCATGGACGAAATCGATCCCGGCATTGCCCAGGCGCAGCAGCAGGAGCCTGACCCGGCTATCCGCCGCCGCGGCATCGAGGCCGCGCAGCGCGTCCTGGAGGGTCACGGTCCGCTCCATGGCGACACGGGCGAGCGGGCTGTCCGGCAGGGAGTCGATGACCCCATTGCCGAGGTCGAAGATCAGCACGGCTTGCGCCGGCGTGGGCGCCGCCGTCACCCGGGTCAGATGGTTCACCGCCAAGCCGACCGTCACGGCAAGGACGATCGTCAGCCCGCCGAGGATGGCGAGCAGGACGAGGAGGATCTTGCCGGTGATTCGGAGGGCACGCATCTCGGGCTATGATAGCGGTCGTTCGATAGGAAAGAAGGGACAGAATCATTGCCGTCGCTGCCACCGTCCACGCCGCATGACGCCACGCCGGGAGCCGGAGTCGAGGCGGAGATCGAGGTTACGGCCCTGGGCCTGGCGGGCGACGGCATCGGCCATCTCGAGGGGCATACCGTCTTCGTACCCTACTCAGCGCCCGGCGACCGCCTGCGCATCCGGCTGGAGGGCGAAGGCGAGGGCGGGTGGCGGGCCCGTATCCTCGAGCGCCTGGCCGACGGCGCCGATCGGGCCGAGGCACCCTGTCCGCATTTTGCCGATTGCGGCGGCTGCAGCCTGCAGCATCTGACGCCCGCGGCCTATCGCCGCTGGAAGCAGGGGCTGGTGGCCGAGGCGCTCTCCCGCCGGGGCGTCGAAACGGTGGTGGCGCCTCTGCTCGTCCTGCCGCCCGGCGGCCGGCGACGGGCGGTTCTGGCTGCCGAGGCGACGGCCGATGGCGTGACCCTCGGTTTCAACGCCGCCGGCAGCAGCCGGATCGTCGATCTCTCCCTTTGCCTCCTGCTGACGCCGAAGCTTCAGGCCTTCCTGGCGCCGCTGCGGCGGGCGCTGGCGCCGGTCCTGCGGCGGGGCGAACGCGCCGATGCCATGGTGACCGAGACCGAGAGCGGCATCGATCTCTGGCTGCAGCTTCGCCATGGGACCGGCGCCCCCGGCCGGCGATCCCTGATGGATCTGGCCGAGGCGGAAGATCTGGCACGGATCAGCCTGGGCACCGATGCCGAGCTCCTGCTGCAGCGCCGCCCGCCCCGGATGTTCTTCGGGAAGGTCGAGGTGGCCCTGCCGCCCGGCGCCTTCCTGCAGCCGAGCGCCCTCGGCGAAGCGGCCCTGGTCCGCGCCGTGACCACCCTGCTGAAGGGGCGCAAGCGGATCGCCGATCTCTATGCGGGCTGCGGCACCTTCACCTTTGCGCTGGCGGCCGGCGCGAAGCTCCATGCCGTGGAAGGCGATGCGGCGGCCCATGAGGCGCTTGCCGCCGCCGCGCGAGGGCTCGGCGGGCGTGTCGTCACGGAGCGCCGCGATCTGGCGGCGGTGCCCCTGACGGCAGCGGAGCTCGATCGCTTCGACGCCGTGCTGCTCGATCCGCCACGGGCCGGCGCCCGGACGCAGGCGGCCGCCATCGCGGCCTCACGTCTCGATCTCGCGGTCTATGTCTCCTGCGACCCGCGCAGCTTCGCCCGCGATGCGCGGCTCCTCATCGATGGCGGCTTCCGCCTGGAGCGTCTCCTGCCCATCGACCAGTTTCCCTGGTCGGCGCATCTGGAGCTGGTGGGCGTGTTTCGGCGATAGGACGGGGAAGGATTTATCTAGCCGCACTGCGCGCGATGGCGCAGCAGATGGTCCGCCAGCACGATCGCCATCATGGCTTCGCCCACGGGGACGGCGCGGATGCCGACGCAGGGGTCGTGGCGGCCCTTGGTGGAGATCTCGGTGTCTTCGCCCGGCGGTATTGACCGTGTGACGCGGCGTCAGGATCGAGCTGGTCGGCTTGACCGCGAAGCGAACGACGATGTCCTGGCCCGAGGAGATGCCGCCCAATATGCCGCCGGCATTGTTGGAGGCGAAGGTCACGCCGTCATTGCCCATGCGCATCTCATCGGCATTGGCCTCGCCGGTCAGCGCCGCCGCGGCGAAGCCGGCGCCGATCTCCACGCCCTTCACCGCATTGATGCTCATCATGGCGCTGGCGAGATCGGCGTCGAGCTTGCCGTAGAGGGGCGCCCCCAGCCCCGCCGGCAGGCCGCTGG
Source organism: uncultured Alphaproteobacteria bacterium (assembly GCA_963757155.1). Lineage (GTDB taxonomy): Bacteria > Pseudomonadota > Alphaproteobacteria > Dongiales > Dongiaceae > DASXQK01. Next base: position 30,502 of record CAVWQS010000028.1, read on the forward strand.
CAACGACCTCGACGATGGCGCCGGTCGAGGACCCGGCCTTGCGCAGCCCGTCGAGCAGATTGCTCCAGGGCTCGATCATCGCGGCGTCGGGCGAGAAGAAGGGATTGCGGTCGACCTCCGCCCAGTCCCAGCGGCCGCGCTCGATCGCCTGCGATCCGATCTGGATGAGGGCGCCGCGAATCTGGGCGGGCTTGCCGGTCACATGCTCGATGACCTTGCGGGCGACGGCGCCGGCAGCCACGCGGCTTGCCGTCTCCCTGGCCGAGGAGCGGCCGCCGCCGCGATAGTCGCGCAGCCCGTATTTGGCCCAATAGGTGTAGTCGGCATGGCCCGGGCGGAACTTGTCCTTGATCTCGCTATAGTCCTTGGAGCGCTGATCCTCGTTCTCGATGAAGAGGCTGATGGGCGTGCCGGTGGTCAGCCCTTCGAAGACCCCTGACAGGATGCGCACCTCGTCGCTTTCGCGGCGCTGGGTGACGAAGCGCGACTGGCCGGGGCGGCGGCGCTCGAGCCAGGGCTGGATATCGGCTTCCGACAGGGGAATCCGGGGCGGTGTTCCATCGACGATGCAGCCGATGGCCGGTCCGTGACTCTCGCCCCAGGTCGTGAAGCGGAACAGATGGCCGAAGCTGTTGTGCGACAAGCCTCAGTCCTTCGGATCGTAATTCTGCAGCATCGCCCTGACCTCCGGCACCGCATCGGTGCGCAGCATGCCGACGACGTGATAGCCGCTGTCGACGTGATGCACCTCCCCGGTGACGCCCTGGGACAGGTCGCTCAGCAGATAGAGCCCCGCGCCGCCGACCTGCTCGGTCGTGACGTTTCGCTTCAGGGGCGAGTTCAGCTCGTTCCAGCGCAGGATGTAGCGGAAATCGCCGATGCCGGAGGCGGCCAGCGTCTTGATCGGCCCGGCGGAGATGGCATTGACCCGGATGCCCTGCACGCCCAGATCGGCGGCGAGATAGCGCACGCTGGCCTCGAGCGCGGCCTTGGCGACGCCCATGACGTTGTAATGCGGCATGACCCGCTCGGCGCCGTAATAGGTGAGGGTCAGGAGGCTGCCGCCATTGGGCATCATCTTCTCCGCCCGCTGGCAGACGGCGGTGAAGGAGAAGCAGGAGATATCCATGGTCATGGTGAAGTTCTTGCGCGTCGTCTCGACGTAGCGGCCCTTCAGCTCGTCCTTGTCGGAGAAGGCGATGGCATGGACGACGAAATCGAGGCTCCCCCAATCGGCGCCAAGGGCGGCAAAGACCGAATCCATGCTCGCTTCGTCGTTGACGTCGCAGGGCAGGACGTGGGTGGCGCCCACCTGATCGGCCAGCGGCTTCACCCGCTTCAGCAGCGCCTCGCCCTGATAGGTGAAGGCAAGGGTGGCACCCTCGGCCGCGGCCGCCCGCGCGATGCCCCAGGCGATGGAGCGGTCGTTGGCGACGCCCATGACCAAGCCGCGCTTGCCGGCCATAAGCCCGCTCCGATCGCTCATGAGAACCCCGCTAAAGCATTTGAAAACAAACTAAAAGCCGCTACGGGCATCCTACAGCATCGAGGCAGGCGGTCAACGCGCGCCCGCTCGCAACGGCCTCGCCGCCAGTCAGCTTTCCTTCAGCTTCTCGGCGATCGCCTGCTGGACCAATTCGGGACAGGCCTTGATGGCCCGGGTGAGGTCGCCGAGCGCCTTGCGCAGGGCATAGACCTGGTCCAGGAGCTGGAGCACCACGGGCATGGCCTCGTCGCCGACGGAGAGGTCCTGCTTCAGCTCGCGAATGAGCCGGGCGCGGGCCATATCCGCCTCGTCGAACAGCAGCTCGCCATCTGAATCGGAGGGGCGGATCCAGCGCTGCTCGATCCAGCCGCGCAGGACCGTCGCATCGATCGACAGCTCGGAGACGACCTCAACCAGGCGCCAGCTCATCGAATTCCTGCCTTGCTGCGGGGGTCATAGGGATGGGTCTTACCCCAGCCCTCGATGAATTCCTTCAGCTCGGGATCGACCTGATCGGGAAGCACGACCCGAAGCTTGACCAGCTGATCGCCGCGCTGGCGGGTGGCCTGGCTGAGGATGCCCTTGCCCTTGAGACGCAGCACCGTGCCGGTGTTGGAGCCCGCGGGAATCTTCAGCGCCACCTTTCCATCCACCGTCGGCAGGTTGACCGATCCGCCCAGCACCGCCTCGGGCAGGGTGACCGGCAGCTCGACATGGACGTCATTGCCGACCCGGGTGAAGAGGGGATGCGCCTTGATATGGATCTCGATGAAGGCATCGCCGGGCCCCGCGCCGCCGATTCCCGGCTGGCCCTGGCCCTTGAGGCGCAGGGTCTGGCCATCCTCCGTGCCCGGCGGGATCGTGACGTCGAGGGTCTTGCCGTCGGCCAGGGTCACCCGGCGCGTGAGGCCATTGGCCGCCTCGAGGAAATCGACTTCCAGGGTATAGGAGACATCGGCGCCGCGGGCCCGAAAGCCCTGGCGATTGGCGCCGCGGAACATATCGGCGAAGAGATCGTCGGCGAAGGGGCTCTCGTCGCCGTCGAAGCGCCGGTAGCGGGCACCCTCGTCGCCCTCCGCATAGGTCTTGTAGTAGGGTTGCTGCTGCCGTTCGGCGCCCGAGGGGTCGATTTCGCCCCGGTCGAAGCGCAGCTTCTTTGCCGGGTCGCTCAGCAGGTCATAGGCAGCCGAGACTTCCTTGAAGGACTGCTCAGCCTTCTTGTTTCCCGGGTTGAGGTCGGGATGCAGCTTCTTGGCCAGCTTGTGATAGGACTTCTTGATGTCCTCGGCACTCGCGCTGCGCGGGACGCCAAGCACTTCATAAGGATCGCGCATGCGCCGCCCTGAGGTTCCTCTCCGTCGCTATGCTCTTCGGGTTAAACGAGATTCGTTGGGTTATGGCAGAAGCTTAGATAGGTAGGTTAACATGGGTCGTCAATCCGCACCGTAGCGCGATCCCGGTCAATGGCCCAACATCCGCTTGCCGAGCCCTTCGAGCTGTTCAATTCCTGGTACAAGGAAGCCCAGGCGAAGGAACCCAATGACGCCAACGCCATGGCGCTCGCCACCGTCGGTCCCGACGGCATGCCGGCCGTGCGCATGGTCCTGCTGAAGGAGGCGGATCCCCGCGGTTTCGTCTTCTATACCAACCATGAGAGCCGCAAGGGCGAGCATCTCCAGGCCCATCCCATGGCGGCCCTCTGCTTCCATTGGAAATCCTTGCGCCGGAGCGTGCGGGTCGAGGGCGAGGTCGTCCCGACGACGCCCGAGGAGGCGGATGCCTATTTCGCCACCCGCCATCGAGCCAGCCAGATCGGTGCCTGGGCCTCGGAGCAGTCGAGGCCTCTGGAAAGCCGCTATGCGCTGGAGACGCGGGCGGCGAAGTTCACGGCCAAGTTCGGGCTCGGCACCGTGCCGCGGCCGCCGCATTGGTCGGGCTTCCGCGTCCAGCCGCGCCGCATCGAATTCTGGGAGGATCGGCCCTTCCGCCTCCACGACCGCCTAGTCTATCTCAGGGAAGGCCAGGGCTGGAGCACCGTGAGGCTCTATCCGTGAGCGAGGCCCAGCCGTGAACGAAACTGGGGCCGGCAAGATCGACACCGGAAGATTGATGCGCCAGGCCACCTATGCCTCGGTGGGCGTCGCGCTGATCCTCATCGGCGCCAAGCTCTTCGCCTATCTCATGACGGATTCCGTCAGCCTGCTGTCGACGCTGCTCAATTCTTTGCTCGATGCCGCGGCCTCCCTGGTGAATCTGGTGGCGGTGCGCACCGCGCTGACGCCGGCGGATGCCGAGCACCGCTTCGGCCATGGCAAGGCCGAGCCTCTTGCCGCCCTCGGCCAGAGCGCCTTCATCGCGGGCTCGGCCCTCTTCCTTCTGGTCGAGGCAGGAAACCGCGTGGTCAATCCCTCGCCGATCCAGAACAGCGGGATCGGCCTCGCGGTCATGGTCTTTTCGATCGCGGCCACCTTCCTGCTGGTTCTTTATCAGCGCCATGTGATTCGATTGACCAATTCCGTCGCCATCCGGGCGGATTCGATCCACTATGTCAGCGACCTGCTGGTGAACGGGGCGGTCATTGCCGCGCTTCTCCTGTGGCGCCAGTTCGGCTGGGCGCTGGCCGATCCGATCTTTGCGGCCGGCGTCGGCCTCTATATCCTCTATACGGCTTGGCGGATCGCCCGAGGCTCCCTGGACCTGCTGATGGATCGGGAACTTCCCGATGCCGCGCGGCAGCGGATCCGGGAGATCGTCCTGGCCAACCCTGTGGTGCGAGAGCTGCATGATCTGCGGACCCGCTCCTCTGGCCAGGCGACCTTCATTCAGTTCCATCTGGAGCTCGACGGCGCCATGGCCCTGACCCAGGCGCATGCCGTGTCGGACGAGGTGGAGGATGCCATTTTGATGGAGTTTCCGGGGGCGGAGATCATGATCCACGAGGATCCTGCCGGGGTGCCGGAGCGACGCCGATTTGCCTGAAACATCTCAACGCTCGCGGGTGGCCGCCGCCCCAGCTTGGTTCTCAATCGCGCGGCAATGAGGGAGAGAGAAGGCGATGACACCGAAATCCATCCTTGTCCTGGTCGACGGCGGTCCGCTGTCGGAATCGACGCTCGAGACGGGCCTGGCCGTGGCCGGCCTGTTCGGCGCCCAGGTCCAGGCGCTGCATGTGCAGGCGGATCCGGCAACCCTGGTGCCGATCGTCGGCGAGGGCATGTCGGGCGCCATGGTCGAGCAGGTCATGGATGCGATGTCCAAGGCCGTCGATCAGCGCTCCGAAAGGGCGAAGGTCGCCTATGAGAAGATCGCGGCCCGCGGCGGCGCCAAGATTGCCTGGCGGCTGGAATCGGGGCCGGAGCCGGTGGTGCTGGCCGCGGCCGGGCGCCTCTCCGATCTGATCGTGCTCGGCCGGCCCGACAAGAGCATGGACGGCCAGACCGCGGCCAGCCTGGATGCCGCGCTCTTCGATACCGGACGGGCCGTGCTGGTGGCCCCGCCGGCGGCGACGGCCCCGAGCCTCTGCCGCCGCGTGGCTCTGGCCTGGAACGGCAGTGCCGAGGCGAGCCGGGTCGTCGGCATGGCGCTTCCCTATCTCGCCAAGGCCGAGGCCGTCACCATCCTCTGCGCGCCGGGCACCGACAAGCGGGCCCCCGCCGAGGCCCTGGCCGGCTATCTCGCCCTCCACGGCATCAAGGCGAATGTCGAAAGCTTCGAGCTGCATCACCATCAGTCCGTCGGCCATGCGCTCCTGGAGCATGCCCAGAAGGCCAGTGCCGATCTGCTCGCCATGGGCGCCTATGGCCATAGCCGGCTCCGGGAGATGATCCTGGGCGGGGCCACGCGCGATGTCCTGGCACAGGCGACCATACCGGTTCTGATGGCGCATTGAGGATGGGAGCATCGGTTTGAGCGAGGCGGGCCTCAAGACCCTGATCCTGACCGGTGCCAGCCGCGGCATCGGCCATGCCACGGTGAAGCGCTTCAGCCAGGAGGGCTGGCGCATCATCACCTGCAGTCGCGAGGATGTGCCGGACGAATGCCGGCGCGATCCGAACTGGAACCGGCATATCACCGTCGACCTCGCCGATCCGCGGGCGGTCGAGACATTCGTGGCCGAGGCGAATGCGGCGCTGGCCGGCGCGCCGCTCCATGCCTTGGTCAACAATGCGGCGGTCTCGCCCAAGACGGCCTTCAAGGAGCGTCTGGGCATATTGAATGGCGCGCTCGATGCCTGGCGCGGGGTCTTCGAGCTCAATTTCTTCGCGCCGCTGGCCCTTGCCCGCGGCTTCGCGCCGGCCCTTCATCGGGGGCAGGGGACGATCGTCAACATCACCTCCATCGCCGGCCACGCCATCCATCCCTTCGCCGGCTCGGCCTACAGCACCTCCAAGGCGGCGCTTTCGGCGCTGACCCGCGAAATGGCGGTGGAATTCGCCGCTCTGGGCGTCCGGGTCAATGCGGTGGCGCCGGGCGAGATCGAGACCGAGATGGTCGGCCCCGAATATGAGAGCCTGATCCCCCGCATCCCCATGCACCGGATGGGCACGCCCGAGGAAGTCGCCGCCGCCGTGTTCCAGCTCTCGAGCCCCGATTTCAGCTATGTCACGGGGACGGAGATCTTCGTCACGGGCGGGCAGCATCTGTTCTGAGGGCGAACCCTCGTCGGGTGAGGCCGCGAGGCGCTAACCCTCTTCCTCCAGTCGCTTGAGCAGGGTGTGGAACCAGGCGATGCGGTCGCCGACCTGGGCGATGTCGTGGTCGAGCCAGTCGAAAAGCAGACCCCTGCGGTCGGCCAGATGGGCGCGCAGGTCGTTGAGGCGGGCCAGCTCCTGCTCGAAGGTCTCCGCCAGCATCTCCACCTGCAGCAGCCGGTCCTCGAGGTCGAGCACGCCGAGGAACTGCAGCTTGAGGGCGATGATCAGCTTGTTCACCTCGCCGACCGGCCCGCGCAGCGAGGCCTTCAGCAGGCGCTTCAGTTCGGCCCGCCCTTTCTCGGTGATGGCGAGAAGCTCGCCCTCGATCGGCACCGCCAGCTCCTCGACCTTCAGGAGTTCGATGGAGGGGCCGAGGAGATCGAGGGAAGGGCCGACGAGGCGGGCGCTCAGATGGCGCACTTCACTGGCAAGCTCGGCATAGCTCTTGGCGCCCTCGGTCAAGAGGCCGAGCGCGGCGAGGCGGACCGTCTCGCTGGGGATCAGGCTGTTGTCCCGATACATCTGCGGAATCTAGAAGCGGGTCCCGCGCAAGTCCAGGACGCCAAGGGGGAGCTGCAGAGTTACTTAAGCGGCGGCCTTGAGGCCCAGGCGTTTCCAGACCTCGCTCAAGGCCTTGACCAGGGCGAGCGCCATCGCCTCGTCATGGAGCGGGGAGGGGGTAAGGCGCAGCCGCTCGGTGCCGCGCGGCACCGTCGGGTAGTTGATCGGCTGGACATAGATGCCGTGATGGGCGAGCAGCTCATCGCTGGCGGTCTTGCAAAGGACCGGGTCTCCCACCAGCACCGGCACGATATGGCTCTCGCTCGGCATGACCGGCAGACCGGCCTCGGCCAGCAGGCGCTTCAACCGCGCCACCGATGCCCGGTGACGCTCGCGCAGCTCCGGCGTGCGGCGGAGATGAGCGAGGCTGGCCAGGGCGCCGGCGGCGATCACCGGCGGCAGAGCCGTGGTGAAGATGAAGCCCGGCGCGGCGCTGCGAACTGCATCGACCAAAGCGGCGGAGGCGGCGATATACCCGCCCATGGTGCCGATGGCCTTGCCCAGCGTCGCCTGGATGACCGTGAGGCGCGACATGACGCCCTCGCGCTCGGCGACGCCGCCGCCCTGGGCGCCGTACATGCCCACGGCATGGACCTCGTCGAGATAGGTCATGGCGCCGTGGCGCTCGGCAAGATCGCAGATAGCGGCGATCGGGCCGATGTCGCCGTCCATGGAATAGACGGATTCGAAGGCGATCAGCTTGGGCCGGCCGGCCGGTGCCGCGGCCAGCAACTCGTCGAGATGGGCGGTGTCGTTGTGGCGGAAGATGCGCTTCTCCGCCCCGCTCGCCTTGATGCCGTTGATCATCGAGGCATGGTTCAGGGCATCGGAGAAGATGATGCAGCCGGGGAGCAGGCGCGCGAGCGTGCTCAGGGTCGTCTCATTGGCGACATAGCCCGAGGTGAAGAGCAGGGCCGCCTGCTTGCCATGCAGTTCGGCCAGCTCGCGCTCCAGCAGCACGTGATAGTGGTTGGTGCCGGAGATATTGCGCGTTCCGCCAGCGCCTGCACCGCAACGGTCGAGGGCTTCGTGCATGGCCGCCAGCACGAGCGGATGCTGGCCCATGCCGAGATAGTCGTTGGAGCACCAGACGGTGACATCCTGGATGCCGCCGCCCTCGCCGGGGAGACGGTGGCGCAACGCCTCGGGAAAGCGCCCGGCCTTGCGCTCGAGCTCGGCGAAGACGCGATAGCGCCCCTCGGCCTTGAGGCCGGCGATCACATCGCGAAATCGTTGCTCGTAGTCCATGGTCAAAACCTTGTGCGCCGGGCGCCGCCCGTCAACGCCGGGAATCCCTGCTGCAGTCAACAGCCTGTGAGCGGCCGGGCAAATGCGGCATCCAGTCGCGGCAGAAATGCACGGTTCTGCCCGCGTCGTTCCGCTTGCTTACACCGCCATCGGTTAACGGGTGGAGAAAGCCCGCTGGGCTTTACGCCGCGCTGGCGAGGCCCTGCTCCTTGACCCAGGCCAAGGTCTCGTCGAGGGCGAGGCCGAAGCGCCGGTACATCTCCGCGATCTCCTCCCCGGTCGAGACCAGGGGCGGGCAGAAGGCGATGCTGTTGACGATGGCGCGGATGATCAGCCCATGCTCCTGCGCCCGCTTCACGCAATAAGCGGGGACGCCGAGCTTGGGGTCGAAGATCTCCTTGGTCTGCTTGTCGCGCACCAGCTCGACGGCGCCGATCAGGCCCACGCTGCGGGTTTCGCCCACCAGCGGATGGTCGTTGAAGCGCTGGATGCCCTTGGCGAAGCCCGGCGCCTGGGCGCGGACCTGGCCGACGATATCGCGCTCCTCATAGATCTTCAGCGTCTCCAGCGCGACGGCCGCCGAGACCGGATGGCCGGAATAGGTGAAGCCATGGGCGAAGCTGCCGAGCTTGCCGGTATGCTCGCTGATGGCGTCATAGACGCGGTGATTGATCATCACCGCCGCGATCGGCAGATAGGCCGAGGAGAGGGCCTTGGCCATAGTGATGATGTCGGGCTGCAGCTTGTAGGTCTGGGTCCCGAACATATTGCCGGTGCGCCCGAAGCCGCAGATCACCTCATCGGCGATGAATAGAATGTCGTGCTTTTTTAGAACCGCCTGGATCTTCTCGAAATAGGTGGCCGGCGGGATGATGACGCCACCCGCACCCATCACCGGCTCGGCGATGAAGGCTGCGACCGTCTCCGGCCCTTCCTTCTGGATCATCGCCTCCAGGCTCTCCGCCATGCGGGTCGCGAACTGCTCCTCGCTCTCTCCCGGCTTGCCGAAGCGGTAGTACTGGGGATTGTCGGTATGCAGGATATTGGCGATCGGAAGATCGAAATCTCTGTGGTTCAGCGGCAGCCCGGTGAGCGAGGCCGCGGCCACGGTGACGCCGTGATAGCCGCCGTGGCGGGCGATGATCTTCTTCTTCTCCGGCCGCCCGAGGGCGTTGTTGTAGAACCAGACCATCTTGACGACGAAATCATTGGCCTCCGAGCCGGAGTTGCAGAAGAAGACCTTGGACATCGGCACCGGCGCGATGGCGATCAGCTTCTCCGCCAGATCGACGGTCACGTCGGCGACCTTCTGGGTGAAGGTGTGGTAATAGGGCAGCTTGCGCATCTGGCGGTTCGCCGCCTCGATCAGCCGCTCCTCGCCATAGCCCAGCGACAGGCACCAGAGCCCCGACAGGCCTTCCAGATAGGCCTTGCCGTTCTCGTCATAGACATAGATGCCCTTGCCGCTGGCCAGCACCAGCGAGCCTTCGGCCTCGTTCTTCTTGGCATTGGTGTAGGAATGCAGGTGAAAGGCGATGTCGCGGGCGGCGGCGGAATTGCTGCGAAGGGTCATTTCATCCTCATACGGCTCGGCGCCCGTTGTTCCGACTTGCTGATGGCGCGCGGGAAAATATTGGGATGATCATCCCTGCCGGGCGGTCGAAAGTCAAAGGCGCCCCGGTCGGGCCTGCCTTGCCGCGGAAGCATGGTCAGGTCCGGCCGTAATTGTCCTCCAGGCGCACGATATCGTCCTCGCCCAGATAGTCGCCCGCCTGGACTTCGATCAGATGCAAGGGCTCCTTGCCGGGATTCTCCAGCCGATGCACCGCGCCCAGCGGGATATAGGCCGATTGATTGGCCACGAGGTCGAAGATCTCGCGGTCCCGGGTCACCCTGGCCTTGCCCCGGACCACGACCCAATGCTCGGCCCGATGGGCATGCTTCTGCAGCGACAGCCGCGCGCCGGGATTGACCACGATGCGCTTCACCTGGAAGCCCTGATCGAAATCCACGCTCTCATAGGTTCCCCAGGGGCGATAGACGCGCCGGTGGGACAGGCGCTCGTCCCGGCCCGCCGCCGTCAGCTTGTCGATGACCAGCTTCAGATCCTGGGCCCGCTCGCGCGACACCGCCAGCACCGCGTCGACCGTCTCGATCAGCACGATGTTCTCCAGGCCGATCGCCGTCACCAGCCGGCTCTCGCCGCGGATGTAGCAATTCTTGACGTCGACGCTGACCACATCGCCGATCAGCGCATTGCCGTCCTCGTCCTTCTCGGTCACATCCCAGAGCGCCGCCCAGGAGCCGACATCGGTCCAGCCCATCTCGACCGGCACCACCGCGGCGGCCTTCGTCTTTTCCATCACGGCATAGTCGATGGAGATGGCCGGTGCTTCGCCGAAGGCCGCCTTGTCCAGGCGGATGAAGTCGAGATCGCGCGTGGCGGCGGCGACGGATTTCTCCACCGCCGCCTTCATCGCCGGCTCCAGACGGCCGAGCTCGGCCAGGAAGCGATCGGCGCGGAAGAGGAACATGCCGCCGTTCCACAGATACTCACCCGAGGCGAGATAGCCCTCGGCCGTCGCCGCATCCGGCTTCTCGACGAAGGCCGCCACCTTGCGGCAGCCCGGCGCATCCGGCAGGGCCTCGCCGCGCCGGATATAGCCATAGCCCGTCTCCGGCGCGCGGGGCGCGATGCCGAAGGTGACCAGCGATCCCGCCTCCGCCGCCTTGGCCGCCTGGCGGACGGCGCTGCGGAAGGCCGCGGCGTCCTGGATGTAATGGTCGGAGGGCAGGATCAGCAGCAGGCTGTCGGGGGCGGCCATCATCGCCGCCGCTGCCACCGCCGGGGCCGTGTTGCGGGCCAGCGGCTCGAGCACGATCGCCTCGGGCTTGCAGCCCAGGGCGCGGAGCTGCTCGGCGACCAGAAAACGATGCTCGTCGTTGCAGATGAGCAGAGGGGCGCTGAACAGCGTCGGGTCGGAGACGCGCTCCACGGTTTCCTGCAGCAGACTTTCCTGGCCGACCAGGGGCATCAGCTGTTTCGGATAGGCGGCGCGGGACAGCGGCCAGAGCCGCGTCCCGGAGCCGCCGGACAGGATGACGGGGCGGATGTTCATGGCTGCCGCAACTCACGGATGGCGATGGAGACAGGCATCGGGTCTAGCACGCAAGCAACCTCATATCTGGACAGGCTTCAAAGATGAACGATCGGATCGCCCGGAAGCTGCGGCGTCAGCTCGCCACCTTCCCGCCATGCTGCAGCGACCAGCCCTCGGGATTCTCGAGGAAGGCGCGCACGGCGGCGATGCCCGCGGCATCCAGCCGGCCGGCTTCCTCCGCGGCGGCCAGCACATCCCACCAGGTGGCGAGGCCGTGCAGCCGGACGCCGACGGCGGCGAGGCTGGCGGTGCTCTGGGGAAAGATGCCGTAGTGGAAGACGACCAAAGCGTCGGCCACCTTGCCTTCGGCCTGGCGGATCGCCTCGATGAAATTGAGCTTGCTGCCGCCGTCGGTGGCGAGATCCTCCACCAGCAGGCAGCGGCATCCCGGCGCCATCTCGCCTTCGATCTGGGCGCCGCGACCGAAGCCCTTGGGTTTCTTTCGGATATAGAGCATCGGCAGCGCCAGGCGCTCGGCGAGCCAGGCGGCATAGGGAATGCCGGCGGTCTCGCCGCCGGCGACGGCGTCGAGGGATTCGAAGCCGATCATCGCCTCCACCGTCTCGCCCATCATCTCCACGATCTTGCGCCGCGCCCGCGGAAAGGAAATCACCTTGCGGCAGTCGATATAGACGGGGCTCGCCCGGCCAGATGTGAGAATAAAGGGGTCCTGGGGCCGAAAATGGACGGCGCCGATCTCGATCAGGATATGGGCGGTGGTGCGGCCGAAGGCGGCGGTCATCGAAACTGGACTCCAGGCTCTGTTGCGCCGGCACTCTGGCGCGCCGCCCCGGGATAGGCAACGGCTTCGTGGGCGAGGCGTTCCTCGGCCGTTTACGGACAAATGCCGGGTATGGCCGCGACCGTCAGCAGGACTGGCGGCCCAGCCCTCGGGCCAGCCTACCCCGGCGGCGCGCCGCCGGCCGGCGTCGGGGTCAACGGCACCCTGAGCGTTCCTGGCGTACCGTCGACCGTGTATTCGATGACCAAAACTCGTGGCTTGGCGACGATGGGAAACAGATAGACGCCCGTCGCCTCACCGCCCGGATCGAGAGTCTCGGGCGGCAATATCCGTTGCTTCAGCTCTTCGGCGTACTTCCTCTGGGCTTCGGCTTCCATCGGACCCTGCGCTGCGCCCGCCAGGCCAGCCGCGGTGCCTGCATAGGGAATGAATATCCCTGCGACTTGTCCAAGTATGCCAAGGCCTGCGTTCGCCGCTGTCTTGCCCGCGCCGGAAGTATTGTAGGTCTCCTCGATCGTTTTCGGCTGCTCTCTGTAGACCCCGCTTCCGTCGACAAGATGAGCGCTCACGAGATGCAGGGGCGTCGGGCCGGTGTTCGTTACATGCACCGCGTACTGAACCCAGTTGTTATTTTTCGGAATGTAGTCGTTGTCGCCGGGCAGGACTGGTGCTGACGATTTCGAAGGTGACGTCCTTATTGGCCGCCACTAAATGACTGAACCTGCTTTGGGGAGCATCGGCGACCGTCGGCGCAACCGTCTTCTGTGCGCAACCTGCCAGCGAAGCGATCAGGCCAATAATGGCCACGCATTCCGCATGGAGTTTCATCCACCGTCCGCCAAGACCGGTTCAAGTTGTCGAGTGATTGTAATAATCCTATCACGCCTCAAGATGCTGTCCACAAGTTCACCGGACATTCGTTTGCGCGTTTCTTCGCGCCGTCCTCAACTCGACACCAGCAGCATCGAGATCTTCGCCTTGGCCAAGGTCTTGGAGGCGGTCTTGCCGAAGTAGAGCGTGCTGCCGGGGCGGCGGCTGACGCCCATGACGATGAGATCATAGCCGCCTTTCAGCGTCTCATGCTGGATGGCCTGATGCGGTGCGATCTCGGCGCGAATCGCAGTGCGGACGGGGATGTGATAGCGGTCCGCGAGATCGACGACGTCCTTCAGGATCGCCTCCTCCTCCGGCGGCGCCGGCGAGACGGGCCGCCAACGCTTCTGCCGTGATTGGGCCTCTGTGGCGTTGGTGGCCACGTAAAGCGCGGTAATGGGAATCTTGTCGGCGCGGGCGATGGTGACGGCGACCTCCGCGGCGCGGCGGGAGGCGGCCGTCCCCGTCACCGGGAGCAGGATCCGGACGCCGCTCTCCCGCGGATCGGCGATATGCTGGCCACGGCCGATGACGACCGCCATGGGCCCGTCGAAGCCGCCCGCGGCACGCTCCGCCTCCGGGCAGAATTCGCCGTCCGCACCCACCGGGTCATGAACGCCGATGATCAGGAAGTCGTAACCCTTCTGCGCCTCGAAGGCGACGGCGGCACCGGTCGCCTGATGCTTGTCCAGGGTCATCACCTCAACCCTGGTCGGCCGCATCTTCTGCTCCGCCTCCTCGACCCGGGCCGTCTTGGCGGCGCTGGCCTGGACTGCGGCCTCGGCGCTGGCATTGTCCTTGCGCAGATGCCGGTGGGCCTGCGCATCGGCCCCGACATGCAGCACCGAGGCGGGAATGCCGCGAACCCCGGCGAGCAACCCCCCAGGCGTGAGGCGAAGCGGCCATTGGCGCTCTCGTCCACGGCAATGAGCAGGCGCTCCAGATTGGCGACGAAGCCTTTGGCCTCGAATTCCTCGCGCTTCAGCCGCTCCTCCTCTTCCGGGCCGATAGGCAGCCGCCTCAGCGCCGCGCGCAGCATCGGGGGCATGGCCAAAGTGGTGACGACGGCCGTGGCGACGATCATGGTGAAGAGGCTCTCGCTCAGCAGGCCCATGGAGAGGCCGATGGTGGCGATGATGACCTCGGTCGAGCCGCGCGCGTTCATGGAGCAGCCGAGCGCCAGCGCCTCGGCGCGGCTGAGCCCGCCGATCGTGGCGCCGATAAAGGCACCGCCGAACTTGCCGATGCTGGCAAGCGCGATGAGCGCGACCGTCAGTCCCAGGAGATCGGGCTTGGTCAGGATCGAGAGATCGGCGGCGAGCCCCGCCATGCCGAACAAGACCGGGGCGAAGAGGCCGAGGATCAGGCCCCGCAGCTGCTGGTCGATATGCTTGGTGAGGAAGGGCGATTCACCGATGAGCACGCCGGCGACGAAGGCGCCCAGCACCGTCTGGACGCCGATGAGATAGGTGATCAGCGCCATCACGCCGGTGATCAGCAGAATGACGCTGATGACCGCGGCCTCGCTGCGGAGATAGTCGTTGGTCCAGCGGATGAGCTTGTAGACGGCCACCCGACCTACCGTCAGGCTGACGAAGAGGAAGACGCCTGTCCCCAGCACGCTCTCGGCGAGGGAGAGCAGGTCGACGGTGCCGTGACGCGCCAGGCTGAAGGTGATGGCGATGATGATCCAGCCCATGGTGTCTTCCATCACCGCCGAGGCGACGATCACCTGCCCGATCCCGCGGCGCAGGAAATTCATATCGCGCACGATCATGGCCACGACCTTGACCGAGGAGATGGCGAGCGCCGTGCCGAGGAAGAGGGAGGAGACCAGGCGGTGTCCGGGTTCGGGCAGGAGAGAGGCGGGCATGAAGTTGCCGAAGATGACTCCGGCGATGAAGGGTACGGAGACTCCGGCGACGGCGACGCTGATGGCGGCGCGCCCGACGCGGCGCACCAGCTTCAGATCGGTCTCCATGCCCGTGAGCAGCAGCAGAAGAATAACGCCGAACTGGGCAATGGCCTGGATCATCGCCTTCTGATCGCCCGATGGCGGGAAGAGCGTGTGCTGCAGGGAGGGCCAGAGCGCCCCCAGCACCGAGGGGCCGAGCAGGATGCCCCCCAGAAGCTGGCCCATCACTGAGGGCTGCCCCAGCCGGGTCATGATCTCGCCGATCAGCCGGCCGGTGAAGATCAGCAGGACGATCTGGAGGAGGAGGATGGCTTCCGAGGAAAGATGTCCCGGCGCCTCGGCGGCGAAGGCGGGCACGGCGAAGAGGCAACCCAGCCCAACGATGGCGAGCGGCACGCCGAGGCGTCTTGCATGGGTCATGGGAATGGCGGCCACAACTTGGGATTGAGCATCAGGCTCAGACCAGCTTCGCCCATCCCCCCGGCGGGAGAAAGAGGTTCCTGCAGCAATAGGACTTAGCGCGATGCCTTCGCTTCCTCGCTGCGCAGATATTTGAAGCTGCCTTCCCCGGTGGCGATGAGGCGGCCTTCGCCGTCCAGCAGGTCGCAGCGGGCGAAGAAGACGGTCTGCCCGCCGCCGGTGCGCCGGGCCCTGGCGGTGAGGGTGGTATCCGCCGTGGCCTGGCCGATGAAGCTGGTGTTGAGGGAAAGGGTCACGGCCCGGCGCCGCTTTCCCGGCTCGGGGCTATAGCAGCCGGCAAAGCCGCAGGCCGTGTCGATCAAGGTGGCGATGACGCCGCCATGGGGGACATTGCTGCGGTTCAGATGCCGCGGCTCCAGCACGAGCTCGAGCTCGGCCTCGTCGTGACGCCACTGGGTGAGACGATAGCCCACCAGCTTGCCGAAGCCGACGGGAGTTTCCAGGCGCGGGATTTTCTCGGACATGGGCGCGGAGAGTGCCGGAAGCTGCGGGGGTTTGAAAGGCCGAGACGCGGGAAGGGAAGCAGCTTTTCCGGCGGTCCTCCCTGCTTCTGCAGGGAATCTGCAGGCATTTGCGTCTGCGGATGAAGGCGAGCCGAAGGGGTGCGATGCCGCCGGCCGGACCTCGTCCTGGCGCCTGCTGACTGCCGCCGTTTTCTCCGATGTCGGGAAGGTTCGTGACTCTGAGGCATCCTGCCATTGCAGGCCGATCATATATTTATGGTATACGCAAAAGGCGTAGTGGTCAATAGATATTGTTGCGGAAGCTGCCGCTTCAATCGGAGGCGATGTCGAGCCTCTTGCTCATATGCACGATGACGCGATCGGGAAGATCTTCTCGCCGCGTCTCGGCATAGCCGAGGCGCTCGTAGAGCGCGATGTTGCGGACCATCTTGGCGTTGGTGAAGAGCCTGATCTCGGGACGCTTCAGTTCGCGGCTGCGCGCTTCGGCGAATTCCAAGAACCGGCGTCCCATGCCCTTGCGCTGATGCTCGGGCAGCACGGCGACGCTCCAGATCACGAGGTGATCCGGTTCGACCTCCAGGGCGAGCGAGGCGATAGGGCCCGACGGCCCGTCGACGATCCAGATCTCCTGACTGGCAAACAGCGTCTGCCAGTCCGTGGCCATGGGCTGCGGCTCGCGGCCGATCACGGGGAGATAGATCGCATAGGCGGCCCGGGCGAGGGCATTCAAGGCGGCGGCATCGGAGGTTGTCGCCCGGCGGGGGAGGGGCTCGATCATTGACTCCCGTTCTCGTCTTCTTTAGAACAAATAGGGAACAATAATCTTTCCCCAGAGCTTCAGATAGCATGATCGCCTCGCCGAAGATCGCCGATCTTGCCGCCTTGCGCAGCCTGATTTCTCAGCGCGCGTCCGGCCTGCTGTCGGCGCCGACCTGATAGGCGGCCACGGCCTCCTACTCGGAGCCGAGCATGGTGTTGAGGATGCTGGCATCACTGGCTCTGGCGCCGCCGGTGGCGCGGGCTTCGTGGCCGGCTAGCAGAGCGATGGCGCTCGCAGAGAGTACGGCGCCGCCCGACCGCATTAGGAACGAGCGCCGCCCAGTGAACAGACGAACGACGGATGCAGTAAGTCAGTCATGTGATCCTCCGTAGATTGCGAAAATGCATCGTGAGTGGACGCGCCGGATGCGGCTCAGACGGGCATTGGGGTGGCCGAGCAGCTACGCCAGCGCGGTATCGCGGTGATCGGCGACGCCAGGCTGAAGAGGGGCTTCATCGCTGCGAGCTGCGGTGGCGTACCTATGTCAGGCGGGCCGTCGCACCGCCGTCCCTTGATTATTGTCGATCAGGTATCGCCAGAGTCCATCCGCGCCGCGGCGCAGGATATCGGCTGCCGAGCCTCCGAGGTGAACATGCTTGCCGTCGGGACCTGTGCCATCAATTGACCAGTCCAGTACGATCTGGGCGATACCGTCGGCAACGAACACATGGCGCGCCTTAGCCTCCAGCGGCAGGCCGAGCTTGAGGTCCCGTTCGAGCTCGGCAGCGATCTCGGTGTGGTCAGTGATGGTTCGCCCGTCTTTCGCGATGAGCACGGCTTCCGGAGCATACAAGCCTATCATCGCGCCGACCTTGCCGGAGTTAAATCGCTCAAGCAGCGTTGCGACCATGCCTTCAGGTTCAGTAGGGAGTGAATAGGACTCGGACATCAGGGGTCTCCTGTTTGTGTTGGTTGAATTGCGTGTCGCTCAGTTCCAGAATTTCGCGCCACACCAGGATCCGGCGCTTTGCAGCGGGCGCAGCAGGATCGCGCGTCACCTCACGAGATATAAGCTTGTGGTACTGGGTTCTCGTTGAGTGCCTGGCGCAGGATCGCCCAGTGCATAGCTTCGTCACCGAGAATGCTGGCGATGTCCTTGGCGAGATCGCGGTTGGAGAACTGTGACACGGTACCGAGGTAGGCGGTCGCCGCGCCGTGTTCGAGATCGGCAGCGAAGCGAAGCACGTCAGTCTGTGTCTTCAGCGTCTCAACGGGGAATTTATAGGCCGCAGTCTGCTTCGGCTCGACCGGTCTGCCACCGAGCTTCTTGACCGTCTTGGCAAGGAAATCGGCATGTGCCTTGTGCTGACCCTGGAACTCTATCGCGAGATCGAGCACTGGTTTCTGGAGGAGCCCGCTGTCGGCGCCGACCTGATAGGCGGCCACGGCCTCGTACTCGGAGCCGAGCATGGTGTTGAGGATGCTGGCATCACTGGCTCCGGCGCCGCCGGTGGCACGGGCTTCGTGGCCGGCTAGCAGAGCGATGGCGCTCGCAGAGAGTACGGCGCCGCCCGACCGCATTAGGAACGAGCGCCGCCCAGTGAACAGACGAAACGACGGATGCAGTAAGTCAGTCATGTGATCCTCCTTCGCGGATTGCGTTGTGCTGGGTTAGGAAGAAAGCACCGACAAGGCGAAGGAAAAGCACCAAGAACGCGAAAGAATAGTGTACTATGACGGCATGGCGAAGCCTCTGAACCTGAAGGTCGACCGCTTCGCCAAGATGACGCTGGAAAGCGGCGTGCTCGAACCGGGTGCCCGCTTGCCCTCTTGGCAGGACCTGCCACCCAGTTCGGCGTCGCCCGGGGCACCGTGCGGGCAGCCTATGAGAAGCTGCGCGCAGCCCAGCTCATCATCGCGTCCCGCGCGACCGGAACCCGCATCGCCCCGCGTCCTCGCGCGGTAGTGAAGAGCGAACGTACACGATGAATTTGCAAAGACGTGGACCGATCGATGCCGATAGTCCCTGGTCCATCGCCAATCCCTGCCGCGCAGTGTAGGCTACAACGAAGGCGACCCTCGTGGCGGTCATCGGGATCGTTAACATTAGGTAGCGCGAACGCGGAGCAGCCCTCTGACGGCCCTAGGCCTGCTCTTCGGCAATATCCTGGGCGGAGTCCTGCATCGATCGCTTATGTTGTTGTCAGGCGTCCAATCGGGTCCGGTGTTTTTCAGCTCTCAAAGTCAATTCGAACCGGATAACGAGGCTGTCCAAGTCTTGTAGTCTTGGTCCGATACGGTCGGCAGCTTCTTCAGGAAGGCCGCAATCGACCAGATCTCCTGGTCCGGCACGCCGATGGGACCGAAGCTTGGCATGCCAGTCATGTTGATACCATTCTTGATCACCCAAAAAAGCTCCCGGGCCTCGAGGCCTGGTGCCACTTCCTTGAGGTCAGGCGGGCTGGGGTTCAGGCCTTCGGAGAACTTCGCCCATTTCACGCCCGGCCCGCCGTGGCAGTTCACGCAACCTCGCGCAGCGAAGGCGCGCGCACCCGCCTCCACCACGGCGGGATCGTCGAGCGACATGGGCGGAATATCGGTGGCATGGTGGGAAATCGAGGCCTGCCGGACGTGAATGAGTGCTGAGGCGATGATCGCGGGGTCCTGCGCAGTACCGGCGACGCTGTAGAATCCGCCGAAAAAGAATACTGCACTGCCGATGGCAATGAGGATCGCCAAAACCCCGATTAGAGCCAGAATTTTCATCCGGAAGCTCCCAGAGGCTGAGTTCCTCGAAGATAAGTCTGCGCAGTTTTCCGCTCCCCTGCAAGGCCGGAGCCAAATCCTCAACTAGTCGTGATCTGCGTCGCGCCAGTAGTCACATGGAGTCGCGGCGGAAAAGCGAGGATATCGCAGTGGCCGATGCGGATGGCAAGCCGCGCCTGGGCTGCCTGGTCAAGCCGCGCTCTAATCCATGCCGCGATTTTGCCGACCCGGGTTGGCATGGCCTGGCTGGCTGCTTGTGCAGTCATTCGCGCGAACACTCGGCCCAGCCTTCGCTCGCCGCGGGCAATACGCCAGTCTGAAGTGGCGCTCATGGTCTCGAATCCCGAGGCCGCGAGGAGTTCCTCGGCAACCCGGGCAGCGTCGACCCCAAGCGCGAGCCCCAATCCCTTCTCGCGCCGCTGATCACATCGGAACGCCAGCCGCACCGCCAGATCCGCCGGATGGCGCGGGAACCAGGCGTCGCGCCCATCGACCGTCAAGCTCGCATAGAAGGGCGTGCGCAACGCAGCGAACAAGCGCTCCATCCACTGACGCGACGTCAGGTCGAGCAGCGCGCTGCAGACAACGGCGTCGATCCCATCGAGGGGCACGCCGCGCGGCACCTTGGCAAGATCGATGGCCAGGGGTTCGATGCGCCAGGCACCGTTCGAGGTGCCGATGGTCAGGGCTGGCGCCCGGGACTCCCGGGTCAAACGCGCGCTGAAGCCGCAGCCCCTAGCCCAGTCGGCAGTAAGATCGAACGCCGCTTCAATCAGCGACCCGTCGGCATCGGCAAGGATCCAGCTCTGGGGGCGCGCGATTACTGGAGCCATGAAACGGAACAGGCTGCCGGTGCCAGCGCCGAGATCGATGAGCCGTGGCTGCATGGGTAACCGCTCGGCCAAGATCACGGCAAGCGCCCTGTTGCGGGCCGCATAATCGAGCCTTTCGCGCAAGGAGAGCCAGTCTGCCCCGAATGCCAGAGGCCGCTGCGGCTCGGCCCCCGGGTAAACGCGAAGACGGCTTTTCATGGGTGATCACCGCGCAGGCCCACCCTCATGAGATCACCTCAGGGTGGTGATAGTGTTGACGGCGTTCCATAAGGCATTGAACATCTAAATGCATCCGATAGCCCAGATCATCTCGCTTCCGTACGAGCCTCGCAGCGCAGTTGCGCGGCCTTTTCATCTCCCGCCAGCTCTCGGATTACCGCCGTCGCTCCCGTCGCTCCGCCGTGACCTCGACGGCGTTGCGGTCGGTGCTGTATGTGCGGGATCGGCTACGCCGATCGCAGCGAGGGCAACAGACTTCGACGATGGGGCAGCGGGAGGGGGAACATAGATTATCAATTTATAGTTGTTAGCGAAAAGCTTCCACCACGGCCGCGACTATGAGGCGGGGAAGCGGTGGCATCGGCAATCGTTGCCCGGCGGGGAGAAGGCTCGCTTATTGACTCCGGCCGCTGTCCTCTTTAGAACAAAAAGTGAACAATCATCCTTTCCCAGAGCTTCAGATAGCATGATCGCCCCGCCGAAGATCGCCGATCTTGCCGCCCTGCGCAGCCTGATTTCTCAGCGCGCGCCCGGCCTGCCGGCCGTCACCCCCTGTCCGCTAGGGCTGCCGGCGCTGGATGCGGCCCTGGGCGGCGGGCTGCCCCGGGGATGCCTGCAGGAGGTGATTCCGGCCGATGGCGGGGCGGCGGCCGCGGGCTTTGCCGCCTTTCTCCTCGCCCGGCTGGTGAGCCAGGCCGAGGAGAGGGGGCGGGGCGTGCTCTGGGCCTCCCTCGGGGAAGGCGATCTCTACCCGCCGGGGTTGGCGAGGTTCGGGCTCGATCCCGCGGCCATGATCCTGCTCTCCGCGCCCAGCCCGGCGGAGCTGCTCTGGGCCATGGAGGAAGCGCTGCGCTCCCCGGCTTTGGCGGGGGTGGTGGGCGAGGTCGACCGGATCGACCTCACCGCCGGCCGGCGCCTGCAGCTGGCGGCCGCGGCCGGCGGGGGCGTGGGGTTCCTGTTGCTCCGCGCCGACCGGCCGCCGGCCGCGGTCAGCACCGCCGCGCTGCGCTGGCGGGTCGGGGCGGGGCCCAACCGAAGCTGGCATGTCGAGCTCCTGCGCCGGCGCGGCGGCCGGCCGGGGGCCTGGATTCTGGAGAGAGAGGATGAAACGGATCGTCTCCTTGTGGCTGCCGAGCTGGGCGACGGATCGGCTGCGCCGCAAGCCCGATTTTCCCGGGGGTAAGCCCGCGATCACAATCGAGGAGCTGGGCGGCCGGCTCCTCGTCGTGGCGGCCGATGGCGCCGCGTCGGCCGAGGGCATCCTGCCCGGCCTGTCCCTGGCCGATGCCCGGGCACTCCGGCCCGATCTCGCTGTCTTCCATGCCGACCGCGCCGGCGATGCGGCGGCACTCGCGCGGCTCGCCGATTGGTGCAGCCGCTATACGCCCCTGGTCGCCATCGACGGCACCGATGGGCTCTGGCTCGATATCACCGGCTGCGCCCATCTCTTCGGCGGCGAGCGGGCGCTGATGTCCGACCTGCGCCACCGCCTCGCCGGTTTCGGCCATAACGCCCGCGCGGCGGTCGCCGACAGCCCCGGCGCTGCCTGGGCCCTTGCCCGCTTCCGGGAAGCCGAGCAGACGCTCCTCGAGCCGGGGACGGCGCGTAGCGCTTTGGCGCCGCTGCCGGTGGCCGCACTTCGCCTGCCCGCCGTGATGGTGGCGGAGCTGGAGCGCCTGGGCCTCCGGCATATCGACGATCTCTATCCCTTGCCGCGGGCTTCGCTTGCCCGGCGCTTCGGCATGCTGCCGGGGGAGCGGCTGGACCAGGCGCTGGGACGCATCGACGAGCCCCTCTCGCCCCGCCTGCCGGCCCCCGCTTTTGCGGTGCGCCAGGTGCTGGCCGAGCCGATCCTTCATCTCGAGGGCATGGCTGCCGTCTTGCAGCGCCTGCTTCCTCGTCTCTGCCGCGAGCTGGCGGAAGGCGGGCAGGGCGCGCGGCGCCTGGAGCTCTCCTGCTATCGCGTCGACGGCAGGCTGGCGAAGCTCGCGGTCGGCACCAGCCGGCCGAGCCGCGACGATGCCGCCTTGGCGCGGCTCTTCGCCGAGAAGCTGGAGCGCATCGATCCCGGCTTCGGCATCGAGGCCATGGTCCTGGCCGCCCCGCATGTCGAGCCGCTGGCCGATCTGCAGCTGGCGCTCGCCCGCAGCCGCGGCGGCGCCGGGCTGGAGGCGGATCTGGCGCCCCTCATCGATCGCCTCGGCAACCGCCTGGGCTTCGCCCGGCTTGCCCGGGCCGAACCGCGGGAGAGCTATTTCCCCGAACGCGCGGTGAAGCGCATGCCGGCGGTCTTCCCCGCCGCGGCCATGAAACCCAGCCGCCGCCTGGCCAAGCGGCAGCCTGCCGCTACGCCTGCTGCCGCGGCCCGAACCGGTGACGGCGGAGGGCCATCCGCCCTCCGACTTCATCTGGCGCGCCAGGCGCCATCGCATCCGCGCCGCGGAAGGCCCGGCCCGCATCGAGCCCGAATGGTGGCGTGGCGAAACGGGCGATCCGCGCGACTACTGGCGCCTCGAGGATGAGGCGGGCATGCGCTTCTGGCTCTATGGCCAATCCGGCAGCTGGTACCTCCATGGCTTGTTTGCGTAAGCTTTTTCTTATTCCGTCATTCCCGCGAAAGCGGGAATCCAGGGCCGCAGGCTCGCAGGTTGCCCTGGATTCCCGCTTTCGCGGGAATGACGGTGGGAGAGAAAACCGCTCTCATGAGAGCGGGAAGGGCGGCCTCGCGTGACCGATACGAACGCCCCCCAACCCGCCTATGCCGAGCTGCAGGCCACCAGCAATTTCACTTTCCTGCGCGGTGCCTCTCATCCGCAGGAGCTGGCCGTCGCCGCTGCGGCCCTCGGCCTCGCCGGCTTTGCGCTGACCGACCGCAACAGCCTCGCCGGCGTGGTGCGCGCCCATATGGCGGCGAAGGTGGCGGAGGTGCGCTTCATCGTCGGCGCCCGGCTCGACTTCCGCTGCGGGCGCAGCCTGCTCGTCTATCCGACGGACCGTGCCGCCTATGGCCGGCTCGCCCGGCTCATCACTTTGGGCCGGCGCCGCGCGCCCAAGGGCGAATGCCATCTCGACCTCGCCGATCTCGATTCCCTGGGCGAGGGGCTGATCATGATTGCGCTGCCCGAGGGGGCGGAGGAGCCGCTCGCGGCTTTGCTGGAGGATCTCGCCGCCCGCTTCCCCGGCCATGTCTATCTCGCCGGCCAGCATCTCTACCGCGGCGACGACCGGCGGCGCCTCTCCCGGCTGGCGGCCCTGGCCGCGCGCGCCGGCACGCCGCTGGTGGCCGTCAACGATGTCCATGCCCATGTCCCCGCGCGCCGTCCGCTGCAGGATGTGCTGACCTGCATCCGCGAGCATTGCACCATCGAGGAGGCGGGCTATCGCCTCTTCGCCAATGCCGAGCGGCATATGAAATCCCCGGCGGAAATGGCCCAGCTCTTCGCCGATTATCCCGATGCTCTCGCGCGGACGGTGGAGATCGCCGAGCGCTGCCGCTTCTCCCTCGACGAGCTGCGCTACGAATATCCCGATGAGCTGACGGAGGCGGGGCGCAAGCCCCAGGAAGAGCTCGTCCATCTCACCTGGCTGGGCGCGGCGGCCCGCTATCCCGACGGGGTGCCGGCGAAGGTGCGCGCCCAGCTCGAGCATGAGCTCGCCCTCATCGCCCAGCTCGACTACGCGCCTTATTTCCTCACCGTCCATGATCTGGTGCGCTACGCCCGGTCGCAACACATCCTCTGCCAGGGCCGCGGCTCGGCCGCCAATTCCGCCGTCTGCTATTGCCTCGGCGTCACCTCCGTCGATCCCTCCCACATGAATCTCCTGTTCGAGCGCTTCATCAGCGCCGCGCGCAAGGAGCCGCCGGATATCGACGTGGATTTCGAGCATGAGCGGCGCGAGGAGGTGATCCAATATGTCTACAAGAAATACGGCCGCGAGCGCGCCGGCCTTGCCGCCACGGTGATCTGCTACCGCAGCCGCTCGGCGCTGCGCGAGGTCGGCAAGGCCATGGGGCTCTCCGCCGATACCGTCGCCGCCTTGGCCGGCGCCGTCTGGGGCTGGAGCAGCCGCGGGCTGGAGACGACGCGGGTGCAGGAGCTGGGCCTCGATCCCGAGGCGCCGCGGCTGCGCCAGACCCTCGAGCTCGCCGCCGAGCTCATCGGCTTTCCCCGCCATCTCTCCCAGCATGTCGGCGGCTTCGTCATGACCCGTGGCCCGCTGGAAGAGCTGGTGCCCATCGAGAATGCGGCCATGGAAGACCGCACGGTGGTGGAATGGGACAAGGACGATCTGAACGATCTCGGCATCCTCAAGGTCGATGTCCTGGCTTTGGGGATGCTGACCTGCCTGGCGAAGGGCTTCGAGCTCATCCGGCATCACTATGCCAGGAGCTTCGATCTCGCTCTCGTGCCCCAGGACGATCCCGCGGTCTACGACATGATCTGCCGGGCCGATACGATCGGCGTGTTCCAGATCGAGAGCCGGGCGCAGATGACCATGCTGCCGCGCCTGAAGCCCCGCACGCTTTACGATCTCGTCATCGAGGTCGCCATCGTGCGACCGGGTCCCATCCAGGGCGACATGGTGCATCCCTATCTCCGCCGGCGCGACGGCAAGGAGCCGGTCGTCTATCCCAAGCCCGAGCTGGAGGAGGTGCTGGGCAAGACCCTGGGCGTGCCGCTGTTCCAGGAGCAGGCGATGCGCATCGCCATGGTCGCCGCCAAATTCTCGGCCGAGGATGCCGACCGGCTGCGCCGGGCCATGGCCACCTTCCGCAAGAACGGCACCATGCATCACTTCGGCGACAAGATGATCGAGGGCATGGTGGCCAACGGCTATGAGCGCGATTTCGCCGAGCGCTGCTTCCACCAGATCGAGGGCTTCGGCGATTACGGCTTTCCCGAGAGCCATGCGGCGAGCTTCGCCCAGCTCGCCTATGTCTCATCCTGGGTGAAGCACCATTATCCCGCCGTCTTCGCCTGCGCTTTGCTGAACAGCCAGCCCATGGGCTTCTACGCCCCGGCCCAGATCATCCGCGACGCCATCGAGCATGGCGTCCAGGTTCTTCCGCCGGACGTCAACCAGAGCGTCTGGGACTGCACCCTCGAGCTCCCCGGCACCCGCGCCCCCCAGAGGGGGGAGAGGGCCGGGGTGAGGGGGGCTTCTCAGCTCCATCCGAGACCCAGAGCTACCTCACCCGCGCCCAACCCACCGAGCCCTTCGCTCTCCGCCTGGGGCTGCGCCAGGTGAAGGGCCTCCATCTCGCGGAGGCCGAGCGCCTGATCGCTCAGCGCGGCAACGGCTATGCCGATGCGCTGGCGCTCTGGCGCCGCGCGCCGGCTCTCCAAGCGCAGCCTGGAGGCGCTCGCCCGGGCCGATGCCTGCCGCTCCATCGGCCTCGACCGGCGCGAGGCGCTCTGGGCCCTGAAGGGCATGGGCGACACGCCCTTGCCGCTCTTCGCCGCCGCGGTGGAGGAGGAGCAGGGGGCGGAGGCCGAGACCATTCTGCCGCGCATGAGCCTGGGCCAGCATGTCTCGGAGGATTATGCGAGCCTGCATCTTTCCCTGAAGCAGCATCCGCTCGCCTTGCTGCGGCCGCATCTGCCGCCGGCCTGCGCCTTGCCCGCGGCGCGTCTGCGGACGGAGCGCAACGGCACGCGTGTCGGGGTGGCGGGGCTGGTGCTGGTGCGCCAGCGCCCCGGCACGGCGAGCGGCGTCATCTTCGCCACGCTGGAGGACGAGACCGGCGTGGCCAATCTCGTCATCTGGCCCAAGGTCTTCGAGCGCTTTCGGCGCATCGTCATGATGGCGCGGCTGATCGGCGTCACCGGCCGGGTCCAATCCGAAAGCAATGTGACCCATGTCGTCGCCGAGCGGCTGATGGATCTCAGCCATCTGCTGACCGACCTCGCCCAGGGCGCCACCCCCGCGCCGGCCCCGCTCGCCCGCGCCGACGAAGTCCGCCGTCCGGGGAGCGACCGGCGGCTGGGGGATTACCGGTCGCGGGATTTTCATTGAACGGGCGCGGCTTGCCGCGCTTGCAACTCCGGGGCTTAAGCCTCGAGCCCCTTGGAAACCCTCGTGTTCGGTCCTCCCGGCTGGCGCAGCACCTGTTGCCGCATTTGCGGATCGACGCTGAGGTGCACGCAGCGGTTCTTCTCATAGATGAGCTGGTCGAATTTCAGTCCGCTGTCGCGGATCACTTTTGCTGCGGCCAGATCGTCCAGCCCGTGCACATGGAAGTCGGCTGCGTGTCCAAGCGCGTGAGCAGAGTTTGGCACGCCGCCCACGGCCTTGTTCACTTCGGGATTGCGATAGCCGCTGGTGATCTCGATCACCAGGTTAAAAAGATCTCGCACCGCTTCCATTTGGTTAGCGAGATTCTGCAAGTTCTTCATATGCTCGGGCGTCGGCGTGTTCTCGATTCCCAACGCGAGTGCCGTACTGGACAAAGTGAACTCTTCCAGCCAGAAGTGCGGCGTGAGCTGCATCGTCTTCCCCTCGTTTCACCGCTTCCTTCGATGGTAGCGCCCGACGCGCTGCAATCCTAGAGCGAAAAACCCTATTCCGAAGGAAACGATCATGTCCGCGATCCTCAGCTACAAGGGCACCGTCTATCCCTGGCATTGCGATCACATGGGGCATATGAACGTCATGTGGTACGTGGGGAAGTTCGATGAGGCGACATGGCATCTCTTCGCCCGGCTCGGCCTCACCCCTGCTGTCCTGCGCGAAGGCCGGCAGGGGATGGCCGCGGTGCAGCAGAACATCGCCTATAAGCGCGAGCTGATGGCCGGCGATATCGTGGAGGTCGAAAGCCGCATCCTCGAAATCCGGGAGAAGGTCATCCGCTTTCAGCATGAGATGCGAAACGCCGCCAGCGGCGAGATCGCAGCGAGCTGCGAGATCACCGCCGTCCACATGGATCGGCAGCTGCGCAAATCATGCGCTTTCCCGGAGGCGATCCGCGCGGCAGCGCAAGCGCTTCTGCCGCCAATGACGACATAGGCCGAACTCCCCGGTAAGATGCGCTTGCAGATTGTCGAACAGGCGCGATTCTCGATGACTTCTCATTCCTCGGCTCCCCATTCGTTCGATCCACCGCAAAATCGCGACGTTGGTCTTCGTCGCGTGTTGCGGCGGCTTCTTCGTCATGACACCGGTTGATGCGAAAGCCGAAGATCTGTCCACGCTGTTCGGCAGCCGGGTGACGGCCAATGCGAGATTCAGCGCGCCGTTCTTGTCGGGAGATTTCGACGGCGATGGAACCGCCGATGCGGCCTATCTCGTGACGATTCTGCCCCAATCCGCAGGCGATAAACTTGCAGAAGACGTCATGGTGATCGACACTGGTATTCGGCCGTGAGCCGCTGGGTGCTCGGGGCGAGACGCTGGCGCTTGGCATCGTCCAGAAGGGCGGCCGGCAGAAATTCCTGCTGACCGGCTATGATGGCGAGGGTGTATCGGACTTTTTCGGCTCGCCGATCTGGGGAAGCCTGCCGCCGCCGATCGATATCGCCAAACGCGGCTCGAAAGTCTTCCAGACCTTCCAGGCCGAGGAACCCGGCATCAAGCACGATATCCTGGTCGTGGGCACCGAGGCCGGAATCGACACCGCGCTGTTCTGGAACGGCCAGAATTACGTCTTGTTCTCTCCTGTCGAAGAGCCGTAGACCGCCTTAGGGCCGGAACCGATTGCCGTGGGCGGCACGGTCGGCTACAGACACGGCGCAAAATGAATCCTCCTGGGGGAAATCCACCTTGACCGCACCGATCCTGCCGCGGCCGCAGCTGGCGCCCGATGGCCGCCATGCCTGGTGGCGGCTGGCGGCCTCGCTGGCGCTCAGCACCATCGGCGGCGTCGGCCTGTGGTCGGCGGTCATCGTTTTGCCGACCATCGAGGCCGAGTTCAGCGTCGGGCGCGGCGGCGCGTCGGTGCCCTATACCGCGACCATGGTGGGCTTTGCCGTCGGCGGCGTGCTGATGGGCCGCGTGGCCGATCGCTTCGGCATCCGGCTTCCGCTCATCTTCGGCACCGTCATGCTCGCCGTCGGATTTCTCGTCGCCGCCCTTGCCGGCGCCTATTGGCAATTCGTGCTGGCCCAGGCGCTGCTCATCGGCATGCTCGGGAGCTCCGTCACCTTCGGCCCGCTGGTGGCCGATGTGTCGCTCTGGTTCCGGCGGCAGCGGGGCATTGCGGTCGCCATCGTGGCGAGCGGCAATTATTTCGCCGGCGCCATCTGGCCTTCCATCCTCCAGCCTGCCATCCACGCCTTCGGCTGGCGCCATGCCTATATGGGCGTCGGCGCCTTCTGCCTCGTGACCATGTTGCCGCTGGCGATGCTGTTGCGCTCGCGCGCGGTCATCGACGATAGCCTCGGCGTGAGGGCGGGCGGCACTCACCGCTCCGCCGATGTTCCCCTGGCGAGCCTCCGTCCGCCTCTATCGCCGGGCCAGCTTCAGGCCTTGCTGATGGTCGCGGGCCTCGCCTGCTGCATCGCCATGTCCATGCCCCAGGTACATATCATCGCCTATTGCGGCGATCTGGGTTATGGGCCTGCCCGCGGCGCGGAGATGCTCGCCCTGATGCTGGCCTTCGGCGCCGTCAGCCGGCTGGGCTCGGGCCTCATCGCCGATCATATCGGCGGGGTCGGAACGCTGATGCTGGGCTCGGCCCTGCAAGGCCTGGCCTTGCTCTTCTATCTGCCCTTCAACGGGCTGACGTCGCTCTACATCGTCTCCGCCTTGTTCGGCCTGTCGCAGGGCGGAATCGTGCCGAGCTACGCGCTCATCGTGCGCGAGTATTTTCCGGCACGCGAAGCCGGCGCCCGGGTCAGCCTCGTGCTGATGGCGACGGTCATCGGCATGGCGGTAGGCGGCTGGATGTCGGGCGCGATCTTCGATCTGACCGGCTCCTACCGCGCCGCCTTCCTCAACGGCATCGGCTTCAACCTGCTGAACGTGGCGATCGCCTTCTGGCTGCTCTCCGGGCGCCTGCGCGCACGGGCGAGCTTCGCGCGGTAGAGCGATTTTCCGACCAATAGCCTCGGCTTCCACCCCTGTGGTCATTCCGGCGAAATGCCGCAATGCCGCCGGCAAGCCTCACTCTCTATTCCGTCATCCCGGCGAAAGCCGAAGTGAAGTTGAGAGGAAGTGGGGGGTTGGAGTAGGGTGGGGTTGTGTAGGGGAGAGCGCGAGTGGGGAGAGAGGAGATAGGTAAGAGGAAGGGGCGGCGCATGCGTCGATGGCTTTGATGCGCTTTTGCCAGGGGCTATGGGTATGCAGAAGAAGGTTGGATACCGAGGTGGCTTTGAGTGGTAGTGCTGGGCGAACTCGGTGCGTTGTCGAAAGTGATTGTCTGGCGCAGTTAGGGTGGCAGGGGCGTGAGCGAGGCGGAGTTGCGCGCGAGGTTGGCGTTTTTTGGCGTTGGAGGATGAGAAGCGGGACGCGCGTTCGTGGGCGACCAGGATGGCCTGGCCGTAGGTTGAAGAGCTGAGATCGGCTTCCCAATGTCCTGGGAAGGCGCGAGCGTTGGCTGCTCGGGGCGTTCGGAGATGGAAACGCGGCGGATGAAGCTCGCGGGCGTCGCCTTGCGGCCGCGCCAGCCACGCTTGGATTTGGCGCGGGGAAGGTAGAGCCGCCAGGAACGTGTGGTGCGGCGGATCTGGGCTAGATGAAGCGATAGATGCTTTCGTGACTGATCCTGGGGCCGTTGGGTCGCAGGCCAGCCAGCCGGCGATCTGCTCGGGAGACCAGCCGCGACGCAGGCGATCGAGCACGAGATCGCGCAGCGACGTGCGCTCCAGCCGTGATCCGGTCCAGCGCCGCGCTTGGTCCGCTCGTGGGCATAGCCCGGCCTGTAGCGTCTGCTTGCCACCGGTTGCGCTCAGCTCGCGAGAGATGGTCGATGGGGGTGATCCA
Source organism: uncultured Alphaproteobacteria bacterium (assembly GCA_963757155.1). Lineage (GTDB taxonomy): Bacteria > Pseudomonadota > Alphaproteobacteria > Dongiales > Dongiaceae > DASXQK01. The sequence continues at coordinate 60,625 of CAVWQS010000028.1, forward strand.
GAGCTGCCGCGATTTGGCGGACGGATTGCCCGTCTGCGTGAAGACGGGCAATGGGCAGCGGTCTTCCAAGTGAAGGTGCTTAATCTCTGCCATCGCAACACTTAGATAGGTGTTGCACTTCGTTTGTGAACTAAGGGGATCCAGGGGCCACAGGGAGGGTGCTTGCCACTCGCCCCTGGACCCCGGCTTTCGCCGGGGTGACGGCCAGGAAATAATGGCCACCGGCGCGCCTCAGCCGGCGGCCACCGACTGTCGCTTCGTCATTTCCATCGAGAGTCGCAATGCAGCCGGCAACCCTCGCTCTTTACCGAAGAATGATGTGGCTCACAAAGGCGTCACACCGTGGCGGCGGCGCAGCGCCTCCAGGCTCTCGCCGGTCCAGGACCAGAAATCCCAGCCGGGATCGAACAGGTCGATATCGACCGCCGCCCCGCGGGCCCAGGCGTGCCAGAATTTCTCGGGATCGAGGGAGCCGGTCGTGCTCTTGGCGATGTCATTGATCTTGATGCCGAGATGCCAGCTGAAGATCACCGGCAGGATATGGCCGGCCATCGGCCATTTGCGATGCATGGCGGCGGTGAAGGTGGAGACCAGCACCTCGCCCGGGGCCGTCGTGTCATAGCCGCTGATGACATGGGTCGAAATCATGGGGCGTGGCGAAGCGGCTATTGAGCGCGTCCGCCTGGCCCGGGAAGGCATAGCCGTTCAGCTTGTAGAAATCCCAGAAGGCACGGCCGAAGCTGCCCGCGGGGAGCTTTCCCAGCGCCTCATAGCGCGCGGCCAGCACGGGATCCGTCGCGCCGTTCCGATAGGGCAGGAAGAGAGCCATGGCGTCGCCATCCTCGGCCCAGGGCTTGTCGAAGATGCTCTCGATGTTCTTGCGCGTCATATCCAGGAGCGCCCAGCGCAGATGCCCCGCCGCGGCCTCCGTCAGCTCGGCGAGATAGGCCTCCTCGATGCCCAGCGCCTGGGCATAGCCGGCGACCGCGGCGATCTTCTCGCCGTCGAGCACCCCGTCGACCAGCGCCATGACCGCCAGCAGCTGCAGCGCATAGGCGGCGAGCTCGGGTTCGGGGAGTGCCTCGGCCAGTGCTGCGGGGGCGACCGGCGCCAGGCGATCGAGGTCGAGGGGCGCCTCCTGCCGGAACATGTAGCGGCTGACGGCCGCGATGCTCGCCTTGTCGGCCTGGGTCACCTCATCGCGCCCGCGGACCGCGGCGATGGCGAGCAGGGCGCCGAGGATGGCGGGGGCGTCGGAATCGGAAACGGCGGGCAGCATGGCTTCCCTCGACAGGTCGCGGGCAAGATCTACAACGAGAAGACCCGATCGAAAAACAAAATCGCCGGGAAGGGGAGAAGACCGGTTGACGCGCTATGCCTCGTCCACAGCTTGAGCCCTAGGCCAGTAACACCTTAAGCACCGTAGCGAATTCCGGATTGCCCGCGGGCGACAGAGCCTTGTACAGGCTCTCGCGCGCCATGCCCGATTTGCGTGCGACCTCCGCCATACCCGAGGCACCGGCGACATCTCCCAGCGCCGCCGCCACCAAGCAGGATCGCCATCCTCCATTGCGGCCTCGAGATAAGCGGCGATATCGGCCTTACTTGTCAGATGCTCCGCGGGGTCCCAGGTGCGAGTCTTGACCTTAGCCAAGTTGTTTCTCCTATAGCTGCCGCGCGAGAGCCAGGGCCGCAGCAATATCCCGGTCCTGAGATCCTTTGGTACCGCCTCCGAGAAAAATCCCGAGAGCTTCGCCCTCCGGGTGAAATACACCCGATATCCCGGCCCATAGTCGATGCGTAGCTCGGAGACCCCCTCTCCAACGGGCCTCACTCGCCTGGGTTTCCCACGGATAAGCGCCGCAGTCTCACGTCCATGCGAGCTCGCGCTCGACGGTCCCGGAGCTTTCCTAACCAAACCTCATGCCTCGGTCTGCCGAATCTCGATCACATGTTAATGTCGTCCATAGGATTCAAATAGCAAGGGAATGCAAGTTATTCTCATCTGGAAGGCTCGCCGCCTTGTGGGCAGGCTCGGGTCCTGACGGTAGAGTGGCGCCGCCGATTCGACCGCCCCTTCTCAGGACCCTCCATGACCCAGCCGCCGATGATCTTCGCCGAAGCCCCGCCGCCCGCCGATGCGCACCGCCGGCGCCTGCGCGCGGCTTATCGCGAGGACGAGACCGCGGCGGTCGAGCGCATCCTGGCGGCGGCGGAGCTGCCGGCCGCGATGCTGGACCGCATCGCCGAGCGCGCCCGTGACCTCGTGCATAAGGTGCGGGAGTCGCGGCTGGGGCAGGGCGGTCTCGATGCCTTCCTGCATGAATACGAGCTCTCGAGCCGCGAGGGCGTGGTGCTGATGTGCCTGGCCGAGGCGCTGCTGCGCATCCCCGATGCCGAGACCGCCAATCTCCTGATCAAGGACAAGCTCGCCGATGCGGATTGGCGCCGCCATCTCGGCAGCAGCGAATCCGTTTTCGTCAATGCCTCGACCTGGGCGCTGATGCTGACCGGCCGAGTGATCCGCATGGAGCAGCAGGGGGAGGATCTGGCCGGGGTGCTGCGCCGCCTCGTGGCACGCAGCGGCGAGCCGGTGATCCGCCAGGCGGTGACCCAGGCCATGCGCATCCTGGGCCGCCAGTTCGTCATGGGCCGAACCATCGAGGAAGCGCTGGATCGCGCCCGCGCCCAGGAGAAGCGGGGCTATCGCTATTCCTACGACATGCTGGGCGAATCCGCGCGCACGGCCCGTGACGCCGAGCGCTATGACCGCGCCTATCGCGCCGCCATCGCGGCGATCGGCCGCGCCTCGGCGGGCCGCGGCCCCATCGAGGGACCGGGCATCTCGGTCAAGCTCTCGGCGCTCCATCCGCGCTACGAATTCGCCCAGCGCCATCGCGTGATGGCAGAGCTGGTGCCGCGGCTGGCGGCGCTCGCCCGCCTCGCCAAGTCGGCCGATATCGGCTTCACCATCGATGCCGAGGAGGCCGATCGCCTCGACCTCTCCCTCGATGTGATCGAAGCGGTCTCTGCCGATCCGTCGCTCGCCGGCTGGAATGGGCTGGGCCTCGCCATCCAGGGCTATCAGAAGCGCGTGCTGCCGCTGATCGACTGCCTGGGCGAGATCGCCCATCGCCATGGCCGGCGCTTCATGGTCCGGCTGGTCAAGGGCGCCTATTGGGACAGCGAGATCAAGCAAAGCCAGGAACGCGGGCTGGAGGGCTATCCCGTCTTCACTCGCAAGGCCTCGACCGACGTCTCCTTCATCGCGGCGGCCAAGCGCCTGCTCGCCGATGCCGAAGCCTTCTATCCGCAATTCGCCACTCATAACGCCCATACCCTGGCGGCCGTGCTCGAGATGGCGGGCAACCGCCGCGATTTCGAGTTCCAGCGCCTGCATGGCATGGGCGAGGCGCTCTACGATCATGTCGTGGCACCCGATGCCAGCGGCTATCCCTGCCGGATCTATGCGCCCTGCGGCAGCCATGAGGATCTGCTGGCCTATCTGGTGCGCCGGCTGCTGGAGAACGGCGCCAATACCTCCTTCGTCAACCGCATCGTCGACGAGAAGCTGCCCATCGAGGAGATCACGGCCGATCCCGTCGCCCGGGTCCGCCGGCTGAAGGACAAGCCCCATCCGCGCATTCCTTTGCCCGTGGCGCTCTTCGGCCCGGAACGGCGCAATTCCAGCGGCATCGACCTGACCGATGTGACGCGGCTGCTGCCGCTGGCCGAGGCGATGACGAAGGCCGCGGCGGAGCCCTGGCACGCAGCGCCGCTGATCGGCGGCGCTGTTCGTCCGGGCGCGGTCCGAGCCGTGCTCGACCCCGCCGACCGCGGGCGGCGCGTGGGCGAGGTGGCAGAGGCCGGGGCCGATGCGGTGGATCAGGCCCTGGCGCGGGCGGTGCGCGCCCAGCCGGACTGGAACGCCGGCGGTGCTGAGACGCGGGCGCAATGCCTGGAACGCGCCGCCGATCTGATGGAGCAGGATCGCGCCGGGTTGATGGCGCTCGCGGTGCGCGAGGCCGGCAAGACCATCCCCGATGCGCTCTCGGAGGTTCGCGAGGCGGTGGATTTCCTGCGCTACTACGCCCAGCGCGCGCGCGCCGATTTCGCCCGGCCGTTGGATCTGCCCGGTCCGACCGGCGAGCGCAATCAGCTTGCGCTGGCGGGGCGCGGGGTCTTCGCCTGCATCAGCCCGTGGAATTTCCCGCTCGCCATTTTCTCCGGCCAGGTGTCCGCGGCGCTCGCCGCCGGCAATGCGGTCGTGGCCAAGCCCGCGGAGCAGACGCCCCTCATCGCCATGCGCGCGGTCGAGCTGATGCATCGTGCCGGGGTGCCGGGGGATGTGCTGCATCTGCTGCCGGGAGACGGGCCGAAGGTTGGCGCCCCGCTGGTGGCCGATCCGCGCATCGCCGGCGTCGCCTTCACCGGCTCGACCGACACGGCCCAGGCCATCAACCGGGCGCTGGCTGCCCGCAGCGGCCCGCTGGCCGCCCTCATCGCCGAGACCGGCGGCCAGAACGTGATGATCGTCGATTCCTCCGCCCTGCCGGAGCAGGTGGTGCGCGACGTGCTGATCTCCTCCTTCCAGAGCGCGGGGCAGCGCTGCTCGGCGCTGCGCATCCTCTGCGTCCAGGCGGATATCGCCGACAAGATCCTGGAGATGCTGGCCGGCGCCATGGCGGAGCTCAGGGTCGGCGATCCCGGCCTGCTGGCGACCGATGTCGGCCCGGTCATCGACGAGGAGGCCCGCCAGATGCTGGACGCCCATGCGGATCGCATGCGGCGCGAAGCCAAGGAGATCTATCGCGTCGCCTTGGGGCCGGATTGCGCCGCCGGCACATTCGTGGCCCCCCAGGCCTTCGAGATCGACGGGCTGGGGCGGGTGGAGAAGGAGGTCTTCGGGCCGATCCTGCATGTGCTCCGCTTCAAGCAGGACCGCCTCGACCAGCTCCTCGATGGGGTGGATGGGTTGGGCTATGGGCTGACCCTGGGCATCCACAGCCGCATCGATGCCACGGTCCGCCATATCCACGGGCGGCTGCGCATCGGCAATACCTATGTCAACCGCAACATGATCGGCGCCGTGGTCGGGGTGCAGCCTTTCGGGGGTGAGCGCCTCTCGGGCACCGGCCCCAAGGCCGGAGGCCCGCATTATCTGCCTCGCTTCGCCATGGAGCACACCCTCACCATCGATACCACCGCAGCCGGCGGCAATGCCTCGCTGCTCTCCTTGCAGGAGGAGGGGACCTGAAGCCCGGTCCCCGACCTGCTCGCAGGAGTTCTCGTGTTTATGGCATTTCTCGCCTATAAGGTGGGTGCAACCTAGCAATCCCCGGGGGGAAAACATGAGGAAGTTCTGGCGGATCGGCCTGATTCTGGTGATCGGGCTCTCGGCCTGCGGCGACAAAAAGGCCGAGCAGGCCAAGGCGCTGCAACAGGAAATGCAAGACATGCTGGCCAAGGCCGCCAGCAGCAAGATGTTCACCTATGGCGACGTCGCGGTGACGCCGGACGGCGACGCCTTTGCGGTCACCGTCGACAAGGTGGCGGTCACGCTTCCGGAGGTCAGCCCCATCGATCTCGGGAAGATCGGCTTCAAGCTGACCCCCGACGGCGACGACATCCGCAAGTTCAGCGATCTGACCTGGCCCCAGTCGGTGACCGTCAAGGACACCGATGGGAAGGAGGTCAAGATCACGACCGCCATCGACCATGCGAACGGAAGCTGGTCGAAGAAGCTGGGCGAGCTCTTGTCCGCCGATATCCTGTTGAAGAGCCTGGAGGCCAGCGAGCCGACGAGCGGGTCGAAGCTGTCTGCCTCCGACGTCCTGTATCAGGTGCAATCCAAGGACAACGGCCAGGGCATCTACGATCAGAGCGGCAGCCTGGGCGCCAAGCTGCTGACCATCTCCGACAAGGACGGGCAATTCTCCGTCGCCGACTTCAAATTGGCCTCGGCGGTCGGGGGTGCCAAGCTTGCCGAGCTGGTGGCTGCCCGCGCGGAATGGCAGAAGGCGGCCGGGAACGAGAAGCCCGAGGAGATGCTGCCGCTTCGTCGCCAAGATCTTCTCGCTCATAAAGTCGATGAATTTCGAATTCTCGACGGGTCAGATCAGCGTGGCGACCGGCGGCGCGCCGATCTTCACGCTCGGCGGCTTCGGCTTCGGCTTCGCGATGAAGGATACCGATCAGCCGAAGGTCCAGGTCACATCCAGCCTCAACTATGCCGGGCTCTCGATCCCCCAGCTCAAGGCGATGGTGGGCGGTCTCGGCGCCGAGGTCCTGCCCACGGAATTCGGGCTGACGCTCAAGGTCGACGATCTTCCCATGGCGGCGATCCTCGACGCCTGGTCGAAGACCCTGCCCGAGACCAAGGTGACCGATGAGAATGCCATGATGGGCACGGGCATGATGGCGGCGGGCGCGGCGATCCAGGCGATCCAGCAGGCCACGGTCAAGATGACCGTTTCCGACGGCAAGCTGAAGGCGCCGGGGCTCACGGGCAGCTTCACCGCCGACATCAACAACGATCCGAAGGCGCCGATGGGCTTCACCGGGGTGGCCAATGTCGAGCTCAGCGACCTCGACGCCCTCATCGCCAAGGGCCAGCAATATGCCGACGAGCCGACGACGGCGGAGATCATGGGCATGCTGCAGATGATGCGGGCACTCGCCGACCATGCGAAGGATGCGTCGGGCAAGACGGTCGACCGCTTCAAGATCACCATGGATGCCCAGGGCAATGCCCTGGTCAACGGCAAGTCCCCGATGCCGCCGGGAGAGGCGCCACCCGCCGATGCCGGCACCACCGGGACGGATAGCGGCTCGGGTACGACGACGAGCCCCTAAGGAGCGCGCGGATAGCGATAAGAACGGGGGCCGGCGCGAGGATCGCGCCGGCCCCCGGCGTGATATCCGATGGAAAGACTCCTGATGCGCTATCTGTGCCTGCTGATTCCCCTTCTCGCCGCCTCCGCTTGCGCCGAGCCCAATGGCGATGATCCGCTGGCCTGTGAGCCCACTTACGCGTCGGGCACCCCCGCCTACAGAGCCTGCCTCATGCGCCAGGGCGTCGTCGGTCAGGACGGCACGGAGGGCGTCAACGCCATGCCCTCGCCGCCGCCTCAGCCGACGCTATTCTGCATACCGCTGGGGACGGATTCCTCCTGCAACTAGCTCTCCTGCGACGCCGCGCCGCGATGGGGAGCCTTGACGAAGAACCATGCCGTCACGCAGCTTGTCGGGCGTGGAATTGCCAAGTGTTGCCGCCCACCATCCTCGTCATGCTCGCTCAACCGCCATGACCGGGCTTGTCCATCGGCTGTGCGGTTCAGGTCAGCGCACCTCGTTCTCTCCCCGTCATGGTCGGCGAAGGCCGACCATCCACGAGTGTGCCCGCCACAAACGATGCATTTTGAGCCCTTTTGTCGATCGCCCAGGGGCTTCGGGGCCAAGGCGTAATGCTCAGGGCAAGCCCGAGCGTGATGAGAGTAGGGGTGACCTTTGCCGGCCTTTGGCTGGCAAACTCGTGGATGGTCGGCCTTCGCCGACCATGACGGCAGAAAAAGCGAGGCTTGCCGGCTGCAAAGCGTGATGGCTCACACACTGTATCTGCCATCCCAATATTTGAACCAGACAGCCGTGATATCGGGATAACGAGCCTTGCCCCAGGACGACTCACCCAACGCTCCGGACGCGCCGCTCTTCCCGACTCAGCGCAATCCCCGTCTCAGGCTGATCATACCGGCGGTCGTGGCCATCGCCTTCCTGATGGAACAGCTGGACTCGACCATCATCACGACGGCCATTCCGGATATGGCGCGCAGCCTGGGCACCACGGCGCTGCGGATGAATCTGGCAGTGACCACTTATGTGTTGACCTTGGCGGTCTTCATTCCCGTCAGCGGATGGTTCGCCGATCGCTTCGGCGCCCGCCGGATCTTCGTGCTGGCGCTGATCGTCTTCACCACCGGCTCCGTCCTTTGCGGCATGGCGAACAGCTTCGCGATGCTCATCCTCACGCGCGGCCTGCAGGGGCTCGGCGGAGCGATGATGACGCCCGTGGGCCGGCTGATCCTGCTGCGCAGCTTTCCCAGAGACCAGCTCTTCACGGCGATGATCTATATGAGCGTGCCGGCGCTCATCGGCCCCGTCATCGGCCCCTTGCTCGGCGGGTTCATCACCACCTATGTCTCCTGGCGCTGGATCTTCTATATCAACATCCCCTTCGGCTGCCTCGGCATCCTGCTGGCCTTGCGCTTCGTCGAGGAGATCCGCGGCACCAATCCGCCGAGATTCGATTTCCGCGGCTTCCTGATGGTCGGCGCCGGGCTGGCCTTGCTGCAATATGGGATCGAGAACACGGGCCGGCCGACCATCCCGCCGCCTGCCATCGCGGCCGTCCTGATCGCCGCCGCTCCTGTTCCTGCTGGCTTTCCTGCGCCATGCGCGCAAGGTGGCGGCGCCCGCGGTCGACCTCACCTTGTTTCGTCTGCGCAGCTTTCGCATCGGGACGCTCGCCGGCGGCTTGTGCCGCATCGGGATGAACGGCGTGCCCTTCCTGCTGCCGCTCATGCTGCAGGTCGGCCTCGGGATGACTCCGCTCGCCTCCGGCTCGCTCACCTTCTGCAGCAGTTTCGGGGCGCTTCTCATCCGGCCGATCTCGACCCGGCTGCTGCGCGCTTTGGGGTTCGACCGCGTGCTGTTCTGGAGTGCTGTCCTGGGCGCGGCCTCGGTCGCGGGCTTTGCCCTGATCCAGCAGGACACCTCACGCTGGCTCATCGCCGGCTATATCATCCTGTTCGGGCTGATCCGCTCGATCCAGTACATGACCTCGAACACCCTGTCCTATGCCGACATGCCCTCCGAGCAGCTCAGCCGGGCCACGAGCCTGGGCGGCGTGCTGCAGCAGCTCACGGTCAGCTTCGGGGTCTCGGTCGGCGCGATGCTGCTCGGCCTCTTCACCTGGCAGACCCATGAATTGACGCCAGCCCGCTTCCACGAGGTGTTTCTGGCGATGGCCATCATCCCGCTGCTCTCCCTTCCCGGCTTCCGGTTCTTGCGGCCGGAAGACGGGATGGAGATCAGCGGCCACCGCCGCCGGCGGCGGGGCGACTAGTCGGGTTTTGCTCTCAGGCCGCTTGCGCGAGCTTGCCTTCGATGCAGGCGATGAACATCTGCTTCAGCTCCGGCGCACCGATGGGAATCGGATTGCCGCCGGCCGAGGGATCGGCCGCCGCCATGACGCTGAGCTCGTCGAGACGGTCGGTGCCGACGCCCAGATCCCTCAGCGTATGGGGGATGCCGATCTCCTTACGCAGCGCCAGCACCCAGGCCATGACGCCCCTAAAGGAGGGATCGGGCAGGCCAAGCCAGGCCGCCAGCCGCGCCATCTTGGCCTCGATGGCCTGGCGGTTGAACTCCAGGACATAGGGCATGACCACCGCATTGGTCAGGCCGTGATGGGCGTCATAGACCGCGCCGATGGGATGGCTGAGGGCATGGATGGCGCCGAGGCCCTTCTGAAAGGCGGTGGCGCCCATGCTGGCCGCTGCCATCATCTGAGCGCGAGCGACGAGATTCTTGCCGTCCTTGACCGCGGTCGGCAGCGCTTCCTTGACCAGCCGCATGCCTTCCACGGCGATGCCATCGGCCATGGGGTGGAAGCCGGGGGCGCAATAGGCCTCCAGGCAATGGGCCAGGGCATCCATGCCCGTCGCCGCCGTCACATGAGCCGGTAGGCCCACGGTCAGCGCCGGGTCGGAGATGACGATCGAAGGGAGCATCTTCGGATGGAAGATGATCTTCTTCACATGGGTCGCTTCATTGGTGATGACCGAAGCCCGCCCCACTTCCGAGCCCGTGCCCGAGGTGGTGGGCACGGCGATGGTCGCCACGATGCCCTTGGGGTCGGCGCGGGTCCAATTGTCGCCGACATCCTCGAAATCCCACATCGGCCGCTTCTGCCCCGCCATGAAGGCGATGGTCTTGGCCGCGTCCAGCGCGCTGCCGCCGCCGAAGGCAATGATCCCGTCATAGCCGCCCTCGCGGAAGATCTTGAGCCCATCCTCCACATTCTTCGACACCGGATTGCCCTTGATGTCGGCGAAGAGGCCGGTGGGAATCCCCGCGGCCTCGTTGCGGGCGATCGCCTCCTGGATCATGGGCAGCTTGGCGAGGCCCGGATCGGTCACCAGCAAAGGGTGCTTGAAGCCGAGCTGCTTGCAGGCATCGGGCAGCTCGGCGATGCGGCCCACGCCGAAGCGGATGGAGGTGGGATAGCTCCAATTGCCGCGGAGCGCGGAAGCGTCATTTGCCATGATCGAACCTCGGTTTGAGAGACGGTGATTTCAGACAGGCTCTTAGCAGGGAACCCGCGTCACCGCCAGTTGCGGGCGCGGGCGACGGCCTCGGTGAAGCGGGCGCGCGCGGCAGGATCCAGTGGTGTCGCGGGCAGGGCAAGGCGCCGGGGCGCCGGGGCGGGCGGCAGGCTCTCCAGCCCCGCCAGCCCGGCCCCGATCATCGCCATTTGCGCCGTGCCCAGCCCGGTCAGATCGGCGCTGGAGGGTGCCTGCACCGGTCGCTGCAGCACCCGGGCCAGGAAATCGCAGAAATAGCCATTGTTGGAGAGCCCGCCGTCGATCGAGACGGCACCGGTGAGGGGCGAGGCCCGGTCCATGGCCGCGATGACCTCCGCCGCCAGCAAAGCGATGCCCTCCAGCAGGGCCTGCATCATATCGGCCCGGGTCGTCTCCAACCCCATGCCGAGCCAGAGCCCGGCGGCGTTGCGGTCCCAATAGGGGACCGAGAGCCCCGACAGCGCCGGCACGAAGACCAGCCCGCGCTCCAGGGCCGAGGGGCCGGCGAAGCTTTCGATCTCGTCGAATCCGGCAAAGAGACCGAGACCGCGCGCCCAGTTGACCGCCGAGGCGGCGTTGTAGATCCCGCCCTCCAGCGCATAGACCAGGGGGCCGTTCCCCAGGCGCCAGGCGACGCTCCGGTTCATGCCGGCGGCCTCCGCCGGGGCCACGTCGCGGGCCGCCACGCAGAGCGCGAAGGCGCCGGTGCCGAAGGTGATCTTCGCCTGGCCCGGTTGGCGGCAGCCATGGCCGAAGAGGGCGGCCTGCTGGTCGACGAGACTGGCGCGGAGCGGCAGCTTTCCAACGCTGCCGAAATCTCCGGCGGTGGGGCGAATCTCCGGCAGGATCTCCAAGGGAATGCCGAAGAGACGGCAGAGCTCGGTGTCCCACTGGCCGGTGCGGAGATTCATCAGGCTGGTGCGCGAGGCCGTGGTGACGTCGGTGGCATAGACTCCCGCCAGGCGGTCGAGGAAGAAGCTGTCGCTGGTGCCGAGCCGCAGCCGGCCGCGCGCCATCAGCCGCTTGGCCTCGGGCAGCTCGTCCAAGATCCATTTCAGCTTGCTGGCGGAGAAATAGGGGTCGAGGGGAAGCCCGGCGCGCTCGATGGTCAGCGTCTCCGCGCCCTCGGCCTTGAGCTTCTCGGTGAGCGGCAGGCTGCGGGCGTCCTGCCAGACGATGGCATTGCCCAGGGGCTCGCCGCTCTCGCCGTCCCAGGCGACCACCGTCTCGCCCTGATTGTCGATGCCGAGTGCCGCCGCATCCTCGGCCCGCTCGATCAGGCGGCGCAGATGATCCAGCAGCTCGCGCGCGTCATGCTCGACCCAGCCGGGCTGGGGATAGATCTGTCGATGCTCGAATCCGCCGAGGCTCGAGAAGCGCCCGTCCGCCTCCAGCCGGTAGGCCTTGCTCCCGGTGGTCCCCTGATCGATGGCGATGACGGCAGTCATGGCCGACGACCCTCACCATTCTTCCCCCTGCCCCCTTGCGGGGGAGGGATGGGGAGGGGGGTGCCACAGGCGCAGACCTCCGACGGCGTCATCTCTCCTCCTCGAATTCCACGCTGATCGACGCCTACGCCCTCGCGCGGCAGGCGATCGACCGGCAAGGAAATCCGTCGCTCGGGCAGGATGCTCATCCGCCGGCTCCAGAGCTCGCGTCCATCGGCCAGCAGCCGCAGCTGCCCGCGGGCCGCGCGGTCGGCGCGGGCCTTGAGCAGGAGAGGGGAAAGACCGGCGAGGGGCATGACCAGGCGCTGGGGATAGACATAGCGCAGCGGCGCTTTCGCCGTGACGGCAATGGCCGGGGCGGGTGCGGGCAGGCGGCCCGCCAGATGCGCGGCGATGGCCTCGGCGGCGGCGCGGCCCTCGGCCCAGGCCACGCCGGCGGTCTCCACGGGATGCAGGAGATTGCCGGCGACGAAGACTTGCGCATCGCTGCTGCGCCAATATTGATCGATGGCGGGCCCGCCGGTGGCGGGATCGAGCGCGATATGGCTCGTGGCGAGAATGCCGGTCTCGGGACGGAAGCGGCCGGTGAAGACGATGCCGTCGCAGGCGATATGTTCGCGCTTTCCGGCGCGCTCGACCTCCACGGATTCCACCTTGCCGATGCCGTGGATGGCGAGGAGGCGGGTCGAGGTCAGCACCGGCACGCCGAGGGCCAGGCGAGCCAGAATATCGGCGGGGCGGCGGGCGGTGATGCGCGGACCCTCCTCGATCATCGCCGCTGTCGCGATGCCGCCATGGCGCAAGGTGAGCAAAGCGGAGAAGGCGACGAGCTCGCTGCCGACAATGACCGCCCGGCGGAAGGGCCGGATCTTCTGCAGATAGACGAACTGCTGCAAGGCGCCGGTGGTGATCACGCCCCAGGGCCGGTCGCCGCCGATGAGCCGCGCGCTGCGCGGCGTTTCGCGCACCCCGAAGGCAAGCAGGATGGCTCTGGCTTCCAGGGCGCTCTCGCCATGGTCCGGATCGAGACACCGAATCCGTCCACCCGGTTCGATGGCGGTGACGGTGGTGCGGCTGCGGATCTCGATGCCGCTTGCCGCGGCGGCGAGGCGGCGCGCATAGGCCGGGCCGCCGAGGAGCCGGTGGAATTCGCGCAGGCCAAAGGCCGGATGGCCGCAATGCCGCGGCACGCCGCCCAGCGCCTCTTCGCGCTCGATCAGCACGATTTCCTTGATGCCAAGCTCGGCCAGCCGCTGCGCCGCCGAAAGACCGGCGGGCCCGCCGCCCAGGATGGCGACCTGATGGCTCATGCTTGCGTGCCGTTGGGAAATCCGGCGAGACGGCCTTCGGCCAGGGCAGCGACCTTGGCGCTGCAATAGAAACCCTGGCAGCGCCCCATCATGACTCGCGTGCGACGCTTCAGCCCGCCGAGATCCCCGGCGGGGAGCGGCCCGGCCAGGGCATCCTCGATCTCGGCCCGCGTCACGAGCTCGCAATGGCAGATCATCTCGCCATAGCCGGGCGCAGCATGGCGGCGCGGCAGATGCTCGGCGAGATTGGGCAGGAGGATGGAAGGGGCAGGCTGCTCGCGAAGCTCGCCGAAATCCCGGCGATAGAGCGCCGCCGCGTGAAGGGCGATGCCCAGCGCGCCGGTGAGGCCGGTGGAGCGGATGCCCGCCGCGGTGATCCAGTTGCGATCGCGCAGGGCCTCGACCTGGTAGTCCTTGAATTGGGTGGCCGGCCGGAGTCCCGCATAGAGGGCCGTGACCGTCTCGCTCGCCAGCCCCGGCAGGATGCGCTGGCCCCGGGCGATCAGCGCCTCCAGCGCCGCATGATCGACCGCGGCATGCTCGCGGTCTTCCTGCTCTTCCGCCGTGGGCCCGACCAGGAGATTGCCGAAAATGGTCCGCGCCACCATGACGCCTTTGGTGCGCTCGCTGGGCACCGGCATGATGCAGGCGGTGATGAGCCGTGCGGCGGGCTTGTCGAAGACGACGAACTGACCCTTGCGCGGCTTGATCACGAAGGGGCTCGGCCGCGCCATTGCTTCGATCATATCGCCCTGCAGCCCGGCGGCGTTCGCCACGATGCGCGCCTCGACCGGGCCTGTCGTGGTGGCCAGGCGCCAGGCCTTGCCGTCGAAGTCGCCGGCGGTCACGGCACAGCCGCGCCGGACCTCGCCGCCCAGCGCCATGGCTTGCAGCACATAAGCCAAAGGCGCGGACCAGGGATCGATCAGATGCTCGCGCGGCACGATGACCCCACCCAACACATCGGGCGCGAGATGAGGCTCGCGCCGGCGCGCCTCGGCGGCGTCGATCTGGCGCACGTCCGAAACGCCATTGGCATGGGCCTGGGCGACCACGGCGGGAAGCCGGGCCAGCTCCTCCTCCGTCCAGGCGGCCATCAGCCCGCCGCTCTCCAGCAGCGGCAGATTGAGGGGCACCGCGGATCGCGAGATATTCGGCATGGCCCGCCTGGATGCAGGCCTGCTCGAGGCTGCCGGTGGGCGCATCGAAGCCGGTATGGAGCATGGCGCTATTGGCCTTGCTGGCGCCGGCGAGGATATCGGGTGCGCGTTCCAGCAGGATGGTCTTGAGACCGCCGAGGGCGAAGCGCCGGAAGAGGGCGCAGCCGACCACGCCGCCGCCGATGACGGCGAGGTCGAATGTCATGAGCGGCGGCCGGTCAGATCTTCACCCTGAGATGGAAGGATTTCGGCCGCGTCAGATGCTCGTAGCCGACGCGGCTCAAGGTACAGCCGCGGCCGGAATCCTTGACGCCGACCCAGGCGAGCGCGGGGTCGAGATAGTCGCAGCGGTTCATGAACCAGGTGCCGGTCTCGATCTGATCGCCGATGCGGATCGCCGCTTTTTCGTCATTGGTCCAGATGGCGGCGGTCAGGCCATAGGCATTGTCGTTCATCAGGCGGATCGCTTCCTCGTCGGAGCCGACGGGCATGATGCCGGCGACGGGGCCGAAGCATTCCTCCTGCATGATGGGATTGGCCTGATCGAGATCGACCAGGATTTGCGGCGCGACATAGGCGGTCCCTGGCTTATCGGCCTTGAACTTGCCCGTGTCGACCGCGGCGCGCGCCCCGGCCTTGACGGATTTCGCGACCTGGCCGCGGATTTCGTCGGCCGCCCTGGCGCGCACCACCGGTCCCAGATTGACGCCGCTCTCCAGCGGATTGCCGAGATTGTATTTCTCCGTCAGCGCCACCGCGCCTTCGACGAAATCCTTGTAGAGGTTCTTGTGGACATAGATGCGCTGGATGCCGCAGCAGGATTGCCCCGAATTGAAGAAGGCACCGTCCACAAGATTCTCGACGGCATGGGCGAGCGTGGCATCGGCGCGGACATAGGCGGGGTCGCAACCGCCGAGCTCGAGACCCAGGCCGATGAAGCGCTTCGAGGCCGCCTCGACCACCGCATGGCCGCCGGCGACGGAGCCGGTGAAGGCGACATAGTCGATGCCATCGGTGCCGATGAGCTTGGAGGTATCCTCATGGGTCAGCACCAGATGCTGGAACAGCCCTTGCGGCAGGCCGGCGGCCTTGAAGGCCTCGCCGAAGCGCTCGGCGCAGAGGGGGGTCTGGGCGGAATGCTTCAGCAGCACCGCATTGCCTGCCATCAGCGCCGGCACCACCGCATTGACGGCGGTGAGATAGGGGAAGTTCCAGGGCGCCACCACGAAGACCACGCCCAAGGGCTCGCGCCGGATGAAACGGTTGAAGCCCTCCTTCGCCCCGACATCGATATCCGCCAGGGCGCTCGGGGCGACATCGATCATATAGCGGGCCCGCTCCTCGAAGCCGCGCACCTCGCCGGGGGATTGGCCCAGCGGCCGGCCGATCTGGCGGGTGATCTCCTCGGCGATGGGCTCCTTGTGGCTGACGAAGGCGTCGACCGCCTTGCTCAGCAGCCGGGCGCGCTCGGCGACGGGGATAGTGCGCCAGGCCTTGGCCGCGCTCCGCGCCGCGGCCAGGGCCGCGGCGATCTCGCCAGCACTGTTGTAGGGGCGCTCGACATAGAGGCTGCCGTCGATCGGCGTGATGGTCTTCTGCAGGGCGCCCATGATCCTCTCCTCAGATGATCTCGAAGTAGCGGGCAAGCTCCCAATCGGTGATGTGCTTGCGGAACTCGCGCTCTTCCCATTCCCGGCTCGCGGCATAGTGGTCGACGAACTCGTCGCCGAAGAGCTCGCGCGCCGCCTTGGATTTCTTCAGCCGGTCGGCCGCCTCCATCAGGGTCAACGGCAAAGCGGACTTCGCCGAGAATTTGCGCTCATAGGCATTGCCCTCGACCGGCGGCGACAGCTCCAGCTTGTTTTCGATGCCGTAGAGTCCGGCGCCCAGCGAGGCCGCCAGCGCGATATAGGGATTGGCGTCGGCGGCGGCGATCCGATATTCGACGCGCTGGGACTTGGCGGAGCCCGGAATCACGCGCAGCGCGCAGGTCCGGTTCTCCACGCCCCAGGTGGCGTTGGTCGGCGCCCAGAAGCCGGGGATGAGCCGGGAATAGCTGTTCACGGTCTGGGCGATCATGCCGAGAAGCTCGGGCATCAGCGCCTGCTGCCCGGCCACGAAATGCTGCATCACCTTGCTCATGCCATGCGGCCCCTTGGGGTCATGGAAGGGCGCCTTGCCGTCCTTGCCCTTGAGGGACATGTGGATATGGCCGCTCTGGCCGGGATAGCTGTTGGACCATTTGGCCATGAAGGTCGCCATCAGCCCGCGGCGCTGGGCCAGGACCTTCATGAAGGTCTTGAACAAGGCCGCCCGGTCCGCCGCCTCCAGCGCGAGGTCGTAATAGAGGGCCGCTTCCAGCACGCCGGGCCCGGTCTCGGTATGCAGCCCCTCGATCGGAATCCGCATGGCCTCGAAGCTGTCGAGGATCTCGTGATAGAGATCGGCCCAGACGGAGCTGCGCAGGCCGGAATAGCCGAAGAATCCCGGCGTGATGTTGGTGAGGTTGCGATAGCCCTTCTCGCGCACGCTCTCCGGCGTCTCGTCGAAGATGAAGAATTCATATTCGAAGGCGGCATTGACGGCATAGCCCATCTTCTCCGCCCGTTGCAGCACGCGCCGCAGCGTGCCGCGGGGACAGATGGCCTCGGCCCGATCCACGAACTCGCAGAGGAAGAGCAGGGTATTCTCTTCGAAGGGGATGGCCCGGCAGGTCTCCGGCAGGATTCGCACGAAGGCATCGGGATAGGCGGTATGCCAGCCGGTGAAGGTGACGTTGTCATAGAGCTGGTCGTTGGAATCCCAGCCCAGCACCACGTCGCAGAAGCCGAAGCCGCTCTCCAGCGCCGAGAAGAATTTGACCTTGGAGATGTATTTGCCGCGCAGCACCCCATCGGCATCGAAGACCCCGACCTTGACATGGGTCAGGCCGCGCTCCTCGACGATCTTGCGGGCGTCGGCGGCAGTGCGGATGTTCTCCGGTTTCAACGGCATGATGTCCTCCCCATGGATTGTCGGCCCCCTGCGTCGGGGCAATGTGCCTTGGCCGTCGCGGGCCTGTCAAACCGGACGGGGCGCAAAAGGAAGGGGCGCCGAAGCGCCCCTTCCCGTCTCGATATAGCTGAGGTCTAGGCTTCGCCCACCGCCCTTTCCTCGGCCGCGATCACGGCTTGGCGCTTGGCGATGACGTCGCCGATCGGCGGGCCCGGGAATCTCTGACGGGCAACACCGAACCACAGCACCGCCATGATGACCAGGAGGACGATGGTGTAGGTGATCAGCGCGCTATTGGGCGGCTGCACGCCGATGAAGAACAGCAGCAAGCCACCCAGGACGGAGATGATAGCGAAGGGCTTGGAGAGGGCGCCGAGGTTGAAGGGACCCTTTTTCGTCCAGGTCTTGCCTTCGGCGAGCATCCCGGCCCCGATCGGTGCCGCATAGGAGAGATAAAGGAAGATCGCGCAGCCCGAGGCCAAGGTCCAGAACTGCGGGGTGTAGAGGGTGGAGATGAAGGCGAGGACGGCGCCGATCCAGATCGCATGGACAGGCGTGCGGTGCGTCGGGCTGACCAGACGCAGCCAGTTTGACGCCGGGAAGCCGCCGTCGCGGGCGAAAGCGAAGATCATCCGCGAGAGCGAAGTCATGCCGGCGAGCGCGCAGAGATAGTTGGAGATCACGATGCCGATGTAGAGAAGGTCCTTCAGGATTGGCGGAATGCCGATCCCGTTCATGAGCCAGAAGAAGACAGTGCCGCCCTGCTTGGCGCCGTCGGCAACGCTCGGCATGGCCAGGACGAAGGAGCAGATCATGACGTAGCCGAACAGGAAGGACCAGAAAACCGAGCGGATCATCCCCTTCGGTACGTTGACCGAGGCCTGCCGCGTCTCCTCTGATGTGTGAGCCGAGGCGTCAAAACCCGTCACCGTATAGGCCGGCAGCAGCAAGGCCAGAAGGAAGGCCATCATCACGCTGTTGGTCTGCGGCCAGACTCCGCCGCCCGCATCGCCTGTATTGTTGGTGAAGGTGAAGAGGCGGCTGATATCGATGACCGGGTCGCATAGGCCAGCATGCCGACGGTCAGGATGATCGCGACGACGAAGATCAGATAGCCGCTGAAGTCCGTCAGGATCGTCGTGGCCCGGATGCCCATATGGTTGAACAGTGCCTGGGAGCCCAGGATGATTGCGATGGCCAGCGCCTGTACCCAATAGGCACTCGTCTGGATCTGGTCGAGGAAGGGCTTGGTCGTATCGGGAATGAAGTGGGAGGGGTCCCAACCCAGGAAATTCTGGCCGATGAGGGGAACGAACAGGATCTGCCACAACCCGACATCCACCGAAGAGACGACGAAGATGAGACCCAGCATGTTGAACCAGGCCGTGGACCAGCCGAAGCCGCGCCCACCCAGAATCGAAGCCCAATGATAGAGGCCCCCCGCGGTGGGATAGGCCGAGGCGATCTGGCCCATGGAGGCGGCCACGATCAGCGAGAAGGCGCAGGACAGCGGCCAGCCGATGCCGATCGCCGCCCCGCCGGCAGCGCTGAAGCCGAGCTGGAAGGAGGTGATTCCGCCCGCCAGGATGCAGATGATGGAGAAGGAGATGGCGAAGTTGGAGAAGCCGCTCATGCGCCGCGACAGCTCCTGGGCATAGCCCATGCTGTGCAGCTGCTGCGTGTCCTCTTTTGAGCCCGAATACTCGTCGGGCCTATGTTGGCTGCTCATTAAAAAGTCCCCCTAGTTGCTGCGGTTGGTCCCGCGATGAGGGAGAGGGCCGGCGCCGTCGAAGGCGCGCGTTTGCTCGATCTTCTTGTCGGCCGCTCCCCCCATATAGGTAGATATTCTGCGCCGACTAACTACATAGTGTAAAGCCCGGCTAGCTTTGAACAATTCTACATTCACCTGGCCTGGGCGGGCGGGGCGGCCCTCACCTCGAATCCTATATTCGCCGTCATTGGCCCACCCGCCGCGACATAGGGGATGTCGATCCACGGGGAAAGCCGCTACCTTTCGCCAGGCATTTTTGGGGGGCTCGAAGCAGCATGATCAGAACGGGAGCAGAGTACCGCGCGTCCTTGCAGGACGGCCGTCAGGTCTGGATGAACGGCGAGCGGATCAAGGATGTCACCACCCATCCGGCCTTCAAGCCCATCGTCGACATCCGCGCCCGGATCTACGACCTCGCCCATGAAAAGGCGACGGCGCCGGCCATGACCTATGTCGACGAGACGACGGGGGAGACCAACTGCATCGGCTACAAGCTGCCGAAGACGCAGGAGGATTGGCAGGCCAAGCGCCGGGCCGTCGATCTGGTGATGAAGGACATCCGCGGCGTGGTGGTGCGCGTCGGCGACGAGACCATCGGCGAGATGTGGTCGCTCTATGACGGGCAGAATGTGCTGCGGGAGGTCGACCCCCGCTTCGCCGAGAATATCGAGCGTCATATCTTCACCGCGCTCCGCTCCGACACCTTCCATGTCTCGGGCAATACCGATCCCAAGGGCGACCGTTCGAAGCGGCCCCAGGACCAGGATCCCGACATGCTGCTGCATCTGGTCAAGGAGACCGATGCCGGCATCATCGTGCGCGGTGCCAAATACGAGACGGCCGCGGCCTATGCCAATCAGGCCTTCGTCAAGCCCACCATCGCCAATTGGGGCGATGACAAGCTCTCCGACTATGCGCTCGGATTCATCTGCGACATGGGAGCGAAGGGGCTGAAGCATATCTGCCGCACCGGCTTTGCCGGACGGGCGCCGGCCCGGGACTATCCCTTGTCCAACCGCTGCGATGAGGTCGACACGCTGCTCATCTTCGACGATGTGCTGATCCCCTGGGAGAATGTGCTGTTCCATCGCCATACCCGGGCGGCGAGCTTCATCCGCGGCACGCTGCATCGCTACAGCGCCTTTCCCTTCGTCCAGCGAATCCTCTCCATCGCCGATCTGATGATCGGCACGGCGCTGTTCAACGTGCGCCAGACCGGCCTCGATCAGCAGCAGGCGGTGCGCGAGAAGCTGGCGGAGCTCGCGATCTACCGCGAGACCATCAACGCCCATTTGACGGCGTCGATCGCGCTTGCCGAGAAGAGCCCGGCGGGCCTCCTGATGCCCAACCAGTCGCTGCTCTATACGGGACGCGTCCAGGCCTGCACACGCCTGCCGGCGATGATGCATCTGGCGCGCGAGCTTTGCGGCGGCCAGATCTGCGTGACGCCCGACAGCGCCGCCTTCGACGATCCGGAGACCGCCAAATGGCTGGAGAAATACTACAGCGTCAATGAGAACTGGGTGGCGGAAGATCGCCGCAAGCTGCTCGCCTTCGCCCGCGATCTGCTCAACTCCGATTACGCCGGGCATCGCGTGACCTTCGAGCTCTTCGCCCAGTCGCCGCCCTTTGCCCATCTGAACGCCGTCTACAACAACTTCGATTTCTCGGGCCCGCTCGATTTCGTGCGGCGGGCGGCCGATCTGTCGGAGCGCGTCATGCAGCAGGGGAAGCGCTAATCATGTCTCACCTTCGTCTCCGGAAGTTCAACACCAAGAAGACCTATCCCGAGCAGAGCCTCGACAACGATCTCTCCATGTCGGTGCGCGCCACGGGGACCCATGTCTTCCTGCGCGGGCAGGTGGGCCAGGATCTCAAGGGCCGCATGGTGGGCGTCGGCGATCCCGCCGCCCAAACCGAGCAGGCCATGGCCAATGTGAAGACCCTGCTGAAGGAGCAGGGGGCGAAGCTGGAGGACATCTGCAAGATCACGGTCTACATCACCGACCGCGCTTATCGTGAGCCGGTCTATCGGGTCGTCGGGAAATGGCTGAAGGGGGTCTTCCCCGTCTCGACCGGGCTCATCGTCCAGGGCCTCGCCCGGCCGGAATGGGTGATGGAAATCGATGTCTGGGCGGTGATTCCCGAAGAGCGCATGGCCAAGACGAAGACCAAGGCCAAGGCCAAGGTGAAGTCGGGGCGGGGCGGGAAGGGGAAGCGCAAATGACCTTCTCCCTCATCGGCCGCTGCGCCGAGACCGGCATGCTGGGGGTTGCCATCACCACCTCCAGCATCTGCGTCGCCAGCCGCTGTCCCTGGGCGCGGGCCGGTGCCGGTGCCGTTTCCACCCAGAACGTCACCGACCCCACCATCGGACCCAAGGTCCTCGACCTCCTGGCCGGCGGCAAATCGGCGGCCGAGGCCCTGCAAGCGGTGCTGGCGGCCAGCCAATATGCCGACTACCGCCAGGTCACCGTCATCGATCGCGAGGGCCGCACGGCCCATCACAGCGGCGCCAAGACCCTGGGGACAAATGCGGTGGCGGAGGGAAAGGATTGCCTGGCCGCGGGCAATCTCCTGGCCAATACCGATGTACCGAAGGCCATGGTGACGAGCTTCACCCGCCACGCCGATCTGCATCTTGCCGAGCGCCTGCTGCGGGCGCTGGAGAGCGGGATCGTGGCGGGCGGTGAGAAAGGCCCGGTCAAATCTGCCGGGCTGCTGGTCGTGGACAAACAGATCTGGCCCTTGGTCGACCTGCGGGTCGACTGGTCGGAGGACGATCCCGTCGCGGGCTTGCGCGACCTCTGGGAGCGATACCAGCCGCAGATGCAGGATTATGTCACCCGCGCCCTCGACCCCCGCTCGGCGCCGGCCTATGGGGTGCCGGGCGATCCGTAGTCGCTCTCTCTTCCGTCACGCAGCGCCGCGCCACAGCTTGAGGGCATGCCCCAGGCGGCGTGTGACGTCTTGCCAGTCACCGGGCGCCGGCTGGCGTAGCAGGCGGAGGCTGGGGTACCAGGGGCTGTCGTCGCGCCCCTCCAGCCAGCGCCAATCGGCGGCGAAGGGCAGCAGCAGATAAGCCGGCCGGCCGAGCGCCCCGGCAAGATGCGCATTGGCGGTATCGACGCTGATCAGCAGATCGAGATTGGCCAGCAGCGCCGCGGTATCGGCGAAATCCTCCAGCGCGGCCACGCCATAGGCGGGATCGGATTTGGGATCGAAGACGCGCGGGAATGCCGCGATCTGCCGGCGGGCCGCGTCGCGCTGCAGGCTGACGAGGCTGGCCTCGATCCCGGTGAAGGCCTCCTCCAGCAAGGGCAGCGGCATGAAACGCGGATCATCGCCGGCGCCGGTGCCGCGATCGGCTGGGCTCCCGCGCCAGCAGAGGCCGATGCGCGGGTGCGGCAGGGCCGCCAGCCGATCGGCCCAGAGCCGGACGAGGCGCTCCTCCGCAGTCAAATAGGGAGTCGCCGCCGGGATGGTCTCGAGACCGGTGGCGAAGAGACGCGGCAGATCCGACAGCGATGCCTCGATATCCCCACTGCCGGGGCCCTCGCTCAGCCAGATTCCCGGCATGGTGGCGAACAGACGGCGCAGCGGCGCCGGGCAGGCAAGAACCACCTTTTCACCCCGCGCCGCCGCCAAAGGCGCATAGCGGATGAACTGGATATTGTCCCCGAACCCCGGATCGCAGGTGAGATGCAGGGTCTTGCCCGGATAGGGCGTGCCGTCCCAGCGCGGCAAGGCATCCGGCCTGCGCCGAGGCGCGGCGGGTACCAGCCAGGCCGCGGTGCCGGCGCCGGCCCAGGCCTGCTTGAAGCGGCCTAGCGCCAGCAGGCAGCGGGTGCGCCGGGCCAGCGCCTCGCCATGGCCGGGGCGCCGGGCGAGCAGCGCGTCATAAAGGGCGAGGGCGTCGGCCCGATAGCCCGAATCCTCCAATATCCCGGCGAGGTCGAGATAGGCCTCCGGCGCGCCGGGATCGATCGCGAGGGCTTCGCGGGCCGCCAGGGCGGCCTCGACCGGCCGCCCCTCCTCGCGGCGGCAGAGGGCCAAAGCGCGCTGGGCGACGGCAAGTCCCGGCGCCAAGGAAGCGGCCCGTGCCGCCAGCGGGGCAGCCTCGCCCAGATTGCCCCTGATCTGCTCGGCAAGGGCCAGGCGCGCCAGGGTCTCGGCATCGGCCGGATCGATCTTGAGGGCCCAGCGATAGCGGTCGGCGGCCTCGTCGATCCGCCCCGTCTCGGCCAGCGCCCTGGCGAGATTGCGATGGGTCACGGCCAGCCGGGGCGCCAGATCCACGGCCTTGCGCAGCGCGGCGATGGCAGGAGCAGGGCGCCCCGCGGCCATCAGCGCCAGGCCCAGATTGTTGTGCAGCTCGAAGCGCTCCGGCGCATGGCGCAGCCCCGCGCGCAGCAGCTTGATCGCCTCGACCGCCTGGCCCTGTTGCTGCAGCAAGGCGGCCAGATTGACCCGGGCCATGACGAGCTCGCCCTTGAGGGCAAGGGCCTGGCGATAGCTCGCCGCCGCCCCCGCCGCATCGCCCAGCTTCTGCTGCACGATGCCCAGATTCTGTTGGGCATGGGCGGAGTCCGGCTGGGCCGCGAGCGCGCGGGCGATCAGCCGCTGCGCCCCCTCCAGATCGCCGCGCTGATGGGCGATGAGGCCCAGCATGTGATGGGCCATGGCATCCTCCGGCTCATCGGCCAGAAGATCGCGGTAGAGCGCCTCGGCCTGATCCAGCTCGCCCAGCCGAAAGGCCTCGCGCGCATTCGTCAGGGTCTCGGCCCGCGTCACCGCTCGAGCTCCTGGAGCACGAGCTCGGCGATGGCGAGGGAGGCGGTGAGGCCCGGTGATTCGATGCCGAAGAGATTGACGAGCTGCTGCACGCCATGCTGCGCCGGCCCCTGGATGACGAAATCCTCGGGCGGCCCGCCCGGCCCCTGGAGCTTGGGCCGGATCCCCGCATAGCCAGGCTCCAGCGCGCCGTCGGGCAGGCCCGGCCAATAGCTGCGGATGGCGGCGTAGAAGCCCTCCCCGCGGCGTGGATCGACGCGATAATCCAGATCCTCGATCCATTCCACATCCGGCCCGAACCGAGCCCGGCCCGCGAGATCGAGGGTCAGATGAACGCCCAGCCCCGCCGCCTCGGGCATGGGATAGATCAGATGGCGAAAGGGGGCGCGGGGGCCGAGGACGAAGTAGTTTCCCTTGGCGAGATGGCGCGCCGGGACCAAAGCGGGATCGAAGCCCTGCAGGGCGCGCGCGACGGCCTGGGCCTCCAGCCCGGCGGCATTCACGAGATAGCGGCAATTGAGCGCCATGGGCGCATCGCCGCCCACCTCCAGGCGGAAGCCGTCATTGCCGAGACGCGCGCCCAGGAGCGGGCTCCGCAAGGCCAGCATGGCGCCCGCCGTCTCCGCATCGCCCTGGTAGGACAGCATCAGCCCATGGCTGTCGATGATGCCGGTGGAGGGCGACATGAGCGCCGCGACGGCTCGCAGATCGGGCTCCAGGGCATGGACCGCGGGTGCATCGAGCCAGGCGAGATCGTCGACGCCATTGGCCGCCGCCTTTCCCCGCAAGGCCGCCAGCGCCGGAAGCTGGTCCTCCCGGCTGGCGACGATCAGCTTGCCGAGGCGGCGATGCTCGACGCCATGGTCGCGGCAATAGTCATAGAGCATGTCGCGGCCGGCGACGCAGAGCCGCGCCTTCAGGCTGCCCGCGGGGTAATAGATGCCGGCATGGATCACCTCGCTGTTGCGCGAGGAGATCTCGCTGCCGATGTGATCGGCGGCTTCCAGGATGAGGGTTTCGCGCCCGGCCTGGGCCAAGGCGCGCGCGATGGCAAGCCCCACCACCCCGGCGCCGACGACGACTGCTTCCACGCTCTCGGTCATGCGCCGGGAAGATGCGGAGGCGGTCTTTCGCCGTCAAGCCGCGCGCGGCGGGCGGCCAGGGCCTCGCGTTGCACGACATAGAGGCTGCTGAGGATGATGATCACGGCGCCCAGGAGCACGGTGGGGGTGGGGAATTCCCCCCAGAAGATGAATCCGAAGGAGGTGGCCCAGATGAGGGCGCTGTATTCCAGGGGCGCCAGCAGGGAGACCTGGCCGTAACGCAGCGCCTGGATGACGCAGAACTGGCCGAGGCTCGCTGCGACGGCCAGCAAGGCGAAGAGGAGGCAATCGAAGAGGCCGGGCGTCTGCCAGTCGAAGAGCATCAGCAGCCCCGACCCCAGGAGCATGTAGGTCGAGAACCAGAACAGGATGCTCTGGCTCGTCTCGGTATCGCTCATCAGCCGGGACATGTTGAGGCTGAGGGCATAGGTGAGGGCGGCGAACAGCGCCAGCATCGCGCCGAGGCCGAACCCCGCCCCGCTGGGCTGTAGCACGACCACCACGCCGATAAGCCCAACGAGGATCGCGGCCCACCGCCGGGGGCCGACACGCTCGCGCAGCATGGGAACCGAGAGCGCGCTCATGAGCAGGGGGCTCACGAAGGTGATCGCCACGGCATCGGCCAGCGGAAGGAGCCGCAGGGAGGCGACGAAGGTCACGGCCGTCGCGGCGCTGACGATGCCCCGGAGCAGGTGCCATCCCATCCGGCGTGTGCTCAGGGTGAGGAGCCCGCCCTGGCTCATCGCCAGCGCGATGGCGAAGAAGGGCCCCATGATGCGGGTGAAGAACATGACCTGGGCCAGCGAATAGCCGCCCACCAGCTGCTTGGAGGCGGCATCGACCACCGACATGCAGAAGACGCCGAGACCCATATAGACCAGGCCCCGGAGGGGAAAGCTGCGCCGGATATGCCCGGCTTTGACCAGGCGGCTCATCCGGCCGCTTGCCGGCGCGCGCGGGCCAGCATGGCCTCGCGCCGCGCGATATAGATGCTGCTGGCGACGATGCAGGCCGCCCCGCCCAGGACCAGCCAGCTCGGAATGTCGCCGAAGACGACGAAGCCCATCAGCGTCGCCCAGACGATGCTGAGATAGTCCAACGGGGCGACCATGGAGGCCTCGCCATAGCGGAAGGCCTGGTTGTAGCAGAACTGGCCGAAGCTGCCGGAGAGACCGACGACGATGAACCAGATCCAATCGTGGAAGGAGGGTTGGATCCACAGTCTGGGCATGGTGGCGCCCAGCACCACGACCACCGCCAGGGAGTAGTAGAACAGGATCGTATGGCTCGATTCCGTGCCGCTGATCTGGCGCGAGGTGACGATGGTGAGCGCCCAGCAGAGGCCGGAGAGGAGCGCCAGCCCGGCGCCGAGGCTGATGCCGCTGGGGCTGGGCTGCACCGCCAGCAGCACGCCGGCGAAACCGAATCCGACGGCGATCCAGCGGCGGATCCCGACATGCTCGCCCAGCATGGGTCCGGAGAGGGCGGTGACGAAGAGCGGGGCGGCGAAATTGATGGCGATGCTGTCGGCCAGGGGCAGCAGGCGAAGCGCGTAATAGAAGCTCAGCATTGTCGTGAGATTGAGGCCGGAGCGAACGAGATGCCCGCCGATGCGCCGGGTGCGAAGCGTGCCGAGGCCCCCGGCCCGGGTGGCGATGGCCATGGCCACGCCCAGGCCGATCACATAGCGCACGAAGCCGATCTGGAGGGGCGAATAGCCCTTGGCCAGCCACTTCACCGCCGTGTCGAGGATGATGATCAGGAAGGAGGCCGTCAGCATGTAGACGATGGCCCGGGCGGGGAAATTGCGCAGACCCGCGCCAGTCGCCTTGAACGCCATGCTACCCCCTGGACCGAAAGCCTTTCCTAGCCGCTTTGCCGCTTGGCCGCCATGGCCTTTCCTGCAGGGCCGCTTTGCACTTGAGGTAGAGAGAGAGGCTGAACGCTATAGGTTGCGCCGGCGTGGCCCCTGTGGGAAATACGCGCTAGACTTTGCGACCCCTGGAACCCCGAAGCATGCCCCTCGACTTCGTCCCTTCCGTCTGCCCGCATGACTGCCCGAGCACCTGCGCGCTCGAGGTCGAGCGCCTGTCGCCGACGCGCATCGGCAAGGTCCGGGGCGCGGCCGGGAACAGCTATACCGCGGGGGTGGTCTGCGCCAAGGTCGCCCGCTATGCCGAGCGCCAGCATCACCCCGATCGCCTGGCCCATCCGCTGCGCCGCGTGGGGCCGAAAGGGGAGGGGATCGGGGCTTACCAGCAGATCTCCTGGGAGGCGGCGCTGGACGAGGTGGCGGAAGCCTTCGAGCGCGCCGCGGCCCGCCATGGCCGCGAGACCGTCTGGCCCTATTTCTATGCCGGCACCATGGGGCTGGTGCAGCGCGACGGGATCGAGCGGCTGCGCCATGCCATGGGCTATTCGCGGATGCTCTCCACCATCTGCGTGGCGCTGTCGGATTCCGGCTGGCTAGCCGGGGTCGGGGTCAAATATGGCGTCGATTCCCGCGAGATCGCCGACTCCGATCTGATCGTCGTCTGGGGCGGCAATCCCGTCGCGACCCAGGTCAATGTGATGACCCATATCAGCCGGGCCCGCAAGCAACGGGGCGCACCGCTGGTGGTGGTCGATCCCTATCGCACCGGCACGGCGGAGGTGGCGGACATCCACCTGATGCCTCGCCCCGGCACCGATGGCGCGCTCGCCGCCGCCGTCATGCATGTGCTGTTCAGGGAAGGTTTCGCCGACCGCGATTATCTCGCGCGCTATACCGACGTGCCGGCCGAGCTCGAGGCCCATCTCCAGAGCCGCGACGCCCGAATGGGCCGAGGCGATCTCCGGCGTGCCGGCGGCATCGATCGTCGATTTCGCCCGGCTCTACGGCCGGACGAAGAAGAGCTTCATGCGCATCGGCTATGGCTTCAGCCGCTCGCGCAACGGCGCCGCCCAGCTCCATGCCGTCTCCTGCCTGCCCGCCGTCACCGGCGCCTGGCGCGAGCGCGGCGGCGGGGCGCTCTACAGCAATGGCGGGCTCTATCGCCTCGACAAGACCTTGATCGAGGGGCTCGATCTTCTCGACCCGAAGACGCGGCTGCTGGATCAGTCGCGCATCGGGCCGATCCTGACAGGCGATCGGCGCGATCTGGGCGACGGGCCGCCGGTGACGGCGCTGCTGATCCAGAACACCAACCCGGCGGTGGTCTGCCCGGATTCGAACAAGGTGCGGCAGGGTTTTTTGCGCGAGGATCTCTTCACCTGCGTCCATGAGCAGTTCATGACGGATACGGCCAAAATGGCGGATATCGTCCTGCCCGCCACGACCTTCCTGGAGCATGACGATATCTATACCGCGGGCGGCCACACCCATCTCCAGCTCGCCCGTCCGGTCGTCGAGCCCTATGCCGAGGCGCGGCCCAATCATTATGTGATCTGCGAGCTGGCGCGCCGGCTGGGGGCGCAGCATCGCGGTTTCCAGATGAGCGAACGCGAGATCATCGAGGAGACGCTCCGCCTCTCCGGCAAGCCCTCCACCGCCGCCTTCGACCAGGGACGCTGGCTGGATTGCGCGCCGCCCTTCGAGGAGGGGCATTTCCTCAACGGCTTCGGCCATGCCGACGGCAAGTTCCGTTTCAAGCCGGATTGGAAGGCCGTGGGCGTGGACCACGCCAAGATGCCTGTGCTGCCCGATCACGCCGAGCTGATCGACCTGCCGATGAGGAGCATCCCTTCCGCATGGTGGCGGCCCCGGCGCGCCAGTTCCTGAATTCCACCTTCACCGAGACTCCGGGCTCCCGCGCCCGCGAGAGCCGGCCGACGGTGATGATCCACCCCGCCGATAGCGCGCGCCTCGCCATCGCCGACGGCGACCGGCTGCGTCTGGGCAACCGGCGCGGCTCGATCGTGCTCCATGCGCGCATCTTCGACGGGCTGCAGCCGGGCGTGGTGGTGGTGGAGAGCATCTGGCCCAACGGCGCCTTCGAGGAGGGGATCGGGGTCAATGCACTCACCAGCGCCGATGCCGGCCCGCCAAAGGGGGGCGCGGTCTTCCACGACACCGCCATCTGGATCCGGAAGGCGTGACCGTCCACTTCGGCGCCGTCGTCCGCCGCAAGCCGCATATCATCGTTCTCGGGAACGAGAAGGGCGGCTCGGGCAAATCGACCACCGCGATGCATGTGATCGTGGCCCTGCTGCGCGCCGGCATGACCGTCGGCAGCATCGATCTCGACGCCCGCCAGGGCACGCTCACCCGCTATGTCGAGAACCGCAAGGCGACGGCGGGGGAGCTGCCGCTGCCGCTCTCCCGCCATATCCCTATCGAGGCGAGCCGCCTGGATTCCGCCACCATGGCGGCGGCCGAGGATCGCGCCCGCTTCACCGCGGCGCTGGCCGAGTTTGGGGATTGCGACTTCATCGTCATCGATACGCCGGGCAGCGATACCGGCCTCTCGCGCATCGGCCATTCCCATGCCGATACGCTGGTGACGCCGCTGAACGACAGCTTCCTCGATCTCGATCTCCTCGCCCGACTCGATCGCGAGGGGCAGAAGATCCTGGGACCCAGCGTCTATGCCGAGGCGGTCTGGGAACAGCGCAAGCGCCGGGCGCTGGCGGGCGGCGGTGCCGCCATCGACTGGATCGTCATGCGCAACCGCCTCTCCAGCCTGGATGCCCGCAACAAGCGTGACATCGGCCGGCTGTTGGAGCAGCTCTCCCGGCGCATCGGCTTCCGCCTCGCCCCCGGCTTCTCCGAACGCGTCGTCTTCCGCGAGCTCTTCCCCCGCGGCCTCACCTTGCTGGACCTCAACCTCGGCGCCGGCGGCCCGGCGCTGAAGATGTCCCATGTCGCCGCCCGGCAGGAGGTGAGGGCGCTGCTGGAGGTGATCGGAATCGAATCGCCGGCCTGAGAGTCTTGTTCTCGCTCACACTGGTCATTCGCCTCCAGCTGTACTAACTCTGAGGCATGGGTGAAAAGCTGCCCGAGAAGAAACCGGGGGCGGGCGCAGTCGACGCCTTCCTGCAGAAGCTGGCCGCTATGCCGAGCGTGCGGCCCGTGGGCCCGCGGGGCCGGCTCATCTTCGCCCTCGACGCGACGGCCAGCCGCCAGCCGAGCTGGGACCAGGCCTGCGAGATCCAGGCCCAGATGTTCGCCGCCGTGGGGCAGATGGGCGGGCTCGATATCCAGCTCGTCTATTACTGCGGCTTCCATGATTTCGAGGCCTTCCCCTGGCTCGACAATGCGGCGGAGCTGACCCGGCGGATGACCGGGGTGGTTTGCCTGGGGGGCCACACCCAGATCGGCCGGGTCTTGAAGCACGCCATCGCCGAAACCAGGGCCAAGCGGGTGAACGCGCTGGTCTTCGTCGGCGATTGCATGGAGGAATCGGCCGACACGCTCTGCCATCTGGCCGGCCAGCTGGGGGTGCTGGGCTTGCCGGTCTTCCTGTTTCACGAGGGCCATGAGCCCGTCGCCGCCGCCACCTTCAAGCAGATGGCGAAGCTTTCCGGCGGCGCCTATTGCCCCTTCGATGCCGGCAGCGCCCAGCAGCTGACCGAGCTGTTGCGGGCCGTGGCGGTTTATGCGGCGGGCGGGTTGAAGGCGCTTCAGGACCTTGGCCAGCGGGCCGGCGGCAAGACCCTGCTGCTGACCCGCCAGCTCGGCGCGAAATAGGGCCATGCCGGCCTATTTCGCCCTCGGTTTCATCGCTTTGGTCGGTATCATCTATCTGCTGCGGGGCCTGAGCCGCGTCGATCCGGCGCTGCTGGCGACCGTGCTGCGCTATGTGGCGATCGCCGTGGCGCTGGTCGGCCTGGGCCTGCTCGTCGTCGGCGGCAGGATCGGCCTGGTGTTGATGGCAGCGAGCCTGGGATATCCGCTTTGGCGGCGCTGGCAGGCGCGGCGCCAACTGGCGGGAATCGGGCAGCCCCAGGGCCATCGCTCGGGCGTCGACACCGCCTATCTTTCGGTCAGCCTCGATCATGACACAGGCAGCGTCGACGGCCAGGTGAAGCAGGGCCGGTTCGGCGGCCGGCGTCTGGGGGAACTTTCCCGTGCCGATCTGCTTTTGTTGCTCGACGAGGTGCGCCGCGAGGACCATGAGGCCGTGGCGGTGCTGGAAGCCTATCTCGACAGAATTCATGGACCGGAGTGGCGTAGCGAAGGCGACGCGGGCAGATCGGAGCAAGGGAGGTCAGAGGCGCGAACGGCCAGCGGCGCTATGCCGCGGGAGGAGGCGCTCGCCATGCTCGGGCTGACTTCGGACGCCACCGAGGCGCAGATCCGCGAAGCCCATCACCGCCTGATGCTGAAGCTCCACCCGGATCACGGGGGCTCCGACTACCTGGCGGCCCGCCTCAACGAAGCTCGCGACGTGCTTTTGGGGAATTGACGGGCCCCAAGGGACGGCCCCCAGGGGACGGCCACTCGGGCAATTATCGGTGCGACGCCGGCCGCGGTTGTCAAAGACGGCGCCCCTATGGCAGAAAGTCACCTCGGTTAACGACGGATCCCGCATGACATTCAAACCCGTACGCAAAGCCATCTTCCCGGTGGGCGGCCTCGGCGCCCGTTTTCTTCCGGCCACCAAGGCCATGCCGAAGGAAATGCTGCCGATCGTCGACCGCCCGCTGATCCAATATGCGGTGGAGGAGGCCAAGGCGGCCGGCATCGAGCAATTCATCTTCGTGACCGGCCGCGGCAAGGCGGCGATCGAGGATCATTTCGACCATTCCTACGAGCTTCATGCCACTTTGACGGAGCGGGGCCGCAAGCGGGATCTGGCGCTGATCGCCGATCTGCTGCCTTTGCCGGGCCAAGTCGCCTATATCCGCCAGCAGCATCCCAACGGCCTCGGCCATGCGGTGTGGTGCGCGCGGCATCTGGCCGCGGGCGAGCCGGTCGCCGTGCTTCTGGCCGACGACATGGTGATGGCCGCGAAACCCTGCCTGCAGCAGATGGTCGAGGAATACACCCGCGTCGGTGGCAATCTCGTGGCGGTGATGGATGTGCCCCGCGAGCACACCAACCGCTATGGCGTGCTGGCAACGGGCAAGGAGGAGGGCCGGCTGGTCGAGGTCCGCGGGCTGGTGGAAAAGCCCAAGCCCGAGGAGGCGCCGTCGACCCTCTCGGTCATCGGCCGCTATATCCTGCAGCCCGAGGTCTTCGATCTGATCGCCGATCAGAAGCCGGGCGCGGGCGGAGAGATACAATTGACCGATGCGCTCGCCCGCATGATCGGCCATGGGCCCTTCCATGGCTATCGCTTCGAAGGCAAGCGCTTCGACTGCGGCGACAAGGCCGGCTTCATCGAGGCCACCATCGCCTATGCGCTGAAGCATGAGGTCATCGGTGGCAAGGTCCGTGACATTCTGCGCGACTACGCCAAGCAGCTCGACCAATAGATAACCAAGGAGAGCCTCGCTCATGCGGATCGCCGTCATCGGCACCGGCTATGTCGGCCTCGTCTCGGGCGCCTGCTTCTCGGAGTTCGGCGTCGATGTGGTCTGCGTCGACAAGGACGGCGCCAAGATCGAAAGCCTGCGCAACGGGCGCATGCCCATCTTCGAGCCCGGCCTCGACAAGCTGGTGGAGAACAACGTCAAGGACGGTCGCCTCGCCTTCTCCACCGACGTCACGCGGGCGGTGAAGGGGGCGGATGCCGTCTTCATCGCCGTGGGCACGCCGTCGCGCCGCGGCGACGGCCATGCCGATCTCTCCTACGTCTATGCCGCCGCCAAGGAAATCGCTGAGGCCGTCGACCGTCCGACGGTCGTCGTCACCAAATCGACGGTGCCGGTGGGCACCGGGAACGAGGTCGCCCGCATCCTGCGCGAGGCCCGTCCCTCGGGCGAGTTCGACGTCGCCTCCAATCCGGAATTCCTGCGCGAAGGCTCGGCCATCGGCGATTTCATGCGCCCCGACCGGGTCATCATCGGCGCCGAGACGGAGCGCGCGCGCGAAGTGATGCGCCGGCTCTACCGGCCGCTCTATCTGCTGGAGACGCCGATCCTGTTCACCAGCATCGAGACGGCGGAGCTGATCAAATACGCGGCCAACACCTTCCTGGCCACCAAGATCACCTTCATCAACGAGATCGCCGATCTCTGCGAGAAGGTGGGCGCCAACGTCAATGACGTGGCCCGCGGCATCGGCCTCGACGGACGCATCGGGCGGAAGTTCCTCCACGCCGGCCCCGGCTATGGCGGCTCCTGCTTTCCCAAGGACACGCTCGCCCTGGTCAAGACCGCCCAGGACTACGGCGCGCCGCTGAAGATCGTCGAGACCGTCGTGGCGGTGAACGAGGCGCGCAAGCTCGCCATGGCCGATCGGGTCGTGGCCGCGCTCGGCGGCTCCGTCAAGGGCAAGACGGTGGCGGCGCTGGGCCTCACCTTCAAGCCCAATACCGACGATATGCGCGACAGCCCCAGCCTCGGTATCCTTCCTGCCTTGGTGAAGGCGGGTGCCACGATCCGCGCCTTCGATCCCGAGGGCATGGACGAGGCCAAAAAG
Organism: uncultured Alphaproteobacteria bacterium; assembly: GCA_963757155.1. Lineage (GTDB taxonomy): Bacteria > Pseudomonadota > Alphaproteobacteria > Dongiales > Dongiaceae > DASXQK01. The sequence goes on from CAVWQS010000028.1 coordinate 94,075, forward strand.
CTGATGCCCGATCTCACCTATTGCCGCGACGCCTATGACTGCATGACCGGCGCCGATGCGGTGGCGATCATCACCGAGTGGAACGAGTTCCGCGGCCTCGATCTCGCCCGCATGAAGCAGCTCCTGCGCCAGCCCAATGTGGTGGATCTGCGCAATGTCTATAACCCCGCCGAGATGGTGGAGGCGGGCTTCCGCTACAGCAGCATCGGCCGGCCCTGAGACGGCAGATCGGGAATAGGCGCGCTATGGCACAGGATACGCATCGCTTCGACCCCACCGCGATCCGCGAATACGACATCCGCGGCATCGTCGGGCGCACCCTTTCCGCGAGGGATGCCTATGCCGTAGGGCGTGGCTTCGGGACCATGGTGAAGGAGGCCGGTGGCAGCCGGGCCGCCGTCGGCTATGACGGGCGGCTGAGCTCGCCGGAACTCGAGGCGGCGGTTGTCGAGGGGCTGCGCGACTGCGGCCTCGATGTGCTGCGGGTCGGGCGCGGCCCGACGCCGATGCTCTATTTCGCCGTTCGTGCTCTCGGCCTCGATGGCGGGGTCATGATCACCGGCTCCCACAACCCGGCCGAATACAACGGTTTCAAGATGATGCTGGGGAAGGGCGCCTTTTACGGCGCCTCGATCCGCCATATCGCCGAGATCGCGCAGCCAAGGCAGCTATGCCAGCGGTCCGCGGGGAAAGGTGGAGGACCGGCCGCAGCTCGAGGATTATGTGCAGAGGCTCGCCTCGGACTATCGCGAGGGCCGGATGCTGACGGTGGTCTGGGACGCCGGGAATGGTGCGGCGGGCGAGGCCATGACGTTGCTGGCCGAGCATATCCCCGGCCGCCATGTGCTGCTCTACGAGACGATCGACGGCAGCTTCCCCAATCACCATCCCGATCCCACCGTGCCGGAGAATCTGAGGGAGCTTCAAGCCCGGGTCATCGCGGAAAAAGCCGATCTCGGCATTGCCTTCGACGGCGATGGCGACCGCATCGGCGTGGTCGACGGCGGCGGCGAGATCCTCTGGGGCGATCAGCTCATGGTGCTCTACGCCCGCGAGATCCTGGCCGAGCGCCCGGGCGCCACGGTCATCGCCGATGTCAAGGCGAGCCAGGTGCTGTTCGACGAGATCAAGCGGGCCGGCGGCGAGCCCCTGATGTGGCGCACCGGCCATTCGCTGATCAAGGCCAAGATGGCCGAGACCGGCGCGCCGCTCGCCGGCGAGATGAGCGGGCATATCTTCTTCGCCGATCGCTATTTCGGCTTCGACGACGCCCTCTACGCCGCCGTCCGGATCCTCAATATCGTGAGCCGGAGCGACCAGAGCCTCGCCCAGATGCGCAGCTCCCTGCCCCGGGTGATGAATACGCCGGAGCTTCGCTTCCCCTGCAGCGAGGAGCGGAAGTTCGTCGTGGTCGAGGAGACGGCCGAACGCCTGCGCCGGGTCGGGGCGGATGTGAACGACATCGACGGCGTCCGGGTGCGCACGGCCGACGGATGGTGGCTTCTGCGGGCCTCCAACACCCAGGATGTGCTGGTGGCGCGCTGTGAATCCCAGACGGCGGCGGGTCTCGAACGGCTGAAGGCCGCCGTCGTGGCCGAGCTCACCGCCAGCGGCATCGCGGCGCCGAAGTTCTGAGGGCATCGCTCCCGCTGGTGCGGCTGGCGAGCTATCCGATCACCTAGAACTACTTCTTTCCGTCACCCCCGGCGAAAGCCGGTCCAGGGGCAAGCGGCGATCGCTAAGGCGTCGTCTCCGCCACCGCCACATTCGACTGGACCACCAGGCAGGAGAGCTTGTGGGCCTTGAGGGTCCGGCAGGCGTTGTTCGCTTCGGTCTGGGCGAAGCCGATGAGGCGCGCCCGGTAGACCTTGCCGTTGCGCCCCCGGCTCTCGTCGACGGCGACCCGCGTCTGCGGGCTCCCGGCGGGCAGCTTGGCGCGCGCCTTGATCGCGGCCTGGCGGGCGGAGTTGTAGCGGCTATAGGCGCCGACCTGGATGCCCCAGATCCGGTTGCCGCCTACCGTCGGCACGGCATCCTGGGTGGCGCTGACGGCGGCCGTACCCGAGGCGACGCCGGGCTTCAGCAACGGCGCGGGCCCTGGGGTCGCGAGTGCCAAGATCACCTGCTTCGTCTTCTTGGTCGTCACCGGGGCGGCTGGCACCTGGGCTACGACGGGCGCCGGCGGCGGGGCCGCGGGCGTCGCGGCGACCAGAGGCTGGAGAACCTGCACTTGGACCGCCGGCGCCTTCGGGGCCGGCGCCGCGCTGTAGCCGACGGTCGGCTTGGTGGCCGGCGGCACCGCCGTGGCGGCCGTCGTCGGGAGGGCGGATTGCATCGCATTCGTCGTCGGCGCGGCCGTGCCGTCCTCGAGGGAATCATCCTCCGTGCCGCCGTCGCCCTGGCCGTCGTCGGGCTTCAGCCCGGGCAGGGCCGAGGCGCTGGCCAACAGGAGAGCATTGTTCGAGCCCGCCGGCGTGGGGGTGCCGAAGCCCTGGTCGAAGAGCGACCACATCTGCGCATCCCGGAGGGATGGCGAGCGGCCGCCGAGCACCACGCCGATGACGCGTCGTCCGTTGCGCGAGGCCGAGGCCGCCAGATTGAAGCCCGAGGCGCGGATATAGCCGGTCTTGAGCCCGTCCGCGCCGGGGTAGTTCAGCACGAAGCGGTTATGGGTCAGATAGTTGCGGCCATGGAAGGTGAAGCGCGTCTCGGAGAACAGCGGGTAATACTGGGGAAAATCACGATAGAGCGCCGCCGCCAGGCGCGACAGATCGCGGGCGGTGGTGTGCTGGTTGGGATCGGGCAGGCCGTTGGGGTTGCGGAATAGGGTGCGGGTCATTCCCAAGGCCTGGGCCTTGGCGTTCATCTTCTGGGCAAAACCCTCGACACTGCCGCCCAGCGCCTCGCCCATCACCATGGCGGCGTCATTGGCCGACTTGATGATCATGCCTCGGATCAACAGGGAGACCGTGATCGTCTCACCGGGATAGAGGCCGAGCTTGGTCGGCGGCTGGCTGGCGGCATTGGCGGAGACCGGCAGCGCCTGGCCCAGCGTGATCTTGCCCTTCTGCAACGCCTCGAAGGTGAGGTAGAGCGTCATCATCTTCGTCAGCGAGGCCGGATATGTCAGCACATCCGCATTGGACTGGGAGAGGACTTGGCCGCTGGCCCCATCGACGACGATGCTCGCGCTGACTGGTGCGGCAGCGAGACTTTGGGATGATGTCGACATGAAGGCAAAAATCAGCCCAAGCCATGTCAAACCCCGTACCAGCGCCATGGCGGGAATCCGCGAACCGGGACGCCCCCTCTGTCGTGCCTCTTGCATCGGCCAGTTCCCGAGTCGTTACCAGCCCCCATCGTAAAAAAGCTGAGGAATCCTGTCTACCTAGAACATGTGGGCTTTTACGGAGGATTAAGTCATGGCGGTATGTCGCGGGAATCGGCTGCTATGTTGCGTTGCGGGGAAGCCATTGACCTATTTGTGAAAAATACCATATTTCGACATGCTGCAGTGCAGCAAGCGAGGGGCGGTGGGGAGCGAGGAAAAAATCATGATTGCCAAGAATAAATCTCGAAAGAGCCCCAAAACGGCCGTGATCGCCCCTTCGAACTCGGAGCGCGAACAGCACTGAGCGCCAAGCCGGGGCGACGTTTTCCGTGGCCCCAGGGCATGACGTGCCGAAGTTTATCCCCTTCGCGGCAGAAGAATTGGATACCGTCACCCTCTCGGGCTTGGCACTGGCCGATGGCATTCAGACCTTCGGACAAGCCCTGATCGAGATGCAGCAGCGGTCGGTTTCGGCGGGACTCTTGGCGGCCCGCGGCCTCGTCGATGCGCGCAACCCGTGGGATGTTGTTAAGCTGCAGCGCCACTTCGGCGCGGGCTCGCTCGAGAGCTGGGTCCGCGAGACCGGCCACCTGGTCCGGCTGGCCGGGCGCCTGGCGGCGGAGGCCTGGGCGCCCCGAGTCGCTGCGGCGCCAGGTCGCGGCAGCAGGTCCTGAGGGGACGACAAGGGGCCATGTGTTCGGCGAATGGCCGCCAGAACCGCGCTGAGAGACATTTTTTGTGTGCCGTCGGCCCGGGGTCTTTGCGGTGGCGCTTGCGATCCAATATTATGGGTGTGATGAAACCGCTGATTTTCCGATGGATTGACGATGTTGCAGGATGATGGGCGGCGATGACAGGCGTAACGACGACGACCGTCAGGTCGGGGTCGTTGTCAAAAGCAAGCCGAAGACCAAGAAGCCCTCTATGTACAAGGTGCTTCTTCTGAATGACGACTATACGCCGATGGAGTTCGTCGTTCATGTGCTCGAGCGCTTCTTCGCGAAGAGCCGCGAGGAAGCCACGCAGATCATGTTGCATGTCCACCGCCGCGGAGTGGGGGTTTGCGGCGTCTTTACCTACGAAGTGGCGGAGACGAAGGTGACCCAGGTCATCGACTTCGCGCGCCGCCATCAGCACCCGCTGCAATGCACGATGGAGAAGGAGTAGAGCCCGATGCTGTCGCCCAATCTGGAGAAGACGCTGCACCGTGCGCTCGCCTACGCCAACGAGCGACGGCATGACTTCGCGACGCTCGAGCATCTGCTGCTGGCGCTGACAGAGGATCCCGACGCAATTGCCGTGATGCGGGCCTGCAATGTCGATGTCGAGCGCCTGCGCCGCGACCTGATCGACTACATCGACAGCCAGCTCGGCAATCTCGTCTCCAACCGGGGCGGCGAGGCCAAGCCCACCGCCGGCTTCCAGCGCGTGCTCCAGCGCGCGGCCATCCATGTCCAATCCTCCGGCCGGGAGGAAGTGACCGGCGCCAATATCCTGGTCGCCATCTTCTCCGAGCGCGAGAGCCACGCCGTATTTTTCCTGCAGGAGCAGGAGATGTCGCGCCTCGACGCCGTCAACTACATCAGCCATGGCATCGCCAAGGCCCATGGCCGCTCCGAGACCCGCCGGGTCCAGGGTGCGGAAGGCGAGCCGGGCGAGAAGACCGCCAAGGGCGGGAGCGAGGCGCTGGACTTCTATTGCGTCGATCTCAACAAGAAGGCGTCGGCGGGCAAGATCGACCCCCTCATCGGCCGCGAGGCCGAGGTGGAGCGCACGATCCAGATCCTCTGCCGGCGGACCAAGAACAACCCCCTCTATGTCGGCGAGCCCGGCGTGGGCAAGACCGCCATCGCCGAGGGCCTGGCCCGGCGCATCGTCACCGGCGACGTGCCGGAGGTGCTGAAGGGCTGCGTCATCTACAGCCTCGACATGGGCTCGCTGCTGGCCGGCACCCGCTACCGCGGCGATTTCGAGGAGCGGCTGAAGGCGGTGATCGGCGAGCTCGAGAAGATGCCCAACGCCATCCTCTTCATCGACGAGATCCATACGGTGATCGGCGCGGGCGCCACCAGCGGCGGCTCCATGGATGCCTCCAATCTGCTGAAGCCGGCCCTGGCGGGCGGTGTCATCCGCTGCATCGGCTCGACCACCTACAAGGAATACCGGAACTACTTCGAGAAGGATCGGGCGCTGGTCCGCCGCTTCCAGAAGATCGACGTCAACGAGCCCTCGCTCGAGGATTCGATCAAGATCCTGCGCGGCCTGAAGCCCTATTACGAGAAGCACCACAATGTGCGCTACACCGCCGAGGCGATCCGCGCCGCGGTGGAGCTGGCTCAGCGCTACATCAACGACCGCAAGCTGCCGGACAAGGCGATCGACGTGATCGACGAGGTCGGCGCGGCCCAGATGCTGCTGCCCGAGGGCAAGCGGCGCAAGACCATCGCGGTCAAGGATGTCGAGGCGGTGGTGGCCAAGATCGCCCGCATCCCGCCCAAGAGCGTGAGCCGGGACGATCGCCTGGCCCTGCAGAATCTCGAGCGCGATCTGAAGACCATGGTCTTCGGCCAGGAGAAGCCGATCGACGCCTTGTCCTCGGCCATCAAGCTCGCCCGCGCCGGCTTGCGCGAGCCGGAGAAGCCGATCGGCGCTTATCTCTTCTCGGGCCCGACCGGCGTCGGCAAGACCGAGGTTGCCCGCCAGCTGGCGCGCAGCCTGGGGATCGAGCTGATCCGCTTCGACATGTCGGAATACATGGAGCGTCACACCGTATCGCGGCTGCTGGGCGCGCCGCCCGGTTATGTCGGCTTCGACCAGGGCGGCCTGCTGACCGATGCCATCGACCAGCATCCCCATGCGGTGCTGCTGCTGGACGAGATCGAGAAGGCACATCCGGATCTCTTCAACGTCCTGCTGCAGGTCATGGACCATGGCAAGCTGACCGATCACAACGGCAAGACGGTCGACTTCCGCAATGTGATCCTGATCATGACGACGAATGCCGGCGCTTCCCAGATGGCCAAGCCTGCGATCGGCTTTGGCCGCGAAGGCCGGACGGGGGAGGATACGGAGGCCATCGAGCGCATGTTCTCGCCCGAGTTCCGCAACCGGCTGGATGCGGTCATCACCTTCAGCACCCTGTTGCCGGAGGTCGTGGCCAAGGTCGTCGACAAGTTCGTGATGCAGCTGGAGGCGCAGCTCGCCGACCGGCAGGTCACCATCGAGCTCAGCGACACGGCCCGCGCCTGGCTTGCTCGCAAGGGCTACGACCCGCTCTATGGCGCCCGGCCCCTCTCCCGGGTGATCCAGGAGTACATCAAGAAACCCCTGGCCGAGGAGCTCCTCTTCGGCCGCCTGGAGAAGGGCGGCCTCGTGCAGGTCGATGTGGTGGAGGAAAAGCTGGTCTTCACCTATCCCAAGCCGCCCGCGCCGCCCGAGGCACCCAAGCTGCCGGCGCTGGTCGAGACCTGAGCCTTAAAGGGAGCGAGCCGGGCGCGCCGCCCGTCTCCTTCCGCGTCGTCGAAAGGCCTCGCCTCCGGGCGAGGCCTTTTTCATTCCTCCCGGTGACTCCGCGCCTTTGCCGTTCCCTTGGTTCTGGCTTCCGCCGGCTCCGGGCCCTCGCATCGGAAGGGCGAATACTCGGCCAGCGCGTCGCGCTCCTGCTCGACCGCCCGGGTCTCCCGCGCCAGGAAATCGGCGACCGCGGCGGCGAAGCGGGGATCGGCGATGAAGTGGAAGCTGCGGGTCTCGACCGGCAGATAGCCCCGCGCGATCTTGTGCTCGCCCTGGGCCCCGGCCTCGACGCGGGCGAGGCGGTTCTCGATGGCGAAATCGATCGCCTGGTAGTAACAGGCCTCGAAATGCAGGAATTTGAAGGCCCCGTCGGAGCCCCAGTTGCGCCCGTAGAGCGCTTCGCTGCCGAAGAGGTTGAGGGCGCCCGCAACCGGCGTGCCGTCATCCTCCGCCATGACCAGGAGGACGCGGTCCGCCATGCGCTCGCCGATCGCCTCGAAGAAAGCGCGGGTCAGATAGGGCCGGCCCCATTTGCGCTCGCTGGTATCGATGTAGAAACGGTAGAACTGCTGCCAGTGCCGGGGCTTGATATCGGCGCCGACCAGGCGCCGCAGCTGAAGCCCCTCTCGTCTGGCCGCCTCGCGCTCCTTGCGGATCATCTTGCGCTTGCGCGAGGAAAGTTCGGCCAGGAAAGCCTCGAAGCTGGCGTAGCCGCGGTTCTCCCAGTGATATTGGGTGCTCACCCGCTGCATCATGCCCGCGGCGGCCAAAGCCGCGGAATCCGTCGGCTCGGCGAAGTTCACATGCAGCGAGGAGACGCCGAGCTGGCGCGCGACCGCGAGCAGGCCCTCCGCCAGTTGCCGGCGATGGGTCTCGGCCTCGGGCCCTGGGCGGACGAGCAGGCGGGGTCCCGGCACCGGCGTGAAGGGCACGGCGGCCAGCAGCTTGGGGTAATAGGTTCCGCCGGCCTGTTCATAGGCCTCGGCCCAGCCGTGATCGAAGACATATTCGCCGGCGGAATGGCTCTTCAGATAGAGGGGAACCGCGCCGAGCAGGGCGCCGTCGCCGGCCTCCAGGAGCAGCGGACAGGGCCGCCAGCCGGTGCGCCGCCCGACGCAGCCGCTCTCCTCCAGCGCCGCCAGGAAATCATGGGAGAGGAAGGGGTTGCCACGGCCCGCGCAGGCGTCCCAGGCGCCGGCGTCGAGGCCTGCCACACCGTCGCCCAGTCTCAGACGTGCGGGTTCCCTGCCGTCAGGCATTGCGAAAGGGTGAGGTGTTCACGTGGGATAGAATCGTGCCGGATCGATCCCGCGGCAAGGGTTTCGGGCCTCACCGGCATGGTATTATTTCGCCGCCTGTCGCCCGCCGCCCGCCCTCGAGCCTCTGTCCCAATAGGCCTGGGACTGGCATCGGGGTAAACTGCGACTATGTGTTTAGGCAGGTGGGTGCTCTTTTCATGTCTCTCTGGCGTTATCTGATCCTTGCCGCTTTTCTGGTCACGGCCGCGCCGGCCTGGGCCGATATGGATGGCGCCTGGGCGGCCTATGACCGCCGCGATTACAAGACCGCCGCGGAACTGTTCCGCGCCGAGGCGGAGCAGGGCAATGCGGATGCGCAATACATGATGGGGGCCATCTACAACGACGGCGATATCGGGCCGCGCGACTATGCGGCCGCCGCGGACTGGTATGACAAGGCGGCCGCCCAGGGCCAGGCCGATGCCCAGAATTCGCTGGGCTACCTCTACGATTTCGGGCTGGGCGTGGCCCGCGACCAGGCTAAGGCGGAGCAGCTCTATGAGAGTGCCGCGGCCGCGGGCAATCTGCTGGCGCGCAACAACATCGCCTATGAATGGTCGCTCGGCGGCCGGCGCCTGGACGAGGCGCTGGCCTATGCCAGGGAGGCGACCGCCAAGCTGCCGGAAGAGGGCGCCTATCAGGATACCCTGGGCTGGGTGCTCTATCAGCAGAAACGCTATGGCGAGGCGCTGCCCCCCTTATGCAAGGCAGCGAAGCTCGACCCCGGTAGTCCGGAGATCCATTCCCATCTGGGCGATGCCTTCTGGCAGGTCGGGCTGGCCGCCGACGCCAAGATGCAATGGCAGCAGGCCTATGACCTCGCCGACCGGCAGCAGCTCCTCAGCATCGAGGGCAAGGATTTCCTCCATGCCGAGGGCCAGGCCATCTTCAAATCCAAGATGCAGGAGCGCATGGCGAGCGGGACGCCCGGCTCGCCGGCGCCTGCCACCCCCGATCAGTCGGCGGTGGAGAAGGCGGTCGGCGGCAGTTGCGACCTGCCGACCTCCTGATCTCCTCAGCCTTCAGGCCACCTCGAAGACCGCATCGGCCTCCACCGCTACATTGAGCGGCAGCACATTGACGCCCAGGGCGGCGCGAGCATGCTTGCCGGCATCGCCGAAGACTTCCACCATCAGGTCGGAGACGCCATTGGCGACCTTCGGCTGGTCCGTGAAATCGGCCAGCGAATTGACGAAGACGTTGAGCTTGACGCAGCGCTTCACCCGGTCGAGATCGCCGCCGAGGGCCGCCTTGATCTGAGCCAGAATGTTGAGCCCACAGATGCGCGCGGCCTGCTGGCCCTGCTCGACAGTGTATTCCTTGCCCAGCTTGCCGATGAACTTGACCTCGCCGTTCCAGATCGTCACCTGCCCGGCGACGAAGGCGAGATTGCCGGTGATGACCACCGGCACGTAATTGGCCACGGGAATCGCCGCCTTGGGCAGCTCGATCTTCTTCTCCGCCAGCAACGTCTCGATCTTTCCGGCCATGGGGCCTCTCCTTGGTTTCTTTGGAGTCAGGGGGTTTCTTCGAATTCGGGGCCGGAGAATAGCCGGGCGCGGCGCCCTTGTCTCGACCGGCGGCCTGCGGCCATAATCGAGGCGCGCGGCCAGCGGAGGGGGTAGGTTGGTCCGGGTCATCCTCGCCATATTGTTTCTGCTCGCGGTGGGCGGCAGTGCCTTTGCCGAGGCGGGCAGGTCGCCCGACATCACCGAGGCACAGAGCCCGGGGATGGATTGGGACACTGCCTATGCTGCCCGAGAGCGCGGCGACCTCGACCGAGCCATCCTTCTCTACGACAAGGTGATCCGCGCCGGTGGGCTTTCGGATTGGCAGGCCGCCGTCGCGCTCACCGAGCGGGGCGTGGCCTATCTGGACAAGGACCTGCTCGATCGGGCCATCGCCGATTTCGACGCGGCGCTCGAGCACGACCCGGAGCACGCCCTGGCCTTCGCCAATCGCGCCATCGCCTATCACCGGAAGGATGACTACGTCCGAGCCATCGCGGACTATGACGAGGCGATCCGGCTCAACCCGGAGGACCCGGACACCTACCGCAACCGAGGCTTGGCCCTCTACCAACAGAAGAAATACGACAGGACGATCGCCGATGATGACCGGGCGATCAAGCTGAGGCCTGATTTCGCCGACGCCTATTACGACCGCGGCCGCGCGCATTACAAGCTCGACGATACCAGCGAGGCTCTCGCAGATTTCTCGGCGGTCATCCGCATCGAGAAGGATTCTGCAGACGCCTTCGCCTGGCGCGCCTTCGTCCATGACGACCGGAAAGAATACGACCTGGCGGTGGTGGACTACAACGAGGCCATCCGCCTCGCTCCGAAGGACGCCGACTACCGCTACGACCGCGGCGTGGCCTATGAGCATTTGGGCGATCGGGATCGGGCCCGGGTGGACTATCGCGCGGCGATGCAGCTCGATCCCGACCTGGCGAAAGCCTGGTACGAGAGCGGGAAGGATGACCTCGATGCCGGCAACTTCGATGACGCAGTCTACGATTTCGACGCGGCCATTCGCCTCGATCCTCGTCGCCAGCGGGCCTATGCCAAACGGGGCTATGCCCATTATCGGAACGGCGATTTCGAGCATGCCTTCGCCGATTTCGAGACGGCACTTCGGCTCAACCCGCGCGACGCCTCGGTCTATCTCGACCGCGCCTGGGCCTATGTGAGGCGCGGGCTCTTCGACCTGGCGATCGCCGACTATGACAGTGTTCTGCGGCTGGACCCGAAGAGCGGCCGTGCGTTCAGACTCCGGGGCTATGCCTATGACGCGGAGGGTGAGCGGGAATTGGCCATCCTCGATCTCGACAAAGCGATTGAGCTCGATCCGACCGACGCTCTGGCCCTGGATTATCGCGGGTCAAGCTATTCCGACAAGGGGCAATACGCGCAGGCGATCCGCGATTTTGATGCGGCCATTCGCTTGGATCCCACCCTCACGCGGGTCTACACCGACCGCGGGATTGCGCATGTCAGGATGAAAAAGTGGGATGAGGCGATCTCCGATTACAGCGCGGCCATCCGTACCGATCCGCAGGACAAGATCGCGCTGCGCAATCGCGGCCTGGCCTATGAAAAAAAAGGCGAACTGGTTCGGGCTATCGAGGATTTCGACGCCGCGATTACGATCGACCCTAACTATGCCGAGGCCTATGCAAGCCGAGGTATCACCCATGATTCGCTGGGAAAGTTCGATCGGGCGATCGCCGATCTGACGACGGCCATCCGGCTCAAGCCGGACTTCATCGACGCCTATTTCCAGCGCGCCTATGCCTATTACGACAAGAAGGACTCCGCGCGCGCAATCATTGAATTCGGCGCCGTCCTCCGCCTGGCGCCCGATGTGTCCGGAGGCTATATCGGCAGGGGCTCTGTCTATGAATTGACGCATCGTTGGACGGAGGCGCTCGCCGACTACAACGAGGCCGTCCGCCTCCAGCCGGACAACGCAACGACTTATATCCGGCGCGGATATGTCCATTACAAGTTGGAAGAAAGGGCGGAGGCGATCGCGGACTATAGCCAGGCATTACGGCTCGACCCCGGCGACGAGTCTGCCTTCTACTATCGTGGACTGGCTTATCGCGACGAGCAGCGATGGGATCTGAGTTTGCTCGATTTCTATGCCGCCGGCCGGATGAAACCGAAGGATGTCCGGGTCATGAACGGGCGCGGCATCCTCTATCGCGACCAGGGCCGCTACGAGCTTGCCGAGGCGGAGTTCACCAAGTCACTTGGCCTTGAGCCGACAAATTACCCGGCCTTCTTCGGCCGCGGGCTGTCGCGATTCGCCGCGGGACGCTATGGCGCCGCCGCTGAGGACTTCGCCAGTGCGCAGAAGGTTGGCAGCGACGACTTGTCGACCTATCTGCCGCTATGGCTCTATATCGCCCATGGTCGGGACGGCCGGCTCGACGTCGCGTTCCTGGATGGAAGCGGCACGAAGCCGGATCCGAGCACATGGCCGAGCGCTCTCCTTGGCTTCTACCGCGGCCAGCTCTCAGAAGAGGCGTTGAGGAAGGTAGCGTATTCCACCGATGTAGTGAGAGAGCGAGGCCAGCGCTGCGAGGCCGATTTCTATATCGCGGAGTGGCACCTCCTGCGCCAGGAGACGGAGGTTGCCCGGCAGTTGTTCGAGCGGGCGGTGGGCGAATGTCCGCATTCCTTTATCGAATATGAGATGGCCCCCGTCGAGCTGAAGCGCCTGCTGACCAAGGCGGCCCTCGTCCAGCAACCCAGCGCGCAATAAAAAGCCGGGCCCATCTTCCCCCGACGGGCCCGGCTCAGTTGGAGAAGGGAGGCGCTAGGCTACAGTGGTCGATGCCGCGCCGCCCGAGAAGCGGCTGCCTAGGAGCAGCCGCTGGTCGATCCGCAGGTTGTGCATTTCATGCAGGTTCCATTGCGGACCAAGGTGAAATTGCCGCATTCGCCGCAGGCGTCGCCCTCATAGCCCTTGAGACGGGCCTCGCGAATCCGGTCCAGCTTGGCATCCACGGCCGCCGCCACATGGGGCTCGACGATGACCGAGGCGCCATGGCCGTTCAGCCCCGCCACGGCGACGGCGATGCCATTGCCCGCGGCGACCGCATAGCCGGCGCCACTGGCCTCGGCGATGACGGTCGTGCCGCCTTCCTCCGAGGCATGGGCATGGGCGTGCCCATTGCCATTGGCATGGCCGTTGCTGCTGCCCCCATGACCGTTGGCGGCGTGGGCGGCATGAGCATGAGCATGGGCGACGTTATGGAACACGACGAGATTGTTGCGTACATAACCCGTGCTCGCATAGCGCTTGACCGCGTCGATGGCCGCGTCCGTCTCGTCGAGCGCCGTCATCTCGCCCTCGCTGACGCCGCTGCCCATGGCATCGGGCTGCAGGTCGTTGGGCTGCACATGGGCGAGGTCGTTGCGCCCGATGTAGCTGATGGCGAGCTCGCGGAAGATGTAGTCGAGCACGGAGGTCGCCATCTTGATGGCGTCATTGCCTTCGACCAGGCCCGAGGGCTCGAAGCGGGTGAAGGTGAAGGCCTCGACGAACTCCTCCAGCGGCACGCCATATTGCAGGCCGATGGAGATGGCGATGGCGAAATTGTTCATCAGGCTGCGGAAGGCGGCACCTTCCTTGTGCATGTCGATGAAGATCTCGCCGAGATGCCCGTCCTCGTATTCGCCGGTCCTGAGATAGACCTTGTGATCGCCGACGATGGCCTTCTGGGTATAGCCCTTGCGCCGGTTGGGCAGGCGCCGCCGCCCGGCGTTGACCACGCGCTCGATGATCCGCTCGACGATGCGCTCGGCCACCATCGGTGCCCGCACCCCGGCCGGCGCCTCGATGATCTCCTCGATATCCTCGGCATCGTCGCCGAGCACGGCCGACGCCAGGGGCTGGGAGAGCTTGGAGCCGTCGCGGTAGAGGGCATTGGCCTTCAGCCCCAGCTCCCAGGACAGCATATAGGCCTGCTTGCAATCCTCGACGCTGGCGACATTGGGCATGTTGATGGTCTTGGAGATGGCGCCGGAGATGAAGGGCTGAGCGGCCGCCATCATGCGGATATGGCTCTCCACCGAAAGGAAGCGCTTGCCGATGCGCCCGCAAGGATTGGCGCAGTCGAAGATGGAGATGTGCTTTTCCTTGAGATAGGGCGCGCCCTCCAAGGTCATGGCACCGCAGCAGTAGGTATTGGCCACTTCGACATCAGCCTTGCTGAAGCCCAGCGCCGCCAGCATGTCGAAGGAGACGTCGTCGAGCTGGGCCGGGGTGAAGCCCAGCGCCTTGGTGGCGAATTCCTCACCCAAGGTGTAGCGGTTGAAGGCGAAGCGGATGTCGAAGGCGGCGGCCAGCGCACCCTCCAGCGACTGGAGTGCCGCCGCCGTGAAGCCCTTGGCCCTGAGGGCTGCGTGATTGACGCCGGGCGAGCTCTCCAGGGTGCCATGGCCGACGGCGTAGCGGATGATCTCCTCGATCTCCGCCTGGCTGTAGCCCAGGGTCTGGAGCGCCAGCGGCACCATGCGGTTGATGATCTTGAAATAGCCGCCGCCGGCGAGTTTCTTGAACTTGACCAAAGCGAAGTCCGGCTCGATCCCCGTGGTGTCGCAATCCATCACCAGGCCGATGGTGCCGGTGGGCGCGATCACCGTCGCCTGGGCATTGCGATAGCCATGCTGCTCGCCCAGGGTCAGCGCCAGGTCCCAGGCCCGCTTGGCCGCGGTGACCAGGCTGGCCTCGGGGCAATTGGGCGCGTCGAGGGGCACGGGCATGGTGGCCAAGCCCTCATAACCGCCGGTGAAGCCATAGGCCGCGCGGCGGTGATTGCGCATGACGCGCAGCATCCCCTCGCGGTTGCGCTCATAGCCGGGGAAGCTGCCGAGCTCGCCCGCCATCTCGGCCGAGGTGGCATAGGCGACGCCGGTCATGATCGCCGTCAGGGCGCCCGTGAAGGCGCGGCCCGCCGCGCTGTCGTAGCCCAGGCCCATGGTCATCAGCAGCCCGCCGATATTGGCGTAGCCCAGACCCAGGGTGCGGTACTCGTAGGAGAGCTGGGCGATCTCGCGCGAGGGGAACTGGGCCATCAGCACCGAGATCTCGAGCACCATGGTCCAGAGCCGGACGGCATGCTCATAGCTCACGACATCGAAGCCGCCGTCGGGCTGGCGGAAGGTCATCAGGTTCAAGGACGCCAGATTGCAGGCCGTATCGTCCAGGAACATGTATTCCGAGCAGGGGTTGGAGGCGTTGATCCGACCGCTCGCCGGGCAGGTATGCCACTCGTTGATGGTGGTGTCGTACTGCACCCCCGGATCGGCGCAGGCCCAGGCGGCGCCGGCGATCTTCTCCCAGAGCTCGCGGGCGGGCAGGGTCTTGGCGACCTTGCCGTCGGTGCGCCGGTAGAGGTTCCATTCGCCGTCGGCCTGGACCTGGCGGATGAACTCGTCGGGGATGCGCACGGAATTGTTGGAGTTCTGGCCGGAGACGGTGAGATAGGCCTCCGAATCCCAATCCGTGTCATAGGTGCGGAAGTCGATCCGGTCATAGCCCTGCTCGCCGAACTGCATCACCCGGCGGATATAGCTCTCGGGGATATGACATTCGCGGGCGGCGCGGATCGCCTTGCGCAGCGCCTTGTTCTGCTTCGGATCGAGGCGGCCCTCGCCGGTCTCGGCGCTGCAGGCCTGGATGATGGCGTTGAGATGCTTCTGGGCGAGCTTGGAGCCGGCGACCAAGGCCGCCACCTTCTGCTCCTCGACCACCTTCCAGTCGATATAGGATTCGATGTCGGGATGGTCGAGATCGACCGTGACCATCTTGGCGGCCCGGCGCGTCGTTCCGCCCGATTTGATGGCGCCCGCCGCGCGGTCGCCGATCTTGAGGAAGCTCATCAGGCCGGAGGAGCGTCCGCCGCCCGAGAGGCGCTCGTTCTCGCCCCGGAGCTTGGAGAAATTGGAGCCGGTGCCCGAGCCGTATTTGAACAGCCGCGCCTCGCGGACCCAGAGGTCCATGATGCCGCCCTCGTTCACCAGATCGTCGGCGACCGACTGGATGAAGCAGGCATGGGGCTGGGGATGCTCATAGGCGGATTCGGAGGCGACGAGCTTGCCGGTCCGGTAATCGACGTAGTAGTGGCCCTGGGCGGGGCCGTCGATGCCATAGGCCCAATGGAGGCCGGTGTTGAACCATTGCGGCGAGTTGGGCGCGCCCATCTGCCGGCACATCATGTAGCGCATCTCGTCGTAGAAATTGCGGGCGTCGGCCTCGCCGTCGAAATAGCCGCCCTTCCAGCCCCAATAGGTCCAGGTGCCGGCCAGACGGTCGAAGACCTGTGTGGCCTTGGTCTCTCCGCCCATGCGCTGGGCAGGCTCGAGGCTGGACAGCGCGGCCTCGTCGGGGGCATGGCGGCAGAGCCAGACCGGCATGTCGGCCTCGGCGACGGGCTTCAGGCGCTGGGGGATGCCCGCCTTGCGGAAATACTTCTGGGCCAGCACGTCGCAGGCCACCTGGGACCAGTCGGCCGGGACTTCGATGTCTTTGAGTTGGAACACCACCGATCCGTCGGGATTGCGGATTTCCGAGGTCGTGGTGCGGAACTCGATTCCCGCATAAGGCGACTTTCCGGTTTCCGTATAGCGCCGCTCGATCCGCATGATATTCCCCCTCTGACCGTCCGACCTCAGCCCCGGCGCCAAAACCCTAGAAATCACTTTAACTTGGGCCCTTAGGCGCTTAAGGCGACGCTAGTTATTGTACTCTAACTAGCGCCGCCCACAATAGGGAGAGTGTGCCTCAAGCCGTGGTGGGGATCAACAGAAAACTGCCGCTGTATTGACACTCTTCCGCAACATATTGTGCTGCGCTGCAGCAATTTGCGGCTCAACCCACTATATATAGTAGGAAAGGCCCGTCTAGGGCTAGCGGGAGCGGCGACCGAGCACCGTCAGGGCCATGATGGCAGCCACGACGAGAGCCGCCCCGGCAAGTTGCCATATGCCGAGCCTTTCGCCCAGCACCCCGGCCCCCAGCGCGATGGTGATCGGCGTCTCGAGATTGAGGATCACCGCCATTCGAATTGGCGGGACGAGCCGCATGGAAAGGGCCCAGAGGAGATTGCCGGCGAGGAAAAAAAGCGTCGCGCCGGCGACTCCAATCAGGCCCAGACGAGTTGGCGGCAGGTGGAAATTCCCCGTCCCCAGGAGATAGAGCCCGACCGGCACCACCAGGAGCAGGCTGGCGAAGAGATAGATGACCAGCGGGTCGTAGCGCTGCATCCAGACTCCACCCAGGCTGATGACCAGAACCAGCCCGGCGGCCGCCGTCAGCCCGGCCGCGACTCCGCGCAGATCGAGATGGCTGAGATCCAAGCCCACGGCCATGACCAGCCCGGCAAAGGCCAGCGCCATGGTGGCGCCCTTCAGGATCGTCATCCGCTCCCGCCCCATGAGGACGGCGACCGCGGCGACCATGAAGGGCGCGGTATAAAGCAGGACCGCCGCCAGCCCCACGGGAATGAAGGAGGCGGCCACCAGATAGCCGCCCGACAGCATCAAGGTGAAGCAGGCCATGCCGAATATCGGCAGCAGCATGCCGGGCTCGAGCCGGATGGGCCGTCCCCGCAACCGCTGGAACAGCAGGATGAAGGCCGCGAAGCCGACGAAGCGCAGCAGCATCAGGGTTTCCGGATTCGACCCATCGGCATAGGCGAGCTTCGAGAAGGTGGTGATGCAGGCAAAGCAGGCGGTGGTCAGGAAGATGAGGATCAGCCCCAGCCCCTGCCGGGGGCCAGGCCCTGCGCGATCCTCGGCGGCGAGAGACAATGGCTACCCGTTTGCCGGCGGTGGGTGCTTGGCTTCGAGCTTGTATCCGTCCGGATCGAGGACGAAGGCGGCGTAGTAGTCCGCGCCGTAGTCGGGCCTGAGACCCGGCGCCCCCCGGTCAATGCCGCCGAACTGCAAGGCGGCCGCGTGGAATTGATCCACGGCCGGGCGGCTGGGCGCGCTGAAGGCCAGATGGAAACCCGGGCCTGGGGGGATGACCGGCTCGGGCTGGAGGATCAGCAGCAGCCGGTCGTCGCTCGTTCCGGCCAAGCCATAGCCGACGGCGTAGGAGGCCGAAAACACCCTGGCATAGCCCAGAGTCCCCAGGACGGGATCGTAGAACACGGTCGTCCGCGCCAGATCGGCAACGCCGAACGAGAGATGACCGAGCAAATCGATCTCCTGGCTGCCGGAAGCGGCGGAAACTGCAAGCGGGGGGCACGGCCGGCGGGCAGCATGACTGGACAGTCCGCAGGCGGCAATGCCATATTTCGCCGCCCCGGCCAGGCCCCCAAGCCCGGCAAGTGGCTGAGCAACAATGGATCTGCCATGTCTTTCGGGACCCGTCTCTTCACTTGGCTGCACGGAACCTATGTCGGCAGCGATTCCGCCGGCAACCGCTACTACCGCGGCCGGCCGATCGGCGCGCGCAAGCGCGAGCGGCGCTGGGTCATCTATGCCGGGCAGCCCGAGGCCTCCAAGGTGCCGGCCGAATGGCATGGCTGGCTGCATGGCACGCAGATCGAGCCCCCGACCGAAGTGAAACCGGTGCACTATCCCTGGATGAAGCCCCATCTGCCCAATCTGACGGGCACCGCTCTCGCCTATCGTCCGCCGGGCCACACGCTTTCCGGCGGGCGCCGTGCCGCGGCGACCGGCGACTATCAGGCCTGGTCGCCGGATTTGGCGGCGCCCAGCACCCGCACGCCCAGCTAGGCCGCGGCGGGAGAGGCCTGCAGGATGCACCGCAGTGCGATTGAGACGGTGATCGGCGCCCTGGTCCTGATCGTCGCGGCGATGTTTCTCTATTTCACCTACAATTCCAGCTATCAGCATGTGGACGGCTATCGGGTGATGGCGAAGTTCAACCGTATCGACGGGCTGGCGCTGGGCAGCGAAGTGCGCTTGAGCGGGATCAAGATCGGCCGCGTCGTCGCCGAGAAGCTCGACCCGGACACCTATCTGGCGATCGTCCAGCTGAGCATCGAACGCGACGTCAAGCTCCCCGTCGACACCACGGCCAAGATCACCTCCGACAGCCTGCTCGGCAGCAATTACGTCGCCATCGAGCCCGGCGCCGACGAGAAGCTCATCCCCGACGGTGGCCAGATCGTGGCGACCCAGGACCCGATCAATATCGGCGATCTGATCGGTCGCTATATTTTCGGCAGCGCCGGCGGCAAGCCGAAGCCCAAGCCGGGACAGCCCGAGCAACAGCCTCCGGCACAGACTTCCGGCGGGCAGTAGCGGACGCGGTATTCCGATCAGCTTCACCCTAGCCCTTCTGTCGTCATTCCCGCGAAATTGGGAATCCAGGGCCCCATGCGCAGCACCTCGCCGGTCGCCCTGGATCCCCGCTTTCGCGGGGATGACGAAGGGGAGGAGGACCCGCCTGACCCCCTGCCGCTCTTGCCTTTCCGCACCTTGAAACCGACATCAACCCGGCGCATTGTCCCGCCGTTCGGAGGAACTCGTAAGAGGCATGACCCGCGATACGACAGCGCCGGAATTCCCGATCTGGCGCCAGCCCGACGGCAAACCGCTGTCCTGCTTTGAGAAGATCAAGGTGCTGAACGAGAATCTGGCGGAGATTCGCCAGCTCGCCCAGGATGCGCTGGAGGACGGGCTGCTGATGGGCTGCTCCGAAGATCAGCTGCGCCAGGTTCTGCGCCAGCTGGTGGATTTCTCGAAAATCCCTACGGGAAGGCGAAGTAGATGCGGGCAGCGGCGTCGGTTCTGGGGCTGGCCCTCTCTCTCGGCCTCAGCTCAAGCGCCCTGATCTCCCGCGCCGGCGCCGAGCCGATGAAAATCGTGGTGCTCGGCGGGCTCGACAAGATCACCGCCCATGTCTCCACCTTCGAGGCGCCCATCGGCCAGACGGTCACCTTCGGGGCGCTGAAGATCACGGCCCGGGCCTGCGACAAGCACCCGCCGGAGGAGACGCCGGAGAGTGCCGCCTTTCTCGAGGTGGTCGAGGCCCGCCCGGGCGAGACGCCGCGACCGCTTTTCTCGGGCTGGATGTTCGCCTCCAGCCCGGCCCTCTCGGCCATGGACAATCCGATTTACGATCTCTGGGTGCTGGACTGCAAGAACGCGGCCAGCGCGTCGGGCGGCACCTCGCCGTAGAACTGCGCCTTCACGGCGATGGCATCGGCCAGGCGCCGGCGATAATCGGCCCGGCTGATCTCGATGGTCCCGAACTGGGCGAGATGGCTGGTGATGAACTGGGTGTCGAGCAGGCGATAGCCGCCCAGGCGCAGGCGCAGCACCAGATGGGCGAGTGCGACCTTGCTGGCGTCGCGCTCGCGGCTGAACATGCTCTCCCCGAAGAATGCCCCGCCGAGCGAAATGCCGTAGAGCCCGCCCACCAGCACGCCGCCACGCCAGCATTCCACGCTATGGGCATAGCCCAGCGCGAAGAGCTGGGCGCTGAGGCGCTCGATCGGCGAGTTGATCCAGGTCTCGGGCCGGCCGAAATCGGGCTCGGCGCAGGCCTCTACCACGCTGTCGAAGGCGAAATCGCAGCGGATCTCGAAACGGGCCTGGCGGATGGTGCGGGCGAGGCGCCGCGGCAGATGGAACTCGTCCAGCGGCAGGACGCCGCGCCGCTCCGGATCGACCCAATAGATCTCGTCATCGGCGCGCCGCTCGGCCATCGGGAAGATACCGAGGGCATAGGCGCGCAGCAGCATTTGCGCGGTGATCTCATGGGGCGGCGGGCGAATGCGCTGCGACGTCTTCAGGCCCTCCTGCTATCGCCAGATCGTCCTCTCGCCGGATCGTCCGTGGCCTTCGCCCACTGGGCCCTCAACCCTCCGGGTCTCTAGGGCTCGCCGGCGACGATGCGTTCCAGCCAGCGGATATCGTAGTCGCCGTTGATGAAATCGGGCTCGGCGATCAGCCGGCGGTGGAGCTCGATATTGCTCTTGATGCCGCCGACGAAGATCTCCTCCAGCGCCCGCCGCAACCGCATCAGGCATTCGTTGCGGCTCTTGCCATGCACGATCAGCTTGGCGATCAGGCTATCGTAATGCGAGGGCACGCGATAGCCGGCATAGAGGGCCGAATCGACCCTGACGCCGAGACCGCCCGGCGCGTGGAAGTCGGTCACCAACCCCGGGGAGGGCATGAAGGTCTCGGGATCCTCGGCATTGATCCGGCATTCGATGGCATGGCCGGCGAAGGTGATGTCCTTCTGGGTGAAGCCCAGCGGCGCGCCCGTGGCGACCCGGATCTGCTCGCGCACGATGTCGAGGTCGGTGATCATCTCGGTCACGGGATGCTCGACCTGCAGGCGCGTGTTCATCTCGATGAAATAGAACTCGCCGTCCTGGAACAGGAATTCGACGGTTCCGACGCTGCGGTAGCCGAGCTTGCGCATGGCGTCGACGACGACCCCGCCGATCATCTCGCGCTGGGCGGCGTTGAGGGCCGGGGAGGGGGCCTCCTCCAGCACTTTCTGGTGGCGGCGCTGCAGGGAACAGTCGCGCTCGCCGAGATGCACGACATTGCCATGGCTGTCGGCCAGCACCTGGATCTCGATATGGCGGGGATGGGAGAGGTATTTCTCGATATAGACGGCGTCATTGCCGAAATGGGCGCGCGCCTCGTTGCGGGCGAGGCTGAGGGATTCCGACATCTCGCTCCGGCTGTAGGCAAGCTTCATGCCCTTGCCGCCGCCGCCGGCTGCCGCCTTGATCAGCACGGGATAGCCCACGCTCTCCGCGACCTCGATGGCCTCGCCATCCTCGGTGACCGCCCCGGCGGAGCCCGGCACGATGGGCAGGCCCAGCTCCACCGCCATCTCCTTGGCTCGCACCTTGTCGCCCATCATCGAGAGATGTTCGGGCGAGGGGCCGATGAAAGCGATGCCATGTTCCTCGACCATGGAGGCGAATTTGGCGTTCTCCGACAGGAAGCCGATGCCGGGATGGATGGCATCGGCCCCGGCGATGGTGGCCGCGGAGATGATGGCCGGGATGTTCAGATAGCTGGCCTTGGAGGGCGGCGGGCCGATGCACACGCTCTCGTCGGCGAGGCGCACATGCATGGCATCGGCATCGGCCGTCGAATGGACGGCGACCGTGCGGATCCCCATTTCATGGCAGGCGCGATGGATGCGCAGCGCGATCTCGCCGCGATTTGCGATCAGGACCTTTTCGAACATCGATCTAGTGTCCTGCCCCAGAAATTCGTCTGCGAATTTCTGGGATAAGCAGGCCACTCAAATCAAAGTGTCCTGCCCCAGAAATTCGTCTGCGAATTTCTGGGATAAGCAGGCCACTCAAATCAAAATCTAGTGTCCCGCAGCCAATCAAAATCTGACCCTCTCCATTTGTGGATCGGGACACTAGCGCAGGACCAGCATCGGCTCGCCGTATTCCACCGGCTGGCCGTCGCTGATGAGGATCGCCTCGACAACGCCCGCCTCCGGTGCCGCGATGGGGTTCATGACCTTCATCGCCTCGATAATCAGCAGGGTCTGGCCCTTCTTCACCCGGTCGCCGACCTTGACGAAGGGATCGGCCCCGGGCTCCGCGGCGAGATAGGCGGTTCCGACCATGGGCGAGGTGACGGCCCCTGCCGGCGGACCCGAGGGCGCAGCCGTCGAGCTGCCCGTCCCGCCGGCAGGCGCCGGCGAGCCCGCCGGCGCCGTGGTGTAGGCCGTCTGTCCGCCGCCGCGATTGACGCGGATGCGCTGACCGTTGTTCTCATATTCGATCTCGGTCAGGCCGGTCTCTTGCAGCAATTGGGCGAGCTTGCGCAGCAGCGCCTCGTCGATATCGAACTTGGCCATCAGGCGTCCTTCTTGGCTGCAATGATGTCGGCGAGGGCATCCAGCGCCAGGAGATAGCCCCGGGGACCGAGGCCGCAGATGACTCCGCGGGCCGCCTCGCTCACGAAGCTATGGTGACGGAAGGCTTCGCGCTTGAAAATATTGGAGAGGTGAACCTCGATCACCGGCAGCTCGCAGGCGACCAGGGCGTCGAGCAAGGCGACCGAGCTGTGGCTGTAGCCGGCGGGGTTGATGACGATGCCGGCCATCTTGCCGCGCGCCTGCTGGATCCAGTCGATCAGCTCGCCTTCATGGTTGGATTGGCGAAACTCCAGCCCGAGCCCCAGCTCGCCGGCGCGCCGTCGGCAGGATTTCTCGACATCCGCCAGGCTGGCGCGGCCGTAGATCTCCGGCTGGCGGGTGCCGAGCAGGTTCAGATTGGGTCCGTTGAGGATGAGAATTACCGGGGTTTTCGCCAAGAAAGCATGCCTCCTCAGGCGTTTATATCATGGCAGGGGCGAGTCGCAACGCGGGCTGCGGCCGTTAGCCGCTGCCCCCGCGAAGGCGATGGCGGCCTCGGCATGGAGGAGCGTGGTGTCGAAGACAGGGATGTCGAAATCCCGTGCTGCGATGATCATCCCGATCTCGGTGCAGCCGAAGATCACCCCGTCGGCGCCCCGGGCCCGGCACCGCCCCACGATCTCCAGATAGGCGGCCTTGGACTCCGGGCGGATGATCCCGCGGCAGAGCTCCTCATAGATGATGCGGTGGATCGTCTCCCGGTCGGCCTCCTCGGGCACCATGGCCTCGATACCGTGGCGCTCGCTGAGGCGCCCCTTGTAGAAGGGCTGCTCCATGGTATAGCGCGTGGCGAGCAGCAGGGGCCGGCGGCTGGCGCTGGTGCTTATCGCCGCCGCGGTCGCGTCCGCGATATGGATGAGGGGAAGGTCCCCGGCCGCCTCGACCTCTGCTGCCATGCGATGCATGGTGTTGCTGCAAATGACGAGGCAATCCGCGCCGCCTCGCGCCAGGCGCCGGGCGGCTTCCGCCATCTGCGCCCCCGCGCCCGCCCAATCGCCCTCGGCCTGCAGCGCCTCGATCTCGGCGAAGTCGAAAGACCAGAGCAGGAGCCTGGCGGAATGCAAGCCTCCAAGGCGGCGGCGCACCGCCTCGTTCAGCAGGCGATAATAGATCGCCGTGCTCTCCCAGCTGAGCCCCCCGATCAGGCCGATGGTCTTCATCGATATCTCCGCCATTGCTTTCTTCACCCTCGCCGCCATTCCGGGGGCGAGGAGAATAGGGGGAAGGGTAGGGAAGGCGCGGGAGCGCGTGTCAGCGCCACTGATAGATCCCCACCGGCGCACCCGGGGCGCCGCTCAGCCGGATCACCGCCGTCCTTGCGACATGCAGCCGATCGGGGCCTTCGATATCGGCGCTGATGGTGAAGGCATGCCCGACCATCACGCCCCCGGTGCTGCCCGTGCCGCGTTCCGCCAAGACCGTCGAGACGGGGTCGCCGCCCATTCCCGCGAGCGCGGTCAGCACGTCCTTGGGCGCAAATGTCGGATCGACCCAGGGCGTCTGGGAATAGACGGTCAGCGAGGGCGCCAGGCGGGCGTACAATTCCGGCGTGATGCCCAGGACGAGCTGCAGCTCCTCGATCGATTCGAAGGGCGCGCCGCGCGGGCCGTAGAGGATGCCGGCCGCGCTGTATTCATTGGCCTTGGCGCCGTTGAGCCGCTTGCCCTCGCCGGGCTCGCGCCAATCGAGAATCTTGTCGACGAGCGGTTGGGCGGCATCCGTACCGACCCCCGCGGCGACCAGGAGGCGGCGCAACAGTTCGGCATCGGCCATGTTGAGGTCGACCTTGCCGGACTCGTCCAGGACGGTCACGGCAACCCGCTGGCCGGCGAACTCGACCGCGATCGGCGTGCCGTCGGCCGGCGGCCTCACCTCGGCCGTGGGATCGAGCAGATGCAGGATGGTGATGTTGATCGCGGCATCGGCAACCGCATCAAGCTCGGCCATGTCGAGATGCGTGCGGGAGAGCCGGCTCTCGGTGCGCCCCGTGGCCATGATGCTGGCGGCGATCGTCGCCAGGATCAGCACCGCCCAGAGCACCGTGATCAGGGCGAAGCCGTCTTCTCCTTTCGGGGTTTCGTCCCTCATTGGATCCGGCGGCAGTCGCCGCTGACAGGGTCATAGAGGCAGCCCGTCGTCATCGTTCCCTTTGGCTGGGCCAGCAGGTCGGGCCATTTGGCCATGGCCGGGCCGTCGCGCTCGAGACGGATGCGCACGAGATCGGGCAGCCGGGTCCGCCCCGACCAGGTCGATTGCCAGACCGGCGGGCCGTTTGCCTGGACGGGTCCCAGATAGTCGAAATGGATCGCGCGCACGCGATCCAGCAGCTTGACCCGGTCTTCGCTCAGCATCCTGCCGCTTTCCGCCGCCGGCAGGTCCACCCGCCAGGCCATGAACAACGAATTCGACGGTCCGTCCGGCAGCAGGAAGAACCGCATCCGGGCCGTGATGCCCGCGGCGACGGCCTGGGGCAGGGGCGCCAGGAGTGCCAGGCTCTCGCCATCGCCCGAGAAGACGATGGTGCGATCGTCCGTACGCGCCGAGGCGAAGACGGGCTTGGCTTCCACGATGGTCTGGCGAAGCACGTTCTCGACCGCCCAAAGATCGGCCGCCTCGGCCACCCCGTCATGGGTCTTGGTCCAGGCCCGGATCGCCAGCCGCAACCCCCCGAAGACCAGGGTCGTCAGGAAGGCGACGAGCACCAAGGCGACGAGAAGCTCGATCAGCGTGAAGCCGGCCTCGCCGGCGCGCGCGGGGCGGGTCACGAGCCCGACCCCTGAAGCCCCAGCCGGACGGTCTCCAGCCGCACTTCCCGCTTCTGCCAGCCTTCGCTCCAGCCGACCGTGACCACGACGCGATGGCCGAAGAGCGCGCCGGCCCCGCCGCCATAGGGGGTTATCGCGATACGCCAGGAGAACCCGTCGTTGCCTTGGTCATCTATCCCCCCGTTATCCATCCCATTGCCGTCGATCTCGCGATCTTGCAGCGCGATATCCTGGCCGACCCGGGCCAGCTCCGATTGGGCGATGAGGAGGGCGTATTGCACATTGTGATCGTGGCCGAGACGGGAGAGCCCGCCGGTGAAGACGCCCAGAGCGGCGACGAAGGCGATCGCCACGATGGCAAGGGCGACCAGGACCTCGATCAGGGTGAAGCCGCTCTCCCGGCGCTCAATCATGCCGCGACACCCGTCCGGTCAGCCAATCGACGACGACGGAAGCGGAGAGCGCCTCATGCTCCAGCCGGATCGTGCCGCCGCTGGAGGTCCCATCGGCATAGAAGCGAAGCCGGGCTGCCGTGTCGTCGGGGCGGATCGCGGCCGTGCTGAAGGCCACCCGGGTGACCACCTTGGGCAGCGCATGGGGGGCCGGCCGGCTCGAGGTCCGGAACTCCCGCGTCTCGGGGTCGAGGGCCAGCTCCGTGGTGACCCTCTCGCGGATGGCCTGCTCGTGCAACCCTTGGAGGGTGGCGGCCATGTCGTCGGCCGCGGCGCGCAACTGCAGCCCCGGCATGCCCGCGAGGATATAGGGCACCGTGACGATCGCCACCGCGCCGATGATGGCGAGGACGACCAGGATTTCCACCAGGGTGAAGCCCGATTCCGAGCTTCGCCTCGCCCCGGTCCCCCGGCCACGCCCCCGTACTGTCCGTTCCATCGCTTCGTATTATATGACGCGCCGGGCGCGCGCAGTATCTCCCCGAGCTCCGCTGGCGGCCGCAGACGCCCGATCAGCCGCGTGCAGGCCCCGCTTCCGCCGCGAGCCAGAGGCTCCCCGAAGCCGGTGAGCGGCGGGCACCCAAGCCCGCCGCTGCACCTTCGCTACCCTCTCCCCGCGGTGACCCGCTCAGGGAATCTGGCAAGTGCCGGGACCGTTGGTCGGAATGCTGGGATAGCGGCATTCCCCCTTCGACTTGTCGGGTTCGACCGCGGTGGCGGCGAACATCGTCAGCCAGTCGGGATCGGGCTGGCTGATCTGTGGATTGCGATCCTTAGTCGTGGGAAACGGCTGCGGTGTCGGCCGATGCAGATAGCCCTGATCGTCGGCGTCGACGGCCATCTTGAAAGAGAAGCCCAGCGGTCCGTTTTTCTTTGGATCGGGGATATCGGCGGGATTGGTGGGGAAATCCAGATCCTTGACCGCCCATTGGCTGCAGGCCTTCTCGCAAGCGCCCAGTATGCCGCCGAAGAGTACCTTTGTGCCCGTGGAGTCCATGCGGACAGGGTCGGCCAGGGCCAGCGGATCGCTCTCCGTGAGGGCGCAGCCGCAGCCGGGATCTTTCTTCACGCAGAAGGTGGTGGGCTTGCACTGGCTCTTCGGATCGAGATCGGTCTGGTCCGAGAAGTCGACCGTGATCTGGAGGATGCCGCAGGGGTCCGTTGGGACTTTGAAGTTCGCGCAAGCTGTCGTGTCGTTGTAGTTCTTCGTCCAATTCGTGGGCCAGGGAATGTTGTTGTTGGTGGAGTCGATGACCGGCGGCATGCTGTCGAGCTTCGCCCGGATGGCCTTGACATCACTGGCAAGGTTGAAGCCGGTTTTCCCGACGTAGATCTGGTAGGTCTGCTTGGTCGCGGGTTTCGCGAAGAGGAAGAACATGTCGTAGGTCTGGCCCTTGATGAAGACATTCACGCTGCGCGGGGAGCAGTCCTTGTCGTCGGCGGTGGGGGGTGTGTGCCCGCAGGGCAGGGTCGTCGTGAATGCTTCGCCGTTTTGCGTGGTTTTGCTGACGCTGGTGTCGAGGAAATAGGTGCCGTGATTGGCCGTCAGCGTGCTGCGCTGGTAGGTGGCTTGGCCGCCCATCCGCACGAAGGGCCAGCGACAGGCAGCCGTCGCTTTCTGGGCATCCGTTTTGCAGTTCGTATTCCAGGTCTGCAGCTCGCGCGACGTGCTGGTGGTGCCGGTCAGGAACTGGCGATAGAGAGGCACGCCGTAGCAGGCCGGATTCGTGCATTCCTGCGACCAGTCGCCGCCCCTGCCGAGCTGCTGCGTGTATTGCACGAATGTCGTTTTGTTGCCATTGATGGTGTAGTCCTTGGCGCCGCCGACGGTGGTATTGTCGTCGCCGCACGCGCAAATCTTCTTAATTGGTCCTTGGCATTTTTCCGGAAAGACGACCGTCGTAACGTAGTCGTAGGGGCTGGTCTTGGCGCCGGCCGGGGTCGGCGTCGCCGGCAAGACTTTGTTCACCGGGCAGGCCAGATTCGGCGTCACGCCGATGTTCGACAGGCATTCCGCCGTTTCGACCGGCGCGTCGAAGAATTCCACGGGGTTGACCGATATCGTACCGGTCGGGACGGACTTGGAAATCTTATTGACCAGGGCCGTGGCGTCGTTGGTCAGACCCGTCAGCGAGCCGTCATCGTCGTTGAGCTCGGTCTGCCGGTCGATGTCGCTGAAGTTTCGGAAGGTGGGGTAGGTGCCGCTGAAGTCGCAATAGTCCTTCGGTATCTGGCCCCCCGGTGGTTGGGTGCTGGTATCTATGTCATCCAGGTAGGTGCCCTTTTTGAACAAGGCATCGATGACGTAGTGCCGGATATCGACATTGCCGAAGAACAGGTTGGTCGAGTGGAAGGAGGGCGGATAGAAGAAGCCGTTGGGCTGCTTCCATCCAATGGCCGCATTGGGCAGGTAGCAAGAGACCGTCTTGTCCGATTTGGTCTGCTTTCGAATGCCCGGCATGCGCGAATACACACATTCCTTGCAGTCCGCCGTGCTGATATCCAGGTAGATGTTCGACTCCTGATAGGCCGGCCCGTCGTAGATGTTGAAGAGACGCTGGCCGACCGCGAAATTGTCGACCGGAAGGCTGACGCCCTCGTTCGCGTTGGCGCACATGAGGGATGGCTGGCGGCCATTCTGGCACGGCAATCCCTTTGAGAAGGTTTGCTGGAAGGCGGTGCGGTTCGAGGCGAAGGAATTTTTTGTCTCGTCCTGCGTATTGCCGATGAACAGGCTGGTCCTCACCACCGCCCAGTCGCCCTCGACCACCGCGGAGCGGTCATAGGTGCCGCTGGTGATGAAGCTGAGGCCGCCGTTCTGGACATCGGTCAGCACGCTGTTGTCGACCAGATACCATTGCGGCCGCAGCCAGATCGCCGCGAAATTCGTCTGGGCCCAATGGAAGGAGGAGGTGAAGTGGTCGAGCACGGTGACGGCGCAATACTTCAGCGACGCGCCGTTGCCGCAGACCGACATCTGTCCGCTGGTGAAGAGCGTGCAGTCGTAGCCCCCTCCCCCTTTGGGGCACATGGTGGCCATCCGGCCGCCGCCGCCGACATGGGGATAGTACATGTCCAATTCCGTATTGGCGGGTGCCTCGGGCGTCGGCGCGAAGCTCTTGAGCCCCGGGAATATGCCGGGATTATGCGCCGCCGGATCGCCCGGCCAGGTTGCGCCGGGGCAGCCCGACGTCTGTCCGACAGTCTGGAACGAGGTCATGGTCGAGGTCGCGAAATTGCCGTAGAACGACTTGAGCGGTGTCGATCCCTGATAGGCTTCGGTCTTCTGCAGGGCGGCGAAGCCGTTCCATTTCATATGCGTGTCGAACTGCGTGTTGCCCTTAATCGCCACGTCGGGCATGTCGGTATTCCAGGCCGGGACGAGCCAATAGGCAGCACCGCAGGCCCCCGCGCCGGCCGCCATATTGCCGATGAAGTCGTTCCAGCCGTTGGTGATCCAGAACACGGTGGGAAACATGTAGTCGCTTCGCCACGGAAATGCCGTGTCGGGAAGCGGCGGAAATATGGGCCCCTTTTCGGGATCGATGTATTTTGCGAAATTCTCTCCTGTGTAGGCGAGGATGCCCGGGAGCTTGCGGGGATTCTGCGGGTTGTCGACGGCGGCGCGGGCGAAGATCCCGAGGTTCGAGTAGAACTTGTTGTCGGTCTCGGTGCCGCTCTCGAGATAGAAGCCGTGGCCGATCGACTTGTAGCCGATGTTCCGCTGCAACAGCACGCCTTGCGTCGAATGCAGCACGATCCACCGGGTCATGGATTCATTGATCGTCGAATCCTTGATGAAGGTGTTGGGCGGAACCTGGCGGGCCATGTGGAAATGGATGGGGTAGTGGCCCTTCTTGCCGGGCTGGCCCAGCTTCGCGAATTCGACGCCCTGGATCTGGACCGACTTGAAGCCCTGGCGGAAGACCACATGGGCGCCGAAGCTGTAGCATTTGGGCGGCGAGGGCAGCTTGGCCGGCCACGGGTCCGGAATTTGATCTGCCACGCTCTGACATTTTGCGGCATCCCCCGGGCCGTCGTCCTTTTCGAAATCGTCGTTCGGCCCGTCGCCGCCGGAGACGATGCGGATGCTGCGCGTCAGCAGGGCCACGGCCGCGCGGGTCTCGGCGCCGTTGTTGATCAGGTCGGGGTCCATGCCGGCATCGAGAAAGCGCTGGCTTGTTCGTATCCAATCGGCTCGCGATCGGGAACCTTGTCCCGCGGTGGGGCCATGCGAGCGCAGGCGTGAAGGTCACGTTGCCGTCTTGTCGTCGATATTGGTGATGGTCAGCTTCTCCGAATGGCCCGGCAGGTAGTCTGTCGTCGTGACCACGAACTCGTCGGGCGTGGTCTTGGGGTCGTTGGAGGACCACCATCTGTCGCCCGTCGCCGTTGGACAACTTCAGCTGTGTCGCACCTGTGTTCAAGTTGACCGAGTCCGTCGTCGCGGCCAGACGCAGCCAGCTGCAGCCGGTGCTGGTGGGAACGTCGTCTGGCGTCAGTTTGGTGTTGGTGCCGACCGTCAGGTCGGAAGCGCATGTGCCCGCCTCACCACCCAAACCGCCGCCGCCGCCCCCGCCGCCACAGGATGCCGTCGACCGACAGGTGGTGCCCGCCGCCGCCGTTGCCCCCGCCGCCGTTGCCGAAATGACCATGGAACCACTTGAAGAAGAGACCTCCAGGTGACCCCGTCCCCGAAGTCCCCGGGGCGCTCTGGCTGGCGAATTGGGACGGCGCGCCCATTGCGCCCTGGGGGTTGAATATCCCCTGATTGCCGAAGAACCGGAATCGGCGTGTCGTCGGCGCGGGGCGCCTTGGGCAGCGGCGTGCCCTTGTAGCCGAAGAGCTGAAGGGTGCCGCCATAGGACACGGCCAGGACCTTGTAGCCGAAATACCCCGGTTGGAAATTCGGATTGGTGCAGGCCCCAATTCATTGCTACCTTCCAGAGCACCAGGGTCGCGTCGTTCGGGTTCGTCCGGGTTCGTGCACCTCATGTCCCCGGGCAAGGGGCCATACTGGTAGAAATAGTCGTTCGCCGGGTAGCCGTCGATCGGGACGGGAGTCGCGCCGTTATTGCTCCAGGCGCCATCGATATCCTTGCCGCCTGTCTTCTTGGTCGGGATGCCGCAAGGCCCGACCCCATCGGCTCATCTGTCGGTCTGGCAGAGGACCCCTTGCCCCTGGTTGGCATCCACATTCGGGTCGAGGCCTTTGCTTTGATCGTTGCCGTAGAGGTGGATGGTCAAGACGCCGCCCCGGCTGCCGTAGGGCGCCGTGGCGGTGCCTGCCTTCAGGGTGCCGCCGTTCTCGACGATGATGTTCTTCGCCCAGAAATTGACCTGGGTGCCTTTCGCCGCCGGTTCACTGAATTCCAGCGAGCCCTTCGGGCCGATGATGTTGATGTTGCCGAAGACATAGGTCCCGGCGGTATCGATCGCAACAGGGCTTGTCGATCTTCAGGTTCGGCTGGCTGTTCGTGTCCCCCTGTGGTCCGCCGAAGCTTCTGCTGTTGCGGGCTGATCTCTGCCGTTGGCAGGAGTCGTGCTCCGCCCGGGCGACGCCGCTTGCGAGCATCGCGGCCGTCAAGCCGAGCAGGAGGCACCCCGCCGCCAATCGCAACAGGCCTGCTTGATGCGTTTTGCGCGTAACAGGAATGAGCTTCATGGCCGCCCCCCGGCAGGTGCATTGCCACAATATTGCTCTCGCGCTAGGTTGCGGCGCAATCCCTGCCAAATGGCAGGGGTCAGTCGACAGCTAATGGCTGCCGGGTTTTCTTGCTTTATCAACACTGAAGGGTCCACCGGCGGCGGTGGCTCAAGCAGACTGGGGTCGAATTTATGGGTAAGTATTATTGCCATACTAGGCTCTGAGCCGGATGGCGGGTCGCCTTGCCCCGATCCCTCGAAGCGGGCGAGCGGCGGGCGCCCGAGCCCGCCGCTGCACCTTCGCTAACCTCTCCCCGCGGCGACCCGCTCAGGGAATCTCGGCAACTCCCGGTCGTGTTGGTCGGGAGACTCGCGTAGTGGCACTCGCCTTTCGAATGGTCGGGTTCGATGGCGGTGTTGATGAAGGAGGTCAGCCAATCGGGCTGGCCGGTATCCTGGGTCGTGGGAAAGGCCGTCGGCGTCGGCCGGTGCGCCCAGCCTTTGTCATCGGCGGCGAAATTCCCGGGCATCTTGAAGGAGAAGCCCAGCGGCCCCTTCCCCGGGAAGTCCAGATCCTTGACCGCCCATTGGCTGCAGCTCTTCTGGCAGGCGCCCAGTATGCCGCCGAAGACCTTTGTGCCCGTGCTGTCCTTGCGTTCAGGGTCGGCCAGGGCCAGCGGATCGCTGGCCGTGAGGCTGCAGCCGCAAGCGCCGCCGGATTTCACCTCGCAGAAGGTGGCGGGCTTGCACTGGCTCTTCGGATCGAGATCGGTCTGTTCGCTGAAATCGATCGTGACCTGAAGGATGCCGCAGGGGTCCGTTGGGACCTTGAAGTTCGCGCAAGCCACGTCGTTGTTATAGTTCTTCGTCCATTTCGCGGGCCAGGCAGCAACGGAGTCGATCGTCGACATCGGCATGGTGTCGAGCACCGGCCGGATGGCTTTGAGATCGGTCGCGAGGTTGAAGCCGGGCCCGACGTAGATCTGGTAGGTCACCTTGGTCTCTGGTTTCACAAAGAGGAAGAACATGTTGTAGGTCTTGCCGCCCTTGAACACGTTCACGCTGCGCGGAGAGCAGTTGGCCGCGGCTGGGACGTTTGGGTCGTTGCAGGGCTTGATCGTCGTAAAAGCCTCTTTTTTCGTTTGCGTATCTTCGCTGACGCTGGTGTCGAGGAAATAGGTGCCGTGATTGGCCGTCAGCGTGCTGCGCTGGTAGGTGGATTGGCCGCCCATCCGCACGAAAGGCCAGCGGCAGGCATCCGTCGCTTTCTGGGCATCCGTGCTGCAGTTCGTATTCCAGGTCTGCAGCTCGCGCGACGCGCTTGTGCCGGTCAGGAACTGGCGATAGAGAGGCACGCCGTAGCAGGCCGGGTTCGAGCATTCCTGCGACCAGTCTCCGTCCCGGCCGAGCAGCTTCGTGAGGCGTGTGTACTCCTTTCCATCGACTGTGACGACGCCACCCTCGTTGTAGTTGTCGTCGCCGCAGTTACGCACGGTTGTCTTGTTGGACGGAGGAAGGGGCCCTATCCCGCATTCCGGAAAGACGACCGTCGTGATGTAGTCGTAGGGGCTGGTCTTGGCGCCGGCCGGGGTCGGCGTCTCCGGCAAGGGATCGCCTGCCTTCTTCGGGCAAGCCAGAGCCCCCGTGACGCCGATGTTCGACTGGCATTCCGCCGTCTCGACCGGTGCGTTGAAGAAATCCACCGGGTTGACCGAAATCGTATCGTTCAGCACGTTCTTCTCGACGCCGTTGACCTTGACCTTCGAGACTCCCAGGAGTCCCGTGAGGGTGCCGTCATCGTCGTTGAGCTCGGTCTGCCGGTCGATGTCGCTGAAGTTGCCGAAGCTGGGGAAGGTGCCGCTGAAGTCGCAATAGTCCTTCTTTATCTCCACCGGATTATCCAGGTAGGTGTTCTTCGCGAACAAGGCATCGATGACGTAGTGCCGGATCTGGACATTGTCGAAGAACAGATTGCTCGAGTGGAAGGAGGGCGGATAGAAGAAGCCGTTGGGCTGCTTCCATCCGATGGCCGCGTTGGGCAGGTAGCAAGAGACCGACTTGTCCTCCTTGGTCTGCTTTCGAATGCCGGGGAGGCGCGAATAGACGCACTGCTCGCAGTCCGCCGGATTGATATCCAGGTAGATGTTCGACTCCTGATAGGCCGGCCCGTCGTAGATGCTGAAGAGGCGCTGGCCGACCCCGAAATTGCTCATGGGAAAGCTGACGCCTTCGTTCCTGTTGGCGCACATCAGGGATGGCTGGTTGCCGTTTCCGCAGGGCAATCCGTCGCCAGGTTTCAGGGTGTGCTGGAAGGGAGTGAGGTTCGAGGCGAAGGAGTTCGTCCCCTCCTTCTGCGTATTGCCGACGAAAAGGCTGGTCCTCACCACCGCCCAGTCGCCGTCGACCACCGCGGAGCGGTCGTAGGTGCCGCTGGTGATGAAGCTGAGGCCGCCGTTCTGGACATCGGTCAGCACGCTGTTGTCGACCAGATACCATTGCGGCCGCAGCCAGATCGCCGAGAAATTCGTCTCGGCCCAATGGAAGGAGGAGGTGAAGTGGTCGAGCACGGTGACGGCGCAAGTGGCCAGCCCCTTGCCGTTGTTGCAGGATGAAATCCGCCCGGCGGTGAATTCCGTGCAGTTGTAGCCCTTTGTCGCGTCGGCCTCGTCTTTGAGGGGGCACTTGGTGGCCATGCGCCCGCCGCCGCCGATATGCGGGTAGTACATGTCCATTTCCGTTTTGTCGGGTGCCTCGGGCGTCGGCGCGAAGCTGGCGATTCCCGGGAAGTGGCCGGGATTCTTGGCCGCCGGATCGCCCGGCCAGTCGGGACCGGGGCAGGGTGCCGTGATGGCGATCGTCTGGAACGAGGTCATGCTCGAGGTCGCGTAATTGCCATAGAACGACTTGAGCGGGGTCGATCCCGCCAAGGAGTTGTCCTTCTGCAGGGCGGCAAAGCCGTCCCATTTCATGTGGGTGTCGAACTCGGTGTTCAATCCCGTTTTCACGTCCGGCATGTCGCTGTTCCAGGCCGGGACGAACCAATAGGAAGCGCCGCAGGCCCCCGCGCCGGCCGCCATATTGCCGATGAAGTCGTTCCAGCCGTTGGTGATCCAGAACACCGTGGGATGCTGGTAGTCCGTTCGCCACGGAAATGCATCGGCGGGAAGCGCCGGCGTGATCGGATTGCCGTCGGCGTCCTTGGTGGGCTTGAAGAACTGCCCGGTGTAGGCAAGGATGCCGGGAATCTTGCGGGGATTCTGCGGGTTGTCGACGGCGGCGCGGGCGAAGATCCCGAGGTTCGAGTAGAACTTGTTGTCGGTCTCGGTGCCGCTCTCGAGATAGAAGCCATGGCCGATCGACTTGTAGCCGATGTTCCGCTGCAGCAGCACGCCCTGCGTCGAATGCAGCACGATCCACCGGGTCATGGATTCATTGATCGTCGAATCCTTGATGAAGGTGTCTGTCGGAACCTGGCGGGCCATGTGGAAATGGATGGGGTAGTGGCTCATCTTGCCGGGCTGGCCCAGCTTGGCGAACTCGACGCCCTGGATCTGGACCGTCTTGAAACCCTGGCGGAAGACCACATGGGCGCCGAAGCTGTAGCAGCTGATCGCCGCGGGCGGCGGCGGGCCCTGTTCCGGAACTGGATCTGCCAGGCTCTGACATTTTGCCGCCGTCGCCGCACCCGTCGGCATGTCCGCCTCTTCGAAATCCTCTTTCGGCCCGTCGCCGCCGGAGACGATGCGGATGCTGCGCGTCAGCAGGGCCACCGCCGCGCGGGTCTCGGCGCCGTTGGTGATCAGGTCGGGATCCATGCCGGCGTCGAGAAAGCGCTTTGTGTTCGTTCCCAATCGGCTCGCGATCGGGAATCTCGTCTGACGGTGGGGCCAGGTGGTCTCGACCCCGGTGCTCAAGGTCACCTTGTTGCCGGTGATCCCTTTGATGGTCAGCTTCTCGGAATGGCCCGGCAGGTAGTCGGTCGTCGTGACCACGATCTCGTCGGGCGTGGGGTCGTTGGAACTCCACCACCTGTCGCCCGTCGCGTCGGACAGCGTCAGCTCCGTGGCCTTTGCCGGCAAGTTGTCCGGCGCCTCGGCCGTCGCCGCGCTTAGACGCAGCCAGCTGCAGCCGGTGCTGGTGGGAACCGTGTCAGGCGCGGCGGTAATATCCTTGCCGTTCGCGTCCTTGCCGGTTGCCGCCACGGCGCATGTGCCTGCGTCACTGCCCAAACCGCCGCCGCCGTGGCCCCCGCCGCCGTTGCCCCCGCCGCCGTTGCCCCCGCCACCGCTCCCGAAATGACCATTGAACCACTTGGAGAAGAGACCTCCAGGTGACCCCGTACCCGTCTCCGGGGCGCTCTGGCTGGAGAATTGGGACGGCGCGCCCATTGCGCCCTGGGGGTTGAATAGCCCCTGATTGCCGAAGGGAAAGAAGGGGTTATAGATGCGATGTTGGGGCGGCGACCCCTTGGGCAGCGGCGTGCCCTTGTAGCCGAAGAGCTCGAGGGTGCCGCCATAGGACACGCCCAGGACCTTGTAGCCGAAATAGCCGGCTTGGAATTTCGGATTGGTGCAGGCCCCAATTCCGTTGGTGACTTTCCAGAGCACCGGGGTCGGGTCGGTCGGGTTGTCCGGGTTCGTGCACCTCATATCCCCGGGCAAAGGGCCATACTGGTAGAAATAGTCGAACGCGGAGTACCCGTCGATCTTGACCTTCGTCGCGCCGTTATTGCTCCAGGCGCCATCGATATCCTGGCCGCCTGTCTTCTTGGTCGGGATGCCGCAAGGCCCGACCCCATCGGTAGCTGACATCGTCGTCTGGCAGAGGACCCCTTGCCCCTCGTTGGCATCCACATTCGGGTTGAGGCCTTTGCTTTGATCATTGCCGTAGAGGTGGATGGTCAAGACGCCGGCCCGGCTGCCGTAGGGCGCCTTGGCGGTGCCCGCGATCAGCTTGCCGCCGTTCTCGACGATGATGTTCTTCGCCCAGAAATTTACCTGGCTGCCTTCCGCCGCCGGTTCTCTGAATTCCAGCTCGCCGCCTTCGACGATGTTGATATTGCCGTAGACATAGGTGCCAGCGGTATCGATCCAGCAATGCTTGGTGATCTTCAGGTCCGACTGGCTGTTCGTGTCCTCCTTTGGTCCGCCGAGGTTCTGATGTTTGATGCTGATATCGCCGTTGCAGGAGCCGGGCTCCGCCCGGGCGCCGCCGCTTGCGAGCATCGCGGTCAATCCGAACAGGAGTCCTGCCAACAGGCCTACATGACGCTTTTTGTGCCTAACGGAGATGAGCTGCACGAAGGGGACCCCCTGCCAAATGTTTATTGTCAACAATTGTCTCTATTTTGCCTGCTGAGATCTCGCAGCGCAACCCCTGCCAGATCGCAAGGAACAGTAAGACAGCCAATGGTTACTGGATTTTTCTTTATTTATCAAAGACAAGGCGTCCAGCCGCCCGAGCCGGCTCGCACGGGCTTTTGGATAAGCATTGTTGCCATAATGGCACGATCGCGGGCCGTGGAGGCGGAATCGAGACTCCTGGCCGGGAGGACCACCGGCGCATCTGAATGCGATCCGCCGGCTCCCGTCATGGTCACTGGCCGTGAACGCGGGCCGGAGTTCGGGCTACCTCAGGGCATCTGGCAGTCGGCAGCGCCCGACAGCTTGGGTAGGACCAAGCTCCGGCTTCATGTTCAGGGAAGGTGGCGGTCCGGACCCACTGGCCACCCAGGCCAGCTTGCTGGGCGGCGGCCGCCGATGCGCTGCGCCACCATTTCCGGCGCAGCACCGGCGTTAGCCCGCGACACTACCGCGGGCATCGCGGCGACGAGCCCGCCGGCACCATCGTCTAGAGCCGCGTGACCGGAAGCGGAATGGCGGAATATGCCCGTTCATTGTCCGTGACGGCGCTGGCCCTTGGCGCCTTCCGGGAGGAAGATGGCGGCGGGAGAGCTATCGCGTCGGCCGGCGGGCCGGGACGGGTCCGCTGCAATGATTTCTATCTTGTGGCCGGCCGTCGCCGAACCATAGCTTGGGGCGGTTTTTGGGGGATCGGTTTTCAGGGTTCGGACCGCCCCCGTCCTCTAACATGCAGCCATCGGGGAAATCACATGACCAGATATGATCGCCGTGACCTGCTGAAAGCCTCCCTCGGCACCGGCCTCCTGCTCACGGCCGCGCCCTTCATCGCCCGGCGCGCCTGGGCGGATGAGACCACCTTCCAGCAGGCGCAGCGGACCAAGTCCATCACCGTCGGCGTCGCCAATGAGAAGCCCTATGGCTATGTCGATACCGACAACAAGGCCACCGGCGCCATCGTCGAGGTCCTGCGTGCGACCCTGGCGCCCTATGGCATCACCGATGTGCAGGCCAAGGTCGGCGCGTTCGACACCCTGATCCCCGGCCTCCTCGCCAAGCGCTTCGACGTCATCGGCGCCGGCATGTATATCAAGCCGAAGCGCTGCCAGCAGATCGCCTTCTCCAATCCGCTGACCCAGGCGGGCGGCGCCTTTGCCGGCAAGAAGGGCAATCCGAAGAACCTGCACAGCCTGGCCGACGTGGCCAAGGACAGCACCGCCAAGATCGGCACCCAGCTCGGCACCAGCCAGGTGGACGAGGTGAAGCAGGCGGGCATCCCCGAGGACCGCGTCACGTTGTTCTCCAAGGATACCGAGGCGCTGGCGGGGCTGCAGGCCGGCCGCGTCGACGTGATCTATTTCCCCGATCTGGAGATCAACAACCTGCTGGTCACCAGCGCCGACAGCAGCCTCGAGCGCGTCGAGCCCTATGTGCAGATCCTCGATGCCCAGGGCAAGCAGGTCTTCAACTATCAGGCCCTCGGCCTGCGCAAGGAGGATACCGATCTGCTGGAGGCCATCAACAAGCAGCTCGGCGAGATGCTCGCCAACGGCAAGCTGCTGGCGATCCTGCAGCCCTTCGGTTTCTCGGAAAATGAGCTGCCGCCGGTCGCTGTGACGGCGGAGAAGCTTTGCGCGGCCTGAGCGCGGCACCGCCAGGCGGGGTGGGGGAGGCCTCGCGCTGAAGCTCCCGCAGCCCTTCGACCTGCTGCCCGTATTGCTGAGCGGCGTCGTCACCACCCTCGAGGTCACTCTGGCCTCGGCGGTGGTGGCGCTGCTGCTCTCCTTTGCGATCGGGCTGATGCGGCTCTCGCCCCTGCGGCTGGTTCGTTTCATCGCCGGCTTCTATGTCGAGGTGATCCGCGGCACCTCGGCGCTGGTGCAGCTCTTCTATCTCTTCTTCATCCTTCCCGTGGTGGGCATCCGCATCGATCCCTTCTCGACCGCGGTGCTGGGCATCGGCGTCAATATCTCGGCCTATGGCGCCGAGATCGTGCGGGCCGCGATCCGCGATATCGATCGCGGACAATGGGAGGCGGCCACGGCGCTGGATATGCCGCGGCTGTTGGCGCTGCGCCGGATCATCCTGCCCCAGGCGCTGCTGGCGATGCTGCCCTCCTTCGGCAATCTGATGGTCGATCTTCTGAAGCTGACCTCGCTGGTCTCGCTGATCACCCTCACCGACCTCACCTTCGCCGGCACGGCGCTGATCACCACCACGGGCCGGCCGGGACAGGTCTGGGGGCTGGTCCTCGTCCTCTATTTCCTCATGGCCACGCCCATCGGCTGGCTGGCCCGGCGGCTGGAGACCTCGCTGGCGGCACGCCAGCGCGGGCGGAGCTGAGCCGTGAAATTCGATCTCAGCTTCGCCCTGGAGATCATGCCGGCCCTGCTGCGCGGGGCGATCGTGACGGCCGAGGCGACCTTCGGGGGCATGGCGCTGGCCCTTGTCGGCGGGCTGGTGCTGGCGCTCGGCCGGCGCTCCAAGATCCCCGGCCTGTCGCGGCTCTCGGCCAGCTATGTGCTCTTCATGCGCAACACGCCGCTGCTGGTGCAGATCTATTTCCTGTTCTACGTCCTGCCCTTCGCCGGCATCACCTTCGGGGCGCTCACCACCGGCATCCTCGCGCTCGGGCTGAACTACAGCGCCTATATCGCCGAGGTCTATCGCGCCGGCATCGATGGCGTGCCCCAGGGCCAATGGGAGGCGGCCCGCGCGCTGGATTTCTCGCCCGCCCAGACATGGACGCGGGTGATCCTGCCCCAGGCCTTGCCGCCGATGCTGCCGGTGCTGGGCAATTATCTCATCGGCATGTTCAAGGATTCGCCCTTGCTGGCGACCATCACGGTGCCGGAGATGTTCGCCGCCGCCGAGCATATCGCCGGCGAGACCTATCGCTACAATGAGCCCTATACCCTCGTCGGCCTGATCTTCCTCTGCCTCAGCTATCCCGCCTCCTTGGCCGTGCGGCAATTGGAGAAGCGGTTTGGAAAGGTCTAGCCCGATGCCCGAGGCGGCGAACAGCCTCATCCGCTTCCGCCAGGTGCGCAAATCCTATGGGGCGGTGAATGTGCTCGACAACCTCGACCTCGACATCGCCGAGGGCGAGAAGGTCGCCATCATCGGGCCCAGCGGCTCGGGCAAGACCACCATCCTGCGCCTGCTGATGACCCTGGAGCGCTACGAATCCGGCACCATCGAGGTGGGTGGCGAGCTGCTGGGGCTGCGCCGCCAGGGCGATCGCCTGATCCCCGACACCGAGGTGCATCTGCGCCAGGTGCGCAAGCAGATCGGCATGGTCTTCCAGCACTTCAATCTGTTCCCCCATATGACGGCGCTGCAGAACGTCATCGAAGCGCCAATCCGCGTGCTGGGCCTCAGCCGCGCCGAGGCGGAGGCGCGCGCGCGCGATCTCTTCGCCATGGTCGGGCTGCAGGAGAAGGCGGCGTCATATCCGCGCCATCTCTCCGGCGGCCAGCAGCAGCGCGTCGCCATTGCCCGCGCGCTCGCCATGCGTCCGCGGATCATGCTGTTCGACGAGGTGACCTCGGCGCTCGATCCCGAGCTGGTGGGCGAGGTGCTGCAGGTGATCCGGCGCCTCGCCAAGGAATTAGGGATGACCATGCTGATCGTCACCCATGAGATGTCCTTCGCCCGCGATGTCGCCGACCGGATCATCTTCATGGAGAAGGGGCGGATCGTGGAGGAGGGGGAGCCGGGTGTGATCTTCCGCGAGCCCCGCAGCGAGCGGACCCGCGCCTTCCTGAAGGCCGTCCTGGAGCGTTGAGCATGACCCAGCCTGTCGATATCGAGAGCCTGCGGCGGAGCCAATTCCCGCTGACGGAGTCCTGCGCCTATCTCAACCATGCCGGCACCGGCCCTCTGCCGCGCCGCCATGTCGAGGCGGCCAGCGCCTTCCTGGCGGCCTGCTGCGAGGGCAAGCCGCCGACGACCTTGGCTCAGTCGGAAATCCAGCTGGCCGCCCTTCGCGGCCGTGCCGGTGCCCTGATGTCCGCGGGGGCGGAGGATATTGCCGTGCTCTCCCATACGACCCAGGCCCTGGCCCTGGTGCCGCTGGCGCTGGATTGGCGGGAAGGCGACGAGGTCATCACCTCTGAGAAGGACTACCCCAGCATCGTCTTCTCCCTGATGCGCCTCCGGCGCCTGGGCGTGAAGCTGAAGTTCATCCCCGATCGCGGCGGCCGCTTCGAGCTCGAGGATCTGCAGGCGCTGCTCAGCCCACGCACCCGGCTGATCAGCCTGAGCCTGGTCAATTTCGTCACCGGCTTCCGCGCCCCGATCGAGGAGATCGGCGTGCTCTGCCGCGAGCGCGGCATCTGGCTCGTGGTCGATGCCGTCCAGGCGCTGGGGGCCATCCGCGTGCCGGCCCGCGATCTCGGCGCCGACATCCTGGCGGCCCATGGCTACAAGCATCTGCTGAGCGGCTATGGCGTGGCACTCTGCTATTGCTCGCCGCGGGCGCGGGCGGAGCTCGACATCACCATCCCGGCCTGGCCCGGCACCATGTCCAATGCCGATCCCTCGGCCATGCTCGACTACGAGGGGGCCGTGTTCACGGCCGAGGCCCGGCGCTTCGAACCGGCCGTGCCCAATTTCGCCGGGCTCTTCGGCGCCAATGAGAGCCTGCAGATCTTGCTGGACGTGGGGCCGGCGGCGATCGAGCGGCGAATCTTCGGATTTCTCGACGATCTGCTGCCGGAGATCGAGGGGCGGGGCTATCGGGTCGTGAGCCCGCGCCGCCCGGCGGAGCGCTCGAGCCTGCTGACCTTCGCCTGCCCGCCGGGGATCGACAGCGCCGTCTTGGCGAAAAGTCTCAACGAACGCGCCGTGTACTGCTCGCTGCGCGAAGGCATGATCCGGCTCTCGCCGCATTTCTACAACATCGCCGCCGATTTCGAGCGGCTTCTGGAATGCTTGCCCGCGGCGGGCAAGTGACCGAAGCAAAGGAGACGCAGCATGGCCGGCCCCTTCCTCGATCGAGATCGTGCTTCGCGGCTGATGGCCGCCGCGGGCATCGATGCGCTGGTGATCAGCGAGCCCGAGGTCTTCACCTATGCGACCGGGGTGAGCCCCGGCGTGCCCGCGCTGTTCCGTCGCGCCGGCGCTGCCTTCGCCGTGATCCCGGCCGACCCCGCCATCCCCGCGGCAGCGGTGATCGGCGATCTCTATCGCGAGAATTTTCTCGCCCGCTCGCCCATCACCGATGTCGCGACCCATCCGATCTGGATCGAGACGGTGGATGTCACCCGTCAGCTCGCCGCCGGCAGCAATCGCCCGATCGACGAGATGGTGCGCGAGGCCTGGTCGGCCAGCGGCCGCCCGGCCGATTTCGCCCGCCCGGCCACCTTCGATCTGCAGGCTTCCCTGAAAGCCCTCAAGGGCCTTCTCGGCGGCCGCGGCCTGGCCAAGGCGCGGCTGGGATTCGATCTCGATTTCGTGCCGGCCAACGATCTGGCCGCCATCAAGGCGGCCCTGCCCGATGCAGGCATCGCCGACGGCTCCCCGGTGCTCGTCCGCCTGATGGTGGTGAAGGCGCCCGGGGAGATCGAACGGCTGCGCCTTGGCGTGGGGCTGGGGGAGGCGGGGGTCGCCGCGGCCATGGCCCAGATCGTCCCGGGCCAGGGGCCGGAGGATCTGCGGCTGCTCTTCCGCGAAGGCGTGCACCAGGAGGCTCTCCGGCGCGGCGTCCCCCAACCCGCCCAGACCTGGGAATATATCGCCATCGGACCCGATCCCTGGTCGCCCGCGGGCCGGACGGCGCCGGGCGCGGCGATCAAGATCGACGTCGGCTGCATCATCGACGGCTATTCCTCCGACAGCTCGCGGAATTTCGTGGTGGGGACGCCCAGCCCCCATCAGCGCCAGACCCATGAGGCGATCGAGGCGGCCTTCGCCGCCGGGCTGGCGGAGATGAAGCCGGGCAATCCCATCGCCGCGGTGCATCGCGCGGCCACGGCCGAGATGCACCGTCATGGCTTCGCGGGCTATAGCCGCGGCCATTTCGGGCATGGGATCGGCTATTCCGTCTTCTCGGAGCAATGGCCCTTCATCGCCGCCGATGCCGAGGTGCCGCTCGAGCCCAACATGGTGCTCGCCTTCGAAATTCCGTTCTATATCAATGGCGTCGGCGCCTTCAATCTGGAGGACCAGATCCTGATCACCGCCAGCGGCCATGAATCCATGAACCACCTGCCGCGAGGCCTGGTGGAGGTGGGCTAGCGCTGTCGGCACCTCTGCGGAATTGGCGCTTGCGCTCGCTGCCGATTGGTGAGCACGTCACCCGAGCAGGAGGAGATGTGCGCTCCTCCATGGGCGAGTCGGGAGCGACTCGCGTCCGCCCGACATCCTGTCCCAGAGAAAGGTCACATCAGTGAGCAGACGAGCTTTGATCTTCGTGCAAAGTCGTGAACCTGAAGGCGAAACCTATATCGGGGCAAAGATGGTCGATCCGGCCCCCCGGATGGGAAACCACGTAACCTTCATGCATGAAGGCTCGCTGCAGAAGGTGCGCGTTGCCGAGATCAGGCCCTCCGGCTGGAACATCGATTCGGAGACTGTTCCCACGCTCCGCGTCATGCGGGATTAGTGGGAATCAAAGTGGGAAGCCGGTAAACGAGATGCAGGTATTCGTTCGCGACAACGACATCAATTCGGCGCTGCGCGTGCTCAAGCGCAAGATGCAGCGTGAAGGATTGTTCGGCGAGCTGCGCCGCCGCCGCTCATACGAGAAGCCCTCGCAGCGGCGCAATCGCGAGCTGGCCGAAGGCGTTCGCCGCCGGCGCAAGGCGATGCGCAAGCGGATGATCCGCGAAGGCTACTAGACGACCCCATCTTGCCCACCGGCCTAGCGCGTCTGCATGAAGGAGACGCAGTGCCCTATCTCGTAAAATGGAAGATGACCGAGGCCGGCCAGATATTTCAATCCGCGGCCGCCTATCTCGTGCCCGCCATGGCGATCGACTTCGCCTGCACCGTGCTGAAGCGCGAGCCCCGTGAAATCTGGATCGAGGGCCCCGGCACCGTCCGGATCGAGCGCGCCACGATCTTCAGAAGCTGCCAGGACCAGGGCCCGGCGGTCTATTTCCCCAAGGCGAAGGTTCTTCCCAGG
Source organism: uncultured Alphaproteobacteria bacterium (assembly GCA_963757155.1). Taxonomy (GTDB): domain Bacteria; phylum Pseudomonadota; class Alphaproteobacteria; order Dongiales; family Dongiaceae; genus DASXQK01. Next base: position 137,972 of record CAVWQS010000028.1, read on the forward strand.
GTTTGAGGCTTTCCTCTCGTCCGTCATCCCCGCCAAAGCGCATATCTCGTCGAGCGCCGCTGCTACTTTCTTCCCCCTCCCCCTGCGGGCCGCAAGGCCCGCGCTTTGACGGGGGAGGGCCGCGGTGGGGGTGGCCATAGACTCAATATTGCAGCCGATGCAGCGCAGACTCTTGATGATCCGCGGACGCGGATCTAACCCCCCGCCCTAACCCTCCCCCGCAAGGGGGGAGGGGATACAAAGGGAACCCGGCTGGACTTATGTGCATGCCCTAGCGCGAAAGCGGGGATCCAGGGCGAGCGGCAGGCTTCTGAACATGTGGCCCCCGCTTTCGCGGGAATGACGACAGAGAGAGCGACCTCAGCCCCCTTCACCCGGCATATCCCCCGGCTTATGCGACAGCCTGTCCAGATCCTCGAGAACGCTGGCGATCAGCTTCTGCCGGCGCTGATCCTGTGCCGCTGCGGTCTCGGCAAAGAGCGTGATCAGGTAATGCGCCTTCTCCGCCACCTCGACCCAAGTGGAGGAGGGGGCGACGAGGAGGAATTTCTCCAGCTCCTGCTGCCGCCGGCGCAGCTCCGCCTGATCGGCCGCGACCTCGCCGCGCCGGCGGCGGATATCCGTCGCCCTTTGGGCGGCCATGCCGCGGTGCTCGTCGAGCGCGATGGGATCGTCGTCGGTCATTGGGCCTCTTGCCTCATGTCATTGCTGCCGGCAGAGGCCTTCGGCCTCTGGTGTCAGGCGGAGGAGGGCGGCATCGGCGCGCGCAGGATCATGCGATAGCAGTCGAGGCTCCGGCTGAGAAACTCATAGGTGGCGCCCCAGAGATAGAGGCGGAAGCGCCGGTAGTTGAAATCGCCGAAGCGCTCGATGACGAATTCCCGGTTGGCGTCGAAATTGCGCGCCCATTGCTGGAAAGTCAGGAAGTAGCTGTTGCGGTCGTTCAGGATCTCCATCACCTCGAGCGGGGTCTTGGCGAGCTTGTCGAGGAAATCGTGGAGGACCAGGAAGGAGTGGTTGCCGCCGTAGATGTATTTGACCATGAAGGAGGAGAGCTCGTACTTCTTCGTGCAGGCGCTGCCGTCGAGGAAGATGTGCTTGCCCGGCTTGATCAAGGTCAGGAACTTGTCCAGCACGGGCTTGTATTGCGGGAGATGCTCGATCACGCCCATGATCACGATGGCGTCGTATTTGCGGTCGGTCTGGTACTGCAGCAGGTCGGAAAAGATCAGCTCCCAGTCGAAGCCGAGGCTCTTGCCCTTGTTGGTCAGATAGTCGACGGAGACCTGGGAGATGGTGATGCCGGTGCATTTCACGCCCCGGCGCGAGGCATACTCCATCCAGGCGCCCCAGCCGGGACCGATCTCCAGGATATGGTCGCCGGGCTTCAGCTCCAATTTCTCGAAGCAATAGTCGAACTTGCGCAAGGTCGCGACGTCGAGGGTCTCGTCCGCCGATTCATAGACGCCCTGGGTGTAGCAGGGGGTCTTGGGGTCGAGAAAGCTCAGGAAGAAATCCGGATCGATATCGTAATGCGCGGTGATCGCCTGCCGGTTGGTGTGAACCTGGCCGAAGATCAGGGGCTGGATGAAGCGCCAGGCGTAGGTCAGCAGATGGAAATCCTTCATCGAGCCGCGGAGCTGGAACGGGCTCAGCATGTCGCCCTCGAGGTCGATGTCGCCGGCGAGATAGGCATCGCCGAAGCGGCCTTCGTCGAGGCTGGTGACGGCCTTGAGCGCCCGGGCGTTCTTCAGCGTGACGTGGAAGCTCGCGGCATCGGGACCGAAATGCTGCAAGGTGCCGTTGGGCAGCACCACATCGAAGGATACGGGGGAATTCGGCAAAATGCGTCGCAAAGCGGCCGAGCAGGCCGCGGGCGGGGGTCGCTTCGCGCGGACCGCCGCTTGCCGAGGATTGCGACAGTTTCAGATCATCTACCATGGTGCCTCGCGGGCTGGTCTCGCCTGCGGCATCCGAAGCAAGCCGAGTCGGGCATTCCCGTCTCGCTTTTACTCCGGCGCCGGCCGATTGAAGCTCGGCCGCTACTATACCATAGGCTGCCGCCGATCCGACATGGGATCGAGGCTTTCGGGCGCTGTCGGAAGGGCCGCCACCGGGACGGTAGACTCCGTAGCGGAGCCTGCCGTCCCGATCCCTGGCGGCGGATCGAACCGTTAAGAAGCGATTAGAAGAGTGGCGTTCATTCGCCGGCGCCGTTTTCCTTCTCGACCCGGTCGCCGACCATCGCCTCGGTGGTGATGAGGAGGGCCGCGACCGAAGCCGCACCCTGCAAGGCCAGGCGCACGACCTTGGTCGGGTCGATGATGCCGGCCTTGATCATGTCGGTATAGCTGCCCTTCTGCGCGTCATAGCCGTAGTTGACGTCGGCCTTCTCCAGGAGCTTGCCGATGACGACCGAGCCGTCCGCACCGGCATTCTCCGCGATGAGCCGGGTCGGGTAGGAGAGGGCCCGGCGCACGATGTCGATGCCGACCTTCTGGTCGCTGTTCTCCGGCCGCAGCTTGGCGAGCACCATCGTGCCATGGAGCAGCGCCACGCCGCCGCCGGCAACCACGCCCTCCTCGACAGCGGCGCGGGTCGCATGCAGGGCGTCGTCGACCCGGTCCTTGCGTTCCTTCACCTCGATCTCGGTGGCGCCGCCGACCCGGATGATCGCCACGCCGCCGGCGAGCTTGGCCAGCCGCTCCTGCAGCTTCTCCTTGTCGTAGTCGGAGGTCGTCTCCTCGATCTGCGCCCGGATCTGGCCGACGCGGGCCTCGATGTCCTTCTTCTTGCCGGCGCCGGCGATGATCGTGGTGCTTTCCTTGTCGATCCGCACCTTCTTCGACTTGCCCAGCATGTCCAGGGTGACGTTCTCGAATTTGATCCCGAGATCGTCGCTGATCACCTGGCCGCCGGTCAAAGCGGCGATATCCTCCAGCATGGCCTTGCGGCGATCGCCGAAGCCCGGTGCCTTCACCGCCGCGACCTTCAGGCCGCCGCGCAGCTTGTTGACCACCAAAGTCGCGAGCGCCTCGCCCTCGACCTCCTCGGCGATGATCAGCAGCGGCCGGGCGCTCTGCACCACCGCCTCGAGCAGGGGCAGCATGGCCTGGAGGCCCGGGAGCTTCTTCTCGTGCAGGAGGATGTAGGGATCCTCGAGCTCGACGATCATCTTCTCGGCGTTGGTGATGAAGTAGGGCGAGAGATAGCCGCGGTCGAACTGCATGCCCTCGACCACATCGAGCTCGGTCTCCATGCCCTTGGCTTCTTCGATCGTGATCACGCCCTCATTGCCAACCTTCTGCATGGCGCGGGCGATCATGTCGCCGATCTCCTGGTCGTCATTGGCGGAGATCCGGCCGACCTGCGCGATCTCGGCATTGGTCGAGATCTTCTTGCTGCGCTTCTTGAGATCCTCGGAGACCGCGGCGACGGCCATGTCGACGCCGCGCTTGAGGTCCATCGGGTTGAGGCCGGCAGCGACCGCCTTGACGCCTTCGCGCACGATCGCCTGGGCCAGAACGGTCGCGGTGGTGGTGCCGTCGCCCGCCAGCGTGCTGGTCCGCGAGGCCACGTCCTTGACGAGCTGGGCGCCCATGTTCTCGAATTTGTCGGTGAGCTCGATCTCCTTGGCGACGGTGACGCCGTCCTTGGTGATGCGCGGCGCGCCGTAGGATTTATCGAGGACGACGTTGCGGCCCTTCGGGCCCAGCGTCACCTTGACGGCGTTGGCGAGAATATCGACACCCCTGAGCATCCGCTCGCGCGCGTCGGTACCGAGTTTGACGTCTTTGGCAGCCATGTCTTGAATTCCTTCTCTATGCCGCTTTGCGCTTGGTGCCGGCGCTGCCCGTCATGATCCCCAGGAGGTCCGACTCCTTCATGATCATGAGTTCCTCGCCGTCGAGCTTGATTTCGGTGCCGGACCATTTGCCGAAGAGCACGCGGTCGCCGGCCTTCACGTCCAGGGGATGGATCTTGCCATCCTCGCCCCGCGCGCCCGGACCGACGGCGACGACTTCGCCCTCCATCGGCTTCTCCTTGACGGTGTCGGGAATGATGATGCCGCCGGCCGTCACTTCCTCTTCGGCGACGCGGCGGACGAGGACCCGGTCCTGCAATGGATGGAATTTCATGAGGCGATCTCCTTGGGTGGGGCGTGGATGTGGAATGGTTCAGGGGGCGATGCGTGTCGTCGACACGCTCGTCGGAATGCCAACGGCCCCACCGGAAAATTCCTAGGGCTGTGAGACTTGGATATGGTTATGGCGCGACACGAATACGAGCCGTCGCGGGAGAATGATCAAAAAGAACAATGCCGTGTTTCGTAGGGAATGTCTTTACAAATCGGATTATTCGGCGTCGCAAGTATTTTTGGCGCAGCGACCAGCGCCGGGATCACCTAGAGGCGCGGCGATCTCTTCCTTCCCCAGGCTCCCCGCAGCGCGCCCAGCCGGTCGCCGAAGCCCTCGGCATCCCGCAGCCTCTCGCCGGCTTCCTTCAGCCAGGCCTGGCGTACGGTCCACCCCTGCCGCAGCCAGGGTGTGCTGCGCGGCCCGCTGGCGTCGTACAGCTTGTTGGCAAGCCTCTCCACGACACGCAGGCGCTTCGGCCCCAGGTCAGGCAATCTCGCTCTCCATGACCACGCGAACGACGCCGTCGGTGGTCGATTTGATCCTGTACTGATGCATCCCATGCTCCTCGGGAAGAACGCGCAGGATCTCGAACTCGCCTTGCGAATTTCGGATATAGGGGCTCGGAATGAGCTTCACCATTTGTCCGGCCTGGAACTTGTGCGATATCACGGGTTCAGCTGCCTCTCGTCTTGAAATTCCGGTGAGCCGCGCGGCGGCAAGCGGAGCGACCGGTGACCGTGCGCGGTGATCTTGATCCAGCGAGCGAGCAGGCGGTAGGGCTACGTCGCAGGAGCGGTTAGGAGTCCTGCTACCTTGCCATACATATGGTGATTCTCCACGGTATTTCATCCCCAGACCCCCGAATGCCCTGAGATTTCGCCTGGAGGGCGCGGGTTTTCCGATCCGAAGCCCTGGTCGATCCCGATCATCGAGTCGCCCAGGCTCGTGCGCCAGGCTCCTGCAGATTCAGGTTCGTGCCCTTGTGGCCGGGGTTTTAGGACACCGCGTCCAGCCAGCCATGTTATGATGCAGGCCTGTCGCCCGCGGTGCTGGCGAGCGAAGCGCCCTTCTCCGGGCGGCTTATCGATTGCGATCCCCTCCGCGCGCCACATCGTCGTCCTGCCGGCGACGGATGGAACTCTTGGGCCGGTTTTCCGGTTTCCCAACCGTCGCCGACGGAATTCCATCCACCAGTATGGTCCCGGAGCATTTGCCGAGGGGAAAGGCAACATTGTCTATCCTTGAGGCTATCAGGCGCCGACCGACCGTCCCCATTTCCGGGCCTGAAGATGCCATCCGCGCCGAGCTCTTCAGCATCGAGCGTCTCGAGCAGCATGCCGAGAGCCTTGCCGCCGCCCAGCGCGTCACGCCGCGGCCGGTTGCCGGCCGGCCTTTGGCCACGCGGCTGCGCGACAACGGCAGGGTTCTGCTGGCCGCCTATCGCGCCATCGTCTCGGCGACCCGCGACAACTATCCGATCACGCCGGCGGCCGAATGGCTGATCGACAATTTCCACATCGTCCAGGACCAGATCCGCGAGATCCGGCGCGATCTTCCTCCGCGCTTCTATCGCGAGCTGCCCAAGCTCGCGGAGGGGCCGCTGGCCGGATATCCGCGCGTCTTCGGCCTGGCCTGGGCCTTCGTCGCCCATACGGACAGCCGTTTCGACGAGCAGATGCTCTGCCGGTTCGTCGCCGCCTATCAGCGGGTTCAGCCGCTCCTGATCGGCGAGCTCTGGGCGATCGCCATCACCTTGCGCATCGTCCTGGTGGAGAATCTCCGCCGGTCGGCGCAGCGGATCGTCGCCGGGCGCGAGGCCCGCCAGGCCGCCGATCTTTCGATCGACCGTCTCCTGGGGATGGATGGGGCGGAGGCGGAAACGGCGACGGCCGTCTTCGGCAATCTCGGATCGATGCCCTTGCCCGCCGCCTTTGCCGCCCAGCTGGTTCAGCGGCTGCGCGATCAGGATCCCAAGACGACGCCGGCCCTGCTCTGGCTGGACCAGAGGCTGGCCGCCCAGGGCACGACCGCCGACGAGATCGTCCGGGAGGAGCATCAGAGCCAGGGCGCATCGAACATCACGGTGCGCAACATCATCACGAGCATGCGCCTGATCTCGGCCGTGAATTGGGCCGATTTGTTCGAGAAGATCAGCCTGGTCGATGCGGCGCTTCGGACGGGCAGCGGCTATGGCGAGATGGATTTCCGCACCCGCGACCTCTATCGGCGCGCGATCGAGGAGCTGTCGCGCTATTCGACACATGCGGAGCTTGAGGTCACCCAGCTGGCCCTGGAGGCCGCCGGTGCGCAGGGTCAGCAGGGGACCGCAGCGGAAGAGGGGGCCGGGGCCGACGAGGATGCGGTGGCCGTGGCCCGCCGGCGCGACCCCGGTTATCACCTCATCGGCAAGGGGCGTCGCGGCTTCGAGAAGCAGCTCGGCTTTCAGATCCCGCCGCGCCAGTGGCTCGCCCGTGCCAATGAGGCGGTCGGCGTTTCGGGCTATCTGGGCGCGATTGCGATCGTCACCGCGATCATCGTCGCCCTGGCCGTGCTCTGGTGCGCGGAGGGGGGTGGCGGATGGCTCCTCTGGCTGCTGGGGATCCTCGCCGTCGTTCCCGCTTCGGATGCCGCCGTGGCGCTGGTGAATCGCGCCGCGACGAGGCGCTTCGGCGCCACCATCCTGCCGGGCCTGGCGCTGCGGGGCGGGGTGCCGGAGAGCTTGCGCAGCATGATCGTGGTGCCGACGCTCCTCACCAGCCGCGCCGCAATCGAGGAGCAGATCGAGCGTCTGGAGGTCCATTGCCTGGCGAATGACGTCGGCGATCTCAGCTTCGCTTTGCTCTCGGATTGGACGGATTCCGAGACGGAGACCGCCCCCGGCGACGATGAGCTGCTGGCGATCGCCGTCGAGGGCATTGCGCAGCTGAACCGCCGCCATGGCGCGAGCCCGGAAGGGGAGCGCTTCCTCCTGCTCCATCGGCGCCGGGTCTGGAACCCGGGGGAGGGAAAGTGGATCGGCTGGGAGCGCAAGCGCGGCAAGCTCCATGAGCTGAACCGGCTGCTGCGCGGCGCGACCGACACGACCTTTCTGCCCCTGGTCGGCCGCGCGCCGGCGGTGCCTTCGGGCGTGCGCTATGTCATCACTTTGGACGCCGATACGCGGCTGCCCCGCGGCTCCGTGAAGCGGCTCGTGGGCAAGATGGCCCACCCGCAGAACCGTCCCGAGCTCGATCCGCAGACCGGGCGGGTCGTCGCCGGCTATGGCGTGCTGCAGCCGCGCGTCACCCCCTCCTTGCCCACGGGACGCGAAGGATCGCAATTCCAGCGCATCTTCTCCAGCACCTCCGGCATGGATCCCTATGCCTTTGCCGTCTCCGACGTGTATCAGGATCTCTTCGGCGAGGGCTCCTTCTCCGGCAAGGGCATCTACGATGTCGATGCTTTCGAGGCCGCCCTCAAGGGACGAATTCCCGAGAATGCGGTCCTCAGCCACGACCTTCTCGAGGGGATCTTCGCCCGCGCCGGGCTGGTGACCGATATCGAGCTCGTGGAGGAATATCCCTCCCGCTACAACGTCTCGGCGGCGCGCCAGCATCGCTGGGCGCGGGGCGATTGGCAGCTCCTTCCCTGGATTCTCGGCCTGCCGAGAATCTCCGGGAGCCAGCGGTCCAGCGCCGAGATCCCGCTGATCGGCCGTTGGAAGATGGTCGACAATCTGCGCCGGACCCTCTCGGCGCCCGCCGCCTTCCTCGCCTTGCTGGCGGGATGGGTCCTGCCCTTCATGGATGCCAAGCTCTGGACCGCCCTCGTCCTCGTCAGCATCGCCATGCCCGCGCTTCTGCCCTTCCTGTCGGGAATCCTGCCCCGCCGGCTGGGGATCTCGAAGCGCACCCATGCGAGCTCGCTCGCCGCCGACTTCGAGCTCGCCTTCGGGCAAACGGCCCTTCTGACGACGCTGCTGGCGGACCAGGCCTGGCTGATGGCCGATGCCATCGGGCGGACCCTCTATCGTCTCTTCCTGTCGCATCGCAGGCTGCTCGAGTGGGTCACCGCCGCCCAGGTGCAACTCGGCGCCGAGCTCGATCTCGCGGGATTCTATCGCCAGATGGCCGGGGGCTGCGTCCTCGCCGTGGTGGCGGGGATCCTCGTCGCCTGGCTGCAGCCGAGCTCTTTGCCGCTGGCAACGCCGTTCCTGGCCCTCTGGCTCCTCGCGCCGGCGATCGCGCGCTGGGTGAGCCAGCCGCCGCCGGAGGCCATTCATCGGCCGGTGTCCTTTGCGGATGCGCGGACCCTGCGGCTGGTCGCCCGACGCACCTGGCATTTCTTCGAGAGCTTCGTGACGGCGGAGGACAATATGCTTCCGCCCGACAATTTTCAGGAGGATCCGAAGCCCACCGTCGCGCATCGCACCTCGCCGACCAATTTCGGCATGTATCTGCTCTCGGTGGTCGCCGCGCGCGACTTCGCCTGGCTCGGTCACCTCGATGCCGCGGACCGCTTGGAAGCGACCTTCGCCACCATGGGCAAGCTCGAGCGCTTCCGCGGACATTTCTTCAACTGGTACGACACCCGCGACCTGCGGCCTCTGGAGCCGAAATACGTCTCCTCGGTGGATAGCGGCAATCTGGCGGGGCATCTGATCGCGCTGGCCAATGCCTGCCGGGAGGCGATCGATCCCGCCATCGCCAGCGGCCATTGGATCGCCGGGGTGGAGGACGCGCTGGCCCTGGCGCGCGACGCTTTGCCGCCCGGGCCGGCACAAGCCTCGATCCGCAAGCGCCTGGAGGCAGAATTCGCGACCATCGACGGTTCTTTGGCCGCGGCGGCAGAGCCTGCTGCGGATGTTGCCCGCCAGCTCGCCGCCCTGGCCCTTCAGGCCGATAGCGCGATCGCCCAGGCCGAGACATTCGCCGGTGAGGGCAGCGGCGGCCTCCTCGACGACACGCTGATCTGGCTGCGGGCATTGCGCGAATCCGTCAGAAGTCACCAGCGCGACCTCGATGAGCTGATGTCGCCCGCCGAGCCTCTGGCGGGAGACGGCACGCCCGGGCGGAGCGCGGCCGAAGGCCCGGAAGCGCCGGAGGTCACCGACGACCTTCCCGCCGGCCGCCAGGCTTTGGAGCGCCGCCTCCTGGCGCTGGCGGAGCTGGCCTCGACGATCTCGGCCGAGATGGAATTCGGCTTTCTTCTCGACCCCGCGCGTCAGCTGCTCTCGATCGGATTTCAGGTGGGCGAGGGCAGCCTGGATCCGAGCTGCTACGATCTGCTCGCCTCCGAGGCGCGTCTGGCGAGCTTCGTGGCCATCGCGAAGGGCGATGTGCCGACCCGGCACTGGTTCCGGCTCGGACGCGCGCTCACGCCTGTGGATCGCGGCTCGGCGCTGATCTCCTGGTCGGGGTCGATGTTCGAATATCTGATGCCCTCGCTGGTGATGCGCGCGCCCACGGGCAGCTTGATCGAGGAAACCACCCGCCTGGTGGTGCGCCGGCAGATCAGCTATGGCGCCGAGCGCGGCGTGCCCTGGGGCGTCTCCGAATCCGCCTTCAACGCGCGCGATCTCGAATTCACCTATCAGTATTCGAACTTCGGCGTTCCCGGTCTGGGGCTGAAGCGCGGCCTGGGCCAGGACGTCGTCGTCGCGCCCTATGCGACCGGCCTGGCGGCGATGGTCGCCCCGGCCGCGGCGGCGCGGAACTATCGGCCGCCTGATGTCGGTCGGCGGCCGCGGCCGCTATGGCTGGTACGAGGCCTTGGACTACACCCCTTCGCGGGTGCCCGAGGGCGAGGAGGTGGCGATCGTTCGCGCCTATATGGCCCACCATCAGGGCATGACGGTGGTGGCCATCGCCAATGCCCTGCAGGACGGGATCATGCGCTCGCGCTTCCATGCCGAGCCCATGGTGCAGGCGACGGAGCTGCTGCTGCAGGAACGCCCGTCGCGCGACATCGTGGTCGCCCGCCCGCGGGCCGACGAGGTCAAGGCCGCGGCCAGGATCCGCGAGCTCATCCCGCCCATGCTCCGGCGATTCCGCTCGCCGCATGGCGCCGTTCCGCGCACGCATCTGCTGTCCAACGGCCGCTACAGCGTGATGGTCACCAATGCCGGCGCCGGCTACAGCCGCTGGCGCGACCTCGCCGTGACGCGGTGGCGCGAGGATGTGACCTGCGATCCCTGGGGCTCCTTCGTCTTTCTGCGCGATACGGACAGCGGCGAGATCTGGTCGGCGGGCTACCAGCCCAGCGGGCGCGAGGCGGCCAGCTACGACGTCACCTTCTCCGAGGATCGGGTGGAATTCGTCCGGCGCGACGGCACCATCACGACCACCACGGTGATCGCCGTCTCACCCGAGGACGATGCCGAGGTTCGCCGCATCTCGATCGCCAACCAGGGCCACTTCCCGCGCGAGATCGAGCTCACCTCCTATGCCGAGCTGGTGCTGGCGCCGCAGTCTTCCGATGTGGCCCATCCCGCCTTCTCCAAGCTTTCCGTGCAGACGGAGTTCGTCGCCGAGGCCGGCACGCTATTGGCGACCCGTCGGCGCCGCTCGCCCGAGGAAACCGAGGTCTGGGCCGCCCATCTCGCCGTGGTCGAGGGCGAGACGGTGGGCGAGATGCAGTTCGAGACCGACAGGGCGCGCTTCATCGGGCGCGGCCATGGGCTGCGCTCGTCGCAATCCATGAATGCCAACCGGACGCTCTCCAATACGACCGGCACGGTGCTCGACCCGGTCTTCAGCCTGCGCCACCGCGTCCTGATCCCGCCGGGAATGACGGTCCGTGTGGCCTATTGGACCGTGGTCGCGCCGACGCGGCGCGAAGCCCTCGATCTGGCGGACCGGCATCATCAGCCTACGGCCTACGACCGCGCCGTGACCCTGGCCTGGACCCAGGCGCAGGTCCAGCTTCGCCATCTCGGCATCTCGGCCGACGAGGCCCATGTCTTCCAGCGCATCGCCAATCGGGTCCTCTATGCCGATCAGACCTTGCGGCCGTCATCGGACACGTTGCAGCGCAATCACTTCGGCCCGTCGATCCTGTGGCCCCACGGCATCTCCGGCGATCTGCCCATCGTTCTCGTGCGGATCGACGAGGTCGCCGATATGGAGATCGTCCGCCAGCTCTTCCGCGCCCATGAATATTGGCGCATGAAGCAGCTTGCCGTCGATCTGGTGATCCTGAACGAGCGGCCGCCTTCCTATGCCCAGGATCTCCAATCCGGCATCGAGACCGCGGCGCGGATGAGCCAGACCCGGACCGGCGAAGGGGTCGGGGGGAAAGTCTTCATCCTGCGATCCGATCTGGTCTCGGTCGACGCGCGCACGGCGCTCCAATCGGTGGCGCGGGCGGTGCTGCTCAGCCGTCGCGGCAGCGTCGCCGAGCAGGTGAAGCGCCTGCGCGAGGTGGCCCCCAATACGGTGCCGCCCGCCCGCCGCCCGGCCTCCTACCGCGTGGCGGAGGCGACATCGCGCCGCCCGGAGCTGGCGCATTTCAACGGGCTGGGCGGCTTCAGCAGCGATGGGCGGGAATATGTGACGATCCTCGGCCGGGGTCAGACCACGCCCGCACCCTGGGTCAATGTGATCGCCAATCCAACCTTCGGCTTCGAGGTCTCCGCCGAGGGCGGTTGCTACAGCTGGTCGGTCAACAGCAAGGAGAATCAGCTCACGCCCTGGTCGAACGATCCGGTCATCGATCCGCCGGGCGAGGCCATCTACCTGCGCGACGAGGAGAATGGCGATGTCTGGACTCCCACGGCGCTCCCCATTCGCGAGGAGACCTCGCCCTATATCGCCCGCCACGGTCAGGGCTATAGCCGATTCGAGCATGCCGCCCGCGGCATCTCGCTCGAGCTCCTGCAATACGTCCCCCTGAAGGATCCGATCAAGATCTCCCGGCTGACGATCCGCAACGATTCGAAGCGCCATCGGCGGTTGTCGGTGACGGGCTATGTGGAATGGGTCCTGGGGACCTCGCGCGGGGCCTCGGGCCCGAATGTGGTGAGCGAGATCGATCCGGAAAGCGGCGTCATGCTGGCGCGCAACGCCTGGCGTCCCGAATTCGGGTCGAGGATCGCCTTCGCCGATCTCGGCGGGCGGCAGCAGCGATGGACGGGCGACCGCACGGAATTCCTCGGGCGGAACGGCGGGCCGGACTATCCCGCCGCCCTCGCCGGCGACACCCCGCTCTCCAATCGGACCGGTGCGGGAATGGATCCCTGTGCCGTGCTGCAAACCCAGATCGATCTGGCGCCCAACGCCTCGACGGAGATCGTCTTCTTTCTCGGCGAGGCGGCGACCAGGGCCGAGGCCGTCGCCTTGATCATGCGCTACCGGAGCGCCGATCTCGACGCGGCCCTGAAAGAGGTAGTCCAGGAATGGGATGACGTCCTCGGCACGGTCCAGGTGAAGACGCCCGACGCCGCCATGGATGTGATGCTGAACCGCTGGCTGCTCTATCAGGCGCTCGCCTGCCGTATCGTGGCGCGCTCGGCCTTCTACCAGGCGGGTGGCGCCTATGGGTTCCGCGACCAGCTCCAGGACGGGATGGCGATGGCGGTCTCCCGGCCAGCGCTCGTCCGCGAGCATCTCCTGAGGGCCGCCGGCCGGCAATTCGCCGAGGGCGATTATCAGCATTGGTGGCTGCCCCATGCCGGCCAGGGCGTGCGGACGCGGATCTCCGACGATCGCGTCTGGCTGCCCTATGCGGTCGCCCATTACATCGAGGTCACCGGCGATCTCGCCGTCTTCGACGAGAGCGTTCCGTTTCTCGAAGGGCCCGTGCTGCGGCCGGGCGAGAACGAGTCCTTTTTCCAGCCCATGGTGGCCGATGAAAAGGCCACGCTGTTCGAGCATTGCGCGCTCGGGCTCGACCGCAGCCTCGCCAATGGCGTGCACGGCCTGCCGCTGATGGGGACCGGCGACTGGAACGACGGCATGAACCGGGTGGGAATCGAAGGCAAGGGCGAGAGCGTGTGGCTCGCCTGGTTCCTCTACGCCACGCTCCAGGCCTTCGCGCCTTTGGCCGAAGCGCGCGGCGAGCACGCCCGCGCGGCGGCATGGCGACATCATGCGGCGGCGCTCAGGGACTCGGTGGAGCGCGAGGCCTGGGACGGCGAGTGGTATCGGCGCGGCTATTTCGACGACGGAACGCCGCTGGGCTCGGCCTCGAGCAGCGAGTGCCGCATCGATTCCATCGCGCAGTCCTGGGGAGTCATCTCCGGCGGCGCCGATCCGGACCGTGCCCGGCAGGCCATGGCCAGCGCCGAACGCCAGCTCGTCGACCGCAAGAATGGCCTGATGATGCTGTTCACCCCGCCCTTCGACAAGACGCCGCTCGATCCCGGCTATATCAAGGGCTATCCCACGGGCATCCGCGAGAACGGCGGGCAGTACACCCATGCCGCACTCTGGTCGATCCTCGCCTATGCCATGCAGGGCGAGGGTGACAAGGCGGCCGAGCTATTCGCCATGCTGAACCCGATCAACCGCGCCGCCACGCCGGCCGATACCGAGCGCTACAAGGTCGAGCCCTATGTCGTCACCGCCGATATCTATTCGGCACCCCAGCATCTCGGGCGCGGCGGTTGGACCTGGTACACCGGCTCATCCGGCTGGATGCATCGCGTAGGCCTCGAGCGGATCCTGGGATTCCGGGTGCAAGGCAAGGTCCTGATCCTCGATCCCTGCATCCCCCGGGGCTGGCCGCGTTTCGAGATCACTTACCGCTATGGCGCCTCGCGCTATGAGATCGCGATCGGCAATCCTGAGGGGGTCAATCGGGGGGTGGCGAAAGTAGAGCTGGACGGCAAGGCCTTGCCGCAAGGGCCGGCCCGGATTCCCCTGGTCGATGATGGGGCCACCCATCGGGTGCAGGTCACCCTCGGGCCGGAGGCACCGGCGGGCGAGGGACGGTCTGCGACCGGTGTCGAGACACCAGCCCCGGTCAGTGTGGGCGCTGCAGCTCCAGCAGCTTCCGGTTCAGCTCTTCCTCGCTGAGGAGGATCGACTTCATATCGCCCAGGGGCAAAGCGAAGTTGCCCAGCTCGATCTTGTCCCGTGCCAGCTCCCGGAAGGCCTTGTTGTATTCGTCGAACAAGCGCTCGCAGAGCCGTTTCTCCGCGTCATAGCCCGAATAATCGTCGCGCTGAAGGACGCCGTTGCGAAGGGCAGCCGCGTGCAAGGCGTTCAAGATCGCCTTGAGCGGCACCCGGCAGATCACCGTCTCAGGACCGCGCCTCGCCCTGAAGCAGAGCTCGGCGCGGCTGCCATGCTCGCTCGGGCTGCTGCCCTGCCAGATGATCCGGCGGTCGAAGGCGATGTCCGGCGTCATGCCCGCGAGGGCTCGTCGGCGCCGTCGAGAAGCGTGCGGCGCTTAGCGGCCGGGCTTGCCCTTCGGCGGCGGCGACAAAAGGCTTGCGGTCACGACCGTCGGCTTCTTCGCAGCCTTGGGCTTCTTGATCTCTCGGTTACTGCGTTTTTGACCCTTGGCCATATCCCATCTCCTTGTTGAATTGGAATTCTCGCAGGCAATCGCCCTTGCAATCCGCGGGCGCCCCGTTCGAATGCACGGCGATGGGTGCCCCGGAGCGATCTTCGGCCGGCATCCCGTCGGACAGCGCCGCGAAAGCGGCGGCCGTGACGAGAGCCAGACAAAGCACCCAGGCCGCCATGCTGTACCAGCTCGACCGAGAACGCGACGGGCGGTCCCGCGGAGTTGGCTCGGAGCGCGCCGGCGTGGGTTGCTTCGGTTCCGGGCGCGGCGGCGGCGCCGCTGCCGCGCCGGGCAAGAGGGCAATGAGACGCGCGACGATGCCCGCCACCTCCGAGGGTTGCCAGCTCGGCATCGGCACCTGCGCGATCATCGCGGCCAGGGCTTCCGTGGCCTTGGCTTGCGGCAGGCGCGCGAGCCGGCCCGCCTCCACCCAGGGGTCGGTCCCCAGCCGGGCGAGAACCGAGGCCACGCTCAGCGGCATGCCGCTGGCCTCCTCGCCAATCGACGCGAAGAGAAAATCGTCAAAGCTCGCGTTCAGCAGAGAAAAACGGGCCGGCATGGCCATTTGTTTTTCTTTTTCTGGAAAGAAATCCAGATTCAGATATGGCTTATTATTTAAGCATTTACAAGGGTTACAGAAATTTCGCTTTCAGTGCCGGTGCCGCTCCAGACATGACATCACCTCGGCGGCGCCCGGTATGGGGGCGACGGCGCCATAGCCGGTCGTCGAGAGTGCGGCCGCCGCGACGGCGTAGCGGGCGGCGCTTTCGGGCTCGTCCCCAGCGAGGATACGGGCCAGGAATGCCCCGGCCAGCACATCGCCGGCACCCGTGCTGTCCACCGCGGCCACCGCCGGCGCCGGCAGGTGCAGCCGGCCCCGCCCGGTTGCGAGCAGGGCGCCGGCGCGGCCCTGCTTCAGGATGACGACCTCCGGCCCGAGGCTCAGATAGAAATCGATCAGGGCATCGGGATGTCGAATCTCCGTCAGGGCCTCGCCATCCTCCTGGCTGACGAAGACATAGCGTGCCCGGCGGGCCGCGGCATGGATCACGTCGCGGGCGCGCGCCGCTGGCCAGAGCCGGGCGCGATAATTGGTGTCATAGGCCACGGCGAGATTTGCCTGCCGGGCGATATCGATGGCCAAGGACACCGCCTCCGCCGCGGAATCCGAAATGGCCTGGCTGATGCCGGACGCATAGAAAATGCGGGTTCCCGCCACGGCCGCCCGGGGGAGATCCTGCGGCCCATAGGCGGCTGCGGCGGAGCCGGCGCGATAGAACAGGAACTCATGGCCATCGCCCTTGCGCATGACGAAATAGACGGCGGTGGGCCGATCGGAGCGTCGGATGACGGTTGACG
Organism: uncultured Alphaproteobacteria bacterium; assembly: GCA_963757155.1. Lineage (GTDB taxonomy): Bacteria > Pseudomonadota > Alphaproteobacteria > Dongiales > Dongiaceae > DASXQK01. The sequence continues at coordinate 153,961 of CAVWQS010000028.1, forward strand.
TATCGACGCCCTCCTTCCGCCAGAGCTCCAGGAAGGCATCGCCGCCCATGTCCTCTCCCAGAGCCGTGACATAGCCGACGCGGGCCCCTTGTCGCGCGGCGGCTATGGCGGTGTTGGACGTGTCGCCCCCGAATCCCTGGAGATAGAGCCGCCGGCCATCGGACTCGGTCGGCAGCTGGCTGTATTCCAGCATGGGCTCGCCCATGCAGAGCAGATCGACGCTCACGGCCGCCCAACCGCTGAGGTGTCCACCGCGGCGGCGCCCACGGCAGCAACGACCGAGCGGGCCACAGCCTGGATGGCCTCGCGATTGCCCGCTTCGATATGCTTGACCGCGACGAGCGCGCCCCCGATTCCGACGAAATCGGCGCCGGCCGACAGATACTCGGCGATGTTCTCCGGCTCGACGCCGCCAGTGGGACAGAAGACCTGCGCTGGAAACACGCTGCGCAGCGCCCGGATATGGGCCGGCCCGCCGGCGGAAGACGCGGGAAAGATCTTGACGGCCCCAGCCCCTGCGGCAAGGGCAGCGCGCACCTCGCTCGGGGTCAGCGCGCCCAGCATCAGCAGGGCCTGGGCTTCCTCGCAGGGCCGCTTCAGCGCGCTGTCGACCCAGGGTGCGACGATGAAGCGGGCGCCGGCCGAGAGGCAGGCCGCGGCCGCGGCGGCATCGGGGACCGTGCCGGCGCCGACCAGCAGGGCCGGGTCGCTGGCGAGTTCGCGGATCAGCGAGACGGCGCCCGGTATAGTCAGCGTGATCTCGAAGATTCGGATGCCGCTGTCGTAGAGCCATTGCACCGCCGTGGCGGCGTGACGCGCCGATGGCGTGCGGATGACCGGCACGATCTTGGCGGCGCGAAGAAGATCCAGGGTGGGCGAGGGCTTCGTCATTCAGACAACTTCGTTTTTCAGCGCCGCGTCGCCTGCCCAGAGCCGATCCAGATTTTCCATCAGGAGATCGAGGATGTTGTCCTCATAGCGGCGGGTTTCGCCGCCCGTATGCGGGGTGATCAGAACATTGGCGAAGCCCCAGAGGGGCGAGGATTCCGGCAGCGGCTCCTCGGCGACGCAGTCCAGGGCCGCGCCGGCGATGAGGCCCTGGGTCAAGGCCTCGATCAGAGCGCTCTCCTGGACGCAGCGGCCTCGGGCCACATTGATCAGGAGAGCGGATCGTTTCATCAGCTTGAGCGTGCTGCCACCGATCACGCCCTCGGTCTCCGCGGTGAGCGGGCAGGTGAGGGCGACGATATCCGCCTCGGGCAATAGCGCGGGCAGGCGGTCGAGCCCGGCCACCTCGTCAGCGCCGTTGCGCCCGGCCGCCGGATCCCGCCGGATGCCGAGCACGCGAAGATCGAAGGCCTTGGCGAGCCGGGCCAACCGCCCGCCGATGCGGCCCAATCCGATGATGAGCAGGGTCTTGCCGCCCAGCTCTTCCTCGCGGCCGCCGATATCGCTGATCATGCCGCGCCAATGCCGGCGGGCCTGATGGTCGCGGGCCTCCGGCAGGCGCCGGGTGAGGGCCAGGATCAGCGCCATGGCATGCTCGGCCACGGCGCGCTCATTGGTGCCCTGGGCGCTGGCCAGCCGGATGCCGCGTTCCCTGAGCACCGCGCGGGGATATTGGTCGGTGCCCGCGCTGATCGATTGGATGAAAGCCAGCCGGCCGGCCTTATCCAGCAGATCGTTGCGCCAGAGGCCGGAGGCCAGCAGCACATCGGCCTCGCCGATCCGGCTCTGGAGCTCTGCCGCCGAACGCAACTGGAAGCTCGCGATCCCCGTCTGGCGCGCCAGGAAGCGCTCCTGGAGTTGATAGGCCACATGGGCGAAGCAGATGGTCAGGCGGTCCCTGGGCGGCAGCATGGGCTCAGCCCATCGACATCCCGCCATTGACGCGCAGCACCTGCCCCGTGATGTAGCTGGCGTCCTCGGAGGCGAGGAAGGCCATGGCGGCGGCGATCTCCTCGGGCTTGCCGTAGCGGCGCATGGGAACGAGGCCGAGGGTGGCCTCGAGACCCGCCTGGTCGATCTCGCCCAGCATCTCCGTGGCGATATAGCCGGGGGAGACGGCGTTGACCGTCACCCCGCCGCGTGCCACCTCGGCGGCGATCGGGCGAAGCATGGCAGTGATGCCGCCCTTCGAGGCGGTGCAGACGGAGAATTTATTGCCGCCGAAATCGGCGACCTCGGTGATGCAGGAGCCGGTGGCGATGATGCGGCCCCATTTCTGCTTCAGCATGGGCTTGAGGGCCGCCTGGCAGACGTTGAAGAAGCCGCGCAGGTTGTTCTCGATCGAGGCGTTCCAATCGGCCTCGGTGCTCTCGATGAAGGGCCGGTCGATGACGATGCCGGCATTGCTGACCAGGATATCCAATCGGCCGAAGGATTTGATCGCCGCCTTGATCAGCCGGTCGGCATCCGCCCGCTTCGAGACATCGGCCTTGACGGCGACGGCCTCGCCCTTGGCCTTGCGGATTCCAGCGACCACCGCATCCGCCGCCTTCTTGTTGCGGACATAGTTGACGACGACCTTGGCCCCCTCGCGCGCGAAACGCTCGGCGATCGCCTTGCCGATGCCGCGCGAGCTGCCCGTGACGATCGCGACCTTACCCTTGAGCTGCATGAATTCAACTCCTCCCCTGTCGAGGCAGGGCAGTCGCATCCGACGACCTCAAGCCTCGCTCTACCCTTCCGTCATTCCCGCGAAAGCGGGAATCCAGGGCCGAGGGCGCGTCGCTTGCCCTGGATTCCCGCTTTCGCGGGAATGACGGTGGAAAAATTGTCCCCCTGTCCGGGGGAGGCTAAGGAATCGGCCGGGCCGGTGCAACCGGCCCGGTTGATTCCTTGGCGGCGCCGGTCAGCTGCCGGCGCGCGCCTTCTTGATCGCGGCCGTCAGATCATCGACCGAGGCGACCCCGGGGATGAGCTGATCGCCGATGACGAAGCCGGGTGTGCCCTGGATCTTCAGCTTGTCGGCGAGCTGGGCGTTCTTGTCGATGATGTTTCGGATCTCGGGCTTCTCCATGTCCACCTTGAGCTTGGCGACATCGAGCCCGACGTCATGGGCCATGGCAAAGATCGATGCATCGTCGAGCTGGCCCTTATAGGCGATCAGCTTGTCGTGGAGGGGCAGGTACTTGCCCTGGGCCACGGCCGCCAGCGCCGCCTTGCTGGCGGTCGTCGAGGCGGGGCCCAGGATGGGGAATTCCTTGTAGACGACCCGCAGCTTGCTGTCGGCGGCGATCACCTTCTCGATGTCCGGTGCCACCACCTTGCAATAGGGGCAACGGTAGTCGAAGAACTCGACGACCGTCACATCGCCATCGGGATTTCCCGCGACGGGGCTGGTGGGGTCCTTGAAGATATCGTCCTTCAGCGCCGTGATGTTCTGCTGCGCCTTGGCCGCCTCCGCCTGATCCTGCTTGGCTTGGTACTGCTTGATCGCGTCGATGATCACCTCGGGATGCTCGCGCAGATAGTCGCGAACGATCTTCTGGACCACGTCGATATCCACCGCCGAGGGGGCGGGCGTTATGTCCGCAGCGCCCAGAGGGCCTGCCGCGAGTAGCAAGGGGAGTGAGAGGGCAAGGAGGCGGAGAAACTTCATATGGTCACCGATTATCTCTGATCATTTCCGCCCAGCATGGCCGATCTGCCCAGGAAAGGCGATGGGGAGCTGGGGGTCTCACGAAGTTTTGCGGCTCCGACCTGGGCCGGGAACAGTGGCGTGGCCTGGGCGCGGATGCTAGTTTCGCCCTCCGCATCGCGGATCGAGGAGGGCGCTTGGCCGGCTGCCTAGCTGCCGGCGGGGCGGCCCGTGACGCCGAAGCCAGGGCGACGGCAGCCAAAAGGGAGAAGAGTTGCTTGCGCATGTCGTCCTTCGACCGGTTTGCCCAGAGAGCTAGATTCTTCCTTTCCCGCCCGCAACTCCTTCTCTTGGCCCTCGCCCTCTCGGGCATCCCTGGTTGCGGCGGCAGCGATTCCGGCATCGGGCCCATCGAGATCGGCAGCGGCAAGGTCCAAGGCTTCGCCGGCGCCGTGGCCACGGATGAGCCGCGGGCGGCGCTGGTCGCCCGCGATGTGCTCTCGGGCGGCGGCTCGGCCGTCGATGCCGCCATCGCCGGCTATTTCACCTTGGCCGTGACCCTGCCGTCGAACGCCGGCATCGGTGGGGGCGGGGCCTGCCTCGTCCATGATGCCAAGACCAAGAAAGTGGAGGCGATTCTCTTCATGCCCCAGGGCATCCCGGGCGGGCAGTTTGGCGTGCCCGCCGCCGTCCGGGGCATGGCCTATATGCAGGCCCGCTACGGGCGCGTTCCCTGGGCGACCCTGGTGGCCCCGGCGGAGAATCTGGCGCTGAGCGGGATCACTGTCAGCCGGGCCTTGGCGCGGGAGATCGAGACCGCCGGCAACAAGCTGCGCAGCGATCCGGAGCTGGCCCGCGTCTTCGTCGCCCCCGACGGCCATCTGCTGCGCGAGGGCGATGCGCTGACGCAGCTCGAGCTAGGCTCGGTCCTCGACCAGATCCGCAGCCGCGGCGGCGGCGATCTCTATATGGGTGGCGTGGCCAACCGCATCGCCGAGGCGGCCGAGGGCGCCGGCCTGCCCCTGACCCGCGAGATGCTGCGCAGCGCCGTGCCCGAGGTGGTCCAGCCCGTCTCCTTCGACTATGGCTCGCGCGCGCTTTTCTTCACGCCGCCGACGGCCTCGGGCGGGCTGGTGGGGGCAGAGCTTCTGAAAATCCTGCATGATACCGCGGATTGGGACGGCACCTCCGCCCAGGAGAGGCCGCATCTCTTCGTCGAATCCTCCATGCGGGTCTTCGCCGATCGCGGCCAATGGCTGCAGCCCAATGGCGGGACCTCGGTCGAGCCCAGCGCGGTGCTCGACGACAACCATCTGAAGCAGATGATGGCGGACTACAACCCGGGCCACGCTACCCCCGCGAGTGCGCTGCATCCCCCGCCGCCGCCCGCCCATCCCGAGAATCCCTGGGCGGCGAGCCTGGTGGTGATCGACAGGGACAGCAACGGGGTCGCCTGCAACTTCACCTTGAACGATATCTTCGGCAGCGGCCGGATGGTGCCCGGCACCGGCATCATCCTGGCGGCCTCGCCCAATGTTGCGGGCGAGAACGCCTATAACACCGGACCGATGATCTGGGCCTCGCGCTCCAACAAGAGCATCTACTATCTGGCCGCGGCCTCCGGCGGCGTCACGGCGCCCACGGCGCTGGCCCAGGTCTTCCTGCGCACCATCGCCGACAAGCAGCCCCTCGACGTCTCCATCGCCACCAAGCGCATCCACCACAATGGCGAGCCAGATGTGGTGTTCTACGAGGAAGGCGTGCCGCAGCCCTTATTGCAGGATTTGGAGACCCGCGGCCACAAGCTGCAGAAGGCCGGCATCCTGGGCAGGGTCCAGGCGATCTATTGCCCGCGGGCTCTCGATGCCGAGGATTCGACCTGCCTGGCGGCCGCCGATCCGCGGGGCGACGGCCTCTCCGTGGTGCTGCAGGCGCAGTAGCACCATGGTGCTCAAGGTCGCCCGGCGGGCCTCGATCCCGCCCTTTATCGCCATGGAGATGCTGCGCGCCGCCAATGCCCGCGCCGCCGCGGGCGAGCGCGTCCTCCATCTCGAACTCGGCCAGCCCGACGGCGGCGCGCCCCAGGCCGTGGTCGAGGCGGCCACCGCCGCTCTCAAATCCCATCGTCTCGGCTATACCGAGGCGCTCGGCATCCCGCCCTTGCGTGCGGCGATCGCGGCGCATTATCGCCAGAGCTACGGCCTCGATCTGGATCCCGGGCGGGTGGTGGTGACGACGGGCTCTTCCGGCGCTTTCATGCTCGGTTTTCTCGCGGCCTTCGAGGCGGGTGACCGGATCGCGCTCGCAGCACCTGGCTATCCCGCCTATCGCAATATCCTGCTGGCCCTTGATCTTGTGCCCGTCGATCTCGCCGTCGGGCCGGAGACCCATTTTCAACCGACGCCCGCCCTGCTCGATGCTGTGGCGGGAAAGCTCGATGGGCTCATTGTCGCGAGCCCCTCCAACCCCACCGGCAGCATGCTCGATCGGCGGGCCTTGACGGCCCTGGTCGACTATTGCCGGGATCGGGGCATCCGCCTGGTCTCGGACGAGATCTATCACGGCATCGTCTATGGGGCCGAGACGGTGAGCGCGGCCTCTCTCGACGAGAGCGCCATCGTCGTGAACAGCTTCTCGAAATACTTCTCCATGACCGGTTGGCGCCTGGGCTGGATGCTGGTGCCGGCCGATCTCGCCCGGGCCGTGGAATGCCTGGCCCAGAACCTCTTCATCTCGGCGCCGACATTGCCGCAGATTGCCGCCGTGGCGGTCTTCGGCTGTCGGCCGGAGCTCGATGAACGGGTCGCCGTCTATCGGCGCAATCGCGACCTGCTTCTGGCCGCACTGCCCAAGGCCGGCTTCACGCGCTTCGCCCCGCCCGACGGCGCCTTTTACCTCTATGCGGATATCGGGCATCTCACTGATGATAGCGAGGGCTTCTGCCGGCGCATGCTGGCGGAATCCGGCGTCGCCACCACCCCCGGGGTCGATTTCGACCGCACGCGCGGCCATGACTGCCTGCGTTTCTCCTACGCCGGCTCGACGGCGGAGATGGCCGAGGCGGCCGAGCGCCTCATCGCCTGGCGGCAGCGGAACAGCTAGGTCAGGACGTGAGACTGTCCCGTATTGACTTATACGCATAGTGCGTATATACTGAAATGATGATCTCGGATTTTACCGCAATGCAGCACCTGCAGATTCCCTGCAGAAGCAGGGAATCGACTAGCCCAGCAGTAGATCCAGGGCGGCCAGCAGCGCCAGCCCGGTTGCCAGGAACAGCCCATCCGCCCAGCTGAATAGAGAGGGGCGCAGGCTGCTGCGGTCGAGGGGATGGCGGAGCCCCCTGGCTTCCATGGCGATGGCCGCGCGGTCGGCCCGCCTTATCGAATCCGCCAGCAGGGGGATCGCCAGCCGGCGATAGCCCGCCAGCCGCTTCGCCCAGCCCTGCGGCTGCACGCTTTGCCGCTGCGCCTGCGCCAATCGCAGCAGGCGGAGCTGGTCGGCGAGACCGGGCAGGAATTGGAAGGCGGCGAGAAGGGCGAAGCCCCAGCGTGGCGGCAGGCGGCAGCGCAGCATGAGGCTGCGCAGGAAATCTGCCGGATCGGTCGTGCGTACGAAAAAGAGTGAGATGGCTCCTAAGGCGACGGCGCGCAGGAACAGCGTGGTGCCGGCGAAGAGCGCCGGATTTTGGGCAACGGGCGCGGCGGCGCTGGTCCAGGTATAGACCGCGGCCCGATCGAAAAAGGCCAGGTTCAGCCAGAGATAACCCAAGCCGACCAAAGCGAAGGGCCAGAGTCGCCATAGCAGGTCGAGAGGTCTGGCGCCCTCGAGCAGGACCAAGGGCAGCAGGGCCGCCAGGATCGCCGCCAGCTGAAAGCGCGGCTCGAAGACGAGGCTCGAAGCGGCGAGAAAAGCCCCGGCCAGCGCCAGCTTGCTGAGCGGATTGAGCCTGCCGAGGCGGCTGCGCTCAAGCGGAGCGGGCATCGAACCAGGCCTGAAGGACTTGCGTTTCCGGTGGCCGGAGCCTTGCTGCCGCGAGCAGCGTGTCGTCGGCGAAGATCACCTCGCTGCGATCCACCTTGAGCAATCTTCCCCGCGACATTACAGCCAGCCGGTCGCAGAGCGCGGCGGCGAGATCCATGTCATGGGTGATCAGGACGACGCCGCGGCCGCTCTGCCGCAGCTCTGCGACCTGACGCATCAGGCTTGCCGTTCCCGCGGCGTCCAGGCCGAAGCTCGGCTCATCCAGCACTAGCAGCGGGCGGGCAGGGGCCAGCATCAGGGCTTCCAGGCTCAGCCGCCGCTTCTCGCCCTGGCTCAGCTGGAAGGGATGCAGCTCGCGCTTGTCCCTGAGGCCGAGGCGATCGAGTGCCGCCTCCAGACGCTGAGGCTCCGCACCGCCAAGGCTCGCGGCAAGCTCACCGGCCACCGTCACTGCGAGGAATTGATGCTCCGGGTTCTGGAACAGGAAGCTGCCCGGCGCTCCGGTGCCGGCGTGGTGCAGCCGTCCGGCGCTGGGCCGCAGCAGCCCGGCGAGAATGAGCCCCAGGGTCGACTTGCCCGCACCATTGGCCCCGACGATGCCGAGGATCTCGCCGCTGCGAATCTCCAGATCGACGCCGGCGAGAAGGCTGGGGCCGCCGGGCGGGGCATAGCCTATCTTCTCCGCACGCAGAAGCACGGGCCCGTCCGCTGCCGTCCTTGTGCAGCGGCGAGCCGCGAGCCATTGCCCGACAAGGGCTGCGAGCCGATCACGAAGCATCGCGCTCGAGGCTCGCGCGACATCGCTTAATATCGCCGGCACGTCGCCCATGGTGAGCGGACGCTGGGCAAGCTCGAGCCCGGCCTCGCGCAGGAAGCCGAAGAGCTCCGCGGCGAGGGGCTGCCAGGATCCCGTCGCCGCGACCACCGCGCGATGGTCATGAAACAGCGCTGCCGGCGGCGCGCTGGCGACCAGCCGTCCCTCGCCATCCAACAGCTCCACCCGGTCGATCAGGGGCAGCAGCCGGTCGAGGCGATGATCGATGAAGAGGGCGCTGGCGCCGGGCCGCTCGGCCATGACCCGCTCGATCAGCCCATAGGCCTCGAGCGTCGATGCGGGATCGAGATGCGCGGTGGTCTCGTCGAAGAGATGGATCGGCGCGTCCTGGGCCAAGGCCGCGGCGAGCAACAGCTTCTGCTTCTCCCCGCCGGAGAGGAATCGGCTGGCGCGCTGGCGCCAGGCCCGGGGCAGGCCGACGCGATCGAGCGCCGTATCGATGCGCGCGTCGATCTCCGCCGGCGGCAGAGCGCGGTTCTCGAGCGCGAAGGCAACCTCATCCTCGACGGTCAAGGTGCAGAGCTGGCTGTCGGGATCCTGAAAGACGAAGGCGATGGTCTCGGCCCAGGCGCCCGGCGGCTCCCTGCCGACGGGACGCCCTGCCAGCTCGATGACTCCTGCGAGGCTGGCTGGGATCGACTGGGGAATGATGCCGTTGAGGCAGAGCGCCAGGCTCGTCTTGCCGCAACCGGAGGGGCCGAGCAGCAGGACGCGCTCGCCTGGATCGATGCGGAGCGAGAGGTCGCTGAGCGTCGGGCGGGACCGGAAGGCATGGGTGAGGGTCAGGCCCTTAATCTCGAGCCCGACCCCGGGATGCTCATGCCGCCTGGCGCTTGGCGTCATCGATGCCGAGACCTTGCAGCACGCCGGTCGGATAGAGCGCCTCGGCGATGCGCCGTCCGAGCCAGCCCGCCAGAAGCGCGCCGCTGGCGATGCGCAGGACGAACATCACCAGGAGCAGGCTGGGGCTGAGCGTGCCGTAGCTGAAGCGGATCCAGGTATAGACGAAGCTGAACAGCGCCGCGCTGGCCCCCGAAGCGAGCAGAACGGGGAGGCGATAATTCCGCCAGCCCGTCAGCGCGAAGGGCAGTTCCGCGCCCAGCCCCTGCACAAGCCCCGTCAGCATCAGAAGAAGGCCGGAAGGATTGCCCGCCAGCACCTCGGCCAGTGCCGCGATCAGCTCCGTCGCCAAGGCCGCACCGGGCTTGCGGATGATATAGGCGGCGGTGACGGAGCCCGCGCACCAGAAGCCGAAGAGAATATCGAGCGCCAGCGGCCCCAGCAGCGCCTGGGCCACCACCCAGAGCTGGACCCAGGCGAGATAGAGCACGCCAAAGACGATGCCGAGGGTGGCGGTGATGACGATCTCGCGCTGGCGCCAGCGCCGGCCGGGCCGCGCCGTTGATGCAGAGGAGGAGAGGGTCATGCTGTTCGATCTCCCTAGGAAAGGCGGACGGCGCTTCTCCCGCGTGAGGGCGAAGCCCGATCCGCCGGTTGAAATTCCGGTCGGATCAGGCGGCGCGGTTCGAAGCGGAGGGGCTGCCCTTCGAAAGGACTGCGGTCAGGACGACATGATCGTCATGGCCGGCGAATGCGAGAAAGCTCGTCTCGATCGTCTGGAAGACGGCGGCCGCGTCGCCGTCGAGCCGGGTGCAGAAATGCCTGGGGTTGACGGCGACTTTGGCGCGCCGGAGATAGCCGATGCAGTCCGCGATATCGGCCATGTAGTCCGGCCGTCCCAGGGGATAGAGGGCGATCTGGGCGGCGGTCGCAATGCCCGTGGGCGTCACCTGCGTCTCGCGGGCCAGCGCCGCCTCGATGCGGCCGGGCCCGGCGGGCTGGGCCGCTTCCCGCAAGGCGGGCGATCGGCAGATCGGATCGTCGGGCTCCCCCGGGCAGCCGCGCGACAGGCTGAGATTCATCACGAGATGACCGCTATGGCTGGCCGCCCTGACGAAGCAGGCCTGCAGCGCCGGAAACAGCGCCTCCGGTGCGCCGACCAGAAGTGTGCTGATATCGTCGGTCTCCACCCGCAGCCGATCGCCTGCGGCGCGAATAGCCGTCAGCCCATCGAGGATCACCTCGATGAAACGGTCCGTCATGGGATAAAGGGAAAACTGGCAGCCTAGATACATGATTGCTCACTCCGCTGGCATTACCCAGATCAGCTGTAAGGGTTGAACGGCGCACCGTTCTCTCAGCCCGCGGGGGCACCCCTGCAATGACGGACGCTTTACACCTCCAGGGAGTCGCTGTCCAGGCGAACGAAAACGCCCGGCGCTTTTGGCGCCGGGCGTGACGTTTCGCTAGATGTCGAAGTGGCTAGCTGAGGACGCGCTGCCACCAGCCGCGCTTGCGCGGACCGGATTTCGAACTCATCGCTCTCCGGCTCGGACTCCGGCGCCGGATGGCTTTCGGCGGCCGGCGATTGCGGTTCCGGCTCCGGCAGCGGCAGGCTCGGCTCAGCCGGGACGACCCCGTCCTGGCGGTGAGCGGCGGGCCTGCGCTCCTCGACCGGCGCCCGGGGCGCTTCCGCTCGTTCTTCCGGCCGATATCTTTCCTCGGCTGGCGAGGACCGCTCCTCGAAACTATTCGCCGTTATTTCGATCGTCTCGCCGCGAGCCCCTTCAGTCCAGGAGCCAGGGGTCTCGAAACCTTGGCTTGCGGGGCCCTGATCCTCGGCGCCGTCGCTCTCGTGGCCGCTATGGGGCCACTGGCCGTTGCCTTCTTCGCTTCCGCTGCCCTCTGCCTCGGTGGACCCGGCAGCCTGGCCGTTGGTCTCGCCCCCGCGATCGCCGTCGCGACGCCGCCGGCGTCCGCCACGACGTCCGCGCCGCCGGCGCCGGCGGCCTTGCTCGCCGCCGTCGCCCTGAGGACCTTCGCCGCCTTCGCCGGGCGAGGATGGTGCTGCCTGTGCTTCACCGATCTCTCCGGTCGCCTCGGCATCCGACGCGTGAGCACCGCCGGCGTCGGGCTGAGCCTCGGCGCGCCGGCCTCGATCCTGATCGCGGCCACCTTCGCGGCCGTGGTCGCGGGTGTCGTCCCTGTCGCGGCCACGCCGGCGCCGGCGTCGGCCGCGGCGGCGATCGCCGCTTTCCTCGCCGGAGCGCGGCTCGCGGGCCCGCACTTCACTGGGCTGCTCGGTCGCCTCGACCTCTTCCTCCTCGGCTTCCGCCGCGGCGATCGGCTCGTCGACCTCGATCTCCGTCTCTTCCGGCGGAGCGGAGGGCTGCACCACCGGTGCCGGCGGCGCATCGCCCGGGGCCAAGGCCTTCAGCCGCTCGATGCGGAACTCCGGCGGCACCAGGGATTCATCGGCCGCCAGATAGATGCGGAAGCCCTGCCGGATCTCGAGCTCGGCCAGGGACTGGCGCTTGTGATTGAGGATGAAGAGAGCGACCTGCGCCGGCACCGAGACGGTGATGGCCGCGCTCTTCTGGCGGGCACCTTCCTCCTCGATGGAGCGCAGCACATGCAGCGCCGTGGATTCCGTCGAGCGGACATGGCCGGTGCCGTGACAGTAGCGGCAGACTTCGGTGCTGGCCTCGAAGAGGCTCGGCCGCAGGCGCTGGCGCGAGAGCTCCAGCAGGCCGAAGGGGCTGATGCGGCCGAGCTGGATGCGTGCGCGGTCGTTGCGCATCGCCTCCTTCAGACGCCGCTCGACCTGGCCGTTGTGGCGCGATTCGTCCATGTCGATGTAGTCGATGACCACGAGCCCGGCCAGATCGCGCAGGCGCAGCTGGCGCGCGATCTCGTCGGAGGCCTCGAGATTGGTCTTGAGCGCGGTCTCCTCGATATTGCGCTCGCGGGTGGCGCGGCCGGAGTTGACGTCGATGGCGACCAGCGCCTCGGTCTGGTTGATGACGATGTAGCCGCCGGAACGCAGCTGCACGACGGGGTTGTGGATCGCGTCGAGCTGGCTCTCGATCTGGTAGCGGGTGAAGAGCGGCATGGTCGGGTCTTTGTATTGCTGGACCCGCTTGGCATGGCTCGGCATCAGCATGCGCATGAAGGACTTCGCCGCCCGATAGGCCTCGTCGCCTTCGACCTGGATGTCCTCGATGTCGCGCGTGTAGAGATCGCGGATGGCCCGCTTGATCAGATTGGCTTCTTCATAGATGAGGGCCGAGGCGCTGGAGCGGAGCGTCAGATCTCGGATCTCGTCCCAGAGCCGGATGAGATATTCGAAATCGCGCTTCACCTCCGGCTTGCTGCGCTCGCTTCCCGCGGTGCGCACGATGACGGCCATGCCGTCCGGCAGCTCGAGATCGTCGATGATCGACTTCAGGCGCTTGCGGTCGCCGGCATTGGTGATCTTGCGCGAGACTCCGCCGCCGCGATCCGTATTGGGCATCAGCACGCAATAGCGGCCGGCGAGGGAGAGATAGGTGGTGAGGGCCGCACCCTTGTTGCCGCGCTCCTCCTTGGTCACCTGGACCAGGATGATCTGGCGCCGCTTGATGACGTCCTGGATCTTGTAGCGCCGGCTGAGGGGCCGGGTCCGGCGCTGCGAGGGCTCTTCGGCCTCATCGCCGCCGATGGTCTCCAGAGGCTGCGCGGGCGCGTGGGCCTCCTCGATCACGGGATGGTGGACGGGTGCCTCGTCGGACGTGCCGGCCGAGGTCACCTCGCGATAGCCATTCTCGTCGACCGGCGCGGGCTGGCTTGCCTCGGCCTGATCCGCCGAGGAGTCGCCATGGGGGTGGGAGTCCTCGTGGTAATCCTCATGGGCCGCCTCGAAGGGCTCGCTGCTGAGGCGGTTGTCGCCGTCGCCGGTGACCCGCAGGGCAGCGCTCTCGGCCCCGGCCTCCGTCAGGGTCTCCTGGGCCTCATCCGTCACATGATCATGGTGTGCCGAACCATCCTCTATGGAGTCCTCGGCGCCCGAGTCATGGTGCGCGTGGTCGTCCGTGTGATGGTCCAAGTCATGGCCCGAGTCATGCAACGACATCTCGTCCTGGGGCGCGGCAAGGCTGTCGGCGGTCGAAATCTTCATTCGCCGCCTCGGGGGACGCCTCCCCGCGGGATCCCGAACGATCCGATCTGCCACGACGGCGGGAGTCGGAGCGCCGGTGCCGGGGCTGGGATTCTTCCTCTTCGCGCTCGTCTTCCTCGCGGGCCATGGCGGCCTGCTCGGCGAGCAGCGCCTCGCGATCCTCGACCGGGATGCGGTAGTAGTCCGGATGGATTTCGCTGAAGGCGAGAAAGCCGTGCCGGTTCCCGCCATATTCGACGAAGGCGGCCTGGAGCGAGGGCTCCACCCGCGTGATTTTGGCTAGATAGATGTTTCCTTTGAGTAGCTTCTTGCTGGCGACTTCGACGTCGAATTCTTCAAGTCGCTTTCCGTCCACCACGGCCACGCGGGTTTCCTCCGGGTGGGTGGCATCGATAAGCATGCGCTTTGCCATAGGCAATATTCTCCATGACGCGGCCGGCGTGGGCCCGTAGCGCGGGCGCCAGCGGCGCGACAAGACTGGGGGTTGAACCGAAAATCTTCATAGCGACCCTTCAGGCCGGCCCCGGATCGACCGGGGCAAATCGAACCGCCATCGTGCAGCGGCCGGTGCCAATCGAGACGACGGCCGCACGCGCAAGGGCGAATCCCTCTGTCCGCGCGCTACCGGCATGCCGGGGACCCTATCGTGGGCTTTGAGGGCAGCCGCCGGGCCGTTGTCGGCCTGCTCGGCGCCGCTCCAAGTCCTTGGGGCCGGGTGCCCATTCGATCCGGGCACCTGGCGCACCGCAGCGAGATGCGGACAGCCCGGAACTTAGCGGGCATAGCCTCTCGCGACAACAGGCTTTTCGCACGACACTGGGTGAGATATGCATTTTCTGATAAATTCCAATGACTTTGTCCAAAATATTTGCTAAGAATGCGAAGGGTTGATCGCAACATGCTTGATTCGCGTCGATGCTTCCTCTTTTTGCTGGCCCTATGCCTGCTTTCCCGCGGGGCATGGGCGGAGGAGGCTATTCTCCAAATCCGCCTGGGGCTGCATACCGACACCACCCGTATCGTCCTCGATCTGGCGGAGCCCACGGCCTATCGCGTCGGCCTGCTGGCGAGCCCGAACCGGGTCTATATCGAGCTTCCCGCGGCGGCTCTGCCGGCCGCTATGCCGCCGGGGAGGGGCCTGGTCCAGGGGCTGACCTTCTCATCCGACTCAGGCCTGCTGCGGCTTATTGCCGTTCTGAAGGGACCGGTCACGGTGACCAAGGCCGATCTCATCCAGGGCTCCGGGGGCGCCCTGTCGCGCCGCCTGGTGGTGGATGTGACGCCGGCGAGCGGGTCGGATTTCGCCGCCGCGCTGGGCAATGGACCGATCGATTCGAATCCGCCCATCGTCATCGGCGGGGCCGAGGCGGCCGGCGTCCCGACCGTCGCCCAGACGCCCGTCGCGGCGCCGGCGCAGGGATCGCTCCTCTCGGTCGTCGACAATTCCTCGGTTGTTCCGGCACTGCGCCCCGGGACGGTCAACAAGCTGTCGGCCGGGCTGGGGTCTTCGACCTATACGGCCCCGTCCAGCACCTCGGCCGTGCTCCAGGCGAGCACCACTTCGTCGGTTGTCCCCCTGGCCAGCAGCGGCAGTGAAGCCGTGGCGACAACCCTCTGGCCCAGCACCGTGCCGACCCTGCGGCCGGGATCGGCGCCCGCCGCCGCCTTGCCCCTGATCTATATCGATCCTGGCCATGGCGGCCCGGATCCCGGGACCATCGGCACGACCGGGACCTATGAGAAGGATGTCACCTTGGCCATGGCCAAGGAGCTGCAGCGCCAGCTCCTGGCCACCGGGCGCTATCGGGTCAAGATGACCCGCGACAGCGACAAGTTCGTGGCCCTGCGTCCCCGTTTCGAGATGGCCCGCCGGGACCATGCCGACATGTTCATCTCGCTCCATGCCGACGCGAATCCCTTCTATTCCGCCCGGGGAGCCACGGTCTACACCCTCTCGGAGAACGCCTCCGACTCCGAGGCGGAGGCCCTGGCGGCGAAGGAGAACAAGGCCGACCTCATCGACGGGGTGGACCTGTCGCAACAAAACAACACCGTCACCTCGATTCTCATCGATCTGGCCCAGCGCGAGACCAAGAACCGTTCCGCCGCCTTCGCCGAGCTTCTGGTCCATGACATGGGCCAGGTCACCCTGATGCTGCGCAACTCCCACCGTTTCGCCGGCTTTGCCGTTCTCAAGGCCCCCGATATCCCCTCCGTGCTCATCGAACTCGGCTATCTCTCCGACGCCCAGGACGAGGCCCTGTTGATTTCGCCGCTGCATCGGACCAAATTGGCGACAGCAATGCTGCACGCCATCGACGGCTATTACACCGAGATGGCGAGCGGTACCCGATCCTGATTAGAGTGCCGCCACGGCCCAAGGCTGGAGCGATGCGTTTCCTTAGATTACTGGGTTTCCTCTTCGTTCTAGGGGTGACGCTGCTCGTCGCGGGCGGCGTCGCCGGCTATCTGGTGGTCCAGCGCTATACGGCCGACCTGCCGGACTATACCCAGCTCGCCAAATACGATCCGCCGGTGGTGACCCGCGTGCTGGCGGGCGACGGGCGGCTCCTGGCCGAATATGCGATCGAGAAGCGCATCTTCCTGCCCATCGGCTCGATCCCCAAGCGGGTGATCAGCGC
The DNA here is from genome assembly GCA_963757155.1 of uncultured Alphaproteobacteria bacterium. Lineage (GTDB taxonomy): Bacteria > Pseudomonadota > Alphaproteobacteria > Dongiales > Dongiaceae > DASXQK01. The sequence goes on from CAVWQS010000028.1 coordinate 170,001, forward strand.
CTTCCTGGCCGCCGAGGACAAGAGTTTCTACAGCCATCCGGGAATCGACATCTTCGGCATCGTCCGCGCCGGCATCACCAACCTGACGCATATGGGCACCGACCGCCGGCCGGTGGGCGCCTCCACCATCACCCAGCAAGTCGCCAAGAATTTCCTTTTGGGCAACGAGGTTTCCCTCAAGCGCAAGGTCCGGGAGATCATGCTCGCGCTCCGCATCGAGAGGGCCTACAGCAAGGACCGCATCCTCGAGCTCTATATGAACCAGATCTATCTGGGCGCCGGCAATTACGGGGTGACGGCCGCGGCGCTGAATTATTTCAACAAGCCGCTGGACGAACTCAGCATCGCCGAATGCGCCTATCTCGCTTCCCTTCCCAAGGCGCCCAACAACTACGCCATCGACAAGCATCCCGAGGCGGCGCTGGTACGGCGCAATTGGGTGATCGGCCAGATGCAGGAAGCGGGCTACATCACGGCCGCGGAAGCCGCCACCGCGGCGGCCGAGCCGCTGAAGCTCATTCCGCGCGGGGCGACTCAGACGGTGACCGCCGATTATTTCGCCGAGGAGGTGCGCCGCGAGCTGGTCGCCCGTTTCGGCGAGGATGCGCTCTACAAGGGCGGGCTGACGGTGCGCACCTCTCTCGATCCGCGGCTGCAGGCCATCGCCGACAAGGTGCTGCATGACGGGCTGGTGAAATACGACCGGGCCCATGGCTTCCGGGGCCCCATCGCCAAGATCGACGCCGCCGGCAATTGGCCGCAGGCGCTGGCCGCGGTACCGCCGCCGGCCGGTCTCTATGACTGGAAGCTGGCGGTGGTGCTGAGCACCGATGCCAAGATTGCCAAGATCGGCCTCGGCGAGGGGAGCGAAGGCCAGATCCCGCTGGCCGAGCTCACCTGGGCGCGCCATGTCGATCCCACCAGCCACAATATGGGCGCTGCGATCCGCAAGGCGAGCGATGCACTGGCGGTGGGCGATGTCATCGCTGTCGAGCCCGTGACCAAGGATGCCGCCGGCAAGGATTATCCGGCCGATACTTACGGGCTCCGCCAGATCCCCGAGATCAGCGGTGCCATGGTGGCCATGGATCCCCATACCGGGCGCGTGCTTGCCGTCACCGGCGGCTGGAGCTTCCAGATCAGCGAGTTCGATCGCGCCATCCAGGCCATGCGCCAGCCGGGCTCGGCCTTCAAGCCGATCGTCTATCTGACGGCCCTGGAGAACGGCTTCACCCCTTCGACGGTGATCATGGATGCGCCGATCGTCGTGGATCAGGGGCCGGGCCTGCCGCTCTGGCGGCCGGAGAATTTCGAGAAGAGCTTCCTCGGCCCGGCCACCCTTCGGGTGGGTCTGGAGAAGTCGCGCAATCTGATGACCGTCCGCGTCGCCCAGGCCATCGGCATGAAGAAAGTGGCCGAGACGGCCCAGCGCCTGGGCGTGGTGGACAATCTCCAGCCTGTCCTGGCCATGGCGCTGGGAGCGGGGGAGACGACGGTGCTGCGGCTGACCAATGCCTATTCGATCATCGACAACGGGGGCAAGAAGGTGACGGCGAGCCTGGTCGACCGCGTCCAGGACAAGCTCGGCCACACAGTGTTCCGCACGGACAACCGGACTTGCGACGGCTGCAGCGGGCTGGAATGGAAGGATCAGGCGCCGCCCCAGATCCCCGATAGCCGCGAGCAGGTGGTGGATCCCGCCAGCGCCTACCAGATGGTCTCCATGATGCAGGGGGTCGTGCAGCGCGGCACGGGGGCGATCGTAGGTCAGCTCGGCCGGCCGCTGGCCGGCAAGACGGGCACGACCAACGATTCCAACGACGTCTGGTTCGTGGGCTATTCCCCCGATCTCGCCGTCGGCTGTTACATGGGCTACGACAAGCCGCGCTCCCTCGGCGAGATGGCTACGGGCGGGGCCATCATCGCGCCGCTGTTCAAGAACTTCATCGCCGAGGCGCTCAAGGGCCAGCCCAATGTCCCCTTCCGCGTTCCTCCCGGCATCCGCCTCGTGCGGGTCGATCTGGCGACCGGTCAGCGTGCCGAGCCCGGCGACAGCCGGGTCATCGTCGAAGCCTTCAAGCCCGGCACCGAGCCCAATGGCGACAACAGCCAGGTCATCATGGGCATCGGCGTCGCCGGCTCCGGTGCGGGCGACGCCCCGACCCCGGCGGCGGATTCGAGCGGCGGGCTTTACTGAGGGTCAGGATCCGGACATCTACTGACCGGGGCTATTGACCCTTGGGCCCGGCTCTTCCTATAAGGCGCGCTCGAAGCCAAACGAAGGAATCAAGTCATGCGTGGCGAAGCCGAAGCGATGGTGGCGCAGATCAGAGCTGCGCTGACCTTGCTGAGGAGGCATCTTTGACTGGGACAATGCGCTGAAGCGGCTCGCCGAGCTCAACGCCCGCGCCGAAGACCCCTCATTGTGGAATTCCCAGGCCGCCGCGCAGCGGGTCATGCGCGAGCGCAACCGTCTGGCCGGCCAGATCGAAGCGGTGAAGCTCCTGGAGCGCCAGCTCGAGGATGCCCTGACCCTGATCGAGCTGGGCGAGGCGGAGGGCGATGCGGATACGGCGGCGGAAGGCGAAGCGGCCTTGCGCCGCGCGGCCGAGGAGGCCGAGAAGCGCCAGCTCGAGACCCTGCTCTCCGGCGAGGCCGACGCCAATGACTGCTATCTCGAGGTCCATGCCGGCGCCGGCGGCACCGAGGCCCAGGATTGGGCGGAGATGCTGCAGCGCATGTATGTGCGCTGGGCGGAGCAGCATGGCTACAAGGTCGAATGGCTGGAGGAGAGCCCGGGCGAAGAAGCCGGCCTCAAATCGGCGACCATCCAGGTCTCGGGCGAGAACGCCTATGGCTGGCTGAAGACCGAGAGCGGCGTGCATCGCCTGGTGCGCATCTCACCCTATGACAGCCAGGCGCGCCGCCATACCAGCTTCAGCTCCGTCTGGGTCTATCCCGTGGTCGACGACACCATCGAGGTGGAGATCCTCGACAAGGACCTTCGGGTCGACACCTTCCGCTCTTCGGGCGCCGGCGGCCAGCATGTCAACAAGACCGACAGCGCCATCCGCATCACTCATATCCCCACGGGCATCGTCGTGAGCTGCCAGGCCGACCGCTCGCAGCATCGCAACCGGGCGACGGCCATGGCCATGCTGAAGGCCCGGCTCTATGAGGCCGAGCTGCAGAAGCGCGAGGCGGAGGCGGCCAAGGCCGAGGCGGCCAAGACCGATATCGGATGGGGCCACCAGATCCGTTCCTATGTGCTGCAGCCCTATCAGATGGTGAAGGACCTGCGCACCGGTGTGGAGACCAGCGCCACCCAGGCCGTGCTCGACGGCGATCTCGACCGCTTCATGGCCGCCTCCCTGGCCGCCAGGGTCGGCGAGGGAGAAGCCGGCAAGGTCTGAGGCCCCTCCTGCGTCATCCCCGCGAACGCGGGGATCCAGGGCAACCGGCAAACTGCTGAGCATGAGGCCCTGGATTCCCGCTTTCGCGGGAATGACGATCAAAAGATCGGATCAATCCGATCAGGTGCCGCTCTCGTCTAAAACGTCTTCAGAAACGCGATCAGCGCCCGCTTGTCGTCATCTCTCAGCGCCGGCTCGGCTCCCACCTTACCGGTGCCGAAGTAGTGGCCGCGATTGACCACGAAATCCGGACATTTGTTCAGGTCGAGCATGGTCGGTGCCAGATTCGCGAATTTGGCGCGCAGCTGCTCGTCCGTCGCATTGGCGGGCATGGTCAGCAGATCGAATTTGAGCGTCACGAGCAGCTTGGCGAGGCGCGCCAGATGGACGAGCTGCACGATCGGGTCGTTGCTCTCGGGCAGCGGCCGGATATTGGCCAGGAGGTTGACCGGGATGCCGGCGGGAATCGGCCCGATATTGATGGTGCCGTCCGCATCGATCAGCTTCGGCAGGAGGTCATGCGCCGGCCCCTTCAGGGAGCGCAGGATCGCCGGCACGAAGGCCGCGGGAATGCGGATATAGCTGCGGGTGTAAGTCCGGTCGATCACGCCCGGCACCTTGTCGCCCAGAATGGGATCCTTGGCCCGCTTCTCCGGCCATAGCATCTGCTCGATGGAGGCCTGGAAGACCCGCATCCGGGCATCCACCGAGGGGTCCTGCTCGAAGGGGCCGACGCTGTTGTTGAGCAGGAAAGGCGCCGTCGACCATAGGCTGATGAGCGAGGGCGGCCGCGTGTAGCCGCGCCCGCCGGCCGGCATCTTGTAGTCGCGCACGGCGCCGGTGAAGGGGTCGTTGACCTTGATTGTGCCGACGGAGGGCAGCGATTTGTAGGAATGGGAGGAAAAATTGTCCCAGATATTCCCGGCAAGCGCGTTGGTGGCGAGCGGGCTGCAGGCGTTGGTCTGCAGGAGCGTCACCGGCACCCGGAAATCCGCCGAGAGGTAATTGCCGTCGAGGAAATCGGGCGCATCCACGATCGCGCGCATCTGACGCTTGTAGTCCTCGGTCTTGGTCCAAGCCCAATATTTGTTCCAGCACTTGAGATAGCCGGGCCCGGCACAGCCGGCGGGATCGAGCCCCGCCGCGGGCTGCGGCGCCTTGCTGGAATGGCAGCGGGCGCAGGTCTCGGCGAAGACGGTCTTGCCGCGGTCGAGAACGGCTTGATCCGCGTCCAGATATTTCTCGCCGCCCGGTGCATCCCTCAGATGATGCGGCTGCGCGGCCTTGAGGAAGTAGAGCGCCGTCGATGGCGTGCCCGCCTCGGTCGCCTGCCAATAGCTGGAATTCTTCTCGGCGACGGAGATCAGGATCGGCGAGATCGGCTTGCCGCCGGCGATGGCGTTGAAATGCAGCAGCCACTCCTCGCTGAACAGGCCGATATTGAGATAGACGCGATTGAGCGCCCCCAGGATGCCGACGGAATCCGACCCGTCCTTCAGCACATGAGGCGTCCATACCATGGGCTTCTTGTAGAACTGGCTCATGGAGGCGGGCAGCTGGCCGCTGGCGACGAAATCGTTGAGCTGCTTGTTGTTGAGCTCGCCGCCGACGAGGCGCTCTTGTCCCCAGCGTTGCGCAATGGCGAGCCGGGGGCCGATGGCGTAGACGGCGTTCATCGTCCTGGGGTTGTTGATGTTGTCCGTCGATACCAGGGAGGTGTCCATCGCTCCCGGACGATAGGTGTGCACGAGCTGAAACATGAAATTGTCTTCGCGGGCGTCGTAGACGAAGAGCCGATCCACCCACATGTATTGCGCGCCCACGGTGGAGCTGAGATCGGCCCATTGCGGATGGGCGGCATCGGCGGGCGGGTGCACAGGATTGGGACCGATGTGGCAGAATCCGCAGGACATGCCCACGCGATAGGGGCGCACGAGCTTCGGATCATTGTAGTAGCTGGGGTCGCTGAAATATTTGGCGGGATCCCAGCGCGCAGCCGCGGCCGCGTCGAAGGCGGGATTGGGGAAGAGCCTGAGCCCCACGATCCCGCTGGCATAGCCGTAGAGCGAACCCACCGGAACGGTCTTGCCCCGGGCGCCGATGGCGATCCCGGGATATTCGGTCTCATTCTCGAAGGGATCGGCCGGACAATCGGCGCGCCGCACATCGAGCAGCAGGCCGAAGCGCTTCGGATCCGCCTGCGTCGGCGGGTCGAAGCACGGCTCGTTCATCAGGCCCAGATAGTTCCACCGCCTGTTCCGATTGACGGATTTGGCAGGGTCATAGGCGACGATCTTCAGCAGGTCGAAGGCGCCAAAGGTGGAGGTGGTCAGACCGTCCCAGAATCGATCATTGCCGCCGGTCCATACGACCCACATGTTGCGGCCCTTGATCTCGTCGGGCGACAGCGCGACCCCGCCATCCATGTCGTGTAAATAGTCTTCGCTCGCCATGGGAAGGGAGGCCGCATCCCGGCCGGCCTGGCGCGCCTCGTCGAGGACATGTCCACTGGATTGCGCGTCGCAATCGAACCCGGCGAGCAGCAGGCAGGCGCCGAGCAGCACCACCCCCGGCAAGACATGAAATCTGCGCATCGACATGGACATTCCCCCAGCCAGTGATCGGGCCGAAACGGGCAGATTACCGGCGCCTTGTCACCACCCCGTTAAGAACGCTTGGACGAATAGGATGGGGGGCGAAAAACCGGACCGAGGACGGTGCCCGGCGGCCGGCGAGCCCGGAATTATCGTTTTGTTAAGACTCCAGACCGCAGCGGATCATTGGCTCAAAAGCTCGTCCTTCTGCTCTTTCGTCATCCGGCCGTGATCGCAGGCCCGCTCGACGAGATGGGCGAGGCCGACTTTGTCCGGGGCGCCGGGATCGGGCGGAATCCGTTCCCAGATCCGGTTGACGACATAGCTGCCCAGCGCCCGATAGCTCTCCATCTGGGATTCCGAGAACCATTGGTCGGCGGTCAATTCATGCGGGAAAGTCGGGCTCTCCGCGGCATAGCTCAGGATATCGACCGGCTCGTTCCCGTAGAGCATGGGCTTGATGTAGAGCAGATATCCCGGCGGGGCATCGGCCTCGGGATAGACAATCCTGCCGACCGCGCAATAGCAGGCGTCATCCTTCGCCAGCTTGCCGGCAGGCGTCTCCTCCGGCAGCGCCGTCCGCTTGATGTTGAAACAGGGGAAGACGATCCGGATCCCGAAATCGATCCAGATCTTGCGGATGGCATTGCCCAGATCGGCCAGCGCGCCGTCGGGGTCGCTGCTGGCGTCGCTGACGACGATAAAGCGGCAGCGCCGCCGGACCATCTCATAAACGCCGAGATTCTCGAAATGCCCACCGTCCGACAGATAGACATAGGGGCTGACGTCGTCCGTCAGGCCCAGGAGCTCCTGGACGATGGCGGAGATTCCGAAGACCGGGCCTTCGCCCTTCCAGGTCGTTCGATGGTTGGGATTGCCGAACCACCAGCCCAGCCTGACATTGAACAGCGTCATCATCAGGCCGATCAGGGGCGAGGAGTGGTAACCCATGTTGGGGCTCGCCGCCGCACCGGAGATCGCCATGGCGGTTCCCAATGTCAGCCCCCGCGGCCCGCCATAGGCCGAGGTCGGCCGATAGCCGACATAGGGATTGCCGGTCGAAAGCGGCGTCGCGGTGAAGGTCTCCGCCTTGCGCTGCTGCCAGGCGAGGTTCGTCGAGTGGACGACATTGAGGGTCATGTTGACGACATGCATCAACCGGGGCGCAACCCCTTCCGCCGGCCGCCACAGCTTGCGCATCCATATGTTGTCGTCGAGATCGAAGCCGGTGAAGGCATCGGGGTTGCGGTGCTGGGAGGATCTGGCCGCGCCGAGAAAGGCCCGCACGAGCCGGTTGCGATAGACCGCATGCAGGGAGAATCGATTCACATTGATGGCATAGGAGGCGAGGAAGCTGAGGCCCCCCAGCAAAATCACCGCGCAGATGGCGACGATGAACCGGCCGGGTGAGTTCGGCATCAAGGCAAGTGTCCTGCCGATGAAGTCGAGCAGGGGAACGAGAATGATGGAAAGAAGAAGCGCCAGGCAGAGCAGGAAGACCACGGCAGCGATCCGGCCGATCTGGGCCACCGACAATCCCTTTCCCTTGTCGCGCGCCGAGGTGGGCGCCGTCTTGGAGCTGCGCCCGATGAGGGCCCCCACGATTCCGCTGACCCCGCCGAGGAGCGGCACCAGCCAGCTGACGAGGCGATTGACCAGCAGCGGGCCGAACAGCACGAGCCCTGACAGGCAGATCCAGATGATCGTGACGGCGACGGTCCAGCCCGCCGCCCGGGCGAGCCATTCGCGGTCGGCATCGCCGTTGCGCGTATAGCTGATGAGGCCGATGTAGAGCATCTCGCCGACCATCAGGGAGAGCACGGTCCAGGACACGCCGAAGACCACGATCGCATCCCGGGCGAGGTCGGGTCGGATTGCCCATAGCTGCTTCACGGCCGGATTGAGATTTTCTCCGACCCAGAAGTGGAGACCCAGCCAGATGCAGGCGCCCACCAGCCCGCCGACAATCGTCCATAGGCAGAATCTTGCCCAGGGCGGCAACGGGTCGGCCACGCTTGGACGATGCATCCCCGCGCGCAAGGTCTTGCGCCGGCGGGCGGCGAAGCCGAGGAGCCAGGAGACTGCATAGACGGCGGTACCGGCGGCGGCGGCGGCCCACCAGACATCGGCGATGGGCCAGAGCGGCACGGTGCTGCAACCCGTCAAGGGGCCGGCCCCCTGGGCGGCGAATACGGCAAGCGCGGTGGCGCCGCCATAGACCGGCAGCAGAACGAAGGAGAGGAAATGCGCCGTGTCGATGCCGCGGCGCCCTTCACCCGGCCGGCTGGCGACAGCGACCGTATGCCCTGTCCCGATCAGTAGCAGGCCTAGAGCCAGCGCCACCCAGCGCCATGCCTGGGGCGAACAGCTGGCCCAGTCCAGGAACCGGCTGGCCACCAGCGGCACCAGCAGACCGGCGGCGAACATCGGCACCAGGACCAGCCAGTTCAACAGCAAATTGCGGACATAGAGGGAAACCGCCGTCCAGGTGTCGGCCGAGAGCAGGCCGAGCCTTGGCGTCAGATAGTTGCTGTCCGCGCGAATGCTGCCGATCTCGGGCGGCTCCTCCGGCGGATCGGCCCGGCGTGAGGTCAGGCTTTCGAGCACGGCCTTGTCGTTCGCCGCATGGCGCCGCCAGGCGGTCAGCCAGCTTCCGATATAGCCCCCGCCCGATACCGTCGAAAGATAGTGGAACTTCAGGAGCAGACCATGCCGGGCCAAACCCTGGAGGATGCCGAGGCCGAAGGCGGCGCTGCGGATGCCGCCGCCCGAGAGGCAAAGCGCCGCCCGCGGCTCCTGACCCGCAGCCTCGAGCCGATGGATGCTCTGGTAGAGCGCGATGAGCGAGCTGTCGTCGACCGGCGCCCCGTGGTGCAGCTCCTTGAACTCCTGGCCCAGCACGGCGAGCAGCGAGGCGGGCACCTCCGGAAGCTTGCGAGGCTCCGCCCGGCGCGGCTCTTTGGCCGAGGTTGTCGTCGACGTCATTGAATTCCCCCTCGTTTTTTTGCCACGCGCGAGCGCCTAGGGATAACCACAGCTCGCGTCGGCCAAGATCACGTCAGCAGCTTTCTCTCCAATCATGTAAATCGCGCTAACGATGAAGAAGCCGGGTATCTGCGGGAAAACCGAAGCATCGACCACACGCAAGCCCCGCGTTCCATGCACCCGGAAATCGCCGTTGAGAACGCCGCTTTGGTTCCGGGGACCGATGGCGCAGGAGCAGGAAGCGTGATGCCCCCAAGCATTCCGGGTGACGAAGTGCTCGAGATCCGGCTCCGCCACGACATCGTCCCCGGGCAGCGCCTCCTGGAGGATCAGCCCGTCCTTCTTCAGCCCTGCGGTCATCCGCCGCACGAATTTGATTCCGGCAATGATCGATGCGAGATCGCGTTTCCTGGTGTCGCTGCCCTCGCTGAAATAGTGGAAATTGACATCGGGGACGTCGCGCGGATCGGTGGAGCGAAGGCTGACCACGCCGCTGCGGTTCTCCGTATGCGCTTTCAGCACGACCCAGGTGAGGTAATTGCGCCGCTCGGCGAAGGCCTTGGAATAGCCGGGGTAGTAGCCTCTGAAGTCGCCCAATATGGCGAAGCAGAAGAGGTCGGGCAGGGGACGTGCCGGGAGCGACCGCCGTATCACGGCAAGCACGGCGCCGTTGGTCGAATAGACACCGCGGCCCCTTTTCCACTGGGCGTATTGGGGATCGCCCTTCGCATAGCTGGCGCCCTTCAGCATGCTCCATTCCGGGAAGCTCATTTCATTGACCACACCGATCTCGTAGCGGTCCTGGAGATTGCGTCCCACCCCCGGCAGATCGACCCGCAGGGGAATGCCGAGGCGGCTCAGCTCTGCCGCCGGCCCCACCCCCGACAGCATGAGGAGCTGCGGGGTATTGAAGGCGCCGCCGGCGAGAATCACCTCGCGACCCGCCAGGACGCGCTTCGCCTCGCCGGGACCCGCGGCCGCGGGAATGCTGGCGCGGTAGAGCCGCTCGCCCTTCAGATACTCCACGCCAATGGCCCGATTGGAAGCGTCGAAGATCACCCGGCAGGCAAGCGCGCCCAGCTCGATGGTGAGCTTGCCATCCCGCTTTTGCGCGAGCTTTCGCAACCGGTCGCCGATGCCGTTTCTTACGTGATGGGCGGTTGCCAGCGGCATGAGGCGCAGCCCGACGGCATTCTCGCGGACCAGGCGCCAGTCGTTCGGGTCGGCCAGCCCCTCGCCCAGCCAGAGCAGCTGATCGAGCGGATCGCCCGCTTCCGCGAAGGCGCGGAGCGCCGATCGCCTCAGCACCTGCTGCATGTCGGCATCGCCCAGGGCCGATCGGGGAATGGCCGTCTCGACGCGAAGCCATCCCTTCCAGCCATGGCGCGAGGGGTTGAGGCCGAGCCTATGGAGCTGGCGATCGAGCCAGCGATAGCGGCAATCCTCGATCCGCTCGAAATAGCCGCGCATATTCGATGCGCGCCAGGATCGATCGCCCGTCAGCGCGGCGATCCGGTCCCAATCGTCATTATGCGGATAGACCGTGACCAAGGCATTATGAGTGGTGCAGCCCCCCAGCGCCCCGGCCCGGGGGTAGAAAACGCCGTCGACCGGCAGCCCCTCATATTCCGCCTGATATTTTGGATCGGCCTGCTGCAGCGCATCGGCCGCGTAGTGGCGCACGAAGAATTTCCAGGCCAGCGCCTCGTTTTCCGTGGCGAAGGCATGGAAGGCGGGGACGTCGTAGTCGTCCGGCAGGCGATTTCCCAGGGGATAAAGAGGATCGCCGCCCTGGAGCGCCTGGGGATCGCCGCCGGCCTCGATGAGGAAGACCCGCATGCCGGCCTCGGCGAGGCGGGCGGCAACTGTCCCCCCGCCGGCGCCCGAGCCCACGACCACATAGTCGTATGCCGGGTGATCCGTCACCGCCATCTCCCCTTGCCTACAATGTCTTCAGGAATTCGATCAGTGCGGTCTTGTCCGTCTCGGACAGATCGGTGCCATAGAGATGCCCGCCATTGCCGTTTCCCCTGAGCGAGGTATCGAAGCGGAAGCCTTCGTCCTCGGCATCCCGGCTTGTGGCGCTGAAGCCGACATCCCTGAGATCGACGAGATCGACGCCGCGATAGAAGACCTTCGGCCGTTGGTCGGGTGGCGCCAGAAGAGCGCGCAAGGTCGGGACCGAGCCATTGTGGAGATAGGGCGCCAGCAGCCAGACACCGAGCAGCGGCCGCGCGACGTAGCCCTGCGCCCCCTGGAGCTCGGCCTTTGGGGCGCCGAGCAGGCGCGTCAGGCCGTTCATGCGATCGGCATTGGCCTGCGAGAAAGTAAGGACATGCTCGGGATCGGTGCCGATCTCCGCCAGCGGAATGGCTGTCCCGACGCGGCTGCCTTTGCCGTCATGGCAGCCGGCGCATTGCGCGGCGTAGATCGCCTGGCCTTGGGCAGCCAGTGCCTTGTCGATGGGGGCAGGGAAGGGCGGCGGCGCCAAAGTGGAAATGAACGCGTCCGTCCATTGCGCCATATCCTCGAAGTCCTTGCCCGGAAGCGCGCCGGTCCCAAGCGCCGAGGTGGCGGTCACGGCATAGAGGGTCTTGGCTTCGCCGCCCCAATGCAGCAGCTGGCCGTTTCGCGCAGCCATGCCCCAGACCCCGGGAAAATCCGTATTGCCGACGCTGTGGTCCCAGGGGCTCTGGGTCAGGATGAATTTGGGAAGATTGAAGGCATCGTCGCGACCCGGCCCCCAGGCCGGCCGATCGTTCATCCAGCCGAGTTGATCCTCGAGCAGATGGAGGGCCAGCCGCGTCTTCGGGATGAGGACCGTCGAATAGAGCAGCCAATCGATCCCCTCCAATTTGAATTGCAGGGCGATTTCGGGCATTAGCCGCTCAGGGGTGAAGCGCGCGTCATGCGAGGCGGCGATCAGGAAGCGGATCAGACCCTGGATATTGGCCGTATGGGCCGGGCCGCCGACAGCAAAGCGCGGCGTGTCCTCTGCCTGGAGGCGATAGCTCGTCGTATGGCAAAGCGCGCAGGTCACGGTGACCCGCTCAAAGCCGGTGCGCTTGATCGAGAGGCCGATGGGAAGCCGCTGGCCTTCCTCCCAGGAAAGCCCGAAGGCGCCATAGCCGCCAAATCCGGCCTTCTCAGGCCCGTAGCCCTCCGTGGCATAGCGCGCCACGAGATCGGGAAAGACCCGGGGCAGGACCATGAAAATGGCATAGGGGATCCCCGCGACGGCGTCGCCGCCCAGCGAGCCGTATTCGAACCGCTGCGTGGCATCCGCGAAACTCTGATCCTCGCTCCTGAGGAATTTCCACCAGAAGAGCCCGATGCCTGCGACAGCGATGAGGAAAATCGCAGCCAGGGCGATCGCCAGATTTTTCCATTTCCTGGGTCGGGTCATTTCGCTGCGCTAGAAGGTTTTCAGATATTCGACGATGGCGTCCTTGTCCTCCGGCGACAGGTCGGTTCCGTATTCCTTGCCTTCGTGACCGACATTGCTGTTGCCCGCCCATTTGCCGGGGACGCAGATATTGGCTTCCGGCGGGGTCTGCGCCGGAGGCTCGGCCGCGCAATTCTCGATGCAGCGCGTCTCGTAGCGGAAGAAGGCGATGCTCTTCTCCGAGGGCAGGCTCGACACGAAGCCGACCTTGTCGCGGTCGATCACGTCATATCCGCGATAGAAGAACGCCGGCCGCTTTGCCGCAGGCTCCAGCAGATCGCGCAGCGTCGGCACCGACCCATTGTGCAGATAGGGCGCTCGCAGCCAGATGCCGTCGAGCGGCATATTGGCGTAGCCGTCGGTCTTGCGGAAATGCCGGAAGCGCAGATCGGGGAATCCCGAGTAGAGATTGCCCTGCTCGGCCGCCAGGGCATGGGTGTAATTGTCGAGGCGGCAAGGATCGGTGCGGATATGGGCGATGGGCTCGACCTTGCCGACCCGCGCGCCAGTGAAGTCCGTGCCGGTCTTCCCATGGCAGGCGGCGCAAAAACTCTCGTAGAGAGGCTTGCCGCGCGCGGCCCGCGCCTGGTCGATGGCAAAGGGCCAGGGCGGCGGCTTGGCGCGCGTCTTCAGCCAGTCGGCAATGACGCTGAGCGACGCCCTGTCGAGCGTCGTGGGAACCGCGCCGGTGCCGAAGGCAGCACTTCGGTTGCGCTCCTCGACCGAATTGTTGTTGCCGTCCCAATGGAGCCACATCCCCTCTCGCTGCGCCTGATTCCAGACCGAGGGGAAATCCACGATCCCGATCATCTCCCGCTGCGGCACCAGATCCAGCGGCCAGTTCAACAGGGCCTTGGCGGGATTGAAGGTGTCGAAACGGCCGGGTCCGGACTCGGGCTCATTGTCCAGGAAGCGGAAGCGGAAACGCGCGAAGATCAGCAACTCGCGCATGGCGGGGACCGCCACATATTGCAGCACCAGCCGGTCGAAGAGCGAATATTTCGCCCCGCTATCCTCGGCGGCCTGGATCACCTGCCAGGGATTGAAGCTTTCGTCGAGGGCGCAATCCGTGAGGGACTTCTCGAGCTTGCCCAGCTGCAGATGATTGGCCGGCATGCCCACCACCACGACCGGCTTGTCGGAGGGCTGGGCGCGATAGGTGCCGACATGGCAGGCGGCGCAGTTGAGGAAGATGCGATCGAAGCCCAGGCTGCGCCGGAGGGAGGTGCCGATCGGCCGGGTCATCCCGTCTTCATAGATGAAGCCGAGGGATTGCCAGCCCTCGCCCGGGAAATATTTCCGGCAGAGCTTCGGCAGTGCATTCCAGATTCCAATCGGGATGCCGGCCAGGCGGTCGCCGCCGGTCGAGCCGTATTTGAATTGCATGACCGGATTGTCGAAGAAGGCCTGCGGCTCATCGCGGCGATAGTCGTAATAGAGATAGCCCGCCGCCGCGAGAACCAGGATTGCGACCGCGCCCACGAGCCGGCAGCGCCACCGCCAGAGCCAGCAGGCGGCCCGGCACAAATGCCCGCCCAGCCGGCTGAGGAATTCTGCTCATGCCCGTCACTCGCGCGGTTGTCGCGCCCCGGGGCTAGAATTCCAGCAGGAAGTGGAACAACCGGCTGCGCTCCCAATAGACCTTGCCGAGATAGGTCTTCGGCTGAATGAGCCGGATCTCGTCCCGGATCCAATGCGCCACCATCGATGTCTCGGAATAGTCGAGAACGATGCATTCCTTCTGGTCGAACCAGCTCTCGCCTTTGTAGACCTTGGCAATGACCGCGCTGAGCCCGAAGGGAAGGATCATATTCTTCAGCACGCCCTTCTCGGCGTCGAAGATCTTGCCCTGCCAGGCGAAGTAATTGATGAGCTGCGCAATCGCGCTGGTGTAGGTCGTGCCGGGCGCGATGATGGCCGTGCCCTTGCCTTCGCCGCTGGGAATATCCCCCGCGGGGCTGGCGGTGAACAGCGCATCGAGCTCAGCGCCGGACATTTTCATGAGTGACTGCGCGTCATAGGCCATGGCCGATCTCCCCGTTTGCCGCCGGACCACGCGCAAAGACCACGACCGGGCGGCTTGGCGATTCCCCCGGGAAGACCGTCGTCCGCTCCCTCGCGCGGTTGGCTGAAGCATCCCAGCTTCGCGCAAACGACAGGTTAACGGCACGGCACGGCGCCGGGACGATGTCGCCGCCGCCCCGGAAGGCGTCGTCACGGGTTCGATACTCTGGCCTATCGCTCAGGGATTGCTGGGTTTTCCAGGTTTTAGAGGTAGACCGGACGGTCTAGAGATCGCCGCGATGGCCGAGCTGCCAGTCGTGAACCAGGCTCATCGCCTTGGCCGTGGCCTCGGGAGTCATGTGGCTTCCGGCGGCGTCTCTCTTGCTGGTCGCCTTTCCGAGCGCGCTCGTCTCGCCCTGTGCCTCGGCAGCCAGCTCGAACCAGGCATAGGCTCTGACCCAATCCGGCATTCCGCCAGGGCCATCCTGATAGATTTCCCCGAGGTGGGTCAGTGCCACGGCGTCGCCCCTCTCCGCCGCCTCTTTCAGGTAATAGATCGCCAGCTCAGGCTCGCCGGTGCCGTGGAGGCCAAGGCCGGCCTTGTACATTTCCCCGAGCCGGCGCTGGGCATAGACTTGGCCGCCCTTGGCGGCTTGGGCATACCAGTCGCGCGCGTCCTCATAGCTCTGCTCCGGCAGGCCGGCGCAATTATGCTTGTCGATATCGGGGTTGTAGAGATCGCCCAGGCTGTTTTGAGCGAGCGCGCTGCCTCTCCCGGCGGCGCGCCGATACCAGCTCGCGGCTTGGGCGCAATCCGGCTGATTATAGGGGCCTACCGAATATCCCATCTGGTAGATATGGCCGATATAGAATTCGTCATAATCGTCGGTCGCCAGGCCGTGATGCTCGAACAGCCGGATCGCCTTGGCATACATGCTCATGGCCTCGGCATATTCCCGCTCATTCGCCTGTCTGTCGTCGCGGACGCTTTTGGTTCGCTTGAGATCGGCCAGATATACGTAGGCCATGCCATAGGCCGGCCATCCATTCTCCGGAATGTGGAACTCGTCGATCGCGTCCCGGTAGCTGACGGCGGCGCCGTTCCGGTCGCCCTTGCTCGAGAAAACCAGACCGCGGAGAAGCGCGGACCAAGGTTTGCAGGATGAATCATAGTCTTCGCAATATTGCGCGATCTCCGGGACCTTCGCTTGTTCGCGGCCCAAATAGTAGACGGCGAGGGCATAGGAATCCAAGGCGCGCACGGCCTGAATCGCGCCGGCCCTCAGGATGTCGTCCAGGGAGGAGGCACCTTGCGCGCTGCCGACCCCGGCCCCCGGCGACACGATATCGGAGAAGGGCCCGCCTTGGCTGCTTACTCTGAGGCGCAGGACCAGGCGCTTGTCGTCCTGCTCGATGATTTCGCCGCCGATCTCCGTCTCGCTCTCGCCGAAGGTACTTCGGAGGTAAGACAGGACCGACCGGAGAGAGAGGCCGAGCCCGGGCAGCTGCATGTCGATCTCGCCCAGCTCGGTATAGAAGGCTCTCGACTTCTTCAGGAACGGCCGGCTGGCGATTTCATTCTGCCTGTTGATCAAGGCGATCTGATCGAGCAGGCGCTGCGACACGATGGTGGAGGTATACCCGTCGTCGGCAAGGCTCGCCGGAACCCCGATGGGTCGGATCACCACGACGTCGCGAAAGGTCTCTCGGATGATGGCGGCGGCGATCAGAATGAAGAGCAGGGTGATGACGGGGGCCACGAGGTTGGTCAGGGGCGATTGAAGGATTCGCCACCCCATCCCGAACCAGCGGCTGGAGGCCGCCCGGGCGCTGCTTGCCTCCGGTTCGCCCAGGGGTCGTTCGCCCAGGGATTGATGGGCAAACTCCTCCTCGCGCCCGGAGCGTGCGTCCGGGAGATCGTCGCCGCTGGCAGGTGGCGCGATGTTGTTCATGCCGGGCGGCAATTGGGCGCTTCAGTTTGTAAATAAAGTATAAAATTCGACCGGCCTCGCCGACCGCAACGACGCGCTGTGGCAGAATCATTCTCGTTGGTTCAGCGACAATTAAGCGTAGTATGACCACCATGCGCCTCCTCCACGCCGTCTGCTGAAACTGACTTGCTACGGCGTCGCGGTCTCCGCGGCTGCCGGCTGTTTTTCTGCCAATGACCGGGGGAAATCGGTGTCCGGGAGAATTCCGCAGCCGGGCAAGACTGAGCCCGGCCTATCCGGCGAACCGCCGGTGGGCCTCGGGGTAGCCCGTGTCGACCGCCGGCGCTTCTGCCTCGTGCTGATCAAGCCCTCGCATTACGACGACGACGGCTATGTCATTCAGTGGTACCGATCGGCAATCCCGTCCAACTCCCTGGCGGTGCTCTACGGGCTCGCCAAGACCTGTGCCGAGCAGAAGGCCTTGGGCCCGGATATCGTGCTGGAGACCCACGGCTTCGACGAGACCAACACGCGCATCGATGCCGCCCGGATCGCCGCCCTCATCGGGGCCGCCGATATGGGGCTGGTGATGCTGGTGGGGGTGCAGTCCAACCAGTTTCCCCGCGCGCTCGACATCGCCCGCCCGCTGCGCCAGCGCGGCATCATGGTGGGTATTGGCGGGTTCCATGTCTCCGGCACCATCGCCATGCTCGCCGAGCGCGATCCGGATGTGCGCCGGGCGGAGGAGATGGGCGTCTTTCTCTTTGCGGGCGAAGCGGAAGAGGGGCGCCTGGAGCAGGTGCTGCGCGATGCCATCGATGGCCGCTTGCAGCCGCTCTACAACTTCATGAACGATTTGCCGAACCTCGAGGGCGTGCCCCCACCGGTCCTTCCGGCAGTCCGCATCAGGCGCACCGCCGGCGCACATACCAGCTTCGATGCCGGGCGGGGCTGCCCCTACCAATGCTCCTTCTGCACCATCATAAATGTGCAAGGGCGCAAATCGCGGCGTCGCTCGCCCGCCGATATCGAGGCGATCGTGCGCGCCAATCTGGCCCAGGGCATCCATCGCTTCTTCATCACCGACGACAATTTCGCCCGTAACAAGGATTGGGAGCCGATCATCGATCGCCTGATCCAGCTGCGCGAGAACGAGCACCTCAAGTTCAACTTCATCATCCAGGTGGACACGCTCTGCCACCGGATCCCGAATTTCATCGAGAAATGCGCCCGTGCCGGGGTCAAGCGCGTCTTCATCGGGCTGGAGAACATCAATCCCGAAAGCCTGATGGGCGCCAAGAAGCGCCAGAACAAGATCACCGAATACCGCAAGATGCTGCTGGCCTGGAAGAGCGTCGGCGCCATCACCTATTGCGGCTATATCCTCGGCTTTCCCAACGACACGATGGAGTCGATCCGACGCGATATCGAGATCATCCAGCGCGAGCTGCCGGTCGACCTCTTGGAGTTCTTCCATCTGACACCCTTGCCGGGGTCGGAAGATCACAAGAAGCTCCATACGGCAGGGGTCGCGATGGACCCCGATATGAACAAATACGACCTCAATCATGTGACGACGGCCCATGCGCGCATGTCCCCGGCGGAATGCGAGGAGGCCTATGCGATGGCCTGGGACAGCTATTACTCGCCCCAGCATTTCGAGACGGTGCTGCGCCGGGCCGCGGCGACCAACATCAGCCCCGGCAAGACCCTGTTCCTGATGGTCTGGTTCAAGGGCTGCATCACCATCGAGAAGATCCATCCGCTCGAGGGCGGTTATCTCCGCCTCAAGTTCCGCCGCGACCGGCGCCCCGGGCTGCCCATCGAGCCGATGTGGCTGTTCTATCCGCGCTATGTCGTGGAGACCCTACGCAAGCAGTATCAGTGGTTCTCGTTCTATCTGCGCATGCGCGCCATCTACAATCGGATCAAGCGCGATCCCGAGCGCCGCAGCTACACCGACCTCGCGCTTTCGCCGGTCGAGGACGATGAGACGGAATCGCGGGAATTGTTCCAGTCCGATGCCGCCCAGGCCTATGTGCGCCAGGAGCAGCGGCTGGATAAGGTCAGCCACGGCGCGGCGGCTTAGAGCACCCCTGCCCAACCAAGGCTCGACGTGACGAAATCAAGCTTGCGGCGAAAAGATCCCATTCACCACGAGAAGTAGAGGCAGATTTGCAAGGACGATGATGAGGAGCCGCCCCAATAGCAGGCGTAAGGCAGACTGCCGGAGGAGAGCATCCCCGTTCTCTTTCAAAAATCCAACTTCAGCTCGCCAGCATCCGATCACAATCGTCCAATAGACGAGAACTCCGAGCCCAATTCCAACATAAATCCACTCTGGATGACGCAACTTCTCAAGCCGCGTCCACAACTCCCCAGATGAGAGAATAGAGACGGTAAACGCGACGCCTTGAATAGCGGCGAAGGCGGTTGCGCCGTTCGCTGTATGGACAAACTGCTCAAGATAGAAGTCACGGCTCACCATAACCGCAAAGTATATAGCAAAAGAGAAATATCCCACAACAAGAATGGACCTATCTTCCATGCGCGGCGCGAGCACAGGAGCTATTTGCTCTATTGTCTCCTCTTTCGTGTAGCGATATGTGCCGCACGCGCCGTGATTTCGGCAATGAAGAATCTCCTGGTGGAGGTCCACCGAGGATCGGATCTGGTCTAGGGTGTGCCCAAGGGTAGATAGAAGCTTGCGAGTAAGCCGGCCGCATCCCGTGCCTCAGTATTGAACGGCGGCTTCAACTTTCCGCGGAAGTGCCGGCGTACCAGATCCTGGAAGGCGCCCGCCGGCTCCAGGCCACGTTCCCTGGCGAGCCAGTCGAACCAGCGCTTGCCGGCGGCGACATGGCCGATCTCCTCGCGATAGATCACCTCGAGAGCGGCGGCGCTCGCCTCGTCGCCATGGCGGCGCAAGGTCGCGATCATGACCGGTGTGACGTCGAGGCCGCGGGCCTCTAGCACGAGCGGGCCGATGGCAAGCCGGGCGAGAAGATCGTGGCGGGTCTCCAGCGCCGCCTGCCAGAGCCCGTCATGGGCGGGGAGGTCGCCATAGGCGGCCCCGAGCTCGGCAAGCCGGGCGGCGACGAGCTCGAAATGGGCGGCTTCCTGATCGGCGACCTCGACCCAATCGTCGTAGAATCCGCGCGGCAACCCAGGCGATGCGAAGCGGGCGATCAGGTCCCAGGCGAGATCGATGGCGTTGAGCTCGATATGGGCAAGGGCGTGGAGGAGGGCGATCCGCCCCACCAGCCCAGGCCCCGCCTTGCGCTTGGGCATCTCCTTCGGCGCCAGCAGCAGCGGCCTTGCGGGTCGCGCCGGGCGGTCCGGCGGCTGGGCCGTGCCGGGCTCGATCTCGCCGCCCCGCCAGCGTCGCGCGAGCCCATGGGCGAGCTGCGCCTTGGCCGCGGGATCGGCGGTCGCGAGAATCTCCACCGCGCCGGCGGCGAGGGTCGACCTCTCAGTTGGGTCCAACTTCCTGTCCCGATCTAACGGCCGGCGTAAACTCGCCCCAGCGAGCTCAGCGCCACGGCCGCGATCAGGATGATGCCCTGAAACAGATATTGAAAGAAGGTCGGCGCGCCGAAGATGGCCAGGCCGTTGAAGCCGATGCTGATGATGAGCACGGCGATGAAGGTGCCGAGGATATGGAACTCGCCGTCGCGCAGGGTGGCCGAGCCGAGAAAGACGGCGGCGAAAGCCGTCAGCAGATAGGCGTCGGCCGCGCTGCTGGTGCCGCTGCCCAGTAGCGAGGCCAGCAGGATGCCGGTCAAGGCGGCGGTGAGGCCGGAGAGCGCATCGGCGGCACCGCGCCGCAAGAGCCGCGCCGGATCGTGCTGCCGGTGCGCATGGTGGTGCGAAACTCCTGCGGGGCACCGGTGCGGGTTGCTCGCTAGAGCAAGATCGTCAGGATGACTTGGCACGAGAGGTGCTAGGCCCGACAATGATGAAATCCTATCTGGCCTATAAGGTGGATGAATGGGAACGATATCACCAGAGGGTGACGGACTGGGAAGTGCGGGAGTATCTCCGCCTTTACTAGCCTCTACGACTAGATTCGCTGGATCGGCCGATGCCCCAGGAGCATGAGCTATTCGACCTGGGGCGGGTGGAGCTGCAATCCGGCGGCGTATTGCCAGCGGCGCGGCTCGCCTACAAAACCTACGGCCGGCTGAACGAGGCGCGCGACAATGCGGTCCTATTGCCGACCTTCTATACCGGCACGCATCTGCGCAATGAGGGCTACTTCGGTCCCGGGCGGGCGATCGACCCCGCCCGGCACTTCGTTGTCTCCGTCAATATGCTCGGCAACGGCTTGTCGTCTTCCCCGAGCAACACGTCCCCTCCGGCCGACGGCCGACATTTCCCGCATGTGACGCTGCATGACAATGTCCGGTTTCAATTCCTTCTGCTGACCGAGGTACTGAAGGTTCGTCGTCTGGCCCTCGTCGCCGGGTGGTCCATGGGGGGGTGCCAGTCCTATCAATGGGGCGCCCAATATCCCGACATGGTCGACGCCATTCTCCCGTTTTGCGCGTCAGCAAAGACCTCGCCCCACAACATCGTTTTCCTGGAGGGGGTGAAAGCAGCCCTTCAGGCGGACGCGGCGTGGAATGACGGCGCGTATGAGTCGCCGCCTGTCAAAGGATTGAAGGCATTCGGTCGCGTCTATGCGGGCTGGGCCTATTCGCAGACGTTCTTCCGCGAGCGGCTCCACAAGAAGCTGGGCTTCGAGACCTTCGAGGATCTGCTGGTGGATTGGGAGAACGACAATCTCAATTGGGATGCAAACGATCTCCTGGCCATGCTCTGGAGCTGGCAGAACGCCGACATCAGCGCCAACACGATCTACGGCGGCGACTTCGCCCGGGCGCTGGCAGGAATATCGGCGCGTGCGATTCTGATGCCCTGCAGCGACGATCTCTACTTCCCGCCGGAAGACAATGCCATCGAGGCAAGATATATGCGGCAGGCGGAGCTCAGGATATTCCAGTCGCCCTGGGGCCATTGTGTCGCCAGCCCGGGAAATGAACCGGACTTTGACCGTTTCTTGGACGATGCGATCCACGACCTGATGGCGCGCTGATGAATTGCAAGAGAGGTCATGCGGCGTCGGCCAATACGTCGGTCATGATCCAGCCACCGGGCGCCGCGGCCTAAAGCGCCTTCGCCGCCTCCAGCACCTCGTCCACATGGCCGGGCACCTTGACCTTGTGCCAGATGTTGCGGATGACGCCCTTCTCGTCGATGAGGAAGGTCGCCCGCTCGATGCCCATGTATTTGCGGCCGTACATGCTCTTCTCGACCCAGGTGCCATAGGCCTCGGTGACCTTGCCCTCCTCGTCGGAGGCCAGCGTGAAGGGGAGCTCGTATTTCTTCTTGAACTTGTCATGGCTGGCCACGCTGTCGCGGCTGAGGCCGATGACGACGGCGTCGGTCTTGCCGAAGCGGGGCAAGCTGTCGCGGAAGCCGCAGGCTTGCGCGGTGCAGCCCGAGGTATCGTCCTTCGGATAGAAATAGAGGATGACCTTCTTGCCCCTCAGCTTGGAGAGGGTGACCTTGCCATTGCCGTCCGTGGGCAAGGTGAAATCGGGGGCCTTGTCGCCGGGCTTCAGAACTCATGCTCCTCGTTCCTCCTGTGACTCGACGATATTGACATAGATGGCGTGCACGGCGGCGGCCGTGGCGGAGACTTGGCTGCGCAGCGCTTCGAAGTCAACCGCGCCGCCGATCTCGGCCAGGCGCCGCGCGATGGGGGGCGCCAGGCTCGCCTCATCGAAGCGCTCGCCGACGGTCAGCCTAAGGAAGCCCTGAAGACAGCGCCACAGGCTGAGCGCGCCGCGCAGGCGGGTGAAATCTACCTCGGACAGGATCTCGGCACGGGTGAGCGCGACCAGGGCGGCATCGGTGCTGGGGGCCAGGAGGGTCGGCCGCTCGGCGGCGTGGCGCAGCATCAGATATTGGGCGATGAATTCGATATCGATCAGCCCGCCGGCGAGATGCTTCAGGTCGAACAGGCGGTCGCCCGGATGCTGCTGCGCCATGCGCCGGCGCATGGCCGCAACGTCGCCGGCGAGCTTCGCGGGATCCCGCGGGCGCGTCAGGATCTGATGCAGCGCCGTCTCGACCTCATGGGCGAAGCTGCGGTTGCCAGCGACCACCCTTGCGCGCGTGAGCGCCATATGCTCCCAGGTCCAGGCGTCGGCCTGCTGATAGCGCCGAAATCCCCCGAGGCTGGAGGCGATAGGCCCGGAATTGCCCGAGGGCCTGAGGCGCATGTCAACCTCATAGAGGCGGCCCTCGCCGGTCGGGGCGGTGATGGCGGCGATCATACGCTGTGCCAGGCGGGCATAGTAATGGATCGGGGCCAGCGGCTTCGGCCCATCGGACATCAGCGTATCCCAGCCCGCGCCCTCGAGCTCGGCCGGTGCGTCATAGATGAAGATGAGATCGAGATCCGAGCCGATGGTCATCTCATGGCTGCCGAGCTTGCCCAGCGCCACCGTCACCATGCCGCGCCCCGGCAGCCTGCCATGCTGCTGGACGAAGGCGGCCTCGACCCGCGGCTGCAGGGCGGCGATGACGGTCTCGGCGATCTCGCTGAGCGGCCGGGCAGCGTGCTCGGCATCGGTGGTCCCGCGCAGCACATGAACGCCGATCTGGAATTGCCGGTCCCGGGCCCAGCGCCGGGCGATGTCCAGGATGTCCTGCAGATCGCCGGCGAGCGCCAGCTGATGCTGCAGCTCCTGGGCCAGCTCATGGCGCGCTGGCGCATGGGCGAAGAAGCCGCTGGTCAGCACGGCGTCGAGCAGGGCCGGGTTGCGACTGAGATGCTCCGCCAGGCGCGGGGCGCCGCCCATGATCTCGGCGATGAGGTCGAGCAGTCCGGGGTTGGAATAGAGCAAGGAGAAGATCTGCACCCCCGCCGGCAGGGCATGGAGGAAGGTGTCGAAACGGGCGAAGGCCTCGTCGGGCTGCGATGTGCGGCCCAGCGCCTGGAGGAGGGTGGGCATCAGCTCCGTCAGCAGCTCGCGCGCCCGGGTCGAGCGCATGGCCCGCGCCCTTCCGGCATGCCAGCCGCGGATGGCGGCGGAGATCGAGGCGCCGTCCTTGAAGCCGAGCTCGCCCAGGGTCCTCACCGTATCCGGATCGTTGTCCGTGCCGGTGAAGACCAGGCTGCCGCCGGGTCCGGCGAGGGTCGGGGCCTCCTCGAACAGCTCGGCATAGTGGTCTTCGACATTGCCCAGGTGGCGGAGCAGCGTCTCGGTGAAGTCAGCGCTGTCGGCATGGCCGCAGAACCGGGCGATCGCCTCCAGCTCCTCGCCGGCGGGGGGCAGGGTCTGGGTCTGCCGGTCGTCCACCATCTGGAGCCGGTGCTCGACATGGCGCAGATAGCGGTAGGCCGCGATCATCGCCGTGCCGGTGGCAGGTGCTACGCGGCCCGCGGCGACCAACGCGTGGATCGCCTGGCACGTAGCCGGCGGGCGCAGCTCCGGCTGGCGTCCGCCCCAGATCAGCTGCTGGGTCTGGGCGAAGAACTCGACCTCGCGAATGCCGCCGCGGCCCAGCTTGATATTGTGACCGGCGACGGCGATCTCGCGATGGCCCTTGACCGCCTGGATCTGGCGCTTGATGGAATGGATGTCCTGGATGGCGGCGAAATCGAGATTCTTGCGCCAGACGAAGGGGCGCAGATGGCGCAGGAACTCAGCCCCCGATTGCGGATCGCCGGCGACGGCGCGCGCCTTGATCATGGCGGCGCGCTCCCAATTTTGCCCCATGCCCTCGTAATAGGTCTCGGCCGCGAGCACCGACATGGCGAGCGGTGTCGAGCCCGGGTCGGGACGCAGCCTGAGATCGGTGCGGAAGACATAGCCGTCCTCCGTATGGTCCTGCAGGAGGCGCACGAGATCGCGCACGATGCGCACGAAGCAGTCCTGCAGGGTGCGCCGGCCGCGGTAGTCCACCTTGGCGCGGTCGTAGAGCACGATGAGGTCGATGTCGCTGGAGTAGTTGAGCTCGCGGGAGCCGAGCTTTCCCATGCCGAGAATGACCAGGCCCGAGCCCTCGCTCGGGCGATCCAGCGATGGCAGGACCAGATCGCCCGCCTCGGCGGCGCGGCGCAGCAGATGATCGACGGCGGTGACGAGCGCTGCCCCGGCGAAATCGCTGAGGGCGCCGGTCACCTGCTCCAATTCCCATTGCCCCGTGATATCGGCCAGCGCGATCAGCAAGGCGGCGCGCCGGCGGGCCTGACGCAGGCTGCGCATCAGGCGGGTCGTATCGCCGTCGAGTCCAGCCCCCGTGAGGCCCGCCAGCAGATCGGCCAAGACAGCGGCAGCGTCCTGCGTTAGGAATGCCTCGACGATGTCTGATTCGCTGAACAATAGCTGGCCAAGGAAGGGGCTATTGCCGAAAATCGCGGCCAAGAAGGCCCGCCCGTCGGAGCTTTCAGCCAGGCGTTGCAGGACAGCCGGCCCGCCGGCAATCCTCTCGAAGCCCAGCTGGGCCCGTGCCGCGTTACCGGGAAGCGGCAGCCGGTCGGCGATGGGAAGCGCAAGGAGGCGTGCATGATGCTCGGTCATCGTTGCCGGCAGACTGCTGAACTGACGCTCCCGGGTCAAGGATAGCCGGTTTGGTTCGTGGCAGCCTGCGTCTCGGGCTCGAGATCATCGGCACATTGGTTGCCGGGCTGGTCATCGTGGCCGGCTTCACCGCCTATCGCTTTTCCGAGGGGCGGCCGTTCCATTTGCAGTTTCTCGTTCCCTATATCGAGCGGGCGCTGACGCCGCCGGGCGGCGAATTCCACATCAAGCTCGACGATCTGGTGATCGCCTGGACGGGCGGCGAGCGGCTGATCGGATTGCGCGCCACCCATGTCCGGGCGCTGGCCACCGATGGAAGGGTCCTGGCCAGCGTGCCCCAGATCGGCATCAACCTCAGCCTGCGCGGCCTGCTGCGCGGCTTGATCGCGCCGACGGATGTCGAGATCTACAGCCCCAACCTCCATCTGCGCCGCGACAAGGACGGGCATTTCCAGTTCCTGACCGCGGAGGACCCGCGGGTGGGGCAGCCGACGCGCTTCGTCCCCGAAGCCCTGGAGAGCCTGATGGGGGCGCCCAATCTCAATTCGGCACTGGGCTATCTGCGCCGGGCGCATCTCGTGGCGGGTACGCTGGATTTCGACGACGAGCGCACGGGTCTGGAGTGGCATGCACCCAAGATCGACATCGAGCTGCTGCGCGACCGCCAAGGCATGCGCGGCAGCATGACGGCCCAGATCGCCGAGCTCGGCGATCCCGCTCTGTTCGACGCCGACTTCGTCTACGATGCGAGGGGCGGCGACATCACCCTCGACGGCAAGTTCAATGGGCTCGACATCGCCTCCCTCGGGCTTCTCGCTCCCGATCTGGCCGCGCTCTCCGGCTCCCATCTCCAGTTCAACGGCACCGTGGGAACCAAGCTCAATATCGACGGCACACTGGGCGCGGTTCATTTCTCCCTGGGCGGCGGGCCGGGCACCATCGATCTGCCCTCGCGCTTTCCCAAGCCGCTTCCCATCGCGAGCCTGGCTCTCGTCGGACAGCTGGAATCCGGCCATGATTCTCTCGTGCTCGAGGGGTTCACCGCCGACTTCGGGGGCCCGCTGATCTCGGCCGAGGCGAAGCTCTCGGGTATCGCCTCCTATCACGTCGCCAAGATCGGGCGGCTGCGGGTTACCGGAAAGGCCCGGGCCGTCAATGTTCCGGTCAAGAGCCTGCCCGATCTATGGCCGCTGAGCGAGAAGGGGCATGACGGTGCCCGCGACTGGGTCGTCGCAAACATGGACGAGGGCATGGTCGAAAAGGTGGAAGCGAATCTCGATGTCGCCTTCGCGGGCGGGGATCTCGACCTGCCCCAGGTCATCTCCTTCGGCGGCAGCCTGAAGGCGAAGGACCTCGGTCTGTATTACTTCCGCCCTTTGCCGCCGATCCGCGGCGCCAAGGGTACCGCGACCTTCGATGCGACGAAATTCACCGCCGATTTCAGCTCGGGCGCCGTCGGGAAGGTGATCGCCAAATCGGGACATCTCGCCATCACCGGCCTGGACAAGGTCGATCAGGACATCGCCGTCGAAGGCGAGGTCGAGGGGCCGATGAAGGACGTGCTCCAGCTCCTCGATCACCCGCCGCTGGGATATCCCAGCAAAATGAAACTCGACCCCGCGACCAGCGACGGAGCCGTCTCGGCGCATCTGCAGGTGCAGCTTCCGGCCAAGAACCACATCCGCGACGATGAGCTGCACATTTCCGCCCATGCCAAGATCCAGCAGGCGAAATTCGCCGGCGTCTTCATGCATCGCGATCTGACCGACGGTAATTTCGAGCTCAAGATCGATACCCACAGCATGCTGGCCGTCGGCCAGGCGAAGCTGGCCGGCATTCCGGCCTCGCTTCATTGGGAATCCTTTTTCGGCAACGCCGCGGCGTATCGCAATCGCATCACCCTCGCCGCCGATACCACCGCCACCGAGCTTTCCACCCTCGGCTTCGACTATCGGACGCTGCTGGAGGGCCCGATGCATCTCGACCTCACCTATACGGAGCCCTTGAAGGGGCTGGATGAGGTGGCGCTCGATTTCGACCTGACCAAGGCCACCGCGACGATCGACCTCGCAAAATGGCACAAGCCGGCCAACGCGCCGGCCCGGGCGAGCATCAGGCTGAGTTTGCAGGGCGACCACCCCGTGGCCATCACCGATTTCCGCTTCGAGGCGAGCGACCTCTCCGGCAACGGCGATGCCCGTTTCGATGCGGCGGGGAAGCTCGTCCATGCCGGCTTCCGGCATCTGACCCTGGCCAAGACGCGGCTGGAGAATCTCGCACTCGACTTCGCCGGCGAGCAGATCAATGTCCGCATCGGCGGCGGTGAATTCGATGCTCAACCCTTCCTGGGCAAGACGGCCCTCAGCGACCAATCCGCTACGGAAGAAGGCAAGCCCGGCCGCCCCTATACCGTGGTCGCCGATCATCTCGACCGCGTCGTCATCGGCCCCGACCGGGAGATCGACAATGTCCGTTTCACCTTCGACAATGACGGTCTGCATTGGCAGAGGCTGGAGGCCAACGGCACGCCGCGTGGCGGCCAGCCCATGGCTTTCAGCTGGCTGCCTTCCGCCAATGCGACCCATCAGCTTTCCATCACCGCCGCGGATGCGGGCGCGGCCCTGAAATTCCTCGGGGTTATCGGCGATGTCGTCGGGGGCAAGCTGACCATTACCGGCGTGGCGAGCGACAGCGATCCGAAGCGCGCGATCAAGGGTCACGTCGAGGTGATCGGAATACCGGCTCGTGAACCAGTCGGCGCTGGTGCGACTCCTGACCATCGCGACCTTGACCGGGGTCCTCGATGCCATGACGGGCTCGGGATTCCAGATGTACCGTTTCGAGGGCGATTTCACCAAGACGGGGGGACGCATCGACGTGCCTTTGGCGCGCACCTGGGGCCCTTCGCTCGGCCTGACGGCGACCGGCTATATCGACTACGGCGTCGATCAGATCAATGTTCGGGGCACGGTGGTGCCGGCCTATGCCCTCAACAGCATCCTGAGCGAGATCCCGATCGTGGGCTTCCTGCTGACCGGCAGCAAGGGCGGCGGCATGTTCGCCGTCGTCTACAGCGCCACGGGCAAGCTCTCCGAACCCACCATCTCCGTCAACCCGCTCTCGGCGCTGACCCCGGGATTCCTGCGCGGCGTCTTCGGACTCTTCCCCAGCGGGGATCAGACCCAGCCCACCGCGCTCCCGCCCAATTACGGCCAGACGGGTTCAGGGAAATAGCCCGGTTTCCGCTTAGGGAATGATCCGTTCCTGCCGCAGCCGGGCGAAGAGGTCGAAGAAGGAATCCCGCGTCTCCTGATAGGCTGGGAAACCCGCCTTTCGGCTCTTCGACATGTCGGTCACCACTTCGATCTCGCGGCCGAGATCGGCATCGGTGTGCCAGGCGGATGCCAACCGGCCGAGATCGGCCTCGGCGAGGCCGTCGCGCGTGGCGATCTTGGTCCAGAGCGGGCCGTCGTCGCGCATCTGGCCCGCCAGCGGCGTGGCATGGCCGGGATAGGGCGCGGCGGTCAAACCGAAATAGCCGGCAATCTGCGACCACATCCAGCGCCAGCGGAAGATGTCGCCGTTGACGATGTTGAAGGCCTCGTTGCGTCCCGCCTCCTGGGTTGCCGCCCATTCGAGCTGCAGGGCGAGTTGGCGGGCATCCGTCACGTCGGTCAGGCCGTTCCATTGCACCGGCGAGCCCGGGAATAGGAAGGGCCGTCCGGTCTCGCGGCAGAGCGTCGCATAGGTCGCGAGCGTGACGCCCATGTTCATGGCATTGCCGATGGCATAGCCGATGACGGTATGGGGCCGGTGCACGCTCCAGCTGTAGCCTTCGCGCTTGGCAGCGGCGAAGACCTCGTCTTCCTGCACATAGTAGAAATTCTCGACGGGGAGGCGACCTTGCTCCTCGCGGAAGGGCGTGAGCGGCAGGGCGCCTTTGCCATAAGCCTCGAAGGGCCCGAGGTAGTGCTTCAGCCCGGTCACCAGCGCGACATGGCGCAACGACTTGCGGCCGGCGAGGGCGTCCAGCAGGTTGCGCACCATGGCACCGTTCACGGCGCAATTCTCCGCCTCGGTCGCCCGCCGCATCCAGGTGGCGAGGAAGACATGGGTCGGCTGCAGGCCGGCGAGCGCGCTGCGCAGACTCTCGGGCTGCAGCAGGTCAGCCGCCACGGGTTTGAGTCCCGCGATCTCCGTCGGTGGGTGGCGCGCCAGGCCGTGAACCGTCCAGCCCTGGTC
Organism: uncultured Alphaproteobacteria bacterium; assembly: GCA_963757155.1. Lineage (GTDB taxonomy): Bacteria > Pseudomonadota > Alphaproteobacteria > Dongiales > Dongiaceae > DASXQK01. The sequence goes on from CAVWQS010000028.1 coordinate 199,212, forward strand.
GAGCAGACGCTGCGCGAGGTTGTTGCCGATGATGCCGCTGGCGCCGACGATGAGCGCGGTGCGTTCCATGAGTGCCGATCTCCTCTAGGGATCGAGGCGGGTGGAGGGCGGCGTGCTTGCGCCCGGCGTTCTCAGCAGATCGGTGATTCAGGCACCGAGGTCAAGGCCCCGTTCGCGTCAAGAAACGACGATCGCCGCCTCCCGGATCAGTTGGCCGCGGCGCTTGCGGTCGACGGCGAAGGGGGCCATGCGGTCGTCGATGCGGCCCGTCATGATGGCCTCGGCCAGAAGCTGCCCCGCGGCGGGCGCGCCCATGACGCCATAGCTCCAGCCGGCGGAGATCCAGAGATCGCGGCAATCGGGATGCGGTCCCAGCAAGGGCGCAAAGTCGGCGGAAGCATGAATGATGCCGGCCCATTGCCGCAGGATTCTGAGATCGGCGAGCGAGGGCATCATCTCGACGAGATGGCGGGCGTAATGCGCCATGACCGGAAGGTCGGAGACGAGGGTCGCGCCGGCAGCGTCGCCCGCCACCTCGCAGCCGCCGACGATTTCGCCGCGCGCCGTCTGATGCATGTAGACCGTGCGGTCGAGGAGCGCCAAGGCCGGACCCAGTACGGGGCGCAGCGGCTCGATGGCGAAGGCCTCGAGCCGCCAGGGCCGGCCTTCCAGCTCGACGCCCGCAAGGCCGGCGACGGCCGGGCTATGGCCGCCGGCGGCGATGACCGTGGCATCGGCGGCGATGAAATCCTCGCCCCGCCAAATGCCGCTGACGCGTTCGCCCGCGCGCTCGATGCCGGTGACCGCTGCACCGTAGTGAAGCGCCACCCCGCGTTCCTCGCAGGCGGCGCGCAGGCCCTTCATGAAGGCGTGATGCGGGGCGGTCCCGCCATCGTCGAAGATCATCGCCGATTTGACCCGCCTGCCATCGACGGCTGGCAGCCGCTCCGCCAGCTCCGCCGGAGCGAGCTGGCGCGAGGAAATGCCGCAGTCGCGCTGTACCCGAAGCGATTCCTCGATCACCGCCGCGGTGCGGTCGGATTCCGCGAGGATCGCGTAGCCGCGCTGGGTGTACATCACATTATGGCCGAGGCGGCGCGACAGGCCGAGCCAGAGCCGGTGCGAATGGCCGAAGAAGCGCGTCCATTCGGGCGAAGAGAAGCCGGCGCGCACCATGGTGCCGTTGCGCCCGGAGGCGCCGCCTTGCCAATAGCCGGCATCGAAGACCGCCACATCCTTCATCCCGCGCTCGGCGAGGCAGAAGGCGAGCATCAGCCCCTGCACCCCGCCGCCGACGATCGCGACGCTGGCTTTCATGGCCGCGGCTCCGGCCCGACCAGATCGGCAAGGCCGCCGGCCTGGGCCAAGGTGAGGCCGCCGCGGGGTGCGCGATAGCTGGGATGGCCGAAGCTCGCCGCCGCGCGGCCGGTGAGATGCTCCAGCGCCGCCCCCAGATTATCCCAGCAGGGCATGCCCTGGCAGGGACCCATGCCGCAGCCGGTCAAGCGCTTCAGCACTTCGACATGGGTCTCGCCATTGCCGACGAGATCGCGGATCTCCGCCACCGCGACATCCATGCAGGGGCAGATGAAGGCGCGATCATCGAGCTTCGCGCAGGCGATGGGCTCCGGCGGCAGTGCTGCCGATCCGGCGAGGCGGATATGCGCCGGCAGCTCGCCGGGCGCCAGGCGCAGCTCGCCGGCGGAGCCGGCCTGGAAGGGCAGGGAGAGATCCGGCCGCCAGGGACCGGCATGGATCACGCTTTCGCAGACGAGGTGCTTGCCATCGGAGAGCTCGATGCCGCGGACGCTGTCCCAGCCCAGGATGCGCACGACCCTGCCGGCATCCGCCGTGCCTGCCAGCGCCATGCCAAGCCCGCGTAGCCGCGCCGCAATGGCATCCAGCGCGCTCGTGCCGATGAGGAAGGCGCGCTGGCCGGGCGGGATGGCCTTATCCTGGAGCAGCCCCACGGCCATAGGAAGATCCATCACCCCGGGCAGATCGGCGCCGGGCACGAGGGGCGGCAGCGAGCGCCGGCCGGTGGCGAGAACGATCTCCGCCGCCTCGATCACCGCCGCCGGGCCACCGTCATGCGGGGCGGCGAGGAGAAGCCGGCCGCCGCGATAGAGCGCGACTGCTTCCCAGCCGGCGAGCAGGCGAATACTGGCGGGTAGAGAGGACAAGACCTCACCCATGGCAGACGCGAAGCGCCCCGGCTGGCGGTCGCGGGAGATCAGCAGCACGGAGCGGCCTTCCTCGGCTGCGGCGATTGCCGCCCGGCGGCCTGCCAGCCCGCCGCCGACGACGGCCAGATCGACGGCGATCTTCTCTCCGGGCTGGAGCGCGCCCGGCCGCGAGGGCGAGATGGCGTCCCCGCCGCCGGCGAGGAAACGAAGGATCCCTTCCCAGATCTCGAAGCGTCGGCTGCCGCTGGGCAGCGCTCGGGGATGCTCGAAGCCGCCGCGAAGCCATCGGCCGGGGATCAGCCGGGCGAGGCGGAGCAGGTCGAAGCCCGGGCTCGGCCAGACATTCTGAGAGCGGAGCGCCAGGCCAGCGCGGACGGCGAGCCGATCGAGCCGGATATTGGGGATGCCGTCGAGCTGGGCCTGGAGGCCAAGGACGAGGCCATAGCTCAACGGGCGATGCCGCTTGCGCGAGCATCCGATGCCGCGGATGCCGGCGCGATGAAGTGCTGTGGCGGCACTCTCGCCCTTGCGCGCCTCGATGGGGCGGCCGTTCCAGAAGATGGTTAGCCGCTCGCCCTCTGCGTTCTGCCGCCGATTCACGCTTCCCCTCCCGCACCGCCGCCGCATGGTAGTGCGGCGGGGACACGGGCGGAAAGGGCTCAGGCGGCGGCTGCGGCGGCGTAAGCCTCCAGAATGCCGGGCCAGCCGCCGGGCGAGCTGATGCTCTTGCGCACGGCCTCGGCCTGGTCGCCGTAGTTCTCGAGGCCGCGATGCTCGAACTCGACCCGGGTCAGCCGGTCGCCTTCGGGAATGAAGCGGACCTCGACCTCGGTCCGCAGATCGGGGTCGAACTTCCATTGGGCGCTGAGCTGCCAGGACAGCACCAGCCGTGCCGGCGGCTCCCAGGCCAGCACGCGGCCCCAGTCGCATTCGCTCCCGTCCTCGCCGCGCTCATACCAGCGCCCGCCCACCTGCGGCTCCATGATCGCATCCTTCAAGGGCGATTTGCCGATGGAATGGCTGGCCGGCCACCAGCGGGCGAAGCCCGCGGTGAAGACCTCGAAAGCGCGGGCCTGGCTGGCCTTGACCTGGAGTGTTTTGCGCACGGGTGCCGGTGCGATCTTCAGCGACATCTGGGACTCCTCCCTCATTATTCCGGATCGGATTCGACTTCGGCCTGATAGCGGGCAAGGGCGTGATCCCAGAAACGGTCCAGCCAGGCGCGCAAGGGCCCGAGGCCGGCGGGATCGATCTGATAGACACGCTTGGTGCCCTCGGCGTAATCGGCGACGAGGCCCGCTGCCTTCAGCACGCGAAGATGCTGGGAGACGGCGGGCCGGCTGACCGGCAGGCCTTTGGCCAGCTCGCCCACGGAGCGGGGCCGGGCCGCGACCCGCTCGAAGATCTCGCGCCGGGTCGGGTCAGCGAGCGCGCCCAGGACCTTGATCGCGTCAGTCATGGGATTATGGTAAGTTTACACTTACCTATCAGTCAACAGGAAAAGGGAAGGCCAGCCTTCGCCGGGTCAGCGCGGACGGACGAGGGCGTGCTTCTTCTTGCCGGCGCTGAGCTTGATGTAGCCCTCGCGGGTGACATCGGCGGAGGTGAGGACCGCGGCATCGTCGGCGATCGCCTCGCCATTGACGCGGGCGCCACCGCCCTTGATCAGCCGGCGCGCCTCGCTCTTGCTGGCGGCAAGCCCGGTCCGATGCAGCAGATCGATGGCCTGGATGCCGCGGGCGAGATCGGCGCTTTCGACCTCGATGCTCGGCAGATCGTCGCCGGCGCTGCCCTCGCCGAAAGTGCGTCGCGCCGTCTCCGCCGCCGCCTCGGCCGCGGCCTCGCCATGGGCCATCTTGGTCGCCTCGGTGGCGAGGGTGATCTTGGCGGCGTTGATCTCAGCACCGGCCAGCTTCTCCAGCCGGGCGATCTCGTCCAGCGGCAGATCGGTGAACATGCGCAGGAAACGGCCGACATCGGCATCGGCGGTGTCGCGCCAGAACTGCCAATAGTCATAGGGCGAGAGCCGGTCGGCGTTGAGCCAGACGGCGCCCGCGGCGGTCTTGCCCATCTTGGCGCCGCCCGCTGTGGTGATCAGCGGCGTCGTCAGGCCGAAGAGCGTCCGGTTGTCGACCCGCCGGCCGAGCTCGACGCCATTGACGATATTGCCCCATTGGTCGGAGCCGCCCATCTGCAGCACGCAGTCGAGGCGGCGGCCGAGCTCCAGGAAGTCATAGGCCTGGAGGATCATGTAGTTGAACTCGAGGAAGGTCAGGGGCTGGTCGCGCTCCAGCCGCAGCTTGACGCTGTCGAAGCCGAGCATGCGGTTGACGGAGAAGTGGCGGCCGTAGTCGCGCAGGAAGGGGATATAGGCGAGGCCGTCCAGCCAATCGGCATTGTTGACCATGATCGCATCGCTGGGGCCATCGCCGAAGGTCAGGAAGCGCGTGAAGATCTGGCGGATGCCGGCGATGTTGGCATCGATATCCGCCGCGCTCAGCAGCTTGCGGCTCTCGTCCTTGCCCGAGGGATCGCCGATCTTGGTGGTGCCGCCGCCCATGAGCACGATGGGGCGATGGCCATGCTGCTGCAGCCGGCGCAGCAGCATGATCTGCACCAGGCTGCCGACATGCAGAGAATCCGCCGTGGCGTCGAAGCCGATATAGCCGTGATATGCGGCCCTTGCGCGCGAGCGCGTCCAGCGCCTCCAGATCGGTGCATTGGTGGAAATAGCCCCGGGCGATGAATTCGCGCAGGAAATCGGATGTGGGCTCGCTCATCGTAATCGCTCGTCGTTAGAGGCTTGCGTCGACGGCGGGTCATGTAACACAGTCGAATTCTCAAAACCTATGGCGATGCGCATGCCCATGCTGGCCCTCGGATTGATGAGCGGCACCTCCTGCGACGGCGTCGATGCTGCGCTGCTGACGACCGATGGGCTCGCGCATGTCGAAACCGGGCCGGCCCTCAGCCATCCCTATCCCGAGGATTTCCGTCGCCGCCTGCGCTCGGTCCTGGGCGGCAAGGGTCCCGTCGAGGCGGTCGCAGAGGAACTGACCCGCCGCCATGCCGCGGCGGTGGCGGATCTGCCTGCTGCAGGCGGGCCGAGTCATGCCGGACGATCGGGCTGCTGGGCTTCCATGGCCAGACCGTGCTGCATGAGCCGGAGAAGGGCCGCACCTGGCAGATCGGCGACGGCGGGCTGCTGGCGCGGCTCACGGGCATCGATACGGTCAGCGATTTCCGCAGCGCCGATGTGGCCAATGGCGGGCAGGGCGCGCCCTTCGTGCCGCTCTATCACCAGGCGCTCGCGGCCAGGCTTGCCGAGCGGCCGCTGGCGGTGCTGAACCTCGGCGGCGTCGGCAATGTCACCTGGATCGGGGACGGGCGCGGAGGATCTGGTGGCCTTCGATACCGGCCCGGGCAATGCTCTGGTCGATGACTGGGCGCTGCGCCATACCGGCCGGCCGGTGGATGAGGACGGCAGGCTGGCCCGAAGCGGCCGGGTCGACGGGCCGGCGCTGGCGGCCCTGATGCGCATCCCTATTTCGATCGGCCGGCGCCCAAATCCCTGGACCGCGATGCCTTCGACGCAGCGCCCGTCGCGGGCCTGTCGCCCGCCGATGGCGCCGCGACCCTCGTCGCCTTCACCGCCGCCGCCGTGGCCCGCAGCCGGCGACATCCTGCCGGCAGCGCCGCGGCGCTGGCTCGTCACCGGCGGTGGACGGCGCAACCCGGCCTGATGGCGGCACTGGCCGGGCCCTCGGCGAGCCGGTCGAGCCGGTCGAGAGCGTGGGCTGGGATGGCGATGTGCTGGAGGCCCAGGCTTTCGCCTATCTGGCCGTGCGCTCGCTCGCGGAACTCCCGCTCAGCCTCCCCACGACGACGGGCGTGCCGCCCGGCCGACCTGCGGCGGCCGCCTCGACAAGGCGGCTTAGCTCTCCGAGCCGACTACTTCGCCGCCGCCTTGGTCTTGCCCCGGGCCGGGGCCGGAAGCACGCGGGTGAGGTAGTCGTCGACCGTGCCGCGCATCTGGTCGAGATGCTCCGTGAAGAAATGCGTGGCGCCCTTCAGGATCTTGTATTCGATCTTGATGTCCCGCTGGTTGCTCAGCTTCTGCACCAGCTTGGCCACGGCTTCATGGGGCACCACATCGTCGCGGTCGCCCTGGACCACCAGCCCCGAGGAGGGGCAGGGGGCGAGGAAGCTGAAATCGTAGATGTTCGCCGGCGGGGCGATGCTGATGAAGCCGCTGATCTCCGGCCGGCGCATCAGAAGCTGCATCCCGATCCAGGCCCCGAAGGAGAAACCCGCAATCCAGCAGGCCGAGGCGTTGGGGTTGTAGGTCTGCAGCCAATCCAGCGCCGAGGCGGCATCGCTGAGTTCCCCCTCGCCGCGGTCGAACTTGCCCTGGCTGCGGCCCACCCCCCGGAAATTGAACCGGAGCGCCGAGAAGCCGCGCTCGGCAAAGAGATGATAGAGGGTGTAGATGACCTTGTTGTTCATCGTCCCCCCATGCTGCGGATGGGGATGCAGCATCAGGGCGATGGGAGCGTTGGGGCCTTCGCCATGCTGGTAGCGCCCCTCCAGCCGGCCCTCCGGGCCATTCATGATCACTTCGGGCATAGCCGATCAGCCTCTTGATTCCTGGGGGAAATTGTCAAAATTGGCAATGTCCGACGACAAAGATAGGGTATTGCCCTCAATTCCGAGCCCGGTTATGAGCGAAAACTTGACCGGCGCAGTCGGACTTATTATATCTTCCTTCGCTATCGCGAAAGGCGGGTTCGCGGCACCCGCGCCTGGAAAACGACTTTATCATGGCGGCGGTAATGGTTTTCAAGAGCATTCGCCAACAGCTTGACTCGGTTATCGCTCGCGATCCGGCGGCGCGGTCGCGTTTCGAGGTCCTGCTGACCTATCCGGGCGTACATGTTCTGTTCTTTCATCGCATCGCCCACTGGCTTTATGCGCGCCGCCGCTGGCTTCTCGCCCGCTTCGTTTCCCAGCTCGGACGCTGGCTGACAGGCATCGAGATCCACCCGGGTGCGACGGTCGGGCGGCGGCTCTTCATCGACCATGGCATGGGCGTGGTGATCGGCGAGACCGCGGAAATCGGCGACGACGTGACGCTCTACCACGGGGTTACCCTGGGCGGCGTGGCGCCCTCCCTGAATTCGGCGGCCCAGGTCGACCATAAGCGCCATCCGACCATCGGCAATGGCGCCATCGTGGGCTCCGGCGCCCAGGTGCTGGGGCCGATCACGGTGGGTGCCGGTGCCAGGGTCGGCGCCAATGCGGTCGTGGTCCAGGACGTGCCGGCGGGCGTGGTGGTGGTCGGCATTCCGGCCAAGGCGATCTTCCCCAGGGAGAAGGCGGGCGAGTTCCTGGCCTATGGCACGCCGCGGGGCGACCTGCCCGATCCGGTCGCCCGCGCGCTGGAGGCCGTTGCCGAGCATGTCGGCGCGCTGCACGCGCGCATCGATACGCTGGAGAAGCAGGCCATCGAGCGGCAGGGCGGCGCCGGCCGCTCGGTGCCCCATGTGGTTGTCGACAATGTTCGAAACGATACGCGCGAGGAAAGCGCGGAGGCCGATCGCCTGACGGCGCGCGGCGCCAAGGACTGCTGAAGGAGCAATGCGGTGAAACTGAGCACCAAGGGCCGTTATGCTGTCATGGCGCTGGTCGATCTGGCGAGCCAGACCGATGGGCGCCCCGTGGCGCTGGCCGAAATCGCCGAGCGCCAGGAGATCTCGCTCTCCTATCTGGAGCAGCTCTTCGCCAAGCTCCGGCGCGGCGGGCTGGTGCGCAGCGTGCGCGGGCCGGGCGGCGGCTATCTGCTGGCCCGCAGCGCCGAGGAGACGCGCATCTCCGATGCGATCCTCGCCGTCGACGAGCCCATCCGCGCGACCCGCTGCAAGACCGGCTCGGCCATGGGCTGCCGCGCCAACAAGAGCCGCTGCCTCACCCATGATCTGTGGGAGGAGCTCGGCAATCAGATTCATATCTTCCTGAGCTCGGTCTCGCTGGCCGATGTCTGCAGCCGGCGGGTGCTGGGCCAGGGCCGCATCCTGACGGCCGCCGAGAGCGAAGGCCATCCGGCGATGAATGCGCCGGAGAGCCAGGGCAAGCCCACCTCCGGTACCCCGACTCCGGTCGCGGCGGAGTAGCAGGACGCCATGAATTCGCCCGTCTACATGGATTACAACGCCAGCAGCCCGATCCGCGCGGAAGCGGCGGCGGCGGCTGGTGCTGCGCTCCAGCTGGGCGGCAATCCTTCCTCTGTCCATGGCTTCGGCCGGGCGGCACGGCGGATGATGGAGGATGCGCGCGAGCAGGTGGCTGCATCCATCGGCGCCGCGCCGCGCGAGATCGTCTTCACCAGCGGGGCCACCGAGGCGAACAATCTGGCGCTGACGGGAAGCGGGCGTGTGCGCCGGCTGGTCTCTGCGATCGAGCATGATTCCCTGCGCGCGGCCTCGGCGTTGGAGCTGATCCCCGTGAACGCCGCGGGGGTGGTCGATCTGGCAGCCCTGGAAGCCCTGCTGGCGGCGGATAGCCGCCCGGCGCTGGTTTCCCTCATGCTGGCGAACAACGAGACGGGCGTGCTGCAGCCGGTGGCCGAAGCCGCCCGTCTGGCGCACCGCCACGGCGCGCTGCTTCATTGCGATGCGGTTCAGGCCCTGGGCCGGCTGCCGGTGGATGTGGGCGCCCTCGGCGTCGATCTGCTCAGCCTGTCCGGCCATAAGATCGGCGGGCCCGCGGGCGTGGGCGCGCTCTATATCCGAAGCGGCCTCGATCTGGCACCCGCCCTGCTCGGCGGCGGGCAGGAGCGCGGACGGCGCGCGGGCACCGAGAATCTCGCCGGCATCGCCGGCTTCGGCGCCGCGGCGGCGGTCGCGATTGGCGAGCAGGAGGATATGCGGCGTGTCGCGGGGTTGCGCGATGCGCTGGAAGCCCGTATTCACGCGGCCCGGCCCGAGGCGCTGATCTTCGGCCGGGATGCGGCCCGTCTGCCGAATACCACCTGTGTCGCCCTTGCCGGGGTGCCGGCGGAGACCCAGGTGATGGTTCTGGATCTCGCCGGCGTGGCGGTCAGCGCCGGTGCCGCCTGCTCCTCCGGCAAGCTCAAGCCCTCGACGGTGCTGCGCGCCATGGGCGTGCCGCCGGAGATCGCGGGCTCGGCGATCAGGGTGAGCCTGGGCTGGCGGAGCGAGGCGGGCGATATCGACCGCTTCATCGGCGCCTGGAGCGGAATTTCGGTCAAGGAATCGGCGACCCGCGAGCTCGCGGCGTGACGGCAGGACATTTCGAGTGGAAGTGAGTTGAACATGAATGTGCAGGCACAGAAGCTGGCTGAGGTGACCGAGGTCGCCGGGCGGAATCGGCCGACGACGCCGATCTATCTCGACTATCAGGCGACGACGCCGACCGACCCGCGGGTGGTCGATGCGATGCTGCCCTATTTCACGCTGAAGTTCGGCAATCCGCATTCGCGCAACCACCAGTTCGGCTGGGAATCGGAAGAGGCCGTGGAGAAGGCGCGCGAGCAGATCGCCGCCATCATCGGTGCCGATCCGCGCGAGGTCATCTTCACCTCCGGCGCGACGGAATCCAACAACCTCGCCCTCAAGGGCGTGATGCGCTTCCACAAGGACAAGAAGAACCATCTGATCACCTGCGTGACCGAGCATAAATGCGTGCTCGACAGCGCCCGCCATCTGGAGATGGAGGGGATCGAGGTCACATATCTGCCGGTGCAGCCCAACGGGCTGATCGATCTGGCGGTGCTGGAAGCGGCGATCACGCCCAAGACGGCGCTGGTCTCGATCATGGCGGCGAACAACGAGATCGGCGTGGTCCAGCCTTTGGCCGAGATCGGCGCGCTGTGCCGCTCCAAGGGCGTCTATTTCCACACCGATGCGGCCCAGGCCGTGGGCAAGATCCCGATGGATGTCGAGGCGATGAAGATCGACCTCATGAGCATCTCCGGCCATAAGATCTACGGGCCCAAGGGCATCGGCGCCCTCTATGTCCGGCGCAAGCCGCGCGTGCGGCTGGAGGCGATGATCCACGGCGGCGGGCAGGAGCGCGGCATGCGCTCGGGCACGCTGCCGACGCCGCTTTGCGTCGGCCTCGGCGAGGCCTGCGCCATCGCGCAAGCCGAGATGCCGGAGGAAGCCAAGCGCCTGGAGGTCCTGCGCGACCGGCTGCATCACGGGATCACCGAGCGCCTGCCGGAGGTCTATCTGAACGGCGATCAGACCCATCGCCTGCCGGGCAATCTGAACCTGAGCTTCGCCTATGTGGAGGGCGAGGGGCTGATGATGGGCATCAAGGATCTCGCGGTCTCCTCGGGCTCCGCCTGCACCTCGGCCTCGCTCGAGCCCTCCTATGTGCTCCGGGCGCTGGGCGTGCATGAGGAGCTGGCCCATACCTCCATCCGCTTCGGCCTCGGCCGCTTCACGACGGTGGATGAGATCGACATGGCGATCGAGCAGGTGGTCTCGGCGGTCTCGCGGCTGCGCGAGCTGAGCCCGCTTGTGGGAGATGGCCCAGGAAGGCATCGACATCAAATCGATCAAATGGGCGGAACATTGAGGAGCGCCGTCCCGGCGCTCCGCAGGAACGATGAGGTAGGATCATGAGCTACAGCGACAAGCTGCTCGACCATTACGACAATCCCCGCAATGTCGGGGCGATGGACAAGAACGATCCCACGGTGGGGACCGGTCTGGTCGGCGCACCCGCCTGCGGCGACGTCATGAAGCTGCAGATCAAGGTCGGCGCCGACGGGCTGATCGAGGATGCGAAGTTCAAGACCTTCGGCTGCGGCTCGGCGATCGCGTCCAGCTCGCTGGCGACCGAATGGATCAAGGGCAAGTCCCTGGATGAGGCGGAGCAGATCCGCAACACCCAGATCGCCCAGCATCTGTCGCTGCCGCCGGTGAAGATCCATTGCTCGGTCCTGGCCGAGGATGCGATCAAGGCGGCGATCCGCGACTACCGGGTAAAGAACAAGCGCGCCGACGCAGCCGAATAGCTGCGACGGCGCGATCCCTTGAGACAACGGACGAAGGCGTAACGGATCATCATGGCAAGACCGCGTCCCCAGGCCATCCAATTGACCGAAGCGGCGGCGAAGCGGGTGCAGGAGCTGCTGAGCAACCGCGGCAAGCCCTCCCTCGGCATCCGCATCGGCGTGCGCAGCAAGGGCTGCTCGGGGCTGAGCTACACCCTCGAATATGCCGATGACAAGCAGCCGGCGGACGAGCTTGTCGAGCAGCATGGCGTCACCGTGCTGATCGATCCGAAGGCCACGCTCTTCATCCTCGGCACCGAGATGGACTATGTGGAGGAGAAGCTCCAGTCCGGCTTCGTCTTCCGCAATCCGAACGAGAAGGGGCGCTGCGGCTGCGGCGAATCTTTCCATGTCTAATTGGGCCATATTTAATCGGGACTTCTTGCGGCGCTGACGCCGCTATCGGCGATGGTCATGACGGAGCAATCGGACGACAATCTCGTCGCCTGCTGGTCGTGCCGCGGGCCCGTGGCCACGGCGGCCTTGTTCTGCCACACCTGCGGCGCCGTGCAGCCGCCGGGCGGGCAGGATCATTTCGCCCGCCTCGGCCTGCCGCGGGGCTTCGATGTCGATGCCGCCGATCTCGACAAGCGCTATTTCGCCTTCCAGCGCAATCTCCATCCCGACCGCTTCGCCCGCAAGACGGCGCGGGAACGCGCGCTGGCCGAGAGCCAGTCGGCGAGCCTGAACCAGGCCTATGAGACGCTGAAGGATCCGCTGCGCCGGGCCGGCTATCTGCTCGAGCTCGCGGGAAGGCCGAGTGCGGCGGTCAATGCCGCCACGGTCGACGACGAGGAGCTGCTGACCGAGGCCCTGGAGAATCGCGAGGCCTTGATGGAAGCCGAAGATGCGGCTGCGGTGGATGAGATCGGCAGCCGTGCCGCCGCCGCTGCCGTGCGCTGCCTCGCCGATCTTGCCGGCGCTTTCGCTCGATACGATCTCGATACCGCCGATCGCCTGACCACGCGGCTGCGCTACTGGCGCAAGCTCGGCGAGGAGGTGCGCGCCAAGCGGCGCAACCTGGAGGAGGCGTCGCTGTGAATCTTCTCCAGATCCACGAGCCTGGCGCCACGCCCGATCCCCATGCGGAGGAGCAGGAGCTCGCCATCGGCATCGATCTCGGCACCACAAATACCGTGGCCGCGATCGCCGGCGACAAGGGCCCCGAGGTGTTGCGCGCTGCCGACGGCGCGCCGCTGCTGCCTTCGGTGGTGCATTACCGGGCCGATGGAACGGTCGAGGTGGGCGAGGCTGCCCTTGCCGCGCTGACCGACGATCCCGGCGCCGTCGTCGCCTCCATCAAGCGGCTGATGGGCCGCGGGCCGGAGGATGTGCGCCGTCTCGCCGGCCATCTGCCCTTCGAGATCATCCCCGGCGCCGGCATGGTGCGCCTGAAGATCCGCGACCGCCAGCTGACCCCGGTCGAGATATCGGCCGAGATCCTGCGCGCCGCCAAGGCGCGCGCGGAGAAGTCCCTTGGCCGTCCGGTGAGCAAGGTCGTAGTGACGGTCCCCGCTTATTTCGACGATGCGGCACGCAGCGCCACCAAGGATGCCGCCCGGCTCGCCGGCCTCGACGTGCTGCGGCTGGTCAATGAGCCCACGGCGGCGGCCCTTGCCTATGGTCTCGACAAGGCGGCCGAGGGCATCTTCGCGGTCTACGACCTGGGCGGCGGCACCTTCGATATCTCGCTGCTGCGGCTGGAGAAGGGCGTCTTCCAGGTGCTCGCCACCGGCGGCGATACGGCGCTGGGCGGCGATGACTTCGATCATGTAATCGCCGAGCGTTTCCTGGCCGAGCGCGGCGAGGAAGTCTCAGCCGGCGAGGCCAAGCAGGCGCTCCGCCTCGCCCGCCGGGTGAAGGAGGAATTGAGCAAGGCCGAGAGCGGTCATTGGCGCCTCGAGCTGGGCGACAGTCCTTCGGAGCATTCCCTTGATCGCGCGATGCTGGAGAAGCTCATCACCGCGCCGATCGAGCGCAGCCTCGCCATCACCCGCAATGTGCTGGACGACGCCGGTCTGACCCCGGCTCAGGTCGACGGCGTCGTGCTGGTCGGCGGCTCGACCCGCGTGCCATTGGTGCGCCGGCGGGTGGCCGAGCTCTTCGGCCGGCCGGCGCTGGCCGATATCGATCCCGATGCGGTGGTGGCGCTGGGGGCGGCCTTGCAGGCGCGCGCCTTGACCCGGGGCAGCGATACGCTGCTGCTCGATGTCATCCCGCTGTCCCTCGGCCTCGAGACCATGGGTGGGATCGTCGAGAAGGTCATCGACCGCAACACGCCCATCCCTGTGGCCAAGGCCCAGGTCTTCACCACCTATCAGGACGGGCAGGGCGGCATGCTGCTGCATGTCGTCCAGGGCGAGCGCGAAACGGTGGATCAATGCCGCTCGCTGGCCCGCTTCGAGCTCAAGGGCATTCCGCCCATGACGGCGGGTGCGGCCCGCATCAAGGTCACCTTCGCCGTCGACGCCGATGGCCTGCTGACCGTGGAGGCGGAGGAGGAGACGCGCAAGGTCCGCGCCGGGGTCGAGGTCAGGCCCTCCTATGGCCTCTCCGATGAGGAGATGGCCCGCATGCTGCGCGACAGCATGGAGAATGCCGAGGAAGATATGCTGCGGCGCCTGCTGATCGAGGCCCAGGTCGATGCCGACCGGGTGCTCCAGGCGCTTTCCGCGGCACTGGCTGCCGATGCGGCGCTGGCGACGGCAGAGGACAAGGCGGCGATAGCCGCCGCCGCCGACCGGCTGCGTGCCGCCCGCCAGGGCGATGACCGCGACCGCATCAACGGCATGATCGAGGCCCTGGAGAAGGCAGCGCTACCTTTCGCCCAGCGCCGGATCGACCGGGCCATCGGCCAGGCCCTGGCCGGGCGCAGCCTTGACGAGGTCGAGGCTTCCGTGGCTAGTGGCGCCGCCGAATCGGAACCCCAGCCGGCGGAAGCCGCAGATCACACGAGTTAGTCGAAGTCGTTAGGAGAGTAGGCGGGATGCCTAAGATGACCTTCATCAAGCCGGATGGCAGCCGCGTCGAGGTCGACGCGCCGCTGGGGCTGTCCGTGCTGGAAATCGCCCATAAGAACAACATCGATCTGGAAGGCGCCTGCGAGGGCTCCTTGGCCTGCTCGACCTGTCATGTCATCGTCGATCCGGAATGGTACGAGCTGCTGGAAGAGGCGAGCGAGGATGAGGAGGACATGCTGGATCTTGCCTTCGCTTTGACCCATACCTCGCGGCTGGGCTGCCAGATCAAGATCACCCCGGAGCTGGACGGGCTCACCGTGTCGCTGCCCTCGGCGACCCGCAACATGATGCTCGACAAGTAAGATGCGCTGGACCGACATCCACGATATCGCCATCGAGTTGGAGGAGCGCCATCCCGACGCGGACGTCGTCAATCTGCGCTTCACCGATCTCTGGAAGTGGGTGCAGGAACTGCCGGGCTTTTCCGACGATCCCGTCAAGTCCAATGAGAAGATCCTCGAGGCCATCCAGGCGGCATGGCTCGAGGAGCGCGACTGAGGCGCGCCGGCGGTGAGCGACATCGGGCCGCCCCAGGGATCGCGTATTGTCGTCGCCATGTCCGGCGGCGTCGACAGCTCGGTGACGGCCGCCCTGCTGCAGCGCCAGGGCTATGATGTCGTCGGTATCACCCTTCAGCTCTACGACCATGGCGAGGCGACGTCGCGCAAGGGCGCCTGCTGCGCCGGCCAGGACATCCATGACGCCCGGCGCGTGGCCGACCGCCTCGGCATTCCTCATTACGTCCTCGATTATGAGAGCCGCTTCCGCCGCGAGGTAATGGCGGATTTCGCCGCCAGCTATCAGGCCGGCGAGACGCCGATCCCCTGCGTGCGCTGCAATCAGCGAGTGAAGTTCCGCGATCTCCTGGAGAACGCCCGCGAGCTGGGCGCCGTGGCGCTCGCCACCGGCCATTACGCCCGCATCCAGGAAGGTGCGGCCGGCCGCGAGCTGCACAAGGCCGCCGATGGCGATCGCGATCAGAGCTATTTCCTCTTCGCCACCACCCCGGCCCAGCTCGATTTCCTGATGTTCCCTTTGGGCGGCAAGACCAAGCCCGAGATCCGCGAGCTGGCGGCCGAGTTCGACCTGCCGGTGGCCGAGAAGCCCGACAGCCAGGACATCTGCTTCGTGCCCCAGGGCCGCTACGCCAGCGTGGTGGAGCGACTGCAGCCCGGCGCGGCAGAGCCCGGGGAGATCGTCGATCTCGAGGGCCGGGTGCTGGGGCGCCATGAGGGCGTGATCCATTACACCGTCGGCCAGCGCCGCGGCCTGGGCATCGCGGGCGCCGAGCCGCTCTATGTCGTCCGCCTCGACGCCGCCCGTCGGCGCGTGGTCGTCGGCCCCAAGGCGGCGCTCGGCTGCACCGGCGCGCTCCTCCGAGAGATCAATTGGCTGGATAGGCGACGAGCCGGCGGCCGAAGGCCTGCCGGTCACCGTCAAGCTGCGCTCGGCGAGCCCCGCCGTGCCGGCCCTGCTGCTGCCCGGCGGCGAGGTCCGCTTCGCCGCAGCTGAGGCCGCCGTGGCGCCCGGCCAGGCTTGCGTCTTCTATCGCGACAGCCGCGTGCTGGGCGGCGGCTTCATCGCCCGGTCCCTTCAGGCGGAGGCTGCGTGAGCACCACCGAACTCGTCGAAATCCTGCGCAATCGCGCGCTTGGCTTTCCCAAGCTGGGCTACAAGGTGAAGGTCCAGCTCGACGAGGGCGGCATCATCTTCTGGGACGGCACCGCCGACCAGCCGGCGGTGAGCGAGGAGGACGGCGAAGCCGACACCACGCTCCGCCTCTCCGAAGACAATTTCCGTAAGCTCCTCGACGGCAATCTGGACCCGACGCTGGCCTATATGACCGGCAAGCTGAAGGTCGAGGGCAAGCTCGGCGTGGCCATGAAGATCAACAGCCTCTTGAGCGACTGAACCCCGCCACGGGCCCTATCCGGGCCCCGGTTGACAGCAGCGGAGGCTTCGCCCTATATCCCTGCCTTCTTGCGCATCGGCGGCGGGGTAGCTCAGCTGGTTAGAGCAGCGGAATCATAATCCGCGTGTCGGGGGTTCGAGTCCCTCTCCCGCTACCAATTTTTCCCAACAAAATCAGATAGATACACCTCAGTAACCTCCCCAGCGGAGGCTTTTTGTTGTCGCAAACCTTCGCGAAAATCCCACGGTTTTACAAAGGGTTACAAATTCTGGCGGCAGCTCCGTGCGGCATGGCTGCGGCATGGCGGCAGGGGACTTCGCCCTCCGCGCCAGCGAGTTGGAAGGAATTGACGGGTGCGGGACGGGGGCGTAATCTTCGGGTCGCACGCAATGGGCGTGCCGTAGACAGGAGACTACCGTGTACGGCAACCCCCATTGGAGTAGTGCGCCAAATGTCATCCCCCAAGAAGACGGACCTCACCGACCCGCTGACCGTGTGGCGCGGCTGCGAAGCGATTTCCGAGGGCACCAATAAAGATAAGCGGCAGACCTATTACGCGCTAGAGACCGGCGCGCTGCCAGCTTACAAGGAAGGCTCTACTTGGTGCCTTCGCCCGGTCACCTATCTCAAGCATCTTGAGGCGCAGGAGGCCGAGGCCGTGGCCAAGCGGGAGGCCAAGGCCCTGGCCAAGCGAGAGGCCAAGGCCAAGGCGACGGAGTCCAATTGTGCGAAAGGCCCTCCTCCCGCGCCGAGAATGAAACCCCGACGACCCCGAAGGAGACGCCACAAGCCCCAGCCCGCCACGAAGCGCGGGGAGGCCGGCGATGTCGCGCCCTGACGCGAAAGCGCCCGTCCAGGTGCGCGCGAAGAAGTCGAAGCTCGCGCCCTGGGAGCGTAGCGCCGTGGCGGAAAAAGCCGCGGCCCTCAAGACCAGACACTCACCGGGTGGGGCGATGTCCTGGAGTCCTTGGAAGGACCGCAGGGAGGCCAAGGGGGCCGGGCAGCTGGACCTCGACGCCGCCGGCCTTGTGCCCGATGAAGCGACGCGCCTAAGACAGGAGTACCGCAACCAGCGCGCGGCGGAAGAAGAGCACAAGAGGAGGAGGTCAAAATGATCGCGCGCATCCGATACCTCGCCTCTCGGGTGCATGCGATGCCTCTCGGCGAAATCGGCGACGCCCTGGCGGACCTCGCCGTCGGGTTCGACCAGCGCGGCGACGAGGAAGCTGCCGCCTTGGCTGATCTGCTGCGCGCTACCGCCGCAGCGCTGCCGAATGATGACGATGACGATCCTTACGCCTATGCGGACGACAGTGATGACGACGGGCCTTCGGCCCCGCCATCTCCGGAGCCGCTGAGCGGGGCAATGGCTTGGGCGCCCCGGACCGCTGAAACGAAGGCGAGGCGGCGATGACCTCGGCCCGCGATCTCCGCGACCAGCTCGCCAAGCGCCGTGACCTGCGGCGCAACCCGAACTACTCGCTCGAAGTTGATGAAAGCCCATGGCGCTCGCGTCGGGTGCTGCTGCACAATTCCGGCCTATGGTCCGAGACCGAGGGCGGCGACGGCGTGCTTTGCACGCTGCTGCCTATCTATGGCCGCGACTACGTGCCTTACGATTGCCTTGCATGGGCACCAGAGCGTCCCGGGAAATGGTGGCGCCAGAGGGGCATCGCCGTCGTCCTGGGCGAGGAAGATGTTCGCAATGCCGCGTGGGATCAGGAGCCGGCGATTCGGCTCACCGAGAGCCCAGCCGAATGGCTCGAAGCGACGCCGCCATGCGCCACGATTCTCGATTGGCGCTGCGATCTCCGGCGCGCCCTCTGGCCCATCCATCGCATCGAATGCTCGACCGCAAGGCTGGCGCACCTCCTCGATCGCGCACTCGCCGCTCAGGTACGGCATCGATTTCGCATCGTCGTGGGGGCACGGCGTTGACGACGGAAATGTTGGAGCGCAGCATCACCGCGAAACCGAGAAAGGCGCCACCCGCAAGGAAGCACCTTTCCGGTAGTCCATTTCTGAGACCCCGGTACCAGCCGGAGCGACGCGGCAACGATCTCCACATAAGCGCGGCTGGTCCGTTTTGGCAAGAGGCAACCAGCCGATGCTCCACACCCCCCACCAGTACCGGATGCCCCTCTGGGAGATGCATGCGCTCCCGGTCATGCGGCTTCCTGGCCTGCCGGCAAATGACGACCACGGGCGCCAGCCGACTGTCGAGTTGATGGCCCACCGGCGCCGCCGAGGCTGCCCGACGCGCGATGCCGCTTATCGCCGTGGCCCCGAGGACGCGGTCTATAGGGCTCTGATCGAGCGAAGAGCGGACTGGCCGAGGCTGATTGGGGCGACGGTCAAGGTGGTCGATGGCGGTTGGGAGGTCAACAGCAAGTGGTTCCTACCGCGTGACCTGGCACAAAACCCGATAGCGCTAGATACCGGGGTACGCTTTCCCGACGCCGATGTGTTCTGCCTGCTGCTCCCGTGCACACGCGCGGAACTGTGTTTCGCCGTGGACGAAGTATTGCAGCTCGGGCTCGATCTCAGCGAGCTGGATGATCCGGCGCCGGTCACCATCCCCGCCCAGGTCACTAGCGAAGCCGTTGATGAAGGCAAGCGGTTGCAGGCATTGTTTCCCGACGACGAGACGGCGCAGCAGCAGTCCGAGCCCATCAAGCCTGTCGTCACCGGAGCGGAGCCGGAATTTACGCCCGAGAAGCGGAAGAAGGCAAAGCCCAACGGCGCCGGTGATCCCCAGGCAGAGACCGAAGACCAGGGTGATCCAGGCCCGGAAGCTCGCGACCAAGATGACAACGGCCTGCCCCGAATCCGTCTGATCGACGCCGAGCTACCGCGGATTGTCGACGAAGCGGAGCAGGTGCTCATCGACAGCGGCGAAGATATCTATCAGCGGGGCGGCAACATCGTCCGGCCTGTCGTTGCCGTGGTCCCGGCCGCTGATGGCCGTACGACCGTCTCCCACCGGCTCGGCAATGCGAGCGCGATCCATATCGCGGAGACGATGACCAAGGTCGCCACATTCCAGAAATTCAGCAAGTCGGGCAAGACGGAATCCTGGAAGGCAGTCTCCTGCCCACCTCGCATCGCCGCGACCTTTCTCGCCCGCATGCAATGGGGACTGCGTCCGCTTGCTGGCGTGATCGTGGCGCCGACACTGCGATACGACGGCTCGATCCTGGATAAGCCCGGCTACGATGAACGCACGGCGCTCATCTTCGACCCCAGCGGCACCGAATTTCCGCCGATACCCTTGCATCCTTCGCGCGCGGATGCACAGGTCGCCCTCGAGCTCCTCGAAGACCTCCTGTCGAAATTTTGCTTTGTCGGCGCTATCGACCGCGCTGTCATCCTGGCGGCGATCCTCACGGCGCTCGTGCGTCGGAGCCTGCCATCGGCGCCGATCTTCGTCATCACCGCGCCGGATTTCGGCTACGGCAAGACACTGCTGGCGGATATTATTTCCTGCATCACCGAGGGCGATATCTGCCCGGTCTCCGAGCAGGGCGACAAAGAGGCTGAGATGTCCAAGCATCTCGGGGCCGCTCTCATCGCGGGCGCGGGAATCATCAACATCGACAATGCTACCGGCGCGCTTGGCGGCATCCTGCTGTCCCAGATGCTCACGCAGAGGATGGTGCGCATCCGGGTGCTCGGCCTCTCCATGCTCGTGGATTGCAGCACCGCGGTCACCATGCTCGCCACGGGAAAAAATTTGACCGTCACGGACGATCTGATCCGTCGGTCGGTGCGCTGTCGGCTCGCCGGCAATGTCGAACGGCCCGAGCTGCGGCAGTTCCAGAAGCGGCCGCTCGATCAGATCGAGCGCAAGCGCGGCCGTTACGTCGAGGCGGCGTTGATCATCATGCGCGCCTATGCCATGGCCAACCGACCCGACCCTAGGAAGGCCCTGGCGAGCTTCGATCACTGGTGCCGTATGGTCCGCGACCCGCTGTGCTGGCTTGGGCTACCCGATATCGTCGACAGCATCGCGCAGACCAGGGCGACCGACACCAAGATCAATGCCCTCGGGGCGCTCGCGGTGCAGTGGTATAACGTCATCGGCTCCGGTGAGATCACGGTCAAGGAGCTCATAGCAAAGGCGACGGAGCAAGACGACGGCGCCTTCGGCAACTACAAGCCGCGCTATCCCGAATTCCGCGATGCCATCGTCGCTATCGGCGCCGACAAGACCGGTGCCATCGACAACAACCGGGTCGGCCGCTGGCTTCGCGATCATGCCGGCGAGATCATCGAAGAGGTCCGCATCGTGCCGGCGGGTGAGGTTCATCACGTCCAGCGCTGGCGCTGCGAGCCGATTTGAGAGCCATGAGCGAGATCATCCCCTTCGGCAAATATAGGGGGCGGCCGATGGGATCGACTGAGGAATTTGACTGATGCGTCGTCCAACCCATCGCGGCAAGCGACCCCAGCATGCGAGTCTCGTTATGGTGGGGCTGTCTCTGGACGGGAAATCGCCGCCGCTCGTCGACTTTCAGCTCACTGAGCGCGAATACAGCACCATAGGTTTCGTGACGGTCCATTGGGCTTACCTGGAATATGCGCTCCTAGACCGAACCTTGAATCTCGCAAGGAAGGCTAGGCTAAAGCCCCCGGCGGAGGCGCTGAGCAGCCGTTTCAAGGACCGCGTCGATGCTCTTAAGAAGATTGGTGAACGGGCGCTCAAGCGGAACCCGGAACTTGAAAAGCTCCGTGATCTATTGAAGCGTGTGGAGGGGGCCTATAGCCAGGGGCTGAAGCTCACACATGGCCATCTAACGTACAACGCTCAAAAGCCTGACCTTCTCTGGGCCACGCTGTTCCTTAAGCCTGGGGCGCGGTCGGAATCGCTCAGCATAAAAAAGCTTGTCGACTTTGCCCGGACGGTGGGGGAGCTGTCGTTCGAGCTCATGTACCCCGGCGGCGAGAAGCAGTATGCCGCCGAGCGCGCGAGATCGGGGAACTTCGTGAGCAGGCGCTTCCTCATGGCGGTGATGGGTAAGACAGCGACCCGCTGACGCCGGTTCGCACCTGCAAGCTCGACCTGATCGAATTCGAAGTGCAAGGCTGGGATGCGGTCCTCTGCCTCGTCTTCAACCTCGGTCTCGAAGAGAGCTTCGACATCTGGATCGCCGTCGAGGCCAAACCCTCGGCGACGACTACTCCGCCGTCCTTCGCCAGATCAAGCATCACGGCCACAGCGACTACCGCCTGAGCTACCCCCACTTCCGCTTCCTCCTCGTCGATCAGCTCACGGCAACCGGTGCAACCAGGGAGCAGATCACCGCCATCTTCAGGGCCTCGGGCATCCATCTCGTCGTGCAGGCCCAGGTCGAGGCCATCGACCGGTCCCCCCTCTTCCTCGCCTGATCGGTCCCGCCGGCAACCGGGTGCAGCGCAGCGCCAGCCGGCCTCCAGGCCCGGCCCAGGGTTAGTCTGACCGGTGGGGGCATGGGGGCATGTGGGGGCATCCTGTATCCAGGAGGTATTTTCCTTTTTCTCTTCTTCCTTCCTTCTCTCTCACGCGTAGAGACAGAATGCCCCCTATGCCCCCACGCCCCCCAAAGCAACACCCTCCCTCACGGCGTCTATGCGGTAAGAAAAAGAAATCGCCCAGCCTCGCCTCGCGTCCATCCGCCGTCCTGCCGGGGAGCCGCTGCGGCGCCCGGTCTGTGCGACACGATGCGACATGTCCTTTTATCATGCCGATGGATTGCAGCGATCTCGAGAGATCAGCGGATATGGAATCCGCTAGTCGGCACGCCTGCTAGGGCGTATGGTGCGGGGTGCTATGGAAGCGAACCCCGAGCGACCCGAGAGCGAGGGCAGAGCCGCCCTCAGCGCTCGCATGTCCCGGCTTGCCAAGCGGAAGCGGGTGAAACCCGAATCCAGGCTACTGCGCCACGGGCTGGTGCATGGCAGTAGCCAGGAGGGTCTATTCCTGCGCTCGGTCGAGAAGCGGCTTCGCGAGGGGCTGGGGCACGAAGCGAGCTTCGCCGAGGACATGCTGATCCGCCGGGCAGCGCGGTTGCTGTTGCAGCTGGAGCTGATGGACCGGAAGCCGCATCCGTTGTCCGAGCATGACCTGCGCACCGCCGCGGCGTGGGAGAACAGGGCGCGGCTGCTGTTGGTCACGTTGAACGGCAAGCGTAACGGCGGGCTTGAGCGCAAGGTGGCGGCCTTGGCTGAGAGCAAGCCTGCGCGTGCGCCAAAGCCAGCGCCCGCCGCTCCGCCCGAGCCGAAGCCGAAGCCCGAGAGCTTGGCGGATATCGTCGCCGAGCACGATGGCAGTGCTCGCGCGGATGATGCAGGCCCGCCGTGAACATCGTCGAAACTCTCCAAAGTCCGAAGCTCTTTCAGCCGTTCTTTGCCAGCGATAGCTGGTCCCCATGGAAAACAGCATTAAGCGCCCTCTTCGCTCTGCCGATGAGCGACGAGCAGGCCTTGCTGTATCGCGAATGCACTGGCCGCACGAAGCTGCCCGAGAAGCCGTTCAAGGAGGCGGCGTTCGTCATCGGCAGGAGAGGCGGCAAAAGCAGAATTTTGGCCCTGATCGCCACCTATGTCGCAGCGTTCATCGACCATGCGCCTTTCCTGGCTGTGGGCGAGACCGCGGTCGCGGTGATCATCTGCCCGAGCCGCGCACAGAGCCGCCTGGTGCTGTCCTACGTCATGGGCTTGTTGCGCTCTGTGCCTGCACTGGCGGCGATGGTCGAGGGCGAGACGAGCGAGAGCGTGACCTTGAGCACGCGCTGCAGGATCGAGGTCGGCACGGCATCGTTCAAGGCGACGAGAGGCTTCAGCTATTGCCTGGTGTGCGCCGACGAGAGTGCGTTCTGGCCGATGGACGACAGTGCGCGGCCGGACACTGAAATCTTGAGAGCGCTGCGGCCTGGAATGTTGTCCCTGCCCCACAGCATGCTGATCCTCGCATCATCGCCCTACGCGAAGCGCGGCGAGTTGTATCGGATGTTCCGAAAGTTCTACGGCACGGAGAGCAGCAGGGTGCTGGTCTGGCGAGCTAGCACCGAGCAGATGAATTTGGCCGTCGACCGCGATGCGATCCAGGATGAGCGCGAGGCTGATCCCGAAAGTGCGCAAGCCGAATATGACGCGATTTTCAGAGAAGGCTTGAGCCAGTTCGTTCCGCGCGAGATCGTCGAGGCTGCTGTTGAGACGGGCTTGTTCGAGTTCCCGCCCTTGCCGAACGTGAGCTATCACGGATTTTGCGATCCTTCAGGCGGCTCAAGCGATTCAATGACATTGGGCATTGCGCACAAGCAGGAGAGCGGGCTCGTCGTGCTCGACTACATCGGGGAGCGCAAGCCGCCGTACGATCCTGACGATGTCTGCCGCGAGTTCTCCGAGGTGCTGGCGCGCTACGGCTTAGGGGAAGTGACCGGCGACAAATACGGCGGAATTTGGCCTGCGGATCGATTTTCGAAGCAGAAGCACGTCGTGAGTTATCTGCCGAGCGAGTTGCCGAAGTCGCAGCTCTATCTCGAACTGTTGCCATTGCTCATGGCGAAGAGGGTGCAGCTGCTCGACAACCGGCGGCTGGTTGCGCAGTTGTGCGCGCTTGAGCGGCGTGCGGGTCGTATCGGCAAGGACACGGTCGATCACCAACCGGGTTCGTTCGACGACGTGGCCAATGCTGCTGCGGGTGCGTTGGTGTTGGCGGCTGCGGTTCCGGATGTGTTGGAGGTGTGGGCGCGGATCGGTAGCGATGATGGCGAGGACGCGCCACCTGCGCCTGTCGCTGAGCCCGAGCATCCGGCGGTGCTGACAGCATCGAACCATCCTGGCATTGCCCTGCTGACGATCCCCGGCGAGCCTGTCCTCGTCGCCGTGCTGTCCGAGCGCGTCGGCTTCCCGCTGAACAATGGTCGGATGGTGATGCTGGCGAAGGGCCAGCCTATCGAGATCCCTCGACGGCTGCTCGACAATGAGAATTGGCTGCTGCGCGACGGGCTGCGCGTGTGCCGGGTCGAGATGGTGGAGATCCGCGATGCCGCATGAGGTCGTGGCCATCCCGCTATCGCCATGGCAGAATGCCTATGCTGAACGGCTGATTGGCTCGATCAGGCGGGGAGGTACTCGATCATGTCGTTGTGCTTGGCGAGCGGCACCTTCGCCACGTACTGCTATCGTACATGACATATCACAACGAGGCCCGCACGCATCTGTCGCTCGACAAGGACGCGCCGATTTCGCGCGAAGAGCAAAGTGTCGGCCGGATATTCGCAAAACCTCATCTTGGTGGACTGCATCACCAATACGTTCGGATCTGATTTGCGATAAGGACAATGTGCAAACTCTGCAGCATGACCACCACCCACCAGGCGATGCGTCCGCTCTTCCGTCTCGAGAGCGGCCATATGGCCGAGTGACCGCGGGGTAGCAAACATCCGCAACCTGAGCCCGCCGCATTCGGAGCGCTGGCTGATGCCGGAATTCCGCTGCCTGGCACCGGCCGCGTCCTTCTGCGGGTCGACCGATGTAGCGGACCTCGTGCGCGGTCAGGACGGACAATAATACAAAATTTGCATACGGACTTCGCAAAGCGGGACTGCCGGAGTGGCTGCCTATGGTGAGCACCAAAAGCGATTGACGGCGTCACTCAATATCCGAGCGCACAACCATCGGTTCTGGAATCCGAGCCTCCAACGAGAACCCCCTTCTCCCAGTCGATCATGATCATATTGGCCGCCCCTATGGGTCCATCGTCGCGATTTCCGGCTTCCGAGCGCCGGATGACGCGATGACCATATCCGGCGAGGTCCAGGGAGACCTTATCGGGTATGCCGCGCTCCACATGGACTAGGCCATCCTCGTGATAAACGCGGCCGAGATCGATCGCCTCCTGCACGTCGAACCCATAATCCAGGATATTCGTCAGGACATGGGCATGGCCCCAGGGCTGGTAGCGGCCGCCCACGACCCCGAAGGACATGGCCGGTCGTCCGTCCTTGCAGGCCATGCCCGGTATGATCGTATGCATCGGGCGCTTCCGCGGTCCGATGACATTGGGATGGCCGGGCTCAGTCCTGAATCCGAAGCCTCGGTTCTGCAGGACTACGCCGCTCTCCGGCCCGACCAGCCCGCTGCCGAAGGCATGAAACAGGGAGCCGATATAGCTGATGGCATTCCTGTCCCGATCGACGATCGCCAGGTAGGTCGTGTCGGTATGGCGCGGCAACTCGCAGGGCGGCAGGTCCTGCATGGCCCGAGAGGGGTCGATGCAGGCCCGCAAGCGATCGGCATGGCCGCGCGAGAGCATGACCTCGACGGGCGTAGGGTGATGCTTCGGATCGCAGACCCGGGCGTCTCGGTCGCGATAGGCGAGCCGCGCCGCCTCGATCTCGAGATGCAGCCGCTTCGCGCCGATCGGGTCCAATTCTTCCAGATCGTAACCGGACAGGATGTTCAGCATCATGAGGGCGACGATGCCCTGGCCATTGGGCGGACATTCGAAGATATCGTAGCCACGGTAGTCCGTTCGGATCGGATCGACATATTCGCCCCGATATTCCGCGAAGTCCTCGAGGCTGTGAACGCCGCCCCGGCTTCCCAAATGGCGAACGAGATCGCGGGCGATCGGCCCCTCATAGAAAGCATTCCGCCCCTGCTTCGCGATGAGGCGAAGGCTGCCGGCGAGCTCGGGCTGTCGATGCAAGCTCCCGCGCGCCGGCACCTCGCCGCCCGGAAGGAAGATGCGGGCTGCGGCCGCATCCTGCGCCAGATGCGCCTTCGCATGGGTCCAGTAGAAATGCGCCGAGTCGGTGACGGGATAGCCCTTCTCGGCAAGATCGATGGCCGGCCGCAGCAACTCGCCAAGATCCTTCGTCCCGTGATCGGCGCTGAGGCGCGCCCAGGCATCGACAGCGCCGGGGATGGTGACCGCATGGGGGCTGTTGGCGGGTATCGCGCCCATGCCGCACTCATGAAACAGATCCGGGCTCGCGGCCGCCGGGGCAAAGCCCGATCCGTTATAGGCCGTCACGCCCTTGCTGCCGGCAGGCGCATAGAGGGCGAAAGCGTCGCCGCCGATGCCGATGTTATGGGGCTCGGTGACGCAAAGCACGGCGGCAGCCCCGATGGCGGCGTCCACGGCATTGCCGCCCGCGCGCAAGATCTCGACCGCCGTCAAGGCCGCCAATGGATTCGAGGTCGCGACCATGGCATTGCCGGCATAGACGGGGGATCGCCCCGGGAGCTCGAAGTCGCGCATGTCAATGAACCTTCACGGTTGAAATTGCGATCTGCAAGGAATGGATGAATCCAGCGGCGCAATCGCGATCACGGGGCGATCTCTCTCCCGACTCTTCTGTCCATGGGGAGAACCTCCTCCGGATTTACACCTCGATGAGGCCTCTATACAATCCGGGAAATCGCTCGAATTCGACAATCAGGAGGCAGGCCCATCACCATTGGTCCACCCGCCATTGGCTCGAGCGATATGCCGACCCCCAGTAGCGATCTCCTGTTGGAACCGGCCGACACCTCCCGCCATCTCCTGGTCGTCAAGGAGCTGAGCGTGGAGTTCGCCACGCGGCAAGGCAGCGTCCGCGCGGTCGACAGGGCAAGCTTCTCGGTTCGGCGTGGCGAGATCGTGGCACTGGTGGGAGAGAGCGGCTGCGGCAAATCCGTCTCCGTCCTGGCCATACTCGGATTGCTTCCCCAACAGACCGGCCGCGTCGTCGGCGGCGAGGTCCTGTTCGATGGCGTCGACCTGCTGAAGCTCTCCGATGACGCCATGCGGGAGCGCCGCGGCCGGGATATCGGCATGGTCTTTCAGGAACCGATGACGAGCCTGAACCCGGTGCTGACGATCGGGCTCCAGGTCATGGAACCCTTGATCGCGCATCTCGGCATGACCCATACGGCGGCCCGGGCCCGTGCGAAGGAGCTGCTCGAGCTGGTGGGAATTCCCGATCCGGCGCAGCGGCTCCAGCAATATCCCGCATGAGCTCTCCGGCGGCATGCGCCAACGCGTCATGATCGCCATGGCCATCAGCTGCAATCCGAAGCTCCTGATCGCCGATGAACCCACGACGGCGCTCGACGTCACCGTGCAGGCGCAGATTCTGGAATTGATGAAAGATCTGGCGCAGCGGCTCGACATCGCCCTGATCTTCATCACCCATAACCTCGGTATCGTCGCCCGCTATGCCGATCGCGTCGTGGTCATGTATGCCGGCAAGCCCGTCGAGCAGGCACCCGTCGGCACGCTGTTCGAATCGCCGCGCCACCCCTACACGATCGGTCTGCTGCGTGTCGTGCCGCGCCTGGATCGCCTGCGCGGCGATCGGCTGGAGACGATCGAAGGCCTTCCCCCCAATTTCATGAACCTGCCGCCAGGGTGCCGGTTTGCCCCGAGATGTCCCTGGCAGATGGCGAAATGCGCTGAGGAGCCGGGCCTGGACGAGGTGGAGCCGCAACACCGTGTCGCCTGCTGGCGCGCGGCGGAGACGCTGAGCCGGGCCCCCGCCCTTCGTCTGGGAGAGGCCAGCTCCCGCGTGCAGAAGGACTTCTGTCCTGCTGAGCCTCAAGGGAGTCTCGAAGCATTTCGGCGGCGAGGGCATGTTCGGGGGCGCGGGCAAGACGCGAGCGGTCGACGATGTCACCCTCGCCGTGCATGCCGGCGAAACCCTGGGTCTCGTCGGGGAAAGCGGCTGCGGCAAGACGACCCTCGGGCGTCTGGTGCTTTCCCTGGAAAGGCCGACCGCCGGGCGGGTTCTGTTCGAGGCCAGGACATCGCCAGGCTGCGGGGCGGCCAGCTGCGGCGGAACAGGCGCCAGATCCAGGCGGTGTTCCAGGATCCCTATAGCTCGCTCAATCCGAGAATGACCATCGGGCAGATATTGAGCGAGCCGATGTCGGTCTATCGCATGGCGGACAATCGCGTGGCGATCGCCGAGAGGGTCGCCGAATTTCTCGAGCAGGTCGGGTTGTCGGCTGATTTTGCCGCCCGCTATCCGCATATGCTGTCGGGCGGCCAGCGCCAGCGCGTGGGCATTGCGCGCGCCTTGGCCATGCAGCCGCGCTTCATCGTTTGCGACGAGCCGGTGTCGGCCCTCGATGTTTCAATTCAAGGGCAGATCGTCAATCTCCTGAAGGATATCCAGACGAAGCACGGCCTGACCTATCTGTTCATCGCCCATGACCTGGCCGTGGTGCGCCATATCGCGGACCGTGTCGCGGTCATGTATCTCGGCCAGATCATGGAGCTCGCCGATTCGGCCGAGCTCTACGCATCGCCGCGCCATCCCTATACTCAGGCGCTCCTGAATGCGATTCCGATCCCCGATCCCCGGGTCGAGCGCGGACGCGCGAAGACGCTGCTCCGCGGCGAGCTTCCCTCGCCCCGCAATCCCCCGTCGGGCTGCGTGTTTCGCACGCGCTGCCCGCTTGCCTCGGCGGAATGCGCGGAGGAACGGCCCGCGCTGAAGGAGATAAACGCCGGGCATTTCGCCGCCTGCCTGAAGATTCGGCCGAGCGAGGTAGCGCCCTACCTCATGCCAGCGCATCTGGGCGCTGAGCTGCATGCCGGCGCCGATCGCCCCGGCGCGCCGGCAGCTTCCTGACGCGCAAAAGGGGCGCTGGCGATGAAGCTTCCCGTTTATCAGATCGACGCCTTTGCGAGCCGCGTCTTCGCCGGCAATCCGGCCGTCGTCTGCCTTCTCGACGGCTGGCTCGAGGATGCAGTTCTCACGGCCATCGCCGCGGAGCATAATATCTCCACCACGGCCTTCCTGGTGGACGGCAGCAAGGGTTTCGAGATCCGCTATTTCGCCGGCGCCGGCGAGTTCGCTTTGGTGGGGCATGCGTCCCTGGCCGCGGCGCATGTGATCCTGCGTCTGCTGCACCCGGAGATGTCCCGGGCGAGCTTGCGCCGCCGCAATGGGTTACTCGAGGTTTTCCGGCTGGACGAGGAGCTGCTCGCGATTCAACTGCCGGCCGCGGTCGCCGAGCCCTGTGCCGCGCCGGCCGGCCTCGAAGCCGCGCTTCGGGCCGATTTCGTCGAGCTGCGGGCGACGGCGGCGCAGTATTTCGTCATCATGAAAGACGAAGCTGCCGTGGCGTCCGTGGCACCCGACATGGGGCGGCTCATGGTATTGGATCGCGACGCCGTCATCGTCACTGCGGCCGGAAACAACTGCGCCTTCGTGTCGCGCGCCTTCGCTCCGAAGGAAGGGCTGCCTGAGGATCCCGTCTGCGGATCGGCGCATCTGGCGCTCGTGCCCTACTGGTCGGAGCGGCTGCGGCAGAAGGAGCATCTGGCGCTGCAGCTCTCGCCGCGGGGCGGCGAGCTACATTGCGCCTTGGAGGAGGGCGAGGTCCGGCTTGCCGGCCGATGCGCCCTCTATATGGAAGGCTCGATCCACATCTGAGGGGGCGGTCAGACGATCGGCACGGCAGCCGCCTGATCGGCATGCAGCAGCCGGGAGACCGTCGACAGCGCCTTCTCCAGCCGCGCCTGGCTGGGCTCGGCGCAGAGGCAGAGGCGCACCCCGACGGGATCCTGTCCGGGAAAGACGGTGAAGGCGTCACCCGGCGTCACCGCGACGCCATTGGCCAGGCAATCCGCGACGAAAACGGCATTGCGCATGTCCGAGGGCAGGCGCAGCCAGTAATGCAGCGAGGTCGGTGCCGATCCTTCCTGACCGAGGATGGAGACGGCAAGCTGCTGGCGCTGCCGGGCCGCGGCAACCTGGAATTTGATCGCATCGCGGCCGGCGCCGCTGTTGATCATATGGGCGGCGAGCTCGAGCAGCACGGGCGAGACCATGGTCGTCGTCGCCCGCATGGCGGCGCGCATGGCCTTGTGCAGCCGCGGCGGCACGCTCATGAAGCCGACGCGCAGGGCGGGCGCGATCGATTTGGAGAGGCTGGTCAGATAAACGGTGATGTCGCGGGCCAGCTGGCAATAGGGCGTGGCCCGCGGCTCGATCAGAAATCCATAGGCGTCGTCCTCGACGATCAGCACGTTATGAGCCCGCGCGATGCGCACGATCTCCTGGCGCCGGCCGAGGCTCGCGGTGGCGTTGGTCGGATTGTGCAGGGTCGGCATGGTGTAGACGAAGCGCGGCCGCAGCGACTGGCAGGCCGCGTCGAAGGCCTCCGGCACCATGCCCTCCTGGTCGATCGCCACCGGCATCAGGCGGATGCCGGTCAACCGGCCGACGGAGAGCGCGCCCGGCCAAGTCAGATCCTCGGTCAGCACGGTATCGCCGGGGCGTGCAAGGCCGAGGAAAATCGTCATGAGGGCCGTCTGGCCGCCGGATACGGCATAGACATCGTCGACCGCGACATCGACGCCGAGCTCGCGCAGCCAGGCGGCGCCGGCCTCGCGATGATCGAGCTGGCCCTGCAGCGGTTGATAATGCGCAAGGTCGTTGAGATTGCCCTTGGCGATCACCGCCTCGAGTGCCAGGCGCAGGCGGTCGCCTGTTCCGTCGGACAGCGGTTCGTTCAGGCTGAGATTGATGGCACCTTCCCGCTGCATGAGCGGAAGATAGAGCCGCTCGATCGGCCGCAGGCCCTCGCGATTTCCGCCGGCTTCATTCTCGCGGCCCGTGGGCAGCACGAAGGTTCCGCGACCGACCGTGCCGCCGATCAGGCCTCGGCGCGTGGCCTCGGCATAGGCCCGCGAGACGGTGCTGACGGCGACGCCGAGACGCTTGGAAAGGTCCCGATGGGTCGGCAGCCGATCGCCCGGCGCCAAGCGGCCGCTCCGGATCGCCTGCTCGAGGGTGTCGGCAAGCGAGCTGAAGACCTCGCTGCGCTGAACGAACCACTCCGCATACCACTCCATCATGCCGGCCTCATTCTTGTCCCTAGAGCGGTACATTCGCAGGCAAGGCGAATGTCGCTCGCGGTGGATAGCAGAAACATGCCGATTGTTGAATATACTGTGGGGTCAGATTGACAGGCGCGGCGCGCTGGCAGTATACAGAATGCATTGTACTGCATGCCGGTACATGTACATCCTGCTGCAGGGAGTGGCAATAAGGAATAACCGCCGACAGGGAGATCGCCATGGATCGAATTCTAAATCGGGACACCCGTGCGCTCACCGACGCTTATCTGGCAGGCAGGCTTTCGCGCCGGAGCTTCGTCACGCGGCTCCTCGGGCTCGGCCTCTCGGCATCCGCCATCGCAGCTCTTGTCACGGAAGCCAAGCCGGCCGCCGCCGCGAGCGATTTCAAGGGGAAGGTGCGCTTCCTGGTCGGCCCCTGGTCCGACGGCGAAATCGATCACCAGAAGCACATCGCGGCGGGGTTCAACGCTCTGCATCCGGATGTGACCTTCGAATTCCGTCTGTATCAGTGGGACACCGCCGCGCAGGAAATTAGCACGTCGGCCGCCGAGGGTGCCCACGACATATACATGACGACCGAGAGTTCCTATCCGGATTATGAGGCGGGCAATGGATTCGAGGACCTGACCGCCCGCATCAACGATCCGAGCTTCGCGGCGGAAAAGGCGAAGTATCTCTATTGGGATCGGACCCAGAACTACGGTCCCAAGCTGCTCGGCCTGCCGATCAGCTGGCATGTCGAAGACGCGTTGTTCGTCAATATGGATAAGGTGGCCGCCGCCGGACATGACGAGAGCTTCGTCAACAGCTGGGACAGCTTCCACGATTGCGTGAGCAAGATGACCAAGCCCGGGGAGACCTATGGCTGCGGCATCGGAATCCAGCTCGGCGGCTATGGTGAATGGTATCAGCGCCTGCGCGCCGCCGGCGGATCCTACCTGACCCCGGACCTCAAGCGGCCGAACGTCAACCTGCCGGAGGTGGTGACGGTCACCCAGCAGATGGCCGACCTATTCAAGGACGGTATCGCGCCGCCGCTGGGAACCTACAGCTATGACGCGGCGCCCGCCGCCTTCGTCGCCGGCAAGCTTGCCATCCTCTCCTCGGATCTCGCGACCACGACCGCCTTGCCCTCGCCGATGCCCTTCAAATGGAAGCTTCTGCCCTATCCGCCGGGGCCGGTGTCTCAGGTGAACTTCAACGACATCACCTATTACATGATCAACGCCAAATCTCCCGACAAGGATCTGATGTGGGAGGTGGTGAAGTGGTGGACCAGCGGGCCGAACGACGCCTATTGGGCCGACAACTCCGGAACCTATCCGGCGCGGACCGATGCGGCGGCGTCAGGATACGGCAAAAGCAGCGCGCCCCAGCTCGCCGAAGCCCTGCCGCTGTTCGAGAAATATGCCGTCGGCCTCGAGAATTTCCCGCAATGGGCGACCGTCGAACAGCTCGCCGAGGCGGAGATACAGAACTGCTACGCCGGCAAGAAGACCGCCCAGGAGGCGGTCGCCGATGTCGAAAAGATCGTGAAGCACGAAACCGGGCTGTGACGGGAAGGGCGCGTCGCATTTCGCGCCCTTGCCGCGGCTTGCCCCGGGATGTCCGCTGTCGCGGGCATGGGGGTCGAAGAAAAAGATGCGCGAAACCGTGGATGTGACGGCCCTGCCGTGATGGCAGGGCCGCCCGGCGGCTCATGACCAGCGCCGCCGCCGGCCGATTGCGGCTGTCGCCGGCCGAGCACCGAAGCCTGTCGCGCAAAGCGAGGCGGCGGCGCGAGCTGACGGGATGGATGTTTCTAGCCCCCTTCCTGGCCTGCTTCCTCATCTTCCTCGTTCTGCCGGTGGTCGGGACGATCTGGTGGAGCACCCGCGCCGGCAGCATCTTCGGTGGGACGAAATTCATCGGATTGCGGAATTTCGTCGAGCTTCCCGGGGTCGTCGGGGCCTGGTCCTCCATCGAGAATACGCTGCTCTTCGCCCTCTACTCCGTGCCGGCGATCCTGGTGGGCGCGCTCGCCATTGCGCTGGTTCTCGCCCGGGTGCGGCGTGGCGCGTCGATCTACCGCTTTCTCGTCTATTTCCCGGTGCTGGTGCCGGGTGTCGTCGCGGCGCTGATCTGGCTGTTCCTGACCAATGTCGACTTCGGTCTGTTCAACGAAGTCATACGGCTCTTCGGCGGCAAGCCGGTCGTCTGGCTCGGGGCCGACAACGCGCTCCTGGTCCTCGCGGTCCTCGACGTCTGGCGCAATGTCGGCTACTGGGCCATGTTCTTCGTGGCCGCGATCATCGGATTGCCCACGGAACTCTATCAGGCCGCGGAGCTCGACGGCGCTTCGGCGCTGGCCCGCTTCCGCTATCTCACCTTGCCGCTGCTGCGCCGGATCATCTTCTTTGCGATCGTCGTCTCGACCATCTGGGGACTCCAGGTCTTCGACACGGCGCTCGTTCTCACCAACGGCGGCCCCGGGACGGCCACCACGACCGTCATCTTTCGCGTCTGGCAATATGTCTTCGCCTCCAACAACAAGGTCGGCTTCGCCTCGGCGATCTCGCTGGTCCTGATCGTGGCGATCCTCGCGCTGACGGTGCTCCAGATGCGTCTGCTTCGCGATCGCCGAGGCGGCGACTGATGGCGGTGCTGGCTTACGCCGATGGACGGGGTGCCGGGGTCGATCACGCCCGCCTCCGGCGGCGCAAGCGCCGGCGGGCGGAATTCGCCCGCCATCTCCTGCTGATCGTCGTGACCTTCCTGCTGGTCGCGCCGTTCTATTACGTCTTCCTGGCGTCGCTGAAGAACAGCACCGCGATCTTCAGCTACCCGCCGAGCCTGCTGCCGATTCCCCTCTATCTCGACAACTACCACAACCTCCTGTGGAACACGGGCTTCCTGCGCTGGATGTTCAACACCCTGTTCGTCGCCTCCAGCGTGACCCTGATCAAGGTGTTCATGGACTCCATGGCCGGCTATGCGCTGGCGAAGATCGAGATGCGGGGCAAGCGCGTGATCTTCCTCCTCATGCTGATCCTGTTGATGGTTCCCATCGGGGCGCTCATCGTCCCCCTCTGGTCGCTGGTTTCCGCGGTCGGGCTGACGGACACCTATCTGGCCCTGATCCTGCCGCCGCTGGCGAACCCCCTGGGGGCGATCCTGATGCGGCAATTCATCCTGGGGCTGCCCCGCGACCTCGACAATGCCGCGAGGCTGGATGGGCTGAGCGATTTCGGCATCTATTGGCGGATCGTCCTGCCGCTGATCAAGCCGGGCCTGGTGGTCCTCGCGGTGATCATCTTCACCGATCAGTTCATGAGCTTCCTCTGGCCGCTCATCGCCACGACGAGCGACGATCTGCAGGTTCTTACGGTCGGCGTCGCCGGGCTTCGCGCCCATGGCGGCGCGAACTACGGGTTGTGGTCGGCCTCGGCCGTCATGTCGCTCATCCCGATCAGCGTCTTCTTCTTCGTGCTGCAGCGCCAATTCCTCGCCCGCTCGCTCGCCGGCGCCTTGAAGCAATAGGACCGGGACCATGAGCACCGCGTCGGCCCCTGCCATCGAGCTGATCGAGGTCAGCAAGCGCTACGGCGAGACCCCCGTCCTCAACGGCATCAACCTGGCCATCGAGCCGGGCGAGTTCATCGCGCTGCTCGGCCCCTCGGGCTGCGGCAAGAGCACCCTGCTGAAGCTGATCGCCGGGCTGGAGGAGATGAGCGACGGCGAGATCTATATCGGCGGGCGGCTCGCCAATTACCTGCATCCGAGCGCGCGCGACGTCGCGATGGTGTTCCAGAACTATGCGCTCTACCCCCATATGACGGTGCGCACCAATCTGGGATTTCCGCTCAAGATGAGCGGCGTGGCGCGGGAAGCGATAAGTGCCAAGGTG
Organism: uncultured Alphaproteobacteria bacterium; assembly: GCA_963757155.1. Taxonomy (GTDB): domain Bacteria; phylum Pseudomonadota; class Alphaproteobacteria; order Dongiales; family Dongiaceae; genus DASXQK01. The sequence continues at coordinate 234,140 of CAVWQS010000028.1, forward strand.
GAGGCCGCGGCCGCCCTGCTTCAGCTCACGGACCAGCTGGACCGCTATCCCGACGAGCTCTCCGGCGGGCAGCGCCAGCGCGTGGCGCTCGGCCGCGCGATCGTGCGCGAGCCACTCGCCTTCCTCATGGACGAGCCCCTGTCCAATCTGGACGCGCTGCTGCGGGTGGAGATGCGCAGCGAGCTCGTCCGCCTGCACAAGCGCGTCGGGCGCACCACGATCTATGTGACCCATGACCAGGTCGAAGCCATGACCATGGCGAGCCGGATCGTGGTGATGCATCGCGGGATCGTCCAGCAGGTGGGAACGCCCGCCGCGGTCTATTCGACGCCGGCGAATATCTTCGTCGCGACATTCGTGGGCAGCCCGCCGATGAACCTGCTTCCGGGCCGGCTCGAATCCCAGGCGGGTCAGCGCATGTTCCGGGGGCCGCTCGATCTGCCGCATCGATGGCGTGGCGCCGGACAGCCTCGCCGATGGGCCGATGACCCTGGGCATCCGGCCGGAGCATGTCCAGCTCGTCGAGCCGGGCGAAGGCACGGGGTTCGCCGCGCGGGTAGAGCTGGTCGAGCGTGTCGGCCCCGACTCCTATCTGCTGCTGCAGCTCGGGGATGCGCGGCCGCTGACCGTCAGGGTCGATGGGGCAAGCCCGATCCAAGAGGGCGATGGAATTTCGATTCGGCTGCCGCGGCAGCATCTGCGGATGTTCGATGCCGCGGGAATCAGGGTGGAGAAGAATTCATGACGAGCGTTCAGAACAAGCCGGGAATGCAACCGCAGCGCTGGATCCATGCCGATCCGGAGCCCAGTCCCCTGTCCCAGGCCTCGCTGCCCGATCCCGGGCCGCTGGCCCGCTATCCCCTTACGATCTCTGCGGACCGGCGCCGCATGCTGGATGCCGAGGGGCGCCCGTTCCTGATCCAGGGCGATGCGGCCTGGTCGCTCGTCGCCAATCCTAGATATGCCGAGGCCGTCCGCTACCTGGACGACCGCCGCTCCAAGGGATTCAACACCATCATCGTGAATCTCGTGGAGCATATTTTCTCGCGCAACCCGCCGCGCGATGCGGCCGGCCGTGAGCCCTTCAGCCGGCCGGGCGACATGAGTACGCCCAACGACAGCTATTTCGATGCGGCGGAGCGCGTGCTCGACGCCTGTGCGGCGCGCGGCTTCGCCGTGATCCTGGCGCCGGCCTATGTCGGCTTTCGCCGCGAGCGGGCGGGTGGGGTCTCGCCCCATCTGGACGGCTGGCATGACGAGATCATCGCCACGGGGCCGGAGGGCTGCCGGCGATATGGCGAATATCTCGGCCGGAGGTTCGCCCGCTTCAGCAATATCATCTGGTGCATCGGCGGCGATTGGCATCCGGGCGATACGCGGCCGGGGCTCGATGCGGTCGCCAAGGGTCTTCGCAGCGCCGGCATCACTACGCTCTTCACGGCCCATCCGCATCCCGAATACTCGCCGATCGAATCATTCCCCGGCGCGGACTGGCTCGATCTCAATCTCACCTACAGCTATGGCGTGGTCCATCGGGCGCTGATCGTCGATTGGCAGCGCGACCCACCCTGGCCCTTCTTCCTGGTCGAATCGACCTATGAAGGCGAGCACAACGCCAGCCAGCTGCAGATCCGCCGTCAGGCCTATTGGTCGGTGCTCTGCGGCGGCAATGGCCACTGCATGGGAAATCATCCCATCTGGCTGTTCGGGGAGGGCTGGGAGGCCGCCCTCGAATTGCCCGCCTCCCTGGCGATGGCGCGCTGGGGCGGCTTCTTTCGCGCCTTGCCCTGGAGCGATCTCGTCCCCGACCTCGAGAACCGGCTGGTGTCGGGTGGTCTCGGCGAGGCGCGCGGCCTGGATCGGGTCACCGCGGCTGGGACCGCGGACGGTCGTCTGGCTGTCGCCTATCTGCCGGTGCGACGGCCCATCGAGGTGCAGCTTGGCGCCTTGAAGGGACCGCAGGCTTCCATCGAATGGTTCGAGCCGGGAACGGGACGTCGCCTTTCCGGCGGCACGATTCTCACGGAGGGTGCGGTGGTCCTGGCGCCGCCCTTCGAGGAAGATTCCGTCGTTACCTTCTCATCGCGATGAGCGGCGGGGTCTAGATCGAGGCTTGGCCGCCGTCGACAACGAGGGTGGTGCCGATGCAGTAGCTCGCCTCGTCGGACGCCAGCCAGAGGATGGCCGAGGCACATTCCTCGGCCGTGCCGGGCCTGCCGATGGGGATCTGGTTGCTCCAATAGGCCAGCTCCTTGGCATCCGCCATGACGGGCGCATTCATCGGGGTGTCGATGAAGCCGGGCACCACCATGTTGACGCGAATATTGAGCCGGGCGTAGTCGATCGCCATCACTTTCATCATCGCGTGAATGCCGCCCTTGCTCGCGCTATAGGCCGGCTCATTGGTCGCCATGCCGAGATGGGCGACATTCGAGCCCAGGCAGACGATCGCCCCGCCGCCGGTGGCCAGGAGATGGCGGGCGCCATGCTTGCAGGCGAGGAATTGACCGGTGAGATTCGTCGTCAGCAGGCGATCCCAGATGACGCGGTCCAATCGGTCGACCCGATCGTCCTGGCCGAGAAGCTCGATCCCCGCATTCGATATGACGATGTCCAGACCGCCCCAGCGCGACGCCGCCGTATCCATGGCCGCCGCGATCTCGGGCTCGACGGAGCTGTCGGCCGGCAGGACCAGCGCCTCGCCGCCCGCCTTCGCGATCTCCGCGGCCAGGACCTCCAGCGGCTCCTGCCGCCGGGCGACCAGACCGACCCGCGCGCCCTCGGCGGCAAAGCGGAGCGCGGTGGCGCGGCCGATGCCGGCGCCGGCGCCCGTCACCACCGTACGGCGTCCGGTGAACCGTCCAGCTTGGATTGCCATGAATGCACCCCGTTTGCGCCAATAGCGCGAGCGATTGTCCCTAGAGTGGTACATTGTGGAGTCGGGCGGTGATCCGCAAGCTTCGATTGACACTCTGCGCGGGCCCGACCTATAGATGCGGAGAAATTGTACTGATAAACGGTACATGAGGCGGACGTGGGCGGATATGCTTGATCGGGCAATCGCATTGTTCGGCACGGCGCAGCCGATTCCCGAGCGCATCGAGCTCACGGCCGGTCCGGTCTCGGCCACCCTGGAGAGCGGGGCGCTGCGCTGGATCCGCTATAACGGGACCGAGACGCTGCGCGGCATCGCTTTTCTGGTGCGCGACCGCAGCTGGAATACCGCCAACCCGCAGCTGTCCCATCTGACGGTGCAGCAGACGGAGGCCGGCTTCCGGGTGACCTTCGATGCCCTCTGCCGGACGCCGGATGGCGAATTGGCATGGTCGGCGGAGATCATCGGCGAATCGGACGGCATGTTGCGGTTCACCGGCACGGCCAATCCGGCCTCGGATTTCCTCACCAACCGCACCGGCTTCGTCCTGCTGCATCCCCTCGAGGGCGTGGCCGGCTGTCCGGTCGAGGTGACGCATGTCGACGGCACCCGCCGCCAGGCGCGCTTCCCCGAACTCGTCGATCCCGAGCAATGCTTCTTCGATCTGCGCGCTCTTTCCCACGAGGTCGTGCCCGGCGTCAGGGCAACCTGCAGGATGGAGGGCGACGCCTGGGAGATGGAGGACCATCGCAACTGGCTGGATGCCTCCTTCAAGACCTATGTCCGCCCGCTGGCTCTGCCCTATCCCTACACGCTGAAGGCCGGCAGCAGCATCACCCAGACGGTGACGCTCTCCTTTGCGGGATCGGCGCCCGCGGCGGCCCGTCGGACTGTCGATGCAGCGGTCGAGGTTACGCTCGGGCGACCGAGCGACGGGCGCATGCCCACCATCGGCCTGCGCGCCCCGCTGCAATGGATGGATCGAGCCGTCGAGGTATCCGAACTGGTCCGCCACGCCGGTCCACAGCTGATCATTGGACGGATCGATGCGCGTGCGGGCCATGGCGTCAAGGAGATCCGGCGGCTCGGCGATCTCGCGGCTGCGGCCGGTGCCGGTCTCGCGCTGGAAGCCGTGGTGCCCTGCCGGCGCGACCCGTCCCTGGAATTGACCGAGCTCGCCGGCCAGCTGCGCGAGGCGGGGGTGCGTCCGGAATCGATCGCGCTGGCCGCGGCGGAGGATCGCATCCGGCTCGAGCCCGGCGCCCCGCCGCCGCCTCTGGCATTGCTGGGCGAGATCCACCGGGCGGCACGCGTGGCGCTGCCGGATGCCTTCATCGGCGGCGGCAGCTTCGGATTCTTCACCGAGCTCAACCGCAACTGGCCGCCTATCGGCCTGATCGACTTCATCACCCATATGATCTGCAGCGTGGTCCACGCCTCGGACGATCGGGCCATGATGGAAAACCTGGAATCCTTCGAGCATATCGGCCGGACGGTCAGGGCCTTCGCGGGCAAGCTGCCCTATCGCCTGATCTCCTCCAGCATTGGGCTGGACATCAGCCCCTATGGCGAATCGGCGGCAAACCCGGACAATGGCCGGAGCACGATGGTGCGCATGGATCCGCGCCATCGCTCGCTGTTCGGCGCTGCCTGGACTCTGGCTTCGATCGCGGCGGCGGCGCGAGGCGGGATATCGGCCATCAGCCCCGCCGCAGTCGTCGGCGAGTTCGGCGTCGTCCATCGCCGGCTCCCCTATGATCAGCCCTGGTTCGACGATCTCGCGCGCCCCGCCGTCTATCCCGTCTATCATGTGGTCGCCGGCATGGCCCGGGCCGCCGGACGGCCGCTGGTCGAAGCCCTCTCGGCGGACCGAAGCCGGGTCGCGTCACTGGCCCATCGCGAAGCGGATAATGGGACCAGCCTGTGGTTGGCCAATCTGCGCGACACGCCGCAGCGGGTGGTGCTCGCCGGCGTCGATAACGCGCGCGTCAGCCGCCTGGACGAATCGACCTTCGAGGCGGCGGCGACCGATCCTTCATTCTTGCAGACACAAGCGAGCGCATTGCCCTCGGCGGAGATCGAGATCGGTGCGCATGGCGTCCTACGAATCCAGACGGGGAGATGACGATGGTCGAATCTAAACTTGGGCCGAACCAGAAATTCATCGGCCAGCAGGGCTCGCGCGCCGGCCTCAATACGCCGGCGCTGCTGCTCGACCTCGATGCGCTCGACGCCAATATCGCCGCCATGGCCGCGCATACCAAAGCGGCCGGCATCAATCTGCGGCCGCACAGCAAGGGTGCTAAATCGATCGAGATCGGTCGCCGACAGATGGCGGCGGGCGCCATCGGCATCTGCTGCACGACCGTCGGCGAGGCGGAGGTAATCACAGGCGGCGGAATAGAAGGCGTGCTGATCACCTCGCCGGTCGTGACGCCGCCGATGATCGAGCGGCTCGTCGCCCTTAACAAGCAGGCCAAGGGCCTGATGGTGGTCGCGGACAATCCTGCGAATGTGGACGCGCTTGCCGCCGCCGGCCAGAAGTCCGGAAAGCCTGTGTCGGTCATCGTCGAGTTCGACGTCGGCCAAGGCCGGACCGGCGTCACCAGCGTCGATGGCGCGATCGCGCTTGCGCGGCGGATCAAGGCGGCCGGGCCTCTGCAATTTGCGGGGATTCAGGCCTATTACGGCCATATGCAGCACATCCCGGCCTTCGCCGATCGCAAGGCCGCCGCCACCGGCCAGATGGACCGTGTGCGCGATCTGCTGGCGCGGCTGAAGGCGGAAGGGCTTTCGCCCGGCGTGGTGACGGGCGGCGGTACCGGCACTTTCGATATCGACCCTTCCGGCGGCGTCTATACCGAAGTTCAGCCCGGCTCCTATCCCTTCATGGATCGCGAATATCTCGAGATCGACATGACCGCCGGCCGGGCGTCACCCTTCGTCGCCTCCCTGTTCGTGCAGGCCTCGGTCGTCAGCGCGAACCGCGAAGGCTTCGCCGTGGTCAATGCCGGCTATAAATCCTTCGCGACCGAGGGCGGCATGCCCAAGGTCGCTTCGCCAAGGCTCGCCGGCGCCAGCTACAAGCTGATGGGCGATGAGCATGGCGGGGTCGATTACGATCCGAAGGGCGGCACGCTCAAGCTCGGCGAGGCCGTGGAATTCCTGGTGCCCCATTGCGATCCGACGATCAATCTCTACGACCGCTACCACTGCGTGCGCGGCGACAGGCTGGTGGAGATCTGGCCGGTCGACGGACGCGGCCGCTGAGGCGCCCGGGGCAAGCGGGGGGCAGGAATGAAGACGATCGTTCTCGGCGCCGGCATCGTGGGCACGGCGACGGCCTATTTCCTGGCCAAGCAGGGCCATGAGGTCGAGGTCGTCGAGCGTCAGAGCGGTGCGGCGCTGGAGACCAGCTTCGGGAACGGCGGCGTCATCCACGCCAGCGAGGTCGAGCCCTGGTCGCAGCCGGGCATGCCGCGCAAGATCCTGCAGTGGCTCGGCAAGGAGAATGCGCCGCTGCTGGTCCGCTACGGCGCCATCCCGCATATGTGGCGCTGGGGCTTGAGCTTCATCGCCAATTGCACGCCCGAGCGGTTTCGCCGCAATTCATTGACCAATCTGAGGCTGGCACTGCACAGCCTCAAGACCCTGCAGGGGATCCGCGCGGAAACCGGGATCGACTACGATCTGCGCACCGTCGGGGTGCTGAAGATCTATACCAGCCGCGAATCCTTCGCTGGTGGCCTGCGCGCCGCCGAATTCCTGTCCGGCCAGGGCCTGATCTTCGAGCCCGCGGATCGCGTGGAATGCGTACGGCGCGAGCCGGCCTTGCAGGCCACCTCCGGCTCTTTAGTCGGCGGAATCTATTTCGCTCGAGACGAAGTCGGCGATTGCCACAAGTTCACGACCGCGCTCGCGGCCCGCTGCGCCGGGCTCGGCGTCAAATTCCACCATGGAACCTCGATCCTGGGGCTGGAGCGAGGCACCACCGGCATCGCCGCCGTGCGCACCAGTGCCGGCCCGATGATGGCGGATAATTTCGTGGCGGCGCTGGCCAGCTTCACGCCGGGCGTGCTGCGCAGCGTGGGGGTTAAGGTCCCAATTTATCCGGTGAAGGGCGTCACCATCACGGTGCCCGGCGCCCCCTGGGCGGATCGCCCGAAGATGCCGATCATCGACGACGGGCGGCTGTTCGGTTTCGTGCCGCTGGGCGACCGCATGCGCGTCTCGGGTTCGGCGGAAGTCGCCGGCTATGACACGACGCCGAGCCCGGCACGCTGCAAGGCGATCGTCGACAATGTCATCGGCGTATTCCCGGATTTCGCCAAATGCATCGATCCCGCGACGGCGAAGCAATGGGCGGGAATCCGGCCGGTGACGCCCTCGGGGACGCCGATCCTGGATCGCACGCCCATCCGCAATCTCTACATCGCCGCGGGCCACGGCCATCTCGGCTGGACCATGGGCTGCGGCTCCGGACAGATCGTCGCCGATATGATCGCCGGCAGGACGCCGGAGATCGACATGGATGGCTTCGCCCTCGCCGATCATTGAGGCGTGGCGGCAAGAATCGAGGAGGGGAGTGGATGATGGCGAAAGCAGCGAAACGGCCGGCGCGGCGGACCAAGGCGCCGGCCCGGAGGGTGAAGCCCGCGGCGGCGGCGACGCCGCAGAAGGTGGCCTATGGCAGCGAGCCCGGCTTCCCCATCTCGATGGCCATGCGGGCGGGAGATTTCGTCTTCACCTCGGCGCAGGGCGATCACGGCTTCAATCCCCCCGATGTCGTCTATGACGAGAAGGGCCTCGTCGTCAGCGACGGCAACACGCTGCCGCCCCGCAGCATGGCAGAGGAGACCCGCAGCACCTTGCTCAACCTCCAGGCGAGCCTGGCGGAGGCCGGTTGTGGCCTGGGGGATGTGGTCGATACCTCGGTCTGGCTGCGCGATCCGCGCGATTTCGCGGAGATGAACAAGACCTATGCGGAGTTCTTCAAGCGCGACTGTCCGACGCGGTCGATCTTCCGCATCGACTTCATGTTCGATTGCCGGATCGAGATCAAGGTGACCGCTTTCAAGCCGCTGGCGGCGGCGAAGCGCCAGGCCGCGAAGGCGAAGGCAGCCGGACGGCCGCGTCGAAAAACACGAGGCTGACCCCGCTCACTGCATCCATTGACCGCCGTCGACGATGATCGACTGGCCGGTGATGAAGTCGCTGTCGCTGCTGGCGAGGAACACGACGACGCGGCCGATCTCCGCCGGCCGGGCGAAGCGATGCATGGGTATGGCCTGCTTCAGCTCCGCGACGGCCTGATCGGAGACGCGATCGAAGACGCGGGTATTGACGGCCCCCGGGCAGATCGCATTGACGTTGACGCCATGGGGTGCCAGCTCGCGCGCGAGCGATCGCGTGAATCCCAAGACGCCCATCTTGGCTGCCGCATAATCGGCGAGGCCGACCTCGGCCGTGAAGGCGACATGGGAGCTGATGTTGACGATCTTGCCCGTGCCGCGCTGGCGCATGTGCGGGGCTACCTGGCGCGAGCAGAGCAGGGTGGAGAAGAGCGAGACGTTGAGGACGAATCGCCAGACCTCCGGGCTCGAAATCGCAGAACGCGCTGGCGCGCTCCCGTGCGCTCTGTCCGACATTGTTGACGAGGATATCGATCGCACCGGCATCGCGCCGGGCCGCCACGAAGGCCGCCTCCACCTCCTTTTCATCGGTGCAATTCACCCGCAACGGAAGCATGTGCCCGCCTAGCTTTCTTATCTCTTCGGCGGTTTCCGCCAGCGGCGCCTCGTCTCGTTCCATGAGGACGAGATCCGCCCCTTCGGCGGCGAGGCAGAGGGCCGAAGCCTGGCCGATGCCGCGGCCGGCGCCGGTCACGACGGCGATCTTGCCCTTGAGCCGTTGCGAGGTTTCCTTCGGTTCGGTCATTGCTGAAATCCCATTTTTCCAGGCAGATTTTCTCAGAGGTTGCGGGGATCCAGGGCGTCGCGGAGGCCGTCGCCCAGCAGATTCAGCCCGAACACCGAGGCGCAGATGAAGACGCCCGGCCAGATGGACATCCAGGGGCATTCGACGATGAAGCTGCGCGCCGCATCCAAGGCAGCGCCCCAGCTGGGGTTCGGCGGTTGCTGACCGAGCCCGAGGAAGGAGAGGCCCGCCTCGGCGATGATCGCGTCCGCCATGCTGAGCGTCGCCTGGACCAGCAGGACGGCCAGGATGTTCGGCAGGATATGCCGGCCGATGATGCGCAGGCCCGAGAAGCCCATGGTTCGCACCGCGTCGACATATTGCTCGCCGCGCACGACAAGGACTTGGCCGCGCGTCAGGCGGATGAAGATCGGCGCCGCGGCGGCGCCGATGGCGATCATGGCGTTCGTCAGGCTGGCACCGAGGAAGGCGGCAAGCGCGATCGCCAGGATCAAGGAGGGAATCGCCAGGAGGCCGTCGGTCACGCGCATCAGCACCCCATCCACGATGCCGCCGGCATAACCGGATATCAGGCCCAAGGGAACGCCGACGGCCATGGCGAGGGCGACCGAGAGCACACCGACCAGGAGCGAGGCGCGCGATCCCCAGATGACACGGGACAGCACATCTCTTCCGAGGTCGTCCGTTCCAAACCAATGGGCGGCCGACGGCGCCTGCCGCAAGGCACCCCAATCCGTGGCGAGGGGATCGTAGGGGGCGAGCAGCGGCGCCAGGCAGGCCGTGGCGACGAAGAGAAACACGACGATCGTGCCGATGCGTCCAGCGGAATGGCGCATCAGACGATGCAGCAGGGAATCGGCCCGGCGTCGGCCCCGCAAGGGCAAGGCGAGGGCCTTCATCGCCGCACCCGCGGATCGGCCACCGCATAGGCCAGATCCGCCAGGAGATTGAGAAGCATGTAGATCGTCGCGGTCGTCAGCACGACGCCTTGGACGACGCTGTAGTCGCGGTTATAGACCGAATCGACGATGAGCCGCCCGAAGCCGGGGATCGTGAAGACCTGTTCCGTCAGCACGGCACCCGACAGGAGCGCCCCCAGCTGCAAGGCCGATATGGTGATGAGCGGGACCAGGGCGTTGCGGAAGCCGTGGCGCACCACGATGATGTGCCGCTTCAGGCCTTTGGCGCGGGCGGTGCGGATATAGTCCGCCGACATCGCCGTCAGCATCGCGCTGCGCGTATGGCGCATGATGACGCCAGCGACGTTGATGCCCAGGACGAAGGAGGGCATGAGCAGGGATCTTATGCATTCGCCGAGGTTTTCGAAGGGGCTGACATAGCCCGAGGCCGGCAGCCACCCGAGATCCACCGAGACGAGCAATATGAGCATCAGGCCGAGCCAGAAGGGCGGTACGGACAAACCGGCCAGCCCGACGACGTTCGACAGATAGTCGAGCCAGCTTCCCTTGCGCAGTGCCGAGATGATGCCCGTCGGCACGCCGATGGCCAGCGCCCAAGCCATGGCGATCGCCGACAGCATCATCGTCGCCGGCAGCTTGGTCCGGATGAGCTCGACGACGGAAACCTGGTTTCGCATGGATCTTCCCAGGTCGCCGCGCGCCACATTGCCGAGCCAGAGGACGTATTGGGTCAGCATCGGCTGGTCGAGGTGATACTGCGCACGGATCTCGGCGATGACGGTCGGATCCTTGTCTTCGCCGGCCAAAGCGATGGCGACATCGCCCGGGAGAAGCTTCTGCAGCCCGAACACGACGATGGAAACGACGAACAGCGTCGGGATCAGCATCAGCAATCGGTTTGCGATGTAGCGACCCATCTAGCGTTCCGCCCATCTCCGCGCGAGACAAGTCGTCAATCTAACCTTCTTCGAACGCGATCCATCAATCGATCCGGACCGGCGGCGCGCCTCCCCCCGGCTTATCGCCATCCCTCACCAATCGCCCTTGATTTGAGAGGCCATTGCAGCCTCGATTGACCCCATCCACCCTTGCTCTGGGGATATGTACGCGATATCCTCACAATCGGTCTCATAACACAACAATAAAGCAGGGAGAAGCACAGGATGAGGAGACATCATGTTAGCGCATTGGTGATCGCGGCCTTCGCGACACTCATGGCTGCAAAGCCCTCTGCCGCAGAGACCCTGCGTGTAGGGTTGGACGAGGATCCCGTCGTTCTGGATCCGGCGCAAAGCGGCAATCTCGGCGAACGGCAGGTCTTCGCGGCGCTTTGCGACAAGCTTGTCGACATTTCACCGGATGGGCAGCTTGTTCCGAAGCTCGCTACAAGTTGGACCATCGCACGGGACGGCAAGTCCATCACGCTGAGTTTGAGAAAGGATGTTGTGTTTCACGACGGTGAGCCCTTCAACGCCGCCGCCGTCAAATTCAACATCGAGCGGGCCAAGACGATGGCGGAATCTCATCGCAAGAGCGAGCTGGGCCCGGTCGACAGCGTCGACGCCGTCGACGATTACACGGTGCGCTTCAATCTGAAGCAGCCCTATGCGCCGCTGCTGGCCCAATTGTCCGACCGCTCCGGCATGATGATCTCTCCCAAGGCAGCCAAGGCGATGTCGCCGGCCGAGTTCGGGTCGAAGCCGGTCTGCTCGGGCCCGTTCACCTTCGTCGAGCGCGTACCGCAGGAAAAAGTGGTCGTGAAGAAATTCGACAAATATTGGAATGCGGCCAATATCCACTTCGATCAGATCACCTACATCACGATGCCGGACTCCGTCGTGCGCTTTTCCAATGTGCAGTCCGGTCAGCTTGATATCGGGGTCGGCATCCTTGCGACGGATATCAAGCGCGGCGAAGCCGATCCGCGGATCAAGATGTACAGCACGCCCGGCCTCGGATTCGACTTCCTGCATATCAACGTCGGCTCGGCGCCCCGGAATACCGGTCCGCTGGCGACCAATCCGAAGCTTCGCGAGGCGCTCGAGCTTTCCATCGACCGCAATGCTTTGGTGCAGGCGATCTCGAACGGCGCCTATCTCGTGGGCAACCAGCCGGTCCCGCCGACGAGCCGCTACTATGTGAAGGAGCTTCCCATACCCAGCCGAAACATTGAGCGGGCCAAGCAGCTGGTGAAGGAGGCAGGCTTCACGACCGTGCCGGTGACCCTTCTCATTCTGAATACGACGATGAATGTGCAGGGCGCCCAGGTCATACAAGCCATGGCGCGCGAGGCCGGCTTCGACATCAAGATCAATTCGCGGGAGACCGGCACGGCGGAAGATCGCTATTTCGCGGGCGATTTCGAGATGTTCTGGGGATCCTGGAGCGGCCGGGTCGACCCGGACGGCAATATCGCGAATTGGCTGATGTGCAGCGGCGGGGCGAACACCTCCACCGCGAAATACTGCAACCCGGATGTGGACAAGTATCTGGCGACGGCGAAATCCGAAACGGATTTCGATGCCCGCTACAAGGCTTATGCCGAAGCGGCCAAGATCTATCTGACCGACCGGCCGATCATCGTCATGTTCCACCAGATCTGGGTCTTCGCGGCCACGAAGAGGCTGCAGGGCTTTACGCCCTATGTCGACAGCCTGATACGTCCTGCGGGTCTCACTCTCTCGGCAAACTGAGCCGGAATAGAGGATCGGCCACACGGTAGGGTTAGCGTCACTCGAGCCCGGTGCAGTCGAGCGCAGATCGACGGAGGGCCGCCAGGCCGTGCATGGCTGGCGGCCTTCTTGGTGAAGCGCGACGTTGCCATCGTCGCTCGCCGAACGCCCGCGGGATTAAGCTCGGCATCGATGTCGGCCAGACGAGCGTTGCAAAGTACATAGCCCGGAGGAGGGGAGGGCCGTCACAGGGTTGGAGGACCTTTCTTGGCAAACAAACTGATGGCATCGCGTCGATGGACCTGTTCGTCGTGCCGACACTTTCTTTCCGGCTGCTGTATGGCTTCATGATCCTGCGGCATTGTCGCCGCCGAATCTGTGTGACGGAATGGATTGCGCAACAGCTAACGGAGGCTTGCGGCTGGGAGGCTGCGCCGGATTATGTCGTGCGTGATCGCGATTGTGCCTATGGCGAGGCATACGTCCGGCGGCTCCGCGCAATGGGCATACGCGACCGACCAACGGCACCGCGGTCGCCATGGCAGAATACCAATGCTGAACGGCTGATTGGCTCGATCAGGCGGGAGGCACTCGATCATATCGTTGTGCTTGGCAAGCGTCATCTTGTACATGACATATCACAACGGGGCCCGCACGCATCTGTCGCTCGACAAGGACACGCCAATTCTGGCGATCCCATATCTACCGCCGCCGTACACGGGGCGGCCATAATCGGTAATAGCTAGATCCCCGGGGTACCTCGCCGCAGCGGTAGGCGCGCCTGCGGCCGCTGGTCGCTCTCCAAACCCACTGGCCGATAGCCCTTTGCCAGTACTCTACAAATGCAATATTTTGATCTTCTCCCAGACACTCCACCAGGCATAAGGCCGATTGACCGAGTTGCCGCCACCCTCAAGCCTTTCTTGCGCTTTCTTCAGCCAGGTTTTTCGAACGATCCAACCCCGTCGTAACCAGGGTATGTTGCCCGGCTCGCTAGCTTCATACATCTTCTGAGCAAGTCTCTCCACAATGCGAAGGCGCCTGGGTTCGGTGTTAGTGTCCGTCCGGAAACATGTTGAATCATGTGAATTGTTTGTGATTTTAAGAGAGGTGGCCTGATTTGAGGAGGGTCACCGATGTGGACGGCGAAGAACCGCGGGCGCTACGACCGCAGCAAATTGCGATATCCCAGTGATCTGACCGACGACGAATGGGCGCATGTCGCACCGTTGATTGCGCCAGCCAAGCGGGGCGGCAACAGGCGCCACGTTGACGTGCGCGAAGTGATGAACGGAATGATGTATGTTTTGAGCACGGGATGCCAGTGGCGGGCGATCCCGAAAGACCTGCCGCCGCGCAGCACGCTGTTCGACTATCTCGACTTGTGGAGCTGGGACGGCACGCTGGATCGCATCCATCACGCGCTCTATGTGGAGTGCCGCGAGCACGGCGAACGGGAGGCCGGCCCCACCGCCGCCATCATCGACAGCCAAAGCGTGAAAAGCGCTGAAAAAGGGGGGCCTGCATCGATCCGCATGGCTATGATGCGGGCAAGAAGATCAAAGGCAAGAAGCGCCACATTCTCGTAGACACGCTGGGTTTGCTGCTCCACGCCATCGTTCATTCTGCCGATATCCAGGATCGCGACGGCGGCGCCCTGCTGCTTGCGACCCTGTTCGGGATGTATCCGTTCTTGAAAAAGCTCTTCGCCGATGCTGCCTATCAGGGGCCGGGGTTCGACAAGGCCTTGGCGCAGGTCCTGCCGCACCTCGAAACTGAAATCGTCAGGCGCTCCGATCATGCCAACGGATTTGTGGTACTGCCCAAGCGCTGGATCGTCGAGCGCACCATTGCCTGGCTTAATCGATGCCGCAGGCTCGCCAAGGATTGGGAGAATCTCAATCGCAAGGCGCTTGCATTCCTCCGTCTCGCCTCAATCCGCCTGATGCTCCGAAAACTTTGCAACCCAGCTTGATGTTTCCGGACAGACTTTTTGAACCGCTCCGGGTTTGCCGGAGGCTCCAACTCTTGAGAGGATGGAGCCATGGAGAAGCAGCAGAGACGGAAGTTTTCACCTGAAATACGCGAGCGCGCCGTGCGGCTGGCGATCGAGCACCGGGGCGATCACGCCTCGCAATGGGCAGCGATCGTGTCGATTGCGGCGAAGATCGGATGCACGGCGCAAACCCTTCACAACTGGATCGCCCAGGCTGAACGGGACCGGGGTCTTCGGGCCGGTTCGACGACGGACGAGCGCGAGCGAATGAAGGCGCTGGAGCGAGAGAACCGCGAGCTTCGCCAGGCCAACGAGATTCTGCGCAAGGCCAGCGCGTATTTTGCCCAGGCGGAGCTCGACCGCCGGTTCAAGCCATGATCGCCTTCATAGACGATCATCGCGACGCCCATGGGGTCGAGCCGATCTGCCGCGTGCTGCCGATCGCCCCGTCGACCTATCACGCTCATCTCGCGCGCCGCGCAGATCCCGAAAAGGCGCCGGCGCGGGTGCGACGAGACACGGAGCTGTGCGGGAAGGTCCGGCGCGTCTTCGAAGAGAACTTTCAGGTCTATGGCGTCCGCAAGGTCTGGCGACAGCTTGTACGGGAGGGCGAGGATGTGGCGCGGTGCACGGTCGCAAGGCTGATGAAGACGATGGGTCTTCAGGGCGTCATACGCGGAAGACGCGTAAGGACGACGATCAGCGATAAGGCTGCGCCATGCCCGCTGGATCGGGTCAACCGTCAGTTCAAGGCGGCACGGCCGAACGTGCTGTGGGTCTCGGACTTCACCTATGTTGCCACCTGGGCGGGCTTCGTCTACGTCGCGTTCGTGATCGACGCCTATGCTCGTCGGATCGTCGGCTGGCGGGTCAGCCGCTCGGCTCACGCAGGGTTCGTTCTCGACGCCCTTGAGCAGGCGCTTCACGATCGCAACCCCTTGTCCGGCAGCGGGCTTGTCCATCACAGCGATCGCGGCGTGCAATACGTCTCGATCAAATATACCGAGCGCCTCGCCGAGGCCGGCCTTGAACCCTCCGTGGGCAGCGTCGGCGATAGCTACGACAATGCCTTGGCCGAAACGATCAACGGTCTCTACAAGGCCGAGGTCATCCACCGGCGCGGCCCCTGGAGGAGCATGGACGCTGTCGAGTACGCCACGCTCGAATGGGTGGACTGGTTCAACAATCGCCGGCTTCTCGAGCCCATTGGAAACATCCCGCCCGCCGAGGCTGAAGCCGCCTACTATGCCAGCCCGGAGGAACAGGCTATCGCCGCGTGACTCAAACCAATTAGCCTCCGGGGTTCCCGGGGCGGTTCACTTAGTGTCGGTTCGGAAAGAAGTTGAGTCTTTGGAATCGGTTGTGATTCTGTGTCAGGCACCTGCGTTGGAGGTGCTCTATGTGGACATCGAGGAACCGCTGCCGGTATGAACGCAAAGGGCTTCGCTACCCGACCGATCTGACCGACGCCGAATGGGCCTTGGTCGCGCCGCATATCCGGGCTGCGAAGCGAGGCGGGCGTCCACGCACGACGAACATGCGCGAGGTGACGAACGCGATCCTGTATATTCTCGGAACGGGGTGTCAGTGGCGCGCTTTGCCAAAGGATTTCCCGCCGCGAACCACAGTCTTCGAGTATCTCGATCTGTGGGAATGGGATGGCACCTTGGGGCGGCTGCACCATGCGCTCTTCCTCGCCACGCGCGAGCAGGCGGACAAGGAAGCCAGCCCGACGGCCGCGATCATCGACAGCCAAAGCGTCAAGGGCGCCGAAAAAGGGGGGCGCGGATCGACCCGTCGGGCTATGACGCGGGGAAGAAAGTCAAAGGAAAGAAGCGACATATCCTGGTCGACACGCTGGGCCTCCCGTTGAACGTCGTGGTTCATCCGGCCAACATCCAGGATCGCGACGGTGGTCTGCTCGTCCTCAAGGCCGTGCGGCGGCTGTTCCCCTTCATCGAGCGGATCTTCGCCGACGGCGGCTATCAAGGAGAAGCCACGGCCGCCGCAGTACGAGCCCTCGGCCCCTGGCAACTAGAAATCGTCAAGCGCTCCGATCATACGGTCGGTTTCGAGGTTCTGCCCCAGCGATGGATCGTCGAACGTACATTCGCATGGCTCGGTCGCTGCCGCCGCCTCGCCAAGGACTACGAAAACAGGACACGTTTCGCCGTCGCCTACATCCATCTTGCGATGATCCGCCTCATGCTCAGACGCCTTACCCGGCAAACCGACTGATCCGAGACTCAAACTTCCCGAACCGACT
>CAVWQS010000029.1:0-178007 GCA_963757155.1 uncultured Alphaproteobacteria bacterium
AGGCCGCGTAATTCGTAATTCATCAATGGCTTGGTTCGCCGGTTGTCCCACATTGCCCACAAACCCACACACGCGGCGGTTGAACTGACAACCGGGAGCGTGGGCGGGCGATCGGTCGCGTCCTCGATCACTTCGCCAACGGCGAGTGCTTTCGGCGGACTGGCCACATCGTCTTCTGGCCGAGTGCCGCATCCATCGCATCGATCATCAAACGAAACTGGCGAAACACCCGACGCCGTCGGGGGCGTGCAGAAGCTAATCGGTCATGGCTGATCGACCGATGACTGCCGCCGAGATCGTCGCGAAGCTAGGCGGTCAATGGCACGGCAGCTACGGCCTCGTCCCCTGCCCGGCTCATAAGGATCGCATACCTAGTCTCTCGATCACCGACGGCAAAAACAGGCGGCCGCTCGTCCACTGCTTCGCCGGCTGCGAGCCGCTGGCCGTGATCAAGAAGCTTCGCGAGCTAGGCGCGTGGCCGGGTGAACTTAAAGCCGAACCTGCCGAGGCCCAGGCCAAGCAGGAGGCCGAGAGAGTGCGCGAACAGCAGCGGCGGGCGGCATTCATAGAGCGAACCTGGCGCCAGGTATGGGACAGCTCATTCACCGGCCCGCCGCTCTCCGATCGAGCAATGGCTGCAAGCCCGCGGCATTCATCCCGACCGGCTCGAGCTCGATCGCCTGCCGCTGCGCTGGGCGCCTCGCTGTCCGCTGGGTAAGGGCGGTGCGCCGGCAATGCTTGGATTGATGACCGACCCCCGCACCAACAAGCCCGTGGGCATTCATAGGACTTTCCTCCTCCCCGACGGCAGCGCCAAGGCACCCATCGAAAACCCGCGCCAGATGCTCGGGCGAGCCGGCATCATTCGCCTGACCGACGATGCCGAAGTTGAGCTGGGCCTGGGCATCTGCGAGGGCATTGAAACCGGCCTCGCCGTCATGGCCGCCGGCTGGCGCCCGATCTGGGCCTGCAGTTCGCTCGGTGCCCTACGGCGCTTCCCCGTCCTGGCCGGGATCGAGCACCTGTCGATCTTCGCTGATCCAAAGCCGCATGAAGTCGATGGCGCTCGCGAATGCGCCCGGCGCTGGGCCGCAGGGGGGAAAGAAGCGCAAGCGCGCATCCCGAACTCCGACGGCGACTGGAACGACCTGCTTCTTGAGGAGGGCCTGTGAGTGAAACTCCGGAAGAACGCTTCGATAGGCTCGGCAAGACCGAGACCTATGGCCCGGAAAAACCGGCCAAGGCTAAATCGCGGATCAATGCCGGAGCCGCCAAGGAGCGCGCCCGCGGGCCCCAAATGCCCGAAATTCGCCTGATTGATGCTGAGCTGTCACGTGTCGTCGACGAAGCCCAGAGCGCTCTGATAAAGGCCGATCTCGGCATCTACCAGCGCGGCGGGGCCATCGTGCGCCCAATCAGCATGGAAGTGCCCGGTGCTGACGGTCGCAGAACGGTCTCCAGCCGCATCGGCCTTGTGAGCCCCACCCATCTGGCGGAAATGATGACCAGGACGGCAACCTTCCTAAAATTCGAGCCTCGGAAAAAGCAGTGGCGCGCCGTGTGCCTGCCCGCCGAGGATCGCCGAGACCTATGTTGCCCGTATGGAATGGGACCTCCCCGTCCTCACGGGGACAATTTCCGCCCCCACCCTTCGTTTCGACGGCACCATTCTGTGCCGGCCCGGCTATGACCCGCAGACAGGCCTGCTTTTCGATCCGCAAGGAGTCGTATTTCCGCCGGTCCCCGATCGTCCCTCGCGCAGCGAAGCCAAGGCCGCGCTCGAACTGTTGACCGAGCCCGTGCGCTTATTCCCCTACGTCAGTGCGGCTGACCGATCCGTTGCGATTACGGCAATGCTGACGGGCCTGGTACGCCGATCACTCCCCTCAGCTCCCATTTATTGCTACGACGCACCCGCGGCGGGTACCGGCAAGAGCATGCTCGCCGATGCCACCGCCGTCGTCGTCACAGGCAACATTTGCCCAGTGTCCAGTCAAGGTGTCGTGCCGGAGGAGCTGAGCAAGCACCTGGCCGCATCCCTTATCTGCGGCGATATCATGCTGTGCATCGACAACATTGAGCGCCCACTCGGCGGCGACCTTCTATGCCAAATGCTGACGCAACGCACCGTCCGGCTTCGGCCGCTCGGGACCTCTATAACGCTCGACCTCCCGACAACGATCACCGTGATGGCGACTGGGAACAACATCGTCATCGATGGCGATCTCGTGCGGCGCGCCCTCATCTGCCGCCTCGACGCTCAAATGGAGAGGCCAGAGCTGCGAGAGTTCAATTTCAACCCCATTCAGACCGTCACCGACAACCGCGCCGCCCTCGTCAGCGCCGGACTGACAATCATGCGCGCTTACATTGCCGCCGGCCGCCCCCATCAAGGCCCGCCCCTCGGCTCCTTTGAGGAGTGGTGCCGCATGGTCCGCGATCCCCTGCTCTGGCTCGGAGAAGCGGATCCCACGTCGACCATTGAGCGAGCCCGCGCAAACGACAGTAAGCTTCGAAATCTGGCAGCCGTTCTGGAACAATGGGAGGCCGTCATCGGCACGGAGCGCATTACGACAAGCGCACTCATCCGCCGCGCCTTGGAGCAGTATCCAGGCTACCGCGATACGCACGGCTTCGTCCATCCGGAGCTCCGAGAAGCGCTTCTCGCCGTCGCACCCGAGAAGGGTGGCGGCCTGAGTGCCACCCGACTGGGCTACTGGCTGCGAGCTAACGCGGGCAAAGTCTCCGGCGGCCGTCGCTTGGTTCGCGATGAGGAAGGTCTCCATACCGGGAGGGCTTGGCGTTGCGAGCGAATTGCGTGACCTGGGTACGATCCAGCCGCCGCGCGGGAGACCATACGCTGGGGCCCGCCAGTCTGCTTGCGATGCTTGCGATGCTTGCGATGTTTCTCTCCAACTTTCTATTTTAGCAGAGTCTGCCAAAAAGGGATAGTCGAACTGAACGATCGCAAGCATCGCAAGCATCGCAAGCATCAATAGCATCCGGCGCGCCTTCCGGGCTCGGATGGCCGCGCATGGCGGTGGTCCACCTTGAACTAGGGCTCAAAATCGCTTCCCAGGCGGCCTAATCGTCGTCATCGAACTAAAGGTCGGCGCAGCTGATCACGAAGCCATTGGTCAATTACTCGGGTGCATGGGTGATCTCATGGACAAAGGAGCGCGGGTGCGCGGCCATCCTAAGTGGATCATCGACAGTCCATAATCGGCAGCTTGCAGTGGGTGCTTATCACGCAGCTATCCGGTGAAGAGGTCGTACATGGGATTGGATAAGTCGGCACTATCTCGATGGCAGAAGTGGGTGAAGTATCTGACATGGCGAAGCACGTAGTACCGACTGGGCTGGAAATGGAGGGGGGCAAAAAGCTCAGAGTGATGATCTTGGCGACCGGGCCCCCAGGGGCACGCGCGCGACGGCGAAATCAAAAAATTTGATTTAAGTCAGTATTACTGTCCTACATTATGAAGAGCCTGACTGTCGCGGTGGTCGTTGTGGGAACGACGAAACGGAGTGTCTGGCTTTCGACTTCGGTCATCACCATCTTGATGGTGCGGGTACCATGAAATCGCGAATAGCGGAGCCTCCTGCTCCGGTCCAGGCCCACTTGAGAGGCCTCGCACAGCCGCTATAAAATACAGTCCGCTCCGCCGCGACCCAGGTCCGGATGATCCCTGTGATGAAGGCATGCCGCGTCCACCGCTTCGGGCCACCCGAGGTCATCGTCTTCGAGGATGTGCCGCGGCCGGCGCCGGGCGAGGGCGAGGTTCTCGTCCGCGTCAGGGCCGCCGGCGTCGGGCCGTGGGACGGGTGGATCCGCGCCGGGAAGAGCGCCCTGCCGCAGCCTCTGCCCCTGACCCTGGGCTCCGATCTCTCGGGCGTGGTCGAGGCCATCGGTCCGGGCGTCATCGCACCGGGGCCGGGAGTCGAGATCTTCGGGGTCACGAACAAACAGTTCACGGGGGCTTATGCCGACTACGCCCTCGCCGCGGCGGGAATGATCGCGCCCAAGCCGGGCCGTCTCGACGATGCGACGGCGGCCGCTATCCCGGTCGTCGCCGTCACGGCGCAGCAGGCGCTGTTCGAGCAAGCGCGTCTGGTCGCCGGTCAGACCGTCCTGATCCACGGTGCCGGCGGGAGTGTCGGGATCTTTGCCGTGCAGCTTGCCCGGCAGGCCGGGCTGCGGATCTTTGCCACGGCCGGCGCCCGCGACCTCGACAGGCTGCACCGTCTCGGCGCGCAGGAGGTCATCGATTACCGCGCCGGCCGCTTCGAGGAGAGGGTCGGCGGCGTCGATGCCGTCATCGACCTCGTCGGCGGCGAGGTTCAGGCGCGCTCCTTCGCGGTGCTTAAGCCGGGCGGCATCCTCGTCTCGGCCGTGTCGGAGCCGGATCAGCAGACGGCGGCGCGCCATGGCGTGCGGGCCCTGTTCTTCCTGGTCGATGTGACCACGGCGCATCTGGACCGGATCGCGAAGCTGGTCGATGCCGGTCACCTCTCCTTTGGCCTGGGCACCATCCTGCCGCTCGCCGAGGCCCGGATCGCCCATGAGATGCTGGAGGGCCTCCGGCCGAAGCCCGAGGGCAAGATCGTGCTGCGGGCCGGCGCGTAGATCCTTCGCGAGGCCGCGCGCGCTGAGCTAGATTGAGCGTCGGGCCACCGGCCCGGCGCTCGTCTGCTGGTCCGCACCGCGCCGCCAAGAAATCGCCGGCTGCACCCCACGGCTCACCCGCACGCAAAGCGCTCGGCGAAGACATGTCGGCCGAGGCGACCGCCAGCGCCTCGCGGGCCGCCCGTCCGGCAGATAGCCCGCCAGCTCGGCTGCCACCGCCAGGGCATCGCCGAAATCCGCCGGCCGGCCGCCGAGGCCTTCAGGCCGCCGGATCAGTTCGAGGACATCGCCGCCGGCGCCACAGCCGAAGCAATGCCACAGCTCGCGGTCACGGTCGATGCCGAAGCTCGGCGTCCGCTCGGCATGGAACGGGCACAGCCCCGTCGATTTGCGGCCATGGGCCTTGAGGGTGACGCCATAGCGCAAGGCGACCTGCGCGCAGGTCAGCCGGCGCTTGATTTCCTCGACATTAAATCGCGACCCGGTGTCGCTGGCCGCCGGCGCCTCGGGCGCCATCTAATGCCCCCGCGCTCAAGCGCTGGCCCCGTTTTCACGGGAAACGCTCGGCGTTTCACGCGCCCGCTCGCGCGCCCGCCGGGCCCGCATATAGGCGGCGTGGCAGGCGTTCGCGCTCAGACCTCCGCTAGGGCGTGGACTCATAAGTGCGCAACCAAAGGCGGATCGAAGCAAGCTTGATGAAGGCGAGGTAATTGTCGGCGAGCTTGTCATAGCGGGTGGCGATACGCCGGCATTGCTTGATCTTATTGAAGAACCGCTCCACCAGGTTACGCGCCCGGCAGAGATGGGGACTGAAGCAGATGGGGTCCTTGCGGTTCACCTTCGGGGGTATGTTGGCCCAAGCACCCTGCTGGTTGATGAATGCTCTGATCCAGTCGGCATCGTAGCCGCGATCGGCCAGCACCATTGTTCTCGGGCGCAGTCCGGCCAGAAGCACCGGACAGAGCCGATTGTCATGAGCCTCGCCGGGAGTGAGGCCGAGGCGAACGGGTAGTCCGTTCGCGTCGACAACGGCGTGGACCTTACTGGTCAATCCCCCGCGCGAACGGCCCATGTGCTGCTCTCTGTTCCCCGCGATGCAGGCCCCATGTTGGTGCACGCGCACGACAGAGGTATCGATCATCTGCACGGCCGCTTCATGAGCGGCGGCCAACGCCTCCATGATCTGGTCCCAGACGCCAGCCCGCCGCCAGCGGACGAACCGATTGTAGCAAGTCGTACAGGGTCCGTAGATTTCCGGCAGGTCCCGCCACGGCGCTCCCGACCGCAAGACCCAGAAGATGCCATTGAGGACACGCCGGTCGTCCACGCGGGGAATGCCACGCGGTTTGTTCGGGAGCATCGGTTTGATGACGCCCCATTCGCAGTCGCTGAGTTCATAGCGCATAATTCGATACTCCACTTTGGGAGCTTAAATCATGCTCAGGACCAGGGGATCAATGGCCAAACAGCATGTCCGCTGTTGGAGGGTGAGCGGACCTATGGCAGACATCGCGAAATCGACGCGATTGACCCGAATGTATGGTCCGGCCGTGCGTCGCAAGAGGTTTTCGTCGAGTTGGCGGTGAGCGGTCTTGCATCAATGTATCCGGCCTCTGGTTGGAGCTCGTTGGGCTCCGGGCCATCATGGAAATCAGCGCGCCTGCGATCTCATTAGCGGACAGGCCTCAGCGGGCCATTTGGGTCACCAGTGTTCGCAAGCGCCGGGAAGACCGATCCTCCATCTCGTCTCATCCTCTCGCAGACCTCGGCGGGTAATCCGGTTACGTCAGCGTGGGCTCCGTCTTGCGCTGAACGATCAAGCAGGCAGGGTGGCCGCCGCAGCAACCTTGCCCGCCTCGAAGTTGCGGCCATGGGCGAGAACGCTCCATGCGATGCGCGCCAGCTTGTTGGCAAGCGCGATCGCCAGCACATTGCGGTGCAGCCGCCTCTTGGCCGCCTCGATCCAGGGTTTGAGCCCGTAGCGCTCCCAGTTCTTCGACCTGATCAGCACGACCCAGGCGGCCTGAACGAAGAGCACGCGCAGGTAGCGATTGCCGCGCTTCGATATCTTGCCAAGGACCGTGCGGTCTCCCGTCGAGAACTGTTTGGGGACAAGACCCAGCCAGGCGGCGAAGTCGCGGCCCTTGGTGAACGTATCCCCGGCGCCGATCGCCGCCACCATCGCGCTGGAGATGATCGGCCCGATCCCCGGCACGCTCATCAGCCGCTCGCAACCGGCATCCTGGCGCGCAAGGGCGCCGATCTCGCCCGACAGACCTTCGATCCGCTCATCCAGCCGACGCCAGTCGCCGGCCAGATCCTCGATGAGGTGAACCATGCGCTCGGACAGCACCTCGCAACCCGTCGCGAGAATGCCTGGCAACCCGGCACGCAAGAAGTGCCGCCCTTGCCGCACCGCGACCCCACGCTCCAAGAGGAAGGCGCGGATCTGATTGATGACACCGGTACGCTGGCTGACCAGACGCTCCCGCACCCGGTGCAGCGCCTGCAGGTCCAATTGATCGGCGGTCTTCGTGGCCACGAACCTCATCGTCGGGCGCTGCACCGCCTCGGCAATCGCCTCCGCGTCGCGGAAGTCGTTCTTCTGCCCCTTCGAGTAGGCGCGGACGTACTTCGCCGGCATCAGCCGGGCATCGTGGCCAAGCAAGCTGAGCCGGCGGCTGAGATGATGGGCTCCGACACAGGCCTCCATGCCGATCAGGCAGGCTGGCATGTTGGCGAGCCGTGTCTCCACCTGGCCACGCGACCACTTCTGCCGCAGCGCGATGGCGCCACGCCCATCGAGGCCGACGACGTGAAACGAGTTCTTGCCGATATCGATACCGATCACGGCGATCACACTGTTATGCGTCTCAGACATGGCGTGCTCCTTTCGCTTGGTGCCTCTTGCCAGCCTACTGCTGGCAGTGGGCAGGAGCACGGCCGGACCATCCCATTAGCGGAAGTCCGGCGCCGATAGACTCCTGAACGGTGACGGCAATACAATTTGCTGCACTGCACCCTTTGAAAGCATCGGCGCCACATGGCCGAAGAACGCGCCCAACGCCGCCTTGCCGCCATCCTGGCCGCCGATGTTGTCGGCTACAGCCGGCTGATGGGCCAGGATGAGGAAGGCACGCTTGCCACGCTCAAGTCTCATCGGCAGCTCATCGACGGCCTGATCGCAGGCCACGCCGGCCGTGTCTTCGGGAGCGCCGGCGACAGCGTCATCGCGGAGTTCGCCAGCCCGGTCGAGGCGGTGCGCTGCGCCACGCGCATGCAGCTAGAGATCGAGGAACGGAACGTCGATCTCGCCGTGCCTCATCGGATCCGGTTCCGCATCGGCATCAATCTCGGCGACGTCATCGTCGACGGCGACAACCTGATGGGAAACGGGGTCAACGTCGCCGCCCGGCTCGAGGCGATGGCGGAGCCCGGCGGAATCTGCGTCTCGGACACCGTTCACGCGCAGGTCCGGGACCGACTTCCGCTCGACTTCGTCGATCTCGGCGAGGTCAAGGTCAAGAACATCGATCGGCCGGTGCGTGCGTACCGGGTGCCGCTGGCCACGGAGAAGCGCGCGACATCGCCCTTCCGCGGGCTCGACAAGTTCGAATTCGACCATGCCGATCTCTTCTTCGGCCGAGCTCACGCCATCGCCTCCTGCCTCGAACGCCTGGAGCAGCTGGCGGCCTCGGGCAAGGCGTTCCTGCTGATCTATGGCATGAGCGGGTCGGGCAAATCCTCGCTGGTGCGGGCGGGACTGATGCCGGCGATCAGCAAGGTCGAAACGCGAGCCGGCGTCAGCCTGTGGCGGCGCTGCCTGATCCGACCCTCGGAAGGACCGGATCCCGTCCATTCCCTGGCGGCGGGGCTGCTCCGCGAAGAAGCGCTGCCGGAGATGGCTCCGGAAAAGACAGCGGCTGAGCTGGCGGCTCTCATCAAAGGCAAGCCCGAGAGCGCGCTCCCGCCAATCCGCACGGCACTCGGCATAGCGGCTTCGGCTCGGGGGCTCGCTCTCTCGCAAGCCCGGCTAATGCTCGTCATCGATCCCATGGAGGAGCTGTTCACCACGGCGAACGACCCGGTTTCCCGCGCGGTGTTCATCCGACTGCTGGCCCTGCTGGCGAACAGCGGCCTCGCCTGGGTAATCGGTGCGATGCGGGCGGATTTCTTCCACCGTTGCAGCGAGATTCCCGGCCTTTCAGCGTTGAAGGACGGGCTCGCCAGCTATGAGCTCCTGCCGCCGACGGGCCCCGAGCTCGCGCAGATCATCCGGGAGCCCGCACGCGCGGCGGGGCTGCGCTTCGAGGAGGATGCCAACCAGCGGCGCCTCGACGATGTCCTCCAGGAGGCGGCGGCTGCCGATCCCGCATCCTTGCCGTTGCTACAGTTCGTCCTGGACGCACTCTACGAATTGGGACGAGACCGCCGGCTGCTGACCTTCGCGGCCTATCGGGCGCTCGGCGGCCTCGAAGGGGCGATCGCCCGGCGCGCGGACGAGGTGGTCGACGCTCTTTCACCGGAAATCCAAGAGGCCTTGCCCGCCGTCCTGCGAGCGCTCACCACTGTGCGCCTCGGCGAAGAGGTGATCGCGGCACGACCGGCACTCCGGCACGAGGTCGCGGGCACGCCGGCCAAATCGGCGCTCGTCGATGGCTTGATCGCCGCTCAACTCTTCGTCGCCGATGAGGATGCCCAAGGCCATGCCGTCGTCCGGATCGCCCATGAAGCTCTTCTGAGCCGATGGCCACGAGCGCGCGACACCCTGAATGCGGACAAGAGCTTTCTGGAAACGCGCGCCCGACTGCAGACCGATGCACGCCGCTGGCTCCTCGAACATAAAAACCCGGACCTCCTGCTGCCCCCGGGCGTGCGGCTCGCCGAGGGCGAGGAGATCTTGCGCTCGAGGCGCGAAGAGGCCGACGAGCAGGTTGCCGCCTATATCGAGGCGTCCTCGCTGGCGCAGCAGTCACGGGCGGAGAAGGAGCGCGAAGCCGAACGCGCGCGCATCGAGGCGGAGGAAGCAGCGAAGCGCGAGCGGATCGAGCGCGAAGCCGAACGCCGCAGCCTCGAGACTGCCGCGGCCCTTCGGCTCGCGCGGCGGACGCGGTATGCGGCCCTTGTGGCGGCCCTCCTGGCGATCATCGCCGGGGCCGGCGCCTTCGTCGGCTTGAGGGGCGAGCGCCAGGCCGAGGAGAGCGCAAATCGAGCGGAGCAGAGCGCGGCGCAGGCAATAGCCGCCGAGGCGCAAGCCAAGATGGCCGGGGCCAATGCCCTGGCGTCCCGCGACCAGGCGCTGCGGAGCCAGTCATTGTCGCTGGCGCTTCTGTCGCAACGGACCGCCGCGGACGGCGATACCGAGGTCGCCATCCTAGTGGCACTCGAAGCATTGCCGAAGCGGATCGATTCACCCGACAGGCCCTATCTGCCGGAGGCAGAAGCCGCTCTCTACAACGCGCTCTACATGCACCACCAAACGATGGTGTTCCATCACGATGGCGCGGTGACCGATGCCGAGTTCGATTCCAGCGGGAATCGCATCGTCACCGCTTCCTTCGACGGAACGTCACGGATCTGGGACATCGCGAAGGGAACGCAGCTTTCGATCCTGAGGGGCCATCAGGGCGCGGTCGACGGAGCAACCTTCAGTCCGGACGGCGGGCGCATTATCACGGCGGGTCGCGACGGCACCGCGCGAGTCTGGGACGCCGGTTCCGGCAAGGAACTCTTCCTGCTGCGTCAGCCTGGCGAGGTCCACACCGCGCTATTCAGTCCCGATGGCACGCGCATTCTGAGCGCGTCCGAAGCCAGCGGGCTTACCCTCTGGGACCCGTCGACGGGCGGGCAGATCGCCAAACTTACCGGTTACAGCGCGCAGCCAGCGGCCTTCAGCCCCGACGGTGAAAGCTTCGTCGCCGCCCAGGGGACGGTGAGCAGGGTGCGCATCTGGAGCAGCAAGGACGGCAGCGAGATCAGGACCATCAAGACGGCAGGAATCTTCATCGACGAGGTCACCTACAGTCCGGATGGCGCCCGGCTCCTGGCAACCGCGTGGGACAACCCAGCCCACCTCTGGAATGAGTCGAGCGGCGCGGAGATTGCAGTCCTCCAGGGCCACAAGAGCGACGACAGCTGCGGCGCGTTCAGTCACGACGGCAGGGTGGCGGCAACGGCTTCAGCCGACGGAGCGGCGCGTCTTTGGGATGGCCGCACCGGCGATCTGGTCCGCGTGCTCGGCGAAGAGGTTGCCGGTGTGACGGCATTTACCCGCGAACTGGAAGCGAACTGCGCGTTCAGCCCAAATGACGAGCTGTTTGCCAGCGCCTCCCTGGACGGTGTCGTTCGTATCTGGGTTGTCAGCAGCGGCGCCCTGCTCGGGCGCTTCGATGGTCATGGAAAACTGGTGAAGCACGTGGCCTTTAACCCAGGCGGCGATAGTCTTGCGCTCGCGTCCTACGACCGCAATGCGCGGCTCTGGGATATCGATGGGGTGCTGACGACTACGCTCACGCACAAGCCGCCGCCGACGTTTGCGATCTTCAGTCCTGACGGGATGCGGCTCGCGACCGGAGGCGGCGACGGCATCGTGCACATCTGGGATATTGCGAGCGGCCGCGAAGCCGCCCGGGTTGAAACACTGGGCGGACCGGTTCGGCTTGCGGCATTCAGTCCCGACGGCGGAATTCTGGCGACGGCATTAAAGGACAGCCGCATTCTCTTGTGGGATTCGCGAAGCGGCCGCAACCTCGCCGAGCTCGGCTCTCCTAATATCGGCGTCACTGACGTTCAGTTCAGCCCCAATTCCTCATTGCTGTCGTCGACGTCAGTCACCGCAGTAACCCGCATATGGGATGTCTCGTCCGCGGTCCAGCTCGCCAGCCTGCAAGCGATGGGGGTCGTGTGTGATGGCATCTTCAGTCCTGATGGCAAGATCATTCTGACGACCGTGAACAATACGGTACGGCTGTGGAAGACGGACGGCACCGCGTACAAGGTGCTCTCCGGCCATCAGAACCCGATCAGCGCGGCAGCGTTCAGCCCCGATGGCCGGCTGGTCGCCACCGGCTCGCTCGACGGCACCGCCAAGATCTGGTCGACCGAAGACGGCAGGTTGGTCGCGACCTTGAAAGGTCACGGCGAGGGTCTGACGGACGTCGCCTTCAGCCATGACGGAAAGTCCCTGGTCACAGCTTCAACCGATGGGACCGCACGCATCTGGGACGTGAAGAGCGCGACACAACTGAAGATCCTCACAGGCCACAAAGGAAGCGTGGACGGGGTGTCGTTCAGTCCAAACGATCGGTACGTGCTGACCGCTTCATTTCATGACCGTACGGTAAGGCTTTGGGTCGCTGAGGCCGGCCAGCAGATCGCGCTTCTCGCCGGCCCCGACGATCCGGCGAACGTCGTGCCGGCATTCACCCGTGCCAATTTCAATTCAGATGGGACAAGGGTCGCGATTGCCTCCGCGCACCAAGCGGCCCGCGTGGTGCGGGTCTTCCCGACGGCCCAGGAGCTGATCGACTACGCCCGCAAGGTCGTGCTGCGCGAGTTGACGCCGTGCGAACGCCAGCGCTTCTTCCTGCCGGTCGAAGCGGGCACCGGAGAGTGCACGAACTGAGGGTCGACATGACATCGCCGCAGGGCGAGCCTAGCCCATGTGGCAGGCCCAGCATCGGCGCTCTTTCTCGACATTCGGGCGTGGAGATCCGGAACGGGAGGAGGATGTCTCCTTTTGGCACTTCTGCGACATGGCAAGGTGTAGGAACGAAGGCTGCTTTCAATCCGAAAGCGGACATGTGCGCCCATTGCAAACTCAGCCCGCTTGCGAGTTCGCAGCCTAAAAGCGGATTCCGCTCATATTTGAAACATATCCGGCATGAGCGAAGTAGTTGGCGCATTCGTCTGCGCCGAGGCGAGGCACGAAGAGGCCAATTCGGCGGCGAAGGCTGCGCTGCGTCCGCTCGGCAGCTTTGCGCAGATACGCCTTGAGCTTGCTGAAGGACATCTCGATCGGATTGAGATCGGGCGAGTACTTGGGCAGATATAGCAATTCCGCGCCAACGGCCTCGATCGCTTGCTCGACGCCGGCAACCTTGTGGGCTCGGAGATTGTCCATCACGACGATATCGCCGTGGTTGAGCGCGGGAGCCAGGCATTGCTCGACGTAAGACAAAAAGATTTCTCCGTTCATGGCTCCTTCGATCACCAGGGGCGCCGTCATTTCGTCGCAGCGCAGGCCAGCCACGAAGGTCAGGGTCTTCCAGGTTCCAAGCGGGACGCGCCCGATCAGCCGCTCGCCGCGCGGGCAGCGGCCATAGCGGCGGGCCATGGTAGTGTTCACCCAGGTTTCATCGATGAAGACAAGGCTGGATGAATCAAGCAGGGCCTGCTGCCGGATCCAATGCCGGCGCGCCCGGGCGACATCGGCTCGTTGCTGCTCAGCCGCGCGCAGGCTTTTTTTTGAAGCTGATGTCGTGACGCTCCAGAAAACGCCACAGCGCGCTGCGGCTGCCCGGCATTCTCTGCTTGTGCAGGGCCGCGACGAACTCTTCGAGCGTCCAATCCGGCCGCTCGCCGACCAGCGCGAGGACCCCGTCCGCGTAGTCCTCCAGCGGCGATCGGCTGCCGCCGCGTGGCCGCGGCGCACGGCGCCCTTCCCGCCGCCACGACTGAAGCCATTTGACCGCCGAGCTGGCGCTGACTTCAAAACGCTCCGCCGCCTCACGCCGCGATGCTCCCCCTTCAACCGCTTCGATCACACGCTCGCGCAAATCCAACGAACAAGCCTTGGGCATGGCGCTCCTCCGCAAACCGAATCGCCCCAAGACTCTGCCGATTCGTCACCCCTGGGAATCCCAATTCAAATCTGCCGGGAACCGCTTTAGTTCCCCCCGCACCCCAATTCGGGAGATAATGCTGCCACCTGACAGAGCAAAGGAGTGTCGCAATGAAGATAGGCGATGTTCTGAAGCGCAAGGGCTCCGGGGTGGTCACCATGCGGCCTGACTCGAGCATCGACACAGTGGTCCGCCGCATGCGCCTGGAGCGCATTGGTGCTGTCATCATCAGTCCCGACGGCAAGTCCGTTATCGGCATACTGTCGGAGCGCGATATCTTGCACGCGCTGGCTGAACACGGTACCGCCCTGCTCGCACTCAAGGCCGAAGACTTGATGAACTCGTGAGGTCGTCACGTGCAGCCGCGAAGACACGCTCCAAAGCGTCATGGTGAAGATGACGCAGCGCCGGATTCGGCACCTGCCGGTGGTTGAGCAAGGTCAGTTGGCTGGCATCGTTAGCATCGGCGATGCGGTCAAGAGTTGGCTGGAGGAGGTCGAGTTGGAGGCGAACGTCCTTCGCGACTCCTATCTTGCAACCCACTAAGCGGGCTGATCTCGTCATTCGCAGGCCAGCCGGTACTGGACTGCGTGGCAGCGATGGCGCATTCCTGTTTTGTTGATCTCCAACCCGGATCTTGTGCAACCTCTAAGGCATGGTGACCAACCGCAAGGCGATGGGCTGACTGTCCGCGCCTGCCCCCGTCTACGGGCAGCCCGTATTGGCTGTGCTTTGGAACGTCCACCCCCGTTGCAGGGGCAATCATGAAACGTGTCTTCATCTGGCTTCTGTGTGCTCTGGTTCTTCAGGGCTGCGCGGATTCGACCGGTAGTTCTGCTAACACGGCTCCGGCCGCATTGACCTACTATGGCGGCGCCCCCAATGACACCGGCGGCCACGGCCGTGGTGGCGGTCGTTAATGAGCCATACGATCGGGTGGAGGGCTGGCAACGCTTCCCTTCGTGGTCACGGAATCCACGCTTCTGCCCAATGCTTAGCTCGCACAGAGGTTAGTCGAATCTTTGGCGGGAACTTCTCTTCAGGCCGGGGGCCGCGCTAACAATGGTTGACGACCCAGACATCTACCGCGCCGCAAAACTCCTGGCCGACCAGCACGGCGAGGATGCGCCGATCTGGGCGGCCGAGCGTGGTGACGGGCTCCTCGAGGACGGCGACACCGAGGGCACTCTGGTCTGTCGGATGATCGTCAGGGCGGTCGAAGAGCTGCAGCGGGGAAGGTGGCACGGCGAGGCAGTGAACTGACGCGCGGTCGAACGCCGCGCCACCTGGCGGGCAGTCGGTGCGGAAATCCTGCCTACTCTCTCGACTCGCCATAGCACGGGCTGCTTCGCTGGGCTGCCGACCATGCTCTTTTCGGCCCACCGCGCGTGGCGTGGCTCATAAGTGAGGCGCAGCAGCAGATGGTATTTGGCATCGTAAACGCGAGCGAATGGCGCTTGAGTGAGAATATCGATCGGGCAAGGAAGGTTCGACTGCTAGAGACGCATTTCGAGGCCATCGTTGAGGTGATCACTAAGGAGGCAATTCCGAGCTGTTGGAAGCGGCGGCGGCTCGACGACTGCCCCGACCTCACCCGCGTCACCATCGATCTCTCACTTTCACCGAAGACGGTTGACCTGTTTCACAATGGTGCGGGCGGCTATCGCGCGCAGTACTACCTGGGCATCGAATTGGGCGAAGCTGCTCCTCGATCGATACGGAGCCCCAGCAGACGGACGGCTCAAGCCTTGCCGAAGCCGGGACATACACGAGCACGGCTTCACGTGATGGTCCGCTGATGCTGAAGGCTCGGACGCGCCAGGGGATTTCTTGGACTGAATGCTGATGTGGCCTGCCCCATTTATCATCGATAAGCGAGCTATCGATTTCTTGCGAGCTATAGCCTACCCCACTGCCCTAAATCGCCGCAGCCCATCTTTCAGCATAGGAACCACCTCAGCCACGGCGGCTTCGCCCGCCTCGATGCTCTCTCGCGCGCGGTCAAGCTGAAAGATCCCGATATGCCCCAGCTTCGGCGCAATCGTCACATCCGGTGGGTCGCCGGCCAGGCGCGACCGGCTGATCCGGTCCTGGACGATATTCATCGTCCGCGCCATGACGCCGAGGATGCTGGGCTCGCCGTTCCAGCGGCTGAAAAGCTGGCGCATCAGCTCGGTCCCCGGCAGGTTCTTCATTCGGCTCAGGATCGCGCTCTCCTCGGCGGCTTCGAGATCGCCAGCGGCCGTCGAGACGCCGGGCTCTGAGATGTCGCCGTTCAAATTGACCGCGATGACCAGGGTCGCCCCCAGCGCCCGGCAGACCGAGACGGGAACGGGATTGACGATTGCGCCGTCCAGGAGGCGCTGGCCGTCGATGCTGACGGGCGGGACGACGCCGGGGAGCGCGCAGGAGGCGCGAATGGCGTCGAACAAATTGCCTTGCTGCAGCCATACTTCATGGCCGGTATCCAGATCCGTGCAAACCGAAGCGAAACGCTTGGGGAGGTTCTGGATCAGCCTCTCGGTTTTCCCGTCGTCGAAGATACTGACGATCCGCCGTCCGGCGATGAGGCCGCCATGGCCCAGCTGGATATCCAGCAGGCGCGCCAGCCCGACCCGGGTCAGCGCCCGGGCCCAGGCCTCGAGTGGGTCGATCCAACCGCCCGCATAGGCGCCACCGACGAGCGCGCCGATCGAGGTACCGCAGACGATGTCCGGCTCGATCCCGACGCGTCCGAGGGCCCGGAGCACGCCGATGTGCGCCCAGCCACGGGCGATGCCGCTGCCCAGAGCGATGCCAAGGCGCAATCGGGGGGTCGTATTGGTTCGCAAGGCTTAATCCGTCCCAGGGGTTGTGGTGACCCTCATCCGATCGTCGAACACCTGGCGGAGGCGCTCGGACGCCGCGAGATTATCCGTTGGACAGGCACGGCGCAGGCTATCCATGAGTAGCAGCCACCAGGCGGGTATCGCCTTGGCTCGGCCCTAGGCGCGTGAGTTGCATGCCGGCGCGTCGCGGCAAAGGGCCCGTGACCGGTCTGCCGCACTTCAGCAGCAAAGGCGCGAGAGAGGGCCTGGACTTCGGTATGTCTTTGCCGCCCTACCCGGCCACTTTCGAATGGCACTTGTGATTTCCGCTAACATAATGATTTTTCTGGCGTCTCCGACGTGGATTCGAACCCGTGTTACCGCGGTGAAAGGGCGGTTCTCGTCGCGGCCCGTAGAAGGGGGCGGTTGCAACCCCCATCTGGCCGAGGGGCCGTTTTCGGACACCTTGCGGACATGGCATCGCAGGCGGTGCGGGAGCCCACAAAGCAAAACCCCGCCAGTTGTTTGATCTGGCGGGGTTTTTGTTGGTTGCGGGGGTAGGATTTGAACCTACGACCTTCAGGTTATGAGCCTGACGAGCTACCGGGCTGCTCCACCCCGCGGTATCAGAGGACAGAGGACGGAGAACAGAGGACAGAAGCAGTTTCTGATCTCTGTTTTGTGGCTAGGAATGCTGGGCGGGTGCGAGAGGCAGAGGCAGTTTTCGTCTGTCCTCTGTTCTCTGTCGTCCGTCTTCCGTTCGGAAGACCTGGCGGCGACCTACTCTCCCACGTCTTAGGACGCAGTACCATTGGCGCTGAGGGTTTTCACGGCCGAGTTCGGGATGGGATCGGGTGTATGGCCCCTCGCCATGACCACCAGGTCGTCGGAACGGAAGCGGGTGAACGAGTGCGGTTATGTTGTGTTTGGTCGAGGTCTTGTTGTGCGCTGCAGGCGGGCTCTGGTCCCTGCATGCGACGGAAGGATCGAATCAAGCCGAACGAGCGATTAGTACCGGTTAGCTTCACGCATTGCTGCGCTTCCACACCCGGCCTATCAACGTGGTGGTCTTCCACGGCTCTTCAGGGAGAACTCGTTTTGAGGTGGGTTTCCCGCTTAGATGCTTTCAGCGGTTATCCCGACCGCACATAGCTACCCGGCGCTGCCGCTGGCGCGACAACCGGTACACCAGAGGTGCGTCCATCCCGGTCCTCTCGTACTAGGGACAGATCCTCTCAATTCTCCAACACCCACGGCAGATAGGGACCGAACTGTCTCACGACGTTCTAAACCCAGCTCACGTACCACTTTAAATGGCGAACAGCCATACCCTTGGGACCTGCTCCAGCCCCAGGATGTGATGAGCCGACATCGAGGTGCCAAACCTCCCCGTCGATATGGACTCTTGGGGGAGATCAGCCTGTTATCCCCGGCGTACCTTTTATTCGTTGAGCGATGGCCCATCCACGCGGAACCACCGGATCACTATGACCGACTTTCGTCTCTGCTCGACTTGTCAGTCTCGCAGTCAGGCGGGCTTATGCCATTGCACTCATCGGCTGATTTCCGACCAGCCTGAGCCCACCATCGCGCGCCTCCGTTACTCTTTGGGAGGCGACCGCCCCAGTCAAACTACCCACCATGCAGGGTCCCGGCCGCCGGTTCAGGCGGCTCGGTTAGACATCAGAGAACCAAAGGGCGGTATTTCAAGGGCGGCTCCACACCGGCTAGCGCCGACGCTTCATAGCCTCCCGCCTATCCTACACATTCGTTCCCTAATGCCACTGCAAAGCTATAGTAAAGGTGCACGGGGTCTTTCCGTCTAACCGCGGGTACTCCGCATCTTCACGGAGAATTCAATTTCGCTGAGTTGGTGCTGGAGACAGCGGGGAAGTCGTTACGCCATTCGTGCAGGTCGGAACTTACCCGACAAGGAATTTCGCTACCTTAGGACCGTTATAGTTACGGCCGCCGTTTACCGGGGCTTCAATTCAGAGCTTGCACCCCTCCTCTTAACCTTCCGGCACCGGGCAGGCGTCAGACCCTATACGTCGCCGTTTGGCTTCGCAGAGCCCTGTGTTTTTAGTAAACAGTCGCCACCCCCTGGTCTGTGCCCCCTCACCCTGGTTGCCCAAGGCAAGGGCCCTCTTCTTCCGAAGTTACGAGGGCAATTTGCCGAGTTCCTTCAGCACCATTCTCTCAAGCGCCTTGGTATGCTCTACCAGTCCACCTGTGTCGGTTTGGGGTACGGTCTATGAGCTGGGGCTATTTCCCGGAACGCCTTCGCGGCCCGGGCAATCCGATAAGCCCGGACAACTTGCAGCATTCGTCACCTCCAGCAGGCCCTGGAATATTAACCAGGTTCCCATCGGCTACGGCTGTCGCCCTCACCTTAGGGGCCGGCTCACCCTGCGCGGATTAACCTTGCGCAGGAACCCTTGGACTTTCGGCGGGAGTGTTTCTCGCACTCCTTGTCGCTACTCATGTCAGCATTCTCACTTCCGATGCCTCCAGCAATCCTTGCGGATCACCTTCACAGGCCTACGGAACGCTCCGCTACCGCGTGTCTTGCGACACGCCCACAGCTTCGGTGTATGGCTTTAGCCCCGTTACATCTTCGGCGCAGGACGGCTTGTCTAGACCAGTGAGCTATTACGCTTTCTTTAAAGGATGGCTGCTTCTAAGCCAACCTCCTGGTTGTCGTGGCCTTCCCACATCCTTTCCCACTTAGCCATAACTTGGGGACCTTAGCTGGTGGTCTGGGCTCTTTCCCTCTCGGCTACGGACCTTAGCACCCATAGCCTGTCTGCCGATCTGCGCTCGCCGGTATTCGGAGTTTGGT
This sequence comes from uncultured Alphaproteobacteria bacterium, assembly GCA_963757155.1. GTDB lineage: Bacteria > Pseudomonadota > Alphaproteobacteria > Dongiales > Dongiaceae > DASXQK01. The sequence goes on from CAVWQS010000029.1 coordinate 19,120, forward strand.
TAGGTTTGGTAAGGCTCGCGCCCCCCTAGCCCATCCAGTGCTCTACCCCCGGCGGCGATCAATCGACGCTCTACCTAAATAGATTTCGCGGAGAACCAGCTATTTCCGAGTTTGATTGGCCTTTCACCCCTAGCCACAGGTCATCCCCGTCTTTTTCAACAGACGTGGGTTCGGCCCTCCAGTACGTGTTACCGCACCTTCAGCCTGCCCATGGCTAGATCACCCGGTTTCGGGTCTAATCCCACGAACTAGCGCCCTATTAAGACTCGCTTTCGCTACGCCTCCACCTATCGGCTTAAGCTCGCTCGTAAGACTAAGTCGCTGACCCATTATACAAGAGGTACGCCGTCACCCCATAAAGAGGCTCCGACTGCTTGTAGGCATCCGGTTTCAGGGTCTCTTTCACTCCCCTCATCGGGGTGCTTTTCACCTTTCCCTCACGGTACTTGTGCACTATCGGTCACTGAGGAGTACTTAGGCTTGGAGGGTGGGCCCCCCATGTTCAGACAGGATTTCACGTGTCCCGCCTTACTCAAGGACCTTCGCCACTTCTACCCGTACGGGGCTATCACCCGCTATGGCCCGACTTTCCAGACGGTTCCGGTTCTATGACAAAGGCCACTGGCCTGATCCGCTTTCGCTCGCCACTACTCGCGGAGTCTCTGTTGATGTCCTTTCCTCCAGCTACTGAGATGTTTCAGTTCGCCGGGTTCGCTTTGCCGACCTATGGATTCAGTCGGCAATGACCCAAAAGGGCCGGGTTTCCCCATTCGGATATCCGCGGATCAAAGGGTGCTCGCCCCTCCCCGCGGCTTTTCGCAGCGTGCCACGTCCTTCATCGCCTCTCAGTGCCAAGGCATCCACCAAATGCCCTTAAACGCTTGATCCGAAGCTCCTCCGCCGCACACAGAGAGCAGAGCCCTCCACACAACGACAGCAAAGCCTCGACTTTAACACTCAGCACTCATTCTATTACCCGCCTGGCCGTCAACCACGAATCCCTTCGCCCTCGAGCTTTCGCTCAAGGCAAGGCAACCCGTGCCAACAGCCAGTCGCATTCCTATCCACAATGTCAAAGAGCAGGTATCAGGGACCAGGCTTCGCAGCCTGCCCTATTCATGTTCCTCGGAATGGCCAAAAGCTCTGACCAGAAGCGCTGGTGGAGCCGACCGGGATCGAACCGGTGACCCCCTGCTTGCAAAGCAGGTGCTCTCCCAGCTGAGCTACGGCCCCAGATGATCCATGGGCCAGACTGGTGGGCCAGGGAAGATTTGAACTTCCGACCTCACGCTTATCAAGCGCGCGCTCTAACCAGCTGAGCTACTAGCCCGATCTCTCCACCCCGTAGCGGCGCGCATAAATCGCGCAGCCGCCTTGCGGCGCTTATTCCGAGGAGAAGGGATGCGAGGACGGCGGCCTCGAGCCGTCATAGGGACAGGCTCGGTAGATATGAGCTCGAAAGAGGTGTCGACTGCCTGGCGGCAGCCGTCCTTCCTCCAAGTCCCAGAAAGGAGGTGATCCAGCCGCAGGTTCCCCTACGGCTACCTTGTTACGACTTCGCCCCAGTCGCTGACCTTACCGTGGTCGGCTGCCTCCTCTTGCGAGGTCAGCGCACCGGCTTCGGGTAAAGCCAACTCCCATGGCGTGACGGGCGGTGTGTACAAGGCCCGGGAACGTATTCACCGCGGCATGCTGATCCGCGATTACTAGCGATTCCAACTTCATGCACTCGAGTTGCAGAGTGCAATCCGAACTGAGACGGCTTTTCGGGATTAGCTCAGGGTCGCCCCATCGCCGCCCGCTGTCACCGCCATTGTAGCACGTGTGTAGCCCAGCCCGTAAGGGCCATGAGGACTTGACGTCATCCCCGCCTTCCTCCGGCTTGTCACCGGCAGTTTCTCCAGAGTGCCCAGCTCTACCCGTTGGCAACTGAAGATGAGGGTTGCGCTCGTTGCGGGACTTAACCCAACATCTCACGACACGAGCTGACGACAGCCATGCAGCACCTGTGTGGACGCCAGCCGAACTGAAGAGATCTGTTTCCAAATCCCATACGTCCCATGTCAAGGGCTGGTAAGGTTCTGCGCGTTGCTTCGAATTAAACCACATGCTCCACCGCTTGTGCGGGCCCCCGTCAATTCCTTTGAGTTTTAATCTTGCGACCGTACTCCCCAGGCGGAGTGCTTAATGCGTTAGCGGCGACACCGAAGAGCAAGCTCCCCGACGTCTAGCACTCATCGTTTACAGCGTGGACTACCAGGGTATCTAATCCTGTTTGCTCCCCACGCTTTCGCGCCTCAGCGTCAAATGTGGGCCAGATGGCCGCCTTCGCCACCGGTGTTCTTCCCAATATCTACGAATTTCACCTCTACACTGGGAATTCCGCCATCCTCTCCCACCTTCCAGCGCCGCAGTATCAAGCGCAATTCCCAGGTTGAGCCCGGGGCTTTCACGCCTGACTTACAGCACAGCCTACGCGCCCTTTACGCCCAGTAATTCCGAACAACGCTAGCCCCCTTCGTATTACCGCGGCTGCTGGCACGAAGTTAGCCGGGGCTTCTTCTGCGGGTACCGTCATCATCTTCCCCGCCGAAAGGACTTTACAACCCGAAGGCCTTCATCATCCACGCGGCATTGCTGGATCAGGGTTGCCCCCATTGTCCAATATTCCCCACTGCTGCCTCCCGTAGGAGTCTGGGCCGTATCTCAGTCCCAGTGTGGCTGATCATCCTCTCAGACCAGCTACGGATCGAAGGCTTGGTAGGCCGTTACCCCACCAACTACCTAATCCGACGCGGGCCCCTCCTATGGCGATAAATCTTTCTCCCGAAGGACTCATAGGGTATTAGCCGCAGTTTCCCACGGTTATTCCCTACCACAGGGCAGGTTCCCACGCGTTACTCACCCGTCTGCCACTTTCACCAGGCCGAAGCCTGGATCACGTTCGACTTGCATGTGTTAGGCATGCCGCCAGCGTTCGTTCTGAGCCAGGATCAAACTCTCAGGTTGACCTTAGATCTCCCACCCCGAACCAGCCGAAGCCGACCCGAGACAGAACACCCAAAATCGGGATCCCGTTACTTTTAAACGCGCTCTCGTCACGAAGCCTCAGACCAAGCAAAGCCCTCAGATCGCTCCGAAGACCCGCAGAAGCCCAAAACTCCGCTTCCAGAAACACGCAAGCAACAGGTCCAATGAACCAGCCATAAGCCGACCCAAGACCGCCGCCCGCGCATCCCTTCTCTCAATACCAACAATGTCAAACAGCGACGTTCTTTCGACCGAGGACGCGCAAAGCACCAAGCCCAAACCGGGGCCTTGGTGACCCTTCGCGCCCCGTCGGCGCGTGCCGACAATCAAAAGAGCGGTGCAAAACTTTTGCACGAGCCCGCCGAAGCGGGCGACTGCCGTCTCACGACGGCGGAAGGCACTATTTAGGCCCTGGCATGCCGACTGTCCAGAGCAAAACACCACTGGCGTCGGCGAAGCAGCAGAAATCTGTGGATTACAGCAGCCCCAGGGCCCGCAACTCGGATGCCAGCTTTTCCGGTAGCTCATCCGAATGCTGACCTTTTACTAGATCGGGTGGGGCGTCCTCGCTTTCAAGGTAGCGCCAACCCTGGAAAGGCCGATGCAGCCGTGGCCGCACCCGGGTCAGCCGGCGCCCCAGCACGAGGGCACACCAGACCCCGTCCTCCCTCTCCCGCCGATCGAGCTTCATGATGCGCTGGCGAACCCGGACCTGGCCCTTGATGATCCAATAAAGCGAGCCGCCGGCGACGATCTCCGCCCCCCGTTTCGGGTGATTGCGGGTCCAATGCTCCACCGGCGAGCGATTGCGCTGCCATTGGGCGAGATCCTCGACGCTATCGCAGCCGACGCAGAGTTTGAGCAGGTGCAGCATGATTTCCTTACGAGGCTTGGGCAGCGACATGGGCGGCCGCGGCGCACCGCGCCCGCGAGACTTTAGAGGCCGGCGGGCGTCCCAGGCGATCAGAAATGAACCAGCCCGCCTCGATCAAGGCATCGAGATCGACTCCGGTTTCGATACCTAACCCCTGGAGCATATAGAGCACATCCTCGCTCGCCACATTGCCGCCGGCACCGGGCGCATAGGGGCAGCCGCCCAGCCCGGCCACGGCGCTATCCACCACCGCGACGCCGCATTCAAGGGCCGCCAGGATATTGGCGAGCGCCTGGCCATAAGTGTCGTGGAAATGCACCGCGAGGCGCTCCCGGGACAGGGATTTGGCGACCGTCTCGATCATCGCCGCCGCCTTGCCCGGCGTGCCGATGCCGATGGTATCGCCCAGGGAGACCTCATAGCACCCCATCTCCGCCAGCCTTCCGGCGACATCCGCCACCTTCTCGGGCGCGACAGCGCCTTCGTAGGGGCAGCCCAGCACGCAGGAGACATAGCCCCGCACTTTGACGCCGGTCGATTTGGCGGCCGCCATGACCGGCTGGAAGCGCTCCAGGCTCTCGGCGATGGAGCAGTTGATGTTGCGTTGCGAAAAGCTCTCCGAGGCCGCGGCGAAGACCGCGACCTCCGCCGCGCCCGCCGCACGCGCCGCCTCGAAGCCGCGCAGATTCGGCACCAGCACGGGATAGGCGGTTCCGGGCCGCCGTGCGATGCCGGCCATGACCTCGGCCCCATCGGCCATCTGGGGCACCCATTTCGCCGAGACGAAGCTGGTCGCCTCCACCACCGGCAGGCCTGTCGCCGACAGCCGGTCGATCAGGGCGATCTTGACGGCGGCCGGCAGGATCTCGGCCTCGTTCTGCAGCCCATCCCTTGGGCCGACCTCGACCATGCGTACCCGTGCCGGCAGGCCTCTCATTTGGCGCCCTTCACGGCCAGGGAGAGCAGCGCCGCCCCCTCCTCCACCAGATCGCCCACGGCGTAGTCCAGGCTTTCGACGACGCCGTCGGCGGGCGCCAGGATACTGTGCTCCATCTTCATCGCCTCCAGCACCAGGAGGGTGTCGCCCCGCTTCACCCGGGCGCCCTGCTCCACATGGATCTGGACGATCCGCCCGGGCATGGGCGCCGTCAGCCGGCCCGAGGGCGTCTCGCTCACCTCCGCCGCGGCCAACGGGTCGATTAGGTCCAACCGGTCGACTCCTCCGTCGCAGAATATGGTGAGGCTCTGCCCCTGGCGCACCACCGTCGCCTCGAAGCGCAGGCCGTCCAGGGTGATATGGAGGCGGCCTTCAACGCCGGCGGTGAATTCGACCGGCTTGCCGCCGTCACCGAGATCCAGTTGCAGCCCCCGGGCTGCATCCCGCAGCACCGCATCCTGCTCGACGCCCGCCAGAAGGAAGCGGAAGGCCTGCCGGGCATCGAGATTGAGACGCCACCCATCCATGGCATGCCAGGGTGAAAAAGGATCGGCCGAGGCTGCCGCAGCCTGCCGCGCCTTTTCTTCCTGGCCCAGCAGGAGGCTTCCGACCGCCGCTGCCAACACCCGTCCACGATCGGGTGCTGCCGGCGCGAAGAGAGCGTCGTGATGGCGTTCGATGAAGCCGGTATCGACCTCGCCGGCGGCAAAGGCCGGATGGTCCGCCAGCGCCTTGAGGAAGGCGACGTTGTTGGCGAGCCCGACGATCTCCACCTGGCCGAGCGCCGCCACAAGACGCCGGCGGGCCAGTTCGCGATCCTCGTCCCAGACGATCAGCTTGGCCAGCATGGGATCGTAGTGGATCGAGATCTCATCCCCCGGCCGGACGCCGCTGTCGACCCTGACATGCCCGTCCGGCTCCGGCAGCGCGAAATGCACAAGACGGCCCGTCGCGGGCAGGAAATCGCGCGCCGGATCTTCGGCATAGATCCGCGCCTCGAAGGCATGGCCCCAGGCCGATACCTCGGTCTGGGTCGACGGCAGAGGTTCGCCCGAGGCGACGCGGAGCTGCCATTCCACGAGATCGAGTCCGGTGATCATCTCGGTCACGGGATGCTCGACCTGTAGCCGCGTGTTCATCTCCATGAAGAAGAACTCGCCCGAGCGGTCCAGGATGAATTCGATGGTGCCGGCGCCGACATAGCCGACGGCGGCCGCCGCTGCGATGGCCGCCTCGCCCATGCGGCTGGTGAGAGCGGGTGCCAGGCCCGGCGCACGAGCCTCCTCGATCACCTTCTGATGCCGGCGCTGGACCGAGCAATCCCGCTCGAAGAGATGCAGCACATGGCCCTGGCTGTCGGCGAAGACCTGGACCTCCACATGGCGGGGGCCGAGGAGATACTTCTCCACCAGCATGCGGTCGTCGCCGAAGGCGGCTTTGGCTTCGCGCCGGGCCGAGGCCAAGGCATCGGTGAATTCGCCCGGGTTGTCGACGCGGCGCATGCCCTTGCCGCCGCCGCCGGCCGAGGCCTTGAGCAGCACCGGGAAACCGATACGCTTGGCCGCTGCGGCCAGCGCACCATCGTCCTGGTCCGCGCCGTGATAGCCGGGCACGACGGGGACGCCCGCCTTCTCCATCAGGGCCTTGGCCTCGCTCTTCGAGCCCATGGCGCGCATGGCGGCGGCCGGCGGGCCGATGAAGACGAGACCGGCCACCGCACAAGCCTCGGCGAAATCGGCATTCTCGGAGAGGAAGCCATAGCCGGGATGGATGGCCTCGGCCCCGGTCGCCAAGGCGGCGGCGATGATCTTCTCGCCCCGGAGATAGCTTTCGCGCGCCGGCGGCGGGCCGATGGCCACAGCCTCATCGGCCAGCTCGGCATGCCAGGCATGGGCATCGGCCTCGGAATAGACGGCGACCGTGCGGATGCCCAGGCGCCGCGCCGTGCGGATGACGCGGCAGGCGATCTCGCCCCGATTGGCGATGAGGATCTTGGCGAACATCAACCTTGCCAGCTCGGCTTGCGCTTCTCGAGGAAGGCCGCCACCCCCTCGCGGCCCTCCGCGCTTGCGCGCTGCCGGGCGATGCGCCCCGCCGTCTCGGTCCTCAATGCCGCATCGATCGGGCGATCCGTCACATCGGCGATCAACCGCTTGGCCTCCGCCATGGCCGCGGGTCCGTTCTGGCACAGGATATCGGCAAGTCTGCTCGCCTCCGTCGCCAGATCCGACGCCGGCACCACGGCAGTCACCAGCCCCAGCCCCAGAGCCCGGCGGGCATCGAAGCGTTCGGCGGTAAGGAAATAGCGCCGCGCGGCGCGCGGCCCGATGGCCGCGATGACATAGGGGCTGATGGTTGCCGGCGTCAGGCCCAGGCGTACCTCGGAGAAGGCGAATTGCGCATCCTCGGCCGCGATCGCGATATCGCAGGCGGCGACCAGCCCCACCCCGCCGCCCATGGCCGCGCCCTGCACCAGAGCGATGGTCGGCTTGGGCAGGGAATCCAGGCGATGCAGCATCTCCGCCATCTTCTGGGCATCGGCCGCGTTCTCCGCGGCCGTGTAGCCGGCCATGCGCTTCATCCAGGCAAGATCGGCGCCGGCGGAGAAGCTCTTGCCGCGACCTGCCAGAAGAACGACACGAATGGCCGAATCCGCCGCCAGCGCCGCCAGCGCCGCACTCAGCTCGGCGATCAGCCCATCGTCGAAGGCGTTGTGACGCTCGGGCCGGTTCAGCCAGAGGGTCGCCTTGGCGCCGCTGCGCTCGATCTCGATGCCGCTCATGACGACCCTTCCCGGCTCACATGCGGAAGACGCCGAAGCGCGTCTCCTCGATGGGCGCATTGAGAGCCGCCGAGAGGCCGAGGCCCAGCACCCGCCGGCTGTCTGCCGGGGCGATGATGCCATCGTCCCAGAGCCGCGCGCTGGCGTAATAGGGATGGCCCTGGCGCTCGTATTGGGCGCGGATGGGGGCCTTGAAGGCCTCCTCCTCTTCCGCCGGCCAGGGCGTCTTCATATTGTCCTTCTTGACCTGGGCGAGGACCGAGGCCGCCTGCTCGCCGCCCATCACCGAGATGCGTGCATTGGGCCACATCCAGAGGAAGCGTGGACCATAGGCCCGGCCGCACATGCCGTAATTGCCGGCCCCGAAACTGCCGCCGATGATGAGCGTCAGCTTCGGTACCCGGGCGGTGGAGACCGCCATCACCATCTTCGCCCCGTCCTTGGCAATGCCGCCGGCTTCGTATTTGCGACCGACCATGAAGCCGGTGATGTTCTGGAGGAAAATGAGCGGGATGCCGCGCTGGGCGCAAAGCTCGATGAAATGCGCGCCCTTGAGGGCGGATTCCGAAAACAGGATCCCGTTGTTGGCGACGATGCCGATGGGATAGCCGTAGAGCCGCGCGAAGCCGCAGATCAGCGTCGCGCCATAGAGCTGCTTGAACTCGTCGAAGACGCTGCCATCGACCAGGCGGGCGATGACCTCGCGGACGTCATAGGGCTTCTTCGCATCGCTCGGGACGATGCCGTCGAGCTCCGCCGGTGTCGAAGCGCGGCTCGACCGGTTCGCGGATTTCCAGGGAGATCGCCTTCGACCGGTTGAGGTGGGCGACGGCCCGGCGGCAGATCGCCAGGGCATGGGCATCGTTCTGCGCATAGTGATCGACCACGCCCGAGCGGCGGGCATGGACATCGGCGCCGCCGAGATCTTCCGCGCTCACCTCCTCGCCCGTCGCCGCCTTCACCAGCGGTGGTCCGCCGAGGAAGATGGTGCCCTGGTTGCGAACGATGATCGCCTCATCGGACATGGCGGGCACATAGGCGCCACCGGCGGTGCAGGACCCCATGACGACCGCGATCTGGGGAATGCCCGCCGCCGACATGTTCGCCTGGTTGAAGAAGATTCGCCCGAAATGCTCGCGGTCGGGAAAGACCTCATCCTGGCGCGGCAGATTGGCACCCCCGGAATCGACGAGATAGACGCAAGGCAGCCGGTTCTGCAGCGCGATCTCCTGGGCCCGCAGATGCTTCTTCACCGTCAGCGGATAATAGGTTCCGCCCTTGACCGTGGCGTCATTGGCCACGATGACGCATTCGCGGCCCTCGATCCGGCCGATGCCGGTGATGATCCCGGCGGCCGGCACCACCTCATTGTAGACACCATGCGCAGCGAGCTGGGAGAGCTCGAGGAACGGCGTGCCGGGATCCAGCAGCATCTCGACGCGCTGGCGGGGCGAGAGCTTGCCGCGGGCGAGATGGCGCGCCATCGCCTTCTCCCCGCCGCCCTTTGCGATCTGGGCAGCCTGCTTGCGCAGATCCTCGACGAGGCCACCCATAGCCTCGGCATTGGCCCGGAAGCCCGGCGAGCGCGGATTGATCTCGGAGGTCAGGACAGGCATGGGCCGATGCGTTTCCCCGCAGGGTCGATCGCGCCTTGAGCGGCGACTCTGGCGCCCAGCATCCCCGGCCATTTTGACCGGGGCAAGGGAAAACCCGTGCCTACCATCCGCCGGTCGCCAGCCAGCGGTCGAGCTGACCCAGCCGGTCATGGCCCCAGAAGGGCTCGCCATCGACGAAGAAGAAGGGTGAGCCGAAGACGCCGCGGGCAAGCGCCTGGTCGGTCGCATCCCGCAGCGCTGCCTTGGTCGCCGGCTGCTCAAGCCCCTGCTCGAGACCCTCGATGCCGAGCCCGCGGGCGATCTCGGCGACCACCGGGACCGGGGTTATATCCCGCCCCTCGCCGAAGGCCGTGTGATAGAGCGCCTTCGCCAGGGCCTTGGCCTGCGACGGCACCTCGACCCAATAGCAGGCGCGGCTGGCAGCCAAGGCGAAGAAAGGGAATGGCTCCGGCATCTTGAGCGGAACGCCCAGAAGACGCGCCGAGCGGGCGAAGTCGCGGCGCGCATAATCGCCCCGCAGCGGCTGTTCCGTCAGCGCGCGTTGGCCCGTCAGCTTGAAGGCCGCCCCCAGGACGAAGGGGCGCCAGGTGACACTCCGGCCGTGGCGCGCGGCCAGCGCATCGATCTCGGTCGAGGCGAGATAGCCATAGGGCGAGGAGAAGTCGAAATAGAAGTCGATCGGCTCGGCCATCCCGCCTCCCGGGCTCAGTCTTCGATGATGCTGCGCGAGATGATCATGCGCTGGATATCGCTGGTGCCCTCATAGATCTTGCAAACCCTGACATCCCTGTAGATCCGCTCGACGGGGAAATCATTGAGATAGCCATAGCCGCCGTGGATCTGGATCGCATCCGAGGCGACCTCCTCCGCCATTTCGCTGGCATAGAGCTTGGCCATGGCCGCGAGCTTCAGGCTGGGGCGGCCGAGATCGCGCTCTCTGGCCGCCGCATGGGTCAGCGCCCGGGCGGCCTCGATCTTGGTCGCCATGTCCGCCAGGCGGAAGGCGACCGCCTGATGCTCGACGATGGGCTTGCCGAAGGTCACGCGCTGGCGGGCATAGGCGAGCGCTGCCTCATAGGCGGCCCGCGCCAGGCCGATTGCTTGTGCTGCGATGCCGATGCGCCCGCTCTCGAGATTGGCCAGCGCGATGCGCAGCCCCGCGCCCTCCTCGCCCAAACGAGCATCGAGGGGAAGACGGCAGTTCTCCAGGACGATATGGGCCGTGTCCGAGGCATGCTGGCCGAGCTTCTTCTCCAGCCGCGTCACCTTGAAGCCGGGCGTGTCCGTCGGGACCAGGAAGGCGCTGAGACCGCGCTTCCTGGCCGCCGGATCGGTGACCGCGAAAAGCACCGCGATCCCCGCCTTGCTGCCGTTGCTGACGAATTGCTTGGTCCCATCCAGAACATAGGAATCGCCCTCGCGACGCGCCCTTGTGCGGATTCCTGCCGCGTCCGAGCCCGCCTCCGGCTCGGTCAGGCAGAAGCAGGCGAGCAGCTCGCCCGAGGTCATCGCATGCAGGTAGCGCTGCTTCTGGGCCTGGCTGCCAAAGCCCAGCACCGGCAGGCAGCCGACCGAATTATGCACGGCCATGATGGTGCTGCAGGAGCCGTCGCCCGCCGCGATCTCCTCCACCGCCAAGGCATAGGTGAGATAGTCGACCCCCGCGCCGCCCCATTCCGGCGGCACCAGCATCCCCAGCAGGCCGAGCTCGCCCATGGCCTTGACGGCCTCGGCCGGAAAGCGCGCATCGCGATCCCATTCCGCGGCGAAGGGTGCCAGCCGCTCGGCCGCGAAGCTTCGCGCCATGTCGCGGATCATGATCTGGTGCTCGTTCAGCGACATATGCGGCTTCCCTCCGTCGAGGGCGGCGCCATCAGCCCCTCTTGCGGCGGGGGCTATGGCCGCGGCGCTCCTTCGCGCGCCGCCGCGCCGTCACCTCGATCTCGATCCGCATCCGCGGGTCGATGAGGCCGGCGATGATGGCGGTGGAGGCCGGCCGGATATCGCCGAAATACTGCCCGAGGATGGGCGCGATCTCCGCCCAGTCCTTGGCCCGGGGGATGATGTAATTCACCCGCACGACATCGGCGAGGCTGGCGCCGGCCTGCTTCAGAGCCGCGGCGACGTTGCGGAAGGTCTGATGCACCTGCTCCGCCAGATCGCTGGAGATCGACATGGCGGCATAGTCGAAGCCCGTGGTGCCGGCGACGAAGACCCATTCGCCGTCGACCACGGCGCGCGAATAGCCAGCCACCTTCTCGAAGGCGGAGCCGGAAGAAATCAATCGACGGGTCATGGATCAATCCTTTTTGGTGCGGCGCGGCCGCCGCAGGAGCTCGCCTCCGCAATTGGGGCAGGCATGGCTCATCGCTTCGGCGCAAGCACCGCACCAGGTGCATTCGAAGCTGCAGATATAGACCTCGGCGGAATCGTGAGGCAGCGTCTTGCCGCATTTCTCGCAGGCCCCGCGCATTTCCAGCGACATGCGCCCCCCTCACTTCGTCTCGTTGAAGAGCTCGCGCCCGATCAGCATGCGACGGATCTCGCTGGTGCCGGCGCCGATCTCGTAGAGCTTGGCGTCACGCAGCAGGCGTCCGGTGGGAAAATCATTGATATAGCCGTTGCCGCCCAGGGCCTGGATCGCCTCCAGCGCCATCCAGGTCGCCTTCTCCGCCGCGAAGAGGATGGCGCCCGCCGCATCCTTGCGCGCCGTCTCGCCGCGATCGCAGGCCTGGGCCACGGCATAGACATAGGCGCGGGCCGCATTCATCGTCGTGTACATATCGGCGATCTTGCCTTGCATCAGCTGGAACTCGCCGATCGGCTGGCCGAACTGGTGGCGCTGATGGACATAGGGCAGCACCACATCCAGGCAGGCCTGCATGATGCCCAGCGGCCCGCCGGCGAGCACGGCACGCTCGTAATCCAGCCCGCTCATGAGCACGCGCACGCCCTCGTTCTCGCCGCCCAGGCGGTTCTCCTCCGGCAGCTCGCAATCGACGAAGACCAGCTCGCAGGTGTTGGAGCCGCGCATGCCGAGCTTGTCCAGCTTGGGCGAGGTGGTGAATCCCTTCATGCCCTTCTCGACGATGAAGGCGCTGATCCCCCGTGGCCCCGCCGCCGCATCGGTCTTGGCATAGACCACCGCGACATCGGCATCGGGGCCATTGGTGATCCACATCTTGGTGCCGTTGAGCACATAGCGGTCGCCCCGGCGTTCCGCCCTCGTGCGCATGGAGACGACATCGGAGCCCGAGCCCGGCTCGCTCATGGCCAGCGCGCCGACATTGTGGCCGGAGATCAGATCCGGCAAATAGCGGCGGCGCTGTGCCGAGCTGCCGTTACGGCGGATCTGGTTGACGCAGAGATTGGAATGGGCGCCATAGCTGAGGCCGACGCTGGCGGAAGCCCGGCTGATCTCCTCCATGGCGACGACATGCTCGAGATAGCCCATGCCGGCGCCGCCCAGCTCCTCCTCCACGGTGATCCCGAGCAGGCCGAGGGCGCCCAGCTTGGGCCAGAGATCCATGGGAAAGCTGTTGCTGCGGTCGATCTCCGCCGCGCGCGGGGCGATCTCCGCCGCGGCAAAGCCGGCGATCTGCTCGCGCAGCATGCCGACGGTTTCTCCCAGACCGAAATCGAGCCCGTTCATAGCCTTAGAGTATCCTCCCCAGGACCTATGGCAACAGGGGGTCTTACGTCATCGCGACATTGGCCTGCGCTTCGGCCACCGTCACCGCCGTCATATTGACCAGGCCTCGGACCGAGATCGTCGGGGTCACGATGCTCGCCGCCTGCGCCACGCCCATCAGGATGGGCCCGATGGACATCCCCTCCCCCAGCTGGCGCAGCAGGCCCAGGGCCAGATTGGCGGCATCCATGGTGGGCATGACCAGAAGATTTGCCGGCCCGGTAAGCCGGGAATGGGGGAAGAGCCGCTCGCGCAGCTCAGGCGAGATCGCGAGCTCGGCCTGCATCTCCCCCTCGATCTCGAAATCCGGACTGGCAGCCAGAACCAGAGCCAAGGCCGCACGCATCTTGCGCGCCGATGGCTCGTCGCTGGCCCCGAAGCTCGAATGGGAGAGGAGGGCTGCCTTGGGCTCGATCCCGAAGCGGCGCATCGCCTCGGCCGCGACCAGGGTCATTTCGGCGATGCATTCGGCCGTGGGCTCGGCCGTGACATGGGTGTCGCAGAGGAAGAAGGCGCCCTTGCGCAGCACCAGCACCGTCAGCGCCGAGGGTGCCTGCACCCCCCGGCGCAGCCCGATGATGTCCCGCACATGGCGCAGATGGTGCATGTAGCGTCCATCGACGCCGCAGATCATGGCATCCGCCTGACCCAATTTGACCATCAGGGAGGCGATGACGGTGGTGCGGGTGCGCACCAGGGTCTTGGCATCGTCGGGGGTGACCCCGCGTCGCTCCATCAGATTGTGATAGAGCGTCCAGTACTCCTTGTAGCGCCGGTCGCTCTGGGGATCGACCAGCTCGAAATCCTGTTCCGGCTTGATGCGGAGGCCGAGCTGGCGGAGCCGGCTCTCGATCACCCGGCGCCGTCCCAACAGGATCGGATGCGCCAGCTTCTCGTCGATGACGGTCTGGACGGCGCGCAGCACGCGCTCATCCTCGCCCTCGGCATAGACCACGCGCTTGGGATCGCGCCGGGCGCGATCGAAGAGCGGCTTCATCACCAGCCCGGTGCGGAAGACGAATTGGCTGAGCTTGTCGCGATAGGCGGGGAAATCGGCGATCGGGCGCGTCGCCACGCCGCTCTCCATCGCCGCCTTGGCGACGGCGGGGGCGATCTCCACGATCAACCGGGGATCGAAGGGTCGCGGAATCAGATATTCCGGGCCGAAGGCGGGCGTCTCCCCGCCATAGGCCAGCGCCACGATATCGGAGGGCTCGGCACGGGCCAGCGCCGCGAGCGCCTCCACGCAGGCCTTCTTCATCGCCTCGTTGATGGTGGTGGCGCCGACATCCAGCGCGCCGCGGAAGATGAAGGGGAAGCAGAGGACGTTGTTGACCTGATTGGGATAGTCCGACCGGCCGGTGGCGATCACCGCATCGGGCCGGACGGCGCGCACCTCCTCCGGCATGATCTCCGGCGTCGGATTGGCGAGCGCGAAGATCAGCGGCTTGGCCGCCATCTTCTTGACCATCTCGGGCTTCAGCACACCCGGCGCCGACAGCCCGAGGAAGATATCCGCCTTCTCGATCACCTCGCCGAGGCTGCGCGCCGAGGTCTTCTTGGCATAGCGGGCCTTGCGCGGATCCATCAGCTCCTGCCGGCCCTCGAAGACCACGCCGGCGATATCGGTCACGGTGATATTGGCGATGGGCAGGCCGAGATCGACCAGCAGGTCGAGGCAGGCAAGCGCCGCGGCCCCGGCACCCGAGGCCACCAGCTTCACCTTGGCGATCTTCTTGCCCACCACCCGCAGCCCGTTGAGCAAGGCGGCGGCGACGATGATGGCGGTGCCATGCTGATCGTCGTGGAAGACGGGGATGTGCATCCGCTCGCGCAGCCGCTGCTCCACCTCGAAGCATTCGGGCGCCTTGATATCCTCGAGGTTGATGGCCCCGAAGGTGGGCTCGAGCGCGGCGATGATGTCCACGAGACGGGCCGGATCGCGCTCGTCGATCTCGATGTCGAAGACGTCGATGCCGGCGAAGGTCTTGAACAGGACAGCCTTGCCCTCCATCACCGGCTTGGCGGCGAGCGGTCCGATGGCCCCCAGCCCCAGGACGGCGGTGCCGTTGGTGATGACCCCGACCAGATTGCCCCGGGCGGTGACGCTGGCCGCCTCCCGCGGGTCGGCGACGATCACCTCGCAGGCGGCGGCCACCCCGGGGGAATAGGCCAACGCCAGATCGCGCTGATTGGCCAGCGGCTTGGTCGCGACGATGGCGAGCTTTCCGGGGGTGGGAAGACGGTGATATTCGAGCGCGCTGTCTCTCGAGCTTGTCGTCGGTCATGCCGCCCTTTGCCACCCGCAGGCGCGGGTCCTAGACGCGAAGGGCCCGGGCCGTTGCCGGCCAGGCCCCTGTTGAGGGTGCGCGCAACTAAATCGCCGCTATCAAGGTAAATTCAATTCTATCAGGGACTTAAGGCCGCACCGGGAGCTGGGTAAGTAGCATCTCCGGTCAGGGGGAACAAGCCCGCAAATACGGCGGCTATCGGCCGCGCCGAAGCCGGAGACGGAAAGAGCCCGGACCGTCGCCGGCCGGGCCCTATCAGGATGGTGCGGTCGAGAAGACTCGAACTTCCACGGGTTGCCCCACAGCGACCTCAACGCTGCGCGTCTACCAGTTCCGCCACGACCGCATGCTTGTATTTAAGCGCCGCCGGGAATACCAAATCGGCCAGCCCCAAGCAAGCAGAAGCGGCAGGCCCTGAAATACATGGAATGGCGGATCGACGACGCCCCGATCGATTATGACGCCGCCCTCGGCGTCATGGACGCCCGGGCCAAGGATATCCGCGCCGGTACCGCGCCGGAGCTGGCCTGGCTCCTGGAGCATCCCCCCCTCTATACGGCGGGCACCAGCGCCAAGCCGGCCGATCTCCTGGCCCCGGACCGCTTCCCGGTCTACCGGTCCGGCCGCGGCGGCCAATACACCTATCACGGCCCCGGCCAGCGGGTCGGCTATGTCCTGCTCGACCTGAAGCGCCGGGACCGGGCAGATGTCCGCGCCTATGTCCGCGACCTCGAGGAATGGATCATCGGCACCCTCGCCCGCTTCAATATCCGCGGCGAACGCCGCCCGGGCCGGATCGGCATCTGGGTCGACCGCGGCGGCGGGCGGGAGGACAAGATCGCCGCCATCGGGGTGCGCATCCGGCAATGGGTGACCCTCCACGGCATCGCCATCAACCTCGACCCCGCCCTCGAGCATTTCTCCGGCATCGTGCCCTGCGGGATCGCCGGCGAGGCCCTGGGTGTCACCTCCCTGCATCAGCTCGGCATCCTCATCTCCATGCCCGAGCTCGACAGCGCGCTGAAGGCCAGCTTCGAGGAAGTGTTCGGGGCAGCTTAGAGCGGCGCGCGCAATCAGCCCGGGCTAGCAATTGCCCGGAGCAGCAATAGATTGTCTCGCCGCGGCCCCATTGGTAACGTGCCCGTCAAGAATCGAGTCCGAAACGGGAGGCCTGATGGCTGCCGCTGCCCTGAGCGCTGCGGAACGCCGACGACCCTGGCTGCTGCTGTCACCAACCTTGGTGACGCTGAGCCTGCTGATGATCGCCCCGATGATCATCATGTTCGTCTACTCCTTCTACACGACGCTGGGCGGCGGGCGCGACAAGCCGGATTTCAACCTGGCCAATTGGATCGAGTTCTTCACCGATCCCTATTACCACCACTTCATCTGGCAGACGGCGCGGGTCTCCGCCATTACCACGGTGCTCTGCGCCCTCATGGGCTATCCCGCAGCCTACAGCATCGCCATGACCCGCTTCCGCCACAAATGGATGCTGCTCCTGCTGCTGATCGTCCCCTTCTGGATCAGCTTCATCATCCGCACCTTGTCCTGGATCCATATCCTGGGGGAACAGGGCGCCATCAACGCCAGCCTGCGGTGGCTGGGGATCATCAGCGATCCCTTGCCGATGCTCTACAACGAGGGCTCGGTGATCCTGGGCATGATCCACTTCCTGCTGCCCTATATGATCCTCAACATCTATGTCAGCCTGGAGGGCATCGACCGCAACCTGCTCTCCGCCGCGCGCACCCTGGGCTGCACCGCCTTCCAATCCTTTCGCGAGGTGACCCTGCCCCTCTCCCTGCCGGGGCTCGGCGCCGGCTCCCTGCTCTGTTTCGTGCTCGCCGCCGGCAGCTATGTCACGCCGGCGATCCTGGGCAATCCCCGCGATTATTTCTTCGGCAATCTCATCTACGACGCGACCATGACGGAGCTCAACTGGCCCATGGGCGCCACCCTCTCGATGGTGCTCTTCATCCTGCTGGGCGCCATCGCGGCGATCTACAGCCGCTACATGGGCCTCAGCCGCATCTACAAGGGGCTCAGTCGATGAGTGGGTGTGGGCGATGAGCGATGGGGTGATCGGCTGGCGGGTGATCAATTTCGCGAGCGTGCTCGTCTATCTGTTCCTCTTCGCGCCGATCATGGTCACCATGCTGCTGTCCTTCAACGCCTCCCAGTTCGGCGGCTTTCCCATGACGGGCTTCAGCTTCCACTGGTTCGGCGTGCTGATGAACAACGACATCGTGCTGGCTGCCGTGCGCCGCTCCCTGATCCTGGGCTCACTGACCGCCACCATCTCGACGGTCCTGGGGATTTTCGCGGCGACCGCCTTGGTGCGCTACGAATTTCCCGGCAAGGAATTCGTCAATACGCTGATGGTGGCGCCGGTCTTGATCCCGGAGACGGTGCTGGCCGTCGGCCTTCTGCTCTTCATCCGCTGGCTGCATGCGCCACGCACCTTCATCGTGCTGCTGATGGGCCATGTCATGCTGTCGCTACCCTATGTCGTGCTGGTGGTGCAGGCGCGCCTGCTCAGCATCAAGCGGGTCTATGAGGAGGCGGCGCTCAGCCTGGGCGCCAACCGGATCCAGACCTTCTTCGAGATCACCTTTCCGCTGCTCATGCCGGCGGTGCTGGCGGGCGTCCTGCTCGCCTTCACCATCTCCTTCGACAACGTCACGGCCACGCTGTTCTGGCGTCCGCCAGGGGTGGAGACGCTGCCGACCCAGATCTATGCCATGCTGCGCAATTCGATCAGCCCGGAGATCAACGCCCTGGGTACCTTCATGATCGTCATCACGGTGGGTTTGCCGCTGATCGGCGGGGGATTGGCCCGCTATATGGCGCGCAAGCAGCGTTGACATCGACAGAACAAGTAACGGGAGGTTACCAAGATGAAGTTGGATATGACGAAGCGGCTCGAGCGGCTGCTCGGCCAGTTCCGGGCCGGCGAGATCGATCGCCGCCGCTTTCTGACCCTGACCGCCGCCGCCGCGGCGACGGCCGGCGTCAGCGCCGGCTGGAGCCGCCGGGCGCTGGCGGCCGCGGGGGAGGTGCGCTTCGACGGTTGGGGCGGTGTCGTGCAGGAAGCACTGCACAACAACGCCTTCGTGCCCTTCACCCAGAAGACCGGTGTCAAGGTCGTCGAAGGAACCTTCGGCGACGAGATCGACATCCTGACCAAGGTGAAGGCCGGCAATCCCGGCGATTACAACGTCATCCACAGCTCGGGCGTCGATTGGTACAAGCGCTATATCGATCTCGGCTGGGGCTCGGTGCTGAATGACGGGAATATCCCTAATCTCAAGCTGGTGATGACGGCGCTGATCGACCCCTTCCGCAAGATCACGCCCGCCGGCCTCTCCGCCGCGCCCTACGACTACGGTACGACCGGCATCGCCTACAACACGAAGTACATCAGCAAGGAGGAGGCCGAGAAGCTCGGCGTGAAGCTGCTGATCGACCCGCGCTTCAAGGGCAAGATCGGCGCGGTCAATGAGATGCAGACCCGGGTCTGGTACGGCGCGTTGCAGTCGGACCAGAATCCCAACGACATCAAGGATATCGATGCCGTCTGGGCGAAGGCCCGGGAGAGCCGCGAGCTGGTGAAGAAATATTGGGAATCCGGTGCCGAGCTGATGGATCTCCTGAGCAAGGAGGAGATCATCGTCACCGAGGGTTGGTCGGGACGCATCGCCAAGCTGCAGCAGCAGGGCGCCCCCATCGCCTATATGGATCCTCCCGGCGGCCTCGCCTGGATGGAGGACATGCTGGTGCTGAAGGGCTCCCCCATGGGCGATTGCGAGCAGCTGCTGAACTTCATGCTCGAGCCGGCCGTGGCCATCGCCGTCGCCGAGGGGCAGAACTACCCGCCCTCCCTCGACCCGACCAAGGTCCCGCTCTCGGACAAGGTGAAGGCCCTGCCCGCCTTCGACCCCACCGGCACGTTGAAGGGCCTGACCTTCGCCGATCCGGTCTATTGGGGCTCGAAGTTCGACGAATGGGAGAAGCAGTGGGATCGGATCGCCAAGGGCGCCTGATCCAATAGCAAGGGGATGCGGCGCCGGCTGTCCGCCGGCGCCGCGGTCTCTTCGGAATCCTTTGTATCCTCTGCCGAGTGACGCGATGAACGCTCCCGAAGCCGCCGTCCAGCTGAACCGGGTAAGGCTCGGTTACGGCGAGTTCATCGCCGTGAAGGACGTCGATCTCACCATCGAGAAGGGTTCCTTCCTCACCCTCCTCGGCCCCTCCGGCTGCGGCAAGACCACGCTGCTGCGCGCCATCGCCGGTCTGGTCCACCCCATGTCCGGTGAGATCATCATCAAGGGCCGGCGCGTCAACGAGGTGCCGATCCACAAGCGCAATATCGGGCTGGTGTTCCAGAACTACGCCCTGTTTCCCCATAAGAACATCTTCGACAATGTCGGCTTCGGCCTCAAATATCGCCGCATCGAGCGCAGCGCGATCGCGGAGCGGGTCAAGCGCGCCCTCGATATCGTGCGCCTGCCCGGCGTCGAGCAGAAGCTTCCCTCCGAGCTTTCCGGCGGCCAGCAGCAGCGCATCGCGCTGGCCCGCGCCATCGTGATCGAGCCCGATGTTCTGCTGCTGGACGAGCCGCTCTCGGCGTTGGACGCCAATCTGCGCGAGGAGATGCGCATCGAGCTGAAATCCATCCAGCGCGAGCTCGGCATCACCACCGTCTTCGTGACCCACGACCAGGAGGAGGCGCTGGCCCTGTCCGACCGCGTCGTGGTCATGGACCACGGGGTGGTCGAGCAGACGGGCGCGCCGGAAGAAGTCTACCGCTGGCCTGCGTCGCGCTTCGTCGCCAATTTCCTCGGGCAATCGAACATCCTGCCGGGCGAGGTGGAGAGCACCGCCGGCGCCGCCGCCATGGTCCGCCTCTCCAATGGTGCGCGCATGAGCGTCGCCCATGGCGCCGGTGCCGCGGCGGGCCAGAAGGTCTCGGTGGTGGCGCGCGCCCATCGCGTCATCGTCGGCCCACCGGGGGCCGGCGGGGCCAATCGCTTCGCCGGGAAGGTGCAGAGCCTCTCCTATCTCGGGGGCACTTGCGCCTATTTCATCGAATCCGACGGGCTCCGGTTCCAGGCCATCAACACCATCGACCGGAGCATGTTTCGCGAGGGCGATGCGGTCAGCCTCACCATCTCGCCGGAGGATTGCGTGCTGCTGGACGAGGCGGGGCGGCGGATCGGAGCCTGAAGCCGCCCGCATCGCGGCCCGATTGCCTCATGGCCGTTGAAAGCCGTTTCCGCACTCAGGCGATGCGGCTCGCATCCTCTCTTGCCAGTGCGATATTCGCCTCACGCAATCGCAGATAAGAACAAGCCGGTACATCCAATTGGATATCAGGTTTTGGACATCCGGCACGAGCGCCGTTGCTACTCCCTCAGGGACTGATCAATACAATCCATCGGCCAGTTGAATACCGCTCAGCTGGAATGTAAATCTAGCGGCCGCCGGCGCTATTGTTCAGGTTCCTCCAACCGGGCTATCTGACAAAACCCTTGGTCGAATTCCGGAAGCGGATATGAAGGCTATACACCGAGCGTGCTCACGCGGCGCTGCCGCAGGAAATAGACTTCCGTCCGTCCCTTGCCCTTAAGATCGACCGCCCCGCCTGGTTCGAGGGTGAAGTCCCCCAGAAGACGGCGATAAACCTCCCCAGAGACATTGACCACGCCGGCGACACCATTCAATTCCATGCAACTCGCCGTGTTAACCGTATCACCCCAAATGTCGTAGATGAACTTGTGCGTGCCGATGATGCCGGCGACGACGGGACCTACATGCATGCCGATCCGAATCTGCAGCGGTTCGTCGAGTTCCCGGCTCGCCTGACGCACGGAATCCAGCATTGCCAGGCTCATGTCGGCAACGGCCGCGACATGATTCCCATGGGAGTCGAGCAGGCCCCCGGCGACCATATAGGCATCACCGATTGTCTTGATCTTCTCTAGGCCGAATTGAATCGTCAAACGGTCAAAGTCTGTGAACAACAGATTTAGGAGCTCGACCAAACGCGTCGCCGAGAGACGCGCCGATAGCCTGGTGAAGCCGACGAGGTCGGCAAAAAGAATAGTGGCATCGGGAACGCGATCGGCGATTGCGCTCTCTCCGAGCTGCAAGCGCGCCACAATCGGTTTTGGAAGAACATTGAGGAGCAGGATCTCAGACTTCTCCTTTTCCATGCGCAGTTCCTGCGTAATGACCCTCTCCCGGTCGCGCAGCCGCTTGCGCTCGAGACAACTGTTTATGCGGGCACGAAGCAGCACAGGATCGAAGGGCTTCGGCATATAGTCCTCGGCGCCGACCTCGATGCAGCGAACCACACTGTCGATCTCGTCGAGGGCAGAAATCATGATCACGGGGAGCTCGCAATGCCGCGGATCGCTCTTCAACCGGCAAAGGACCTCGTAGCCGCTTGTGCGCGGCATCAGCAAGTCCAACAAAATCAGATCGAAGGTGTCTTCCTCAACAAGTTTCAAGACAGCGTCGCCATCCTCAGCGGTTACGACTTCGTGACCATCGCGCGTCAAACGCCGAGCGAGCAGGTCACGATTGGATTTGTGATCGTCGACAACGAGTATCCGGCATGGCTCGGTCTGCCTGGCGGCGATGCCTCCGTCTGGTACGGGACGGACCATATGTGAAAGTCGATAGAGGAGCGGAGTCGGCGCTCCCGGATCGGCAATCAGTTCCGCATGCGCGAGATCGACGAGAGAATCGATACGGGCAAGCAGACGCTTCGCCGCCTCGAGCATATTCCCCAGGTCGCGGACAAAGACTTGAGCATGCGCGGCCAGTGCATCCTCCAGCAGCATCTCGCCATAGCCCTTTACCGCATTCATCGGCGTTCGCAGGTCGTGGCGTAGTCGGCTGCGGAAAGTCTCGTAATCGCCATCGGCAGCTCGTTGGGCGACGCAGTCAGGGTCCAGCAATCCCTCGATCAACTGCTGAAGCGTGAGGCCGGCCTGATGAATCCGTCCCAGATCCGGCGCGAAGCGATCGAGGCCATACCGCGGCACTTCCTCCAAGAGGATCTCCGCAATCCCGACGATCGCACCGACAGGCGCGCTAAAGTCCTGGCGGACATGGGCGAGCAGGGCTCGCTTCAGCCGCTGATCCGAATGGGACTCGGAGGTGGCACGCATGCTTGCTTCCGTATCCTCCTGCCGGTACCAGACATCGGCAGCTTCAGGTGCTTCGTCGGCCGATTGCCGCCGCCATTTTTTCAAGGAGGCGCGGGAAATCGATTGGCTTGGTGTCGTAATCGTCGCAGCCAGCCTCGAGCGCCCTCTCGCGATCGTCCGACATCGCGTGGGCCGTTAGCGCGATCACGGGGACGGCCCTGGTTGCCGCCGCCGCCTTTATCTGACGCGTAGCCTCCCAGCCATCGAGGCCAGGTAAACTCATATCCATCAGGATAAGATCGGGCTTCTCCGATGCCGCCATCTCGACTGCCTGCTGCCCGTCGAGCGCCATGACGACCTCATAACCCTTGCGAATCAATCGCCGCGACAGCATGTCTCGGTTCATCTCATTGTCTTCAACCAAGAGGATTTTCGACATCCTGTCTCACCCCGCTAGACGATCTCAAATCAACAAGTACGATCCGGATCCGCTGCTACGCGCCGCCGGACGCATCGTCGAATCGCTTCCGCCAGCTGAACATGAGAGGTCGCCTCCTTGGCCAGGATCTCTTCTGTCCTGCCCGAGAGCGCGCGCTTTTCTTCAGCCGTCAGCTGTTTTGCCGTCAAGACCACGACGGGAACGTTCCGCAGCGTCGGATGCTCTTGCAAGGCTTCGAGGAAGGCGAACCCGTCCATCTCCGGCATCATCAGATCGAGTAGAATCAGCGCAGGTGGCGCATGGCCGTCGAGCCAGCGCAAACCCTCCATGCCGTTTGCAGCTTCGGCGGCAGCGAACCCCGCCCTTTCCAATATGCGACGCGTCGAGTCTCGGGTCGCGGGATCGTCCTCGACGAGCAGAATCGGCCCGGCGCCCGCGCCGGAACAATACCGACGCAGCATGGCCGTAAGGCTGGCGCGGTCGACCGGCTTGGTCATGAAATCAGTGGCACCGAGCGAGAAAGCCATGCCCCGATCCATCAGGATCGTCACGATCACGACCGGGATGTCCCGGAGATCTGGGTCGGACTTGAGGGCTACCAGAACTGCCCAGCCGTCCATTCGGGGCATTAGAATGTCGAGCGTGATTGCCTGAGGGCGGTGGGCGCGTGCCTGGGCCAAGGCCTCTTCGCCGGTCCGTGCATGAACCACCCGATAACCCTCTTTGCCGAGGGTGATGCTTAGCAGTTCCAGTACCGCTGGATCGTCGTCCACGACGAGAATGGGCGGCGCTCCGTTCGAGACATCCGAGACGCGCGTTGGCATGGCCGGTGTCGAGATGACATTGGTCCTATCAGGCAATGTAATGATGAACGTCGATCCCTTACCGGGTTCGCTTTCGACACTGATACCACCGCCGAGGACGACGCAGAAATGCTTGGTAATTGCCAGTCCCAGGCCCGTGCCGCCGAAGCGCTTGGTCGTCGCTGTATCCGCCTGGGTAAAGGCCTGGAACAGCTTTCCCATCTGCGCCTCTGTCATTCCGATGCCGGTATCGGTCACCCGGAATCTGACGGCCCCACCGGTCGGGGCAGGCAATCGCGAGATCTCGAGAGTTAGCTTGCCGTTGGCGGTGAATTTACTGCTGTTGCTCAGGAGGTTCAGCAGGCTCTGTTTGACCTTGGTCAGGTCGGAGCGCATCCAACCGATATCCGAGGGACAGATAATCTCCATCTGATTGTTGTTCTTCGCGACCAGGGGCCGGATGATGGACTGGACCTCGCCGACCAGAGCAGCGAGGTCGATGTCCTCCAGATAGATATCCATCTTGCCAGCCTCGATCTTCGACAGATCAAGGATATCATTGATCACGCTGAGCAGGTGCCGGCCGGCCGCCTCGATCTTTTCGAGATCGAGGGGAAACGCCGCGAGGCCCTGATCCTGCGCCTCTTCCTTTAGGATCTCGCTGTAGCCGATGATGGCATTGAGCGGCGTGCGAAGTTCGTGGCTCATATTGGCAAGAAAGGCGCTCTTGGTTCGATTGGCCTCGGTTGCCTGATCCCGGGCGATTTCAAGTCGCGCGACAAGATCGGCGAGCTCGAGCTCTCGATGTTTCAGCGTGCTGATATCCGCCAGGGTGGTAACGATTCCGCCTTCTTGGGTGCGATGCGCCGCCACCCTCAACCAGGTTCCGTCGGTGAACTGCAACTCCTCCTCGCTCGGCACACTGCGATCAAAAGCGAGCTGACGTGCAATCCAGGTCGCATTGTCCGGGGCTCCGATCTCCCGCGCACGGCTTTCAGCCAATCCGCGGACCAAGGTCTCGAAATGGGCTCCAATCTTGAACAAATCTGGGATTTTGAGAAGCTGCTTGCACCGGTCATTGAAGGTGATCAGCCGGTCCTCGCTATCCCATAGCGCGAAGCCATCTGAGATGCTTTCGATCGCATCGCTCAGCCGATTGCGCGCCAGCTCGATCTGGGCCTGGGCGTGCCTCTGCCGCGTTATGTCCGTGTACATGGCAACGAAGCCCCCGGCCGGCACGGGATTGCGACGGACCTCAAGGACGGTGCCGTCGGCTAGCACCCGCTCACCCATGTAGGGCTGGTCGAGAGTGGCCTCACGCTTCTGCAGGTGATCATCGGGGCTACCGGGACCAAAGTCACCGCGCTCGGCCAGGTAGCGGATGAAATCGGCATAGGTCGTCTTGCTGTTCAACAGCTCGCGGGGCAACGCCAGGAGGACACTAAATTGCCTGTTCCAAGCGACCAGTTTATGCTCGCGGTCGAACATGGTGACGCCTTGGGCCATGTGATCGAAAGTGGCCTGCAGCACTTGGCTCGCCTTTGTCGCCGCGTCCCGCGCCACTTCGAGACTGGCCATCGCTTGCTCGCGCTCGGTCGCAAGGCGATTGCGCTCGATGAGCCCTTCTCGAAAAAGTGCCAGGGTCCGAGCTATCGCGCCGAACTCGTGCCGTCCGGCTTCGGGCATCTCGATGTCGGTGCGGCCACTTGTCAGTGCGCCAATCGCATCGCCGATACGGCGCAGCGGCATGACGATGGAGCGCAGGACGAGGATCGTCAGCGTCAGGGCACAGGCCCCCGCTGTAATGAGGATAACCCATGACATACGAATGGTCCGCGCCGACTCGCGCTGTGCCACATCGCTTGCACTGGCCGCTTGGTCTCTCAGCCTGGCGACGAGCTGCGACAACCGCTGGTCAATGGCGAAAATATGGACACGCGCCGCCGCCATCAATGAGTTGCCAATCACGCGCCGATCGTCGGTATAGGCATTGACCGCATCCAGCGCACGCGTCATCAGTTCGCCGAGTTCGTGCCGAATGACGGCGATCGTCGCCGGATCATACGGCTCAAGCACGGTGAGCTGCTCATCCAACATATGCTTTGCTTCGTTGGCTCGTTCCTCCGAAAGGTTGAGCAGGCTGACGGCCAAGTCGGTCAGCCAGTATTTCAGGTCGCCGAAAGCCTTCTCGGTGGCGCTTGCGGTACGCAGTATCTCGACATAGCGGGCTTCGGTATCGAGCGCCTTTGCATTCTGGTTGAGGCTCCTGGTGAGGAAGATGCTGGTACCAGCCAGTATAATTAGAAGGACCGAGGACAGAAGCAACAGACGAGCAGGAATGGAGAGCCGGGACATGCCGGCATCCAGCCGGATTCTCGGCGACTGGGTGGCTATCATCGGTTCGGGCGAAACAAGGTAATGCTGATGATGCCGCCGAGGTCACCTTCCTTGGCACCCTCCTTGGGATAGCCCGTGATGTCCATTTCACCTTTCTTGCCTCCGTGGCAGGATAGGCAAGAGGCCCCATAATACTCGGGCACCATCACGCGAAAGGCCTCGCGTCCCTTATTGGGCTGAACCTGCCAAAAGAGCTGGCCGCGAGGCCAACTCGGTGACAAGAACTTGATTTCGATGACGCTTCTTTCCCAGTCATCCGGCCTGGATTTCCGATTGCGAACCAGCGCGGGCGGCGCCGTCACCTTTATCTCGGCTTCATTGCCGATCTTTTGCTGAAGCCTCTCGGTTACTAGTCGCGCGAAGGTCGCTGGAATGAAGCCTTTGAAGCCGGAGCCCTTCTCGTTGATCAGGCTCTGATTCTCGTCCATCACCTCCCTGATCGACGCCATCTCAGCCTGCAGAAGTCTCCCTTTGCGGGATGTCGGATCAAGCGACGTAGGATTGATGCCGCTGTTTTTCGTGTATTTTTCGACGGCCGCGGCCAGCACGACGTCGCCGGTGAGCCCCTTGTCGCCTCGGCTTGGATCATTGATCAAGGCTTGGTTGCTGGAGATTACCGATCGCCCGGCTTGCAACAGCCGGGCGAGACTCACGGCAATCTCGACGTCATCGGACTCCGATCCCAATACTCGTTGAACAGGAGGGATCAGCGTCATGACCATCACGACGGTCATAGCAACGTATGCGCCAAGCTTGAGCTTGACCCAGGCCCGGGAGCTTGCGACACCGCTTTGTTGAAGCATGCTATGCCTCCCCGTTCGGGCAGTCGCAAATCGACATCCCTCAGGTGGCTTTCGACCCGAACATTTCATGAATAGAGTAGGCACTGCCATGCATGCGTAACAAATTTTAGATACAGCTTTGTTGCGCTGGCTTCGGCGACGCTCGGGGCGAAGTGTGCCTGGCAGAGATACGGTGGCAAGATCGGCCGTGAGGCGAACGGCGTTCACGCCAGTCGCTCTGTACCGATATGCTCTGGCCCCATGGTCTGAGCCGGTGCACGGGCGCGCGTAAGCCTGCGTTTTTCTCGCCGACGGCGTTCCTACGGGGCGCGGGTTCCTTCAGCGCTCTCAGGCCGTCGGGCGATTCTCGAACCCCCCCGGCGGCTCCTCCGCCGTCGCTTCGCTGGCGATGCTGGTGACCCGGGCATGCGGCGGACCGATGCGGCAGAGCGCGATCATTTCCTCGATGATGGCCGCCTCGCCGGCGAAGAAAGCTTCAACGCTGCCGTCGCGCCGGTTGCGCACCCAGCCCCGCAGGCCCCGGCGCGTCGCCTCCTGCACCGTCCAGGCGCGATACCACACGCCCTGAACCTTGCCGCGGATGCGCACCAGCCGCCCGGACATGCTGCCGCCCGTCACTCGAATTCGAGGATGGCCTGGTCGACCGCGAGGCTGTCGCCGGGCTGGGCATGGAGCTTGGCGACCTTGCCGTCGCGCTCGGCCCGCAACAGGTTCTCCATCTTCATGGCCTCGACGGTGGCGAGCTCCTGCCCCGCCTTGACCTCCTGACCCTCCGCCACCGCCAGGGAAACGAGCAGGCCCGGCATGGGCGACAGCAGGAACCGGGACATGTCGGGCGGGCGCTTCACCGGCATCAGCTTGGCAAGCGCCGCCGCTCCGGGGTTCAGGACCTTGACGGCCACGGCGACGCCGCCGCGGCTCAGGCGATAGCCGATGCCGGTGCGGTCGATCTGTACGGTCACCTCGCGGCCGTCGGCGCGGCCCTGGTAGAGCGTGTCGCCGGGGCGCCATTCGCCGATCAGCTCGGTGCTGCCGCCATCGCCGATCACCGCATGGCCGTTGGCGGTCTCCGCCACGGTGACAGGCAGCTGCTCCTGACCCATGACGACGACATAATCCGCCCCGCTGTTGAGCTTGGGCGGGCTGATGCGCCCGCTCACCTGGGCATCGCGGAGCGCCGTCAGGTGATGCGCCACGGCGGCCACCGCCGCCAGGAGCTGCTGATCTTCCCCGCTCGCCTCGACGCCATGGAAGCCGTCGGGAAACTCCTCGGCGATGAAGCCGGTGGTCAGGCGGCCCGAGATGAAGCGCGGATGGCGCATGAGGGCCGAGAGAAAGGGAATGTTGTGGCTGACGCCCCGGATCTGGAAGGCGTCGAGGGCGGCGGAGATGCTGGCCGTCGCCTGGCGGCGGTCCTCGCCATAGGCGATCAGCTTGGCGATCATGGGATCGTAGTAGATGCTGATCTCCGCCCCCTCATAGACGCCGCTGTCGACCCGGACGCCGGGACCGGTCATGGGCTCGCGATAGCGGCTGAGGCGTCCCGTCGAGGGCAGGAAATTACGGAAGGGATCCTCGGCATAGATGCGGGCCTCGATGGCCCAGCCGGTCAGGGTCACATCTTTCTGCTTCAGCGCCAGCTTCTCCCCGGCCGCGATGCGGATCATCTGCTCCACGAGATCGATGCCGGTCACCAGCTCCGTCACGGGATGCTCGACCTGGAGGCGCGTGTTCATCTCCAGGAAGTAGAAGTTGCGCTTGCAATCGACGATGAACTCGACCGTGCCGGCGGAGCGGTAGCCGACGGCCTTGGCCAAGGTCACCGCCTGCTCGCCCATGGCAGCCCGGGTGCGGGCATCGAGGAAGGGGCTCGGCGCCTCCTCGATCACCTTCTGATGGCGGCGCTGGATCGAGCATTCGCGCTCGCCCAGATAGAGGCAGGTGCCATGGGCATCGGCCAGCACCTGGATCTCGATATGGCGCGGCTCCTCGATGAATTTCTCGATGAAGACGCGATCGTCGGCGAAGCTGGCACGTGCCTCGTTGGCTGGCGCCGCGGAAGCCCTCGCGCGTCTCGTTGTCGTCGGTCGCAAGGCGCATGCCCTTGCCGCCGCCCCCGGCCGAGGCCTTGATCATCACGGGATAGCCGATGCCGCGGGCGATCTTCACCGCCTCCTCGGCATCTTTGATGACGCCGAGATGGCCGGGCACCGTATTGACGCCGGCCTTCTGGGCCAGCTTCTTGGATTCGATCTTGTCGCCCATGGCGGCGACGGCGCTGGCCGGCGGGCCGATGAAGACGACGCCCGCCTTCTCCAAGGCGAGGGCGAAATCGCGGTTCTCCGACAGGAAGCCATAGCCGGGATGCACCGCTTCGGCGCCGCTTTTGGCGACCGCCTCCAGGATCGCCGGGATGGAGAGATAGCTCTCCGCCGAGGGCGCGGGGCCGATGAGATAGGCCTCGTCCGCCATGCGGACATGGGCCGCATCGGCATCGGCATCGGAATAGACGGCGACGGTCTTGATGCCGAGCGAGCGCGCGCTGCGCATGATCCGGCAGGCGATCTCGCCGCGATTGGCGATCAGGATCTTGGCGAAGGGCGGCTTGGCCCCCGGCTGGGACCGCGCGGTCTCGCTGTCCTCAGGCTTCGGCCTTGCGCTCATAGCGGGATATTGCCGTGCTTCTTCCAGGGATTCTCGACCTTCTTGCCGCGCAGCATGGCAAGGCTGCGGCAGATCCGCTTCCGGGTCGAATGCGGCATGATCACATCATCGATGAAGCCGCGCGCGCCGGCGACGAAGGGCGTGGCGAATTTCGCCCGGTATTCCTCGGTCCGCTGCGCGATCTTGGCGGCGTCGCCGATATCGGCGCGGAAGATGATCTCCACCGCCCCCTTCGGCCCCATGACGGCGATCTCCGCCGTGGGCCAGGCGTAGTTCACATCGCCGCGCAGATGCTTGGAGCTCATGACGTCATAGGCCCCGCCATAGGCCTTGCGGGTGATCACCGTCACTTTGGGCACGGTCGCCTCGCCATAGGCGAAGAGCAGCTTCGCCCCATGCTTGATGATGGCGCCATATTCCTGGGCCGTGCCGGGCAGGAAGCCGGGGACGTCGACGAAGGTCACGATGGGAATGTTGAAGCAGTCGCAGAAGCGCACGAAGCGCGCCGCCTTGCGCGCGGAATCGATGTCGAGACAGCCGGCGAGAACCATGGGCTGGTTGGCGACGATGCCGACGGTGGAGCCTTCGAGCCGGCCGAGGCCGACGATGATGTTGCGGGCATAGTCCGGCTGCAGCTCGAAGAAATCCCCCTCATCCACCACCTTCTCGATCAGCTCCTTCATGTCGTAGGGCTTGTTCGTATTGGCGGGGATCAATGTGTCGAGGGAAAGCTCGATGCGCTCGCCCGGATCGGCGGTGGGCCGGGTCGGCGGCCCCTCGCGGTTGGACGAGGGCAGGAAGTCGATGAAGCGGCGAAGCTGGAGCAGCGCCTCGACATCGTTCTCGAAGGCAAGATCGGCGACCCCCGACCGCTGGCTATGGGTGAGCGCGCCGCCCAGCTGCTCATGGGTCACGTTCTCATGGGTGACCGTGCGCACCACATCCGGCCCGGTCACGAACATGTAGGAGCTGTCCTTGACCATGAAGATGAAGTCGGTCATCGCCGGCGAATAGACCGCCCCGCCCGCACACGGCCCCATGATCAGGGAGATCTGGGGCACCACCCCCGACGCCAGGATGTTGCGCTGAAACACCTCGGCATAGCCGGCGAGCGAAGCCACCCCCTCCTGGATCCGCGCCCCGCCGGAATCATTGATCCCGATCACGGGCGCGCCGACCTTCATGGCCTGGTCCATGACCTTGCAGATCTTCTCGGCATGGGCCTCGCTCAGCGAACCGCCGAAGACGGTGAAATCCTGGCTGAAGACGAAGACCAGCCGGCCGTTGACGGTGCCATGGCCCGTCACCACCCCATCCCCCGGGATCTTCTGCTCGTCCATGCCGAAATCCGAGCTGCGATGCTCGACGAACATGTCCCATTCCTCGAAGGACCCGGCATCCAGCAGCAGCTCGATGCGCTCCCGGGCCGTCAACCGGCCCTTGGCATGCTGGGCCTCGACGCGCTTGACGCCGCCGCCGGCGCGCGCCGCCGCCCGTTTATCCTCAAGTCGCTGGAGAATTTCCCGCATGGATCCCTCTAGAATGCTAGCGGACATAGCAAATCTGCCGCGCGGGCGCCAGCCGAAGCCTTGGAGGTCTGGCCTATCGGGCGAGGGTCAGGAAGCGATGGGTGTCGAGGATTTCCTGCCTGAGCGCCCGGCGGCGCACGGCCGCGGCCGCATCCTCCCCCCATTGCTCGATCTGATAGGTCTCGTCGAGCTGCGACAGCTCGAAGGCCTCGTCCGGGGTCACCCGGCCCTCGGTCAAGGCAAGGCCGATGACGAGGGAGCCGCAGCTGCTGGTGGCGGCGGTGAGGCCGGTGAGCGTGAAGGGCGACAGTGTGGAAAGATGGCGGGCCAATGCGGCAAGTGCCGATGGCGGCTGGGGCCGCGGCACGACGCCGTGATGCACCGTCAGCAGCGCGTCATGGCGCAGGGCCAGATCGTCCAGCAAGGGCTGCCAGTGGCGGCGCTGGCGTTCGACCAGCCCCTCGGGCCGCTCCGCCCAGTAGCAGACGAGATCCGTGCCGGCATAGGCGACAAGCTCGTCGATCACGGGCTTGGGATCGGGGGCCACCCGGTCTATGGCGGTGTTGGCGAGCTGGGTCAGCGGCAGATTGGCGGGCTTCAGCCGTTCGCCTTGGCTCCGCCATTCCTCGGCGATGGCCTCGGCGAAAGCGAGGCTCGGGAGAATGAGCGCGGCTTTGGCCGGGGTCATCAGCGGGCGGCCATCGAGGGCAAGCCGGAAGCCGCCTTCGTCCGGGAGGACGCTGACCTCCTTATAGAACCGGCGCGGGGCGGTGCTCAGGGAAGGAGGCTCCTCAAGCCGTCAAAAGCATCCTTGGCACCATTGCCGATCCCGTTCAGCAGGCCCTTGGCGGGCGCTGCGGCGGCCTCGCCGCAATTGGCCGGGTTTCCGCCGGCCTCGAGCCCGACGATGCCGCCAAGCGTCGTCAGCGCCGTCAGCGGCAGAGTGACGGTGCCTCTCGCTATCGCTGCCGCATCCGGCCCGACCTTGGGATTGCTCATATTGCCGTGGATCATGATGGGGACGGCGAAATTGGTGAGGTTGGGGGCGGTCGCATAGGGCGATAAATGGAGGTCGAGCTGCTCGGTTCCCAGATTGATCGTTCCTTTGCCGATGATGATCGCGCCCTTGGTCTCCATGGCGAGCTGGCGCGCGGTGGCGACACCCTGGCGGATGTCGAAGCGGCCGGCCAGGCATTTCACATTCGAGCTGTTGCCGCTGCTCCCGAAGGAGACCAGCGTGAAGAGATTTGCCAGAAAGATCCTGGCATAGGCGTTGTCGATATTGCCGGCGCCCATAGCGTAGTCGAAGCTGCCGTTGAGGCCCGCCACGAGGCCGTGGAGCGAATTGCCGGCGCTGGCGCCATTTACTTTGAGATGGGCGCGGCCGCTGGTCAGGATCCGGGTGCCGGTCAGAAACTCCAGCAAGCCGCCGGCCTCGGCATTGCTTTCCGTCAGGTCGAGGGTTACCGGCGGTGGCGTGCGCGTGCCATCGGCCGTGAGATAAGCCACCAGCGTCCCGCCCTGGATGCTGGCGGAAAGCGGCTTCACCTGCAACTTGCCCGCATTCAGCACCAGGATCAGCTTGACGTCGCTGAACACCGCGGACTCCCGGACGAACCGCTTGGCGGTGACCTTCAGGTCCGCATCGGCCTGATTGAGCAATGCGAAGGGCAGCGGGTCCGCCGAAAAGACCGGCCCGTCATCCGGTCCGTCATGCCCGGCGTCACGCCGAAATCCCTGAGGTCGAGAGTGTCGGCGGCAAGCTCGGCAGCGACTTTCGGCCGTTTGGCAAAGGTAAGCGCGAGCTCGCCCTTCAGGCTGCTGCCGCCCATGGCGAGGGTTAGATCGTTGATCCTGTAGCCGTCGGGAATATCCACCGCCTTGCCGGCAAAGCGATAAGGCCCCAGCGGCGGCAAAGGAATCCCCGCGAGCTCGCTCAGCTCCGAGAGCCTTTTGCCCTGGGCAGAGACATCCGCGGCAAGGCCCTGCATTTGGACGATGTCGCCCACCGCGCCCTTGATGCTGGCCGTGCTCGAGCCGCTGGCAACCACCAGGTCGAACGGAAAAGGCGCGCCGCCGGAGAGGAGCTGAGGCGCCCCGACGCTACCCTTGACGGTGACCGGCGCTTTGCCGATCAGGGCGGCGAGGTCGAGATCGATGCGCCCGCCCTTGGTCGCGGCGTCCAGGCTGTCGATGCGCAGGCTGCGCGTCATGCCGGTATCGCCTTCGCGATAGGTCACCAGGCTATCCCTGATCTTCACGAGGCTTATCTCGGGCAGCGGCGGCCCCTCGCCCGAGGCGGCCGCCGGGCCGGCGCTGCCGGTCTCGGCATGGCTGAAGACCCAATTGCCGTGTCCCGTCTTGTCGGTCTCCAGCAGGATGTCGGCGCCCCGCAGCACGACAAGATCGATCTTCACCTGCCGCGAGAGCAGCGGCAGCAGCTGCAGCTGCACCTCCAGACGCTTCAGCGTGACCATCTCGGGCCTGGAGCCGCCCGGGAGGTTGGCGAGGCTCAGATCCTTGATGGTGAGCGTGGGCGTCAGCGAAAGCGCCAGCGCCACCTTGCCGTCGATGGTGAGCTTTCGGCCGGTCGCCCGCTCCACCTCCGAAGCGATGAGGCCCTTGTACTGGTTGTAGTCGATCGACATGACATAGATGGTGGCCCCGCCCAGAAGGACGACCAGCACCACCAGTATGGCGATCAGGATGGTCTTGATGCGCATCACCGCACCCCCATTGCGGCAAGGGTCGGACCCAGCTCCCCAGGCGTCTGGATGATCCGCTCTGCACCGGCGGCGCGCAAGTCCTCCGGGTCGTGATAGCCCCAGGCGACACCCAGAGCGGCCGTACGCGCATTCGCCGCCATGGTCATGTCGAAGATGCTGTCGCCGATGAAGACCGTCTCCGACGGCTCGACGCCGACCTCGGCCATGGCGTTCAGGAGCATGGCCGGGTTGGGCTTGCTGGGGTTGCGATCGGCGGTCTGCAAGCTATGAAACAGCGCCGTCAGGCCGTGGGTCGACAGGGTAAAGTCGAGACCGCGCCGGGCCTTGCCGGTGGCAATCGCCAGGAACACCTCGGGATGGCGGAGCTCGTCGAGAGCTTCCCGGATGCCGGGATAGAGCGGCTCGGCAAAGCCGGCCGTGCTGCGAAGCGCATGAGCCGCCTGGCGAAAGCCCTGGGACAGGCGCCGATGCAGCGCCTCCTCGGCCTCGGGCAGGAGCCTGGCCATGGTCTCCTCGATGCCCAGCCCCACCTGCCGGCGCACGGCGGCCAGTTCCGGCGCGGGCAGGCCCTCGGCGGCAAAGGCCGTGGTCATGACCGTCATGATCGCGTGCTGGCTATCGACCAGGGTCCCGTCCACGTCGAAGACGATCAGACGGAAGCCGTGCGGCGGGCTCACGGCTCGGCGTCCGCGAGCGGCTCCTCCGCGGGATCCGTATCGAAGCCGAAGAAGTGCCAGGTGGTCGCCATATGCTCGGGCAGCG
The DNA here is from genome assembly GCA_963757155.1 of uncultured Alphaproteobacteria bacterium. GTDB lineage: Bacteria > Pseudomonadota > Alphaproteobacteria > Dongiales > Dongiaceae > DASXQK01. The sequence goes on from CAVWQS010000029.1 coordinate 53,624, forward strand.
GGGCCCGGGCCTGGATCGTCCCGCCGCCGGGACGCGGCAAACGGATGCTGCGGGCATGGAGGTGGAGCTGGCGCGGCAGGTCGACGCCGGTGAGATAGGCCTCGCGGCCACCATATTTGCCGTCGCCCAGGATCGGCGTGCCCATGGCCACGCAATGGGCCCGCAACTGATGAGTGCGCCCGGTGATGGGCATCATACCGAGCCAGGCCACGCGGCGGCCCGCCTGCTCGACCACGCGGTAATAGGTGACGGCGCGCCGGCCCTCCTCATCGGGTTGGACCTTCTCGCCATGGCCGCCGCCCTGCTTGGAGAGGGCCAGATCGATGCGGCCTTCCGAGTGCTTGGGATGCCCGACCGTCAGGGCCCAGTAGATCTTGCGCGTCTCCTTATGCCGGAAGGCGGCGGCGAGCCAAGCGGCGGCGGCGGCACTGCGCCCCAGCACCAGGACACCGCTGGTATCGCGATCGAGACGGTGCACGAGGCGAGGCCGATCGGGCGCTTCGAAGCTGAGCCCGTCCAGCAGGCGGTCCAGATGCTGGTCGGTGGCCGTGCCGCCCTGAACCGCGAGGCCGGCCGGCTTGTCGATGATCAGGACTTCGGGATCGCGGTAGAGGACGCGCCGGCGCAGCTCCGCGATCAGCCGATCGTCGTCGGCACGGGGCTTGGCGGGGCGGGCGGCGGCTTCGCCTTCCGCCGCAGGCGGCGCGGGCTCGCCCAGTGGCGGCACGCGGATGACTTGGCCCGGCGCCAGCCGCAGGCTGGCCTTGACCCGCTTGCCGTCGACGCGGATCTGGCCGGTGCGCAGCAGCTTCTCCAGCCGCCCATGGGTCAAAGCGGGAAAATGGCGCTTGAACCAGCGATCGAGGCGCAGCTCCCCTTCGCCAGCGTCGACGGCGATTGAGGCGGCGGCGCTCATGACGCTTCGGCTGGCAAGATGACGATCGAGGGCGCGCGCAAGGCTCTTTCCCAATCCAACGGGACACCCGGCCCAGGATATAGGGAAGCCTTCGAACTCGCGCGGAGAATTACGCCGCAGGTCGCGGGCGGCGGAGCGTCACGCGGCGGCGACCTGAGCCTCCCGGCTGAGCCAGGCAAGGCATTGGTCGCTGGTCATGAGATAGACCCCCATGCGGCCAAGCTCCGCCTGGGTGACGTCATTGCCGCAGGAGAGAGCGTCGGTCGCCAGCACGATGCGGAAATCGCGATTGCTCGCCGCATAGACGCTGGCCAGCGGACCGTTGGGGAAATTGCAACCGCAGATCACCAGCGTGGTGATGCCCTGGCTCTTCAGATGATCCTCGAGCGGGGTCTGATAGAAGGCGCTCCAGCGCGGCTTGTACATGATCCATTCTTGCCGGCCGAGGCTTTGGAACTTGCCGTCGAGCAGCAGGCTCGCATCCAGCCGCTGGTCCTGGTCGGGCTTCAACCCGGTCAGGAGCTCGGCGCCGGAGGTACCCGGCATGACGATGCGCTGGCCCTCTTCGATCGAGGCCCTGTTGCACAACTCGACGTTGGAGCCGTCGCAGCGATAGAGGCGGACGACATGGACGATGGGCCGCCCCTTGGCGCGAAATCCCTCCGTCAGCCGCGTCATCGCGGCCGTGAAGGGGGCGGAGCAGCCGGCCTTGCCGCGGCCGCTCGACATGCAGAAGTCTCGTTGGGCATCGATCGTCAGAAGGGCCACCCGATTGCGCTCGGGCGAGAGATAATCGCGCATCATCCCTCTATCTTTGTTTTGTGTGCCGTGGAAAGAGCGGACGGTAGCCATAATTATCCACAGCGACAAGATGCAAGCCAGTGGGTGCGAGCAAGCGAGCCATGCGAGCCGCGCAGATCATGTCTTGGGCCGCTCGGCCCGGAGCTTCGACCAATAGTCGAGCCGCTTGCGGATCTCCCGCTCGAAGCCCCGCTCGACCGGGCGGTAGAATTCCTGGCGCGCCATCCCGTCCGGGAAGTAGTTCTGGCCCGAGAAGGCCTCCGGCGCGTCATGGTCGTATTCATAGCCCTTGGAATAGCCGAGCTGCTTCATCAGCCGCGTCGGCGCGTTCAGGATGTGCTTGGGCGGCATGAGGGAGCCGGTTTCCTCCGCCGCCGACCGCGCCGCGGAGAAGGCCCGATAGGCGGCGTTGGATTTGGGAGCGGTACCGAGATAGACGACGCATTGGGCGATGGCGAGTTCGCCCTCGGGCGAGCCCAGCCGTTCGAAGGCCTCCCAGGCGGCGATGGATTGCGGCAAGGCGTCGGGGTCGGCCAGGCCGATATCCTCGACGGCGAAACGGACCAGGCGCCGGGCGATGTATCGCGGGTCCTCCCCGCCGGCCAGCATGCGGGCCAGCCAATAGAGCGCCGCATCGGTGTCGGAGCCGCGGAGCGATTTATGCAGGGCGCTAATGAGGTTGTAGTGGCCTTCCTGCGCCTTGTCGTACAGGGGGGCCCGGCGCTGGACTGCGGCCGCCAGGCCGGCGGTGTCGAGCTTCGGCCCCGGCGGCAGGCGCAGCAGCTCCTCCGCCATGTTCAGGAGATAGCGCCCGTCGCCATCGGCCATCGCCCGGAGCGCCCGGCGCGCCTCGGCATCCAGCGGCAGCGGCCGTCCCTCCGCCGCCTCGGCGCGGCCCATGATCTGCTCCATGGAGGCGTCGTCGAGCCGGTTGAGCACGAAGACCTGGCAGCGGGAGAGCAAGGCGCCGTTCAGCTCGAAGGAGGGGTTCTCCGTCGTCGCGCCCACGAGGATGACCGTACCGTCCTCGACATAGGGCAGGAAGCCGTCCTGCTGGGCGCGGTTGAAGCGGTGGATCTCGTCGATGAAGAGCAGCGTCCCCTGCCCCGCCATGCGGCGCGACCTCGCTGCCTCGAAGATCTTGCGCAGATCGGCGACACCCGAGAAGACGGCGGAGAGCGGCTCGAAATGTAGCGAGGTATGCTCCGCCAGGAGGCGGGCGAGCGTCGTCTTGCCGCAGCCCGGCGGCCCCCAGAGGATCATCGAGGAAATATGGCCCGAGGCGACCATGCGCCCGATGGGCGCATCGGCGGCCAGGAGATGCTGCTGGCCGACGACCTCCTCGAGCCGCTTCGGGCGAAGCCGGTCCGCCAGCGGACGAGGTGCCTGGGATTCGAATAATCCCGTCACCCCCGCCCCTCCCTAATCAATACGCAGCGTGCGGGTTTCCCCGTCTCTGCGGAAGGTGACGTCCCAGCTTCCATTGGCATTAGCGAGTGCGTTCTGCAGATCCTCGATCTTGACCACATTCCGGCCGTTGACGGCGAGGATGACATCGCCGGGCTTCAGGCCGAGGCGCATGGCCGTGGCCCCGCGCTTGATCTGGACGATGACCACGCCCTTCCATTCGCCCAGGAGCTGAAGCTGCTCGGCAAGAGCGGGCGAGAGATTGGCGACCGTGGCCCCGGCCAAGGGCTGGGCGCCGGTCAGCTCCGTCTTCTGGGCCGGCGGCGTCTCGGGCGGCGCGATCAGCCGGACAGGGATTTCCAATGCCTGGCGCTTGCGCAGAACCGAGAGTGTCGCCGTCGAGCCGACATCGAGGGTGGCCAGGCGGAAGCGCAGGCTTCCCGCATCCTCCACCGACTTGCCGTTGATGGCGATGATGACGTCGCCGCGCTTCAGCCCGGCCTCGGCCGCGGGACTGCCGGGATAGAGATCGTCGACGATGATCCCGGTCGGATGATCGAGGCCCAGGGCCTCGGCCATATCGGCGCTGACGCCCTGGCCGCTGACCCCGATCCAGGGGCGATCGAGATGCCCGCCCTTCAGCTCGGCCGCGAGGAAGCTGGCGACCATATTGGCGGGAATGGCGAAGCCGATGCCAATGGATCCGCCGGATTGCGAATAGATGGCCGTGTTGATGCCCGCGAGCTTGCCGTCCATGGTGACCAGGGCGCCGCCGGAATTGCCGGGATTGATCGCCGCATCCGTCTGGATGAAGAAGCCATAGTCGTTGATCCCGACCTGGGTGCGGGCCAGCGCCGAGATGATGCCGCTGGTGACCGTCTGGCCGACGCCGAAGGGATTGCCGATGGCGAGCACGAAATCGCCGACCTCGAGCTGATCGGAATCCGCCAGCGCCAGGGTCGGCAGGACGGTCTTGCCCGGATCGATCTTCAGCACGGCCAGATCGACCCGCTCGTCGGCCAGCAGGACATGGGCGGGATATTCGCGCCGGTCGCTCAGCACGACCGTGATCTGATCGCTGTTCTTGATCACGTGGTTGTTGGTGACGATCAGCCCGTCGGCGCGCAGGATCACGCCCGAGCCCAGCGAGCTCTGCACCCGCTGCTGCGGCACGCCGCCGCCGAAATCATTGCCGAAGAACTGCTGGAAGAAGGGATCGTTGAAGAGCGGCGAGAGGTTGCGGGCCTGGACCACGCGTCGGGAGAAGACGTTGACAACGGCAGGTGCGGCCTTCTTCACCACCGAGGAGAAGCTGTAGGTGAGATCGGCGCGCGAGCTGGGGACGGACTGGGCGAAGACGCTCCCGCTCACGAGCGAGAGCGCCGCCGCCAGAAGGATGAATGCGAAAGCAGGCCGCCGGATCATCGCGAGCCGCTTAGGCTTCAGGACGCCGCAGCTCCGGCTTCCTCATCGCCATCGGCCGTCTGCACCGGGCCGGAATCCTTGCCCTTGGCCTCCGGATCGCGATCGACGAACTCGATGATCGCCATGGGTGCGGCATCGCCGTAGCGGAAGCCCGCCTTGAGCACCCGGGTGTAGCCGCCATGGCGCCCCGCATAGCGCGTCGCGAGCGGGCCCATGACCTTCTCTGCCAGACCGGCGTCCTGAAGGACGGAGATGAGCTGCCGGCGGGCATGCAGGCCGCCGCGCTTGCCCAGCGTCACCAGACGCTCGACCACGGGACGCAGATCCTTGGCCTTGGGCAGCGTCGTCTTGATCTGCTCATGCTTGATCAGCGCCGCCGCCAAACTGGCAAACAAGGCTTTGCGGTGACTGCTGGTGCGGTTCAGTTTGCGACCGCTCATGCCGTGACGCATCGTCCGTCTCCTTCACTGTTCCGGCGCCGGATTTCCCGGTCGGCCGATTGCTGGGCCCGACGCCCGCGGATCCCTTCGGCCAAGCGGCCGGAGGGATCGTGTAGGTCGGGATGGGCCACCCTGGCCCGGTCGTTCTTTCGCCTAGTACGGCTCGTCGAGACGCTTAGCCAGCTCCTCGATGTTCTCCGGCGGCCAGCCCTGGATCTCCATGCCCAGATGGAGCCCCATCTGCGCCAGGACTTCCTTGATCTCGTTCAAGGATTTGCGGCCGAAGTTCGGGGTCCGCAGCATCTCCGCCTCGGTCTTCTGCACGAGATCGCCGATATAGACGATGTTGTCGTTCTTCAAGCAATTGGCCGAACGGACCGACAGCTCGAGCTCGTCCACCTTGCGCAGCAGGTTCTTGTTGAACGGCGGCTCGGCAGCCTTGGACTCTTCCTGGGCCAGCGAGGGCTCTTCGAAATTGATGAAGAGCTGCAGCTGGTCCTGGAGAATGCGCGCGGCAAGCGCCACCGAATCTTCCGGCGTCACCGCACCATTGGTCTCGAGCTGCATGGTCAGGCGGTCATAGTCCGTCTTCTGACCGACGCGGCTGTTGTCGACCTTGTAGGAGACCTTGCGCACCGGGCTGAACAGGGCATCGACCGGAATGAGCCCGATGGGCGCATCTTCGGCCCGGCTCTGGGTCGCGGCGACATAGCCCTTGCCCGTCTCGACCGTGAACTCCATCGCAAGGGTGGCGCCCTGGTCGAGGGTGCAGAGCACGAGATCCTTGTTCATGATCTCGATGTCGTGGCCGGTCTCGATCAGCTCGGCGGTCACTTCGCCCGGGCCCTTGGCCTTGAGGCGCATCCGCTTCGGCCCGTCGCCATGCATGCGAAGGGCCAGCTGCTTGATGTTGAGGATGATATCGGTCACATCCTCCAGCACGCCGGGGATCGACGAGAACTCATGGAGCACGCCCTCGATCTGCACCGAGGTCACCGCCGCACCCTGCAGCGAAGACAGCAGCACACGGCGCAGCGCATTGCCCAGGGTCAGTCCGAAACCGCGCTCCAGCGGCTCGGCGACGATATTCGCCTTCCGCTTGGGATCGCCGGCCGGATCGACGGCGAGCTTGTTCGGTTTGATCAACTCAGTCCAATTTTTCTAAATCACGGGTTCGACCTCTAAGGATCATGGCGGGGCGCAGGCCCCGCCTTCTACGACACTTGGAAACGGGGCACCGGCCCCGTCTCTGCTTCGTCTTGTTTCTGCCGGCAACGGCCCCGTCTGGGGGCCGAAGGCGATCAGATGCGCCGGCGCTTGGGCGGCCGGCAGCCGTTATGGGGGATCGGCGTCACATCCTTGATTGAAGTAATGGTGAAGCCCGCGGCCTGCAATGCCCGGAGCGCGGACTCGCGGCCCGAACCGGGGCCTTTGACCTCGACTTCCAGGGTCTTCACGCCATGCTCCATCGCCTTGCGGGCAGCGGAGTCCGCGGCGATCTGCGCCGCATAGGGCGTCGATTTGCGCGAGCCCTTGAAGCCCGAGCTGCCCGAGGAGGCCCAGGCGATCGAATTGCCCTGCGCGTCGGTGATGGTGATCATGGTGTTGTTGAAGCTGGCGTTCACATGCGCCACGCCGGAGGTGATGTTCTTGCGCTCGCGGCGACGCGGGCGCGCTGTCGTGGCCTTGACCATTGATTCCCGTCCTTAAACTGTCTTTTTCTTGCCGGCGATCGGCTTCGCCGGACCCTTGCGGGTACGGGCGTTGGTATGGGTGCGCTGGCCGCGGACCGGCAGGCCCTTGCGGTGCCGCAAGCCCCGGTAGCAGCCCAGGTCCATCAGGCGCTTGATGTTCATCGCCGTTTCGCGGCGCAGGTCGCCCTCGACCCGGAATTCACGGTCGATGAGCTCACGGATCCGCAGGACCTCGGCATCGGTCAGCTGGCTGACGCGCCGCTCCTGGGGGATCGCGAGCTTCTCGCAGATCTGCCGGGCACGGGTCCGCCCGATTCCGAAGATGTAGGTCAGGCCGATGAGGACCCGCTTCTGCGTCGGTATGTTGACGCCGGCAATACGCGCCACGGCTAACTCCTTGTGAAACTTGTATAAGTGTCCGGGCTACTTGTAGACGCGCTAATCCGGCCCGGCCGCAGCGCGATTCCGAGGCGCGTGATTATAGGAAAACCGGCGCGCCCGTCAACTCTTCTCTTCGCCTTCGCTTCTCGCCTGGCCCTGCCCTTTCAGGCCCCGTCCAGGATCTGGTCGATCTCCTTCGCCACGGCCGCCGGGCTGCCCATGCCGTCCACCCGCCGCAGGAGCCCCCGCGACTGGTAATAGGGCAGGATCGGTGCCGTCTGGCGCCGATAGGCCTCGAGCCGCACCGCCACCGCCTCGGCCTTGTCGTCCGGCCGGCGCAGGAATTCCTTCCCGCCGCAGCGGTCGCACACGCCCCGGACCTTGGGCTGCCGGAACAGGTCGTGATAGCCCTCGCCGCAGCTGGCGCAGGCATAGCGCCCGGCAATCCGCTGGATCAGCGCCGGCTCGTCCACCGCCAGCTCGATCACCCGGTCGATATGGCCGCGGCCGCGCTCGGCCAGCATGGCATCCAGCGCCTCGGCCTGCTGCACCGTGCGCGGAAAGCCATCGAGGACGAAGCCCTTGGCGCAATCCGCCTGGGCGATCCGCTCCGCGATCATCGCGACCATCAGATCGTCGCGCACGAGCTGGCCCAATTCCATGACCTGCTTGGCCTGAAGGCCCAGAGGCGTGCCGGCGGCCACCGCCGCGCGCAGCATGTCGCCCGTCGACAGCTGCTTCAGCCCCCGCAATTCCTCCAGCCGCTTGGCCTGCGTACCCTTGCCGGCACCGGGCGGTCCCAACAAGACGATGTTCAACCGCGCCGTCCCCTCAGCTTCGACTTCTTGATCAGGCCTTCATATTGATGCGCCAGGAGATGCGAATGGATCTGGGCGACCGTATCCATGGTGACCGAAACGACGATCAGGAGGCTGGTGCCGCCGAAATAGAAGGGCAGCGCCTTCCAGGACAGCAGCATCTCGGGCAGCACGCAGACAAAGGCCAGATAAGCCGCCCCCAGCACCGTCAACCGCGTCAGCACATAATCGAGGTAATCGGCCGTGTTCTTGCCCGGCCGGATGCCGGGGATGAAGCCGCCGTATTTCTTCAGATTGTCGGCCGTCTCCTGCGGATTGAAGACCACCGCGGTATAGAAGAAGGCGAAGAAGACGATGAGGGCGACATAGAGGAACAGATAAAGCGGCGTGCCATGGCCGAGATAGAGGGCGAACCACTGCGCCCAACCGGAGCCCGCCCCGGCCCCGAAGCCGGTGATGGAGGCCGGCAACAGCAGCAGCGAGCTGGCGAAAATAGGCGGAATCACCCCTGAGCTGTTGAGCTTCAAGGGCAGATGGGAGGCCTCGCCTCCGAACATCTTGTTGCCCACCTGGCGCTTGGGATATTGCACGATGATCCGGCGCTGGGCCCGCTCGAAATAGACGATGAAGGCGATGACGCCCACCACGACCACGGCGATCAGCAGGATCACCCAGAGCTCCAGCGCGCCGGTCCGGCCCAATTCGAGGGTGCCGATGAGGGCCGCGGGCAGCCGCGCCACGATGCCGCTGAAGATGATCAGCGAGGTGCCGTTGCCGACGCCGCGCTGGGTGATCTGCTCGCCCAGCCACATCAGGAAGACGGTCCCGGCGGTAAGCGACACGACGGTGGTGATGTAGAAGAAGGGCCCGGAGGCGATCACCACGGGGCCGCTGGGTGCGCGCATGGCGGCCAGCCCGTTGGCGATGCCGAAGGCCTGCGCCGCCGCCAGGAACACCGTCAGCATGCGCGTATACTGGTTGATCTTCTTGCGCCCCGATTCGCCCTCTTTCTTGATGGCTTCGAGGCTCGGCGAGATGCTCGTCATCAGCTGCATGATGATCGAGGCCGAGATGTAGGGCATGATGTTCAGCGCGAAGATGGTCATGCGCCTGAGCGCACCGCCCGAGAACATGTCGAACATGCCGATGATGCCGCCGGCCTGCTGCTGGAACAGGGCCTCCAGCGCGTGCGAGTCGATGCCGGGCAGCGGAATATAGGTGCCCAGGCGATAGATGATCAGGGCGCCAAGCGTGAACCAGATCCGCTTCTTGAGCTCCGTCGCCTTGGAGAAGGCGCCGAAATTGATACTTGAGGCAAGTTGCTCTGCAGCGGATGCCATTTGGGACCTACCTGGGTGGACCTACCTGTCCGGGTTACGCCTTCTCGGCCGCTTCCGCGGCAGCAGCCGCCTTGGCGGCGGCCTTCTTCGAAATCTTGACCTCGACGCTGCCGCCGGCCTTCTCGACCGCGGCGATGGCCGCCTTGGAGGCACCGGCGACCTTGATCACCAGCTTCGCCTTCAATTCGCCCTTGGCGAGCAGGCGCACACCGTCGCGCTCGCGGCGGATCACGCCGGCCGTCACCATGGCAGCGCCATCGACAGAGTCGCCGGCCGAAAGCCTGCCGGCCTCGATCGCCTCCTGCAGGCGGCCGACATTGACTTCCACGAAGTCGAGCCGGTGGACGTTGTTGAAGCCGCGCTTGGGCATGCGCATGTGGAGCGGCATCTGGCCGCCCTCGAAGCCGTTGATGGCCACGCCCGTGCGCGCCGTCTGGCCCTTGCCGCCACGCCCGGCGGTCTTGCCCTTGCCCGAGCCGATGCCGCGCCCGACGCGCATGCGCGCCTTGCGGGAACCCGGATTGTCGGAAAGCTGATTGAGCCTCATCGCCGAACTCTTCCCTACTCGACCCGCACGAGGTGGCGGACCTTGTTGATCATGCCCCGCACGGCGGGCGTATCCTCGAGCTCGCGCGTGCGGCGGATCTTGTTCAGGCCGAGACCGATCAGCGTCTGGCGCTGGTCGGCGAAACGGCCGGCGGCGCTGGCGACCTGGGTCACCCGCACCGTTTTCTTGCCCTCAGGCTCCTTGCCCGTGGCTGCTTTGGTCTCAGCCATGGATCTTACTCCCTCGCCTCGGGCTTGCCATCGCCGGTCTCGCGGCGGCCGATGATCTCGCTCACCTTCTTGCTGCGGCGGGCGGCCACGCTGCGCGGCGAGGCGCAGTTGGTGAGCGCGGCGAAGGCCGCCTTCACCATATTGTGCGGATTGGAGGTGCCCACTGATTTGGCGACCACATCCTCGATGCCGAGCGCCTCGCAGACGGCGCGGACCGGGCCGCCGGCGATGATGCCGGTGCCGGGGACCGCCGCGCGCATGACGACCTCGCCGGCGCCGTAGTGGCCCAGCACGTCGTGATGCAGGGTACGGCCCTCGCGCAGCGCGATGCGCACCATATGGCGCTTGGCATGCTCGGTCGCCTTGCGGATCGCCTCGGGCACCTCGCGGGCCTTGCCGGCACCATGGCCGACGCGCCCCTTGCCGTCGCCGACGACGACGAGGGCGGCGAAGCCGAAGCGCCGGCCGCCCTTCACCACCTTGGCGACGCGGTTGATGCTGACCAGCTTCTCGACCAGCTCGCTTTCCTCGCGGTTACGGCCGCCGTCGCGACCGCCGCCGTCGCGCCGGTCGCCTCTGTCGTTACGTGCCATACAGGCTCTCCTAGAAGGACAGACCGCCCTCGCGGGCGGCATCGGCCAGGGCCTTCACCCGGCCATGAAACAGGTAGGATCCCCGGTCGAAGACGACCTGCTTGACGCCGGCGGCAAGCGCCCGCTCGGCCAGCAGCTTGCCGACGGCCTTGGCGGCATCGACATTGGCGCCGGTCTTCAGCCCGCCCTTCAGATCCTTCTCGACGCTCGAGGCGGCAGCCAGCGTCACGCCGCGGGCATCGTCGATGACCTGGGCATAGATATGCAGGGAGGAGCGGAACACCGAGAGCCGGGGCCGTCCGGTGGACTTGACCCGGAGCTGGTAGCGCGCGCGCTGCCGGCGACGGTCGCGAGAGGTTTTCATGACATGTGACATGGTCAGCCCTACTTCTTCTTGCCTTCCTTGCGCACGATCTTCTCACCGGAATACATGATGCCCTTGCCCTTGTAAGGCTCCGGCTTGCGGAAGCCGCGGATTTCCGCCGCCACCTGACCCACGCGCTGCTTGTTCGCGCCGGTGATCGAGATGGAGGTCGGCTTGTCGCATTTGATCTGGATATCCGAGGGGATCGGGAAATTGACGTCGTGGCTGTAGCCAAGCTGCAGCATCAGGGTCTTGCCCTGGACCGCGGCGCGGTAGCCCACGCCGCTGATCTCCAGCGACTTGTTGTAGCCCGTGGACACGCCGGTCATCATGCTGCGCAGCAGATTGCGGGTGGTGCCCCACATCATGCGGGCCTGCTTGGTCTCGCGCACCGGCTTGACCCACAGCTTGCCGTCCTCGAGCTTGACCTCGACGTCGCTCGACAGCCGCATGGCGAGCTCGCCCAGCTTGCCCTTCGCCTTGATTTCCCCGGTGTCCAGCGAAACGGTCACGCCGCTCGGCACGGGCACGGGATTCTTGCCAACTCGAGACATCGTCGGTTCCTTAGAACACGCGGCAGAGAACTTCGCCGCCGACATTGGCCACGCGCGCCTCGTTGTCCGACATGACGCCGCGAGGCGTGGACAGGATCGAGATGCCGAGACCGTTGTAGACGCGCGGAATCTCCGCCACCTTGGAATAAACTCGCCGGCCGGGCCGCGAGACCCGCGAGATCTCGCGGATCACCGGATGGCCCTCGTGATACTTGAGCTCGATCTTGAGCTCAATCTCGCCGCTCTGCTGGTAACCGCGGATATAGCCTTCGCGGATCAGCACGTCGAGCACGCTCGCACGCAGCTTGGAAGCCGGACTGACGATCGTCGCCTTGCCCGCCTTCTGGCCGTTGCGGATCCGGGTCAACATATCGCCCAGGGGATCGCTCAAACTCATGATCTAGGATCCTCCCTTACCAGCTCGACTTGACCATGCCGGGGATATGGCCGATGGCGGCCAGCTCCCGCAGCGCGATCCGCGACAGCTTGAACTTGCGATAGTTGCCGCGCGGACGCCCGGTCAGCTCGCAGCGCAGCCGCACTCGCACGGGCGAGGCGTTGCGCGGGAGCTGCGCCAGCTTCAGGCGCGCCGCAAAGCGCTCTTCCATCGGCTTGGAGTCGTCATTTGCGATCGCCTTCAGCCGCTGCCGCCGGGGAGCGAATTTCTTCGCCATCCGCTCGCGCTTCTGATTGCGTTCGATGGAACTCTTCTTCGCCATATTCTCTCCTCCAGCCCTTCAGTTCACGAAGGGCATGTCGAAGCCCTTCAGCAGGGCTTTGGCTTCGGCGTCACTCTTCGCCGTCGTGCAGATGATGATATCCATGCCGCGCACGGCATCGATCTTGTCGTAGTCGATCTCCGGGAAGACGAGCTGCTCCTTGAGGCCGAGGGCATAGTTGCCATGGCCGTCGAAGCTCTTGCCCGAGACGCCGCGGAAGTCGCGCACCCGCGGCAGCGCAATATTCACCAGCCGGTCGAGGAATTCGTACATCCGCTCGCGCCGCAAGGTCACCTTGCAGCCGATGTTCATCCCCTCGCGCAGCTTGAAGTTCGCGATCGCCTTGCGCGCCTTGGTGATGACCGGCTTCTGGCCGGCGATGGAGGTGAGGTCCTGCATCGCCGACTGAATGCGCTTGCCGTCGCCGACGGCTTCGCCGACGCCCATGTTGATGACGATCTTGTCCAGCCGCGGCGCCTCGAGGAAGTTCTTGTAGCTGAACTCCTTCACCAGCGAGGGGCGGATGACGTTGACGTATTTTTCCTGGAGACGGGTGGGCATGTCGGTCGACCTATAAATCGATGGTTTCCCCCGAGCGGCGGGCGACGCGTACCTTGCGCCCGTCCTCGAGGAATTTGTAGCCGACGCGGGTCGGCTTGCCGGATTTCGGATCCACATGCGCCACGTTGGAGATGTGGATCGCGCCTTCCTTCTCGATGATCCCGCCCGGGCTGCCGGCGGCCGGACGGGTATGGCGCTTCACCATATGCACGCCCTGCACGACGACGCGATCGTCCGCGCGCAGCACGCGCAGGACCTCGCCCTTCTTGCCCTTGTCCCGGCCGGAGATGACGACCACCTTGTCGCCCTTCTTGATTTTAAGCTTCGTCGCCATTGCGATTGCCTCGTTTTCCCTAGAGCACTTCCGGCGCCAGGGAGATGATCTTCATGAACTGCTTGGCCCGGAGCTCGCGCGTCACGGGACCGAAAATGCGGGTGCCGATCGGCTCGCCTTGCTTGTTGATCAGCACCGCCGCGTTGCGATCGAAGCGGATGCTGGTGCCGTCGGCGCGGCGGATCTCCTTCGCCGTGCGAACCACCACGGCCTGGGTGACTTCGCCCTTCTTCACGCGGCCGCGCGGAATGGCCTCCTTGATCGAGACGACGATGACATCGCCGACCGAGGCGTACCGACGCTTGGAGCCGCCCAGCACCTTGATGCATTGGACGCGGCGGGCGCCGGAATTGTCGGCGACCTCCAAATTGGTCTGCATCTGAATCATGGTTCCGGCCTCCCCTAGCTTGCTGCTGCGGCCGGCGCCTGGGCGGTGTCTTCGGAGACGACCTCCCAGCGCTTGGTCTTCGAGATCGGGCGGCACTCGCGGATGTACACCTTGTCGCCCGACTTGCAGGCATCCGCCTCGTCATGCGCCGCGTAGCGCTTCGTGCGCTTGATGAACTTCTTATAGACCGGGTGCATGAAGCGCCGCTCGACCGCGACGATCACGGTCTTGTGGGCCTTGTCGCTGACCACGGTGCCTTGCAGGACGCGCCTGGGCATGCCTCTACCTCTTCAGACTTAGCCTCGCGCCTTGAGCGCGAGAATGGTTTTGATGCGGGCAATATCGCGCCGCACGGTGCGCACCCGGGCCGTGTTCTCGAGCTGGCCGCTCGCCCGGCGGAAGCGCAGGTTGAACTGCTCCTTCTGCAGCTGGGCCAGGTCGCCCTTCAGCTGATCGGGTGTCTTGGTGCTGTATTCTTGGGCTTTCATGGCCTCACTCCACACCCAGGCGGGTCACGATCTTGGTCTTGATCGGCAGTTTGGCGGCGGCCAGCGCGAAAGCCTCGCGCGCCACCGTCTCCGAAACGCCGTCGATCTCGAACATGATGCGGCCGGGATGCACGCGCGCGACCCAGAACTCCGGCGCGCCCTTGCCGCTGCCCATGCGGACCTCGGCCGGCTTGGTCGAGACCGGCACGTCCGGGAAGATCCGGATCCAGACACGCCCGAGGCGCTTCAGATGGCGGGTGATGGCACGGCGCGCGGCCTCGATCTGGCGGGCGGTCACCCGCTCCGGCTCGACGGCCTTCAGGCCGAAGGCGCCGAAATTGAGATCGGTACCGCCCTTGGCCGTGCCATGGATCCGGCCCTTATGCGCCTTGCGGAATTTGGTTCGCTTCGGGGAAAGCATGATTCTTGTCCTTAGCTCCGGCCGTCCGTGCGGCCTTCGCTGCGGCCGCCCGCCTGCTGATCCTGGGCGCGCTTGTCCTGCGCCATCGGGTCATGGGCCAGCACTTCGCCCTTGAAGACCCAAACCTTCACGCCGCAGGTGCCATAGGTGGTCTTGGCCGTCGCGGTGCCGAAATCGACATCGGCGCGCAGCGTGTGCAGCGGCACCCGGCCCTCGCGATACCACTCGGTCCGCGCGATCTCCGCGCCGCCCAACCGGCCGCCGCAGTTGATGCGGATGCCCTGGGCGCCGAGGCGCATGGCCGACTGCACCGCCCGCTTCATGGCGCGGCGGAAGGCGACGCGGCGCTCGAGCTGCTGGGCGATGTTCTCGGCCACCAGCTTCGCGTCGATCTCGGGCTTGCGGATCTCGACGATGTTGAGGGCGACTTCGCCGCCGGTCATCTTCGAGAGATCCTGGCGCAGCTTCTCGATATCCGCGCCCTTCTTGCCGATAACGACGCCCGGACGCGCGGTGTGAATGGTGATGCGCGCGCGCTTGGCCGGCCGCTCGATGACGACCCGGCTGATGCCCGCCTGGCCCAGGCGATCCATCAGATACTTGCGCAGGCGCAGATCCTCGTGCAGCAGACCGGCATAGTCGCGCTTGGCGAACCAGCGTGAATCCCACGTCCGGTTGATGCCGACGCGAAAGCCGATCGGATTTGTCTTCTGGCCCATCAGGCGGTCTCCTCACGCTCGCGCACAACGATCGTCAGATTGCTCCACATCTTCTCCACCCTGGCGCCGCGGCCGCGCGCTCGGGCGTGGAAGCGCTTGAGGGTGAAGGCCCGGCCCACCGATGCCTCGGCGATATAGAGCTTGTCGACGTCGAGCTGATGGTTGTTCTCGGCATTGGCGATCGCCGAATCCAGCGCCTTCAGCACCTCGCCGGCAACCCGGCGGCGGGAGAAGGCGAGCTCGGCCTTGGCGGCCTGCGCCGACTTGCCGCGGATCAGCCCGGCCAGCAGATTGACCTTGCGCGGCGTCGTCTGGATCGTGCGCACGGCGGCCTTGGCCTCCGTCTCGCTGAGCCGCCGCGGAAATGCTTTCTTGCTCATCGCCTTATGCCCTTGCCTTGACGGCCTTCTTGTCCCCGGCCGTATGGCCGTGGAAGTTCCGGGTCGGCGAGAACTCGCCGAACTTATGACCGATCATGTTTTCGGTCACGATCACCGGCATGAACTTGTGGCCGTTGTAGACCCCGAAGGTGAGGCCGACGAACTGCGGCAGAATCGTCGAGCGCCGCGACCAGGTCTTGATCACCTCGTTGCGCCCCGATGCCCGCGACGTGTCGGCCTTCTTCAGCAGAAAGCCATCGACGAAGGGACCTTTCCAAACCGAGCGAGCCAATTCGCCCTCCTCTACTTGCCGACGCGACGGCGGCGCAGGATCATGCCGTCGGTCTTCTTGTTATGCCGGGTCTTCTTGCCCTTGGTGGACTTGCCCCAGGGTGTGACCGGATGGCGACCGCCCGAGGTGCGGCCTTCGCCACCGCCATGGGGATGATCGACCGGGTTCATCGCGACGCCGCGCACCGAGGGCTTCTTGCCCAGCCAGCGGTTGCGGCCCGCCTTGCCGATGCTGATGTTCTGCTGATCGGGATTGGAAACCGCCCCGATCGTCGCCATGCATTCGGTCCGAACCATGCGAACCTCGCCCGAGGCCATGCGCAGCAGGGCAAGGCCCGCGTCGCGGCCGACGAGCTGGACATAGGTGCCCGCGGCGCGCGCCATCTGGCCGCCCCGGCCCGGCTTCAGCTCGACATTGTGGACGATCGTCCCGACCGGCACGTTCTTCAGCTGCATCGCATTGCCCGGCTTGATATCCGTGCGCTCGCCGGAGACGACCTTGTCGCCGGCCTGCAGGCGCTGCGGCGCCAGGATATAGGCCTGCTCGCCGTCCTCGTAGCGGATGAGGGCGATGAAAGCCGTGCGGTTCGGATCGTATTCCAGCCGCTCGACCGTCGCCGTCATGTCGAACTTGCGGCGCCGGAAGTCGATGATCCGGTAGGTGCGCTTATGTCCGCCACCGCGCCAGCGCACGGTGATGCGGCCGTAGTTGTTGCGCCCGCCCTTGGAACGCAGCCCCTCGGTCAGCGTCTTGACCGGCCCGCCCTTGTGGAGCTCCGATCGATCGACGAGGACCAGCTGGCGCTGGCCCGGCGTGGTCGGTTTGAAGGTTTTCAGCGCCATGCCATCAAACTCCCGTCGTCACGTCGATGGTATGGCCCTCGGCCAGGGTCACCATCGCCTTCTTGTAGTCGCTGCGCTGTCCGCGCCGGCCCCGGAAGACCTTCTTCTTGCCTTCCTGGCGCAGCGTGTTGACCGCGGTCACCTTGACCTTGAACAGGGTCTCGACCGCGGCCTTGATCTCGGGCTTCGTGGCCTCGAGCGGCACGCGGAAGGCGACCTGGCGGTGACTCGACATCAACGTCGCCTTCTCGGTGATGACCGGCGAGCGGATGATCGCGTAGATCTGTGCCTGGGTCAGCTTGACCACCGGCGTTACCATCGGACGAGCTTTGCTCATTTCAGCCGCGCCTCCAGATGCTGCACGGCATCCCGGGTGAGCACGAGGGTGTCGCGCCGAAGGATGTCGTAGACATTGGCACCCTGCTGCGGCAGCAGGTCGATGCCAGGAATGTTGCCCGCGGCCCGGCGGAAACCCTCATCGAGGTTCGGCCCGTCGATGATCAGCACGCGGCCCCAGCCGAGCCCGGCGAGCTTCTTGGACAGGTCGCTGGTCTTGCCCGCGATCTTGGCCGTCTCGATGACGATCAGCTTGCCCTCGGCGAGCTTGGCCGACAGCGCCGTCTTGAGGGCGAGCTTGCGCACCTTCTTCGGCAGGTCGGTCGCATGGCTGCGCACCACGGGCCCGAAGATGATTCCGCCGCCGCGGAACTGAGCCGAGCGCAGGCTGCCCTGGCGGGCATGACCCGTGCCCTTCTGCTTGTAGGGCTTCTTGGTCGTGCCGCTGACTTCCCAGACCTGCTTGGTCTTGTGGTTGCCGGTCCGGCGCTTGTTGAGCTGATAGTTCACCATGCGCGCCAGGATGTCCTTGCGCACCGGCAGCCCGAACACCGCCTCGGCGAGCTCGATCTCGCCCAGCGTGTCGTTCTCGAAATTCGTGACCGAGGACTTCATCGTCCTATTCCTTCTTCGCCGCCGGCTGTTCCGCAGCCGCAGCTTCCGCCGCAGCCTTGATCGCCCCCGGGAAGGGCAGATCCTTCGGCGCCGTGCGCTTCTTGGCATCGGCGACCAGCACATAACCGCCGGCCGCACCGGGAACGGAGCCCTGCACCAGGATCAGACCGCGCTCGGCATCGACCGAGACGATCTTCAGATTCTGGGTCGTGACCCGCGCGGCACCCATATGGCCTGCCATCAGCTTGCCCGGAAAGGTGCGGCCTGGATCCTGGCGATTGCCGGTCGAGCCGTGGGAGCGATGGGAGACCGAGACGCCGTGGGTCGCGCGCAGGCCGCCGAAGTTGTGGCGCTTCATGACACCGGCGAAACCCTTGCCGATGCTGTTCGCCGTCACGTCGACATACTGGCCGGGCAGGAAATGGGTGGCCGAGAGCTCGGCGCCCACATCCAGCAGCGCATCGGCGCTGACCCGGAACTCCACCAGCCGGCGCTTCGGCTCGACCTTCGCCTTGGCGAAATGGCCGCGCATCGGCTTGGTCACGTTCTTCACCTTGGCCTTGCCGAGGCCGAGCTGCACGGCGGTATAGCCGTCCTTCTCGGCCGTGCGCACGGCCACGACCTGGCACCCGTCCATCTTCAGCACCGTCACGGGCACATGGGCGCCCTCGGCGTCGAAGACGCGGGTCATGCCGACCTTTTCGGCGATCAATCCGGTCCGCATCGTCAGCTCCTAGCTCTTCAACTTGATCTCGACATCGACGCCGGCGGCCAGATCGAGCTTCATCAGCGCATCCACCGTCTGGGGCGTCGGGTCGACGATGTCGAGCAGCCGCTTATGGGTGCGGATCTCGAACTGCTCCCGGCTCTTCTTGTCGACATGCGGGGAGCGCAGCACGGTGAACTTCTCGATACGGGTCGGCAGCGGGATGGGCCCGCGAACCCGTGCCCCCGTCCGCTTCGCCGTCGTGACGATCTCGCCCGTCGACTGGTCGAGGACGCGATGGTCGAAGGCCTTCAGGCGAATGCGGATGTTCTGGCTTTCCATGATCTTTCTTCCTTGGTCGTCTTGTCGCCGTCGCTTCTGTCTCTACTCGATGATCGATGCGACGACGCCGGCGCCGACCGTGCGGCCACCCTCGCGGATGGCAAAGCGCAGGCCTTCGTCCATGGCGATCGGCACGATCAGATGGACCTCCATCGTCACATTGTCGCCCGGCATCACCATCTCCGTGCCCTGCGGCAGCTCGACCACACCCGTCACATCCGTCGTCCGGAAGTAGAACTGCGGACGGTAGTTGGTGAAGAACGGCGTATGCCGCCCGCCCTCCTCCTTCGTCAGGATGTAGGCCTCCGCCTTGAACTTCGTATGCGGCGTGATCGAGCCCGGCTTCGCCAGCACCTGGCCACGCTCCACTTCCTCGCGCTTCGTGCCGCGCAGCAGGGCGCCGATGTTGTCCCCCGCCTCGCCCGCATCCAGCAGCTTGCGGAACATCTCAACGCCCGTCACGATCGTCTTCGTCGTCGCCCGAAGGCCGACGATCTCGACCTCGTCGCCGACCTTCACGATCCCGCGCTCGATGCGCCCCGTCACCACCGTGCCACGGCCCGAAATCGAGAACACATCCTCGATCGGCATCAGGAACGGACGGTCCTTCGGGCGCTCCGGCTGCGGGATATTGGCGTCGACCGCCTCCATCAGCTTCAGGACCGCGTCATGGCCCAGCGCCGGATCGCGGCCTTCCAGCGCGCAGAGCGCCGAGCCGCGGATCACCGGCAGCGTGTCGCCGGGGAAGTTGTAGGACGACAGAAGCTCGCGAACCTCCAGCTCGACCAGATCCAGAAGCTCCGGATCGTCGACCATGTCCACCTTGTTCATGAACACCACCAGCGCCGGCACGCCGACCTGGCGCGCCAGCAGGATGTGCTCGCGCGTCTGGGGCATCGGGCCGTCCGCCGCCGACACAACCAGGATCGCGCCATCCATCTGCGCGGCACCCGTGATCATGTTCTTCACATAGTCGGCATGGCCGGGGCAGTCGACATGGGCGTAATGCCGGTTCTTCGTCTCATACTCAACATGCGCCGTCGAGATCGTGATCCCGCGCGCCTTCTCCTCCGGCGCCTTGTCGATCTGGTCGTAGGCCATGAACGTCGCCCCGCCCGTCTCCGCAAGCACCTTCGTGATCGCTGCCGTCAACGACGTCTTGCCATGATCCACATGGCCGATCGTCCCGACGTTGCAATGCGGCTTGTTCCGTTCAAATTTCGCCTTCGACATGCCTCTGTCTCCGTTTGCTCTGCTGCCTTAGGCCAATTTGGCGCGAACTTCGTCGGCCACGGCTTGGGGCACTTGTTCGTAATGGTCGAAATGCATGGTGTACTGCGCCCGGCCCTGGCTCATGGACCTGAGCGTGCTGACATAGCCGAACATGTTGGCCAGCGGCACCATGGCGCCGATGACACGGGCATTGCCGCGGCTGTCCATGCTGCCGATCTGGCCGCGCCGGCTGTTCAGATCGCCGATGACGTCGCCCATGTATTCCTCGGGCGTCACCACTTCGACCCGCATGATCGGCTCGAGCAGCTTCGGCCCGGCCTTGGGCATGCCCTCGCGATAGCAGGCCCGCGAGGCGATGTCGAAGGTCAGCACGTTGGAATCGACGTCGTGATAGGCGCCGTCGATCAGGGTGGCCTTGAAATCGATCATCGGGAAGCCGGCGATCACGCCGCTCTCCTTCGCGGCCTTCAGGCCCTTCTCGACGCCAGGTACATACTCCCTAGGCACCGATCCGCCGACCACGTCGTTCTCGAAGAGGAAACCCGAACCGGCGGGCAGCGGCTCGAAGCGGATCTTGACCCGCGCGAACTGGCCGGAACCGCCGGTTTGCTTCTTGTGGGTGTAGTCCTGCTCGATCGTGCGGGTGATCGTCTCGCGATAGGCGACCTGGGGGGCGCCGACCGTGGCCTCGACCTTGAACTCCCGCTTCATGCGATCGACGATGATTTCGAGATGGAGCTCGCCCATCCCCTTGATCACGGTCTGGCCGCTCTCGGGATCGCTGGCCACGCGGAAGGAGGGATCCTCCTGCGCCAGGCGGTTGAGGGCCAGGCCCATCTTCTCCTGGTCGCTCTTGGTCTTCGGCTCGACCGCCACTTCGATGACCGGCTCGGGGAAGATCATCCGCTCCAGCACGATGGGGTGGGAGGGATCGCAGAGCGTGTCGCCCGTGGTCGTCGCCTTCAGCCCGGCGATCGCCACGATGTCTCCGGCGCGCGCCTCCTTGATGTCCTCACGGTGATTGGCATGCATCTGCAGCATGCGCCCCACCCGCTCCTTGTCGCCCTTCACGGTATTCATGACCTGCGAGGCGCTGGCCAGAACGCCGGAATAGACGCGCACGAAGGTCAGCGAGCCGACGAAGGGATCGGTCATGATCTTGAAGGCAAGACCGGCGAAGGGCTCGTCGTCCGAGCTCTTGCGGCTCAGCTCCTCATCGCTGTCGACCTTGGTGCCGATGACGGCGGCGACATCGGTCGGCGCCGGCAGGAAATCCACCACCGCATCGAGCAGAGGCTGCACGCCCTTGTTCTTGAAGGCGCTGCCGCAGAGGATCGGCACGAAGAGGCTGCCGATGGCGCCCTTGCGGATGCAACGCCGCAGCGTCTCCTCATCCGGCTCGTTGCCTTCGAGATAGGCTTCGAGAGCGGCATCGTCGACCTCGACGGCCATCTCCAGGAGCTTGGCGCGGTATTCCGCTGCCTTTTCCTTGTAGGCGTCCGGGATCTCGCCGGTGACGAACTCGGCCCCGAGGGCCTCGTCCTTCCAGGTGATCGCCTTCATGCGGATCAGATCGACCACGCCGACGAAATCGCTCTCCACGCCGATCGGAAGCTGGATGACCAGGGGCTTGGCACCCAGGCGGTCGATGATCATCTGCACGCAGCGGTCGAAATTCGCCCCGGTGCGGTCCATCTTGTTGACGAAGCAGATGCGCGGCACGCCGTATTTGTCGGCCTGGCGCCAGACCGTCTCCGATTGCGGCTCCACGCCCGCGACGCCGTCGAAGACCGTGACCGCACCGTCCAGCACGCGCAGCGAGCGCTCGACCTCGATGGTGAAGTCGACGTGGCCGGGCGTGTCGATGATGTTGATGCGATGGTCGCGCCAGAAGCAGGTTGTAGCCGCGGAGGTAATCGTGATGCCGCGCTCTTGCTCCTGCTCCATCCAATCCATGGTGGCAGTGCCCTCATGGACTTCGCCGATCTTATAGGACCGGCCGGTGTAGTAGAGAATACGCTCCGTGGTGGTGGTCTTGCCGGCATCGATGTGAGCCATGATGCCGATGTTCCGGTAGCGCTCGAGTGGCGTAGTTCGCGGCATTCTGCGTCACCAACGATAATGGGAGAAGGCCTTGTTCGCCTCCGCCATCTTATGGGTGTCTTCGCGCTTCTTGACCGAGGCGCCGCGGTTGTTGGCGGCATCCAGCAGCTCGGCCGACAGGCGGTCCGTCATGGTCTGTTCGGCGCGGCCGCGGGCGTATTGGATGAGCCAGCGGATGGCCAGCGCCTGCGCCCTCTCGGGCCGCACTTCGACCGGCACCTGATAGGTGGCGCCGCCGACGCGCCGGGAGCGCACCTCGAGCTGCGGCTTCACGTTCTCGAGCGCGTCGTTGAAGAGCTTCACCGGATCGCCGCCGACCTTCTTCTGCATCTGGTCGAAGGCGCCGTAGACGATCTGCTCGGCGACCGACTTCTTTCCGTTGTACATCATCGTGTTCATGAACTTGGTCACGACGAGACTGCCGAATTTCGCATCCGGCAGGACTTCACGCTTCTCGGCAGCATGACGGCGGGACATCGCCTTCTCTCCTTACTTCGGCCGCTTGGCGCCGTATTTCGACCGGCGCTGGCGGCGATCCTTGACGCCTTGGGTGTCGAGGGTGCCGCGGATGATGTGGTAGCGAACGCCCGGTAGATCCTTCACGCGGCCGCCGCGGATCAGCACCACCGAGTGCTCCTGCAGATTATGGCCTTCGCCCGGGATGTAGCTCGTCACCTCGAAGCCGTTGGTGAGGCGCACGCGGGCGACCTTGCGCAGCGCCGAGTTCGGCTTCTTCGGGGTGGTGGTGTAGACGCGCGTGCAGACGCCGCGCTTCTGCGGGCTGGCCTTCAGCGCCGGCACCTTGTTGCGCGCCCCCAGGGGAATGCGCGGCTTGCGGATCAGCTGATTGATCGTCGGCATCGACTTGGCTCTTCCTCTCGCCGGAACCGCCGGCTTCCTTGCTCATTCATGACTCGCGGCAATCGCCACGACCGCTTTGCACACGGCAATCGCCGCGATGCAAACGACCGCGCCGAAGAGACCCGTAAGTTCTCCCCGGGGCGGTCCCGAAATTCGCCGTCGCCGCAGCGACGTATGTATCTGTCTCTAGGCACCAGGGCTGCGTCTAGACCGTACGGCCTACCACCAGCCCCGAAAGGCGCGCGGAATATATGTAGACCGCGCCTCGGCGTCAAGAAATTCCGTGTCGTTTCAGCGGATTCCCGCCAATCCGCGAGAAATCCTGGAAATCTCCTCTAACTGCTTGTCCCAGCGGCTCTTTATGGAGCCGCCCCGCGACCCGGGCTTGCCGGCCCTGGGACAGGAAGAGGCCCGGCCGCCATTTCCCGGGCGGCCGGGCCTCTGTCTATCGCGATTCCGAAGGCTCGCCGGCGGCTCAGGCCACCTTCGACGCCTTCAATTCGGCCGCGGGCAAGGCCTTCGCCTGCCCCGCCGAGATCTGCTTGTCGCGCTCGGCGGCGACCGCCTTCAGGCGGTTCATCACCGAGCCCGTGCCCGCCGGGATCAGGCGCCCGACGATCACGTTCTCCTTGAGACCGATCAGCTCGTCGATCCGGCCCGAGACCGCCGCCTCGGTCAGCACCCGGGTCGTCTCCTGGAAGGAGGCGGCCGAGATGAAGCTGCCCGTCTGCAGGCTGGCCTTGGTGATGCCCTGGAGCACGGGGACGCCCTGCGCCAGGCGGCCGCCGTCGACCATCATCCTGGCATTGACCTCCTCGAACTCCTGCCGGTCGACCTGCTCGCCGATCAGGAAGGTCGTATCGCCCGGATCCTCGATCTCGATCTTCTGCAGCATCTGGCGAACGATCACCTCGATGTGCTTGTCGTTGATCTTGACGCCCTGGAGCCGGTAGACCTCCTGGATCTCGTTGATCAGATAGCTCGCCAGCGCCTCGACACCCAGCACGTTCAGGATGTCATGGGGCACCGGATTGCCGTCCATCAGCAGATCGCCGCGCTGCACATAATCGCCTTCCTGGACGCTGATGTGCTTGCCCTTGGGGATCAGATATTCGCGCGGCTCCTGGCTCGCATCTTCCGGAACGACGAGGATACGGCGCTTGGTCTTGTAGTCCTTGCCGAACTCGACCCGCCCGTCCATGTCGCTGATGATGGCGAAGTCCTTCGGCTTGCGGGCCTCGAACAGCTCGGCCACCCGGGGCAGACCGCCGGTGATGTCGCGGGTCTTGGAGGACTCGCGCGGGATACGCGCCAGCACGTCGCCGGCCCGCACCTGCCCGCCGTTCTCGACCGAGAGAATGGCGTCCACCGACATGAAGTAGCGCGCCTCCAGACCGTTGGCGAGCTTCAGGACCTTGCCCTTGCCGTCGGTGAGCGTGATGCGCGGCTTCAGATCATTGCCGCGGGGCTGCTGCTTCCAGTCGATGACCACGCGATTGGTGATGCCCGTGGTCTCGTCCAGCACCTCGCGCATCGACAGGCCCTCGACGAGGTCGAGGTAGTTCGCGATGCCTTCGCGCTCGGTGATGATCGGCAGGGTGTAGGGATCCCATTCCGCGATCTTCTGGCCCTTGGTCACGGGGGCGCCGTGATCGGCCAGCAGCTTCGCGCCATAGGGCACCCGGTGACGGGCGCGCTCGCGGCCCGCCTCGTCGCTCAGCACCACCTCGCAATTACGGCCCATGACGATGGGCACGCCCTCGCTGTTGATGACCACGTTGCGGTTCTTGATCGAGAGCTGGGCATCGAAGGAGGCTTCCACGCTCGACACCTCGGCACCGCGCTGGACGGCGCCGCCGATGTGGAAGGTACGCATGGTGAGCTGCGTGCCCGGCTCGCCGATCGACTGGGCCGCGATGACACCCACCGCCTCGCCGACGTTGACGGCGGTGCCGCGGGCAAGATCGCGCCCGTAGCAGGCCGCACAGACGCCGTTCTTGGTCTCGCAGGTCAGCACCGAGCGGATCATGACCAGATCGATGCCGGCCCGGTCGATCGCCTCGACCTTCTCCTCGTCGATCAGCTCGCCGGCGCCCAGGATGCGGGCCCCCTTGAGCGGCTCGATGATGTCGATGGCCGCCGTACGGCCGAGGATGCGCTCGCCGAGCGGGGCGATGACCTCGCCGCCTTCGACGACCGCCTTCACCTTGAGGCCGCGGGTGGTGCCGCAATCGAGCTCGACGATGATGGCGTCCTGGGCGACGTCGACCAGGCGGCGCGTCAGATAGCCGGAGTTGGCCGTCTTCAGCGCCGTGTCGGCGAGGCCCTTGCGGGCGCCATGGGTCGAGTTGAAGTACTCGAGAACCGTCAACCCCTCCTTGAAGTTGGAGATGATCGGCGTCTCGATGATCTCGCCCGACGGCTTGGCCATCAGGCCGCGCATGCCGGCGAGCTGCTTGATCTGGGCCGCGGAGCCGCGGGCACCGGAATGGGCCATCATGTAGACCGAGTTGATCTGGCTGCCGGATGAGTTCTCCGACATCGCCTTCATCATCTCGTCGGCGACCCGCTCGGTGCAGTTCGACCAGACGTCGACCACCTTGTTGTACTTCTCGCCCTGGGTGATCAGGCCGTCGAGATACTGCTGCTCGTACTCCTTGACCTTCTTCTGGGCGTCGCCGACCAGACGCTCCTTGGCCTTCGGGACGATGAGGTCGTCCTTGCCGAAGGAGATGCCGGCGCGGCACGCGTAGTGGAAGCCCAGACCCATCATCCGGTCGGCGAAGATCACCGTCTCCTTCTGACCGCAATGGCGGTAGACGGCGTCGATGACGTTGGTGATCTCCTTCTTGGTCAGGAGCCGGTTGATCAGCCCCATCGGCAGGTTCGGATGCTTCGGCAGGATCTCGGCCAGCAGCATGCGACCCGGGGTCGTCTGGATCACCTTGGTGACCAGCTCGCCCTTCTCGTCATAGAGCTGGGTGCGCGCCTTGACCGGGCTGTGGAGCGTCACAGCCTTGGCGTTGAGCGCCGCCTGGATCTCGCCGATGTCGCCGAAGGCCATGCCGGCGCCCGGCTCGTTCTTGCCCTCGATCGTCAGGTAATAGAGGCCGAGCACGATGTCCTGGCTCGGCACGATGATCGGCTTGCCGTTGGCGGGCGAGAGGATGTTGTTGGTCGACATCATCAGCACGCGCGCTTCGAGCTGGGCTTCCAGGGACAGCGGCACATGGACCGCCATCTGGTCGCCGTCGAAATCGGCGTTGAAGGCGGTGCAGACCAGCGGATGGAGCTGGATCGCCTTGCCCTCGATCAGCACCGGCTCGAAGGCCTGGATGCCGAGACGATGGAGCGTGGGCGCGCGGTTCAGCAGGACCGGATGCTCGCGGATGACCTCCTCGAGAATGTCCCAGACCTCCGGCCGCTCCTTCTCCACCATGCGCTTGGCCGCCTTGATGGTCGAGGCCATGGAATAGAGCTCGAGCTTGGAATAGATGAAGGGCTTGAACAGCTCGAGCGCCATCTTCTTCGGCAGGCCGCACTGGTGCAGCTTCAGCTCGGGTCCGACGACGATGACCGAGCGGCCGGAGTAGTCGACGCGCTTGCCGAGCAGGTTCTGGCGGAACCGGCCCTGCTTGCCCTTCAGCATGTCGGAGAGCGACTTCAGCGGGCGCTTGTTGGCGCCCGTGATGACGCGGCCGCGCCGGCCGTTGTCGAACAGCGCGTCCACGGCCTCCTGCAGCATGCGCTTCTCGTTGCGCACGATGATGTCGGGCGCGCGCAGCTCGATCAGCCGCTTCAGGCGGTTGTTGCGGTTGATGACCCGGCGATAGAGGTCGTTCAGGTCGGAGGTGGCGAAACGGCCGCCGTCCAGCGGGACCAGGGGGCGCAGCTCCGGCGGAATGACCGGAACGACCTCGAGGATCATCCACTGCGGCTTGCTGCCCGAGGCGATGAAGGACTCGGCGAGCTTCAGGCGCTTCACCAGCTTCTTGCGCTTGGCCTCGGAGTTCGTCTCCCGAAGCTCGATGCGCATGCGGTCGCGCTCTTCCTCCAGATCGATGGCGGAGAGCATGATGCGCAGCGCCTCGGCGCCGATGCCGGCCTGGAAGGAATCCGGGCCGTACTCGTCCTGCGCATTCATGAACTGATCTTCGGAGAGCAGCTGATGCAGCTTGAGCGGGGTCATCCCCGGCTCGATCACGACGTAGTTCTCGAAATAGAGGACGCGCTCGAGATCCTTCAGCGTCATGTCGAGCAGCAGGCCGATGCGGCTCGGCAGCGACTTCAGGAACCAGATATGGGCGACGGGCGAGGCCAGCTCGATATGGCCCATCCGGTCGCGCCGCACCTTCGACAGCGTCACCTCGACGCCGCACTTCTCGCAGATGATGCCGCGATACTTCATGCGCTTGTACTTGCCGCACAAGCACTCGTAGTCCTTGATCGGACCGAAGATGCGGGCGCAGAACAGGCCGTCGCGCTCCGGCTTGAAGGTCCGGTAGTTGATCGTCTCAGGCTTCTTGATCTCGCCGAAGGACCAGGACCGAATGCGCTCAGGGCTCGCGATCGAGATCTTGATCTGATCGAAGCTCTGGGTGCCGGTCGGCTGGCCGAAGGCGGTCATCAGCTCATGGTTCATGTCTTCTTGCTCCCGAATCCAATACTGGTCGGCTGTCGTGTCGTTACGTGTCTGATCAATAGCTTCGCTGATCGAGCTCGACGTTGAGGCCCAGCGAGCGGAGCTCCTTCACGAGGACGTTGAAGGATTCCGGGATACCGGCCTCGAAATTGTCGTCGCCGCGCACGATCGCTTCGTAGGTCTTGGTACGGCCCGAGACGTCGTCCGACTTCACCGTCAGCATCTCCTGCAGGGTGTAGGCGGCGCCGTAGGCTTCCAGCGCCCAGACCTCCATTTCGCCGAAGCGCTGGCCGCCGAACTGCGCCTTGCCGCCCAGCGGCTGCTGGGTGACGAGGCTGTAGGGGCCGATGGAGCGGGCGTGGATCTTGTCGTCCACCAGATGGTGCAGCTTCAGCATATAGATGTAGCCCACCGTCACCTTGCGCTCGAAGCGCTCGCCGGAACGCCCGTCGGTCAGATGGACCTGGCCGGAGCGATGCAGCCCCGCCAGCTCCAGCATCTCGACGATGTCCTGCTCGGTCGCGCCGTCGAAGACCGGCGACGCCACCGGCACGCCGACGCGCAGATTGTCGGCGAGCTCCAGGGTCTGGGGATCGTCGAGATCCGCCACATCCTGCTTGAAGGCCCGCTCGCCATAGACCGACCGCAGCTGCTTGCGCAGCTCCGCGGTCTTGCCGCTGGCCCGTGCGACGTCGAGCATCTCGCCGATCTGGCGGCCGAGATTGGCGCAGGCCCAGCCCAGATGGGTCTCCAGGATCTGGCCGACGTTCATGCGGCTCGGCACGCCCAGCGGGTTCAGCACGATGTCGACCGGCCGGCCGTCATCGAGATAGGGCATGTCCTCGGCCGGCACGATCTTGGACACCACGCCCTTGTTGCCGTGGCGGCCCGCCATCTTGTCGCCCGGCTGCAGCTTGCGCTTCACCGCGACGAAGACCTTGACCATCTTCATCACGCCCGGCGCCAGCTCGGCACCGGCCTGCAGCTTCTCGACCTTGTTGGCGAAGCGGTTCTCGATGGCCTGGATGGAAGCGTTGAACTGCTTCTTCAGGGCCTCGATATCCGCCATGCGCTTGTCGTTGCGCACGGTGATCTGGCGCCACTGGCCCGGGGTGAACTCGCCCAGGACCTTGTCCGTGACCTTGGTCTCCGCCTTCAGCCCCTTCGGCCCGCCCGAGGCGACCTGGTTCAGCACCAGCTCCTTCAGACGCCCATAGAAGCTGCGCTCGATGATCGCCTTCTCGTCGTCGCGATCCTTGGCCAGCCGCTCGATTTCCGCCCGCTCGTTCGCCAGCGCGCGCTCGTCCTTGTCGACGCCGCGCCGCGAGAAGACGCGGACCTCGACGATCGTGCCGGAAACGCCCGGCGGCAGGCGCATGGAGGTGTCGCGCACGTCCGAGGCCTTCTCGCCGAAGATGGCGCGCAGGAGCTTCTCCTCCGGCGTCATCGGCGATTCGCCCTTCGGCGTCACCTTGCCGACCAGGATGTCGCCCGGCTTCACCTCGGCGCCGATATAGACGATACCGGCCTCGTCGAGGTTCTTGAGCGCTTCCTCGCCGACATTGGGGATGTCGCGCGTGATCTCCTCCTGGCCCAGCTTGGTGTCGCGGGCCATCACCTCGAATTCTTCGATATGGATCGAGGTGAAGACGTCGTCGCTGGTCAGCCGCTCGGAGATCAGGATCGAAGTCTTCGAAGTTGTAACCCTGCCAGGGCATGAAGGCGCAGAGCACGTTACGGCCCAGCGCCAGCTCGCCCAGATCCGTGGAGGGGCCGTCGGCGACGATATCGCCCTTCACCACCACGTCACCGACCTTCACCAGCGGACGCTGGGTGATGCAGGTGCTCTGGTTGGAGCGCTGGAACTTCAGCATGTTGTAGATGTCGACGCCCGGCGCGTCGGACTTGGTGTCCTCGGTCGCCCGGATGACGATACGGGTCGCATCCACCTGGTCGACGACGCCCGAGCGCCGCGCACCGATGGCCACACCCGAATCCCGCGCCACCGTCTCCTCCATGCCGGTGCCCACGAGGGGCGCCTCGGCACGGAGCAGCGGCACCGCCTGGCGCTGCATGTTGGAGCCCATGAGGGCGCGGTTGGCGTCGTCATTCTCCAGGAAGGGAATGAGCGCCGCCGCCACCGAGACCAGCTGCTTGGGCGAGACGTCCATGTAGTCGATGTCTTCCGGCCGGGCCATGACGAAATCGCCGCCACGCCGGCAGGAGATCAGATCGGAGACGAAGCGCTTCTTGGCATCGAGCTCGGCATTCGCCTGGGCGATGGTGAACCGCCCTTCCTCCATGGCCGAGAGATAGACGGCCTCGTCGGTCACCGTGCCCTTGTCGACCTTGCGGTACGGGCTCTCGATGAACCCGTACTGGTTGACCTTGGCATAGGTGGCCAGGCTGTTGATCAGGCCGATATTCGGGCCTTCCGGCGTCTCGATCGGGCAGATCCGGCCGTAATGGGTCGGATGCACGTCGCGCACCTCGAAGCCGGCGCGCTCGCGGGTGAGACCCCCGGGCCCGAGCGCCGAGAGACGCCGCTTGTGGGTGATCTCCGACAGCGGGTTGGTCTGGTCCATGAACTGCGACAGCTGGGAGGAGCCGAAGAACTCGCGCACCGCGGCCGCCGCCGGCTTGGCGTTGATCAGATCATGGGGCATGACCGAATCGATCTCGACCGAGCTCATGCGCTCGCGGATCGCCCGCTCCATGCGCAGCAGGCCGATGCGGTACTGGTTCTCCAGCAGCTCGCCCACCGAGCGCACGCGCCGGTTGCCGAGATGATCGATGTCGTCGATCTCGCCGCGCCCGTCCTTCAGCTCGTTCAGAACCTTGAGGATGGCGAGCACGTCCTGCTTGCGCAGCACGCGCACCTGGTCGCCCGCCTCCGCCGGATCGTAGTGGGAGGTCGGCAGCGCGCTGAGGCGCGAGTTCATCTTCACCCGGCCGACGGCCGAGAGGTCGTAGCGCTCATTGTCGAAGAACAGGCCCTGGAACAGCGCCTCGGCCGTATCCAAGGTCGGCGGCTCGCCCGGACGCATGACCCGGTAGATGTCGATGAGGGCCTCCTCGCGGGTGCGATTGCGGTCGCTCGCGAGCGTGTTGCGCATATAGGGGCCGACATTGACGTGGTCGATGGCGAGGGTGGCGATGGTCGTGATCTTCGCCTCCTCGATCTGCTCGACGATGGCCGCCGTCAGCTCGTCGCCGGCCTCGACGAAGATCTCGCCCGTCTCCTCGTTGATCAGGTCGTTGGCGGCGTAGCGGCCGATCAGATCCTCAGGTGCGGCAAGCTGGAACTTGAGCCCGCCCTCCTGCAGCTTCTTGGCCAGACGCGCGGTCATCTTGGTGCCGGCCTCGGCCATGACCTTGCCGGTCTTGGCGTCGGTCAGGTCGCGCTCGAGCTTGACCCCGCGCATGCGCGCCGGATCGAAAGCCGTCTGCCAGCCCTTCTTGCTATGGGTGAAGGCGACCGTGTCGTAGAAGAAGCCCAGGATCTCCTCCGGCGACATGCCGCCCGTGCGCCGCTCGTCCTCGTCGAGCTTGACGCCCTCGGCGAGCTCGGCACGGTGCTCCTCCGCCGTCTTGCCCCAGAGGGCGAGCAGCAGGGTCGTCGCCGGCAGCTTGCGGCGCCGGTCGATGCGCACATAGACGAGGTCCTTGGAATCGAACTCGAAGTCGAGCCAGGAGCCGCGATAGGGGATGACCCGGGCGGCGTAGAGATACTTGCCCGAGGAATGGGTCTTGCCCTTGTCATGGTCGAAGAAGACACCAGGCGACCGGTGCATCTGGCTGACGATGACGCGCTCGGTGCCGTTGATGATGAAGGTGCCGTTGGCCGTCATCAGGGGCATGTCGCCCATGTAGACGTCCTGCTCCTTGATGTCGCGGATCGAGCGCGCGCCGCTGTCCTCGTCGACGTCCCAGACGACCAGGCGCAAGGTCACCTTCAAGGGGGCGCCGAAGCTCATGCCGCGCTGCTGGCACTCCTCGACGTCGTACTTCGGCTCCTCCAGTTCGTATTTCACGAACTGCAGCTCGGCCCGGTCCGAGAAGTCGCGAATCGGGAACACCGACTTGAAGACCTCCTGAAGGCCCACGTCCGTGCGCGCTTCCGCGCTGACGCCAACTTGCAGGAAGTGGTCGTAAGAGCTCTTCTGCACTTCGATCAGATTCGGCATCCGGCTGATCTCCGGAATACGGCCGAAATCTCTGCGGATGCGCTTGCGACCGGTGAACGACTTGGTCATCGATGTCCTCGTCTCGGGCGGATGGGGGCTAATGGCCCCGGTTTCTTGGAATCAATTAACGAATGGGGGCCGGCGGACCCCCAGAAATGGGGTGCCGCCGGCCTTTTACAAGTAGCTAGAATGACTTACTTCAACTCGACCTTGGCGCCGGCATCCTCGAGCTTCTTCTTCAGCTCGGCAGCCTCGGTCTTGTTGACGCCTTCCTTGACGGCCTTGGGAGCCGCCTCGACCAGGTCCTTGGCCTCCTTGAGGCCGAGGCCGGTGATCGCGCGGACTTCCTTGATCACGTTGATCTTCTTCTCGCCCGCCTCGAGCAGGACGACCGAAAACTCCTCCTGCTCGGCGGCCGGGGCAGCGGCGGCGGCCGGCGCGGCAGCGGCCGCGACCGGTGCTGCGGCGGAAACGCCCCAGGCCTCTTCCAACTTCTTGCTCAGCTCCGCTGCCTCGACGACGGTCAGCTTCGAGAGCTCGTCAACCAACTTCTGCAGATCAGCCATGTGTTTCTCCTATGGGCTTGAACGTCTGAGATGGATCCGGCTCGCGGTCGAGGCCTATGCCTCGGCCCCGGCCTTGTTCGCGTAGGCACCCACGACACGGGCGAGCTGGCCCGCCGGCGCCTGCAGGACCACGGCGAGTCGCGTCGCCGGTGTCTGCAGCAGGCCGACAAGCTTGCCGCGAAGCTCATTCAGCGAGGGCAATGAGGCGAGCGCCTTGACTTCCGTGGAGTCGAGCAGCGTATCGCCCATCGCCCCGCCGACGATGGTGAGCTTCTCGTTCGCTTTGGCGTAATTGACCGCCACCTTCGCGGCAGCCACCGGGTCGGTCGAATAGGCGACCGCCGTGGGCCCCTTGAAGAGAGGTGCCAATCTGGCGAACTTCGTGCCTTCGAGAGCGCGACGCGCGAGCCGATTCTTCGTCACCTTGAAGCTGGCGCCGCCATCCCGCATCTGCCGCCGAAGATTCGTCACTTCGGCGACCGTCATGCCGACCTGCTGGGTCACGACGACCAGCTCTGTCTTCGACAGGACGTCATGCAGAGAGTCGACCAGCTTCTGCTTTTGTGCTCGGTCCACTATCGTCTCCGATGCCTTGGGCCGTTCGGGAAGATCCCGCGCGGCCCGGTTGCACTAGGATCCGCCGGAGCAGGCTCCGGCAGATCCGGTTCGCCTGTCCCAGAAGTTCAAGCCGCTGCCGGCCGTCCAGGGATGGCTCCCGAGGACGGTCGATGAACGGTTGCCCTCCTGTCTCATGCCGGCAGCCGCGGCCGAAGCCTTGGCAATTGAGCCGTCGGGGCGAACCCCTCGGGCACCTGCAGTCTCGGACAGGGTCGGAAGGCAGAGGCCAGGGGCCTCGCCTTCCCTCGCCGCCGCACCGCCCCAGGGAAATCCCGAAAGGGGGAAATCCCGAAAGCGGCGCGCCGGAATTCGAAATCCGCGCCCTCTAGCCGAGGACGCTCGTGATCTCCAGCTTGACGCCCGGCCCCATGGTGGAGCTCAGGCTCACCTTCTTGATGTAGCTGCCCTTGGCGCCCGCGGGCTTCGCCCGGGAAACGGCGCCGACGAAGGCCTTCACATTGTCGACCAGCGACTCCTTGCTGAAGCTGGCCTTGCCGACGCCGGCATGGACCAGGCCCGACTTCTCGGCCCGGAACTCGACCTGGCCGCCCTTGGCCGCCTTGACGGCCTCGGCGACGTCATTGGTCACGGTGCCCAGCTTCGGATTGGGCATCAGGCCCCGGGGACCCAGCACTTTGCCCAGCCGCCCGACCACCGCCATCATGTCCGGGGTGGCAATGCAGCGGTCGAAATCGATCTGGCCGGCCTGCACCTTCTCGGCGAGGTCGGCATCGCCGACGATGTCCGCGCCCGCGTCCTTGGCCTGCTTGGCCTTATCGCCCTTGGCGAAGACGGCCACGCGCAGGCTCTTGCCCGTGCCATGGGGCAGCTGGACGACGCCGCGCACGTTCTGGTCCGACTGGCGCGGATCGACGCCGAGGTTCATCGCCACCTCGACCGTCTCGTCGAACTTCGCCGTCGCGCCGGTCTTGATCAGATCCACCGCCTTCTCGAGATCGTAGAAAGCATTGCGATCGATGCCCTGGCGGGCCTTCTTGCCGCGTTTGCCCAATGCCATGGTCCTACTCCACCACCTGAAGGCCCATCGAACGGGCCGAGCCTTTGATCATCTGCGCCGCCGCCTCGATGCTCTGGGCATTGAGGTCGGGCATCTTCTGCTCCGCGATCTTGCGGATCTGGTCCATGGTCACCTTGCCGACGAAGCCGCGGCCGGTGGTCTGGGACCCCTTCTCGATGCCCGCCGCCTTGAGCAGGAAATAGCTCGCGGGCGGCGTCTTGGTGACGAAGGTGAAGGAGCGGTCGGAGAAGCAGGTGATCACGACCGGGATCGGCATGCCCGGCTCGAGATTCTGCGTCGCCGCGTTGAACTCCTTGCAAAAGGCCATGATGTTGAGGCCGCGCTGGCCGAGCGCGGGACCCACCGGCGGCGAGGGGTTGGCCTTGCCCGCCGGGATTTGCAGTTTCACGTAACCTTCGATCTTCTTTGCCATGGCTCAAATCCCCTCCTTGGGATCGCGCGGTCCGGCGATGGCACGCCTCCCGCACTTCGCTGCCGCGGGCCAATCCCGCGGCGGTGGCGCCAGAATTCCCGGCGCCTCTAGAGCTTCTCGACCTGCGAGTATTCGAGCTCGACAGGTGTCGCGCGGCCGAAGATGGACACCGCCACCTTGAGCCGGCCCTTCTCCTCGTCCACTTCCTCGACCAGGCCATTGAAGGAGGTGAAGGGGCCGTCGCTGACCCGCACCTGCTCGCCGACCTCGAAAATCACCGCCGGCTTCGGCCGCTCGATGCCTTCCTGGACCTGGCGCTGGATGCGAAGCGCCTCGGCCTCGGTGATCGGCGAAGGCCGACCCTTGCCGCCGAGGAACCCGGTGACCTTTGGGGTGTTCATCACCAAATGCCAGGTCTCGTCGGTCAGCTCCATCTTCACCAGCACATAGCCGGGAAAGAATTTCCGTTCGGCGCTGACCTTGGCGCCGCGGCGCAGCTCGACGACCTCTTCGGTCGGCACCAGCACCTCGGAGAATTTATCGGCCATGCCCTTCTGCTGGGCCTGCTCGCGGATCGACTGGGCGATCTTGCGCTCGAAGCCCGAATAGACATGCACGACATACCAGCGATGAGTCACGTATCAGCCTCCGATTCCCAGCAGCAGATTCACGCCCTGGGCCAGGATGTAGTCGACCGCGAGAAAGAACAGCGAGCAGAACAGCACCATCACGAAGACCATGCCGGTTGTGATCACGGTCTCCTTGCGCGAGGGCCAGGTGACCTTGCTGATCTCCTGGCGGACCTGATGGAAGAATTCGACCGGAGCTACCTTTGCCATGACCGTCCTGGTATTTGCCGCTGTTCGCCGTGTTGCCGTTCGTCGCCTGGCTTCTGGCAGGAGTGGAGGGACTCGAACCCCCAACCCCCGGTTTTGGAGACCGGTGCTCTAGCCAATTGAGCTACACTCCTATTGCGCCGCCGCCTGCAACCCCGCCCGTTTGCAGCCTGTCCGGCCGCTTCTGTCTAACCTACTCGATGATCGATGCGACGACGCCGGCGCCGACCGTGCGGCCACCCTCGCGGATGGCAAAGCGCAGGCCTTCGTCCATGGCGATCGGCACGATCAGATGGACCTCCATCGTCACATTGTCGCCCGGCATCACCATCTCCGTGCCCTGCGGCAGCTCGACCACACCCGTCACATCCGTCGTCCGGAAGTAGAACTGCGGACGGTAGTTGGTGAAGAACGGCGTATGCCGCCCGCCCTCCTCCTTCGTCAGGATGTAGGCCTCCGCCTTGAACTTCGTATGCGGCGTGATCGAGCCCGGCTTCGCCAGCACCTGGCCACGCTCCACTTCCTCGCGCTTCGTGCCGCGCAGCAGGGCGCCGATGTTGTCCCCCGCCTCGCCCGCATCCAGCAGCTTGCGGAACATCTCAACGCCCGTCACGATCGTCTTCGTCGTCGCCCGAAGGCCGACGATCTCGACCTCGTCGCCGACCTTCACGATCCCGCGCTCGATGCGCCCCGTCACCACCGTGCCACGGCCCGAAATCGAGAACACATCCTCGATCGGCATCAGGAACGGACGGTCCTTCGGGCGCTCCGGCTGCGGGATATTGGCGTCGACCGCCTCCATCAGCTTCAGGACCGCGTCATGGCCCAGCGCCGGGTCGCGCCCTTCCAGCGCGCAGAGCGCCGAGCCGCGGATCACCGGCAGCGTGTCGCCGGGGAAGTTGTAGGACGACAGAAGCTCGCGAACCTCCAGCTCGACCAGATCCAGAAGCTCCGGATCGTCGACCATGTCCACCTTGTTCATGAACACCACCAGCGCCGGCACGCCGACCTGGCGCGCCAGCAGGATGTGCTCGCGCGTCTGGGGCATCGGGCCGTCCGCCGCCGACACAACCAGGATCGCGCCATCCATCTGCGCGGCACCCGTGATCATGTTCTTCACATAGTCGGCATGGCCGGGGCAGTCGACATGGGCGTAATGCCGGTTCTTCGTCTCATACTCCACATGCGCCGTCGAGATCGTGATCCCGCGCGCCTTCTCCTCCGGCGCCTTGTCGATCTGGTCGTAGGCCATGAACGTCGCCCCGCCCGTCTCCGCAAGCACCTTCGTGATCGCTGCCGTCAACGACGTCTTGCCATGATCCACATGGCCGATCGTCCCGACGTTGCAATGCGGCTTGTTCCGTTCAAATTTCGCCTTCGACATGAACCTCGGTCCCTAACCCTCTATCCTATGCCAATCGCCTATCAGCCCGCCGACCGCCGCTCGATTGGAGCGGGTGGCGGGAATCGAACCCGCGTAGCCAGCTTGGAAGGCTGGAGCTCTACCATTGAGCTACACCCGCGCCTTTGATCGATCCGCTGGCCTCGCCGTCACCCATCCTCGAAAGGGTCGTTGGTGGAGGGGGAAGGATTCGAACCTTCGTAGGCCGAAGCCAACGGGTTTACAGCCCGTCCCCTTTAGCCACTCGGGCACCCCTCCGGATCCGAAACCCGCCGGGTTCGGCACGGCCCGCGATCTATCTGGATTTCTCTTTGTCTGTCAACGCCCAAACGTAAAGAGGCAAGCCCTCCCTCGCCAACCTATCTACAAGGTCCGCGTCGAGGGTGCTTGCCTGAAGCACCAGAACCGTCGCTATACTACGGGCGATCATGCCGCCGCGCAAGCGCTTCCGACAAAAGGGTTTCACCTCCAACCCCCCGCCCCGCTCCGGCCCTGCCGTCGGCGGTAGCTTCTGGATATATGGTCACCACTCCGTAACTACGGCCATCGCAAATCCACGCCGGCTTGTCCGCCGCCTGCTCGCGGTCGAGGCCGAATCCCAGCACCTCCCGGGGCTCGCTGGCCGAACGGTCGAGCGCGCGGATCCCGCGGCCTTGGCCTCCCTGCTGCCCCAGGGCGCGGTCCATCAAGGCATTGCAGCACTGGTGGATCCGCTTCCTCTGGTCGATCTGGGCGAGCTGCTGGAAGACCTTCCCGCCGACGCGCCGGCCCATCTTCTGCTGCTGGACCAGGTGACCGACCCGCAGAATGTCGGGGCCATCCTGCGCTCGGCCGCCGCTTTGGGGGCCTCGGCCGTGATCCTGACAGAGCGCCATGCGGCCCCCGAGTCCGGCGTCCTGGCCAAGGCTGCCTCCGGGGCCCTGGATGTCTTGCCTCTGGTCAGGGTGGTCAATCTGTCGCGGGCCATCGAGGCGCTGAAGCAGGCCGGATTCTGGTGCCTGGGGCTGGCGGCCGAGGGCGAAATGACCTTGGCCCAGTCCAAGCCCCCGCCGCGCACCGCTCTGGTGCTGGGGTCCGAGGGGTCGGGGCTGCGCCGCCTGACCCGGGAGCATTGCGACCAGCTGGTCCGCCTCCCGACCCGGGGACCTATCGATCAATTGAACGTCGCAAATGCCGCCGCCGTGGCACTCTATGAGCTGGTGCGAGCGAGCCCCGAGCCCGAGTCCCAGGGCTCAGCCCCCGCTCCGCGCTCCAACTGACGGAGTTTTCCATGCGCCCAGCCCTGTCGCTTGCCCTCGCCCCGCTGCTGGCATTCGCCGCCCTGCTCTGCCTGCTCCAGCCGGCCGGGGCGCAGCCCACCGACGCCGACCGCGCCAAGCAGTGGTTCCTCGAGCATGACCGCGACCATAACGGCTACATCACCCTGGAGGAGGTCATGGGCTACGAGGCGAGGCTCTTCAAGCGCATGGACCAGGAAGGTGCTGGCCGGCTGCGGGAGGACCAGTATTGCGCCGGCATTCCCTCGACCAATTCCGTCGAGCTCGAGCGCTGCCACACCCGTTTCAGCAAGATCGACGCCAATGGCGATGCCTACATCACCCTGGACGAGCTCCAGGATTTCTACCGCATCGTCCTGCAGACCGCCGATCAGAACCAGGACGGCAAAGTCACTTTGGCCGAGTTCATGGCGGCCACGGTCGGGCAGTAAGGGGCACTTTCCTCGGCAATCATGACTCGGCCGGTGCGCCGGCCTCCACGCCCGGCTTGCCGAGTGCCGCGGCGCTCTGACCGGCGCTGCGCGCCTTGATCGCCGCCTCGACTTTTTCCCGCACCCGCGGCTCGCGTGCCAGCAAGGCGATGAAATGGACCCGGTGCAGGGTCAGGAACAGGCAATCCGTCAGGGTTCGGACCGTGGCGGTGCGCGGCACATCTGCGACCAGTGCCATCTCGCCGAAGAAATCGCCGGCTTTCAGCACCGCCAGGCGCACCGGCGGGCGATCCGGCGGCTCGAGCAGCACTTCCACCGACCCGCGCGCCAGGATGTAGAACTTGTCCCCGGGATCGCCCGGGCGCATCACCTCGCGATGCTCGGGCATCCGTTCCGGCAGGAACAGCCCCGCCATCGAATCGATGGACTCCCGGCAGCAGTCGCTGAAGAAGTCGAAGCGCGCCAGGCGATCGGCGGTGATGATGGGACCTACGCCCTCATGCTCCTGCCCGACGCCCTCGACCCGGGCCCATAGTTGGTAATAGACCCCGCCGAGGGCGACCAGATCGGCATGCCGGCCGCGCTCGACGAGACGGCCGCGGTCGAAAACCAGGATGTCGTCGAAATCGCCGAGCCCCGTGGTGCGGTGGGTCACGGTCAGTACGGTATGCCGGCCCCGCAAGGCAGCGATCGAGCGATTGACGATCGCCTCCGAGCCGGAATCGAGCGCGGAGGTCGCCTCGTCGAACAAAATGATCGGCGCACCGCGCAGGAAAGCCCGGGCGATGGCGACGCGCTGGCGCTGACCGCCGGAGAGCCGATTGCCGCCATCGCCGACTTGCGTGGCATAGCCTTCCGCGAGCCCGCCGATCGTCTCGGCGAGCCCGGCGGCCTCGGCCGCCGCCGCGATCTCGGCATCGCTCGCCGCGGGATTGGCGATCGCGATATTGTCGCGGATCGTGCCGCGAAACAGGGTCGGGGTTTGCGGCACAGCAGTGATCACGGCGCGGAGCGAATCCTCGGTCGCGTTCTGAAGCAAGGCGTCGTCGATCAGGATGCTGCCCGACACCGGCTGGTAGAGCCGGGTCAGCAGCGAGAGCGCCGTGGATTTGCCGGAGCCGGAGGCGCCGACCAGCGCCACCGCGCTGCCGGCCTGGACGGTGAAGCTCACCTCGCGCAGCATGGGCTCGCCGCCGGGATAGGCGAAGGTCACGCGATCGAACCGGATCTCGCGCATGATTCCGCGCAACGGCCGGGCGTCCGGCGGGTCGGTCATGTCGTCGGCCGAGTCGATGAGCAGGTCGATGCGCCCCAGGCTTTCGCTGCCGCGGGAGACGATGGGCAGGGCTGCCGCGATGCGGCCGACCGCGTCGCTGATATTCGTCAGCAAGGTGATGAAGGCGATAAGCAGGCCGGCGGTGATATAACCTTCGAGCGCCAGCCAGCCGCCGAACCCGACGACGATCACTTGCGTCACGCCGGAAGCGACCTGCGCCGAACGTCCTGCGGCGCCGATGTAGAAATGGGCCTTCCACGAGCGCTGGCCGAGCTGGGTCAGCAGATCGAGGAAGCGGCTGCCGAACTGCGGCTGGGCGCGGAACAGCAGCAAGGGCAGATGACCCGTCGCCGCCTCTTCCGTGAGGGCCAGAACCTGGGCATTGGCCTCGCCCGCGCTCTTGAACCCCTCCGAGGCCCGGCGCTGGAAGGGCTTCGAGATCATCAGCGTCAGGGGCACAGCGGCGAAGACGACGGCGGCCAGGCGCCACTCGATGGCGAAGAGGAGCAGGATCGAGGCCGCGACAATCGTGAGATCGAGCAGCAAAGGCGGAACCCCGCGAACGAGGGCAAGTTCGATGTTGCCGACATCGCTGCCCATGCGGTCGACGAGATCGCTGGGCCCATGGTTGCGATGGAATTGGGGCGATACCGAAAGCTGCTTCTCGAACAGCCGGCGGCGAAAGCCATTGCCGATCAGCGTGCCCAGCCGCGCCATGACGCGTTCCTGTGCCATCGCCCCGCCGGCGAAGATGACGAGCAAGAGGATCCAGACCCCCAGAGCCAAGGTGAGGGCGCGGCTGTTGCCGTGGGTGATGCCGTCATCGAAGATGACCCGGGCGCAGAAGGCCGTGCCCACCTTATAGGCGAGCTGCAGCAGGGTGGTGACCCAGAACAGCGACAAAGGGCCCGGGATGGGCCGCCATCATGGCGACGGCGCGGCCGACGAATTTCTTCATGGCGCCGTTCCCGGTCGTCTATCTGTAAGTGTCACGCCCCCTCCGGCCGCTGGGAGAGCGCACGCACGCTGTCTTCGATGCGCCTTGCGAGCTCGCGCGACAGCCGCCGCAAATCGCCGTCCCGGGGGATGCGCCCAGGGTCGATCAGGCTGCCCAGTCTCACCACGATTCGGCCGGGCCGCGGCAGCATTCGCCCCTTCGCGAGGATCTCGCCCGAACCCGCGACATGGACGGGCAGGATGGGCAGGCCCAGGGTGAGAGCCAGCAAGGCGGGACCCCGCTTGAATGTCGCCATGGCGGGACCCTGGCCGCGCGTCCCCTCGGGAAAAGCGATGAGCACATGACCGCCGGCCTGGAGGAATGCGCCGCAGGCCTCTGCCGTACGCTGGAAACCATGCCGCTTCGGCCGGCGGTCGAAAGGAATCAGAGGCAGCAGCCGCTCCAGCAGCTTCAGCCGCAGCGGTTCGCGGAAGAAATAGTCCCGTGCCGCCAGCAGAGCGCAATCGGCGAAGGAGAGATGCGCCAGCGCCGCCATGATGGCGATACTGTCGAGATGGCTGCGATGGTTGGCGCAGATCAGGAAAGGGCCATCCTGCGGCGGCGACGTGCCGCGGACTGCCAAGCGGCAATAGGTCCTGAGGAAGAGCCGGCAGAACAGCTCGAAGCCGTACCGGCCGGGCAGCGCCGCTACGGCCGGCCGTACGGGGTCGCGATCCTTGTCGCGGAGCTGCCGGCTGTCCAAATCGCGATCCGGGCGCCGGCACGGTTACCGCGAGACCGGAAGGGAGGCGACCCGGCCCATCACGGCTGCCCCCCGCCTGCCGCCGCGCCTTGCGTGAGCGGCGGCGCGGCGACCTCGCGTGCTCGCGGTCCCGCCAGCCAATCGGCGACCGTGAAGCCCGAGCCGAGCTTGCCCGGGTTCATGATGCCCTTGGGATCGAGGGCGTTCTTGACGGCGTCGATCATCGTTCCGGGTCCCACGACACTTTCGGCCGGCAGCCAGGCGAGATGCTCATAGCCGACCGCGTGGTGGTGCGAGAAGGTCGCGCCATGAGCGGCAAAGCAATCGAAACCGGCGCGCTTGATGGAAAGATAGTGCTGCAGCTCGGCCTCCGTATCGACGGTGCCGTCCACGCCGCCGCGACACTGGAAGGCGAAAGTGAAGTAGAGCGTGGCACCCGCGGGATAGGTGTGGCTGACGTGGCAGCCGAGCTTGTAGCGGCGGCCATCCTTGCCCAGCGCCGCCGTGAGCGCCGCCGTGGCAGCGGAATAGAGATCCGGCAGCCGCGTCCAGGTGGTCGATGTCTCGCTGACGTCGCCGATGACGTCGTAGTCCATGAGGTAGTCCCGCACATGGGGGAAATCGAACTTCCCTTCGGCGAAGGCCTCACCGGGCCCGCGACCGATCGCGATCCCGCCATGATTTGCATAGACGCTTTCGGCGCGCGCCCGGCGCCAGCGAAGATCGCGGCGCCGTCCCTCGAAACCGGCGATGAGCAGGCAACTCGTATCCAACCGCACGCCCCTGACACGGGTGAGATAGAGCTTGGCCAGCCGCGAGACCGCCTCCGCGACAGCACCGCCGCTGCGCCGGAAGGCCGCGGTGAGCTGGGTCTTGACCGGATCGTTGAGCCGCGTCACCACCGGTGCATGGCCGAGACGGCGGCATTCGCGAATGGCTTCGATACCGCCGGCAAAGCTCGGGAAGAGATAGGCGCGGTATTCGCGATGCTCGGGTTGGGCCCGCACGCGCAGCGTCACCTCGGTGATGATTTCAAGCGTGCCCTCGCTGCCGATGCAGAGCCGGTTGGGATCCGGCCCGTTCGAGGCATGCGGCACATCCCGCGTCAGCACCATCCCGGCGGGCGTCGCCATTCGCAGCGACAGCACCATATCTTCCACATTCCCATAGCCGTCGCTCAACATCCCGGAAGAGCGCGAGGCGACCCAGCCGCCGACCGTTGAGTACAGGAAGGAGTCGGGGAAATGCCCAAGGGTCATTCCCTCGGCAGCAAGCGCGCGCTCGAGATCGGGCCCCAGAATGCCCGCCTGGACGCGCACCGTCTGCGACAGTCGGTCGATGCCCAGCACACGGTTCATGCGCCGCAGGTTCGCCGTCACCACCATGCGTCGATCGGGGCGGTGTGACTCGATGCAGCCGGCGACGTTCGAGCCGCCACCGAAGGGGATGATGACCACGCCGTGGCGATCGGCGGCGGTCAGCAGCTGGCAGATCTCCTCCTCGCTCTCCGCGAAGACGACGCAATCCGGCGCGAAATCGACCCGCCCATGACGCATGCGCCACAGATCCCGAGT
Organism: uncultured Alphaproteobacteria bacterium; assembly: GCA_963757155.1. Lineage (GTDB taxonomy): Bacteria > Pseudomonadota > Alphaproteobacteria > Dongiales > Dongiaceae > DASXQK01. The sequence continues at coordinate 96,434 of CAVWQS010000029.1, forward strand.
GCTCTTGCCATAAGCATGCAGCAGCCGGTCTTCGAAGGCCGTCGACCAGCGCTCAGGCGGAAGTATCTCGGCGAGGCTTGTCAGGAACTGGGGCTCGGATCTAAGAGAAGGAAGCCGGATCTCGGCGAGGGGCACCGGTGCTCGGCGCGCCTGCCCGTCCACGACGCCGAGATGCGCCTTGAAATAGGGCCATAGATGCGGCCGGCCGCTTCCGTCGAAGACGTCGGTCTCCCCACCCCAGCCATACCATTTCATGGTGCCCGGCAGCCCGGCGCTGCGACATTTGCCTGGGTCGGCAACCCGCGTCCCGCCGCTATCGCGCAATGCGCTATTTGGTTGCATATCTCACGCGATCTGGCTCGGCAACCAGCTACCGATACTTCGATTTTGCGGAGATCGCGCCGGTTTGGCAATAGCGCTTATCCCTCAAACACGTTACCAAACCTATGATCGGCGCGTCGAGGCCATGCCAGAGGCGTTGGATCGAGCCGGGCGCCGCTATACTGTTTCGGGCATAAGTCCTGCGGCGGATGAGACGATGCACCTTTGAGGCGAGACGAGTGGCCGACATCGTGCTGATCAATCCGCGGTTCGAGGTCTCGTACTGGGGCATGGAGCATGCCCTGCCGTTCATGGGCAAGCGGGCCAACCTGCCGGTCGCCTGCCTGCCGCTGCTGGCCGCGCTGACGCCCGGCGAGCACACGGTCACCCTGATCGACGAGAACGTCGAGGCGATCGACTTCGAGCGCTGCGCCGGGCCGACATCGTCGGCATGACCGGGATGAGCGTCCAGCGGTTCCGGATGAAGGAGATCCTCGCCGAGCTGAAGCGGCGCGGGTGCTTCACCGTCGTCGGCGGCCCCTGGGTCACCGTCCAGGAGGACTACTTCGACGGCCTGGCCGACGTCATCTTCATCGGCGAGGCCGAGGAGACCTGGCCGCGGTTCCTCGGCGAGTGGAAGCAGGGCTCGCACCAGTACCGCTACGAGCAGGCCGAGAAGACCGACATGACGAAGGTGCCGACGCCGCGGTTCGACCTGCTGAAGATGCGGCATTACGCTGTTCGGCAGCCTCCAGTTCTCGCGCGGCTGCCCGTTCCAGTGCGAGTTCTGCGACATCATCGTCACCTTCGGCCGCCGGCCGCGGCTCAAGACGCCGCACGCAGATCATCGCCGAGCTCGAGGCGCTGCGCGCCCAGAGGATGCGCGATCGTCTTCATCGTCGACGACAACCTGATCGGCAACAAGAAGGCGATCAAGCGGTCCTCCGCGAGGTCATCGCCTGGCAGGAGCGAGCACGGCTACCCGCTCACCTTCTTCACCGAGGCGTCGATCGACCTGGCCGACGACCCCGAGCTGATGGAGCTGATGGTCGAGGCCAACATCATCGCCGTCTTCGTCGGCATCGAGAGCCCCAACGAGGCGTCGCTCCGCGAGACCAAGAAGTTCCAGAACGTCCGCGCGGGCGGCACGCATGCTCGAGAAGGTCCACCGGATCCAGGACGCCGGCATGGAGGTCTGGTGCGGGATGATCCTCGGGCTTCGACAACGACGACGAGACGATCTTCGACGCCCAGATCGCAGTTCATCCAGCCGAGGCCCGGATCGCCCACTCGATGATCGGCATGCTCTCCGCCATCCCCAAGACGCCGCTCCACGCCCGGCTGGCCGAGGAAGGGCGGCTCGACCCGGCCGACGAGCTCCGAGTTCGGCACCAACGTCATCCCGCTGAAGATCGAGCCGCGAGGAGCTGCGCGACGGCTACGTCACGCGTGATGAACGAGCTCTACGAGCCCGAGGCCTACTTCGGCGCGGCTCAATTCCCTCTTCATCGGCGAAAACTTCACCTTCGGGCGCGCGCGCTCGCAATATTGGCGTCGGCACCCCTGGCAAAGGCGGCGAGTTCAGCTCCGCCAATTCGTCCAGACCATGGTCATCATCGCCCGGTTGATGCGCCGCATTCCCGATCCGGCCTTGCGCCGCACCTATCGCCGGCAGCTTCTGGGGATCTAGCCGCCCGGCGGGACCTCTTCGTCGTCCATGTCTACGCCATCCGATGTGCGCTGCATTTCCACGCGCAGATGATGGTCCGCCAGATGGATCAATCCGGCGGCGCCATCTACAACACCATCTGAGGCGAGAGCAGACCGACCGGGCAGCTAGGCGGGAATAACCTCGCCCTGCGTCACCGTATGCTCGGTGAAATATCCCATACCTTCTTTGACGAACGCGAGGGTCTCGGGGTCCGAGAGGTATTTGTCGGCGGCCTTCTTGCTGGCATAGACGGCGATATGCATGCCGTGATGACCGGCCTCATCGGTCTTTACCAGATATTCGGAGACGAGGCCTTCGGCTTGGTGCTTATGCTCCTTGTGCCAGCGCTTGTGCATCTTGACGAAGGCTTCCCACTGACCCGGCTTGAACTTGCCGCTGATCATCGCTGCCCACATGTCCCATCCCCTGATTTGGCTGTTATCTCGTTGATCATCATAGGCGTTCAGCACCAGACCAGCAAGGCATCGGCCTGTCTCGTGGCAAACGGCGCCGGTTCTGTCTAAGCTTTGCTGCCATGGGGATCGGGCCGACGAAATTCACACCAGGGATCGCGATCGCCGCAGCCGTGACGCTCGGCAATGCCGTCTGCGGGCTCATCGCCATCGTCCTGCTGATCGAGCAGATGAGCGCCGCCTCCGGTCTCGAGGCGCTGGTTTGGCCCTGCCGGCTGATCATTCTGGGATGGCTCTTCGATATGGTCGACGGTTATGTGGCGCGCGCCCTGAAGGCAAGCAGCGCCTTCGGCGGCGAGCTCGATTCCTTGGCCGATGCCATCACAGCCTGTGCGGCAACCGGCGCCCTCCTCGTGATCGCACCCGTCGTCCTCAAGCTCGATGCCGTGGGGACGGCTCTGGGCTGGGTGGCCGGTATCCTCTTCCTTTCAGGGGTCCTCGCTCGGCTGGCCCGCTTCAATATCGAGTCCAAGCTGGAGACTACCGAGCCGCATTTCTACTTCCAGGGCATGCCGGGAATATCCGCCGCCGTCTGTGTCGCCGCCGTAGTCCTGGCGCTGCATCGGCTCGATACCCAGAGCATCATCTCCCATGCCCAGACCCAGGCGCTCGGCTATGCCGTGCCCATTCTTGCCATCGTGATGTCGGGGCTGATGTTGAGCCGGCTGCCTTACGCCGATTTGCCCAAGCATTACGGCGGCGGGCGGCAGCCCTGGTGGCATCTTGCCATCCTGCTCGTTGCCGGCCTGTTGATCGGGCCTGAACCGGTCTTCGCCTTGTTCATGCTGGGTTATATGATGCTTTCCCCGCTTCTCTCCCGCCCCGGCGCGGCCCACCCACCCGGGCGGCAATGATGGAGGGCCATCTTCCGCCGCTCGGCCTGGCTTTCGCCGTGTTCTGGCATGTCGGCGCGATCTTCCTGCTGGCCGCCCTGCTCTGCGCCGCGCAGATGCGGGCCAGCCGAACGACATCCTCGATGGGGTTGCCGAAACGGACACAGGCGGGATCCGCCTGGCTTCGCTTCCTCAGCTTTGCCGGGCTGACGCCTGCCGTGCTTATCCTGGCCTATTTCGGACCCCTGGCGACCGCCCTGGTATTCCTGGCCTTCATCATTTTCGGCCTGTCGGAATTCTGGCAGCTCACGGCGGTCCGGGGCATCGCACCTTACCGAAACTGCGGCTGGATCCTCGCGACGGGCCTTTGCATCGCGACCGGATTCCATGGCCTCGCCGGGTTGCTGATTGCCAGCTTGGCCATTCCGTTTGTGGTCATCGTCGTGAGTGTCACCGATCGGCTCGATGACGGCTTGGTCCTGCGCATGGCCGGCACGGCCCTCGGCCTCGCCTATGTTGGCGTCTCTCTGGGCTTTTTACCCGCCCTTCGCTGGGAGCCGAACGGCTATGGCCGGTTCGTCTTCGTGGTCACCGTGGTCCAGATCGCCGATGTCGCCGCCTATTTCGGCGGTATTGCCATCGGCCGGACACCACTGGCACCGCGGGTCAGTCCTAGCAAAACGAGGGAAGGTCTCGGCATCGGCATCGCGGCCGCTTGTGCCGCGGCCTGGTTCTTTCATTTCTGCGTGCCGGAGCTGTCGGTCGGCGCGACTATCCTGCTCGGCGCCGGGCTCGCGGTCTTCGGACTGCTTGGCGACCTATCGGCTTCGGCGCTGAAGCGCAGCGCCGGACTGAAGGATTTCGGGCATGTCATTCCCGGCCATGGCGGGGTTCTCGACCGGCTCGACAGCCTTCTCCTGACCGGCCCACTCGCCTTCGCGGTGTTCAGACTGGTCGGCTGATCTCGGCGATACTGCGCTGCCGGTTCGCCCAGGCCGCAGTGAGCAAAGCGCGCACCCGATCGCGAGATGGCAGCTCGGCGATTGCGAGCCGGCGCAACAGCAATCCGGTCTGGTGACTGTCCATCTCCGGCATGCGGCCGGCGAAATAGGGTCCTGCCGTGGAAGTGTCGTTCGGACCACCGGTGAAGAGCGAGAGGAAGGGCCGCATCGGATGCTGCTCGTCGGATCCGACGGCTTGCTTAAGCCGCTCGATCCACGCCTCCAGCGGCACGAGCGCGAGTTCGCGTCCGTCCTTGCGCAGGATGAGCGCCAGTTCCGCCAGAGGCAGGCTGTCCTCAGCGCCGAGGTGATAGGTCGGCTGGGTTGCCTCATCCGACAAGGCGAGACCGGCGATCGATTGCGACACGAAATCCACGGGGACGATGTTCACCGTGGACAAGCTCTCTGGAATGCAGCCGATCTCATGGCAGGTCGCAAGGAAGCGCAGCACGAGCCCATCGGGGACACCGTTCGGACCTGCATCGGGTGAGAGGATCCAGGGCGCGCGGCAAATCGACACCATGAATCCCCGCGCCCGCGCCTGCAGCATCATGGCATCGGCCACCCATTTCGATTGGGCATAGCCAACGGGCAGGGTCTCGGGATGCTCCAGCGGCTCGCTCTCGCCGAGCCGCCGCCCCGCCTTCAACTGTGTCTGCAGCACACCGATGCTGGAAAGATGCAGGATCCGCTTGGCACGGCCCGCGGTAGCCAAGGCGAGGATCGCCCGGCTCCCCTCGACATTGAGCAACCGCAGCGAGGCATAGGGTTGGAGGAAGTCGATGGCTGCAGCAGAGTGGATGACGATTCCCACCTGCGCCGCCAGATTCGCATAAACCGAACTCGGCCACTCCCATTCGCGGCAAAGTGAGATCGGCGGGCAGGCTGACGATGCGCTCGGCAATCAGGCCGGGGGGGAGGCCGAGGCCCATCAGATGCCGCTCGAGCCTTCCCTCGGACTCGTTCGATCGCCCGCGAACCAAACAATGGATCCGCGCCGATGTCCGCGCAATCAGCTCCCGGACAATATGAGCGCCCAGCATGCCGGTGGCGCCGGTGACGAGCAGATCGCCGCCCGGCTCCCATGCCTCCGACGGCGGGACATATTCGGCGGGCAGGCTGGAATCGGCATGGAGCTCGGCCGCGAGAGGCAGCCGGAAAGGATCGAGTCCCGCGGCCAATGCCGCCAGCGAGCTGGCGGCAAGCATGGATTCCACCGTCAGGCGCAAGCCGAGGCGTGATTCCAGGAGCAGCTGGATCTGAATCAATTTCAGCGAATCGACCGGCTGTGCCGACATGCGGAGGCTGGCGTCGACTTCGGCAACGGGATGACCCGACACTTCGGCAATGATCTCGCGCAGCGTATCCAGCGGGGTGGCAGGTGAGGAAGCCGCGCCGGTGGGAGCTGCCGTCGCCGTCTCGGCGGACCTCTGGCCCTGCTCCCGCTTGCGGCCGGCGGCGCGCCAGCGGAGCAATTCGATCTCACCGGACTGGAAAAGTTCGCGACAGGCGCGCCGGCGGACCTTGCCGCTCGAGGTCACCGGCAGCCGGCCGGGGGAGAGCAGGACGACGTCGTGAAGCGGCAGCTCATGGCCGTCGAACACCGCCTCCCGGATCGAGGCGATCAGCTTTTCCGGATCGAGCGAAAAGCGCGCCTCGCGGGGAATTTCGATCAGCGCGATCACACGGCAATGACCGGCATCCTCGACGGCGACGACGGCGGCGCGCCAGGCCGACAGCGCGAGATGGGTCGAGGCCGCCGTGGCCTCGATATCCTGGGGATGATGATTGACGCCGTTCAGGATGATGAGATCGTCGCGCCGGCCGGTGATGAAGAGCTTTCCCTCGTGATAGAAGCCGAGATCGCCGGTCCGCATATAGTGGCCCGGCGCGCCCGCGATCGGGCGATCGAAGACGGCCGCTGTCTCCGCCTCGCGGCCCCAATAGCCGGCTGCGACACCCGGGCCCGACACGCAGACCTCGCCGATGCTCCCATCGGGCAAGACTGCCTCGACATCCGGATCGGCGATGACCACGGAGGTCTCCGACTCGCCGTCCCGCATGCCGCAAGCGACCAGCACCCGCTCTTTCCCAGCAGCGGCCTTGCCTTCCTTCAGTGCCTGGGCATCGAAGCGCCTGACCGTACCGGCCAGCGTCCCTTGGATGCCGTCGACGAAGAGTGTGCATTCGGCCAGCCCATAGCTCGGAAAGAAGGCTTGGGACGGAAATCCGAGGGGGGCGGCAGCCGAGAGGAAGCGCGCAAGGGTTGCGGCGCGAACCGGCTCGGCCCCCACGACGGCGACCCGCAGGCAGGACAGGTCGATCGCCAAGGCATCGAGCGCCTCACCGCCGTCGAGCAGCTTGGCCGCGCAAAGCTCGTAGCCGAAGTTCGGCCCGATCGCCATGTCGGCGCGGTAGCGCGAAATCGCCTCGAGCCAGGAGAGCGGCGCGCGCAGGAAGTCGGCCGGCGCGATGAGATTGGCTGAACTACCGCTGACCAAGGCGACCAGGATCGGACCCACCAGCCCCATATCGTGGTAATGGGGCAGCCAGCTTACCGTGGCACTGCCCGGTCCCACCCCCAACCGCTGCATCATGATCGCAATATTGCTCATGAGGTTGGCGTGGCGAACCATGACCCCCTTCGGCGTTCCGGAGGTTCCGGAGGTGTATTGCAGCAGCGCAAGCTCGCTATGCCGCGCGGGACCGGCCGCCGGGGCGTCAGGCGCCTGCAGCCCGTCGACCTCCAGGATCGGGCAATCGAGCGCGTGGCCCGTGAGCAGGGATGCGGCCTCGCCATGGGTCAGGATCAGATCGGCGCCGGCATCGGCGATGACCGCGGCGATCCGGCCGCCGGTCTCCCGCGGACCAGGTGGGCGCAGCGGCACCGCCACGACGCCGGCCCGCAGGCAGGCGACGAAGGCCGCGATGAAATCGAGGCCCGGCTTGAAGACGAGCAAGGCCCGGCTGCCCGGTTCCTGTCGGCTCGCGAGCGCACTGGCGATGATGTCGACTTGCCGATTCAACGCGGCGAAAGAGAGCGCCTTCGGCTCACCGCCCGCAGGCAGGAAGCGGAAGGCGACGGCGTCCGGTATCCGTTCCGCCCAGCCGGCCAAAGCCCCGCTCACGCTCGCATGGCCCTCGGCACCGCCGAGGACCCCCGGCTGACCGGACGCCCCCATTCCCCCGTACACCCAACCCCTCTGAACGCGCGGCTTCCCACGATCGCAAGCCTTCCGGGCAACATCGAATATTGCGGGAAACTATTCGAGCCTGCGATCCATGCCTGGCGATACTGTCGCCGGATGAGTTTAGCGCGCAGGAGCCGGTTTTATCCGAGCGTGTGATTCTTTGCTCAATTGGCTAGATTGGCAACAGCATTTCGCCTTCCGGCTCAATTCATGAAGGATCGAGTTTTGGACTTTCGGCTCCGCCCGGCCCTTTGAACGTGGCGATGGACATCGATCCCGGCGCCCCCATGACCGCTCCATCGCCCGGCGGGACAATGCGCGCGGCCTATGCGGCCTTGCGCAGGGATCCGATCATGTCCGAGGCCCGCAAGCGGCGGAATGCTCATGGCCTGGCACTTCTCGGCGCCGATTTCGCTGTGTACATCGGCTGCGTCTTGATCGCGATTTCGCCGCTTCCCCTGCCCCTCTGCCTCTTCGCGTCGATCTGGGCCGGTCTCTTCACCGGGGCGATCTTCGTCATCGGCCATGATGCCTGTCACCAGTCCCTGACGAGCAGCCGCTTCCTCAACCGATGGATCGGGCGATTGGCCTTCCTGCCCAGCGCCCATGCGATGAGCCTTTGGGTACTGGGACACAACCAGATCCACCACCGCTTCACCAATCTCAAGGGGCGGGACTATGTGTGGGAGCCGATGTCGCTCGACGAGTACCGGCGCGCCCCGCTGCTGCGGCGCTGGGTCTATCGGCTCTATCGCGGCCCACTGGGCGCCTTCCCCTATTATCTGGTCGAGATGTGGTGGAAGAAGAACTTCCTGCCCATCGCGCCGGAGGCGCGCCGGCACTGGCGCCGGCATGTCTTCGACAGCGCCTTCATCCTGCTGGCGCAGGCGGCCCTGATCGCCGCCATCGCCTGGGGCGGCAGCCTGCTCGCACCAGACCGGCCGCTCTGGGCCACCCTCGGCCTCGGCTGGCTCCTCCCCTTCCTCGTCTGGAACGGGCTGATGGGGCTCGTGATCTACGCACATCACACCCATCCCGAGATTGCCTGGTTCGAGGACCCTTCGGTTTGGAAGAGGTTCAACACCAGCATTGCGGGGACCGTTCACGCGCGATTGCCCCAGCCGCTTCATGCGCTGTCCAACAACATCATGGAGCACAACGCCCATCATGCCGATCCCAGCATTCCGCTCTATTCGCTCCGCCCCCTCCAGACGCGGATGCGCAGCAGTTTCCCGGGGATCCCGTTCCTGCAGCTGACGCCGGCCTCCTATCTGAGGACCCTCCGCTGCTGCAAGCTGTTCGACTTCACCCAGAATCGCTGGGTCGATTTCGCCGGCGTCGCCACGGGACCGCGCCTGCGGGCAGACCAGGCCGCGCAGGAGGACACGGCCGCGCAACACGAGACGGGGATCTGATCCCCTGGTCGATCGTGCGCCCGGCGATTTCCGCTCGATCCTCTTGACCGGGGCGTCCGGCGGTCTGGGCCGTGCGCTGGCGCTTTGCTACGCCAAGCCGGGAATCCGTCTGCAGCTCGCCGCCCGCAACGCGGAGGAGCTGGCGCGCACCGCCTCGCTTTGCACCGCCGCCGGCGCCGAGGTCGCGACGGCCATCCTGGACGTCGCCGATCGCGAGGCCATGGCGCGCTGGACGCAGGATGCGGATCTGCAATCCCCTATCGACCTCGTCATCGCCTGTGCCGGCATCAGCGGCGAGCATGGGCCACCCGGCGAGGAGCCCTCGCCGGCCGAGTGGATCTATCGCGTCAATGTGCTGGGGGTCCTCAATACCGTCGAGCCGCTCCTGGCGGCGATGCGCCAGCGCCGGCGCGGCCAGATCGGGCTGGTCGCCTCCGTCGCGGGATTCCGCGGGTTCCCCCGCGGCCCGGCCTATTCCGGCAGCAAGGCGGCAATCATCATGCACGGACAGGCTTGGCGCGAGGTGCTCTCCGGCGAGGGCATCGGCGTCAGCGTCATCTGCCCCGGATATCTCCGGACGGCGATGACGGCACGGCACGGCTTTCCCTTGCCCTTCGCTCTCGATCCCGACAGAGCAGCCGCGCGCATCGCGGCCGGCTTGGCGCGCAATCAGGCCCGCATCGTCATCCCATGGCCGATGCCGATCGTCGCCTGGCTGTTTCGCGCCCTGCCTGCATCCTGGACCCGAATGCTGATTCCAGGTCCGAAGCGGCCCTGACGGCTGTCTTGCGCCTCAGCGCCTGAAGGCCTCCACCGGCACGGCGCTCGTCTGGTCCATGATCTTCACATGGCCCGGCTGGCTCGCCAGGCGGTCGAGCCAACGGCGCAAGCTGGGATATCCCGCGAGATCGAAGCCGCCCTCATCGGCCACATGGGTATAGGCATAGAGCGCGATATCGGCGATGGAATAGCCCAACGGCGAAAACCAGTCGTTCTTCTGGAGATGTTGCTCCATGACGGCGAGAGCGAAATGCCCGCGCTCGGCATTGAAGGCGAGCCGGTCACGCCGGGGATCGCCTTCGCCAGCGAAATGCATGAGATAGCGGTTCACCGCGATATAGGGCTCGTGGCTGTACTGCTCGAAGAACATCCATTGCAGGATCTGCGCCTGGGTCCAGGGATCATCGGGGAAATAGCGCGTGCCGCGGGCAAGCCAGAACAGGATCGCCCCGGATTCCGCCAGCAGCCGCCCATCCTCCAGCTTCACCGCGGGGACCTTGGCGATCGGATTGACGGCGCGAAAGGCGGGCGTGGTCGGATCGCCGCGCACCTGGCTGACATCGACCGCCCGATAGGGCCGGCCGGTGAGCGCCAGGATCAGGCGGACCTTGTAGACATTGCCGGATTCGAGATTGCCGTAGAGCGTCAACATGCTGGACTCCCCCAAGAGTTTGCTGGCCCAAAAGGCTGTTGGCACACTGCGTTGTAGCCGAGTCCCGGTTTTCCGAGGCTCGATCAATTCTCAAGCCTGCCGATGGAAAAACTCACACCACCAGGGGGGGCGACCGGGCTCAGAAGCTGGGAGGCGTGCAGGCCGAGACCAGCTCGCAGACCTCCTCGCCCAGATTGCGGAAGCGATGCGGCAGGCGGCTGTCGAAGTAATAGGCCTCCCCCGGCCCCAGCACGCGGCGCTGATCGCCCACCGTCACCTCGAGCTGGCCGCGGATCACGACCGCCCCCTCCTCCGAGGCATGGCGCAGCATCGTCTCGCCCGTGTCCGCCCCCGGCTCGTAGCGCTCATGCAGGATCTGCAGCGCGCGACCCGCCAGATCCCGGCCGATCTGGCGGAAGGAGATGCCCCCGCCAGCGATCTCGGTCAACTCGTCGCCGGCGAAGAAGATCTGCGGCCGTGGCCCCAGCTCCATGCCGAAGAAATCGGCGAGCGAGATGGGGAGGCCGTCGAGCACCTTCTTCAGCGAGCCGACCGAGGGGCTGGTCCGGTTCTGCTCGATCAGGGAGATGATGGCGTTGGAGACGCCTGCGCGCTGGGCGAGGGCGCGCTGGGAGAGCCCGTGCATCAGGCGGAGCGCTCGCAGCCGGGCGCCGACGTCGATGTCCTTGCGCATGACGATTGTTTATCCCGCTCAAGATATTCAACGCTTGCTGGTCCAGAATGCATGATAACCCAGGACAGACAATGGTTTCGTCTTGATTTGCTAATTTTCTTGATCATGGTAGCGTCCGCGTTCCACCCTCCTCAGGAGCCCGCGCCATGAGCCAATCAAGCGTCTTCGAGAGCACCCCGAACAATCTCGAAGCCTTCTGGATGCCCTTCACCGCGAACCGGCAGTTCAAGTCCAAGCCGCGCCTCTTCACCGGCGCGAAGGACATGCATTACACCACCGTCGAGGGCCGCAAGGTGCTGGACGGCACGGCCGGACTCTGGTGCGTCAATGCCGGCCATGGCCGGCGTGAGATCATGGAGGCGGTGCGCGATCAGGTCGGCCGCCTCGACTACGCGCCGGCCTTTCAGATGGGCCATCCCGCGGTCTTCGAATTCGCCGCCCGCCTCACCAATCTGCTGGGCGCGGATTTCGACCATGTCTTCTTCACCAATTCCGGATCGGAATCGGTCGACACCGCCCTCAAGATGGCGATCGCCTATCACCGCGTCCGCGGCGAGGGCACGCGCACCCGGCTGATCGGGCGCGAGCGCGGCTATCACGGCGTCGGCTTCGGGGGCATCTCCGTCGGCGGCATCGTCGCCAACCGCAAGACCTTCGGCAGCCTGCTGACCGGCGTCGACCATCTGCCCCATACCCATAACATCGCCAAGAACGCCTTCAGCCGCGGCCAGCCGGAGAGCGGCGTGGAGCTCGCCGATGAGCTCGAGCGCCTGGTGACCCTGCATGACGCTTCGAACATCGCCGCCGTCATCGTCGAGCCGGTCGCCTGCTCCACCGGCGTGCTGGTCCCGCCGAAGGGCTATCTCCAGCGCCTGCGGGAGATCTGCACCAAGCATGGCATCCTGCTGATTTTCGACGAGGTGATCACGGGCTTCGGCCGGCTCGGCGCCAGCTTCGCCACCGAGTATTTCGGCATCGTCCCGGATCTCATCACCACCGCCAAGGGCATCACCAATGGCACGATCCCCATGGGCGCCGTCTTCGCCCGCAAGGGCATCTACGACGCCTTCATGAATGCTCCTGACAACACCATCGAGCTCTTCCACGGCTATACCTATTCGGGTCATCCCGTCGCCTGCGCGGCTGGCCTGGCGACCCTGGATATCTACAAGGAAGAAAATCTCTTCGAGCGCGCCGCCGGCCTCGCCAGCTATTGGGAGGACGGCGTCCATTCCCTCAAGGGCTCGCCCCATGTCATCGACCTGCGCAACCTCGGCCTCATCGCCGGCATCGAGCTGGCACCGCGGGCGGGCAAGCCGGGCGGGCGCGGCTTCGATGCCTTCCTCAAGGCCTATGAGTCCGATCTTCTGGTGCGCGTCACCGGCGACATCATCGCCCTCTCGCCGCCGCTGATCTGCGAGAAGAAGCATATCGACGATATCTTCGGCATCCTGGGGGATGTGCTGAAGAAGGTCGATTGACCTCGACTAGGGCTATCTGAGTACCGGCCCGCCGTTCCCGGCGGGCCGGCGGTTTTTCGAGACGGGAGAAGATCATGCTGATCGGCGTGCCAAAGGAGATCAAGACTCACGAGTATCGCGTCGGCCTCGTGCCGGCGAGCGTGCGGGAGCTGATCCACAATGGCCATCAGGTCATGGTCGAGACCCATGCCGGGGCGGGCATCGGCTTCGACGACCATGCCTATGAGAGCGCGGGTGCGACCATCGCCAAATCAGCGGCCGATGTCTTCGCCAAGGCCGATATGATCGTGAAGGTGAAGGAGCCGCAGCCCGTCGAATGCAAGATGCTGCGCAAGGGCCAGCTGCTTTTCACCTATCTGCATCTGGCGCCCGATCCCGAGCAGACCAAGGGGCTGATCGCATCCGGCTGCACCGCCATCGCCTATGAGACGGTCACGAGCCCGAGCGGCGGCCTGCCGCTGTTGGCACCCATGAGCGAAGTCGCGGGCCGCATGTCGATCCAGGTGGGCGCCCATTGCCTGGAAAAGGCGCAAGGGGGTGCCGGAATCCTTCTGGGCGGCGTCCCCGGCGTCGCACCGGCAAAGGTGATCATCATCGGCGGCGGCGTCTCCGGAACCCATGCTGCGCGCATGGCCGTCGGCATGGAGGCCAATGTCACGGTGATCGACCGCTCCATCGATCGCCTGCGCGAGCTGGACGAGGTCTTCGGCGCCAAGCTCACCACGGAATTCTCCACGGTCGATGCCATCGAACGGTCGGTCATCAACGCCGATCTCGTGATTGGCGCGGTGCTGGTTCCTGGTGCCGCGGCTCCCAAGCTGGTGACCCGCGAGATGGTCAAGCGCATGCGGCCCGGCTCGGTTCTGGTCGATATCGCCATCGACCAGGGGGGCTGCTTCGAGACCAGCCATGCCACGACCCATGCCGAACCCACCTATGTCGTGGACGGGGTCATCCATTATTGCGTCGCCAATATGCCCGGGGGCGTCGCCCGGACCTCGACCTTCGCCCTCAACAACGCGACCCTGCCCTTCGCCATCGCGCTGGCGAACAAGGGCTGGCGTCAGGCCTGCCACGACGATCCGCATCTGCGCCACGGCCTCAACATCCACGACGGCCAGGTCGTCTACAAGGCAGTCGCCCAGGCGCTGGGCCTGAAATACACGCCGCCGGAATCCTTCCTCGGCTGAGGCCGGGGGAGCGGCGGCAGGCGCTTCCGAATGGTGCTCGGGGCCTTGAGGGCGACCGAGGACCTAAGGCCAGTGTGTTGATTTAAAAAGATTTCCCCGCGCCGCCTTGCCGGTTTTCGGCCGGCATGGTAGCCCTAGGCTTCCCTCCGGAACCGCAATCATGACCGAACTCGCAGACTGGCTGACCGAGCACAAGATCGACGAGGTCGAGTGCCTGGTGCCCGACATCAACGGCATCGCCCGCGGCAAGATCCTGCCGGCGGCGAAGTTCATCAAGAGCCTGCAGGACGAGAGCCTGCGTCTGCCCGAGAGCATCTTCATCCAGACGGTGACGGGCGAGTATTCCGAGAACGCCGATTACGAGGACATCGCCAGCGACCAGGATCCGGACATGTATCTGCGGCCCGATCCGGACACCATCCGCATCGTGCCCTGGTACACGGAGCCGACGGCCCAGGTGATCTGCGATGCCTTCGACGGCGACGGCAAGCCGGTGGAGGTCTCCGCCCGCCATGTGCTGCGCAAGGTCCTCGCCCTCTACGCCGCCCGGGGCTGGAAGCCGGTGGTGGCGCCCGAGCTCGAATTCTTCCTGGTGCAGGTCAATACCGATCCCGATCTGCCGCTCCTGCCGCCCGTCGGGCGCTCAGGGAGAACGGAGACGGGGCGGCAATCCTATGGCATCGACGCCACCAATGAGTTCGATCCCATCTTCGAGGATGTCTACGATTTCTGCGAGGCGCAGGAGATCGACATCGACACCCTGACCCATGAGGCCGGGGCGGCGCAGATGGAGATCAACTTCAACCATGGCGATGCCCTGGTGCTGGCCGATCAGGCCTTCCTCTTCAAGCGCACGGTCCGCCAGGCCGCGATGCGCCACAACATCTATGCCACCTTCATGGCGAAGCCCTTGGCCAATCAGCCCGGCAGCTCCATGCATATCCACCAGTCGCTGCTCGAGGCCTCGACGGGCCGCAACCTCTTCGCTGACACGCTCGGCCGCGACAGCCCCCTCTTCCGCTCCCATGTCGCAGGGCTGCAGCGCTTCCTGCCCCAGGTGATGCCGCTGCTGGCGCCCAATGTGAATTCCTTTCGGCGCCTTCGGCCCTATTCGGACGCGCCCATCAATGTCCAATGGGGCGTGGACAACCGCTCCGTGGGCTTGCGCGTCCCGATCTCGGACGGCCCCGCCCGGCGCATCGAGAACCGGCTCGCCGGGGCCGATGCCAATCCCTATCTCGCCATCGCCGCTTCGCTGGCCTGCGGCTATCTCGGCATGATCGAGCGGATGAAGCCGACCAAGCAGATCGAGGGCAGCGCCTACCGCCTGCCCCACACCCTGCCCCGCACCCTCTACGAGGCCCTGAACCTCTTCAACAGCGCCAAGAAGATGCGCGGCATATTGGGCGACCGCTTCATGCGCGCCATGACCCTGGTGAAGCAGTCGGAGCTCGAGGCCTATCAGGGCGTCATCAGCTCCTGGGAGCGCGAGCATCTCCTGCTGAACGTCTGATCACGACGGCGGCAGGATCGCCACGGCCGAGGCCGTCGGCAGGCCCGCCTTTTCCCAGCCTTCGATGCCATCGGGATACCAATAGACCTTCCGATAGCCATAGCTGATGGTCCGCTTCGCGGCATTCCAGCTCGCCCAACATTGCGGATGGCAATAGAGCACGAGCGGGGTATCCCGTTTGCCTCGGCTTAGCTCCTTCAGCCGGGCGCGAAACCAGGTGTCCTGGCCCGCCGCCATCACGCCGGCGCCGAGATCGCTGAGCCAGACCGAGCTCGCGATGTTCCGATGCTGCGCCGGCATCCAGACCGCATTGGGCGCCAGGCCCGCCGGCTTGCGCGGCGCCGGGGTGACGTCGATCAGCACGGCATCGCTGTGGCGCAGCAGCGCCTCGAGCTCCATCGTGTGGATCACTTGGCCGCCGGTGATGGTGGCCGGCACCGCGCCATGCATCGGCCCCGTCCAATAGCCGGCCGGCTCCGGCACCACGGGGTCGGCCGCGGTGCCGAGGAACAGGACCAGCAGCAGGCCGAGGCGCTTCAGCGCCCCTTCAGCTCGCATGCTCGGGGATCTCGAAACTGTGGCTGAATTTCAGATTCTCGCTGTCGTGCACATCGACCTTCATCAGCCCCTTGTCCTGCGGCACGAAATCGAAGCCGATGACCGGGTCGGTGGAGAGCGAGATATCGCTGTCGAGATGGAAGACCAGCTGGCCGTTGTAGGAGACGTCGGCGCTCTGGATGAAATGCGCCGGGGTATATTGCCGTGTCACCTGGTCCATCTGCATGCCGTTGAAATTGGGATGACGGATCATGAGCTGGGCCTGCACCGGCTTGCCCAGGGTGAAATCGCTGAGGAGGCGGAGCTTCATCCGGCCGATGTCCTTCAGCGCGACGGCATCGTCGGAGCCGGCCGGCGCCGAGCAGCCGCCCGCCGCCTTGACGAATTTCATCACTTCGTAAAGCTGCCCGTCGGCGGTTTCGGCCACTGCATGCATCTGGGTGTACTGATTGACCCGCACCCGGAGCTTCAGCAGATGCGGATCGGCGGCCGGTCCGAAGGTGACATGGGCAGCCAGCGGCGAGGGATTGTCGTCGATCACGAGATAGACGCCCTTGATGGCCTTGGCCCCGGTGAGGGTGATGGTGATGGGCACGAGAGCCGCATCCAGGGCGCGCACCGGCGCCTCGAGTTGGAGGATCCCCTGCCCGTCCTGCAATTGCTTGTCGCCGAAGATCGCCTGCTGGAGATCATGCCAGCGGGCGGCACGGTCGGCCTCGGTCTCCTCGGCACGCGCAGCGAAGGACGTCAGCAGGCCGGCGCCAAGCGCCAGGGCCAGGAACAGGCTTTTCATCACCCTAATCTCCCACAACAGGCGCCGCTTCACTCCCATTCGACCTCCTTATAGGCCTCGGTGACGTTGCGGCCATTATAGTCGTCGTAGAGAACCCATTTGCCGCGCTCGCTGGCCGCAATGCTGCCGGCCGCCACCGAAATATCCACCCCGCTGCTCACCGCTTCGCGCGTCTCGCGCAGCAGGATATTCAGATAACGCTCGAGATCGCCCGAGGCTGCCGGCCAGTCCATGACCGCGGGACCATGGCCTGGCACGACCCGCGGCGTGGGCAAGGCCTTCAACGCCGCCAGTTCCTTAAGCCAGCCCGTCAGGCTGCCGTCAAGGGAGGGCATGCGCCGGACAAAGAGCAGATCCGCCGGCAGCAAGGTCCCGCTCTGCTGATCGATCAGACTGAGATCATTGTCCGTATGGGCCGGCCCATGCGCCGTCAGGGCGATAACGCGGCCGCCTAGATCGACCTCGGCATGGTCGGCGACCGTCATGGTGGGCATCACCACGGGCCCCGCCTTGCCGGGCCCGAGGATCGTCTCCAGCCCCTTCTGGTAGAAGGCGCCGCGCTGGGCCAGGGCTGGGACGAGCCGGGCATGGCCGATGAAGACCGGGTCGTCCTGGCGAAAGGCGCCGGCCCCGAAGATATGGTCGGGATGGACATGGCTCATCGACACATAGCGGATCGGCAGCAGGGTCTTCTCCCGGATGGAAGCGCGCAGCCGCTCACCATCGGCCAGGCTGCCGCCGGGGTCGGCGACGAGCACCGCCTCGCGCCCGATGATGAAGCCGATATTGGCGATGGCATCGTCATTGCCGGCGCTGGCATCCTGATCGATGCCGCGCCGGATATGGAGGCCGGGCGCCACTTCTTCGGTGGCGAAGGGACCGGTGCCGGCCGTCGCGGCAGCGGCCCGCAAGGCAGCGGGCAGGCAGCAGAGACAAAACCCGCCGGCCAGGGCATGGCGGCGCGACAGGGACGGCACCGGCCTAGCTCCCGGGGGCCTTCGGCGGCTCGCTTCCGCCGCTGCCTGTTGTCGGTCCCGGTGGCGGCTTCACCCGGCTGAGGGCATGGCCGCCCCACCACATCAGCGCGCCGATCAGGATGAAGGGCCCGCCGACGATGAATTGGATGCCGCTCAGATTGAGTTCGCCGCCGCCGCCCCCGCCGCTGGTGAGATCGCCGATGGTCATGCCCGCCGTGCAGAGGCCGGAGACGGAGGTCAAGAGGATGCCGAGGATCATGATGGTCAGGCCGCAGCCGCGGCGCCACCCGGGCGCCATGATCGGCGCCCCCGGCTGCGGGCCAGGGGGCGGCTGCGGGAGATCAGACATAGGCGGCGCGCCGTCGAACCGGCTGGCCGTTGCGGTAGAACAGATTGTAGGTGTCGAAGGGAATGATCTTGCGCTCCGGCGTGACGAAATGGATGCAGGAGCGCTTGACCTGGGCGAGACAGAAATTGAAGCGGTCCAGGAACTGCACGATCACGACGCGAAAGACCTTGTCATAGCCGAGCCCTGCCGGCACTTCGAACTGCGGCAGGCAGCAGAGCAGGCCGCGCAAGCTCGGATCCGTTTGCTCCCCGGTGCAGGATAGCGACAGAAGCTCGATCAGCCGGCGCTTCAACTCGGCATCCTTCTCGAAACTGATGGTATTGCTGGCATGGGCGATGAGCTCGGCCTCGGGGATCAACTGGGTGATCGGCGTCACATTCCTGCCGTCGCGCAGGCCATAGCCGATGGCGATGCCCTCGGGATTGCAGGGCAAGGGCAGCAGATCCTCCGCGGCGAAGACGCCGGAGGTCTCGGCGATGACGCGGCGGATATCGGTCAGCATCGCCCGGTCGCGGTTCTTGTCGAAGCCGAGATTGCGCCCGGCATCCTGCACGGGCTGGAAGGTGATGCCGCGGACGCACTCGTATTCCAGGGCATGGCGGGTGATCTCCCCCACCTCCTGGTCGTTGACGCCTTTCTTCACCACCACCACCAGAGTGGTCGAGAGCCCGGCCTTCTCGAGATTCGCCAAAGCGCGGCTGCGAACGCCGCGAAGATCGGCGCCGCGGATGTTCTCCAGCGCCTCCTTGCGCAGGGAATCGAACTGCAGATAGACCTCGAACCCCGGCCCCAGCTCCGCCAGAGCTTCGACGAAGGCCGGCTCATTGGCCAGGCGCACGCCATTGGTGTTCAGCATGAGATGGCGGATCGGACGCTGCTTCGCCAGCCGCAGGATCTCGAGAATCTGGGGATGGAGCGTGGGCTCGCCGCCGCTGATCTGCAGCAGATCGGGCTCCCCCTCGCTCGCCACCAGCGTATCCAGCATGGCCTCGATCTCGGCCAGGCTGCGGTTGCCCGGCCGGTGCGGGGCCGAATCGGCGAAGCAGACCGGGCAGGTCAAATTGCAGGTCTCGTTGATCTCCATCAGCGCCAGGCAGCTGTGCTGCTCATGATCGGGGCAAAGCCCGCAGTCATAGGGGCAGCCGAAATTCGTCCGGCTCTGGAAGGCGAGCGGGATATCGGCGGGCTTCAGATAATCCCGGCAGCGCCGGTAATAGGCCGCATCGGTGGAGATCAGCGTCTTCTGCACCCCATGCTCGGGGCAGCGTTTCAGATAGAAGACGTCGTCGTCCTCGATCAGGATCTTGGCCGGCACCAGCTCCAGGCAGGTCTCGCAGAGCGAGGTGGTCTGGCCGTAGAAGATGTAAGGCTTAAGCGACCGCATGGACGGGCCTCGAGACGCGCAGCATGACCGCAGCGTAGATGACAAGGGCCCCGGCGGCCAGATGGAAGACATTGAAGGGACCCGCCACCTCGGGATAGGGCTTCAGAAACTCCCAGAGGAAGCGCTGGAGGCCATAGAATCCGGCGAAGACATAGAAGCCATAGCTGGCCGCCGCGAGCGGCCGGCGCCGCAGCCACAGGAAGAAGCCCAAGGCGAAGAGCGCCATGGTGATGGATTCATAGAGCTGGACCGGATGACGGGGGATGCCGTCGCCGAAATCGACGGCCCAGGGCAGGTCCGAGGGCGTGCCATAGGTATAGTCGGGAAGCCCGGCCAGGAAGCAGCCGATGCGCCCGATGGCGATCGCCACCGCCAGGGGCAGGACCAGGACCGCCCCGGTCGAACCCCTTATGCCGAAGACGCCTTTGTAGATCTCCGCGGCGATGACGCCGCCGACAATGGCGCCCAGGATGCTGCGCCCCTCCCCCGCCACGCCGGCGAGCGCCACATTCAGGCTGCCGAGCCCATAAGCGCCGGCGACGGCGCCCAGCCAGAGCACCAGGAGATAGACCGGGTAGCGCCGCCCCGCCATTGGCAGCGGCACCGCCGCGAATTCATGCCGGCGCGTCCACCAGCCCACGGCCAGCGCCGCCGCCCAGGCCAGGCTCTCGAACAGGCTATGGAGGCCCGACGGGGACATGGCCCGACCATAGCATCCCGGCGGGCTTGCGGCTCGCCGAAGCGGGAAGGCTCGCGCTAGGATGAGCGACGACTCCGGGGGTGGAGCGATGAGCATTCTCGTCCGACGCGCGACCAGGGCCGACGCCGAGGCGATCTCCCGGCTTAATGCCGATGTTCAGGCGATTCACGCCGCCGCCTTGCCCGGCTGGTTCAAGCCGGCGAACGCCGGCACCCTTCCTCCGCAAGCGGCCGCCGAGCTGATCGAGGATCCCGACAGCCTCGTCTTTCTGGCGGAGCTGGAACTCGGAGTCCGCGGGCTATGCCTATGCCGAGGTGATTCGCCGTCCTGAGGAGCCCTGGCGCGAGGCCTATGAGATGGTCTATCTCCACCACATCAGCGTGCGCCCGGCCTGTAGCCGGAAGGGCGTCGGCGAGGCGCTGATCGGCGCCTGGCGGGCCGCCGCCAGCGAGCTCGGCATCACGCTCCTGGCGCTCGACGTATGGACATTCAACGAAGATGCCCGCCGCTTTTTCCGGCGCCACGGCTTCACGGCCTATAACGAGAGGCTGTGGAATCGCTAGCCGGCTCGCCCGGCCCCTCCGTCCGTGCTATTCTCTCCCCATGCAATTGATCTCTCATTGCCCAGGTGACGCCGGCCATGTCTCGGCGGTCTCGCGCCAGCGCGAGCTCCTCATCCTCTGCGCGAGGATCGGCTTCAATCCCTGATCGAAGCGTCGAATATCACGCATCAACGCGTTGAAGTTTCGGCAATTTCAGATCTGGGAGTCCCCATCATGACCGCGACCGCGCTGCGCAACACCACCGTCGACTGGCAGGCCTCCGACGCCGCCCATCACTTGCATCCCTTCACCGATCACGCCGAGCTGGCCAAGGTCGGAACCCGCATCATCACCCGGGCCGAAGGCTCTCATCTCATTGATTCCGAGGGCAATCGGCTGCTCGATGCCTTCGCCGGGCTCTGGTGCGTGAATGTCGGCTACGGCCGCCAGGAACTGGCCAAGGCCGCCTATGACCAGATGCTGCAGCTCCCCTATTACAACACCTTCTTCAAGACCTCGACCCCGCCGGCCGTCGAGCTCTCCAAGGTCCTGTCGGATCTCGCGCCCAACAATCTGCGCCACGTCTTCTACGGCTGCTCGGGCTCGGATGCCAATGACACCATCGCCCGCATGGTTCGCCAATACTGGAACCTGGTGGGCAAATCGGCGAAGAAGACGATCATCAGCCGGACCAACGGCTATCACGGCAGCACCATGGTGGCGGCGAGCCTGGGCGGCATGAGCTACATGCACCAGCATGCCGATCTGCCGCTGCCGGGCTTCGTTCATATCCAGCAGCCCTACTGGTATGGCGAGGGCGGTGACATGTCGCCGGAGGAATTCGGCCTCAAGGCCGCCCGCGCCCTGGAGACGAAGATCCTGGAGCTGGGACCCGAGCGTTGCGCCGCCTTCATCGGCGAGCCGATCCAAGGCGCGGGCGGCGTCATCATGCCGCCATCGACCTACTGGCCCGAGATCCAGCGCATCTGCCGCCAATACGACCTACTGCTGATCGCCGATGAGGTGATCTGCGGCTTCGGGCGCACCGGTCATTGGTTCGCCAGCGAGCTCTACGGCATCAAGGCCGATTTCATGACTTTGGCCAAGGGCATCACCTCCGGCTATGTACCCCTCTCGGCGGCCATGATCGGCGACCGGGTGGCCGATGTGCTCATCGCGAGCGGCGAGTTCGACCATGGCTTCACCTATTCCGGCCATCCCGTCTCCTGCGCCGTCGCCCTGGAGAACATCCGGATACTGAAAGACGAGAAGATGGTCGAGCGGGTCCATGGCGAGACAGGGCCCTATCTCGAGAAGCGCCTGCAGGAGCTGCTGGACCATCCCCTGGTGGGGGAGATCCGGCTCCAGGGCTTCATCGGCGCCATCGAGCTGGTGAAGGACAAGAAGACGCGCCAGCCCTACCAGCCCGTGGGCGAGATCGGCACGATCTGCCGCGACCATTGCTTCGCCATCGGCCTGGTCATGCGCGCGACCCGCGACACCATGCTGATCTCCCCGCCCCTCTCCTGGACCAAGACCGAGATCGACGAGTTCGTCGGCTTGACCCGCCGGGCGCTGGATCTCACTTTGGCGGATGTGAAGCGGCGGTCCGCTTAGGAGCAACGATGCCTGTTCACTCCGTCACGGCCGGAGCGCTAGGGATGACCGAAGGAAGGGCAAACCCCAAAGTGCCCGGCTTTCTCGCCGAGCAGATCGAGGCCAGGGGCGAGACGGTGCCGCAATGGCTGGCGCGCATGGAGGCCCGGATCGCCGATCTCATGGAAGCGAAGATGAAGGCCGGCTTCCCACCCGACCTGGAAGCGCTGCAAAAGGCGATCACCCAGGATCTTCCGCAGGAGGACGAGCTGCGAAAATACCTCATGGCGCTGGCGGTGCATCGCCAGACCGAGGAGATCCTCATCGACCGGGGCTATTGGCGCGACCCGGAAGACCCCGACCTCTGGTACCCGCCTCTGGAGTTCTGACGGAAGGCGCGTGCCGTTTAGCGCAGCTCCAACCGGAACGGCGCGGCATGGTCCGGGCGGGTCAGGACCACCGCCAGGGGCAGGACCGGCACGGAATCCGCGCGGGCGATGTGGAAGCGCTGGATCATCATCGACAGGATCAGCATCGTCTCGGACATGGCCATTTGCGCCCCGACGCAGACCCGGGGGCCGGCGCCGAAGGGCAGATAGGTGAAGCGCGGCGGCG
The DNA here is from genome assembly GCA_963757155.1 of uncultured Alphaproteobacteria bacterium. Taxonomy (GTDB): domain Bacteria; phylum Pseudomonadota; class Alphaproteobacteria; order Dongiales; family Dongiaceae; genus DASXQK01. The sequence continues at coordinate 119,203 of CAVWQS010000029.1, forward strand.
GGGGCGCATCGCTCAGGAACCGCGAAGGATCGAAGGCATCGGGATTTGCCCAGATCTTGCGGTGGCGGTGCAGGAGCCAGGGCGCGATCACGACCTGGGAGCCTGCCGGGATCTCGAAGCCGCCGAAGCTGTCGCGGGCGATGGCGTTGCGCACCATGACGAAAGCCGGCGGAAAGAGGCGGAGCGCCTCGCTCACCACCGCACGGGCATAGGTGAGCCTCGGCAGAACCTCATTGGCCGTCGCGGGCGCGAAATCGATGTCCTTGACCTCCTCGGCGAGGCGCTCCTGCACCGCGGGCGCCGAGGCCAGAAGATAGAGCGACCAGAAGAGGGCGAGCGCCGTGGTCTCATGCCCGAAAACGATCATGGTTGAAACCTGATCGCGCAGCTCCGATTGGGTGAAGCCCTGGCCCGTCTCCGGGTCGCGGGCCGCCCGCAGCAGGTCGAAGAGATCCCGCGCCTCGCCGGTTGGCTGCTTCACCCGCTCGGCGACGATGGGGTCCATCAACCGGGTCCAGCGGGCGCGAAACAGCCGCCGCCTGATATCCCGGAGGTTGGGGATCCAGGCCGGCAGGAACATGTCCAGGAGATGGGGCCGCGTCAGGGTATCGACGAAACCGACGATCATGCGGCGCATCTCGGCGCCATGGCGACCCATATCGACGGAGAACATGGAGCGGCCCGCCACCTCCAGGGCCAGGAACTGCATGGCGGCCAGAAGATCGACGGGCCCGCTCTTCGCCGCCTCGAGACGCGTCAAAGCCTCCTGGCCGACCTCGACGATATGCTGGGCCAGCATCGGCATGACCCGCGGCGACAGCGCCGGGGCGATGGTGCGGCGCTGCAGGCGCCAGTCCTCGCCCTCGCTGAGGAAGAGACCCTTGCCGACGATGGGGCGCACGATGCGGATGGCGGCGGGCGACCGGCGGTAATTCGCCGCATTGGTCAGCAGCACATGCTCGATCCCCGCCGGCGCATTGATCAGCAGGAGCTTGTGGCCGAAGAAGGTCTGGCTCAGCAGCTCCTCTTCATAGGCGCGGGCGGGCCAGATCTCGAGCGCGTTGTAGCGAAGCGCCGCCAACCGCCGGCGCGGCGACAGCTCGCCCAGCGGGATCGCCGGGCCGGGCGGCTGGAACAGGTTGGCTACGGCGTCGGTCCCCATGGGCGCTCCCGGCCATCATGGGCCACAGCAAGTATAGCCAGGCACGATCCTGGTGCCAGAGCGCTATTCGCCCGGCTCGGCGGCATGGGCGCCACGATATTTGAAGCTGTCGTCGAACCGGCTGGTCAGATGCTGGCCCATGGTGACGGGGCGATCCTGCCGCCTCAGCCGAACTTGTTGCTTCGCGTGAAGCCCTGGGGCGGCAGGCGGCCGGCCTGGCCGCGCTCGCCGCGCCATTCGGCAAGCCCCGTCTCGCTGCGCTGGCGGTCGCCCTGCCGCCAGGTCAGCCCCTCGGCATAGGCGAAGCATTTGACATCGGAGAGGCCGCCGTCCTTGTAGCGCTGCAGGATGACTCCGCGGCCGCGGGTCATTTCCGGCAGCTCCTTGAGCGGGAAGAGCAGCAGCTTCCGGTTCTCGCCGATCACCGCCACCGTATCCCCCTCGACGAAGGCGCAGGCCGTCGCCTCGACGCCATCGGCCAGGTTCAGCACCTGCTTGCCGGCGCGGGTCTGGGCCATGACCTCGTCCTCCGGCACGATGAAGCCGCGCCCGTCCGCCGAGGCCACCAGCAGCTTGCGCCCGGGCTTATGGACGAAGAGCGCCACCAGCTCCTGGTCATTGCCGAGCTCGATCATCAGGCGGATCGGCTCGCCATGGCCGCGCCCGCCCGGCAGCTTGTCGACGCCGATGGTGTAGAAGCGGCCGTTGGTGCCGAAGACCAGCAGCTTGTCCGTGGTCTCCGCCGGAATGATGAAGCGCCCGCGATCGCCTTCCTTGTATTTCAGCTCGCTCGCATCCGGGACCTGGCCCCGCTGGGCGCGGATCCAGCCCTTGTCGGAGCAGATCACCGTCACCGCCTCGCGCTCGATCATGGCCTCGACGGGCATCTCGATGTCCTTGGGCGGCTCGCCGGGGTGGGTCCGCCGGCGGCCGAGCGGCGTGGCCGGGCCGAAGCGCTTGCGGATCTCGCCGATCTCGCCGGCGATGCGCTGCCATTGCTGCTCCTCGGATTTCAGCAGCAGGCCGATCGCTTTCCGCTCCTTGGTCAGCCCGTCATGCTCGCGGCGGATCTCCATCTCCTCCAGCTTGCGCAAGGCGCGCAGCCGCATGTTGAGGATGGCGTCGGCCTGGACATCCGTCACCTTCAAGCGCTTGATCATCACCGGCTTGGGCTCGTCCTCCTGGCGGACGATGCGGATGACTTCATCGAGATTGAGATAGGCGATGAGATAGCCGGCCAGCACCTCGAGACGGCGCTCGATATTGTCGAGGCGGAAGCGGTTGCGCCGGAGCAGCACCACGCGGCGGAAATCGAGATAGGCCTGCAGCACCTCGGGCAACGACATGACCCGGGGCGTCTGCTCGGCATCGAGCAGGTTCATGTTGAGGGGAAAGCGGATCTCCAGATCGCTCTGGCGGAACAGCGCCTCCATCAGCACTTCAGGGTCGACGGTGCGGCTCTTCGGCTCCAGCACGATCCGGACTTCGGTGGTGGATTCGTCATGCACGTCGTCGAGCAGCGCGAGCTTGCGCTCCTGCAGCAGCGAGGCGATGCGCTCGATCAGGCGCGACTTCTGCACCTGATAGGGAATCTCCTCGACGACCACATGCCAGGTCCCGCCCTTCAGCTTCTCGACCCGCCATTTGGCCCGCAGGCGCAGCGAGCCCCGGCCCGTCCGATAGGTCTCCACCAGGCTCTCCCGGCTTTCGACCAGCACGCCGCCGGTGGGGAAATCGGGGCCCGGCATCAGGTCCACAAGCTTGGCGACCGTCGCCTTGGGAAATTTGATGAGATGGAGCAGCGCGTCGCAGATCTCCGCCAGATTATGGGGCGGGATGCTGGTCGCCATGCCGACGGCGATGCCCTGGCTGCCATTGGCCAGCAGGTTGGGCAGGCCGCCGGGCAGCACCACCGGCTCCTGCTCCTCTCCGTCATAGGTGGGGCGGAAATCGACCGCATCCTCGTCGATGCCGTCGAGCATCGCGGCGGCCGCCTCGGTCAGCCGCGCCTCGGTGTACCGCATGGCGGCGGCGTTATCGCCGTCGATATTGCCGAAATTCCCCTGGCCGTCGATCAGCGGGTAGCGCGCGGCGAAATCCTGGGCCAGGCGCACCAAGGCGTCATAGATCGACTGGTCGCCATGGGGATGGAACTTGCCGATGACATCGCCGACCACCCGGGCGGATTTCTTGAAGCCCGAGCCGGGGTCGAGGCGGAGCTGGCGCATGGCGTAGAGCAGCCGGCGATGCACCGGCTTCAGCCCATCGCGCACATCGGGCAGCGAGCGCGACATGATGGTGGAGAGGGCATAGGAGAGATAGCGCTCGCTGAGGGCATCGGCGAGCGGTGTCAGGCGGATCTCCTCGCTCCGCGGCGGGGAAGCAGTGGGCGTCTTGGCCATGGGGAAACCCTTGGGGGAAGTGCCTAGCTACAGGGATCGCCGGTGTACGGTCAAGCGGCTAACAGCTCTTGCTCTGATTCGTCATTCCCGCGAAAGCGGGAATCCGCGGCCTTGCTCTACCAGCGGTCCACGCGGTAGGGCCGCATGTCGAGACCCGGATCGCGCCCGGCGGCGAGATCGGCGATCAGCCGGCCGGTGACGGCGCCATAGCTCAGGCCCAGATGGCCATGGCCGAAGGCGAAATAGGCATTGGGCAGCTTCGGCGAGCCGGAGATGACCGGCACCGAATCGGGGACCGAGGGGCGGAAGCCCATCCATTGCGAGCGCCCCTGCTCCTTCAGCCCGGGGAAGACCTGGCGGCCGCGCTCCAGCAGGATCTCGGCCCGACCCCAATTGGGCGGCGCCTCGAGCCCGCCCAGCTCCACGGTGCCCGCAAAGCGCAGCCCATTCTCCAGGGGCGTCGCCACGAAGCCGAAATCCGCGATATGGATCGGCAGGCGCGGCATCACGCCGGGATCGGGCAAGGTGATGTGATAGCCGCGCTCCGTATCCAGCGCCACGCGATGGCCGAGGCGCCGGGTCAGCGCCCGCGACCAGGCGCCGGCGGCGATCACCGCGGCATCGATCTCGATCCGGTCCTTGTCGGTGACCACCGTGCGGGGCCCGTGGGGCCCAAGCTCGATATCACTGACTTTCTCCTGCAGCAGTCGGCCGCCGCGGGCGACGAAATCGGCGGCCAGGCGCTGGACCAGGCGGAAATTATTCACCGTCATGGAATGCTCGGGATAGAAGGCCGCCCGCTCGAACATCGGTGCCAGGCTCGGCTCGACCTGGCGGATATGCTCGCGGTCCAGCAGCTCCATCTTCACCCCGCGCCGGCGCTGCAAGGCGAACTCCTCCTCGGCCGCGGCGAAGGAGGCCTCCGTGCGATAGACGCTGAGCCAGCCCGTGTCGCGGATCATATGGGCGATCCCCGCCGCCTCGGTCAGCGGCCGATAGGCATCGCGGCAGCGCAGCGACAGCTCGCGCAGCGCGATGGAGCTGGCCTCGACCCGGGCGGGCCGGCTGGCAGCGACGAAGCGCAGCAGCCAGGGGGCGATCTTGGGCAGATAGCCCCAGCGGATCGCCAGCGGCCCCAGCGGATCGCGCAGCATGCCCGGCACGCGCCAGACGATGCCGGGCATCGCCACCGGTTCGCAGGCGCCCGCGGCAATGACGGCGGCATTGCCCATGGAGGCGCCCTCCCCCGGCGGCCGGTGGTCGATCAAGGTGACGCGATGGCCGTCACGCTGCAGATAGAGCGCCGTCGACACGCCGATGATGCCGGCGCCGATGACGGCGAAATGGCGGGGCTGGGAATTCATGGGATGAAGGCTCGGACTTGAGGGTTAGGCAGCGGGTCTTTTCAGCCGCTAGCTATATCAGCCGCGCTGGAGTCTGGCCAGAAACCGAGCACGGGCGGGCGGCATGCGCTGCAGGGCGTGGCGCTCCAGGAAGGCGCCGGTGAGCGCCAGGCCCTGACGGATGGCGCCGAGGTCCGCCTCGCCCCCGGTCAGGAAGGCCGGCAGCGGCAAGAGGCGCTCGCGCCAGATTCCTGCCGCCGCCTCGGAGACGGCACGGCCGCTCACCGGCGAGACGAAGGCGAGATCGGTGGTGGCACCGCTGATGGCGCAATTGCCGAGGTCGAGGCCGAATCCCAGCTCGGCCAGCAGATCGAGCTCCCAGCGCACATAGCGCGCCGCCCAATCGGTCAGCGCCGGGGCGGTGAGCAGGCCCTCGACCAGGCCGGCGAACCCCTCGAAGGCGCGCGGATGGGGCTCGCGCTCGGGCATCGCCTCCTCGGCCACCGCTGCTGCCGCCGCGAGAGCCGACAGGCGCAAAGGCTCGTCCAACAACTGCGCCGCCGGCTGGGACTGCACTTCGCAGGCGTAATGGCCGAGCTGCTCCTCCAGGCGCCCGCGCCAGCCGGCGCCAAGCCGATTGCCGATCTCGTAGTGCGCCGCGCCGCGCCGGCCGCCGCCGCCCTTGACCAGCCCGGCATGGCGGCCGTGCTCCCGGGTCAGCAGGGAGACGATGACGTCGTTCTCGCCGTGACGCCGGACCGCCAGGACGAAACCCTCGTCATGCCATTCCAAGCGGACTCTTCCTAGCTGTCGTAGTCGAGGCCCATGGCGCGATAGCGTTCCGGATCATCGGGCCAATTCTCGCGCACCTTGACATGCAGGAACAGGTGCACCTTGCGCCCGGTGAGGGCCTCGATCTCGGGCTGGGCCGCCAGCCGCACGGCCTTGATCTTCTGCCCGCCCTCGCCGAGCACGATGGAGCGCTGGCCCTCGCGCTGGACGAAGATCTGCTGGCCGATGCGCACGCTGCCGTCCTCGAAATCCTCCCAGGTCTCCGGCTCGACCGTCAGCGCATAGGGCAGCTCGGCCCGGAGCTGGCGGAAGAGATGCTCGCGGGTGATCTCGGCGGCGATGTCGCGCAGCGACAGATCGGAGATCTGGTCGTCGGGATAATGCCAGGGCCCCTCCGGCAGCCGCGCCACCAGCCCCTTCACCAGATCGGCGGTGCCGTCCCCCGTCGTGGCCGAGATCATGAAGACCTCGTCGAAGATCCCGATATCGAAGAGCCGCTGGGTGAGGCCCAGCAGCTTGTCGCGCTTGACCGCGTCGACCTTGTTGAGGGCAAGGATGGCGCGCCGGCCGCTGCGCTTCAGCCCGTCGATGATGACGCGCGTCTCCTCCTCCAGCCTCGGGCGCGTGGAATCGACAATGAGCAGCACGAGATCGGCGTCCTCCGCCCCCTGCCAGGCCGAGCGGACCATCGCGCGCTCCAGCCGCTTGCCCGGGGAGAAGATGCCGGGGGTATCGATGAAGATGATCTGGGCCGGCCCCTCGACGAGAATGCCGAGCACGCGCCGGCGGGTCGTCTGGACCTTGGGCGAGACGATGGAGACCTTGGCGCCCACGAGGCGATTGAGCAGGGTCGACTTGCCGGCATTGGGCGCCCCGATGATCGCGACGAAGCCGCAGCGGGTCGGTTGCGGCCCTGGGGAGTCAACCACCGGCGTCGGGGAATCAGTCAACGGCTTCGCTCCTCAGATGGGTCAGCAGCAGCTCCGCCGCCGCCGCCTCGGCTGCACGGCGCGACCGTCCGCGGCCAACGGCCGGCGGCCGTCCGGGCAGGCTGACCTCGATATCGAACAGCGGATCATGCGCCGGACCCTCGCGGCCCACCAGCCGATAGACCGGCAGCGGCAGAGCGCGCGCCTGGGCCCATTCCTGGAGCGCGGTCTTCACATCCTGGGGCGGCTCCGCCTGCTCGGTCACCAGAGGGCGCCACCAGCGCTCGACGAAGCGCTGCGCGGCGGGGTAGCCACCGTCGAGGAAGAGGGCGGCGATCACCGCCTCGCAGGAATCGGCCAGCAGATTGAGGCTGCCGAGCCGGCCCTGCTCCGCCTCGCCGCGGGAGACGCGCAGATGGGCGCCGAGATCGATGGTCTCGGCCACCCGCGCCAGGGCCTCCTTGCGGACCAGCCCGGCGAAGCGCCGCGCGAGCTTGCCTTCGGGCTCGGCGGGAAACTCGCGATAGATCAGCTCGGCGATGATGAGCCCCAGCACGCGGTCGCCCAGGAACTCGAGGCGCTCATAAGGCGCATGGCCGGCGGTGCTGGGATGGGTCAGCGCCTGATCGAGGAGCTCGGGTCGGGCGAAGTCGTGGCCGAGGGCGGCAGTGAGTGAAGCGGAATCCTTGCGCTTCACTTGACGAGGTCGAACAGCCGTCCGTAGCGGATCGCGAACGGCCATTTCCAGACTTCCCACCAGGCCGCGGTGCCGTCGGTCGAGAAGAAGATGATGGCGGCGCGGCCGACCAGATTCTCCGCCGGCACCTGGCCGACATGGGAGGTGCGGCTATCCAGGGAATCGTCGCGATTGTCGCCCATGGCGAAATAATGGCCGGGCTCGATCAGGAATTCCTGGGTGTTGTCCAGCATGCCGCTGTCCTCCTGCTCCTCCAGGATCGTATGGGAGACGCCATTGGGCAGGGTCTCGATATAGCGGGTCACCACCTTGCCGTTCTCGTCGACGTAATCGGCGATCCGCTCGCGCTTCACCGGCGCGCCGTTGATCCACAGCACGCCCGCCTTCATCTGGATGCGGTCGCCGGGCAGGCCGATGATGCGCTTGATGTAATCCGTCGAGGTGTCGCTGGGCAGCTTGAAGACCACCACATCGCCCCGGGCGGGATCGCTGCCGAAGACCCGGCCGGAGTAGATGTCGGGGCCGAAGGGGAAGGAATAGCGGCTGTAGCCATAGGCATATTTCTCGACGAAGAGATAATCGCCTATCAGCAGGGTCGGGATCATCGAGCCCGAAGGGATATGGAACGGCTCGAACAGGAAGGTGCGGATGCCGATGGCGATGATGACGGCATAGACGACGGTTTTCACCGTCTCGATGTATCCGCCCGAACTCTTCTGGGTCATAAGCTGCGGGATCCGCTGCATGGCTCGATCAGGGGGTCTTGAGGTCGACCGGGGGGTCGAACCGAGTCACGCCATGGCCCAGCATCGCGCAGGGGCCGAGCGCGGCGGGCATGAAGACAGTCCGGCCCCACCCTGTCAAGCCGCCCCACCATGTCCATTTGGCAATCAAGGCGCCGGAACCGAGGACGATGCTGGCGCCGGGACGGCGGAAATGATGACGATCGCCTGCGCTTGAGGGTTGTCATCGGTCAGCGACAGGTCAATCTGCGCCTGCATCCCCGTCGGGGTGATGGCGGCCAGTCGGGCGAGCGCCCCGCCCGTGAGACGCATGGTGGGCTTGCCCGAGGCGAGGTTGACGACCCCGAGGTCGCGCCAGAACACGCCGGCCGCAAAGCCGGTTCCCAGCGCCTTGGAGCAGGCCTCCTTGGCCGCGAAGCGCTTGGCATAGCTCGCCGCCCGGTTGGCCCGGCGGTCCGACTTCCGCCGCTCGGTCTCGGTGAAGACCCGGTCGAGGAAGCGGTCGCCGAAACGCTCGATCGTCCGCTCGATACGGCGGATATCGATGATGTCGCTGCCGATACCCAGGATCATGTGGCTCAACTCCCCTTCCCGCCGGCCGGCGCCCGGGCCTCGTCCATCAGGGCCCGCATGCGCCGGATGCTGCTCTCGAAGCCCACGAAGATCGCCTCGCCGACGAGAAAATGGCCGATATTGAGCTCGGCCACCGTCGGAATGGCGGCGACCGGAGCCACGGTATCGTAGGTCAGGCCATGGCCGGCATGGCATTCGAGGCCGATCGCCGCCGCATGGGCCGCGGCGGCGACCAGTCTCTCGAGCTGACGCTCGCGATCCCTCCCCTCCGCCTCGCAATAGGCACCGGTATGGAGCTCGACCACCGGGGCGCCGATCTTCCGCGCCGCATCGAGCTGGGCCCGATCGGCCTCGATGAAAAGCGAGACGCGGATGCCGGAATCGACCAGCCGGCGGACAGGGGCTTCGAGTTGGTCATAGAAGCGGCGAACGTCGAGCCCGCCTTCGGTGGTGCGCTCCTCGCGCTTCTCCGGCACCAGGCAGGCGGCATGCGGCTTGTGCTTGAGCGCGATCGCCAGCATTTCCTCGGTCGCCGCCATCTCCAGATTGAGCGGCAGGTCGATCTCGCGGCTGAGGCGCTCGATGTCGCGATCCGAGATATGTCGGCGATCCTCGCGCAGATGCGCGGTGATGCCATCGGCGCCGGCCTCGGCGGCGAGCCTTGCGGCGCGCACCGGATCGGGATGGCCGCCGCCGCGCGCATTGCGGATGGTCGCGACATGGTCGATGTTCACGCCGAGCCTCAGGCCTGCGGGCTTCATTCTTGCGGTTCCTTTCGCTCGCTCATATCCCTTTGCTCCAATCTGCGCCGATGAACCCGCCGGTGGTGGCGGCGGTGCTGATACTTGTCCACGAGATAGCGGGCCGGAAAATAGGTGATGACGCCGGCGGCGAGTTCCATGGGGATCGCGCCCAGGGTCATGGGCAGCAACAGCTGCAGGGGATGATGCAGCATGTAGAGGAAACTGACATCCCGGGGCAGATGATGATGGCTCTGCGCGCCCATCATGCGGGCGCCGAGCTTGTAGGTGCCGATCAGGATCGGCGGGATGGTCCAGGGATTGCTCGCCAGCGTGCCGATGGCGGCGGCCAGCGGGCTGCCGCGCAGGATCCAGGCGACCACCAGCGCGATCACCAGATGCAGCCCCACGAAGGGCGTGAAGATCACCGCGACGCCGCAGGCAAAGCCGAGCGCGATCGAGGAGGGCGTCCCCGGCATGCGCGCGACGCGATGGGCCAGATAGCGCGTCGAGCGCCGGAAGCCCATGCTGGGCCAGGCGAATTCCCGCAGGCGCTGGAGGTGCGATAGCTTCTGGCGGCGGCGGAACATGCGCTCCCGGACGTGAGGCGTGAGCTGGGAGGCATGAGCCTCGGCTCAGCCCCGCGCGCGCTCCACGGTGTTTATGGCCGGCGTCGCCCGCAGGGCGGCGATGATATTGGTCAGGTGCTTCACATCCTTGACCTCGACGTCGATCATCATCTCGAAGAAGTCCATGGACCGGTTCGTGATCTTCAGATTGGTGATGTTGCCTTCGCTCTTGCCGATCACCGTGGACAGGCTGCCCAGGCTGCCGGGCTCGTTGGCGACGACGACATGGAGCCGGCCGACATGGGCCTCGGTCTTGGCGGGATCCATATGCCAGGCGACGTCGAGCCAGCGCTCCGGCGCATCGGCGAAGCTCTCCAGGGTCTCGCAATCGATGGTGTGGATCGTCACACCCTTGCCGGTGGTGACGATGCCGACGATCCGGTCTCCGGGCAGCGGATGGCAGCAGCCGGCGAAGTTGATGGCCATGCCGGGGATGAGCCCGGTGATGGGGATGGCCATGCCGTCCTTGGGCTGGGGCTTGCGGCTCCGCGGCCGCTTCGGGGCCGAAGGGATCGTGCCGTCGGCCGATTTGACGCCCGGGAAGACCGCATGGATCACCTCGCGCCCCGTGACATTGCCGGAGCCGACCCCGACCAGGAGCTCGTCCACGGTCTCGTACTTCAGCTTCTTCAGCGCGCCGTCCAGCGCCTTCTCGCTCAGATCATGGCCGTCATGGCGGAAGTCCTTGGCCAGGATCGAGCGGCCGAGCTCCAGATATTGCGCGCGCTGCTGGGTGCGGATGAAACGGCGGATGCAGGCCCGCGCCTTGCCGGTGACGACGAAGCGCTCCCAGGTGGGCGACGGCGTCTGGTTGCGCGAGGTGACGATCTCCACCTGGTCGCCGTTCTGGAGCTGGGTGCGCAGCGGCGTCATGCGGCCGTTGATCTTGGCGCCGACGGTGCGGTCGCCGACCTGGCTGTGCACCGCATAGGCGAAATCGACCGGCGTGGCGCCGCGCGGCAAGGCGATCAGATCGCCCTTGGGGGTGAAGCAGAAGACCTGGTCCTGGAACATCTCGAGCTTGGTATGCTCGAGGAACTCCTCGGGCCCGGCCGCATGCTCCAGGATATCCAGGAGCTCGCGCAGCCAGCGGTACTGGCGCCCGTCGAGCTGCGGGGCTTCCTGCTTCCAGCGCCAATGGGCCGCGACGCCGAGCTCGGCCACATCCTGCATCTCGCGGGTGCGGATCTGCACCTCGATGCGCTGGCGCTCCGGCCCGATCACCCCGGTATGGATCGAGCGGTAGTTGTTGGGCTTCGGCGTGCTGATGTAATCCTTGAAGCGGCCCGGCACCATGGAATAGGTGCTGTGGAGGACGCCCAGCGCCTGGTAGCAGGCCGTCACATCCGCGACCACGATGCGGAAGGCCATGATGTCGGAGAGCTGCTCGAAGCTGATGTTCTTGCGCTGCATCTTGCGCCAGATCGAATAGGGCGTCTTCTCGCGGCCCGAGATCCAGGCCTCGATGCCGGCGGCGTCCAAGGTGCGCTTCAGCTCGGCGATGATGCGCGGCACGATATCGCCCCCCTGCTCGCGCAGGTATTTCAGGCGATGGGCGATGCTCTCCTTGGCATCGGGATAGAGCTCGGCGAAGGAGAGGTTCTCGAGCTCGTCCTTCATCTGCTGCATGCCCATGCGCTCGGCGAGCGGGGCGTAGATCTCCAGCGTCTCCAGCGCGATGCGCCGGCGCTTGTCGACATCCTTGATGTAGTTCAGCGTCTGCATGTTGTGCAGGCGGTCGGCGAGCTTGACGAGCAGCACGCGGATATCGGCCGACATGGCCAGCACCAGCTTGCGGAAATTCTCCGCATGCTTGGTATGGTCCGACTGCAGCTCGATGCGGGAGAGCTTGGTGACGCCGTCGACGAGGCGCGCCACTTCCTTGCCGAAGAGCTGCTCGATCTGCTCCAAGCGTCGCGTCCGTGTCCTCGACCGTATCGTGGAGCAGGCCGGTGACGATGGAAGCGCTGTCGAGCTTCATGCGCGCCAGCAGCTCGGCGACGCCCAGGGGATGGGAGAAGTAGGGATCGCCCGAGGCCCGGCTCTGGGAGCCATGGGCCTTCATGGCGAAGACATAAGCGCGATTCAGCGCGTCCTCATCGGCCGCGGGATCATAGGCCTTTACCCGCTCGACCAATTCGAACTGCCGAATCATGCCGTCACCTCAAGCCGCCCGCCGCGCCAAGGTCGCATTCCCTGGCGCGCGGCACGATGATGCGGGGAAGCGGCCCTATTTCGCCTCCGGGATTTCTTCCTCTTCGGCACCCGGCTCGTCCGTGAACTCGCCGTCGATGCTGAGGCCCGCCTCGGCGGCGTCCTTCTCCTGGGCCTGGATCATCTCGCCCAGCAGATCGGCGGTCTCGGCGCCGAAGCCGCCCTCTTCCTCGGGCTCGTCCTTCTCCACATGGCGCTGGAGGCCGACGACGAGGTTGTTGCGCAGCCCGTCGAGATCGATCGTCTCATCGGCGATCTCGCGCAGCGCGACGACCGGATTCTTGTCGTTGTCGCGATCGATGGTGAGCTGGGCGCCAGCGGCCACATCGCGGGCCCGCTGGGCCGCCACCATCACCAGATCGAAACGGTTGGGCACCTTCAATACGCAGTCTTCGACCGTTACGCGCGCCATGATATCTCCCGTAAGGCCGGGCGGAGCCCGCCCGTGCAAATTGTGACCGAACGACCAATATATGACCGCGCCTGCAGCAAATCAAGCTGGTTCAACGGCTTGGCCGGCAATGCGGAAATGGTCGAACGACCTGTTCCGGGCTCAGCCGGGCGACCAGCGCTGCCAAGCTGAGGCCGGTCGCGGGGTGGCGCCAGTCCGGCCGGATGTCGCGCAGGGGATAGAGGACGAAGGCGCGATCGGCCATGCGGGGATGGGGCAGCAAGGGCGGCGGCGGCCCGGTGCGCACCAGCCCCCCATAGGCCAGCAAATCGAGATCGAGCACCCGCGGCGCGTTGGGGACGGAGCGGTGGCGCCCGAATGCGGCCTCGACCTCATGGAGCAAGGCGAGCAGGGCCTCGGGCGCCAGCGCTGTCTCGACCTCCACCACCCCATTGACGTACCAGGGCTGGTCGGAGACCGGCACCGGGGCGCTTTCCCACCAGCGCGAGCGCGCCCGGATCGCAAGCCCGCGGGCCGCCAGCGCCGCCACCGCCGCCTCCAAGGTGGCGACCGGGGGACCATGCTCCGGGCTCGGCAGATTGGCCCCCAAACCGATCAGGATCGGGCCCCCCGAAACGGCCTCGCCCGGCCCTTGTTTTTGACGCCCGCTCACCCCATTGCTCTACTTATGGGCATTGATTTGAGGCCGACAGGATGTCAAGTCTCGAAGGGCCGTTATTTGACGCGCGACTCCACTTAGGGCGCGACATAGTCGTTCGAAAAGCTTGACGTTTCAGGGGCCTGGCCGCCGGTGACGGCCGCGGGCTCGATATGATCATTGCGAGGAACCTGATGAAATTACGATTCTATCCCGGTGAGCGTGTCGGCATTTTCATCGACGGCGCCAACCTCTACGCGGCCGCCCGCTCCCTCGGTTTCGACATCGACTACAAGCGCCTGCTGGGGCTGTTCAGCGAGGACTGCCATCTCGTGCGGGCCTTCTACTATACGGCCCTGATCGAGGACCAGGAATATTCCCCCCTCCGCCCCCTCGTCGATTGGCTCGACTACAACGGCTACACCATGGTGACCAAGCCGACCAAGGAGTTCACGGATTCCATGGGCCGGCGCAAGCTCAAGGGCAATATGGACATCGAGCTTGCCATCGACGTGCTGGAGATGGCGCCGCATCTCGACCATGTCGTGCTGTTCTCCGGCGACGGCGATTTCCGCCGCCTGGTGGAGGCGGTGCAGCGCAAGGGCGTGCGGGTCTCGGTGGTCAGCACCATCCGCTCCCAGCCCCCCATGGTGGCCGACGAGCTTCGCCGCCAGGCCGACAATTTCATCGAGCTGGGGGAGCTCACCGACAGCATCGCGCGCACCCATCACCCGCGGGCGACCCCGGCCGATCCCGACGCCGATCTCGCCGAAACGGCGTGAGCGGCCAATCGCCGCAGGCACCCGATGAGGTGCCTGCGCTGGCGGAGGCGCCTTATCCCGGCCGCGACTGTCCGATCTGCCCGCGTCTCGTCGCCTTCCGCCAGCGCAACCGGGAGGCCGAGCCCGGCTGGCATAACGCCCCGGTCCCAAGCTTTGGCCGCCGGGCGCGCACAGACGGCACGCCTGCTGGTGGTGGGGCTGGCCCCCGGGCTGAAGGGCGCCAACCGCACGGGCCGCCCCTTCACCGGCGATTATGCCGGCGACCTGCTCTACGCCAGCCTAGAGAAATTCGGCTTCGCCGAGGGGGAGTATGGACGCAGCCCCGATGACGGCTTCCGCCTCATCGACTGCCGCATCACCAATGCGGTGCGCTGCGTGCCGCCGGAGAACAAGCCCACCCCGGCGGAGATCGCGGCCTGCCGACCCTTCCTCAGCGCCGAGATCGCCTCTTTGCCCCGCCTCGAGGCGGTGCTGGCCCTGGGTGCCATCGCCCATGGCAGCCTGCTGGCTGCGCTGGGCGAGCGCCGCTCGCGCCGGCCCTTCAACATGGCGCGCTGCACGAGCTCGAGGGCGGTCTCCTCCTCGCCGACAGCTATCATTGCTCCCGCTACAACACGAATACCGGCCGGCTGACGGTGGCGATGTTCGAGAGCGTGATCGCCGCGCTGCGCGAGCGCCTCGGCTAGTGGAAGGTCTCCGACAGCGCCGGATAGAGCGCGGCGAGGAATCCGGCCACCGTCGGGAGCACGATCAGGGAGCCCGCCTCGTCGAGGGCTTCGGGGATCATGGCATGGGCGATGAGCGCGAGCACGGCGCCGCCGGCAACGGCCTGGAAGAAGATGGCGGTCAGTGAACTCGCTGTTGCCGATGAAGACCTTCCCCGCGGCCGCGGCGACCACGCCGGCGATCAGCACCGTGGACCAGAGCAGAAAGATCGTGCGCGGCCGATAGCCCGCCTTGATCAGCATGGCGCCGCTGGCGGCGGCTTCAGGAATGCCGCCCAGGAACATGCCGAGGATGAGCGTCACCGACAGATTCGAGAGGCCGGCGAATTGGGCGCCGATGACCAGGCAACCCGGGATCGTATCCAGGATATTCCCGAAGACGATCGCCAACCCCGCACCCTTGGCCGCCTCGGTCAGGAGGCGGTTGGACTCGCGCTGGCTGACGGGGCCGAGGCTGTTGCGCGCGATGCGGGCCCAGACTTCCGGATGGTCGCCGCGCTTGCTCAGATTGCGGATCGCGCGCTCATGGCTGAGACGCTGGGCCGCGGCGGCGAGCTGGGAATCCCGCGACATCAGCCAGTCGAAATCCTCGCGCTTGATGACCAGCAGGTCCGTCGCGACCGCGGTCTGGATCGTCGCCGTCCGCGGCGCGCCGCTGAGCAGCGCCATCTCGCCGAAGGCCTGCCCCGGCCCGAGCTCGGCCAGGGAATGGCAATCCGCCCCGCCCCCCTCGGTCACATCGACCTTGCCGCGGGCGACGATATAGAGGGCATCGCCCTCCTCCCCGGCGCGAAAGACGACCTCGCCCGGCCCCAGGCTGCGCTGCTCGACCAGCGGCAGGATCTCGCCGATGTCCTCGGCCGGCAGATGGCGCAGAAGCTCGCCCTGGGAGAGCAGGCGGATGATCTCGGCCGAATTCTTCTGCTGCGCCCGATTGGCATATTCGCGGAAGCGCGTCGGCAGACGGACGGCCGCCCCCTCGCGATCGAGAAGAAGCGCGATGAAATAATAGAAGACCGCGCCCACCGCAAAGCCGCCGCCGACGAAGAGCCAGGAGGATTCGGTGGTGAAGCCCTTCGCATGCAGATCGATGGCGCCCTCATAGGCGAGCTCGATCGCGAGCGCCGTGATGAGCGCCCCGGCGGCGAAGGCGAGGATGCATGCCAGCAGCCGCGTGGAGGGCCGAAGATAGATCCCGAGGGCCGCACCGATCATGTTGGACGAGGTGACGGCCAGCCCGAGAAGGGACACGGTGACGATCTGGGTCAGGCTGATCATGGGGTCTTCATATAGCGGAGCGGCATCCCGCGACCACGATATTAAAGTGGCTCGTCATTCCCAGGGGTTGAGCAGCGCAACACCCATAGGCCGAAAATCGGCGATGTTGCGGGTAGCGACCGTCAAGCGATGCACGATCGCCGTCGCCGCAATCAGGGCGTCGCGCTCCCCTCGGGGGTCCGGCACATGCAATTTTGCGCAGCACTGCGCGACGGCGAGGTCCACGGAAAGGATCCGCCCCTCGAACGCCGGCAGGATCTTGTCGTCGATCCATGCCCGCAGCATGGCACCTTGGGCCTCGTCGCGCCGCCCGACCATCAATGCGCCGGCCTCGATTTCGAGGATCGTGACGACAGACAAGAAGAGGTCCGACGGGTCCAGGTTATCCGCCCAGGCGGCGACCGCGCGATCCGTCCGATCGCGTCGCCGCAGTTCCGATAGGACATTCGTGTCGAGCAGGAACATCAGGACAGATCAACCGCGCGAAAGATGCCGCCGCCGAGACGTGGTGGCTCGAACTCGATATCTTCCACGCCCGGAAGTTCCAACAATTTGCGGATTGTGGGTCCGCCGCTCAGCAGGCGGCGATAGGCATCGTGGCGCATGAGCACATAGGCCGGCTCACCCCTGTCCGTGATGATTACGGGCCCCTCATCGGCTGCGCGCTTGGCGCGGCTGACATCTTGATTGAAGTCACGGCTCGAAAGTCTGGTGATGGTCATGGGCGGCACCGGTCAAACGAAATGTAGCTACAATGCTACATAGGTGTTCCGCAGCAGTTTGGTCAAGTAGGAACGTTGCTACATCAGGACGTTCAGGAGGTGGCCAGCGGGCCCCGGCCTCTGCTTCTGCAGGGAATCTGCAGTCATTCTCGCCGCCCTTGCCGGGGTGACGGCCGGCTCAACGGCCGCTCCTTGCTCGAACCGCCCCGGGGTCACGCCGCCAGGCGGAGCCGCGCCAGGACCCATTGCCTCGCCTGCGCCGGTGTGGCCAAGTGCCGATCGTATATTTATACTATACGTTAAATGCGTATTTGTCCATCCACCCAGAAGCGGTCGTCGTTCTTCCCGGGGATGGCGTGGCGTGACACTAGGCGGTGGTACGGAAACCCGATCATGCCCTCGGTTTCGGCCGCCCGTCATGCTTGCCCAGAGGTCGCGCCGGCGCATCGCTCCAGTTGTTGGGCGCGGCACGGCGCTCCGGATTGAGGGGATAGGCGACCCGGTCCTCGGGATGGTGCTCGCCGATGATCAGCAGGCGGACCGCGCCGTCGGTGTTGTTGAGAAAGCAGTGGGCGATGCCCGTCCCGCCGGGAAGGCGATCCCGTCGCCGGGGCGTAAGCCATGGAGTTCGCCGTCGATCCAGGCATCGGGGTTGCCCTCGATGACATAGACGAACTCCTCGTCACGCTCATGAGCATGGGGCTCGGCGCTGCGGCAGCCCGGCGGAATTGTCTCGAGATTGATCCCGAGCCGGCTGAGACCGAGCCGCCGGCCGAAGGGCGCCAGCAAGGCGGCGAGATCGCCTTGGCCGGTTGGCTCCTCGATCTCGGTGTGATGCCGGATGAAGCCCGGCCGCTTAGATTCCGATCCCATGACAGCCGTCTCCTGCAGCTAAGTCACCGGCCACCATAGGACGTGGACTTTCCCGGCTGTCGCCGCACCCAGCCCGATCGGTTTAGTGTCTCGCCTTCACCGAGCTCTGGGAATGAACCCAGGCACGCCGGTCTCCACGACGGTATTGAACCGGATCCTCGTCGCGACGCCGTCCCGGATCTCCTGCATGGCGTCTTCCGGTATGGTCGAAAGCTCGAAGTTCTCCTGGATGCGGCTGGGCGTGACCGAGGTGGTCAGGAGAGCCGTGCCGCGTTGTACCGCCCAGGCGAGCACGACTTGGGCAGGGGTTTTGCCGAGGCGCTGCGCGATGGCGATGATCACCGGATGATCCAGCAATCTGGGCTCCATCCCATGCCCCAACGCCGCAAAGGCAAGCAGCACGATCCCCTGCTGTCGACAATAGTCGAGCAAGTCCCATTCCGGGAGATAGGGATGGGATTCGATCTCGACGACCGCCGGCTTGATTCGCGCGGCTTCGACGATCTCCTGCAGTTTCTCCAGATTGACATTCGACAAGCCGATTGCCTTGCACCGGCCCTCGTCCACCAGGCGCTCCAAGGCCTGCCACGTCTCCACCAATGTCACCCCGGAATCGTAGATGACCTGGCCGCGCTCGTCCCTCGGGTCCTGCTCGTCGCCGGGTTGGAAGGCAAAGGGGGTATGGATGAGATAGCAATCGACATCGTCGAGCTGGAGTCGCTGGCGGCTCGCCTCGAAGGCGGGTTTGACCCGCTCGGGACGATGATTGTTGTTCCAGAGCTTCGTGGTGACGAACACGTCCTTCCGCTGAATCCTCCCCGCCCCAAACACCTCCTGCATCGCATCGCCGACTTCTCGTTCATTGCGGTAGCGCTCCGAACAATCGAAGTGACGAAACCCCGTTTCCAATGCCGCCTTGGTTGCCTGCTTGGTCGCGAGAGGATCGGGAATCAGCGTGCCGAACCCGAGAGCGGGAATTGCACCGGATCCGTGGGTGAGAGGGATCTTCGCATAGCGAAGAGTGTCGGGCGCTGCCATGCTTGTACTCCTAGCGTTGAATCATCTCCCTCGCACCCCAGCGCATCTCACGCCATCCGCTCGACCCATCGGGCGCGTGACGGCCCCGGCTCAAACGCATCGCCGAAATATTGGGTCTCGCGGGCTACCTTCCCGTCTTTGAACTCCATGATGCTCACCGTGTAAGACGGCTGCCCGTCGTAGGTGATGACGAATTCAGTGACCCAGAGGTCGGAAGCGCCGAGGATTCGCCGCACCGCGAAGCGCTTCTTGTTCGGCTGGGCGGCGCGAGAGGCCTGAATGTTGCGCCGGCCGCGGATACGCTCGCCGGATTGCGGATACTCGAGCACGGCGTCCTCTCGGTAAATCTCGTGCTCCGCCTCGAAGTCGTTCGCGTCGGAGGCGGCCCAGTGGTGATCCAAAGCCGTTCGAATCTCCCGGTCTTCCATCCCAATGCTCCCGCGTCGCCGCTGCACCCCTGGGTATAGACACCGCGACATCAGCCATTTTTGCCAAAAGGTCCCTAAGCCTGCGGGCCTCGTAGAACGGCAATTCGCCAGCCAAGAGCTATCTGTTCAGCTCCCTGAGCACGCACGCCTGCTCGCGCTGCCAGTTGCGGCCCTTGATGGTGTCGCGCTTGTCAACCATGCGCTTGCCCTTGGCGACCGGCCGCCATTCGATCACGCCTCAATACGGGCGATCTGTTAAATAATTTTCATTCTTCGCGTCAGGCGGGAATGCGGGAGTGACAGAGAGGAGGGTTCTCGATTTTCGCATCGACAAAGGAGAGCCCCCTACCTGTTCCGCTCCCTGAGCACCCGCGCCTGCTCGCGCTGCCAGTCGCGGTCCTTGATGGTGTCGCGCTTGTCGACCATGCGCTTGCCCTTGGCGACGCCCAGCTGGCATTTGGCGATGCCGCGGCCGTTGAAGTAGATCGAGAGCGGGACGATGGTCATGCCTTCGCGGTTGATGCGCCCGCGTAGCCGCTCGACCTCGCGCTTGCGCAGCAGGAGCTTGCGCGGCCGCTTGGGCGCGTGGTTGTAGCGGTTGGCCGCCTCGTATTCCGGGATATTGGCGTTGATGAGGTAGAGTTCGCCTTCCTTCTCGGCGGCGAAGGCTTCGGCGATGCTGGCGCGCCCGCCGCGCAGCGACTTCACCTCGCTGCCGACGAGCATCAGCCCCGCCTCCAGCGTCTCCTCGATGAAGTAGTTGAACCGCGCCTTGCGGTTCTGGGCGACGTTCTTGGGTTCCTCGGCCATGGCGGCCGCTCCCCTAGGCCTGGCTCAGTTCGCGAGCCCGGCGGCGGCCAGCGCGCGCTGCACCTTCTGCTTGCTCGCATCGGCGATCTCGCAGAGCGGCAGGCGCAGATCCGCCTGGCAATGGCCGAGCAGGTTGGCCGCGTATTTCACCGGGCCCGGGCTCGATTCGCAGAACAGCGCCTCATGCAGCGGCGTCAGCCGCTCGTTGATCGCCATCGCGGCCTTGACGTCGCCCTTCCGCCAGGCGCCATGCATCTCGGACAGCATGCGCGGCGCGACATTGGCGCTGACGGAGATGCAGCCGTCCCCGCTCTGGGCGAGGAAGGCCATCACCGTCGCATCCTCGCCGGAGAGCATGCAGAACTCCTTCTGGATCGCGAGCTTGGTGCGGACGGGCCGGGCCAGATCATTGGTCGCGTCCTTGACGCCGACGATGTTCGGCAGCTTGGCGAGCCGGGCCATGGTCTCGACCGACATGTCGACCACGCTGCGGCCGGGGATGTTGTAGATGATGATCGGCAGATCGACGGCGTCGTGGATCGCCTTGAAATGGCGGTATTGGCCCTCGGGCGTCGGCTTGTTGTAATAGGGCATGACCACCAATGCTGCGGTCGCGCCGGCCTCCTTGGCATGGCGGGTCAGATGGATCGCCTCGGCGGTGGAGTTGGAGCCGGTGCCGGCGATCACCGGCACCCGTCCGCCGGCCGCCTCGATGCAAAGCTCCACCACCCGCATATGCTCCTCATGGGAGAGGGTCGGCGATTTGCCGGTGGTGCCGCAGGGCACCAGCGCATCGGTGCCTTCCCGGATCTGCCAATCCACGAATTTCTGGAAAGCCGGCTCGTCCACCTCGCCGTTGCGGAAGGGGGTGATGAGAGCGGTGAGCGATCCGTGGAACATGGCCTTATCCTCGTGGGCGGCTGACTTGCGGACCATAGCCATTGGCGTTCGCGCCAGCAAGGCGGACGCGCGGTTTTTACGCCCACCCCCACCCCTCCCTCCCTCCACCCTCAAAGCGCGGGCCCGTCGGCCCACAGGGAGAGGGGGAAGAAGATGGCGGAGCGGTAAGTCAGGCCTTGTCGGCGAAGCGGGCGTTGCGCCAGGCCAGCGCCGCCTTCAGCCCCTCGCGGTTGCGGATCTCGCGGAAGGTCCTGCCTTCGGCCGTATCGAGGGATTCGATCTGGATATCGGTATCGAGCCCCATCTCGAGGGCGGCCAGCATGCCCATCATCTCATAGCTGCGGTTGAGCGCCCGCTTGGTGAGGGCGACCTTCATCCGGTCGTTGACGGCGATGTCGCGGGCCAGCCCCAGCGCCGTCTCCAGCTCCTGGCCCGCCGGCACCACCCGGTTGACGAGGCCGCAGGCCAGGGCCTCGGCGGCGTCGATCTTGTCATTGCCGAGGAGGAGATATTCCTTCGCCTTCTTCGGACCCGTGAACCAGGGCATCAGGAGCGCCACGATCCCGCTGCCGAAGCGCAGCTCCGGCTCGCCGAAGCGCGTCCCCTCGGCGGCCACGGTGAGGTCGCAGGCCAGCGCCAGCTCGCAGGCCCCGGCGATGGCATAGCCCTGGACCGCGGCGATGGTGGGCTTGGCGAAATGCCAGAAGCGCATGATGAAGTCGAAATCCTTGCGCAGCACCGGCGCCACATCGGCGACCGTACCCCAGCTGCGCCCCGCGCTCTCCTTCAGGTCGAAGCCGGCGCTGAAGGCGCGGCCCGCGCCCGCCACCACCAAAGCGCGGATGGAATCATCCTTCTCGACCTGGTCCATGAGCGCGTTGGTCTCGTCGATCATCCGGCCGTTGAAGGCGTTGAGGCTCTCCGGCCGGTTGAAGGTCAGGAGGCCGACGGGCCCCCGCGTCTCGAAGAGTATCGTCTCGAAGCTCATGGCGATTGCCGCCCCGGATGCGAGCCCTGATGCGAATTGACGAGCTTAGCGGCGCTCTGCCAGATTGTCTTGCGCCCCGCCCTTCCCTGTCGCCCGTCCTCCGCCGCCGTCACCCGGGATTCATCCATGCTCGCCGCCAATCTCGGCATGCTCCTGGTCGCTTTGTCCTGGGGCACGATGATCCCCTCGATGAAGCATCTGCTGCTGGGCTGGGATCCCTATTTCATGGCGCTGGCCCGCTACGCGCTGGCCGTCCCGCCCATGCTGCTGCTGCTCCGGCTGACCGAGCGGGATCTGCCCTGGTTCGCCGGCTTCGCCCCGTGGCGCTGGTGGGTCCTGGGCGCCATCGGCATCGGCCTGTTTCCGCCGCTCTATACGGTCGGGCTCGACCATTGCAACCCGATCACGGCCGCGATCCTGAGCTCGACCAGCCCGGCCATCACCGCCCTGGTCGGCCGGATCGGCTTCGGCCTGCCCATCGCGGCGCGGATGATCCCGGGCATCCTGCTGACGGTCATCGGCTGCGCCTATGCCACCTACGACCCCGCGCTGGCCGGGCTGCCTTTCGACCTCCGCGGCGGGGAGATCCTGATCATCATCGCCTCGGCCTGCTGGTCCTGGTACTCCATCGCCGTCCAGCGCTGGCTCACCGGCTGCACCCAGCTCCGCATCGCCGGCGTCACCACCGCCACCGGCACCTTCGCTCTGATCGCCGTCTACCTGATCGCCTCGGCCTTCGGGGCGGCGGACCTGCCCCCCGCCATGCCGAGCAACTGGATCGACACCGGCCTCTTCCTCTGGCTCGCCTTCGTGCCGGTCATGCTGGGCAACATCCTCTGGCACAACGGCGTCTACCGCCTGGGCCCCGTCATCGCCGCCTTGTTCATGAACCTGATGCCCATCTCCGCCATTCTGATCACCGCGGCGCTGGGCGTGCTGCCGAGCTGGCAGCAGATCATCGGCGGCATCGTCGTGCTCGTCGGCATCATGCTGGCGCAGTTGCGGCGCGGCTGACCCTGCGATAGCGTCGCTTTCTCGCCCTCCCGGCAATTTCCTCGAGGAAAGACCAGATGTCCGGCATCAAGCATTTCAAGCGCGCGGAAGCCAAATTCGAGGCCTTCGGCGACCCGCCGGGCCAGTCTGGCATCGCGCGGCTGGTGGGGCCCGAGCTCAGCAAGACCATGGGCGTGGGGCTCGCGGCCTTCGACGGCTGCGCGATCGAATGGACGGTGCTCTATGACGAGATGATCGTCGTCCTCGAAGGGCTGTTCCGCCTGCGCGCCGGCAAGGAGGTCTTCGAGGGCCGCCCGGGGGATATCATCTGGATCCCGGAAAAGACGCCGATCGTCTATGAGGGCGAGAAATCGGTCGTCTGCTATGCCCTCTATCCCGTCGATTGGCGTCAGCGCCACGGCCTGGCATGAAGAAGGGCGCTGCCATCACTCCATTTCGTCATTCCCGCGAAAGCGGGAATCCAGGGCCCCAGGCCCCGTCGCTCGCCCTGGATGCCCGCTTTCGCGGGCATGACGGCGGGAGGAAAGCAGGCTCATGATCCCCCGCTACAGCCGCCCGGAGATGGCCGCGATCTGGGAGCCGGAGAACCGCTTTCGCATCTGGTTCGAGATCGAGGCCCATGCCGCCGATGCCCAGGCGGCGCTGGGCGTGATTCCCAAGGCGGCCGCCGAGGCGGTCTGGAAGCTCGGCAAATTCGACGCCGCGCGCATCGACGAGATCGAGCGCGAGACCAAGCATGACGTCATCGCCTTCCTGACCAATCTCGCCGAGCATATCGGACCCCAGGCCCGCTTCCTGCATCAGGGCATGACCTCCTCGGACGTGCTCGACACCTGCCTCGCCGTGCAGCTGAAGCAGGCGAGCGACATCCTGCTGGCCGATCTCGACCGCCTGCTTGCCGCCCTGAAGCGCCGCGCCTTCGAGCACAAGGATACGGTCACCATCGGCCGCAGCCATGGCATCCATGCCGAGCCCACCACCTTCGGCGTCAAGCTCGCCGGCCATTACGCCGCCTTCGAGCGCGGCCGCGCCCGGCTCGTCGCGGCGCGGGCCGATGTGGCCACCTGCGCCATCTCCGGCGCGGTCGGCACCTTCGCCAATATCGATCCCGCGGTGGAACGCCATGTGGCGGAGAAAATGGGCCTGACGGTCGAGCCGATCTCGACCCAGATCATCCCCCGCGACCGCCACGCCTTCTTCTTTTCCGTCCTCGGGATCATCGCCGGCTCGATCGAGAATCTGGCGACCGAGATCCGCCACCTCCAGCGCAGCGAGGTGCGCGAGGCCGAGGAGTTCTTCAGCCCGGGCCAGAAGGGCTCGTCGGCCATGCCCCATAAGCGCAATCCCGTGCTGTCGGAGAATCTGACCGGGCTCGCCCGCATCATCCGCGCCGCCGTGGCGCCGGCGCTGGAGAACATCACCCTCTGGCATGAGCGCGACATCTCCCATTCCGCCGTCGAGCGGGTGATGGCCCCCGACGCCACCATCGCGCTGGATTTCGCCCTCGCCCGGCTGACGGGCGTGATCGACAAGCTGCTGATCTATCCCGAGGCGATGCAGCGCAACCTCGATCTCTATGGCGGGCTCGTCCATTCCCAGCGCGTCCTGCTGGCGCTGACGCAAGCCGGCATGGCGCGGGAGGAGGCCTATCAGGCCGTCCAGCGCAATGCCATGCGGGTCTGGCAGGAGGGGGCGGATTTTCTCACTTTGCTGAAGGCCGATCCCGAGGTCGCGGGAAAGCTGCCGGCCGGCGAACTGGAGGCCTGCTTCGACCTCGGCTATCACACGCGGCAGGTGGATACGATCTTCAAGCGGGTGTTCGGGGAAGTGTAAGTCGGGCGAGCCTATCCGCCCCCGTTCCGTCATGGCCGGGCTTGTCCCGGCTATCCACGTCGCGGGAAGCCGAAAAAGCAGCCGAGGGAGTGCGGCTCCCTGTGACCGCGTAAGAGACGGCGGATTGTGGCGCGGCCCGACGTGGATGGCCGGACTTCGCCCGGCCATGACGGTTGAGAGAGTGGGGCTTGCTACCTGAAGCGGACAGCTGTGGGGCAAGCCCCGCCATCACGAATGGAGAGAGGCCGTCCGACCGCAGAGACCCGACGATGCCGAAGGGATCGAGAGCCGGGAAGCGGGCTAGCTCTTGACCTCGGTACGGACCTGGGTTGCCGCGAGAGTCTGAAACTCGGTCAATTGCTTGCGCAGCTGGCGCTCGGTGATCGAGACCTTCGCCTTCTCGAAATCGGCCAGCATCTTCTTCACCAGCGCCTGCTCGTGATCCTTCTGCACCGAGAGGTTCACCAGGCTCTGGACATAGGCCTCGGCATCGGGCCCGGAGAGGCCGAGCTGGGTGGCTGCCCAGCGCGCCATCAGGGCGTCGCGCCGGGCCTTGGCCTTGAACATAACCTCCTGATCATGCGCGAACTTGGCTTCAAAACCGTGCTCGCGGTCCTCGAACTCGCCCATCCCTGCGCTCCCTTGGGTGGTAAGGATTGATTGCGCCCCGTATATAGCTGCTCATCCCTGGATTTGAAACCGGAGATCGCCCTCGTCCATGTGCAGCGTCGTCATCCTCCGCCGCCCCGGCCATGACTGGCCGGTCCTCCTCGGCGCCAATCGCGACGAGATGAGCCAGCGCCCCTGGCTGCCGCCCGGCCGCCATTGGCCCGACCGGCCCTGGGTGGTCGCCGGCCTCGACCAGCAGGCGGGGGGCAGCTGGCTCGGGCTGAACGACCACGGCCTCATCGCCGGGATCATGAACCGGCCGCAGAGCCTGGGGCCTGCGGCCGGCAAGCGCAGCCGGGGCGAGCTGGTGCTGGACGCCCTCGATCATGCCGATGCCCGAGAAGCGGCAGCGGCCTTCGCCGAGCTCGACCCGGAGGCCTATCGCCCCTTCAATCTGATCCTGGCGGACAACACAGAGGCCTTCTGGGTCCGCCATGCCGGGGCGCGCATCGATGCAGCACCTGTCCCGCCGGGCCTCTCCATGCTCACCGCCCATGACCTGAACGATGCGGCGGGCAGCCGGCGCATCGCCCATTTCCTGCCGCTGTTCCGGGCGGCGCCCGCCCCTGATCCTGCGGCCGGCGACTGGCGGGCCTGGCAGGCGCTGCTGGGATCGCGCGACTTCGCCTCCGGCGGCAGCCGCTACGATGCCATGACCATCCAGGGCGAGGACGGCTTTGCGACCCTCTCCAGCGCCCTCATCGCCCTTCCGGGCCCTGGGATCGAGTCCAAGCCGGTCCTGCTCTTCGCTGCCGGACAGCCGGACGTGGCGCCCTACAAGGCGATATCCTTGTGACAACCGGGCGCAGATCGACCCAAAGCATCGCCCGATAAGGGATTGAATTCACGATAATTTTAACTATCTCTGCAAAGCCCTGCGCCGCCGGCATGGCGGGGGCGCTGTCGTTGTTTTGACAGCATCGACCTGCTATAGCATCCCTGGCCTACCCCGATTCCTGACATCGCGAGAACCTCCCATGTCCCGCAAGCGCCGCATCTATGAAGGCAAGGCGAAGGTTCTGTATGAGGGGCCAGAACCCGGCACGCTCGTCCAGTATTTCAAGGACGACGCTTCCGCTTTCAACAACCAGAAGAAGGGCACCATCGTCGGCAAGGGTGTCCTCAACAACCGGATTTCGGAATATCTGATGACGCGCCTGGGGGAGGCCGGCATCCCGACCCATTTCGTGCGCCGCCTCAATATGCGCGAGCAGCTGGTGCGCGAGGTCGAGATCATTCCGCTGGAGATCGTGATCCGCAACATCGCCGCCGGATCGCTGGCGACCCGCTTCGGCCTGGCCGAGGGCACGGTGCTGCCCCGCTCCATCGTCGAGTATTATTACAAATCGGACCAGCTGGGCGACCCCATGGTCTCCGAGGAGCATATCACCGCCTTCGGCTGGTCGATTCCGCAGGAGCTGGACGAGATCCTCTCCTTGTCGCTTCGGATCAATGATTTCCTCTCCGGCCTCTTCCTGGGGGTCGGGCTGAAGCTGGTCGATTTCAAGCTCGAGTTCGGCCGGCTCTGGGAAGGCGAGGACATGCGCATCGTGCTCGCCGATGAGATCAGCCCGGACAATTGCCGGCTCTGGGACATCAAGACCAATGAGAAGCTGGACAAGGACCGCTTCCGGCGCGACCTCGGCAAGGTGGCCGAGGCCTACCAGGAAGTGGCCCGGCGCCTGGGCATCATGCCCGAGGGCGGTCCCCGCGACATGTCCGGCCCCGATACCCTGCAATAGCCCCTATCGACAGGCGATGAGGACATGAAGGCGAAGGTTCATATCACCCTCAAGAACGGGGTCCTGGATCCCCAAGGCCGTGCCATCGCCCATGCCCTGGGCGGGCTCGGCTTCGGCGGCGTCGAGGATGTCCGCCAGGGCAAATATATCGAGCTGGAGCTGAAGGAGACGGACCGCGCCAAGGCGAAGGCGAGCGTCGAGGCCATGTGCGCCAAGCTCCTGGCCAATACGGTGATCGAGAACTACGCCATCGACCTGGTGGATTGAAGACGAGAAGCTTGTTTCTTCGGTTTGAGAAAATGGATTAGGGACCATGGACGCCGCCGTCGTCGTCTTCCCCGGCTCCAATCGCGAGCATGATGTCGCCACCGCCCTTGGGCATGCCATGGGCAAGCCGCCCCGGATGGTCTGGCACCGGGACAGCGAGCTGCCCAAAGTCGATCTCATCGTGGTGCCCGGGGGCTTCTCCTATGGCGATTACCTCCGCTGCGGCGCCATCGCAGCCCATTCCCCCGTCATGCGGGAGGTCAAGGAGCGGGCCAAGGCGGGCGTCGCCGTGCTCGGCATCTGCAACGGCTTCCAGATCCTGACCGAGGCCGGGCTCCTGCCCGGCATCCTGCTGCGGAATGCCGGCCTCGGCTTCGTCTGCAAGAACGTGGGCCTCAAGGTCGAGACGAGCCAGAGCCTGTTCACGTCGGGCTATTCCGCCGGCCAGACCCTCTCGATCCCCGTCGCCCATCACGACGGCAATTACTTCGCCGATCCGGCGACCCTGGACCGGCTCGAGGAGCGCGGCCAGATCGCCTTCCGCTATTGCGACGCGGAAGGGGAGCTGAAGCCCGAGGCCAATCCCAACGGCTCGGCCCGCCATATCGCCGGCATCTTCAACGAGAGCAAGAATGTGCTGGGCTTGATGCCGCATCCTGAGAATGCGGTCGAGGCTCTCCACGGCTCGACGGATGGCCGGGCGATGTTCAAGGGCATCGTAGAGGCCCTTTCTTGACGGCGGGACAATTGCATATGGCGTTCACTCTTCCTCTCATCCGTCATTCCCGCGAAAGCGGGAAGGTGGATTCACATTTGAAGTGCAACAGTTGAGCCAGGAATGCCTCGGCTGGGGTTTGGAAGTCCAGGCATTTTCGTGGGGTATTGTTGTAGGCGGCGACGACGGCATTGAGGATTTTGGGACGGACGGCGGCGAGATCGGTTTTGCGTGGCAGGGGCCGGCGCATGCGTCCGATTGCGTTCTCGATCCCGCCCTTTTGCCAGGGGCTGTGGGTATCGCAGAAGAAGGTTTGGATACCGAGGTCGGCTTTGAGGCGGTAGTGCTCGGCGAACTCGGTGCCGTTGTCGAAAGTGATGGTTTGGCGCAGTTCGGGAGGCAGGGGTTCGAGCCAGGCGATGAGTTGTCGCGCGGTGGGTTCGGCAGCTTTGTTTGGCTGTCTGGCGAGGATGAGGATACGGGAGACGCGCTCGTGGGCGACCAGGATGGCCTGGCCATAGGTTTTGAAGAGCATGAGGTCGGCTTCCCAATGTCCTGGGAAGGCCCGGCCGTTGGCGGCCTCGGGGCGCTGGGCGATGGAGACACGGCCCTTGATGGAGCTCGCGGACGACCCGCCTTTGCGGCCGCGCCAGCCGCGCTTGGCTTTGGCCCTGGGAAGATAGTGCCGCCAGGAGCCGTCGTTGGTGCGGCGGATCTGGGCATAGATGAAGCGATAGATGCTTTCATGGCTGATGCCGGTTGCAGCCTTGTCGCAGGCCAGCCGGCCGGCGATCTGTTCGGGCGACCAGCCGTGCCGGAGGCGATCGAGCACGAGGCGGCGCAGCTCGCCGTCGCGCTCCAGGCGCGATCCGGTCCAGCGCCGGGCTTTCGCCTGCTCATGAGCATGGCTCGGCCTGTAGCCGACCTGCTTGCCCCGGTTGCGCCTCAGCTCGCGAGAAACGTCGATGGCGGGCGATCCAGAGCTGCCGCGATTTGGCGGATGGATTGCCCGTCTTCATGAAGACGGGCAATCCGGCACCGTTCATCCAATGACAGGTGCTCATATTGCTTTCCCATTGCAACACCTTAGACAGGTGTTGCACTTCGTTTGTGAACTCAGGGAATCCAGGGCGAGCGACGAAGCCTGTGGCCCTGGATTCCCGCTTTCGCGGGAATGACGGAAGGAAATCATCGTGAACAAGCCGCTCGCGGCCGAGCCGGCGATCACCCCCAATATCGTTGCCGAGCATGGCCTGACCGCCGAGGAATATCAGCGCATCCTCGAAGATCATGGGCCGCGCGCCCAATCTGACGGAGCTCGGCATCTTCTCCGTGATGTGGAGCGAGCATTGCTCCTACAAATCCTCGCGCAAATTCCTGCGGCGCCTGCCGACCCAGGGGCCGGTGGTGATCCAGGGCCCGGGGGAGAACGCCGGGGTCGTGGATATCGGCGACGGCCAGGCGGTGGTCTTCAAGATCGAGAGCCATAACCATCCCAGCTTCATCGAGCCCTATCAGGGGGCGGCGACCGGCGTCGGCGGGATCATGCGCGACGTCTTCACCATGGGCGCGCGGCCGATCGCCAATCTGAATGCGCTGCGCTTCGGCGCGCCGGACGATCCCAAGACCCGCCATCTCCTGGCCGGGGTGGTCGCCGGCATCGGGGGCTATGGCAATTGCATGGGCGTGCCCACGGTGGGCGGCGAGACGAATTTCCACCCCGCCTATAACGGCAATATCCTGGTCAATGCCATGACCGTCGGCATCGCCGACAAGGACAAGATCTTCTATTCGAAGGCCGCCGGGCCTCGGAAATCCCGTGATCTATGTCGGGGCCAAGACCGGGCGCGACGGCATCCATGGCGCGACCATGGCCTCGGCGGAGTTCAACGAGGATTCCGAGGAGAAGCGCCCCACCGTCCAGGTCGGCGATCCCTTCACCGAGAAGCTGCTGCTGGAAGCCTGCCTGGAGCTGATGGCGACCGACGCCATCGTCGCCATCCAGGACATGGGGGCGGCCGGCCTCACCTCCTCCTCCGTCGAGATGAGCTCCAAGGGCGGGCTCGGGCTGGAGATCGACCTCGACAAGGTGCCGATGCGCGAGACCGGGATGACCGCCTATGAGGTCATGCTCTCCGAAAGCCAGGAGCGCATGCTCATGGTCATCAAGCCCGAGGCCCGCGCCCAGGCCCGGGCCATCTTCGAGAAATGGGAGCTGGATTTCGCCGAGATCGGCCGGCTGACCGATACCGGCCGCCTCGTGCTGATGATGGGCGGCAAGATCCAGGCCGATCTGCCGGTAGCCCCGCTGGTCGAGCAGGCCCCCGTCTATGACCGGCCCGTCGAGGCGACGCCGGCCCGCCCGGCCTTGGCCGCCGCCGATGTCGAGGCGGTCGAGCCCATCGCGGCGCTGGAGAAGCTGATGGGCTGCCCGGACCTCGCCAGCCGGCGCTGGATCTGGGAGCAGTACGATCATCTCGTCATGGGTCACACGGGCATCCGGCCCGGGGGCGATGCCGCGGTGGTGCGGATCGGCGCCGGCCCCAAGGGCCTCGCGCTGACCACCGACTGCACGCCGCGCTACTGCCAGGCCGATCCCGAGACGGGCGGCGCCCAGGCCGTGGCCGAGAGCTGGCGCAACATCACCGCCGCGGGCGGGCGGCCGCTGGCCGTCACCGACAATATGAATTTCGGCAATCCCCAGCGGCCCGAGATCATGGGCCAGTTCGCCGGCTGCATCGAAGGCATCCGCAAGGCCTGCCTGGCGCTGGACTACCCCGTCGTCTCCGGCAATGTCTCCTTCTACAACGAGACCAATGGCAAGGGCATCCTGCCCACCCCCGTGATCGGCGGCGTCGGGCTGGTGGCGGATGTCGCCCGGATCGTCTCCATCGCCTTCAAGGCCGAGGGCCAAGCCATTGTCCTTATGGGAGAAACCAAGGGTCATCTCGGCTGCTCCCTCTATCTCCGCGAGATCCTGGGGCGCGAGGAAGGCCCCCCGCCGCCGGTCGATCTGGCGGCCGAGCAGCGGATCGGCGATTTCGTCCGCGGCCGGATCGAGGCCGGCGAATTCACCGCTTGCCACGACCTCGCCGATGGCGGGTTGCTGGTGGCGCTGGCGGAGATGGCGCTGGCGGGACGGCATCGGGGCCGAGATCACCTTGCCCCGGGATATCCCGGCCCATGGCTTCTGCTTCGGCGAGGATCAGGCCCGCTATCTCGCGACCCTGCCCGCGGCGGCTCTGGACGGCTTCCTGGCAGCGGCCCGCAAGGCGGGCGTGCCGGCCATCGCGCTTCGGCCGGACCGGCGGAAACGCGTTGACTCTCCAGGGCGGTAATACGATATCGCTGACGACACTTGCCGCGGCCCATGAGGGCTTCCTACCCCGGCTTATGGGCTGACAGAGAGGATTCTCGCATGGCGATGGACGCGGCCGAGATCGAGCGCCTGATCAAAGAATCGATCCCCGACGCCCGGGTGAACATCGAGGATCTGCGCGGCGACGGCGATCATTATGCGGCGACGGTGATTTCGGCCGCCTTCGCCGGCAAGACGCGGGTCCAACAGCACCAGATGGTCTATCAGGCGCTGCGGGGCCGGATGGGCGAGCAGCTCCATGCCTTGGCGCTGCAGACCTCGGCACCCCCCAGCTCATAGGAACAGGAGAACAGGACGATGACCACCACGACCACCAATCCCGTCATTCAGCGTATCCAGCAGGACATCCGGGACAATGACGTCGTGCTCTATATGAAGGGCACGCCCGTGTTTCCCCAATGCGGCTTCTCCGCCGCGGTGATCCAGGTGCTGAGCGAGCTGGGCGTCAAGTTCAAGTCCTTCGACGTGCTGACCGATCCCAGCCTGCGCCAGGGCATCAAGGAATTCAGCCAGTGGCCGACGATCCCCCAGCTCTACGTCAAGGGCGAGTTCATCGGCGGCTGCGACATCGTGCGCGAGATGCATGCCTCGGGCGAGCTGCGGGAAGTCTTCTCGACCCGCGGGATCCAGACCCAGGCGGCGTAAGCCAGGCGTATCGGGCGGCGGTCAGCAACCCTGGCTGACTGACCGCCGATCACGCCCAGGCATAGGCGGCCATGCTGAGGCTGCCATGGGCGAAGCTGCGGTGCAGCGCGCGGCCCTTGCCCTTCGAAGATCCCT
Organism: uncultured Alphaproteobacteria bacterium; assembly: GCA_963757155.1. Taxonomy (GTDB): domain Bacteria; phylum Pseudomonadota; class Alphaproteobacteria; order Dongiales; family Dongiaceae; genus DASXQK01. The sequence goes on from CAVWQS010000029.1 coordinate 151,419, forward strand.
CCAGACCGGCGCCGAGCGCCACGAACAGCGGCAGGAAATGCTCCTCCCGCGGATGGGCGAGACGCGCCTCCGCGGGACGCTGGCGCTTGTAGTCGACCAGCGCCTCGGCATCGCCGGCGGCGATGCGCTCGGCCAGCCAATCGTCGAAGGCGATGGCCCAATCGGCGGGCGTCCGGCTGTCGATCTGGAACTGGCGCAGATTATGGACCGCCCCGCCGGTGGCGAGGATCAGAACCCCCTCCTCCCGGAGCGGCGCCAGCTTGCGGCCGAGCTCCACATGGGCGCCCGGGCCGGCGGCGAGCTGGATGGACAGCTGGGCCACGGGGATATCGGCCTCGGGATAGATCAGCATCAGCGGATTCCAGGCGCCGTGATCGAGGCCCTGGCCCTTGTCGATGATCATATTGGGGATGAGTTCCGCCACCCGTTTCGCCAGCGCCGGCGCGCCGGGGGCGGGATATTGCAGGCGGTAGAGCGCCTCGGGAAAGCCGGAGAAATCATGGATGGTCTCGGGCTTGGCCGCACCGCTGACGGCGGGGCGATCCGTCTCCCAATGGGCGGAGACGCAGAGGATCGCCTTGGGCCGCGGCAGCGTCGCGGCCAGCCCGGCCATGAAGGTCCGGGCCGGGATATCCTCGAAGACCAGCATGGGCGAGCCATGGGAGACGAAGAGGGCGGGAAGAGCCGAGGTGCTCATGGCTCCAGCCTCCCGGGTCACGCCGGCCGGCGGCTCGGCCGCAGCGCATGGGCGCCGTCGCCGAGCAGGGCCAAGGCAAAGAGGACCACCGCCCAGAAGAGCGGGAATTCCCAGCCGCCGCCCTGGCTGGCGAACATCCAGCCATTGCCGCTATGGCCGATATAGGTGGCGGCCAGCATATGCAGGCCGAGGATGAAGGCGACATAGCGGGTATAGACGCCGAAGATCAGCGCCAGCCCGCCCAGAGTCTCGAGGAGCGGCACGGCATAGCCGAACCATTCGGGGAAGCCGAGGCTGCCGAAGAATTGCGCGGTGCCGGCGAAGCCGAAGACGAAGATCTTGAGATAGAGCCCATGGGCCAGGAACAGGATGCCGAGGCTGATCCGCAGGAGCAGGACTCCATAGGGGCCGCTTTTCGCGTCGATCATGAACTCTCTCCTATGGGTCGCATTGACGTGCTGGGTTTCTAATGGTGTGCGGCCCGCGAAGTGTAAAGTAGACACCTCACCGTAGCAACCCTTCGAAACTCACTGCAACGGGGTGAACAGATCGAATCGCCGCAGAAATTGGGGATTCTGGCCCCTCTGGCGTTCCATCTATCGACTTGCCGTTGCATGGTGTTGCGCCTATTCTGTTACCCATACGTTACCCAGGCACCGCCAAGTTACTCGGCGACAGTCACGGAAGCGCTGATGCCCAGACAGACCCTAACGGCCCGCTACGTCGAAGCTGTCAAGCCGCCGGCGAGCAGCCGGGCGGAACATTGGGACGCTTCAACCCCGGGCTTCGGTCTACGGGTCTCGGCGTCGGGCCGGAAGTCCTGGGTTTTGATGTATCGGCACGAGGGGCGGCTAAGGCGCTTGACCCTAGGCACCTATCCAGCACTTCCCCTGAGCGATGCCAGGGAACGTGCGCGGGACGCCATTAGGCATGCCGCCAAAGGGGGTGATCCAGCTGGCGATAAATCTACCCATCGGCGGGCTGAGACATTCGCCGACATGGCGGCCGACTACATGGAGCGCCACGCGAAGGTCCGTAAGAAATCCTGGCACCGAGATGAGCTCATGCTGCAGCGTGATCTATTGCCATGGTTCGGCAATCACAAGGCGAAGGCCGTAAGCCGGCGCAACGTCAATGCTCTCCTGGACTCCATCATAGATCGTGGGGCGCCTGTCCAGGCCAATCGGACACTCCAAATTCTCAAGCGAATTTATAATTGGGGAATTTCGAGGGAGATCGTCGAAGTGAACCCGTGCGCCATGATCCGCCCGCCGGGCGAGGAAAAGCCGCGCGAGCGGGTCCTATCCGAAGATGAACTACAGACGGTGTGGCATGCGCTAGAGCCCGAAGAGGCGCTGCTGGCTGACCTATTCCGGCTACGCATCCTCACCGCTCAGCGTGGCGGCGAAGTTGCCACAATGCGTCGGGCTGATCTCGACCTAGCGGGTGGCTGGTGGACCATTCCTCCTGAGTTCAGCAAAAACGGCCTGAAGTCATCGGGTTCCTCTTTCGCCGTGGGTAATCGAGATAATCGGGGAAGCGCTCGCGAGCGCCGACGATCCGATATGGGTTTTCCCAAGCGCAATGAAAGACGGCCCGATCCGTGCCATTTGGCAGGCGGTCAATCGTATTCGACGCCGCTCTGGGGTTGGATTTCGGCCCCATGACTTGAGGCGCACCGCCGCGTCCCTGATGACCGGAATGGGAATCAGTCGGTTGGTTGTCGCGAAAATCCTCAATCATGTCGATCCCAGCATCACCGCGGTTTATGACCGCCACGGTTACGACAATGAGAAGCGCCAGGCGCTCGAGGCATGGTCGGCCAGGGTGCAACAGTTGGTCACTGGCCAGCGAGCCGAGGACCGGAAAGTCGTGCCGCTGCGGCAGGCATAGAAGGGACGACATATGGAAGCCTACCCGTTTCGACTAATCGGTGTTGTGCATTCACAGTCGCAGGCGGGCCATGTGCTCATCACGTTTGAGCGCGCGATTTGAGACACGCTCACTATCGCCGCGGCTAGGATAGCTCCCGAAAAGCCAGTACCGCACCGGACTGCCGTAGTGACCCCATGCGGTCCCCCCGCGGAGAAGTGTATGGACAAGAAAACCTCGAGTGGGCGATTTGAAGTGTCAGGGGTGAATGACGAGAGCCAATGGGGCGAGATGGTTCGCAGCCTCTATAGCGAAAAGGCAATCGCTCAAATTGAATCTTCACTTCGGCCCTTCGTGAGTCACCAAGCCGAGGCTGAATTTCCAGAGCAAATTCGGCGTTGGGCCGAAGGTTACTTGAGTTGGAGGAATTCCGACGCCAAGCGCGCTAGAAGCAACTCGCCGAAGCACCTTACGCGTCTGCACCGAGATGCGCTCTTTCTTGCTGAGACAATCAGAGAGCACGGCGAAGTTCTGGCTGAGCATTTGGCCGCCGCGCACGAACCTTCATGGGTTAGGGGGCGGCTGCTTCAGATGCCCGATGTAGCAGGAATGCAACGGCGGCTTACTTTCAGTCCACGCCAACTGTCTTGAACTTGTGCCGTTCGCTACGGCAGCGTTACCTGCGCCAGGGCCAGCGAAGAGGGGTCCGAAAACATCATAGGGCCCGGAAAATCGCTGTACGGGCACTCGCTCAAATCTTCATTGAAACTACTGGCAGATTTCCGACCCGGGCATTTAACGCAATCACCGGCCAGCATTATGGAAAATTCCGCGATTTTTGCGTTGCTGCGCTGCAGCCAATTGAGGGTAGGCAAGTAACTACCGGTCTTGATCCATTGATCACCGCCACACTGGGGCCTCGTATGTCGAAAAATCCAAAGGCCTCCCGTTAATTTCGACATTTTCGGCAACGGAACGCTCCGTCTATCTATCCTCGCGTAAGGCACCACAGGAAACGGCTGGTGCCGCCTTGAACGCGAGGGGAATATGGACAAAGTTCTAAGAATTTCTGACGTAATCGAGCGGATCGGCCTAAGCCGGATCAGCATTTGGCGAAAAGTTCGAGCTGGAGAGTTCCCGGCTCCAATCGAGCTCTCGCGCAATTCCATCGGATGGCCCGAGTCGGAAATCGCCCAGTGGCAAGCGAGCCGACCACGCCGTAACTACGGTGCGCCAGTGCCAGAGGTCGGCTAAGCATGGTTGCTCCACCTTGCGACTGGCCGTTCAATCACATCGGGGGAACTTGGCCGGCGACTAAGCAGGTCTCGGCCCTTCCTCCCAGCCCGGAGACCCTGTCCTGGGTTCGCTCCCGCCAGATTGCTTATGCGAAGGCGCAAGGAAGGGCCGCATGACAATGGATACGATTTCGCGCGCTCGCGGGCGCTGGCCTGAGATCATTTCGGCGCTTGGCGTAGGCAACTCTTATCTGAAAAACAAGCATGGCCCTTGTCCATGTTGCGGCGGCAAGAACCGATATCGCTTCGATGACAAGGATGGGTCGGGCAGCTACTTTTGCAACCAATGCGGGCCTGGCAGCGGTCTCATGCTGCTTCGGAAGCTACGGGGCTGGGATCACGCTACGGCATGTCGCGAGGTAGATACTATTATCGGATCCGGCGGTTACGTCGCCAAGCCCGAGAACTCCCGCGCATTGGAACCTTATCCCGCGGTGGAACGCGAGGCAGCAATTCGTCGGCTCATTAGCGAAGCGACCGCCCCTCAGATAGTGGCAGATTATCTGCGTGGCCGTGGACTTAGTGTCGGATCCGATGTCCTGCTAGGGCATCCTGGGCTGTTCCATGTCGAAGCCCGGCGTCGTCTCCCGGCCGTGATTGTGCCCATCCACGGGCCCGATGGTCGGCTGCAATCCGTGGAGCGGATCTTTCTCGGCGATGTCGAGCCGCGGAAAAAGATCATGCCTCCCATTGATACAATCAGGGGTGGTGGATGTCGCTTATTTGATGGCGCCGCAGAAATGGGCGTTGCCGAAGGGGCTGTGACGGCTCTAGCGGCGCATGAACTGTTCAGCATCCCTGTATGGGCGGCTATGAGCGCAAACGGAATCGAAGCCTTTGAGCTGCCGCCAGGTGTCGAGCGTCTACACATCTTCGGCGACAACGATTCGAGCTTCACCGGGCACCACGTTGCTTATGCGCTGGCGCGCCGCGTTCGAAACGACCAAAGGCACCTTGCCATCGAAGTCCATATCCCTCCTGCAGTCGATACCGACTGGTTGGATGTGCTTACGGATAGGGGTGCTGCAGCATGAGCAAAGGGAAACCCTCTCCTGCCGCCTCTCCCGTCGAGCCGTTTGTAATGCTACCACGGGGTCTCCTGTCGAGTGACGCATGGCGAAGCCTCGGGATCAACGGTTGGCGGTTCGTCAACTTTCTGTTGCTCGAGCACATGGGAAAGGCTGGTACGCAGAACGGCAAGCTCAAAGCTCCGCACCGTCAGCTTGAGACGTTCGGGATCGGCAGACGCCATATCGCTGATGCCATCCGAGAGGCAGAGGGTTTGGGATTGGTGGAATGCCGCCGCGCCGGACTAAGGGCGGCCAGCACCTATACCCTGACATGGCTGCCATTGCCTGATGGCGCTCCCGCAAGTGACTTCTGGCGGGGATATCGCAATCCTCATCTGCGGCCTCTCTCGACGCCAAGCGTTTGCATGAATACGCTTTCATCAAAGCGAAGTCGTTTGCAGTTGCCTTTCGGCAGCTTTCAGCACGCATCAGTCACCGATATATTTTTCGAGATCTAGGCCGCAAACGCCGCCTCGGGTCTGTTTTTTCTGTTGTTTGTCAATAACACGACCTGCGTTCTATTGCGTGCGTTGAGCTTTCTCATGATGTGGCGGATATGCACCTTGACGGTGCTTTCGCACATGCCAAGCTCATAGGCGATTATCTTGTTCTGCTTGCCCTGCTGTAGTAACTCCAGCACTTGCAGTTGACGCGGCGAAAACTCGATTGGGGTCCCTTTTCCGTCCACCGGTCCGCTGAGTGAGGGTAGTTGACCCCAGGAGGAGACGGCTAAAACGCATGCCGGAATATATGTTCCACCCTCGCCTACAAATCAAATCGCTCCGATAGCCTGGGGAAGCGGCAGGTTGGACGGCAGATAGCCGCGGGCTCCGAGCCGAATTGCTTGAAGCACCTCCGTCGCGTCATCGAGATCCGACATGATTACGACGGGCAAGCCTGGCGCCGCTTCTGCAATCATCGCCATTTCACCGGCAACGTCAGCCGTGCTGACGCTCGTGCTGTGTGCATTCAGAACTATCAAAGAAGTGCGAGACCGGATCCCGTCTTTTGGGAGCTCGCGAGCGCTCGCCAGGGGCTCGATCGTCCATTCCGCGAGATGGGTTGCGAACTGCTCACTGACGCAGTCCCTTCCCAGGCGCTGTTTGTCAATATATAGCAACATCCGAAAGGTAGTGTTCGGTAAGGATTGTTCGACTACCGATATGTCCTCTTGTGACGAGTCTGGTCGCCCCACCGAATTTATGTGCTTGTTGGCTGCCGACTGTGTCTTTCCTGGGGTCGGATGAGGGCATGAAGACGGTGCAGCGCCCGAATGGCTCGATACCAATAACGAGGGTGCGTCTTTGGTCATCTAATCTCTCCCTCTCACGCCGTCCGTTTCTGTGATCTTTAGCGGGCGTGGCGAGAGATAATTACCAAAACGTTTACGGTCTCGTATCTACTCAGTAGGAATTAGCGAGGGTGTAAACCCACGGTACTACTAAAAACAACCCGGGCATAATGTGCTGTAATTGAAGCATTTTTCTTCAAGAATTAACCCGTGAAGAGCGGTTTTGGGGGCCAAAGTCACATCGCCATTCAGCGGGCAAACACCCTAGGACTCGAAGACCCGTTGAGCTGCGCTGTGATTAAATGAAGGTAAACGCCACTTTGAGGAGCTGCCGAGTCTACCTCTATATACGGTCGCTACGGGCTATGAGGATGGAAACGACAGTACCAAGCGGCGCGATCGCAAAAGCGGCTTTCGAGTTCCTTGCGAGCGAAAGCACCTAGCTCGGACAAGCCCCCTGCCAGCATTGAATCAAATCGACGCGGCCTCGGCGACGTGGCTGCAGTTGTCGAAGGCAGCTGTCGTCTTAAGACGCCCGCCAGAGGCTCAATGATGCTTTGGCCCTTGAGGCCACGTTGACCTCGGTCGAGATCTCATGGGCGGTCATCCCGGCTGCCGAATGGGGCCGCAGGAGATCCGTCGGCGGTTCGGTCGCGGTCAACCAGCGCATGTGGTCGGCGGGATCGATGATGACGGGCATACGGTTCTTGATTTCGGCCGCAACCTCGTTGGGCGGCCCCGTGAGGATCGTATAGCTGTCGAGTACCTCATCATTCATAGGATCGGTGCTGCTCTCCCACAGGCCGGCCAAGCTAAAGGGCCGTCGATCCCTAAAGGCGATCAGATAGGACTGCTTCTGCTTGCGACCGGGAACCTGCGACCACTCATAGTAGCCGCTCGCGGGTATGAGGCACCGACGTGTCCTCCAGGCGGTACGATAAGCTGGTCCCGGGACTGAAGACTTGTCGAAGCCATATTTTGTCTTGCAGCCGATCTTCACGTTCTTGGCCCAATGCGGGATAAGGCCCCAATGCAGCATGACAAGCTCGCGCTCGCCATTGCGAATGCGCACGACCGGTGCCTTCTGGCCCGGCGCCACATAGTGGTTTGGCTGAAAGTTAGCCGGCGCTCCCAGGCTGGAGGTCAACTTGTACAGTTCGGCGAGCTGGTGCCAAGTGAAAAGGTGGGTATAGCGATCGCACATGCCGCGATCATAGCGGGCACAGTGTGAGGGGGGAGACCTACGGAAGGTATACACCTCAAGCGGCAGCGATGCGCGTTGGCAATGTGTGTACGATCAAGTCGAAACATGGAAAGCCTGTACCGCCTAGAGAGTTAGATCGGTACCGCCGTGCCTGGGAAGGAATGGATGGGATCGTGGCAGAACTACACGGAAGCGTGCGCAATAGCGATGGGACGTCTCCTCCGTCCCGACCTGATTTAGCGAATTTCGACCACATTCGCCTGGTCGCGGCTTCGGCCGTAATTTTCTCGCATTCCTTCCTGCTCGCCGACGGTCATGAAAGAAATGAGCCCTTTGTACGAATGCTCGGCGAAAAAAATATCCTTGGTCTATATGGCGTTTTCACCTTCTTTATCATCAGCGGCTTCCTGATCACTCAGAGCGCCTGCACAAGCCGCTCGGTCGGCGCGTTCGCGTGGAGCCGGATATTACGAATCTACCCGGCACTGATCTGCTGCGCGGCCTTCTGCGGGGTTGTCCTAGGTTCCATCTTCACCGTGGTACCGTTGATGGACTACTGGATGCGGCTGCTGCCCTTGGACTATACCGCATCGACAAGCCTTCTGCCCGGCTCGAAAGGCTGGTCGATCCCGACCGTGATCTTCTATCCTGGCGGCGGATTGCTGGCCGAGGGCATGAACGGCTCGCTGTGGACGATTCCACAGGAGCTAACCTGTTATGTGATAGTGGGCCTGCTGTTCCTGGTCCGGGGACTCCGCTGGCACGTCGCCGCCGCGATCTGCGCGCTATTCCTTCCCTTGATGCTCCTTCCCTTTCCCATCGTGCCCAAGATGTTAAGCGACTTCCTCTTTGTCGCGCCATCCTTTGCATATGGCGCACTTATCTATTTGCTCTGGCGCCGGCGGACGCTGCCGCTGTGGCCGTTGTTTATCTGCGCGGGCATTGCAGTGGGTGCTGTATGGGCGGGCAAGGTGCTCCAGTTTTTCCCGCTTTTCGCTGCCTATCCGCTGATCCGCCTCGCGACCGCCCAGCATTTTCGCCTGCCAAGTCTCAGGAAGTTTGGCGACGTATCCTACGGCATGTATCTCTATGGCTGGCCGATCGAGCAGATCTCCCGGGCGGTGCTAGGCGAAGCCACATCATGGTGGGCGATATTCGCGATAGCATTGCCCGTTTCGGCGGCGCTAGGATTCGTCTCCTGGCATCTGCTCGAAAAGCGCGCGCTGCAGTTCAAGAAATGGCGGCCGGTAGTCATGGTCGCAAGCAATCATAGAGGGTGGAGACATTCGACCGCAAACAGAGCGGGTTGAGGGCAATACTCTCGAGATCCCGCCCCTAGGTGGAGCGCGTGTGACGCCATGTGACCCTCGGCAGCTCGCGAGTGCAGATGCCAGCTCGGGTTCGCGCAAACTTCATCGTCGTGTCGAGCGAACTCGATGGGATGTAATGCCCCAGCGAAAGTGTGGTAGTCGGGCGTCCATTGCCCGGGACGTAGACCCTAAGTATGAGCCCTAGAAGCTTCATGCTTCGGTGTCGCCCCCAATGGTGAAATAGGTCGAGCGTTCCGACTTTGTCATCGTGCTTCTCGTCCTACAACAAATGCCGCTGGGCAAGCCCTGAGATGAGTACAATTCGCTGACCAAGATATCGGGGGCGAGGGCTTAACATGGGATGCGGGGTTACATGGAGGATCTGAGTTCGAAGGCGCGTTATCACAGAGATAGAGCACAGAACTTTCGGGGTCACGCCGGCATTGTCAAAGATCCGAGCACTCGACAGATGTATCTTCGCTTGGCATACACGGAGGAAGCTCTCGCAGAACGGGCGAAGTCCCTCGTGAATGAAGAGAACATAGACAGATAACCATGGAGCAGTACGAAACACCTGCTCGCGCGTCGGAGAACGACAAGCCAGACGAGTCAGGTTGAGCGAAGCTGGAAGCCGATGAGTCTCGCCTCGCGGCAGGCTTCGGCAATCGGGGCCGGAAGGCGATGTCGTGAGTAAACGAGACAATCCGACGCCGCTGCCTTCGACAAAGCCCTCAGCAACCGCATCGCGGCGCATGTGGTCGAGGAAGTAGCCAGAACGTCGCAAACAAACGCTGAGTGGCTTCCGTAGCGGCCCGCGGACCCGGAGGGGCGACAATGTGCTCTACCGCGACCGTCCCGAGGAGATAGGTCTGATTGTCCAGAACCCCAAGCCAGCGCCGTCGCGTTGTTGGGCAGAACATGGGCTTGAGAGCCGATTCTGTGGCGATAGCTGGGGCCGGATTGCCGATAGCAAATGGTGCCTCTCTGATAAAAAGCCCAGCCAAGCGATCATCGGTCCGGTAGCCGTCGTTTCGACCACGCCGCGAAACAGTCTTTGTCCCGCAAAATCGCTCCCTATGAACCGGGTGCCATGCGCTATCCCATGGCCGAGAGTTAACCGGCCGGCCGGCCGCTGCCCCTGGAAAGCTGTCGGAGCGGGTGTAGCGCCGGCTTAGAACGGCCAGGGCAAGCCCGGGGGCCAGAATGGCGGTCGAGGTAGACGAGGCGGGCCGTCAGGCGGGTGATGTCCGATCGTGGAGGCGTGGGCCTCTTTAGGTATGGATGAGACAGACAGAAGGAGTGTCATCGCCGGTGGCGTCACAGCGGCGAATTTTCCGCATCTCTTTAAAAATTCGCGGCGCGCTTCGGAATCTTCACGACCGTCGGGCAATTTAGGGGAGCCGCTCACGGAAGCCTCCAATCAAGACGCTACGAGAGGACCAATCCTATCGCGACTCCAGCTGTCGGATATTGCCACAAAGGCGGTAGCAATCCCCCACCTGTTGCGCCTCACTAACTTGTTGATGCCGCCACGGCCCTCTCAACTCACCCATATTTCATCGCAACCTTGCGAACTCCTAAGGTACCTCGCATCTCCGACCAATACGGGCGCCCGAAGGCGGTGAACACCTTTGGCCACCCCCCTGTCTCTGCCTTGTGTCAGCCAGAGTCCGTCCAGAAGCTGCTCGACACCGCGTCAAGGGGGGCCCTTATTCGCCGTCGGCCAGCTATTCTGGCCCAGAACGCTACTAGAACTGGGTTCGGCCTGCTGGCCGGAAAATCAACGGAGAGAGGAGATATCCCTACATCATCGAGCTACCATGTCCGTCCGGACGCGGGCTTTCGGGCTTGCTTTGTGCATGCTGGCTTGCCGCCATGGTGTGGGCGGAGGCAGTGAGCAGCAGCGGGGCCACTTTTGTCGCGGCGATGAATGAGCGAGCGCGGGCGCTTGGCCTAGCGCAAAGCTACTTCGTCAATCCAACTGGACTGCCAGATCCGCGGCAGACGACGAGCGTTCGCACATGGCACTCCTCGCTCAGGCGCTGTGGCATGACCATCCGCAGCATTATCATTTCTTGGACACCCGTCGAATGCGGTTCAGCCGACACGACCTACCAACCATCAACGGTTTCCTGGCCAGTTACCGGGCACCGACGGACTTAAGACCGGTACGACCTGCGACGCCGGCTACAATCTCGTCGCCTTTGCGGAACGCAACGGGCTCCGGCTCATGCAGTCGTCCCGGGAGATCGCGACTCCGCTACACGCAGCGCTCGCATGGCCGCGCTGCTCAACGGGGGATTCGGCTCAGCCGTTGGTTGCATTGACGACAAATCCACAAGGCCTGTGCTCCAGATTCAGCATATTGGGCAATTCTTTCGTCGGCGAAATGGATCGCTCGACGGAGCGCCATGCTTTGTCATGGCGCCTCCTTGTACCCATCGATAGCGAGGAATAAGCGGCTTATATCAATCCAGATAATCTGGCTTACTTCCTTTGCGTATCTATAGCTTGGACCGCTGGCCACCTATACTTGACATTAACTGCGGTTGGACAACCGGCCGCGGGGCTCGCTATGAGCGAGCACCACCGCCGCCAGCCCGTTTGTTCCACAAGCCGGCTGGCGGCGGCCCAGATTGATGCGTCACCCTCATCCGCATAGGGCATGGGATTTCCGAGCGCGGCGCTAGGGCAATCCCTTGCGGTTGAAGTCGCTTCCGCGATCAGCGAGGAGCCAGCATACCCGCGCCACGTCTGCGCCCAGTATCTGGCCGTCAAGAAATCCTATCGGGAGAAGCTGGGCAAGCGGCCGTAGGAGCGATAGTATCCCTCACCCGCGGCAAACTGTGCATGCCGGCGTAGGTTCACATGGCTGAGGATTGTACCGCTGATCTTCACGTTGTAGAGCGCGAGGCGGCGAAGCGCGCTCACGACTTGCTCTCGTGAGGTCGTCCCCCAGCGAATGAAAAATAGACAACAGTCGGAGAGGCCGGCGATGAGCGCAGCATCCGCCGCGACCAGGATTGGTGGCGTGTCGATCAGGACTATGTCATAGCTGCGACGGGCCTCGTCCAGAACAATATTTGTCTGCCTGGAGTTCAAGACATCTTGGGGGTGTACGTCGTTGCTCCCTGCCGCCAGATAGTGAGCCCCGGATCGTTGATCGATCTGGATGGCATCCTCCAATCTGATCTTGCCTTCCAATAGTTCCATCATTCGGCCAGTGCTAGATCCTCCAAAACAACGTGCCACACCAGGACGTCGGAGATCAGCGTCGATCAGCAGTACCTTGTGCCCATCTGCGGCAAGAGAACGGGCCATCGACAGACAGAATGCCGTCTTTCCTTCATTGGGTACCGAGGAGGTAACCAGGATGACCTTCCCACCCAATCCAGGTTGTCGTGTGGACCCATACATTTGGAACCCGAGCGCCAAGGCGTCTGATCCCTGCGACACCTCGACCGGCGGCCGGGCTAGCAGTACTGCCGCCCAGGCCGATCGCAGTGCTTCGTTGAATTTTGAACTCCTTCTGCCGGGGCGCAGGACGTAGTTCTCCGGTCGTGCAAGGCGATGCCACGGCAGCGAGGGCATAAGAGCCACCACGGGTATCCCCGTGACCTCCTCTACCTGCCCAATGCTGCGCATGTGCTGATCGGATATATCGCGTAGGAACGCAATGGAGACCCCCGCGATCCCGCCGATGACCAAACCAAGAAGCAAGAGCGGCCGATAACGCGGGTAGGCAGGTACCGTCGGCTGGGTCGCAAGGGAAACAATATAGGCGTCCGCCACCTGCAACTGCTGCTGCTCCGTAACCTCTTTCAGTCGATTGAGATAGGCCTCGTAGACGGTGCGGTTTGCATCAGACTCTCGCTGCAGTTGCTGCAGCTTCACCTCTGCCTCGCCGCCCTGGCCGAATTGCCGCTCCAATCGCTTGAGATCCTGCTGCAGACCTGCCTCCTTGTGCCGGGCGATATCGACTTCGTTCACCAAACCGCTTACCACCCGATTTATTTCCGCGGAGATTTGGGCCTGAAGCGTGGCAACGTCCGTTTGAAGGGACTTCATTTTGGGATACTTCGCTGTGTACTGGCTATTCAACTGAGCCTGTTGCCGTCTCAACTCGGCTTGCTTGGTCAGCAGCGATTGCACCACTTGGGAGGTCAGTACGTCGGACAAGGCCTCTAGATCGCCACCACTGCGTATCTCCGCTTGGACGACCTGTAAGTGGGATTCTGCCTCGATCCGCTGATTGCGGGCTACAGCGAGCTCCGCATTCGTCTGGGACAGCTGCTGTGTGATGATCGTGCCAGCCTGGTCGCCCAGCATGCCGCCGGCTCGCCGATAGGTCTCGACGGCCGTCTCAGATACTTCCAGCTCGCGTCGCAGCTCCACCAGACGCTGGCTCAAGAGCTCATTTGCTCTGGCGGTTGCATCGGCCTTCATGTCGAGCGTGTTCGCCATATATTGCCTTGCATAAGTGTTGGCGACGGCTGCCGCGATATGAGGGTTGGGCGATGCGAAGGCGATGTGGATTGTGTAGGATCGCCCGTCATTGCTGACCTTGAGGCCCTGCATGATGAGGGAGACCAGATAGCCGCGATCCGGAGGACGCGACGAAGTAAGCTCGCTCGACGGCGATACCGTCTGCTCCGATGAAAGGATTGCAGCCGTTTGCTTCAGCAACGGCATCCACTCCACCAACTGGTTCAGGATTCCCGGCCAGGTCTCGGTGAAAAACCGTGACATCGGTGTCGTCTTGGCCCCATCATCGCCCAATTGCTTGACGTCCCCGGGCGGCAAGTGATCAAGCACGCGTTCGGCCATCCCCCGCGATGCGATGATGTCCATTTCCGTATGGATCACCTCCGGCTGCGGCAGTAGGCCGGATACGACTGCATCGAATTTCATAATGGTGGTGTTGCGAACATCAAGGACGATCTGAGCTTCGGCTTCATAACGTGGAATCGTCTGGGATCTCACGAGGAATGCGATGCTCAGACCTACTGCCATCGATATGAGGATGATTGCCTTATGCCGCCAAAGCAGGCGCGTACCCTTGCGAAAACTCAGTGCCTGCGGAGGCGGCGACTGACGATCTGTCCACGCCGGTCCTCGGTAGGCTTCATAGTCCGTCATAGGGTTTTCCATTCCAATGCCTTAGTCTAGCCATTTCCCTCTGCGAAGCCGTTTTCGCATATCGACCGCGTCAGCAATACAACCTGGGTACGATTGCGTGCATTGAGCTTTTTCATGATGTGCCGTATGTGAATCTTGACAGTGCTCTCGCACATGCTGAGTTCATAGCCGATCAGCTTGTTCTGCTTTCCCTGCCATAGGCGTCGTAGAACTTCCAGTTGACGCGGCGTGAATTGTTTTTCGCAGGGCTTATCCTCCATGCTCGACGGCGCTTGCACCCGCCCCGCGCGGGTCGACAGCGCCAGAATGCTCGGCGGGAGAAAGCTTCCGCCTGCACTGACTAAGCGAATTGCCTCGGCTGCCTGCTGAATAGGAAGCCTCGTGGGAATATAGCCCCGGATTCCCAGCTTGAATGCCTCCGCTATGTCGTCGGCTTCGTCGAGATCGGAAAAAAGAGCCAGAGGGAGATTCGGCGCTGTCGTGGCAAGGAAGGACAACTGCTTTGCAAGTTCAGGCTTGCCGATATGCGTTGAATGCTTGTTCAGAATGCCGAGTGCAAAGCGATGCGTATCAATGTCTTCCTTTGAGAGATCGTAAACTTCAGCAACTGCTTCGATCAACATCTCGGGTAGACGCATGGCCAGCTGCTCAGTCACACAGTCGCGCCTGAGGCGCTGGTTGTCTATGTAGATAATCGCGCCGGTCCGCGCCTGGCGGTCTGAGGTGTCGGTTAAGCTTTCTGTCGTCTGCAGACCGGTGCGCGGGAAGCGCGTTGTCGCGTATAGTATCCTCTCCATGGCAGCTCTCACCTGTGTGCCAAATCAACACGGTTGCAAATCAACATGGTTGTATGACTTGCTTGCATACGCATTTCTTTATCAAGTGGAACAGTGCACAGTCTTTCAATGCTTCGACATCCACCTTTGACCATAATATCTGTTTCCGCCCTAACAGCTAAAGGCGAGAGTGGGCCGTTAGGCCAGTCCGTTTTGCATCCCACTTAGGAATGGTCGTGGTAAAGTTTGGCCATTCGCGCCGCTTCGGCAATAGGCCAAAAGCTGTAGGCGGTGAGTCAGAGTGGGCGGGAGAGTTCGAAATTTCACAGCAATAGCAGCATATTTAACCTACTACTCCTGCGAAACGTCATCGTTACAAGTGGCATTTGATGAATGATTCCGGCAGCGTTCTCTGTGGTCAAATTTTGCGTACCCGTCTTGCGCGGCGCGGCGTTCGCTTTAATATTTGCTGCGTTCGCTTAATATTTTCACCCACTCAATTGGCCGACGTCTGGCGCTGAATCTCGCCTCTCAAAACCGCTTTTGCAGTCCCACGGATACCACCGTCTCCTCGACCGAATTTGTCGGGATATCCGAGAATTGACGGGTGTAGTTGAGGGTCAATATTCCATCGAGAGTATCGTTTAGGTGATACAGGAGCGACCCGCCGACACCGGCAAGCTGCAGATGATCCGCCTGCTGAAAGGGGATATCGAAGTTCTCGTTGGCGTAGCGGACAGTCAGATTGAGGTTCGTCAACGGGCTCAGCGCACGGCCCCAGCTGAAAGCGCCACCGACGGCAGTATCGGTTTCCCCCGTCTGAAAGACGTCGCGGTCCTGCCAATAGCCGCCAAGATCGAAGATGTTGCGTCCATCGACGACATGAAAGCCGAGGTTGAAATTTCGCTGCCGAAAGGCGTTTGCCTGAAGGCCGAAATTGGTGCTCGCCAAAGAGAAGAGCTGTTGCGTCCGGGAATCGATGAAATTTCCGAACTGGTCCGTCGTCAGGAACGAAAGATTGGTGGAAAACAGCGATTGGGACGAGGTGTAGACTTGGTCCGTGTAGCTCGCCTCAATTCGGCTTTGGCCACCCAGCAAATAGGTTCCGCTGCCGGTGACAAAGTTCGAATTGTAGCGATGATTGAAGTTCAGGATGATCGAGGTGCGCGGCCCCGGCGTGTATTTGACGCCGACGCTTCCGATCGGTCCATCCGGTTCCGGCTCCGGAGCGAATGTAGGATCGGAGATCCGCTCATAGCCGACGCTCGCCAGCAGGCCCACTTCGCGATCCAGGCGATATTCCCCGCTCGCTTGTAGGAGGCGGCTGAATGTGTCGGGATTGCTTCCGCTGAACGTGGTGTTGTCGGCGTCCGCGACCACCGTCCAGAGCAGTCGGGTGAACTGGTTCCCACTGACCAAGGTCTCCGTCAGACGATTGGATGTGGCATTGGACAGTTAATTCGTTTGCCCCGGAGACCCGCCCGACGATCCGCCGGTGAACACTTGATTGAAGGTGTATCGAAATTCCGAGTCCGCGAAGTCGCCGATGTGGTTCTTCATATAGGGGCTGATATTGTAGACTCCGACGGTTTCCAAGTTCGTCGAGGCAGCAAGCGGTGAGCTCGAAACGGGTAGCTGACCATTGGTCGGGACCTGCTGAACGGAGGCAGCCCCATCGATAAAGAGAAGCTCGGGAACGAGGGTCAGCGTGCTGACGAAATTCAGGTTATTGCGTAGCTGGTCCAGATTCGGATTGTCGATATAGGCGATAGCCGCCAGGGAGTAGTCGAAGTTCAGCTTCAGACGCGAGGTATCGCCGCGGATATCGACCGCCGGCACCAGGGTGGTGAAGAAGTCTGGATTGCCCTGGCCGAGGGGATTCAAACTCGCATTCGATGTATATAATTCGTACAGGGAAACGCTTGGCGTGATCGTCCAGTCATCGCCCCGGCACGGCGTGCCCCATAGCATCAGGGCAGTGGCGACCAAGAGCTTCGTCCTCATCCGCCGAGCGCAGCCACCCCGCCCGGTGTCGGGGCCAGAGCACTGGAGAAACCCCTCCGCGATGGAAATATCGCGACGTCTGTTGGCTCTGATATAGCGCACCGACGCCCCCGGGTACTGCTATTCCAGGAGAGGCGGCCCGCCCGGTCGCTGGCTCAAGGCGATCTCCCGGCGGTCTCGCCGCTCCGGCGGATGTCGGGCCAGGCCGATAGGTCGTGAGACCCTTCCCCGCTCCCGCATTCAGAACCAGCTCTGAGGAATCACCAGAATATCCCCCGGTCTCATTTGGACATTGGCGGAAATATCACCATCCTTGAGCAGACTGTCGAGTTTGACAGGCAATTGTTCCGTGTGATCGCCCACCCTGCGCACAATCAGGGCTCGATTGCCGGCGGCGAACTGCGTCAGCCCTCCCGCCGCTATCATGACGTCGAGCACCGACATCCGGGCCCGGTAGGGGATCGCCTGAGGCTTTATCGCTTCGCCGACGACACGCACTTGCTCGGAGTACGGCCCCACAAATTCCGTAACGATGACAGTGACTTCCGGCTGCTTGATAAATTCCGAGAGGCCCGTCTTGATCTCTTGCGCCACTTGCGGTGGCGTCTTCTGCGCGGCCACCACGTCCTGCAGGAGCGGAACCGAGATTCTTCCGTCCGGCCTGACGGGAACAGTGACGCTCAAATCTGGGTTCTCCCAGACAAATACCCTCAAGACATCTCCGGGCCCAATGACGTATTCGCTCGCTTCGTCTGTCGCGCTATCGACCGGCTGAGCCTTCGGAGTCGGAGCGTTCGAGCAGGAAAAGAGAATGGGCGCGCAGATCAGGATGGCGGCCAGCGCCCGACAGCGACCGGCGCGATGCTGTAGGCATGGGTACATGGCTTTCCCCTGGACGACTCCCCCGAACTTGCTGCGAGGTTACGCTCGCATTGCATCTTTGACTAGTATGATCGGCGGTCGATTTAGCTCCCAAGGCAAGCCGGTTTTTGGAGCGCCGCCGCCCGAAGCATCGATTGACGGGCCTGATCAAGTGCGGCCTGCTCCTCGGAGGGGTAATGAGCGCCGCCTCGCCGCGATCCTGGCAGCCGACGTAGTCGGTTACAGCCTGCTGATGGAGCAGGACGAGGCTGGCACCCTGGCCAAGCTCAAAGATCGGCGAGGCGAGATACTGGCCCCGCTAGTTGCTCATCACCGAGGCCGAATTGTTAAGGTCATGGGAGACGGAGTGCTGGTAGAGTACGCCAGCGCCGTCAATGCGCTGGACTGTGCCGTGGAGTTGCAGAAGAGCATGAGTGCCGCCGCCGCCGGAAAGCCAGAGGATCGGCGTCGCATTGCGCATGATCAACCGGCTATTCAAGCAAGTCGGAGCAAGCGGGACGGATCTGTTCGCACAAGTCGAACCCGCCAGCGACACCGCGCCTCCCGGAAGCACTTGATAGGCGCCGCGTACGTCCTTAGACCAAGTTGAATACACGCCTTGGTCGCCTTACGTCCAATCATCGCTCGCCAATCGGAGGTATACTTGCGGCGTGCTCTACTTTACTTCCAAGGGATTCTGGCTGATCGCACAGCCTCCTCATCTCTTGATTCTGCTGGTTTGCCTGGGGATGGTCTTATTTTTCACCCGCCGGCGACGCTTCGGTCTCGGACTTGTCGCGCTCGATGCTCTGTTGATTTTGATTGTGGCCGTGTTGCCGGTGGGAAGCTGGCTCATAGCGCCGCTGGAGAAACGCTTCCCGCCCCTCACACTGATGCCCCCACACGTGGACGGCGTCATCATGCTTGGTGGCAATGAAGACGCCGCATTTACCGACCTCGCGCAGAGATATCCGAACGCCAAGCTCGTCTTCACTGGTGGATCCGAGCTGGCGAATGGTGCCTTTCTCAAGCCCGACGCGGGGCGAAATGGCTCGCGGTGGATGGGCACTGACACGAGCCGCATCACCTTCGTGCGGGAGTCGCGGAATACCCTCGAGGACGCCTTGAACGCCAAGGCTATTGTGCACCCGACCCCGGGTGAGGTCTGGATTCTTGTCACTTCGGCCTTTCACATGCCTCGTTCAGTTGGCCTATTCCGCGCTCAGGGTTGGCGCGTGGTGGCTGACCCCGTGGACTACCGCACCGGCTTCCGTGCCGGCAAGACTCCCCCTCCCCTAGACTTCACGTGGAACCTCACCTTGCTGTCGGTTGCTCTGAAGGAATGGACCGGGATGTGCACCAACTGGCTGCTCGGGCACAGTGAGAGCTTGTTTCCCGGTCCCACGTAGCGAACTGTGTGCACAAAAGTGGGGCATGAGCGGATACTCAACGCTAAGCATCCTCTTGACGTTATCAGCTTTATCTCTCCATTGACGGTCGGAGGAGGACGTTGGGGTTAATGTCCCGCTCAGTCGATACTATCCTTGAAACGCTCGATCGGTAATCTAGGAGACGAGCCCCAACGCAAATCATCGGTCGTTCTACGTATCTATACAGGACGACGGAGCTGAAGAGAGTGAGTACGATCGCTGGAACGCCGATGATCCCAAACGCCTCGATCTTCGTAAAGTGCTGCAATGGAAGCAATAGATAGTAGAGTGTTTGGATTATCGGATAGTGAACGAGGTAGGTCGAATAGGATCTGACGCCCAGGGTGTTCGATAATTTCGATTCAAATGCGGCGTGGCCAATGCGATCGACAATTCGATCTGCCCAATTGAAACTACCGGGCCGCCGTGCGAGAAATACCAGGAAAGCGAACCACAGACCGATCTCCTTGATGCCCATCAACAGCCCCAGCGCGCCGAGCGCGAGAATCACGGCGGCGGGCGGAGGGGCCTTCAGTAAGAGATCGGCAAAGACGAGCCGGCTTGCGATGCCGATCAAAAAGTAAGGACCTGCACCGAAGAACACACTGGGCAAAGCATGCTCGCCGAATAGGCCCCAATTGTAGAGCACCGCGCCACCCACTATGCTCGCGATGGCAAAGATGCTCCACGTAGGGCGTCTCAGCACGGCGAGCAGCACCGGTGCGATCAGATAAAACTGCCATTCCAGCGACAAACTCCATGCCGGCGGAAGAAAGGCGAATTCCGAATTTGCCAGCAAGTTGTTTGGGATGACGCCTTGCAGTAACAGGGCATGGAGAATCGTGTGGGTCCAGGGTGAGGCCTCCACACTACTTACAAGACCAAGTGTGAACTCGTTGGGTCCTACCGCTGAATGATCCATCCAACTCAGATGGGTGAACGCGTCACGCGCAATTGGCATGCTTGCGGCGGCGCACGCCAATACGACCAGATATGTCGGAAAAATACGGAAGCAGCGCCGAATTATGTAGCGCAGCCAGGACTCTTTTCGCTCCATCAGCATGCCTACGATGACGAAACCACATATGATCATAAACATGCGAACCGCCGAGTCGCCGGCCACGCGGACTAAGCCCCACAGATGACTGTTAGAATCCAATCCGGTGAAATAGACGAGGTGCGCTGCCACGACGGTCCAGGCGAGCCATGCTCGCAAGCCGTCGATAGCGACGATCTTTCCGATTTTCGCCGGACTGTTTGCTGAATCCACCACCGGGTGTGGCTAGGGTCCCAGGTCGGCTTGCAGCATCGAGGCAGTAGCCGGATTCAGCACCATCTCAGCGATCTCAACCGCCAGAATGCGATGGCCAGCGGCGTTCAGGTGACCGAAGTCGACGAAGACATCCTCGGTCTTGTGGGAGAATCCCGATGAAAGGTCGATGGCCTCCACGCCTTTCTGCCGCAGCGCGGCGCTCTCCGTAGCCAGCGCCTGCTGCACACTGCCGGCGATTACCCCCAGGCCAAACGTTCCGGAATCGGTCAGATCATGCACGTAGGCGATATCGTGGGTCGGGTGGTCGAAGGCCGAGCTGTAGGGCGTGGGCTGCAGGATTGAGATGAACCGCGCACCTCCAGCCTTCGAGAGCGCGGACATGGCGAGTTCATTGTCGTACCAGACCGTCGCCGTCGAGACCGTGAGATCGGCAACCCACGCCGGCGTTAGCAGATATGGGGGTGCCTGCTTGGCGCGACTGGCCTCCGCCGCCCAGGCGCGGGCCATAAGCCAGTGATAGATGTTGAGGGGTAGGACACCCCTGAGGCCACTATGGGCAAGGAGGAAAAGGCCGGCGGCACCGGGCCTCGCCTTGTAAACGCCATCGAGGATATCTATGCCGCCGCTAAAGGAGATGACCATATCCGGCTTCAGCCCTCGATCTAATTCATAGGCCAGGCGGTCGCGCTCCTGCGTTAAATCAGCGGCGAAGACACCGGCATTATAGATGACATAGCTATGCGCTGGATCACGCTTGTTCAGCCTTGCCGAGAGCAGGCTCGCGAGCGTCAGATTATCCGGTACAAAAGGGCCATAGACAGTCGATGGGCCCAACAGCAGAACCGTCACCTTCGGCTTGGTCACGGGCGGATTTATCGTACGACGATAAAGATTGTTGGTCGGGCCTAACCGATCGACATTGAAATAGCGGCCATGATAGTCTGACGGCGCCAGCAAGCTGGTCCAGTCTATCTTGTGCCATTCGCCGGGCTCGCGCGCCGCCTCTGCGAGAAAATCGGGCGAAATGTAAGGCTGCCCATGAAAGGCCGGCACACGGGTGGCGTCGATTGTTACTGGAGCAGTAAAATGACCGACCGCCAAATCGGCGGCGACATAGAGACCTATCGTCACCGCCAGGACGATAGTCGCACGCAGAACCAGCCGCATCGCCTATAATCCCCAACCATTGCGTCCCAGTGGGACTTTGAAACCGCGGAGAGCGCCATACAAGAGATGGCACCCTCCAGTTGCTTCTATCTTCGCAAGCCGCCTCCCGATGTCTCGCAAGGCTAAAGGGGGCAACCGACTTCGAAGGCCCGATTTGACGTAGCCCATCGTATAGCTACGACACGCGACTGAAATCTGCCCATTGGGCGACCCGGACCTGTACGAACGTTGTATCGCAAAAGATGAACCGGCCGGGTGAACTTGAGGACCGGCCGGTGCATGAAGTATCGGCGTGGGAAGAAGTGCGGGGTGTGTCCGGGGAGCGATGCGAGGATACCTCAGGTCCCGCAGATCGCCATTTATTCCCGAGCAGTTGACATGAAAGTAAACACGCGTCCAACGATTTAAACCTCGCCATGGCCCCTCAATACACCTAGAAGTGTAGGTGGTGTGCCTTTTCGGGGATATTGAGGTACTGTCGCCACTAGCTGACCATTTGACACCGCTAGCGGTCCGTCGATCTTACCCACCCTCCCGACCATCGCGCTCTCGAGCGGTAGAGCGCAGGACGACAGGGGGACCGATTGAACGACAAGCCCACGATACGCGCCACAATTATGGAGAAGGGGATGGATATGCGGTAACGGTGATGCTCACGGAAAACGGTCAAACTCATCAATTAATCGAGACGATCGTCCTCAGCCCGTTCGAGGCTGAAGCTATCACGAGGGCACATGCGGCCTTCCACAACATTCTTTGGAACAAGGTCGAAGTTGTTTCTCAGTAGCTCGGGGGACTAGCAGAGGTCGCTGGGGCGCCATGCAGGCGAGTTGAGCGAGCTGATAGTCACAGACCTGCTCGTTCTAGTGCAGTTGCTGCTTCCGTTGCCGCGGAGCACCCCACACATCGATAGCCGTGCGCTGGTTCAGAGGGGGTAGTTGCCGATGAAGACGCGAATGCTCCTGTCCTTATTGAAAACTAAATTCGAGCGTAGCGGTGATGGAGGCCGGCGACCATGGGCTCGGCAATGATCAGACCAAACGGCTCGATAGAACGGGCAGCCGGTGTGTCCTTCTCGAGTGCCAGGTGCGTGCGCGCCTGGTTGTAGTAAACGGCGTACCTGGACATGATCCGGCGAAGGTGCGTCTCGCCGAGCACGATCACATGGTCGAGGCACTCGCGTCAGACCGAGCCGCTCTGGGCTCCAAACACTGTCCAATGGTTAGACGGCGGTGGCGGGAAACTTAGCGTGCAGCAAACTATCAGACGGATTGACGGGAACGGCGTGGCGATTGAGAACGAATGCCACATCGGACGCGCGGCGGATGACCTGGCTCGCGAGATCGATAAGATTGCCCACCTTTTCCAGTTCCTCGTCGGTCAGTTCGTAGCGCGCGAGTGACCGCACATTCCGCAGCGCGTCAAAGAGACGGCTCCAGGCGTCGGTTAGGCCGTTGAACGAGAGATATGCTGGAAGGACTTGGCTAAGCGCCTCTAAGCATTGCCGGTCACACCATTCCCGCACCAGCTTGTTCAGAACTGCGAACGGCTCTTCGCTGCGGAGGGGTTGGACCAACTGGGCCATGGCACGGATTGTATCAGATCAACGACACCCCACAGCCTCCGCCAATCGACGTAATCAAGACGTTCGGCTGCCGGTGACCACCCAGCAGCGAGGACATTCTGGAGGCGGTCACGCTGCCGCCGAAGGCGGGCCGTAAATAATTTCTTTGGCCGAGCGAACGATGAGGCAGATCGTTTCCAATTCCCCTTCCGTCAACTCGTCGTGCGCAAAGGTCCGCGCATTGCGCACTGCGGCGCAGAGCATGCTCCAGCCGTCAATGCGCCCATTAAAGGAGAGGTAGGCTGGCAGCACATATTTTAGCGCATTCACGATGCGCATATTATTCGCTTGTGTATTCATATAGAATAATCAATAGGTTAACCTGGATTTTACGGGGCCGTCATGGAGAACCTAACGGGTGAATCAGCCGATGGCGTTCTCAGGCTCGATTTCGACCGCCGATTGACGCTCCAGTTTCGCGGCTCCGCTGTCACTTCCGATGCGGGCTTGCTGGCCTATCGCGAACTCGACGATGCCCTCGGCCTCAGCGCGATGGCGGGTGAGAAGCTTGCCGACGCACGCACCGGCAAGAACGGCCGCCATGCATTGGTTGGGTTGCTGCGGCAGTCCGTGTTCGGGCGGCTTGCCGGATATGAAGACGTGAACGATGCCGAACGCCTGCGCCATGATCCGGCGATGCGCTGGATCGTCGGCGGCAAGGCGGCTTTGAGCGCGGCGGCATCGCCGAGCCAGATGGGGCGTTTCGAGACGCGCTGGCTGACAGCGCAGAGGAACCTCTTGGCGCTCGTCGATTTATCCGGCCAATGGATCGATCAGGTCCATCGCCGCCGTCCGCCGAGGGGCGTCGTGCTCGACATGGATTTGAGCGTCAGCTCGACCCATGGCGAGCAGGAGTTGAGCGTGTGGAACGGCCACTACGCCTGCACCTGCTACCATCCGCTGTTCGTGTTCGATCACTTCGGCGACCTGGAACGCTGCGCGCTGCGCCCGGGCAACGTGCATTCTGCCGACGGCTGGAAGAACGTACTGGAGCCGGTGGTGACGCGCTATCGCGACAAGGTCTTGCGCCTCTATTTCCGCGCCGACGCCGCCTTTGCCAATCCCGATGTCTACGAGTTCCTGGAAGCCGAGCGGATCAAGTATGCGATCCGGCTCCCGGCGAACCGCATCCTGCAGGACAGGATCGGCTACCTCCTCAGGCGCCCGGTCGGGCGTTCTCCCATCGAGGTCCGACGGTTCTACGCCAACTTCCACTATCAGGCGGCAAGCTGGAAGATACCGCGCCGGGTCGTCGCCAAGGTCGAGTGGCATCCGGGCGAGCTTGTTCCGCGCATCGGGTTCGTCGTCACCAATCTGTCACGCCGCGCCGAGCGGGTTGTCGCCTTCTACAATCAGCGCGGCACGGCGGAGCAATGGATCAAAGAGGGCAAGAACGCGATCAACTGGACACGGCTGTCGTGCCGGTCGTTCGCCGCCAACGCCGTCCGGCTCCAGCTTCACGCGCTGGCCTACAATCTCGGCAACTTCCTGCGTACCCTGGCGACGCTAGAGCCGATCAAGGACTGGTCGCTGACCAGCCTGAAGGAGAAGCTGATCAAGATCGGCGCCAAGCTCGTCAGCCACGGCCGCTATGTTGCCTTCCAGATGGCCGAGGTCACGATAACAAGAAGCTGTTCGCCGAGATCCTGCAGCTGATCGGCGAACTGCGGCCGCCGCCTGATCCTGCTTCGGCTTGAGCGGGCCGGCTGGATGAGTTCCAACAACAACTATGGGAGAGGTGCGCCTTGAGAATGGGAAACGGCATTGGAGCCAAACGGGCGATGGCTGAAAAGGGGGGTAGTAAATAATAGAATTATTAATAAATTTAGCGCATTCAGGCACCGCCGGTCACACCATGCTTCGATCAGATCGCGCAGACCTGGTACTTGCTCGGCGCTCTTGGTCAACTCGGCCATCGCGGATTTTAACAGGAGCTAGGCTGGCCGCCGGAATTGGCTAATGGACGTACCGGCGTCCAGCGCGCGGGAGAGGTAGCGGACGGGGACATCGATGCGCGCGTTAGCTGATGCCAACTAAGCATCCCATGCGGTTCGCCGGCCCCTCCTCCCGCAACACGCAACGTGCAACACATACGAGACCGCCTATGGCACGCCCGCAGGCCACGGCCCGCTCGCGCGCGCGTGACGGGGGATGTGAGCGAACGCGGACGAAAGCGGGAAAACGACCCGTGCTTACCTCTCGCTTACCTCTCTCTACAGTTTTCTTGAGAATGGGTAAGGAAAACCTAGTCACTTATTGATTTAATTGGTGCCCCTGGCCGGACTCGAACCAGCA
Source organism: uncultured Alphaproteobacteria bacterium (assembly GCA_963757155.1). GTDB lineage: Bacteria > Pseudomonadota > Alphaproteobacteria > Dongiales > Dongiaceae > DASXQK01. The sequence goes on from CAVWQS010000029.1 coordinate 176,727, forward strand.
CGCCCTTGCGGGCAACAGATTTTGAGGACGGGGATTTCCGGCAAATAACCGGGGCGAATTGCGATGGGGAGGTCCAGGCAATGGGAAACCATGCATTTCAAATGGCTCGGCATCCAAGCCACATACTGTTTAATATAGTTGCAGCTATTTGTGGACTCGGAGTTTAAATCTACAACCACTATATTCACTTCTTTGACAATTTTATTTGGTTTATCATACCTCTACATCTATCTAATATTATATCACTCAACATGGAGGATGCGGTGCGTAAGGTCAAAGAGGGTATGCGCGGGTTACTCAGGATCAGTGAGGAAGTATTGGCCAAGGCCAGGAAACTTGGAATGTACGGGGATTCCGACCTCGCAGCGCAGCGGTTGCGCACCCTTGCCCGGACGTCCATTCCCGCGGCACATGGCGAATTTAATTTCCGCAACGATGTGTGGTTTTTTCGGATTCACGATAACCGGATACTGGACCTGAATTTTCTAACCCCAGATGACAAGCTTCGATCCGACACGGACACTTATCGTCAAACGCGGTCACAACTGTCGCGGGAAAGTTAGACCAGATGCCGGACAACTTGTATCGAGTAGGAAAGACTTGGTACGCTAGAGTCCAGGTCAATGGGCGCCGTCACAAAAAGAGCCTCAAAACCGCTTCGCTGGTCGAGGCAAAGGTGCGGCGCGATAAATGGCTCGAGCTATTGAAACAAAGTGCGTTCTACAAACAGATAACCAGCGAGTCCGGGAGGCCCCCCAGCGTGCAGCAGCGCTTCCAGGCCGAAGCGCCTTCCCGACATGCCGGGGCCGGTGACCCCAAGCATCAAATATCGCTAGAGAGCGAGAATGCGCAGCTAAGAGAGTTATTGGCAGACGTAATGCTAGATAACCAGGCTCTCAGGCAGCTCCTGTCAAAAAAACTACAGGAGCCTTAAGCGCTGGTGAGCAGTGGGTTGGTCCTTCAATCAGGCCAGACATACTTCATTTCCGCCTCGGCGTCCCTCAGAGAGGCGATTGGTTCACTCAACCTGTCGATTGTCGCACCCTATCTGGGACTTCTTGGATCGCTGGCAGCCACTTGTCTGGCGCGCCACAACGCGCGCCACTTCCCGGTGCGGGTTTGCTTCCAGACCGACGCATGCTGATCACCAAGCTTGGTGCAAGTTCTTCATCGAGTTGGGCGCGCGTTGGCGTCAGCCTCGACGGTTCGGGGGAGCTTCACGATCGTCACCGGAAGATCCGAAATTGTGCAATCGATTGCACAAATCAACTCCGTACCCGC
>CAVWQS010000030.1:0-46759 GCA_963757155.1 uncultured Alphaproteobacteria bacterium
CAGCCCTGCCGTCGGCCTTTGGGCACGGCCGGGCTTCATCACCGGCGCCAGCCTGACGATCGACGGCGGCTATTCCGTCTAGGCCAGCTGGGGGCGCCTGCCTCGGCGCCCCCACGCTGCCGCCAGCCTAGAGCGACGCCGCCGCCTTCGCGATCACCTCGGCGACGGCGGCGGGTTGAGACAGCATCGGGACATGCGAGCTTTCGAGGAACTCGGGTCTCGGCACCCATTCGCTTTGCCGAATTGCGCTCGACATCCGGGGGAATGGTTTCGTCGTGAGCCGCGACGATGTACCAGGAAGGCTTGGAACGCCAAGCCGCCTTGGAGATCTTGTCGGCGAAGCATCTCACCGCCAGCGGCCCCTGCGTGGCAAACACGATGTCGGCCTCATCCGCCGGGATGTCTTGCACGAAGTGCTTGCGCACGCCCTGGGAATAAAAGGCAACGTAACCCTCGCCATAGGGCTTGATTTCGGACGCACCAGGCGCCGGCGTGTAGGGCTTCCACCACTCGTCGAAGGACTGCCCGCTGTCCGGCGCGCCCGCGGCGACATAGACGAGGCCCTTCACCTCGGGATGGTTCCCGGTTTCGGCGATGACGGCCCCGCCCCAGGAGTGGCCGACCATGAGAACCGGCCCTTCTTGCGCGTCCACGACCCGGTGGACGGCCTTGACGTCGTCGGCGAGCGAGCTCAGCGGATTTTGTGCAGCGACAGCTTTCAGCCCCTGCTTCGCGAGGAGAGGGATGACCTTCGCCCAGCAAGAGCCATCCGCAAAAGCGCCGTGCACGAGCACGACCGTATCAATTGCCATGATGCTATCCCTCCGTTGTTGTTTCGCTGACCTGTTGGATTGTGCGGCGGGATTATCAAACAGGAAGCACCACATGCGCCGTTAAATGAGATAAAACTTCGCAGACTGGCGTCGACGATGATTTTAGGAAACTGAGGGAACAGCTCATGGCAAAGAACACGATCTGCCTGTGGTACGACAAGGACGCCGAAGCGGCCGCGCGCTTTTACGCCGAGACCTTTCCCGACAGCGCGGTTGGCGCCGTGCACCGAGCGCCCTCGGACTATCCGGGCGGCAAGGCGGGCGACGTGCTGACGGTCGAGTTCACCGTCTCCGGCGTCGCCTGCCTTGGCCTCAACGGCGGCCGCGTTCAAGCAGAGCGAAGCGTTCTCCTTCCAGATCGCCACCGACGACCAGGCGGAGACCGACCGCTACTGGAACGCCATCGTCGGCAACGGCGGCCAGGAGAGCGCCTGCGGCTGGTGCAAGGACAAGTGGGGCCTCTCCTGGCAGATCACGCCGCGCGTCCTGACGGAGGCGATGGCTGCGGGCGGCGATGTAGCCAAGCGCGCGTTCGAAGCGATGATGGACATGGTAAGATCGACGTCGCCACGATCGAGGCGGCGCGGCGCGGCTGAAGTTTTCTTCGAAGAACTTCCCCCTCGCCCCCCAAACGGGGGAGAGGGTCGGGGTGAGGGGGTCCCTCCCCTCCCCAATGCCCGCCTGAGCTCGCCCTCACCCTCCCCATCCTCACGCGATGGGCGCCCGGCCTCGCCCGTGACGAATCCTCGGTAGAGGTCAAGAAGGCCGATGAGCCGTGCAGTTCCCTTGAGGTGAGCCCGCCTTTGTTCCGTCGCCCGCACTTTGAAGGCGGGCGAGGGTGGCTGCCGAAGCGCAGCGCAGGCAGCCGGGTGAGGGCTGCGCAAGCGAGATCGTGCTTGCACCAGCCTCCCGCATCGAAGCGCGGTAGAGGGCAAGGAGGCTCAGGTCCTCTCGCCTCAGCCATCTCGTTCGCGGCCGGGCGCCAGGGCGCGCGAATGACTATTCCCTGCCCGCGCCCTGCTAACCGCCGGGGTGAAGACCCGGCGCCTCCTGGCCCGTCCGTGCCACATATTCGGTATAGCCGCCGGCGTACTGGTGAATGCCCTCCGGCGTCAGTTCCAGCACCCGGTTGGAGAGCGCGGCCAGGAAGTGGCGGTCATGCGAAACGAACAGCATGGTGCCCTCGAATTCCGCCAGTGCCGCGATCAGCATTTCCTTCGTCGCCATGTCCAGATGGTTCGTCGGCTCGTCGAGCACCAGGAAGTTCGGCGGGTCGAACAGCATCTTGGCCATGACCAGCCGCGCCTTCTCGCCGCCGGAGAGCACCCGGCAGGGCTTCTCGACATCATCGCCGGAAAAGCCGAAGCAGCCGGCCAGCGAGCGCAGCTGCCCCTGCCCGGCCTGCGGGAAGGACTCGTCCAGCGATTCGAAAACCGTATCCTCGCCGTCCAGCAGGTCCATGGAATGCTGGGCGAAATAGCCCATCCTGACGCTGCTGCCCGTGGTCACGCTGCCCTGATCCGGCCCGGTCTGGCCGGCCACCAGCTTCAGCAGCGTGGATTTCCCCGCGCCATTGGCACCCAGGACGCACCAGCGCTCCTTGCGGCGCACCTGGAAATCGAGCCCCGTGTAGATCGGCTGGCTGCCATAGCCCTTGTGCACGTTCCGGAAGCTCGCCACGTCATCGCCCGAGCGCGGCGGGCTGCGGAATTCGAACTGGATGGACTGGCGGCGCCGCGGCGGTTCCACCCGCTCGATCTTGTCCAGCTTCTTCACCCGGCTCTGGACCTGCGCGGCATGAGAGGCACGCGCCTTGAAGCGCTCGATGAACTTGATCTCCTTGGCGAGCATCGCCTGCTGGCGGTCGAATTGCGCCTGGCGCTGCCGCTCGCCCAGCGCGCGCTGCTCCTCGTAGAAATCGTAATTGCCGGAATATGTGGTGAGCGAGCCGCCGTCGATCTCCACGACCTTGCCGATGATGCGGTTCATGAACTCGCGGTCATGCGACGTCATCAGCAGCGCGCCGTCATAGCTCTTGAGGAAAGCCTCCAGCCAGATCAGGCTTTCCAGGTCGAGATGGTTGCTCGGCTCGTCCAGCAGCATGCCGTCGGGCCGCATCAGCAGGATGCGGGCCAGCGCCACGCGCATCTTCCAGCCGCCGGAGAGCATGCCGACGTCGCCGTCCATTCGTTCCTGGCTGAAGCTTAGCCCTGCGAGCACCTCGCGCGCGCGGGCATCCAGCGCATAGCCATCCAGCTCCTCGAAGCGCGCCTGCACCTCGCCATATCTAGCGATGATGGCGTCCATGTCGCCGGCCCGCTCGCGGATCGACCATCGCGGCCTCGAGCTTGGCCATTTCGGTGGCCAGCGCACTCACCGGCCCGACGCCATCCATGACAGCCGCGACCGCGCTCTGGCCCGACATCTCGCCGACATCCTGGCTGAAATAGCCGATCGTCATGCCGGGATCGATCGACACCTGGCCATCGTCGGGCCGCTCCTCGCCGGCGATCATCCGGAAAATCGTCGTCTTGCCCGAGCCATTGGGCCCGACCAGCCCCACCTTCTCCCCCTTCTGGATGCCCATCGAGGCGTCGATGAACAGGATCTGATGGCCGTTCTGCTTGCTGATGTTATCGAGGCAAATCATGAGGTCCGTGCTGGCTGGTCCTGTGGGAGCGAGGGGTAACTTGCCCGCCGTGGCAGCCTGACCGTCCCGCCAAAGGCGCCGGCGACCACGAGCGGGCCCGGGCTCCTACACCACTCCCCGTGACGGGATCAACCCTGTCGTCGCAGACCCCCGCCTGACCGGACGCCCGATCGATCCCCCGCAACGAGATCGGGCTTTTCGGAAATCGACGACGTCCTGGCAAATTTTCCCGGTGGAACTATGGCGACACGCCACTTAATTGCCATCTCGGCTGACCGCCGTTCCTCGGTAACGGTCGATCGTGAAGGAGCCAGGGAAGACCATGTCGAATCTCTCTTCCGCCCTCGCCATTCCCGATTCCCTGCTCGCGAAAGAGGCCACCGGCATCCTGCGGGAGAATGCCACCGATCTGCTCTTCAACCACTCCATCCGCGTCTATCTCTTCGCGGCCGAGCAGGGCCGGCAGCAAAAGCTCCGCTTCGATGCCGAGCTCCTCTACATCGCCGCGGCATTTCACGATCTGGGTCTCCTCAAGAAGTTCTCGAGCCCCGACGAACGCTTCGAGGTCGATGGCGCGAATGCCGCCCGTCAGTTCCTCACCGCACATGACGTGCCGGAAGAGCGGATCCAAACCGTCTGGGAAGCCATTGCCCTGCACACGACCCCCGGCATCCCGCCCTACATGCGCCCCGAAGTGGCCGTGCTCTATTCGGGCGTCCTTCTCGATGTCCTCGGCAGAGGCTACGATCAGTTTCCTTCCGAGCTGCGCGATGAAATCCTCGCCAGCTACCCTCGCAAACACTTCAAGGAAGACTTCATCCCGGCGTATTTCGCCGGCTTTGCCCACAAGCCTGCCACCACCTACGGCACGGTGAACGCCGCTGTCTGTGAACGCTACATCCCGGGTTTCAAAAGCCCCAACGCCTGCGACTTGATCGCCGCCTCTCCCTTCCCGGATTAGGGAATAGCAAGCTGCGTCGGCCCGCACAAAACCGCATCCCGTTCCTGCCGATGTGACGTAGTATGACGACATCGACCGGGGGGTGGGAAGATGCGGGGGGCGCCAGCAGGTGCATTGCCGTCCGTCGCGCGCGCTCTCGGTTTCGCACTGAGGACCGGGGGCGTCGTGATGCACCAGATCTGGCGGCGCCTCGTCTCGCTCTGTCTTCCCCTGGGCGTCCTGGGCGGCGTCCTCGCCCTCTTCACCAGCCCAGCCGAAGCCCATGTCAAATGGTTTTGCGGGGCGGTGGACGTCACCAGACCGCCGCTCGCGCTGGCCGCGGTCCTGTCGCCGACATTGCTGGTGCTGGGCGCCGCAGCGATGACGCTGGTCTCGGCCGGTGGCGGGCTTGACACGCTGGCCTTGCGCCGCTGGCCGTCCCTGCTTCGGCAGGGGGCAAGATCCGAGATCATCGAGGAGGCGCTGATCCGCTTCGGCGTGGGGTCCTACATGCTCCTGCTCTGGGCCAGGATCGGCGTGGCGCCCTGGGGCACGGCGGGCGAGGAGGCGGTCCTGACGCCGGAGCTTCTGGCACAAGCCGCCTGGGTCGGCTGGCTCCAGCTCGCCACCGCGGTCATGGTCGTGTTTCGGCGGACCTGTCCGCTCGGGGGGCTCGGCATGTTCGCCCTCTGGGCGATCGGGGTGGCCGATTACGGCCTGTTTCACATGATGGATTACATGATCTTCGTCGGGCTGGCGGGCTATCTCGCCCTCAGCCACCCGTTCTTCGACCGGCGCCCGGCCTGGCAGCAATGGCGGGTCCCGCTGATCGCGGCGACGCTCGGCTTCAGCCTGATGTGGACCGGCATCGAAAAATTTCTCTACCCCGCCTGGGCCGCCGTCATCCTGACCGCCCATCCCATCATCACGCTCAGCTTCCCCGCCGTCATTCGTCACCCTGGCCGCGGGATTCGTCGAGTTCAGCGTGGCCTTCTATCTGCTGGTGGGACGCAGCCTGCTGCGCGTCGACGCGGCGATCGTGATCCTCGTGCTGCTGGCCGCCGTTCCGGAATTCGGCGCGCTGGACACGGTGGGCCATATTCCCTTCGTGGCGATGCTGCTGGTCCTGGTGCTTCACGGGCCATCGCGTCTGCAGCAGCTGGCATATCCGCGACAGGCGGGCGCATTGACCGCAGCGGCATGGACCGCGGCGCTCTACATCCTGTGCTTTGCGACGGTCATGGCGATGTACTACGGGCTGCAGAAGGCGGGCACCTGGCCCGCATAGAACAACATGGCCTCCATGTACTCCATACTATCCAGCTTTACGCCACAGGACTTTCCCATCGTCCAGACGAACGCGAAATCGATCCTGTCCTGCCACAGACCGGCATCTACGTGAGCCGTCGCAGGCGCCGCTCCCGCGGAACCATGTCGGCGGCAAATGGCGGATTGCAAATGTAACGGTGGTTTGCCATCATCGATGGAGTCTGTGGGGGAAATAAAGCTTTCTCGTCGACTGCGGTGATACGCGATCTCGCCGATCGCGCTCACCGATCGCGGTAAGCTGAGGTTGGGGTGGCGCTCAACATGATCTGTGAAATGCCGTTCGGATGACCGGCATGGCAGCATCCGATGCGCTTTTTGCGCCGCAGGTTGGCGCGACCTCAGATAGCGACGGACGTGCCCGGTGGCGAGCATCGATCCTCGTTCTCGTCGTCCTGGTGTTGCTGGCCCCGTTGCTCCCGCTCAAGCCGGCCGAGGCGCAGACCCCGGGGCTATTCTCGCTTGAGGCGACGATCAACCAGAACGCCGTCATGCGGCAGGAGTTCTCGCCGCCGCCGGTGAAACAGCGCACCCTCCGCAGCAAGCTCGGCGAGCCGGTAGCCGGCGTTGCGCCCGAGAAGCTGGCGGAAACGCGCTTCACCCTCAGGTCGGTGGAGTTCGAGGCCCCGGCGGATATCCACCTGGATCCGGCTATCTTCGTGCCGGCCTGGCAAGGGTTGATCGGGAAGGAGATCTCCCTCAAGGAATTCACGGCGGCCCTGGACAGCATCGACGACATCTATCGACAGCACGACTATGTCGTCGTCGCGAAAGTACCGCCGCAACCCATCGCCGGCGGGCATATCAGGATCGTGGCCTATGAGGTCTATGTCACCGACGTCGAGGTCAAGGGCGGTACCGCCGGGCTACGCCGGCGGCTCTATCCGGTCTTCGCGCGCATCAAGGCGATGCGGCCGCTGCGCCAAAGCGCGATCTATCGTCAACTCTTGATCGCCGAGGATCTGCTGGGCGGCCAGCTCACGGCCGACTGGTTCCAGATCCAGGATCAGCCCGGGGGAGCGGCGCGGCTCGAGATCACCATCCCCGACACCCCGCCCGATCTCGTCCTGGGGTTCGACAACTACGGCGGCGCCAATATCGGACCGCTGCAGGCCTCCGCCAAGGCGCATGTCCAGGACGCCTTCGGGTTGTTCGAGTTCGACCGACATTACCACCCTGACGAACCCGGCGAACCCGTCGCAGATCGCCATGGTCGGGTTCCAGGAATACCGTGCCGATCGGCACGCGGGGCATCAGCTTGAATTTCGGGCTCGCCAATTCGTGGTCCACCCCGGGCGGAACCCGCCGGGCGAGGGGCTTCACTCCCAGGTATTGATGGCGAACCTCGGGAGTCAGCTATGCGCTCCTGCGCGAATTGGACCGTAACGTGATCGTCACCGCGGGGATTAGAGAGCGCTCCTCTCAATTCTTATCTAGCGTGCCGCTCTCGCGGACGATCAGATGTTATCAGCGGACGGACTCACGGCACCGAGGTTTCTGCGGCACCTTCCCTGAACCTCTATCCGCAATGCCCCTTCCCCGTCGGCGGCGGCACGTCGAGCGCCGGGTTGGCTTCGAAGAAGCCCTCCGGCATCCAGTGGAAGCCGGCATAGACCACGGGCTGCACCGGCCAGTCCTCGGGCCGCGGCAGGTGGTGGTAGTTGAGGGTGTACCAGACGACGACGTTCTCGCCCTCGAGCGGGCGGTCGGCGGCGGTCCAGAGCGGCAGGCCATCGCCGCCGGGATGCTGGTTGGGGTACCAGCCGGTCGGGTAGAGTTCGTCGGGGGCATAGCGCGTCGCCCAGAAATGCCGGAACATGAAGGCGGCGCGCTTGCCCACCGGCGATTGCGGGTCGAGGAAGGGAAGCGCATTGGCGCCCGGCACCAGCTTGTAGGCGACCGGCCGGCCGAGGCGGTTGCGCTTTTCCGGATTCGAAACTTTCCAATAGCGCGCGGCGGCGAGGTCCATGGTGCGCTGCGCCGCCTGCTCCGACTTCAGCGGCGTCTCGGCGATGCGGACGGCGTTGCCGTAGCGGATTTGCGGCGCCCACGGGCTCCGCGGCGAAGTTCACCTCGCTGACCGCGTTGCGCTCGCCATCGACGGCCATGTCGAAGCGGAAGCAGAAGACATGCTGATGGACGGGCGCGTCGACTTGGGGCGCCACCAGCCGGCCATAGGCCGGCTCGGCGCCGGGCGGGCAGGCGACCACCAGCGGGATGCCAGTCGCCTTGATCTCCACCCCGATCGTGCCGTCCTGGTAGAAGTACCAGAAGAAGCCGTAGACGTAGTTGCCGAGCGTCGCCAGGGTCGAGATCGCGAGCCGGCGCGAGCGCCGCACGGTCGACTGGCCGCGGCCCCAGTCGGTGTACTTCCAGAGGATGCCGTAATCCTCCTCATGCAGGCAGATGGCGTTGGCAATTCGCCGCGGCCGGCCCTGCCAGTCATGCGCGACCGCGTCGAAGTACTGGATATGGCCGAGGCAGTCGCAGCCCAGCGCCAGCGAATCCAGGAACTGCCCGATGCCGTACTCGCCGGTGTCGAAGGCGTTGCGGCGGTAATGGCTACCGGTTGGGTCGCCATAGGGCACCACCATCTCGGCCAGCGCGGCGCGGTACATGATCGGCCGCAGGCGCTCGCCGTCCTGGTAAGCGATGTCGTAGAGCACCAGCCCATCGCGGATCGCAAAGCCGACGCGGAACTGCCAGTTCTGCCAGCGCACCAGCCGGCCCTCGACCGCGAAGCTCGGCCCCTCCGGCTGTTCGATGGCGAGGGGCTTCAGGTCGGTGCGCCGGCGCGGGCTCTCGATATGGCTCGGCTCCGGCGCAAGCGGCACCACACCCCAATCGTCGATTTGCAGCAGCTTGCGCTGGCGCAGGTCGATCACCGGATGCAGGTTGGCGAGCGGCCGGGCATAGGGGTTGTCGCCGCTGCGGGCCCAGCAATGGCCGTAGGCGAGGCGCTGGCCCTCCTCCTCCGCGAGGCCGAAATAGCCGGCCGACCAGGGCTCGACCAGCACCATATCCATGTCGGTGATGCCGCGCCTGGCGCAGGCGGCGCGGAAAGCGGGATCGGCCTTGGCGATGCGCTCGCCCTCCATGAACTCGTCGACGACGATGCGGGCCTGCGCTCCCGGCACATGGTCCCAGCGCTCCAGCCGCTCGCCGGCGAGATCGACGACACCGTCGGAGGTGCGGTTGCTAGCCGGCTCGTAGCAGCAGACGAAGGCCTTGCGGCGCGGCAGATCACCGGGCCGGAAGCCGCGGACATACGACCTTGTCCGGCTCGTCCAGGGTCACCGTCTCGAACCAGGCGGAGGGGCCGAGACCGGCGTCGGCGCGCACTACGGCGACGGCCCGCTCGATCTCGGCGGCGCTCAGCGGATCGAGCGGATGGTCGTGGCTATACATGGTTCCTGCCGTAAAAACGGAGATTACAATTCCCCTACCCTCCCTCGCAGATGGGATGCGGAACGGCGCCGGACAAAGAGGGGGATGAGAAACGATGATCTATCGACTATTCACGATAACGCGACGCGCGTGAAACTGTCCTGCAGCGAAACTCTCCTGCACCTCGCGCGCGCCGCTAGCGATGGTGCGCGGCTTTGGTCTCGGGAAAGAGCCAATCAAGCAGGGCGGCGCCGGCAAAGCCGATAGTGCCGAGACGCGGAAAGCCGGCGGTATATCAGAAGAACTGAACCGCATAGCCGGAGCATAGGGTGCTGAGCGCGGCCCCGATGCCGGTTGCAGTGCCGGCGAAACGCTGGGCGAGATTGTACCGGCCGGTGCCGCGCGTCAGGTCGGCGATGACGAGGGGCATCATCACGCCGATGACCGCGGCCGAAGCAGTCCAGGAGCTGGACCGGCAACAGGGCCCAGGGATTCGATATGACGGCGAAAAAGGACGGCGCGCACACCGCAGTCTCACGCGCAACGAACCTCGCTTCGCACTTATGAGGCGGTCGTGACTTCTAAACGGACATCCACCGGATGACGAACTCTCTGACCCGAGATTGCTGCCGGACGAAGGAATGTGCAAGAGCGAGCCCTTGCTCGGGATGCCAGGAAGCACCAACGGCCGCTAAGATCGGCGCACGGCGTGTGGGATGCTCCGAAATTGCCTTCATCAAGACGCACCTCTCCTATGTCATGTTTCTTGCTGGAACTCATGACGACCGGACGCGCGTCCGCTGGCGCTGGATCAGGCGGCGGCCGCAGTTCGGCGATCAGCCGCAGGATCTCGGCGAACAGCATCCTTGGTATCGCGACCTCGGCCATCTGGAACGCAACATAGCGGCCGTGGCTGACGAGCTTGGCGCCGATCTTGATCAGCTTCTCCTTCAGGCTGGTCAGCGACCAGTCCTTGATCGGCTCTGGCGTCGCCAGCGTACGCAGGAAGTTGCCGAGATTGTAGGCCAGTGCATGAAGCTGGAGCCGGACGGCATTGGCGGCGAACGAACGGCACGACAGCCGTGTCCAGTTGATCGCGCTCTTGCCCTCTTTGATCCATTGCTCCGCCGTGCCGCGCTGATTGTAGAAGGCGACAACCCGCTCGGCGCGGCGTGACAGGTTGGTGACGATGAACCCGATGCGCGGAACAAGCTCGTCCGGATGCCACTCGACCTTGGCGACGACCCGGCGCGGTATCTTCCAGCTTGCCGCTTGATAGTGGAAGTTGGCGTAGAACCGTCGGACCTGGATGGGAGGACGCACAACCGGGCGCATGAGGAGGTAACCGATCCTGTCCTGCAGGATGCGGTTCGTTGGGAGCGGATCGCATACTTGATCCGCTCGGCTTCGAGGAACTCGTGGACATCGGGATTGGCAAAGGCGGCGTCGGCGCGGAAATAGAGGCGCGAGCCCTTGTCGCAATATCGAGTACTACCGGCTCCAGCACGTCCTTCTAGCCGTGGCAGAATGAACGTAGCCAAGGCGCAGCGCGCAGCGTTCCAGGTCGCCGAAGTGATTGAACACGAACAGCGGATGATAGCAGGTGCAGGCGTAGTGGCCGTTCCACACGCTCAACTCCTGCTCGCCATGGGTCGGGCTGACGCTCAAATACATGTCGAGCGCGACGCCCCTAAGTGGACGGCGGCAAAGGCCCTGCCCCAGGATCAATATCGGTTTGCGACCCATTCCTCGGCGAGCGTGGCGACCCTCACGGCGATCAGCGCGGCGACGACCTGCGGGCTGAGAATCAGGATCGCGCCGATGAGTTCAGAGATCTGCTTGTGCTCATACCCTAGGCGGGCGCCGGCGAGCGGCATCACCGACGCATTGGCGAACTGGAACAGGACGAGACAGGAGATGGAGATATGCAGCTGGAGAATTCTGGCTTGATCATCAGCCGGTGCCCCTTGCGCGGATTATCGCGGTCACCCGCGGACCGCGCCGTGGCGTAGTCAATGTCCCGTGCGCGTATTATCGTGAGAGCAACCGCCGCCGGAAGGCAAAGCGCCGCGGCGGCGAGGAAGGGAGCATTGTCGGCAGTGAAATGACCGAGAAGGCCTATCAATCCCACGGTCGCTGCATTGCCCAGCGAGCTGAAGGTCTGATTCCGCCCGAGCCGGCGGCCGAGAGCGTGATGCCCGACGAGGCCGAGGCCAACGGCGGCGAGCGACACCCTGAGAAGGCCGGCGGCGCTGCCGTCGAGTATTTCTGCGACAGTAACGGACCAGAAGCTTGGCCAGATCGCGATGGCGATGGCGGCCGAGGCGATCATGGCGAGAGCGACCGCCATGAGAAGCCGTTTTGCAGCGATTGCATCCATGAGGGCACCGCCGGGCACCTGGCTAAGGATGGCGGCGATGCCGCCGAAACAGAGCACGAGGCCGATCTCGCCCGGCGGCCAAGCGTGGGTCGCCAGATAGACGGCGACAAACGGGCCAAAGCCTGTCTGGACGTCGCAAGAAAAAGCTCAGCCAATCGAGCGCATGCTGACTGCGCTGGCGGGAACTACGATGCCGCGGATTAAATCATCGGGCTCGCCTCGGACTCCAGGCTTTCGATGCGCGATCCTCCAAGGTGACGGACGGCTATCGTGATCAACGCCGAGCGCGATCATTGGTTTCTTGATCGGCGCCGCCGGCCCCAGGCGCGGCAAGGCAACGGCGAGGCCGCCTGGCGGGCGGCGAACCCATTGTCGTCATGATGACGGCGTATGGGCGCGCGGGTTCGAATAGACAGGGCAAAGCGAGAGCTTGGCTGGCGTCCGCGTTACCCTTCCTGGCGGCAGGGATTTGCCGACATCATTCAGCGCGAGGCTTTGCCTGCCGCATAGGCGACACCGCATCCCGCCGGGCGACGAAGAAAGGGCGCCATAGCGAGCTTGAATCACACCCTGCACAAATCATGAGTTTGTGACGTAGTATGACGACATCGACCGGGGGGTGGGAAGATGCAGGGGGCGCCAGCAGGTGTATTGCCGTCCGTCGCGCGCGCTCTCGGTTTCGCACTGAGGACCGGGAGCGTCGTGATGCACCAGATCTGGCGGCGCCTCGTCTCGCTCTGTCTTCCCCTGGGCGTCCTGGGCGGCCTCCTCGCCCTCTTCACCAGCCCAGCCGAAGCCCATGTCAAATGGTTCTGCGGGGCGGTGGACGTCACCAAGCCGCCGCTGGCGCTGGCCGCGGTCCTGTCGCCGACCTTGCTGGTGCTGGGCGCCGCAGCGATGACGCTGGTCTCGGCCGGTGGCGGGCTTGACACGCCTGGCCTTGCGCCGCTGGCCCTCCCTGCTTCGGCACGGGGCAAGATCCCGAGATGCATCGAGGAGGCCCTGATCCGCTTCGGCGTGGGGTCCTACATGCTCCTGCTCTGGGCCAGGATCGGCGTGGCGCCCTGGGGCACGGCGGGCGAGGAAGCGGTCCTGACGCCGGAGCTTCTGGCACAAGCCGCCTGGGTCGGCTGGCTCCAGCTCGCCACCGCGGTCATGGTCGTGTTTCGGCGGACCTGTCCGCTCGGGGGGCTCGGCATGTTCGCCCTCTGGGCGATCGGGGTGGCCGATTACGGCCTGTTTCACATGATGGATTAGATGATCTTCGTCGGGCTGGCGGGCTATCTCGCGCTCAGCCACCCGTTCTTCGACCGGCGCCCGGCCTGGCAGCAATGGCGGGTCCCGCTGATCGCGGCGACGCTGGGCTTCAGCCTGATGTGGACCGGCATCGAAAAATTTCTCTACCCCGCCTGGGCCGCCGTCATCCTGACCGCCCATCCCATCATCACGCTCAGCTTCCCCCCGTCATTCGTCACCTTGGCCGCGGGATTCGTCGAGTTCAGCGTGGCCTTCTATCTGCTGGTGGGACGCAGCCTGCTGCGCGTCGACGCGGCGATCGTGATCCTCGTGCTGCTGGCCGCCGTTCCGGAATTCGGCGCGCTGGACACGGTGGGCCACATTCCCTTCGTGGCGATGCTGCTGGTCCTGGTGCTTCACGGGCCATCGCGTCTGCAGCAGCTGGCATATCCGCGGCAGGCGGGCGCATTGGCCGCAGCGGCATGGACCGCGGCGCTCTACATCCTGTGCTTTGCGACGGTCATGGCGATGTACTACGGGCTGCAGAAGGCGGGCACCTGGCCCGCATAGAACAACATGGCCTCCAGTACTCCATATTATCCAGCTTTACTCCACAGGACTTCCCATCGTCCAGACGAACGCGAAATCGATCCTGTCCTGCCACAGACCGACATCTAGGTGAGCCGTCGCAGGCGCCGCTCCCGCGGAACCATGTCGGCGGCAAATGGCGGATTGCAAATGTAACGGTGGTTTGCCATCATCGATGGAGTCTGTGGGGGAATTAAAGCTTTCTCGTCGACTACGGTGATACGCGTTCTCCTCGATCGCGCTCACCGATCGCGGTAAGCTGAGGTTGGGGTGGCGCTCAACATGATCTGTCGAATGCCGTTCGGATGACCGGCATGGCAGCTTCCGATGCGCTTTTTGCGCCGCAGGTTGGCGCGACCTCAGATAGCGACGGGCGTGCCCAGTGGCGGGCATCGATCCTCGTTCTCGTCGTCCTGGTGTTGCTGGCCCCGTTGCTCCCGCTCAAGCCGGCCGAGGCGCAGACCCCGGGGCTATTCTCGCTTGAGGCGACGATCAATCAGAACGCCGTCATGCGGCAGGAGTTCTCGCCGCCGCCGACGAGACAGCGCACGCTCCGCAGCAAGCTCGGCGAGCCCGTTGCCGGCGTAGCACCGGAGAAGCTTGCAGAAACGCGCTTCACCCTCAGGTCGGTGGAGTTCGAGGCCCCGGCGGATATCCACCTGGATCCCGCGATCTTCGCGCCGGCCTGGCAAGGGTTGATCGGGAAGGAGATCTCCCTCAAGGAGTTCACGGCGGCCCTGGACAGCATCGACGACATCTATCGGCAGCACGACTATGTCGTCATCGCGAAAGTACCGCCGCAACCCTTCGCCAGCGGGCATATCAGGATCGTGGCCTATGAGGTCTATGTCACCGACGTCGAGGTCAAGGGCGGTACCGCCGGGCTGCGCCGGCGGCTCTATCCGCTCTTCGCGCGCATCAAGGCGATGCGGCCGCTGCGCCAGAGCGAGATCTATCGTCAACTCCTGATCGCCGAGGATCTGCTGGGCGGCCAGCTCACGGCCGACTGGTTCCAGATCCAGGATCAGCCCGGGGGAGCGGCGCGGCTCGAGATCACCATCCCCGACACCCCGCCCGATCTCGTCCTGGGGTTCGACAACTACGGCGGCGCCAATATCGGACCGTTGCAGGCCTCCGCCAAGGCGCATGTCCAGGACGCCTTCGGGTTGTTCGAGTTGACCGACATTACCACCCTGACGAACCCGGCGAACCCGTCGCAGATCGCCATGGTCGGGTTCCAGGAAACCGTGCCGATCGGCACGCGGGGTATCAGCTTGAATTTCGGGCTCGCCAATTCGTGGTCCACTCCGGGCGGAACCCCGCCGGGCGAGGGGCTTCACTCCCAGGTATTGATGGCGAACCTCGGCAGTCAGCTATGCGCTCCTGCGCGAATTGGACCGTAACGTGTTCCTCACCGCGGGGATCAACGGCAACAATTCCAGCGTCGACGTAATGGGCGGGCCGTCGACGCGTGATCGCACGCGCTGGATGTCGTTCGGCGCCGAATATGACGATGTGATCGATGGCGTGGGCATCGTTGTCGCGCCTGCTCTCCTGCATGGCGTCGAGGCCTTCGAGGCGAACGATCCGTTCAACGACTTCACGGTCGCAAAGCTCAATGGCGGCGCATCGACCAACCTCACCGACACGGTGTCGGCGCAGTTTCTGTTCTCGGGCCAATATGCGTTCACCACTTTGCCGCCGCCGGTGCTCGGCTTTTACGGCGGCGAGGTGATCGGGCGCGCCTACGATCCCGGCGCGCTCGCCGGCAACAGTGTCGCTACGGCTGCCCTCCAGATCGGGCAGCGCATCGACACCGGCCTGCCGTGGCTGTCGGACCTGAACCTGTTCGCTTACGCCGATTATGGCGCGGCGTGGAATCCGGCCGGCTCGCCCTACGAGTTCGCCTCGCTCGCTTCGGCGGGCGCCGGCGTACGCGCCGTCATCGGTGAAAATCTGATCGCGACCGCCTTGGTGGCGCAGCCGCTGTACAATGAATCTCAGCTCGACTCGCTTGGGGGTGCGAACAAAGCACGCGCTTGCGCTTCTCGCTGAGTCTTCAATTCTAACCCTCGGCTCGGAAGGAGAATCCATGCCTCGTCTGTCGCCGCTGTTCACAGGATTGGCTCTGGCACTGCCTCTCGCCTTCGGCGCGGGACCGGCGGCCATGGCGCAGTCCGGCCAGCCCGCTTTGACATGGGCGCCTTGCGGTGACGTGCCGGACACCGAATGTGCCGGGCTGCAGCTGCCGGTCGACTACGCCAACCCCGATGGCGCCAAGTTCACGCTGCGTCTCGGCCGCGCGCCGGCCCTCGATCCCGCCAAGCGCAAGGGCGTGCTGCTGATCCTGCCGGGCGGCCCCGGTGCGGGCATTCTCGAGGAACTCGGCGCCATGCGGATGGAGCAGCACATCCCCGAGTTTCAGCAGCAATACGATGTCGTCACCTTCGACCCGCGCGGCATCGGCAAGAGCAATCCGATCCGCTGCGATCCCAAGGCGGCGCCCAAGGCCGAGATGCCGATGGACCGCCAGCCGACCCAGGCCGAGTTCGACGCGGTGGCGGCCGCCAACGGCCCCTTCTTCAAGAGCTGCGCCGACGCCACCGGCGAGCTGTTCTGGCATCTTTCCTCCAAGGACACCGTCGAGGATATCGAGCGCATCCGCCAGGCGTTGTACGCCCAAGGAGGGCATCGTGTCCTATGCCGCCTCCTACGGCTCGGAGTACGGGGCGGCCTATCTCGAAACCTATCCGCAGAACGTCAAGGCGCTGGTTCTCGATGCCGTGATGGACCACACCATCGAATACGGCCCCTTCCTGGCGCGCAACGTCTTGAGCGTGCAGGATTCCTTCGAGCGCATGGAGCACTGGTGCGCGCAGGAGACCAAATGCCCGCTGCATGGCAAGGATCTCGGCGCCGCCTTGGATGCGGCGATCGCCCGCGAGCCCAGGATGCGGACCCTGGTGCCGCAAATGCTGGCCGGCGGCGACGAACCCGGCTTCGGGTGGCCGATGGTGACGCAGTTGCTGGCCGAAGTCGCCGGCGGCGGCGAGAGCAAGACGATGCAGGATATCGCCGCGGCCCTGGCGCTCAGCACCAACGAGGATGCCTGGCTGCGCGTCGGCAAGGACGGCCTGTTCCGCGGCGTGATCTGCTCCGACTACGGACCGCAGCGCGACTACGCCCAGCTCAAGCCCCTCGGCGATATGCTGGCCAAAGCGGCACCGCGCTTCGTCTGGAAGTTCTGGGATTCCAGCCCGATGGCGCATGCCTCGGCGGGGATCGGCGTCTGCGTCGGCTGGCCGCAGGAGGCGCGGTTCCCGCCGCACCCCCTGAAGGTCGGGCCGCACCGCGACGTCATGGTGTTGAATGCCACCCATGACCCGCCGACGCCGTTTGCCAATGCCGTCTCGGTCTGGCTGCAGATCCCCGAAGCGCGGCTGGGGGTTGCCGATGCCGACGGGCATCAGAGCCCTGATCCTGTCGAAATGCGCCTATGAGAACGCCGCGCGCTTCTTCGCCGATCCGAATTCGGTGCCGTCGATCACGCTGTGCACGAAGTGAGCGGGCCTGTCGTGCTGTCACGGCGCAGGCTGATGGCAACCGCGGTGGCCGGCGCGCTCGCCTTGACGCCGCGAACCCGGGGGGCGCGGGCGCAAGCCGCGCCCCCGGCCAGCGACAAGACGGCCGATGCCTTGTTCCATCAGGTCGACGAGCGGATCGAGGCGGCGATGACGCGCTACCACGTGCCGGGGGTCGCGGTCGGCATCCACTGGCAGGGTCGCGAGCATGTCCGGGGGTTCGGCGTCACCAACGCCGACCATCCCTTGCCCGTCGATGCCGACACCCTGTTCCGCATCGGGTCGACCACCAAGACCTTCACGGCCACGGCTGTCATGCGCCTGGTCGAGCAGGGCAAGGTGGATCTCGCAGCACCGGCGCGCAGCTATCTGCCGAACCTGGCCCTCGCCGACGAGGCGGCCGCCCGAAGCGTGACCCTGCGCCAGCTGCTGAACCACAGCGCGGGCTGGCTGGGCGACGACTACGGCGACTTCGGCCGCGGCGACGATGCGCTGGCCCGTTTCCTCGCCGCCATGAAGCAGTTGCCGCAGCTGACGCCGCCCGGCCAGGTGCTGGCCTACAACAACGCCGCGATCGTGGTGGCCGGCGGCATCATCGAGACCCTGACCGGCAAGCCCTATGAGACGGCCCTGCAGGAGCTGGTGCTGGACCCGCTGGGGCTGAAGCATTCCGGCTTCTTCACCGATCGGCTGGTCGGCGAGAACATCTCGGCCTCGCACGATGTCGAGAAGGATCGCGCCGTCGTCATGATCGGCGCCTGGGCATTTCCGCGCAGCATCGACTCGACGGGCGGGCTGATCTCGAGCGCGCGCGAGCAGCTTGCCTATATGCGCTTCCATTTGGGCGACGGCAAAGCGGCGGACGGCAGGCAGGTGCTGACGCCCGCCTCTCTCCAGGCGATGCGGTCCAACCCCGGCCCCGCCGGCACCATCACCATGGAGCTCGACGGCGTCTGCGTCGGATTCTGGCAGCGGCGCACCGCCGAGGGCGTTCCGGTGTACCAGCACGGCGGTTCCTGGGGCGGGCAGAACTCCGACTTCTTCTTCGTGCCCGACCGGCAGTTCGCCATGACGGTGCTGACCAATTCGACGAGCGGCGGCAGGCTCCTCTACGAGCTGGGCCGGTCCGGCTGGGCCTTGAGCCAGTTCTGCGGCTTGAGCAACCCGCCGGCCGCGCCGAAAGCCCAGCCGCCGGAAGATTGGCGCGCTACGAAGGCCGCTACACCGCCGGGGTGATCCCACCCAATGGCCCACCCGACAAAATCGAGGAGATGGCCATCGAGCTCAAGGCGGCCGATGGCGGGCTGCAGGTGACGGGCGACAGCGATACCGCCGGGCTCGCCTTCTATCGCGATGACTACGTCCTCGCGACCGATCGGGTGGGTCAGGCCAACCGCAGCGACTTCATTCGCGGGCCGGACGGCCGCATCGCCTGGCTTCGCGACGGCGGCCGGCTTTGGAGCGCATCAGGCTTGAGGCCCACGAGGCAACTGAACAGGAGAGGCAAGCATGCAATCCCATGAATTGGCGTTCGCCGGGCGCGGCGGCAAAGGCGGCGGCTTGACCCGCCGTCAGGCGATGAAGAGGACGCTGGCCGGTCTCACCGGCGGCGTGGCGATGACCATCCCCGCTTTGGCGAAGCTTTCGGCGGCAACCCCCTGGAGCCCCGAGCAAAGGGCCATCGCCGAGCGCATCCTGCAGCGTGAGGTCGACAGCGGAAACGTGCCGGGTATCGCCTGGTCGATCGGCAACTCAACGGGAACCCTGGCGGAAGGGCGGCGTCGGTCTCCGGGTCGTATCGCCCGCCGCACCCATGGGTGCCGCGACGCGCTGCGCGCTGGCTTCGGTCAGCAAGCAGTTCGCGGCCGCCTCCATCTACATGCTGCGCGACGAGGGCAAGCTCTCCCTCGACGCACCGCTCGCCGCCTACCTTCCGGCTTACCGCGATGCAAGCAAGATCACCTTGCGCCAGGTCCTCACGATGAGCAGCGGGATTTCCTCCGACACCGATGCCTGCGAGGCGCCCGTCGGGAACCGCCTCGACGACACGGCCTTGATCGAGAACCTCAACCGCATGGAGCTCCAGTTTCCGCCCGGTGCGCATTTCGCCTACAGCAATTGCGCCTATGATGTCGCCGGCGCCGTCGTCGCCAAGCTTTCCGGGATGCCGTTCGCGCAGTTCGTCGAGGCGCGCATCTTCAAGCCTTTGGAAATGGCATCGAGCTACCAGCTCGGCACGCGTGCCGATTCCGATTTCGCCGAAGGCTATTCGCCGGATGGCAAGGGCTGGAAGCCGGCGCCGGCGATGGCCGCGGACAAGGTCTTTGCATCAGGCAATCTCGCCTCGAACCCGGGGGATATGCAGCGTTGGGATCGGGCCCTCCTCAACGCGACCTTGCTGCCGCGGAAAACGCTGGAAGAGATGTTCACCGTAAATCCGCTGTCCAGCGGGGCAAAGGCGATCTATGCCAGCGGCTGGTTCGTCGAGCCCAACGGCGCGATCTGGCATGGCGGGGCGCTCGAAGGCTACGGCACGGCAAACATACTCGTGCCGGCCAGCGGCCATGCCATGGTCCTCCTGGGCAACACCCACCCGGGCGACCGCTGGCGGCCCTGGGACGTCGCGCGCGAGATCTACAACGAGGCCAAGCTCGGACCGGCTATGTCGGCCTTCATGCCGATCATCGCCACGACGGTCCAGTAGGAGGCCCATCGCAAATCAGCCATCCCGGCTGGGAAAGGCGCACAATTTTCTCCGCCGTCATTCCCGCGAAAGCGGGAATCCAGGGCCGAGGGCTCACTTGTTGCCCTGGATTCCCGCTTTCGCGGGAATGACGGAAGGATAGAACGAGGCCTGAGGTCGTACGCCCCCGCGGTCAAACGCGCAGTCCGCGGCCTGCCTCGTCTAATCGAAGGGCGGGATGGTGACCCCAGCCGTGCAGCTCGTGTCCGGACGTTTGCTGGGATCCGCAAGGAACGCCCGCACCACCGTCTGCGCGCAGGGCGATTGCGCCGTCACGAAGTGGCCTATGCCGGGGATGATGAGGGTCGTCGAGTTGGGCAGGGTCTTGGCGACATAGGTCGCCCACATCGGCGAGGTCTTGCCGTCATAACTGCCGTTGATCACCAGCGTCGGGATGCTGCTCGTGGTGACATCCTTGATGGAGGCGGGCGCCTTGGGGACGTCCCATACCGCGCAATCCTCGGTCGTGAACGGAAGCTGCGGGGTCTGGGCGAGAACCGTCGCCGGATAGGCCGGAAAGGCGGCCCGGCCGTCGGCGAGGATCTGGGATTGCGGCTGAAACGGGATCCATTCGCTGCAGAACACGCCGAAGGTCAGGCCATAACCCAGAAGGTCCCCTTTCACCGGGTTTGCCCCTGCGGCACGGCTGGCAGCAATCTGAGCCGGGTTGCCGTCCGCAAGCGCCGGGATCGCCGAAGGTGCCGCCGCGAAGGTCGCGCGGCCGCCCGCGACGAGCCAGTTCACCAGCGCGCCGCCATCGAGCACGACCTGAACCGGGGGACCGCCTTCCGCGTAGTGGCTCGTGACCGTCAGCGGATGTGCCTCGAGCTCTCTGACCTTGTCCGCGAACTTGCTCTGGACATCGCCGTATTTCGAGGCGCAGGAAGGCTCCGCGGCGCAGGCATCGAACAAATTTTTGAACCCTTCGCCGGCGCTGCTCCAGGGCCATCCGAGGCCCGCCACGCTGGGGGGCGAGACGGAGTTGATCGTCACGCTCACCAGCTTCTCCGGATGCACACGCATCATGACGAGCGCGGCGTAAGTCCCATAGGACGTCCCGAAGAGGTTCCATTTGGGCACCCCGAGGACTTTGCCGAGATCGACGAAGTCCTCGATGTTCTCGAGCGTGTTGTAGGCGCTGAGATCGACTCCCTCGGCGACCAATCGATCGTGACAGGCCTTGGTTGCCGCGACGTGCAGCGCGCCGGTCGATGGAGCATCGTAGACGAGGCTCACCGCCTTGGTGTCGAATGCGTCGAGCTCGGGGCACAGAAGAGCCGGCGTTGCATCCACGGTACCGCGCTGGCCCAGCAGGATCAAATTCTGGTCCTGGTTCAATGTCGGAACCACGAATCCTATGTCGCCCATCACATCGCCGCCGGGCCCGCCGGTTATGTAGAATACAGGGTCATGCTTCGGGGGCTGGGTTATCGACGGGATCATCCCGACCAGAAGGCTGATCGTCTTCCCGTTCTGCTTGTGACGGTTCTCCGGCACGATCAATTGCCCGCATTGCGCATGGGCGAAGGCCGGAGTCGAAGCCATCCGCGCCGGGCAGGCGCCGGGCTCGAAGCGCGGCACGGCATCGGTGGAAGCTGCGCGGCCCTGCGATGCAGCCCCAATGGCGAGAACGACGGCGATGATGACTGCCAGCGCGGCGGCGCGCGCTCCAGTCTTCACCGATCCGCTGGAGAATTCTCATGATGCGTTTCCTTTACGCTGGGCCGTGGCTATCTCCTGATTTCAAGCCCGACCGTTCAATTGCCCACCGTTCAATTAAACGCCGGGATGGTCACCTCGGCGACGCAACTCGTGTCGGGCTTTGTCTTCGGATCCGCCAGGAATTCCCGCACGACCGTCTGGGCGCAGGGCGATTGAGCCGTCACGAGATGGCCGATGCCGGGAACGATGAGAACCGTCGAGTTGGGCAGGGTCGTGGCCACATATGTGGCCCAGATCGGCGAGGTCTTGCCGTCGAAACTGCCGTTGATCACCAGGGTCGGGATGCTGCTGGTCGTAACATCCCGGATGGAGGCCGGCGCCTTGGGCACATTCCATACCCCGCAATCCTCGGTCGCGAAGGGAAGCTGCGGCGTCTGGGAGAGAACCGTCGCGGGATAGCTGGGAAAAGCCTTCAGCCCGTCGGCGAGGATCTGGGATTGCGGCTCATAGGGGATCCACTCGCTGCAAAGCACGCCATAGGTCAGCCCATAACCCTGAACGCTTTCCCGCGCCGGGTCTGCCCCCGCGGCTCGGCTGGCGGCAATCTGAACCGGGTTGCCGTCCACGAGCTCCTGGACCGCCTGGGGTACTGACTTGAAAAGCGAGCGGCCGCCCGCGACGAACCAGTTCACCAGCGCCCCGCCATCGAGCACGACCTGAACCGGCGGACCACCGGCTGCGTAGTGGCTCGTGACCGTCAGCGGCTTCGCCTCGAGCTGCTGGACCTGGCCGGTGAACTTGCTCCTGACGTCGCCGTATTTCGCCGCGCAGGCAGGCTGGGCGGCGCAGGCATCGAACAGATTGTTGAACCCCTGCCCGGCGCTGCTCCACGGCCATCCCAGGCTGGACGCGCTGGGGGGCGAGATGGAATCGATCGTCACGCTCACCACATTCTCCGGGTGGACGCGCATCAGGGTGAGCGCGACATAGGTGCCGTAGGAAGTCCCGAAGATGTTCCACTTCGGCACCTTGAGCACTTTGCGCAGATCCTCGAAGTCTTCGATGTTCTCCCGCGTGTTGTAGGCGCTGAGATCGACTCCCTCCGCGACGAACCGATCGTGACAGGCCTTGGTTGCCGCGACATGGAGAGCCCCGGTCGAGGGCGCATCGTAGACGAGGCTCACCGCCTTAGCGTCGAAGGCGTCGATCTCCGGGCACAGCAGGGCGGGCGTTGCATCCAGGGTTCCGCGCTGGGCCAGCACGATGAAATCCTGGTCCTCGTTCAAGGGGGGAACGAGAAATTCCGTGTCTCCCATCGCGTCGCCGCCGGGGCCGCCGGCGATGTAGAAAACAGGTTCATGCTTCGGGGGCTGGGTTACCGACGGAATGATCGCGACGGAAATGCTGATCGTCTTTCCGTTCTGCTTCTGCCGGTTCTCCGGCACGATCAATTGTCCGCATTTCGCATGGGCGAAGGCGGGGGCCGAAGCCACCCGCGACGGGCAGGCCCCGGGCTCGAAGCGCGGTACGACACCGGAAGCCGCACGACCCGGCGATGCACCCCCGATGGCGAAAACGACGGCGAGTACGAAGGCCAGGGCGGCGCCGCGCGCCGCAATCCTGGCCGATCCGCTGAAGATTTTCAATTTGCCCCCCCACGCCTTCAGAGTTAATCGCCCCTAGGGTAAATTCGCCTTCAAAGCCAATTCGGACTGACGAACCCTTCTTTGCCGCAGGGCGGACCGGCTCACTGAGTCGTGAACGCCGGCATCGTCAGCGACTTCGCGCAGCTCGTATCCGGCTTCGCCGCCGGGTTCGCGAGGAACGACGCCACGACGCTCTGCATGCACGCATGCGCCGGCGCATCGGCCGGCATCAGATACCCGAACAGCGCGCCATGGCCCGCGCCGGGAACGGTGATCGTCGTCGAATTCGCGAGCGTGCCGGCGGCATAGATTCCCCATTGCGGGGCGCTCTTGCCGTCGAAGCTCCCGTTCAGCACCAGGCTGGGGATCGTGCTGATCGTGAGCTGACGCACCTTGGCCGGGGCGGGCGGGACATCCCACACCGCGCAGTCCTCCACCATGAAGTTCAGCCCGAGGGGCTGGGACAGGACGGTTTTCGGATAGGCCGGGAAGGCCAATTCCCCCTGCATGAGAATCTGGGAGGTCGGCTGGAACGGCACCCACTCGCTGCAGATCACGCTATACATGCTGCCCAGGCCTGCGGCTCCGATCGCGTCCGGGTGAGCCGCCATGACGCGCCAGGTGGCGATTTGCGTCGGCTGTCCCTGCGCCAGCGCGTGGATCGCCGCGGGGATCGATGTCAGCGGCGTGAACGGATCGGGAAGCGAGCCCAGCCAGCTGACGACCGCGCCGCCGTCCAGCACCACCTTTTTGTTGGTCTCCGTTCCCGGGATCTTCACCGTCATTTCAAGCGGATTGACTTCGAGCTTCTGGACCTCGGCGGCGAACTCCGCCTCCAGATCGCCATACTTGGCGGCGCAGGCCGGCTGATCGGCGCAGGCGCGGAAGACGTTGTGGATCGCCTCGTTGGCGTTGGTCCACAGCCATCCCAGGCTCACCTGACTGGGCGGCAGGACCGCATCGATGAGCAGGCTCCGGATGCCCTCGGGATGATCGCGCACCAAAGCGAGCGCGAGATCGGTGCCGTAGGAGAGCCCGTACACATTCCACTGCTCGAGCTTCAGCGCCTTGCGCAGGTCGGCGAAGTCCGCCGCGTTCTCGCTCGTGTTGAACGCGCTCAGGTCGACGCCCGCCGCGACCAGGCGGTCGTGGCACGCTTTGGTCGCGGCCACATGCGCGGTTTCCGTCGCCTTCGAATCCAGAGGCAGGGCGATCGCCAGGGCGTAATCCCTGTCGAGCTCGGGGCAGGCCAGATTGGGCACGGTGTAGGCGTTACCGCGCTGGTTCATGATGATCAGGTCGCGCTTCTCGTTGAGCCCGACCCTGGCGAGTTCCCCTGCCTGCGCGATCGCATTGGCTCCCGGACCGCCGGCCATGTAGACGATCGGGTCGGGCGCGGCCGGCTGCGTCTTCGAAGGAACGGTGACGACCGGCAATTGAACTTCGCCTTCCTCGGGCTTGCTGCGGTTTTCCGGGACCGTCAGCGTCCCGCAAGCCGCGTTGAGGCTCGCCAGCGCCTTCGCCTGGTCGGCGGGACAGGGTCCGCTTTTGAAGCTGACCGGGGTTTCGGCAAAACTTGCACCACAGGTCGCACAGCCGACCGCCACCAGGAAAGCGAGGACACTCGCTTTCACGCTTCCGGAAACCTTCATCGGAATTGTCCCCCCCCCAGAAAATTCTTGTCGTCTTGGTCGTCCCAATCACAGCTTTTACGACTCCCCATCTTTATGGGAGCCTTCCCCGCCGTCAAGATACGGTTTTGCGATGCAATCCGGGCATCCCCAGGGGAACAAACGACAAAGGGTTATTGGCCATGACGACCGCAACTCGGAGATAACCCGCCTCCGATCGCACGGGCCGGCATGGCGGTTTTCGGCAGGGTTGAATTCATGGCCGCGGCGCCACTTGCAGTTGCCGGCGCAGTGCTTCCGGTTGCCAGTCCGCACGCCCCGACGGCTGGTTTCCGGGATGCCGCTGCATAGCGCCGGCTTCGATTATCCGTCCGTCACGGCGCGGGAAGGTCGCCCCGTTTCCACCACACGATGATCGCGCCGATCAGGGTCGTGACCACGAGTGCCGCCCCGAATTCATCGATATACCAGTCGGTGTGCCCGGTGTTCGTCGTCAAAGGCGTGAATATGGACTGGACGATCGTATTATGCACGCCGTGCAATATGGCCGCGGGCCACACGCTTCCCGAACGCAGCCGCAACCATGCGGCAATGAAAGCAATCGATGTTGTCATCACGGTAAAGCAGATGAACCTATACCACGCCGGTGTGCCGCCCGGGCCGTACTCGCCCATCAGCATTGGCGGATAGTGCCAGGCCGCCCACATCAGGCCGCTGATCAGGCCGACGCCGGCAAAGCTGTAAAGCTTCGCCAGCTGCGGTACCAGAAAGCCGCGCCAGCCAAGTTCCTCCCCAAGCGCGCGTGCGATCGCGATGATCACGCCGGCCGTCATGGTCACTAGCACATAGCCGATCAGGCCCACGGCCGCGGGCGCCCCTCCGAACCCGTAGTTGCGGGTCACGCTTGCGGCGAAGTCGGCGTTGTAAAAGCCGCCGAGGCCCAGCACCCATACCGCAAGATACGCCGGCAAGACGTAGAGCACGGGGATGATCAGGGCCCAGCGGATATAGCGCCAGGAGCACCATCGCAAACCCAAGGCGCTGATATCGTCGCGGAAGAGCAGGATCGTCATCACGGCGGCGAGTGCGGGACACCACATCACGGCCGTTACCAGCACTTGCAGGGCGTAGCCCTGCGCATGGTGGTTCAGCACCTCCAGCGGCAGGATGAGCAATACCGCAAGCACATAGAACAGGCCGATTTTGAGCCGGAGTTCGACCCTTCCCGCCCTGCACGCCGGCATCGGCATCGAGCCGATCGGATATTTCCCCAGCAGTCACCATCCTCGATCCCCCCGTCCAGCCGATGGTCAACATGGCAGCGCTTCGACTGCCCTCGGTCAGCTGCGGCGACGGCCGCGTTCTCGTTCGGCCAGGTGACCGCGGCATCGTTCAAAGCTTACCGATGCGACGGCCGGCTGTCAGCGGGGACATTGCAGGACAGCTTGCGATCGTCGACGGCCGCCATCGCGGAGCCCATGCGATCAGGCCGCCCGGGCGCAAGGAGAAGCAGACGGCACGGCTGCCGCCCCCGCCCGGCTGACCGCCGGGGTGAAGACCCGGCGCCTCCTGTCATCAGCGGACGACCACGGCACCGAGGCTTCTGCGGCACCTTCCCGGAACCTCTATCCGCAATGCCCCTTCCCTGTCGGCGGTGGCACGTCGAGCGCCGGGTTGGCTTCGAAGAAGCCCTCCGGCATCCAGTGGAAGCCGGCATAGACCACGGGCTGCACCGGCCAGTCCTCGGGCCGCGGCAGGTGGTGGTAGTTGAGGGTGTACCAGACGACGACGTTCTCGCCCTCGAGCGAGCGGTCGGCGGCGGTCCAGAGCGGCAGGCCATCGCCGCCGGGATGTTGGTTGGGGTACCAGCCGGTCGGGTAGAGTTCGTCGGGGGCATAGCGCGTGGCCCAGAAATGCCGGAACATGAAGGCGGCGCGCTTGCCCACCGGCGATTGCGGGTCGAGGAAGGGAAGCGCATTGGCGCCCGGCACCAGCTTGTAGGCGACCGGCCGGCCGAGGCGGTTGCGCCTTTCCGGGTTCGAAACTTTCCAATAGCGCGCCGCGGCGAGGTCCATGGTGCGCTGCGCCGCCTGCTCCGACTTCAGCGGCGTCTCGGCGATGCGGACGGCGTTGCCGTAGGGATTGGCGGTGCCCACGGGCTCGGCGGCGAAGTTCACCTCGCTGACCGCGTTGTGCTCGCCATCGACGGCCATGTCGAAGCGGAAACAGAAGACATGCTGATGGACGGGCGCGTCGACTTGGGGCGCCACGAGCCGGCCATAGGCCGGCTCGGCGCCGGGTGGGCAGGCGACCACCAGCGGGATGCCGGTCGCCTTGATCTCCACGCCGATCGTGCCGTCCTGGTAGAAATACCAGAAGAAGCCGTAGACGTAATTGCCGAGCGTTGCCAGGGTCGAGATCACGAGCCGGCGCGAGCGCCGCACGGTCGATTGGCCGCGGCCCCAGTCGGTGTACTTCCAGAGGATGCCGTAGTCCTCCTCATGCAGGCAGATGGCGTTGGCAATTCGACGCGGCTGCCCCTGCCAGTCATGCGCGACCGCATCGAAGTACCGGATGTGGCCGAGGCAGTCGCAGCCCAGTGCCAGCGAATCCAGGAACTGCCCGATGCCGTACTCGCCGGTGTCGAAAGCGTTGCGGCGGTAATGGCTGCCGGTCGGGTCGCCATAGGGCACCACCATCTCGGCCAGCGCGGCGCGGTACATGATCGGCCGCAGACGCTCGCCGTCCTGGTAAGCGATGTCGTAGAGCACCAGCCCATCGCGGATCGCAAAGCCGACGCGGAACTGCCAGTTCTGCCAGCGCACCAGCCGGCCCTCGACCTCGAAGCTCGGCCCCTCCGGTTGCTCGATAGTGAGGGGCTTCAGGTCGGTGCGCTGGCGCGGGCTCTCGATATGGCTGGGCTCCGGCGGCAGCGGCACCACACCCCAATCGTCAATTTGTAGCAGCTTGCCTTGGCGCAGGTCGATCACCGGATGCAGGTTGGCGAGCGGCCGGGCATAGGGGTTGTCGCCGCTGCGGGCCCAGCAATGGCCGTAGGCGAGGCGCTGGCCGGCCTCTTCCGCGAGGCCGAAATAGCCCGCGGACCAGGGCTCGACCAGTACCATGTCCATGTCGGTGATGCCGCGCCTGGCGCAGGCGGCACGGAAGGCGGGATCGGCCTTGGCGATACGCTCGCCCTCCATGAACTCGTCGACGACGATGCGAGCCTGCGCCCCCGGCACATGGTCCCAGCGCTCCAGCCGCTCGCCGGCGAGATCGACGACACCGTCGAAGGTCCGGTTGCTTGCCGGCTCGTAGCAGCAGACGAAGGCTTTGCGGCGCGGCACGTCGCCTGGCCGGAAGCCGCGGACATACGCCTTGTCCGGCTCGTCCAGGGTAACCGTCTCGAACCAGGCGGAGGGGTCGAGCTTGGCGCCGGCCCGCACGACGGCGACGGCCCGCTCGATCTCGGCAGCGGTCAGCGGATCCAGCGGATGGTCGTGGCTATTCATGGTTCCTGCCGTAAGGGCGGAGATTGCAATTCTCCCCACCCTCCCCTCGCTGATGGGATGCCGAACGGCGCCGGACGAAGAGGGGGATGAGAAACCATGATCTATCGACTATTCACGATAACGCGACGCCCGTGAAGACTCTCCTGCAGCGAAGACTCTCCTGCACCTCGCGCGCGCCGCTAGCGATGGTGCCCGGCTTTGGTCTCGGGAAAGAGCCAATAGAGCAGGGCGGCGCCGGCAAAGCCGATCGTGCCAAGACCCAGAAAGCCGGCGGTATATCCGAAGAACTGAACCGCATAGCCGGAGCATAGGGTGCTGAGCGCGGCCCCGATGCCGGTTGCCGTGCCGGCGAAACCCTGGGCGAGATTGTACCGGCCGGTGCCGCGCGTCAGGTCGGCGATGACGAGGGGCATCATCACGCCGATGACCGCGGCCGAAAGCCCGTCCAGGAGCTGGACCGGCAACAGGGCCCAGGGATTCGATATGACGGCGAAAAAGGACGGCGCGCACACCGCAGTCTCACGCGCAACGAACCTCGCTTCGCACTTATGAGGCGGTCGTGACTTCTAAACCGTCACTTCTGAAGCAGCGTGATGCGCTGCCCACGGAAGCACCTGATTCCCAACTTCATTCTCAAGCGTCGCTCCCCGCCTACTTCTTAGCCGGGCGCGGCATCGGCCTCACCCCGACCTGCTCCTCCGCCGTATACGGCGCCCCATAATACGGGAAATCCTTGCGAATTCGCCCGCGGTCGGGAGCAAGTCCATCGACAAGTGGCGTGTTGGCCGCCAGCGTCAACATCACATCCAGCACATCGTCGCCGAGCGCGCGTCCATTGAAGCTGGCCACTTCAAATGCGGCGGATGTTCCAAGCTCGTACGGCAATGTGTTGGGACAAAGCCGTGCAGCGGTCAGCTTCCCGTATTCACCCGGATCCGCCGCCGAACCGGCATAGGTCGTCATCTTCTCCGCAAAATCCGCGATCGACTTCGCGAAGCGCTCTAGATCTTCAGAT
Organism: uncultured Alphaproteobacteria bacterium; assembly: GCA_963757155.1. Lineage (GTDB taxonomy): Bacteria > Pseudomonadota > Alphaproteobacteria > Dongiales > Dongiaceae > DASXQK01. Next base: position 29,131 of record CAVWQS010000030.1, read on the forward strand.
GGAACCGACGCATTGAATTGTTCTTTCGCCTCTTGATCGCTCGGGTCGTTCAGGAAGAGATGCGTAACCATAGGCAGGCCCCAACGCGAAACTTGTACCTCCGGTGCATGGCCAAAGAGGGAGATCGTCGCCCATGCGTTGATCTTTCCCTTCCCAATCAGTTCGCTCGGCACTTCCAGCACAATCGCCGTAACATTCCGCCTCGCAAAGGGATCCTGCTGATGCAGAAAGGCGCTCCCATCGAAGCGCTGGTCGTTATAGAAAGCAGTCATAAATGTGCGGAATCCAGCGTTTGCCGCAAATAGCTCTGGAGCAATCCCAACATACGCACGGAGATCGGAATCAGTCGCGACGGAACCGGTTTCACCCTCGACCAGGCTCTCTCCGGCGTCACCGCGAAGAGCATCGTCACCCGTCGCCTTCCGCACCACAAACGGCTGAATGTGAGTATGCTCGCTGCCATCTCCGTGTCGCGCTTCACCAAACCTGAACTTGAACGTAACCTCTTCCCTCGCATCTCCGTTCAGGTCGAACCGGAACGCGTAGAGCCCTTCTGGATGAAGCGTATCCGGAGCCGATAATCCCACATCCGGATTCACGGTCATCGCCATCACCGTCTTGCCCGAGGGGCCGTCAAATAAATAAAAGTCGCAGAGGTTGAGGCTCGGTTCTTCCCTCGCCAGTTTGGTATCGAAATGATGGGACATACGGGATCTCCTTGAAGTAGGGTTCTCCCTGATAACCTCGATCGCAGCAAATTACCGCCTCATGCGGCGAATGCGGGTTAATTCCCATCCATTGTGCGCCGTCTCACCACCGCGGCAGGAACTTACGCCGCCGGGAAGGTCAGCGCGCCTGCCCTGTCTCGTTGATCAGACCACGGACGCATCTGCAAAAGCTTGATCAGTGACACCACTGACGGAAACTGTCCGGGGTGTGTCGTAAATTCCTCATCCCAAGACCTGAAGGAGGGCTTCAATGCTCGACCACGTCATTGTCACCGTGAGCAATTTTGCGCGCTCGATCGCCTTTTACGAGAAAGCTCTCAAGCCGCTCGGGATCACTGATTTTCATGACTATAAAGGCCGGGATGGTCACCCCGATCTCATGGGTTTCGGGAGGGATGGGCGCCTCTTTTTCTGGCTCAAGGAGGGAAGGCCGGATCCGGACGCCGTTCACTTCGGTTTTGTTGCCAGAAGTCACGCCGAGGTAAATGCCTTCTTTATTGCTGCTGTTGCAGCGGGCGGACGGGAGAAGACCGCACCGGCGGCCCAGCTCCAATATCATCCGGACTATTACGCAACCTGGGTGCTCGACCCCGACGGTCACGACGTTGAAGTTGTGAACAAGACCGGGCAGATCGATTAGTTGTCGGAAGTCGCTGGACCGCTCTGCCGATGACCGGATTCCTCATCCAGCGGCGATCGTCATCAATCGCGGCGTCCAACTTCATACGGGCGGCGAGTCGAGGAAGACATAAAGGGCGGCGATCTTTCCGTCGCGGACGATGATGACGTCGAGCCCCGTGTAGCGGGGCGGCTCGCCGGCTGGTCCGGATCCCCACGCGATGCGTCCCGCATCCTGAACCGCTTGCGGGGTGCTGTGCGGTATGTAGACGAAGCTCGGATGACCAGCCCGCAATTCGCCGGCGACCTGGTCCAGCGCCTGGTGGCCGACGTAACGGCCCAGGGGGAGAAGAACGGTGCAGTCCTCGGTGTACAATTCTTCGATGGCGGCGCGTCGGTGCGCCGGATCGCCTTCGCCGAAGACCTCCTTCAGGTTGCGCAGCAGCAGTGTTTCGATGATGTCCGACATGATCCTGTTCCTGTCCGAATTACGGTGACACTTCACTCAATTCCCATCCATCGTGCCGCCGTCCCGTCACCGCGGTAGGAGTTTACGCCGCCGGGATGGTCAGCGTGCGGATCAGAGCTTGAAACGGCACTCGCGATGCGCCGCGCGCTTCATTATGTGGACTGCCGCCGTAATTCCCTATTTCGCTATGAGCCAGAGTCGGGCAGCATTTTCCATAGTCCTTCGCCCGTGGCTAGGGCTGAATCGAAGCGACGCCTGCTCGACGCGGGCGACAACCCGGTCATTTTCGCCTCCCTATCTGCCGAGGATGGGAGAGCCGACCGAGAGCAACCTTTCGAAGTGCCCGCTCGAACATCTCCGAACTTCCTTCCGCCTCGATTTCGCGCCTTGAAACTTCCGTTTGACGGCTGCTGCTTTTTGCACTGAACTTGCCCAACTGAAAATCGGCGCGAGCGAACGCCGATCGGAGGGATCGAACGCAGTTCCGAGAAGCGCTGAGCAGCCGTCTTCATTCCCGCCGGCGCCCCAAACAGGGAGGGAACTTGAGCCATGAAGAAAGCACTGATCGCCGGGCTGGCCGCCAGCCTCATCTTGGCAATGCCGGCCGTCGCAGCCGATTTGAAGATCGGCTTGCAGGAAGATCCCGACGTGCTCGATCCGGCGCAATCGCGCACCTTCGTCGGACGCATCGTCTACACCGCACTCTGCGACAAGCTGGTCGACATAACGCCCGATCTCAAATTCGTGCCGCAGCTGGCAACGGAGTGGAAGTGGTCTGACGACGGCAAGCAGCTGACGATGAAGCTGCGCCAGGGCGTGAAATTCCATGACGGTACGGACTTCAACGCCGATGCCGTGGTCGCGACCATCAAGCGCAACATGACGATGCCGGAATCGCGCCGGAAGAGCGAGCTGGCTTCGGTCGAGAAGGTCGAGGCGGCCGATTTGTTCACGGTTCGGTTCACGCTCAAGAGTCCGGATGCGAGTTTGCTGGCGCAATTGTCGGATCGCGCCGGAATGATCGTTTCACCGGCCGCGGCCAAAGAGCTTGGCGCCAAATTCGGCAACAAGCCGGTCTGCGCCGGTCCCTTCAAATTCGTCGAGCGCGTGCAGAACGACAAGATCGTGCTGGAGAAATTTCAGGACTACTGGAACAAGGACAACGTCTTCCTCGACAAGGTCACCTATCTGCCGATCCCCAATTCGGCCGTGCGCCTGGCCAACCTCCAATCCGGCGACCTCGACATGGTCGAGCGTCTGGCGCCCACTGATGTTGCCGCGGTGAAGGCGAATTCGAACCTCACCGTCTCGGATATCGTCGGGCTCGGCTACATGTCGATGTATGTGAATGTCGGGAACGGTCCCCGCGCCGACAATCCGCTCGGCAAGGACAAGCGCCTGCGTCAGGCCTTTTCATTGGCGATCGACCGCGATGCCATTGCCAAGGTGGTTTTCGAAGGAACGGCGGTCCCGGGTAACCAGCCCTTCGCGCCGAATAGCCCATGGTTCGACAAGAGCGACCCGGTCGAGCCGCGGAACATCGAAAAGGCCAAGGCGCTGATGAAGGAAGCGGGCGTGGATCGCCTGCAGGTCGAGATGAGCACGGACAATTCTCCGATCGTCACGCAGGTCATGGAGATGATCCAGGCGATGGTCGCAGAGGCGGGTTTCGACGTCAGCCTGAAAACGATGGAATTCGCCACGCTCCTCGACCAGGAGACTGCCGGCAGCTATCAGATCGCCAGGACAGACTGGTCGGGCCGGGTCGATCCCGATGGCGACATCCACCAGTTCATGACCTGCAAGGGCGGCCTCAACGACATGAAGTACTGCAACCCGGAGGTCGATAAGCTGCTCGACGAGGCGCGCCAGACGACGGATGATGCCGTGCGCAAGCAGAAGTACGACGCCGCGAACGCCATCCTCTCGCAGGATCTGCCGATCATCTATCTCGGTCATCAAAGCTGGATCTGGGGCTATAAGAAATCCATCACCGGCTTCGTCCCGTCTCCCGACGGAATGATCCGCTTGGTCGGGGTCAAGAAAGAAGGCTGAAGGCTCTGGGATGCGGCGCCGGATAGCCGGCGCCGCATGTCCGCATCGGAAAGCGCATGTACGCGTACATCGTCAAACGGCTGCTGCTCTCGATACCGACGATCCTGATCATTTCGGTCTTCGTCTTTTCGCTGCAGAAGCTCCTGCCGGGAGACCCCATCCTGGTGATGGCGGGCGAGGAGAGGGATCCGCAGACGCTCGAATATCTGCGCGAAAGGTATCGGCTCAACGATCCGCTACCCGTGCAGTACCTGGCGTGGCTGGGGTCGGCGGTGCAGGGCGACCTCGGCATCTCGCTGCGCACCAATCAGCCGGTCCTGCACCTCATCGCGCAGAAGCTTCCGGCCACGATCCAGCTCGCAATCATGGCGATCCTGATCGCCTTCCTGATCGGCGTCCCGATGGGGATCCTGGCCGCGACGCACAAGAACACGGTGCTCGACTATGTCGCCAACGTCATCGCGCTCTCCGGATTGTCGATCCCCAATTTCTGGCTCGGCATCATGCTGATCCTGCTGGTCTCGGTGCAGCTGGGATGGCTCCCCGCGTCCGGCTACGAACCGTTCTTCGACAATCCGGTTCACTCGTTGAGGACGATGATCATGCCCGCCTTCGTTCTCGGAAACGCGCTGGCGGCGACGCTGATGCGGCACACCCGGTCGTCGATGCTGAGCGTCCTCAACTCCGACTATATCCGCACCGCTCGCGCCAAGGGCCTGCCTGAGCGTTCCGTCATCCTGCAGCACAGTTTTCGCAATGCAATGCTGCCGATCGTCACCATTGGCGCGCTCCTCTTCGGCGATTTACTGGCCGGCGCGGTACTCACGGAACAGATCTTCACCATTCCCGGCTTCGGCAAACTGATCGTCGATGCGGTCTTCAACCGCGACTATGCGGTCGTGCAGGGTGTCGTCCTGTGCACGGCGGTCGGGTTCATCTTGATGAACCTGCTGGCCGACGTACTTTACGTGTTGCTGAACCCGCGCATGAGGTCGGCGCTATGACGGTCGCCGATCGGGTTGATCTTCCGTCCGCCGGCGAGCGCCGCTCGGTCAACCGCGCCTGGCGCAAGTTTAGATCCAACCGAGCGGCTTTGGTCGGCTTCGGCTTCGTCGGTTTCTTCGTGCTGCTGGCGATCCTGGCGCCGATCCTTCCCATCGCCGACCCGAACGCGACGGATTGGAGCGCGGTCCGCAAGGTGCCATCTGCGGCGCATTGGCTCGGCACCGACGAAATCGGCCGGGACATTCTCTCGCGCATGATCTGGGGCGCCCGAGCGTCGCTCATGGCCGGTGTGTTCTCGGTCGGCATTGCCGTCTGTCTCGGCGTGCCGCTCGGGCTTCTGGCCGGCTATTTCGGCGGCTGGCTCGATATGATCATCTCGCGCGTAACCGAGGCCTTCCTGGCCATGCCGTTCCTGATCACGGCCATCGCACTGGCTGCGTTCCTCGGGCCGAGCCTCACCAATGCGATGATCGCGATCGGTTTCTCCGCCATGCCGATCTTCATCCGGCTGACCCGCGGCCAGACGCTTGCGGTCAAGACGGAAGATTACGTGGAAGGCGCTCGTTCGATCGGGCTGCGAAACTCCAGCATCGTGCTGCGCTACATCCTCCCCAATGTCTTCTCGCCGATCCTCGTCCAGGCGACATTGACCGTCGCCGCCGCGATCATTGCCGAGGCGAGCCTCTCGTTCCTCGGCCTCGGCCAGCAGCCGCCGGCGCCGAGCTGGGGCTCGATGCTCAACGTCGCAAAGAACTTCCTGTCCCAAGCGCCCTGGATGGCCATCTGGCCCGGCACGGCGATCTTCGTGGTCGTGATGGGCTTCAACCTGGTGGGCGACGGCCTGCGCGATTCACTCGATCCCCGCGAGACCTGAGCGGTATTTCATGGCACCCTTTACCACCCGTCCCGAAATCCAGGGAAACTTCGGCGTCGTCACGACCACGCACTGGATCGCCTCCAGTGTCGGCATGAGCATCCTCGAACGCGGCGGCAACGCCTTCGACGCTGCTGTGGCTGCCGGCTTCGTCCTGCAGGTGGTCGAGCCGCACCTGGTCGGGCCCGGCGGCGACCTGCCGGCGATCGTCTATTCGGCGGAAAAGGCGAAGGTCGAGGTCGTTTGCGCCCAAGGCCCGGCGCCCGCCGCCGCGACGATCGAGCGGTACCGCTCCGAAGGTCTGACCATCATTCCCGGCGACGGCCTGCTCGCGACCGTCATCCCCGGCGCTTTCGACGGCTGGATGCTCCTTCTGCGCGACTACGGAACGATGCGCCTGCGCGATGTACTGGAGCCGGCGATCCACTATTGCCATGCCGGGCATCCCGTCCTGCCGCGGGTTTCCGACACCATCAAGGGCATGGCGGACTTCTTCCGCGAGGAGTGGCCCTCCTCTCATGAAACCTGGCTGCCCGGTGGCGTCGCGCCCGAACCGCACGCCAATGTCTGCAATCCGGTCCTCGCCGAGACCTGGCGCCGCATTCTCGCTGAGGCTGAAACCGCGGGATCGCGCGAGGCGCAGATCGAAAAGGCGCGCGACGCCTTCTATCGGGGATTCGTCGCCGAGGCGATCGACGCCTACCTGGCGAAGGCCGAAGTCATGGATGCCAGCGGGATGCGCCACCGTGGCGTGCTGCGCGCCGCCGACCTCGCAACATATTCAGGGCACGTCGAGACGCCGCTCACCTACGATTATCACGGCTGGACGGTGGCAAAGACCGGCCCGTGGGGACAGGGGCCGGTGCTGTTGCAGTCGCTGGCGCTGCTCAAGGGTTTCGACATCGCGGCGATGGATCCAGCCGGCGATGAATTCGTGCACGTGGTGACGGAGGCGATGAAGCTCGCCTTCGCGGATCGCGAGATCTATTACGGCGACCCGAACTTCAGCGACGTCCCGATCGATTGCCTGCTTGCCGACGACTACGCCGCGGAACGCCGCCGGCTGATCGGTCCACATGCTGCGGCCGACCTGCAGCCCGGCCGGCTGCCGGGCTTCGAGGCGCAGTTCGACGCCACGATGCGCATGCTGGGCGCCGCCTCGGGCGAAGGCGCCGTTTATGAGCCGACCATGGCGCATCTCTCCCAGAAGCGCGGCGACACCGTCCATATCGACGTGATCGACCGGCACGGCAACATGATCTCGGCCACCCCGTCTGGCGGCTGGCTGCAATCGTCACCGACCGTGCCCGGTCTCGGCTTCTGCCTGAACTCCCGTGCTCAGATGTTCTGGCTGGAACCGGGACTGCCGACCTCGCTGGCACCCGGCAGACGCCCGCGCACCACGCTTTCGCCGTCGCTGGCACTCTACGAAGGCAAGCCGCGCCTCGTCTTCGGAACGCCGGGCGGCGACCAGCAGGACCAATGGCAGCTGAGCTTCTTCCTGCGCCATGTCCATCACTACGACAACCTGCAGCAGGCAATCGACGCGCCGCTGTTCCACACGGCGCATTTCCCGAGTTCCTTCTACCCGCGCACCCGCGAAGCCGCGAGCCTCACGGCCGAGGAGAACTTCTCGCCGCGCGTACTGGATGCATTGAGCCGGCGCGGTCACCGGTTGACCGTGGCCGAGCCCTGGAGTGTCGGCCGGCTGACCGCGGCAGCCCGCAATCCTGATGGGTTGCTCCGCGCCGCCGCAACCCCGCGCCTGATGCAGGCCTATGCCGTCGGACGTTAGGGCATGACCCATGACGCCGAATCTCCGATCCTGAAGGTCGAAGACCTGACGACGTCCCTTTTGCTCGACGGACAATGGCGCAGCGTCGTGCGCCATGTCGGCTTCGAGGTGCGCCCGCGCGAGACGGTCGCGCTCGTCGGAGAGAGCGGCTCCGGCAAGACCGTGACAGCGCTTTCCATCATGCGGCTGCTGCCTCAGGGGGCGAGCCGGATCGAGGGACGCATCGTGCTCGACGGTCGCGATGTCCTGCCCCTGTCGAATGCCGAGATGCGGCAGGTGCGCGGCAATGACTGCGCGATGATCTTCCAGGAGCCGATGACCAGCCTGAACCCGGTCTTCACCATTGGCCGGCAGATCTCGGAGGCATTGATCGTGCATCGCGGTCTCGGCAAGGACCGCGCGAGGGCGGAGACCATCCAGCTGCTCGGGCGCGTCCGCATCCCGAACGCCGCATCGCGCTTCACCGACTATCCGCATCAGTTCTCCGGCGGCATGCGCCAGCGCGTGATGATCGCCATGGCTCTGGCCTGCCATCCGAAGCTGCTGATCGCCGACGAGCCGACCACCGCACTCGACGTGACGATCCAGGGCCAGATCCTCGATCTGATCAAGGGTCTGCAGCAGGAAGAAGGCATGTCCGTGCTCTTCATCACCCACGATATGGGTGTCGTCGCGGAAATCGCCGACCGGACAATTGTCATGTATCGAGGCGAGGCGGTGGAAGCCGGTTCCACGGAACAGATCTTTGTGCGTGGCCGGCACCCTTATACGCGGGCGCTGCTCTCCGCCGTGCCGCGGCTCGGCTCGATGGCTGAACGTGCTTGGCCTGTGCGCTTTCCGGTCATTGACATGGCGACGGGAACGCGCAGCGAACCCCGCGAGGTGACTGGCACGGTCGAGAGCGCGCAGGCGCCCGTCCTCGAAGTGCGGAACCTTCGGAAGTATTTCAACGTCCATAGCGGTGTGTTCGGCCGCAAGACCGGCGCTATCCACGCCGTGGAGGATGTTTCGTTCGATCTTCGGCGTGGTGAGACGCTGGCGCTGGTCGGGGAATCCGGTTGCGGCAAGTCCACCACGGGACGAGCGATCACGCGGCTGGTCGAGCCGGGAGGCGGCAGCGTGCGTCTCAACGGTGCGGATTTCCTGGCGCTGAACCAATCGGCCTTGCGCCGCGAACGGGCCAGCATCCAGATGGTGTTCCAGGATCCGTTCGCCAGCCTCAATCCCCGCATGAAGATCGGCAGCGCCATCGCCGAACCGCTGCTCGAGCACGACATCGGGGCGCGCGGGGACGTACGTGACAAGGTCGTGTCACTGCTCGAGCGGGTTGGCCTCGATTCGGAGATGATGTCGCGCTATCCGCACGAATTCTCCGGCGGTCAGCGGCAGCGCATCTGCATCGCTCGGGCCCTCGCGCTCGACCCGCAGGTGATCGTGGCCGATGAGAGCGTCTCGGCGCTCGATGTCTCGATCAAGGCACAGGTCTGCAATTTGCTGATGGATCTGCAGGAAGCGCTGAAGCTCGCCTTCATCTTCATCTCCCACGACATGTCCGTGGTCGAACGCCTCAGCCATCGCGTGGCGGTTATGTATCTCGGTGAGATCGTGGAGATCGGGCCGCGGCAGAGCGTATTCGAGAATCCACAGCATACCTATACGAAGAAGCTGCTGGCCGCCGTGCCGGTCCCGGACCCGTCGCGTCGCAGGATCACCCGGAACATGACGGCTGATGAATTGAAGAGTCCGGTTCGGCCGCTCGGCTACGTCCCGCCCCGCCGCGAATATCGGCAGGTCGGGGCGGGACATCTGGTGCAGGTGGGCTGAAGCTTTTTGGCGGGCCGACACGGTGTCACCCGACGAAGTCATGCCGCTCTCAGGATTCGCTCCGAGTAGCGGCCGAGACTATGGATTGGGAAATACGGTGACACTCCACTTGATTTCCCATCTCGGCGTGGTGCCGTGGGTGCGCCATTGTGGTGGCTTGCGATTTTTCCCCGCGCAGCGTAACTTTTCTGTCTACCTAGCTCATTCGAAAGCAATCTGTCCGGTTCTCGGCCTAGCGGGAGAGAGCGATGGCGGACCAGGTCTCGTGGCAACTTTCCGGTGACTATTTCGAGAATTGCAGTTGCAGCATCGTCTGTCCCTGCCTCGTGTCGGCCGCCGCCCCCTTGACCGCGCGACCGACCGAGGGCTTTTGCAACGTGCCGCTGATCTTCCACGTCGAAACCGGCCGCTATGGCGACATCGCGCTGGATGGACTCAATGTTTTCGTCATCCTCCAGGCGCCCGGGGTCATGGCGGACGGAGACTGGTCGATCGCCGCCTATATCGATCAGCGCGCCGACGATAAGCAGACCGAGGCCCTGGCCGCGATCTTCACCGGCGCCGCCGGTGGTCCCATGGCCGCCTTCACACCGCTGATATCCAAGAACCTGGGGGTGAAGAAGGTCCCGATCACATTCCGGATCGACGGCAAGACGCGGTCCGCGGAAATCCCGGGTATTCTGCACATGTCCGTCGATCCCCTGCCGACCCTGCATCCGAGCGGGGAGATCTGGGCGAACATCGGTCATCCCGTCAGCCCCGACAGGATGGTGATGGCCGTCGGCGCCGCCGGCAATAGCTTCAGCGATCATGGCATGCGCTGGGACAATTCCGGCAAGAACGGCCTCTATGCGCCGATCCGCTGGTCGAACCAGGCGTGATCAGCGCCTGAGACGGCCCTGCGCCAAGACCGGCAACACCCCCCGGCAGATGACCGACAGCGCCCTGGAAACCGTGCTGCGGCGCGATCGCTGGATCGTCGGCGGCGCGATCGGGATCATCGTCCTGCTGGCCTGGCTCTATGTGCTCCGGCTCGCCGGGGACATGGACATGGGCGGCATGGACATGACGGGGTACCGCATGATCCCGGCCGGGATCGCCATCATGCTGCCGGCCAGCGAGCCATGGCGCGCGATCGAGTTCGCCTATGTCTTCCTGATGTGGGCGGTGATGATGGTCGGCATGATGGCGCCCTCGGCAGCGCCCATGATCCTCATGTACGCGACCGTGGGCCGGCGGGGGAAAGCGCAGGGCAAGCCCTATGCGGCGACCGGCTGGTTTGCCGCCGGTTATCTCCTCGCCTGGAGCGGCTTTTCCCTGGCGGCAACCTGTCTCCAATGGGCGATCGAGCGGGCGGCGCTGCTGGATTATCAGATGGCGATCGCCAGCAACCGCCTCGGCGCCATCCTGCTGATCGCAGCAGGACTTTATCAGTGGACACCCCTGAAGAACGTCTGTCTCGCCCAATGCCAGAGCCCGTTTCAGTTCCTGATGCGCCACGGCGGCTTTCGCGACGATGCGCGAGGCTGCCTGCTGCTGGGGCTTCGGCACGGCGCCTATTGTGTCGGCTGCTGCTGGGTCCTGATGGCGCTCTTGTTCGTCGGCGGGGTGATGAACCTGCTCTGGATTGCGCTTCTGGCCCTGCTCGTCCTTCTGGAGAAGATGACGCCGGTCGGACGATGGATCGCGCGGGCCGCCGGCATTGCCTGTGTGGCCGCGGGCGCTTGGCTGCTGCTGTCCTTGCCGCGGTGATGAGCGACCTGCTTGATGTTCAGTTCGATTTGCCAGCAGCAACACCGCAAGTGTAACTCGACCTTACTGTCCCTCCATTGCTTCTTGTCCGCGCCGGCGAGGTGAGAGCATGACAATGCTTTTCGCTGCGACGCTGAGCAGATTACGGTGGTAGATTACGGTGACACTCCAAATGCGCCGAGACGGTTGGGGCGGAACTCTGACCGACGCCCAAAATCTTGCTTCGGAGACAGGGGGTGGTTTCCGAATCATTGACGGGCTACAGCCGGTGGGCTCTCGACCCTGCCCGCCGCCACGACGTTCTCCGACCGATTGAGGTTCAGGAATGGATCGACCTCGATTTCCGCCGGCGTAACTGGTCAACCTACGAAGGCCCCGCCCCTGTTTTTGTAAGATATTGAGGACAGATAAGCCATGCCGAACCCTTGCGCGAAGGCAGTCGTACGGGAGTTCTGGCGCCTCATGGCGACGAACGATTTCCAGTCCGTAGTGCCGGTCTTGGCGCCCGGCTTCACGCTCGAATGGCCCCAATCACAGGAGCGCATTCGGGGAGCCGAAAACTTCGTCCAGATGAACCAAGAGTATCCCGCGCACGGCCCCTGGCAATTTGTCATCAATCGACTTGTCGGCGACGCGTCGGAGGCCGTGTCGGACGTGTCGATCACCGATGGCATCCAGAAAGCCAGAGCTGTTTCCTTCTTTGCCATCGAACAAGGCAAGATCGCCCGGCTGGTGGAGTATTGGCCCGAGCCGTATCAGGCGCCAGCAAACAGAGCCCATCTCGTTGAGCCGACGTGACGAGCGGCTGAGCTGCCGAGATTGCATCAGACTGACGCCACACGCTTTCCGACCCGGAGCCTCTACATGTGGTAGAGCCTGGGACAACGGGATAAGCCACGCCGCGGTAGCTGCTATTCTTCATCCCGTTGGCTACCAGTCCACCATACGGGGCGTTACATCAGGATCGCCGTGACAATGCCGCTCATCATGCCACCCGGAGGCCTTGGCCTCGTGGGTACTCCAGGCTTTCAGCCCTATTGGCCAGGCGGCGAGCACGCGGAAAGCGTGTGCCGCGAGTTTGAAGCGTGATGTCACGCTGGTTGCTGGCGCTTCGCTTGTCCGGATACCGCGGCGCCTATTTATTCGCGGCTCGATTTCAGGCTCTTAAGAGCAACATCGTCAGCATGCGAGAGCCCTCCAACGCACAAACACAGTCAGGCCATTTTTTTGAGGGCTCGCCAGAATATTTATTAGTATTTTCAATGACTTGTGATTTCAGAGTACCGTCATGAGGCCTTCCAATGGTGACGGTATTGCAGAATCACTCCCACTCGATCGTCCCCGGCGGCTTCAACGTCAGGACTTACGGTCGGAGAAGACGCCTGTCGCTACGTAGCGATGGTCGATGGCCTTCGGAGGTTGGTTCATTGCGGCTGGCTACGATGAGATCGTACTGCCCGCCATCTGGGAGGCCGACACTTGCTCCGCCGGTCGCAGGTTGGCAGATGATATCAACGCTTTGACCGACTCTATCAATGTCGCCGGGGGCACGGAGCAATAAATGCCATGCGGCAGGCTGCGCGCCAGACCTCGTGGGATAGGACGCCCCGCCCTCAAATACTAAAGTTCGAAAGTGAGAACATGAAGATTTATCGGGTGATTCGGCCAGTGTTACTGTCGGGAACGTTTGCCTCCTTTAGCGGTCTCGCCTTCCTAGCGGCGACCCTCGATGATGGAGTTGCCGCTTCAAATCTGATCGCCGAGGTTCTTTTAACTACCCGCGGCAGTGAAATCCACGGTACTGCGAATGTTGATCAGGATACCGTGCACGGCGAAATCATCGACAATGGCGCGAAGTTCACCCTTGCGGGGCGAATTATCAATGGACGGCTCTCATTCCAGCTTGCGGGACGTTTCATTCCGGCTTGTATGGCTCCCAGGCAGCAGGTGAGTGGAGAGGCTGAAATAGTGCGGGGAACTGCGTCTGCGTCAGTCTTAGTCAATTGTGGAAGCGGAGTGTGGGGGTGGCGATGAATGGCCGGTCACTGTCTCAATAACGCTCCCCGCTGCATCCGAGGGCTCAGCTGGATCTCCATCCACTAGCAACATACCAACACCCACCGCGAGTGAAAAGTCGGCCGATCCCGTTGTTGCTACTGTCCAGACGAGCTTGACTACCCTCGGGTTCAACCCAGGGCAAGTAGACGGCAATCTAAACCTCGCGACGGTTCAAGCCATTCGGCAATACGAGCGAACCATCGGTCTGCCTGAGGATGGGCAAATCACTCCGCAGCTGCTTGCAAGCCTTCAGACAGCGCTCGCGCTCGGGCGGCGGGCACCTGCACAGACATCAGTAACACCAAAGATCTCTGCAACAGGGACTGGTTTCTATATCTCAAACGCGGGTGTACTGATCACCAACTATCACGTTGTCGAGGGTTGCTCGAGATTGGCGGTATCAGAAGGAGGCGCGCTGCTATTAGCCGTCGATGCCGAGAATGATCTCGCGTTGCTAAAGACGCCGCTCCACCAGGGGGAGGTCGCAAAGCTAAGGGACAAACCTTCAGTGCGAGCAGGGGAGGAAGTAGTGGTCGTTGGCTTTCCCCTGTTGGGAATTCTCGCCCCTCAGGCGAATGTAACGACAGGCGTAGTTAGCTCGCTTGCCGGCATCAGGAATGACGCCCGCTTCCTCCAGATCAGCGCGCCCGTACAGCCAGGCAACAGCGGCGGGCCATTGCTCGATATGAGCGGTAACGTGATCGGGTTGGTGAGCGCCAAACTCAATGCTGCAAAAGTCGCTGATATTACGGGTGACCTCCCCGAGAACGTAAATTTTGCCATCAATGCTGCCGTGATGCGCTCCCTGTTGGAGTCACAGTCCGTCCCGTATAGGACGGGAGTCCTCACAGCACAGCGGTCTACTGCCGATGTCGGCGACATCGGCAAGTCGATATCGGATCTTGTGGCATGCTGGAAATGACGTGGCGACACAGTTCGCAACTCAAGCGGCCATCGTATTTGAGCAATCCGGCGAGCCTCCGTCCTGCAATTTGCGTGCGACGCCTTGCTGCCACGCAGTGTTCGATGGGTTGGTCACCGGGCTCGCGGAGTATCTTCGGCGATGCGTGGGCTTCCGCTTCGCCGGCGCATTGCCATGCGCTCGCTTCCGAATGTCAGAATCAGGCCTTGCCGAACTCGTTGTCCAACACGGAGGGGACGCCTGGGCCGCGTCAAAGCAAAAAACCTGGGCCACGTCAAAGCAAAAACATCGTCCAATTCATTGATATTGCGAAATATCCCCAGCGAGAAATCTTGCCATTGGTCTCACTAAGAGTTGTAATTGCGCCGCGGATGTTCGGGAGAAGCGTTCGCAACAAGGGTGAACCGAATTGAATGTCGAGACGCAGGCAATCCGTAGCGAGCAGGCGGGCGGTGACACGCTGCCGCGTCTCTTCAAGCTTGCGCTCATCGGTGGCGTAAACGAGGCGGTCGAAGTTCATCTCGCGCGCGGGACCAGTATTGACGTAAGAGACGGTCGGGGACGATCGCCGCTCATGATCGCGGCGGCGCATGGACATGCTTCGACCTGTCGACTCCTTCTCGACAAAGGTGCTTCACTCGAACTGCGCGATCATGCGGGTGATGATGCGATCGCCATCGCCCGGCGTGGCGTAAGCACGGACGCGCTAGCGGTTCTTGAAGGCGCTGCTGCGCTTGCCCGTGTTGGCAAGCCTGCACAGACGCTGACGATTGATTGGGCAAAGGACGAACAGCCGGTCGATCCAATGGATAACTGGGTCGAGGATGTAGACAGTCCACCACCGCCCGAGGACGTGTCGCGCGTCGCCGCCCAGGCGGAAATCCATGCAAAGATCAACGATCACACGCCGATCGATACCGATGAGTTGTGGGAGGATGTGCCGCTCGCGGACATTCTGCCGGGGCGCGCGCGACCGGTTCGTAGGTTTGACGCTAATCCGGAGCTTCTTCGGGCCGTGGAGGAGGTGCTGCGATCGGCAATCGCTAGCGGCTGGATCGAGCGAAGCGACCTCTCTGCTCTCGCGGCAGATACTTATGAACATGAAGGGAACGACGACCTTTCAGGACAAATTGAATTCGTTCTGCATGATCTTGGCGTGGCCGTAGTGGACCTTGAGGGTTACGCCGACGGACTGCCGGGGAAACTGAGGATCAAGACCAGGTGGACCAGGCGCTTGACCTGCTCCGCGACATGGCGAGCACCAAAAACGACCCCCTCTATCTCTACCTTGAGGACGCCGCGAAATTCCCGGTCCTGAACCGGCCTAAGGAAGCGGAGCTCTTCGGCAGGGCGGCGAGTGCTCTCGGAACGCTCGAAGAGATCCTCGCCAGCTCCCGGACGGGGCTGTCGCATTTCGTTGCATGTGCGGAGTGGGCCCGACTTCTCGTCGGCTACGTCAGAGACTGCGGACACGGGGCCTACGCCAAGCGTGAATGAAAACGGAGATGCGAACGCTGCCGCCGAGACTGACGATGGAGAGACCGAGGCCGAGCCGAAGACCAACGCCGATCCGACCAGTGAAGCTGTCCAGTCATGGTCGTCGCAAGTCTGTGGCGACCCGGAAAGAGCCGCAGCACTTGACGAGCTCTCGAGGCTTCTCCGGCAGCCGGAGGGAGACCCTCTGACGACGGCGGATTCTGCGCTCGGACTTGTGAAGTATCTAAACCCTCCCTGGGAACTCTTCGTCGCGGTGGACCGGGTGTGTGAGGGCAAAGAGGCAGCATATTCCGAGGCTATTGATCGCGTCCGGGCCATTTACGCAGAGGTCGTCAATGCCAACCTTCGGTTGGTCGTATCGGTAGCACGCCGGTACCAAAATCGCGGCCTCGATCTTCTCGACCTCATCCAGGAGGGCAATCTAGGACTCATCAAGGCTGTGGCGAAGTTTCAAATCGGAAGGGGATTCAAGCTCTCTACCTATGCGATGTGGTGGATCAGGCAGGCGATCTCGCGCGCAATTGCCGACAAGGCTCGATTAATCCGCATTCCGGTACATCGCCTGGAAGTGATGAACCGGGTAGGAAAGGCGAGACAGCTTTTCTTTCAGGAGCACGGAAAATGGCCCATGCCGGACGAGCTGGGTCCCATCCTGGCAATTCCCGCCATCGAGGTCACAAAGGCAATGCGTGCGGACATGGAAACTCTGGCGTTCGGTGACGGCACCGGAGACACTTATCCAGCGTATACGATCGTCGACCCCACCCCTGCAAATGCGCTGGATCTCTACTACGGCTCCGATGCCGCGGGCGGCTGGCAGACGCTGGATCGCCCTCTCCGTACCCTGACAACGCTTGACCGTTTTGGACTGATCAGGTGGGACGGAAGTACGCCGACCCTGAGGATGCTCCAAGTTCCGGAACTCGCTCGGGCAATGGGCCTTGCCGAACTCGAGTACCAAGGTTCCTTCGACCTTCGTATTTAATCACGGATCGCGGCGTGACAAGATCAGGCTCTTGGGAAACGGCGTCTGCGCGCCCGTCATGACGGCAATCGTACGCAGCCTCACCGACAGCGTCGGGGCTTCGGTACCCCTCGTGGCGGCGGAATAACTAACGGCGAGAGCTTGCTGACAGCCGCGATGGCTGCATCGGTGAAACGGACCTACCGTGACATTCCACATAATTCCCTCCCGCGTGCCGCCGTCGCAGAACGGCGCCCGGCGCGGGGCTCACTCCCACTCCATCATATCTTAGGCCAAGAAACAGCTGATTCTTATGACGTTTCTGAAGCCTAGCACGAAGAATACCGTCAATTTTGCCGTCAAAAAGGTGCCTCAGCTAAATCTGCGACGTAGCACTCCGCAATATCCAAACACCGTCAGTTGCTGTACGGCTCAAGGCGGGCGCTTTCAGGCCGCAACGAAGCGATGTTCTCCCCCTCCTGTCCCTGCGACGCCGATGCACATTCGCCGCCTGGGTGCCAGTATTGGACAGGAATTGAGGATAATCCCAATAAGGGACCCTCTCACTCGGCGCCAAAGAGCGACGGGAGCCGACCCACTCCACCCTATTGCAGCGAAGGTGTGTACCAGGTAGATGGTCGCAGCCAAATAGACCGCATTTAGGGAAGAGCGAGTCCGGCGCGTATTCTTGGCCGCGGTCCCTCCCTCCTCTCCCCGACCAAAGTAGGTTCAAATCGGGGGAGGGAACCACCGACAGTTGAATCTGCCGCCCGTTGCGGTCCGGCCACCGCACCGGTTTCACTAGGTCCAAGTCCCGGGCCCGCAACCATCTTGATTTGCTCCTGTTTGCAGAAGCTTTCTAGGGGGAGCTCTGCCTCTTAAGGCAGACGTCGTTGGTTCTCAATCTCGCCGGGCACGCCAATTATTTCAATGAGTTAGCGGTGCCGGGCCACAATCTATATTCATCCTAGCTAGCACATAGCTAGCAAGATCATGGACGGATGCTTGCCCCTACTCTTAGCGGCTGGGGTGGCGGTGTTCCTCTTGCCGGCGACACGTCCGGCGTTC
>CAVWQS010000031.1:0-12660 GCA_963757155.1 uncultured Alphaproteobacteria bacterium
CTGACGCCGGGCGGCAATAGCGATCCGCCCGCCTTCGGCGGCAAGCCTATCGTTTTGATCGGGGAGTCCTGCAAGCCCTGGAAGTCGCGGCCCGCGGGAGAGGTGGGCCGCCGCCGATCGGAGGGGAGAGCCGCGAGGCGCCGATCGACGGCGGACCTGGGGTCTGCCGCAGCCAGGGAGGGCACCGTGGCAGGCCCGATACGCTATACAACGCCGGGCCCTGCCGGGAGTTGCGTCTGAATAGGGAATCCCGTCGCGGAAGGCCGAAAGCCCGCTCGGTTTTCTAATGCTGTGTTTGGGCGATCACATAGCCGGCCCCGGTGCCGACAGCGCCGCCGATGGCCGCACCACACCAGATGCAGCCGCCCGTGAGCGCGGTGACGACCGCACCCCCGGCAGCGCCAATGGCGCCGCCGCTCAGCATCTTCTGCTGCGTGTTGTTCATGCCCGAACAGCCGGCGAGCGTCAGGCTAAACAGCATGACGGCGGCCACAGCACTGCGTTTCATCGCGATCCCCTTATTCCATTGCCTCGGCTCGGCCGCGCGTCCTGCGGCCTCGACCTCCTGGATATAGCGACGGGCGCGCGCCATCCCCGGTGGCAAATAGATGCTAAACAGCTGATTCTCCGCCACTTATTGCCACTTGGCCGGTGCCGCGGCCGGGTCGCGGCAGCGGTCGCGCGGGACAATGGCTGGGCAGTTGTGGCAGGCTCAGACAGGCAGGATCGGCGCCTGTTCATCCTATGGGGGAAGCTCATGACTTCGAATAGATCGTTTGCCGCTCTGGCAATGCTTGGCTTGTTGATCGCCGGGGCAGGCGCCGCCGCGTCGGATGCCGCCGCCGGCACGCTCGACCGGCTGCGCCAGGACAAGACGCTTCGCATCGCTTATCGCCAGGATGCGCCGCCCTTCTCCTTCCAAACCGGCAGTGCGGAACCGGAGGGCTATATCGTCGACATCTGCCGCGCGGTGGGCAAGAGCCTGACGCAGCAGCTCGCCTTGCCCAGCCTCAACATCGTCTATGTCCCGGTGACCGTGACCGATCGCTTCGAGGCGATCAAGCAGGGCAAGGCGGATCTGCTCTGCGAGGCGACCACCGCCACCCTCTCGCGGCGCGAGATGGTCGATTTCTCGCTCGCGACCTTCGTCGACGGCGCCTCGCTCCTGATCCGCATCGACGGGCCGCAGAGCCTGCAGGCCATGGCCGGCCGCAAGATCGGCGTGTTGGGCGACACAACCACCGAGGAGGCCCTGCGCAATTCGCTGAAGGAGGGCGACATCGCGGCGGATGTCGTCCCCGCCAAGACCCATTCGGAGGGCTTGGCCATGCTGGATGCCAACGACATCTCCGCCTATTTCGCCGATCGCGCCATCCTTCAATCCTTGCTCAAGGAGAGCAAGGACCCCAAGAAGCTGATGCTGGCCGATAACTATCTCACCGTGGAGCCCTATGCCCTCGCGCTGCCCCATGGCGATGAGGATTTCCGTCTCGCCGTCGATCGGGCCCTCAGCCATCTCTATCGCGACGGGGAGATCACCAAGATCTTCGCCGCGAGCTTCAAGGGCCAGATGGAGCCCAGCGGGATATTGAAGACGCTCTATCTGATCACGGGCCTGCCGGACTAGCTGCCCCCGGGGGGCAGGGCAATCGCATCTGACGACCTCAAGCCTCGCCCTACCCTTCCGTCATTCCCGCGAAAGCGGGAATCCAGGGCCGCAGGCTCCGTCGCTCGCCCTGGATTCCCTGAGTTCACAAACGAAGTGCAACACCTGTCTAAGGTGTTGCAATGGGAAAGCAATATGAGCACCTGTCATTGGATGAACGGTGCCGGATTGCCCGTCTTCATGAAGACGGGCAATCCATCCGCCAAATCGCGGCAGCTCTGGATCGCCCGCCATCGACGGTTTCTCGCGAGCTGAGGCGCAACCGGGGCAAGCAGGTCGGCTACAGGCCGAGCCATGCTCATGAGCAGGCGAAAGCCCGGCGCTGGACCGGATCGCGCCTGGAGCGCGACGGCGAGCTGCGCCGCCTCGTGCTCGATCGCCTCCGGCACGGCTGGTCGCCCGAACAGATCGCCGGCCGGCTGGCCTGCGACAAGGCTGCAACCGGCATCAGCCATGAAAGCATCTATCGCTTCATCTATGCCCAGATCCGCCGCACCAACGACGGCTCCTGGCGGCACTATCTTCCCAGGGCCAAAGCCAAACGCGGCTGGCGCGGCCGCAAAGGCGGGTCGTCCGCGAGCTCCATCAAGGGCCGTGTCTCCATCGCCCAGCGCCCCGAGGCCGCCAACGGCCGGGCCTTCCCAGGACATTGGGAAGCCGACCTCATGCTCTTCAAAACCTATGGCCAGGCCATCCTGGTCGCCCACGAGCGCGTCTCCCGTATCCTCATCCTCGCCAGACAGCCAAACAAAGCTGCCGAACCCACCGCGCGACAACTCATCGCCTGGCTCGAACCCCTGCCACCCGAGCTGCGCCAAACCATCACTTTCGACAACGGCACCGAGTTCGCCGAGCACTACCGCCTCAAAGCCGACCTCGGTATCCAAACCTTCTTCTGCGATACCCACAGCCCCTGGCAAAAGGGCGGGATCGAGAACGCAATCGGACGCATGCGCCGGCCCCTGCCACGCAAAACCGATCTCGCCGCCGTCCGTCCCAAAATCCTCAATGCCGTCGTCGCCGCCTACAACAATACCCCACGAAAATGCCTGGACTTCCAAACCCCAGCCGAGGCATTCCTGGCTCAACTGTTGCACTTCAAATGTGAATCCACCTTCCCGCTTTCGCGGGAATGACGGCGGAAAAAGTTGTGCCCCTTTCCCACATGCGATTGCCCTGCCCCCGGGGGGGCGCCGCCTGACGTTCCGCTAGGGGAGTCTCAGTTGCCGCCCGGCTGCTTCTGATTCTGCGGCAGCAGTTTGTTGCCGCCGGTGGCCGAATTCGACCTCTGCTTCAGCTGCGGCTGCTGCTGTTGCTGCTTGAAGTTGAAGTTGCCGTTTTGCGGCGCGAAGGTCTGGCGCTGAGCGCCGGCTTGCTGCTGCTGCTGGACCTTCAAGTTCTGACGCTGCTGCGGCGCCAGCTTCGTAAAGGCCCCGCCGCCTTGCTGGCCGTTGCGGAAGGTCTGGAGCTGCTTCTGCTGCTTCTGCTGCGGCTGCTTCTGTTGCGGCAGCTGCTGCTGCGGTGGGGTCAGGCTGGCCCAGCGTTAATTCTTGCCGGCCTGGCTGCTGCCTTGGCCTGTGCCGTTCTGGCCGATGCCTTGTTGGCCGATGATCGTCGCCTGGCCATGGGTCTGGATCTGGCCTTGCTGCTGGCCCTGGCCATTTTTCGACTGCCAGGCCGAGTTGAAGCCATTGCCCTGCAGCCCCGCCTGTTTGCTGCCTTGCCCCTGCTTCTGCAACGGCGGCAGGAAGGCCCAGCGCTGGTTGCCGTTCTGGCTGCTGCCGGTGGCGGCATTCCCCATGGCGGTAAAGCCGCGGGCGCTGCCGGCGCCATTGCCGCGGGGCAGGATGGCCGGACCCGGCGCCCCTGGTTTCGCCTGGTTCTGGCTCTGCAGCTTCTGGCCCTGCTGGTTGAAGCCGCCGAAGCTCTGGCCCTGGCGATTGCCCTGCTCGTCGGTGTTGCCCAGGGTGATGATCCGGCTCGTTCCACCCGCGGCTCCCGCTTGGGGCTGGATCCGGGCGCCGTTCTGCTGAGCCGCCGCAAAGTTCGGCAGGCTGCGTCCATTGCCCAAGGTGATGCCGGTCCGGTTGTTCGCCGTGCCCGTCGCCACCTGGGGCCCCGGGGCCCGCGGCCGGCCCGGTAGCTGGCCATTGGCGGGAAGCAGCTGGCCGAACTGCCGCGCCGCGGTCGGGGTGAGGCCCGCGGTGCGCAGCGTCGGCTTCACCGGCACCTCGCGATTGCGCGCGGCCGCATTGGCGAATTTGCTCTGCCATTCGGCCGGGGTGATGTCATGGAAGGACCGGCCGATGGGCCGCGAATTGCGCATGTCGGAGGCCGCCACCACCGTCGCATCGCGGTGATTCAGGAAATTGCGGAGCGGGATGTTGACGGCCCAGCGGTCGTTGAAGTTTCCATACCTCCCGCCGCCCCAATAATTGACGTCGCGGAAGTAGTGCTGCCCATAGCGATAGGGCGGATACCAGACCTCCCGGGGTCCAAGGGGAATCCAGCCCACCGACGGCCCGCCGCCGAGATTGAGGCCGAGCAGATTGCCGAGGAAGCTGACCAGCGCCGGGGCATAGACCGGCCGGTCGGCGTAACCTCCCGGGACCCAGCACCAGCGATGGTGGAAGTGCGCCCAGCGGCCGTAGTGGAAGGGGGCGAATCCCCAGCTCGCGTCGTCGATCCAGGTCCAGCCCCAGGGCGCGATATAGGCCCAATGGCCGTAGCGATAGGGCGCCCAGTTGACGGAGACCTGCGGGAACCAGGCCGGTCCGTAGTCGGGGGTCTGCTGCCAGTCGCCGTATTGGCCGAGATCCTGGCCACCCGTCATGGCGGGCGGGACATATTGCTGGGTCTGCTGCACGGCCTGCTGCTGGGCCGCGGCAGGCTCGAGATAGGGATGCTCGACATTGTCGGCATAGGCGACGAACTCATCGCGCTGAGCGAGGCCTGTCGTGCCGGTGACCGGGTTCTGCCCCGTGAGCGAGGCCGTCTGCGGCCCGGTGACGGTCATGTTGACCCCCGGGCCTTCGATCTGGGCCGTGCCGTCCAGCGCCGTGACGGTGGTGGGATGGGTCGCGTCGCCGGCGACGATCTCGTAATGGCCGGGCTGGCTGATGGTGACGGCGCCGCGCGGGGTATCGAACTCGAAATTGCCGTCATTGCCGGCGCGCAGATAGACCGCGCCCTGGGGCAGCGACGCCTGGAAGCCCTGATCGTTCAGCGTGCCGATGTCGAGCTCGGTCGAGCTGTCGAGATAGAGGCGGCTGCCGCCGATATCGATCGCCGTATGGGCCTGCGGCTCGGTCCAGAGCGAATTGCCTGATGTGATGGGATAGTTGAGGGTCGCCGCCTCCCATTGGGATTCATCCGAGGTATGGAAGGAGACGGTGCCGGTGATCTGGGCCAGCCGCCCGACTCGGCCGGGCGGATCGCCAGGGTTCGTAGCCGCGGCGTTGGGGTTGGCGGGGTTCTGGGCTGGGGCCGCGCCCAGGACCTGCACGTCCGGCCCGGGACTGGGCGCTTGGGCCGAAGCCGTGCCCAAGGCGGCCAGGGCGAAGCCCATGGCCAGGAGCCCGGAAAGGAGCAAGCGCGGGGAAAACGACGATCGACGGGCGGTCATGGCCTACCTGCCAGTTTCAAGGCGGGGTTGTGAAGGGGCAAACGGCCCGCGACCCGCCATCTCCTTGCACGGCCTGCCGCAAGCTTTCCTGCGTCCGTCGCGCGAGGCATGGTTGCAAATCTAGGGAGGGATTGTGGTGTTTTCGCGGCGATCCCGGCGGTTTCGCGGCAGGCTGAATTTGGTCACCGCGCCCTCCCTCAATCATCGTCCGTGCGGCGGGCCGTTTCGGCGAAAAGCCCGACCCCGCCGAGATCCTCGCGCCGCATCCGGTCCGCTTCCTGGATATAGGAGCGCAGCAGGTCGGATTCATGGACACAGCCGATCAGCCGCGGATCGGTCGGCGACATCACCACCGGGGCGCAATCGAACTCGCCGCCTTCCAGGACGGCCAGAGCGGTGCTGAGGCGATCCTGCTGGGTCAGCAGCTTGGCCGGACGATGGGCGAGGCTCTCCGCCGTGGCCTCTGCCGCGCCGGGCTCGCCGAGCTTGGCATTGACCTCAGCGGCGTCGATGAGTCCGATCAAGGTCTCGTCGGGCTGCTGGACGAAGGCGATGGGCTCGCGCCGGCCGCGGAAGAGGGCGGGCAGTTCGGCGAGCTTCGTGGCCCCCTCGATCCGCAGGATGTCGCGGTCCAGCACCCGGCGCACGGTCAGGTCGTACATGCGCCCGATGTCATAGGCGCCCTTCAGCCCGACGCCCTTCAGATGGAATCGCCAGGTCGAGAAGGAATAGCCGAACCAGCGCCGGGTGCCGACGGTGGCGATGATGACGGCGAGTGCCACCCCCAGGGTCACCGTGTAATCGGAGGTGGTCTCGAAGACCAGCAGGATCATGGTCATGGGCGCGCCCACCACCGAGGCGGCCACGGCGCCGATGCCGACGACGGCATAGGCGGAATTGACGGCCACATCCGCCGGGAAGAAATGGAAGCAGACCAGCCAGAAAGCGCTGCCGAGAAAGCCGCCGATCAGCAGCGAGGCGCTGAACAGCCCGCCGCGGAATCCGCAGCCGATGGAGATGGCCGAGGCGAGGGTCTTGGCGAGCAGGAGCGCCAGCATCAGCCCCAGCGTCAGATGCGTGGTCAGGAGCGTGTTCAGCTCGCCATGGCCCGAGCCCAGCACCTCCGGATGAAACAGGCCGAGGCCGGCCACGGCCAGCCCGCCGAGGGCGGGACGGAGCCAAAGCGGGATCGCGGCCCAGCGGAACAGGCCCTCCACCGTGGTCGCCGCCCGCATCACCCCCACCCCGACGCCGGCGGCGGCAACGCCCAGGGCGCAGAACAGCAGATAGTCGGTGCTGGTCAGCATCGGCGGCGTGACGATGTAATAGATCGGGTTGACGTCGAACACGAGATGGGCGGTAAGCGTCGCGGTGATGCCGGCGACCGCGACTGGTATCAGGGCGCTGACGGCATAGCCGCCGATCACCAGCTCGAGGGCGTAGAAGATGCCACCCAGGGGGGCGTTGAAGGCGGCGGCGATCGCCGCGGCGGCCCCACATCCGACCATGGTGCGCAGCGAGGCCCGGCTCAGCTTCAGGCGCCGGCCGATCGAGCTCGCCACCGCGCCGCCGAACTGGGTCACGCCGGCCTCGAGCCCGACCGAGGCGCCAAGCCCCACGGCACCGACGGTCAGCCCGGAGACGACCAGGCTGTCCTTCAGCGACATGATGCCGCCGTGGAGCGCATTGGCCTCGATCACATCGAGGGCTTCGTGCTTACGCCAGCGACGCAGGAGATGGGCGATGATGCCATAGGCGAGCCCGCCGCCGCCCAGCACCACGAAAGGCCGCCACCAGACGAGCACCGCCTGCTGCAGGGCGTCGTCCCCCGCACCGACGCCGTAGAGGATCTGATGCAGCAGGGAAACCGCCCAGCGCATGGCGATGACCCCGGCGGCGGCGAGAATCCCCGACACCACCGCCAGGAAGATGAGGAAGAGATCGTCGTTGCGGACCTTCTGGCGGAAGCTGCGCCACCGCGCCAGGAGCGACTCGGCCTTCGTCTGCGCTCCGTCGGAAGGCAGGCTCATGCCGAAGGCAGGCTCACGCCGGCCGCCGGCTCAAATCAGCCCGCTGAGCAGCACCACCGCCACGAGCCCCGCCGCCAGGCAGTAATAGGCGAAGGGGTTCAGGGCCTGGAAGTCATGGCGCTTGAAGAAATACATGAGGAAAGCCGTGCTGGCATAGGCGGTGACCGCCGCCACGATGCCGGCGATGACCGACGTGCTGAGCGTGATGCCGGCATCGGCGCCATGATGGATCAGCTTCGGCAGCTCGAGCACCCCGGCCCCGGCGATGATCGGCGTCGCCAGCAGGAAGGAGAAGCGGGCGGATTCGGCATGGGTCAGGCCCGTGGCGAGGCCGGCCCCCATGGTCAGGCCCGAGCGCGAGAGGCCGGGAATCAGGGCGCCGCATTGGCAGCTGCCGATGAAAAGCGCCTGGCGCCAGGTGAGCTGGCCGAGATTGCCCGCCCCCGCCCGCCGGCGCAGCCGCTCGGCGATCAGGAGGACGATGCCGTTGAGCATCAGGAAGGCGGCGGCCACCGTCGGCGCGCCGAACAGGGCGCGAAAGAAATGCTCCAGGGCGAAGCCGATGATCACCGCCGGAATCGTGCCGACGACGATCATCAGGAAGAGCTGCCGGTTCGCCGCCACGGCCGCAGCACCGCCGCGGCCCAGAAGGGCGAAGAGGATGTCGATCCACTCGCGCCAGAAATAGATCAGCAGAGCGGCCGCCGTGCCGAGATGCAGCATGACGAGGAAGGGCAGGAAGGCCGGGGAATCCTGGTCGACGGGCCAGCCGAGCAGGGGTGGAACGATGACGGCATGGGCGAGGCTGCTGACCGGGAATAGCTCGGTCACGCCCTGGAGGGCGGCCAGGAGAATCGACTGCAGCAATGACATGCGGTGGCCCCTATGCTGATAGGGCTGCTGACATAACCCATTGGGCCGGGAGAATCAAAGCGCGACCGATAGCCGCGCCGGGGAGAGCCCTATCGTCGGTTGTGCTGCCCTCGGCAGCCGCCACCTATCGGTCGTTAGCCGCGCCGATTTTCCTTTATGTTCCCTCCCCCCTTGCGGGGGAGGGTTAGGGTGGGGGGTGGGATCCGCGTCCGCGGATCACTACGAGTTTGCGCCGCATCGGAAGCACGATTGAGAATACGGTCACCCCCACCCCGGCCCTCCCCCGTCAAAGCGCGGGCCTCACGGCCCGCAGGGGGAGGGGGAAAAGTAGCGACGGCGATCAACGAGATATGTCCACGCCGCAGGGCTTTCGCAGGGATGGCGGGGAGATAATTGATCCCGTCAGTCGTGATCGTCGGCCATGACCTCGTACCACATGGCATTGAGGATCGCGAAGGAGCAGGCGAGGCCGAGACCGAGAACCCAGCTGAAATACCACATGGTTCGTCTCCTCCTCCTTCAATAGCTCTCGTGATCGGCTTCGATCTGCCCCGCCGTCACCCGCCCGCGGAGCACGCGATAGACGAAGCTCGTATAGGCGATGATGATCGGCACGAAGATCACCGCCGCGATCAGCATGACCCCCAGCGTCGTCTGGCTGGAGGACGCATCCCAGACCGTGAGGCTGCTCCTCGGATCGAGGGAGGAGGGCAGGATGAAGGGGAACATGCTGACTCCCGCCGTCGCCACCACCCCGGCGACGCTGAAGGCGCTGGCGATCCAGGCCAGGCCGTCGCGCCGGCCGCCGCGGGTGAAGGCCGCCGCCAGCAGCGCGCCGAGCACGGCGACAAGCGGCGCCAGCATGGTCAAGGGAAAGGCGCTGTAATTGGCGAGCCAGGCGCCCGCCGCCGCCTCTGCCGTCTTGCCCAGGGGATTGGAGGGGCCGTCATGGACGAGGGCACCGGTGATGCGATAGCCCATGCTGCTTCCCGTCCATAGCCCGGCGAGGGCGAAAAGCAGGATCAGCAGGAAGGAGGCCAGGAAGGCGGTCCGGCGCGCCCGTCCGGCCACCGGCTCCTCGGCCTTGACCGCGAGCCAGGCCCCGCCGTGCATCACCAGCATGGTGACGGAGACGAGGCCGCAGAGCAGCGCATAGGGATTGAGAAGTCCGATCAGCCCGCCCTCATAGGTGAGGCGCAGGGTCTCGTCGAAGCGGAAGGGCACGCCGCGCAGCGCATTGCCGACCGCCACGCCGAAGATCAGCGCCGGCACGAGGCCGCCGAGGAAGAGCAGCCAATCCCAGGTCTCGCGCCAGCGCGGCCCCGGCATCTTGCTGCGGAATTTGAAACCGACGGGCCGCAGGATGAGGGAGCAGAGGACCACGAACATGGCGAGATAGAAGCCGGAGAAGGCCGTGGCATAGACGGCGGGCCAGGCGGCGAAGATGGCGCCCGCGCCGAGGATGAGCCAGACCTGATTGCCCTCCCAGACCGGCCCCACGGTGTTGATCACGATCCGCCGCTCGCTGTCGTTCCGGGCGATGAAGGGCAGCAGCATGCCGGTGCCGAGGTCGAAGCCATCCATGACGGCAAAGCCGATCAGCAGCACGCCCAGCAGCAGCCACCAGAGCACCCGGAGAGTCTCGTAATCGAGGAAATGCATGGCCGCGCCCCTATTCCGCC
The DNA here is from genome assembly GCA_963757155.1 of uncultured Alphaproteobacteria bacterium. Lineage (GTDB taxonomy): Bacteria > Pseudomonadota > Alphaproteobacteria > Dongiales > Dongiaceae > DASXQK01. The sequence continues at coordinate 9,877 of CAVWQS010000031.1, forward strand.
GGCCGCCGGCCGGGATAGCGCGACGGGCCGGGGGTGAGGCGGGCCGTCTCCCCGCGCCGTGGCCCCCGCCATGGACACCATCCGGCCCAAGCCGGATGTATTTCACCATCAGGTAGAGCTCCACCACGGCAAGGCTCGTGTAGAAGATCACGAAGCCCGCAAGGCTGAATCCCACCTGGCCGGGCGTGATGCTGGAGACGGAGAGGAAGGTCGGCAGCACGCCGTCGATCGTCCAGGGCTGGCGGCCGTTCTCGGCGACGAACCAGCCGAGTTCCATGCTGATCCAGGGCGCGGGGAGAAGGAGCAGAGCCGATCGCAGGAACCAGCGATAGCGGTCGAGGCGGCGCACCATCGAGAGCCAGAAGGCGAAGGCGAAGAAGGCGATGAACAGCAGCCCGAAGCCGACCATGATCCGGAAGGACCAGAAGAGGGCGGCCACATGGGGCACGGTGCTCCAGGCCGCCTGCTGGATCTGCTCGGGCGTGGCGTCGGTGACATTCTCGGTGAAGCGCTTCAGCAGCAGGGCATAGCCGAGATCGCCGACATGGGCGTCGAAATCGGCCCGGGCCGCGCTGTCGGCGGGATCGGTGCGGATCTTGGCCAGCGCCCCATAGGCGATCATGCCGCTCTTGATGCGATTGGCGTAATCGGCGACGAGTTCGTTGATGCCGGGAATCACCGTATCGATGGAGCGGGTGGCGATCAGGCCGAGCACCCAGGGAATCTTGATGGCGTAATGGGTCGTGTGCTCGGCCATGTCGGGGATGCCGACGACGGTGATGGCGGCGGGCGCCGGCTCCGTGTCCCACATCGCCTCGATGGCGGCGATCTTCATCTTCTGGTTCTCGCCGGCGAGATAGCCGCTCTCATCCCCCAGCACCACGACCGACAGCGCCGAGGCGAGGCCGAAGCTCGCCGCCACGGTCATCGAGCGCTTGGCGAAGCCCGGATTGCGGCCCTTGAGCAGGAACCAGGCACTGATCGCCATGACGAAGATCGAGCCGGTGACATAGCCGGCGCTGACCGTATGGACGAACTTCGCCTGGGCCACGGGATTGAAGACGAGATCGGCGAAGGAGGTGAGCTCCATGCGCATGGTGGCGGGGTTGAACTTCGCCCCGACGGGATATTGCATCCAGCCATTGGCGATCAGGATCCAGAGCGCCGAGAGATTGGTGCCGAGCGCGACCAGCCAGGTGACGACGAGATGACCGACCTTCGACAGGCGGTCCCAGCCGAAGAAGAACAGGCCGACGAAGGTGGCCTCGAGGAAGAAGGCCATCGCGCCCTCGATGGCCAGCGGCGCACCGAAGATGTCGCCGACATAATGGGAGTAATAGGCCCAGTTCATGCCGAACTGGAATTCCATGGTGATGCCGGTGGCGACACCCATGGCGAAATTGATGCCGAACAGCAGGCCCCAGAATTTCGTCATGTCGCGCCAGATCTTCCGGCCGGTCATGACATAGACGCTCTCCATGATCGCGAGCAGCACCGAAAGCCCGATCGTCAGCGGCACGAAGAGGAAGTGATACATCGCCGTCAGCGCGAATTGCAGGCGCGACAGCTCCATGTCGACCGTACTGATCACTTCTGCCCCCCGATCTGCTGGAAATGCGCGGCGACTGTCTCGGCGGTGATGGTCGGCCGGTCGGCCGGGCGAAGAACAAGGCATAGAGGACGCCAATGCCCACGACCTTCAGGACGAGGATGGCGGAAATCTCCCGCCAATAGCCCTTGGCCGTGCGTTCTCGACTTACCCGCCGCACCCCCGAACTCGTCAGCATTGAGGCGACCATATTAGACCCGCCCGGAGATTAATGAAGCGTATTCGCCGCCGGGCGACGTCGGGCCGCAAGACGCGCGATTCCCTGATCCGGCCATGGTCGCGGCGGATCTGTCTTTCATTATCGCCCGTCATTGCGGGCAGGCCTGGATCGGACGGCCCCGCCAGCGCCATTCCCCTGGCCCGCTCTTTGGCCGGGATAGGGAATGGGCAAAATTGCGCCCTGTACATCATGTGGCGCTTGATCCAGCTCAATGTCCGGCCGGCGATCGTCCCTATTGTCTGAGGCTGTGCGAAAGCGCGGGGCCTTGCTGCTGCAAGGGTATCCAGAGGGTCCGGGCCGATCGCCCGGCCCGGCCCCCGACCCGATCGCCCGGCCCGACCGATTGTCACAGTTTGGAGCTAGCCTTCTCAGATGACGATCATTCCGACGACGGAAAGCGACGAATGCCTGCACGCCGGCCGGTTGCTCGAACTAGGCCGGGAAGTGCGGGATTTGCGTGACCATGTGGCGACCGAGGGGCGGCGCGCCTTCCAGGACTGGCGGCCGCAGATCCATCGCCCGTCATTCGCCGCCAGCGCTCTGAATTTCGCCCATTATCTTGCGCTCCGGCATCGCGACATCCGTCCGCTGCAGCGGACGCTCATGCATTATGGCCTCTCCTCCCTGGGCCGGCTCGAAGGCCGTGTCCTGGCGACACTGGACGCCGTCGAGGCGGCGCTGCAGCGGATGACGGCGCGCGGGCCCGAGCCCCGGCGCCATTTCCGGCGGAGCAGCATTTCTTCCGGGGTGAACGGCAGCTGCATGACAATGCCTTGGAGCTGTTCGGGCCATGCTCGAACGGCCGGGAGGTGCGCATCCTGGTCACCCTCGCCGCCGAGGCCGCCGAGAATCCCGGCTATCTGCTCGATCTTGCAAGGCGAGGCCTGGATGCGGTGCGCATCAATTGCGCCCATGACGACGAGACGGTTTGGGCGGCGATGATCGATCATGTCCG
>CAVWQS010000032.1:0-43071 GCA_963757155.1 uncultured Alphaproteobacteria bacterium
TACGAAGCTGTACGCGGACGCCTACTCGGTCGCTCCGGCGGCGATCTTCGTTCCGGCCAATTCACCAATCAGGACGCCCGCCGAGCTTGCGGGGGTGCCGATCTCGGTCGGGTACCAGTCCGGCAGCCATTACTCCACGATCCAGGCGCTTGAGCAGTATCTACCTGCCGACCAGATCGAATTGTCATTTGAGGAAGGGATGCTGTTCGGTCGGCTGGAGCTGTTTGTGGCTGGCAAATCGCCAGCCGTCGCTCTATTCAATGGCCCATATTATTTGGCCGAGCAGCTTGGCTGCCGTAAGATCATTGACAGCACCTTCATGATCGGAGCGATGATCAATGGCAATCCCGAGCCGGACGACGTGCGCAAGTATTTCCGGGCGCTGAGGCGAGCCCAGCGCGACATCGATCTGCGTCCCGACCTCTATACCCACTATTACAAGAATGAATTTCCCGAGCGTTTTCACGCTGGGATGGACACGCGGCGCTGGGGACCCGGCGAGCGAATTGTTTTCGAGACATACAGCAAGGAGATGTTTGAACGGTCATTCGACTGGATTGCGAAGCGCGCGTTCTTTGAGCCCGGTAGAATGGGCTCCGGCGACTACGAACAGGCGGTGATCTCGCTTGCTGCCAGATAAGGCAAGCGAAGAATGGCGCCTATCGTTCGAGGTCGGATGGGAGCACTGGGCGATTACCTCGAGCCGCGTGGCGATCGTTGACGCCGTCGCCATTGAGGCTGCTGTCCTCGACCGCGCCGCACGCGGATGTCGCTCGCCAAAGGTCACACGGGCTTATAACTGAACTTCTGGCCACCGATGCTCACTCCGGCCATTAGCCCGCCCTTGGTGACGGTGAACGTCGCCATGCCCTTGTAATAGTTGCCCGCGGTCGCCGCGTCCTTGTTGCTGGCGCTCGCGCCGGCCGAGGAACCGGTGGTGCTCGTCTGCGCTTGCGCGCCCGCGGTGACCACCACCGCTTGGGCGTCGGCGCCGAACTCAAAGTTGCCGCCGGTAAACTCCAAAAACGCGCGCTCGTCCTGGAAGAAGACGATTTCGCTGTAGCCCTGCCCGCCGATCTGGAGGCCGACCGTCGCCTGTGTCATAGAGGTGTTGCCGACGTGCTTGCCCTTCGCGTAGACCCGGCCGTCACCATGCGCGCCCCCTACGATGAAGGCTCCCTTCACGATCGTCGGGAAGACGGCGTAGCCATACGCGGTTTCGAAGAACTTGCCGCTCTCGCCGGCGTTCTGGAAGATGGCGATCGTGTTGCTGAACTCGTCGGCCCACGCGGGCGAGACCGCCAGCGCGAGCAAGACGAAAGCGATGATCGATGTCAGGCGGTTGAGCATGCTCCTATCTCCTCGGTCGAGGTTCGATCGTGCAAATGAGGGTATCACCCCGCGAGGGGGTAGAAACAGGCCCGCAGTCGCGCCAGGGAGGCCGCTGGTGGGCGACGGGCAGGCGGGGAGCAGCCCGGGCCAGGACAGCGGGTCCGGGACGCGCTGCGGGCCGCTTGGCGGGGCCGTGGGTACAAGCCAAAATCGGCAATTTCAGGAAGCACAGGGTCCGGTGATCGAACGGCCGGGTCGGCGGTGAAGCGGGTTGCGAGTTGGTTCGGGAGCCGGACATAAGTCGGCTGCACAGCAGGGCGCGGGCCGGGATGCGCTCTGGATGGGCTGGCGAGGAAGCTGGGCCGGGGGCTGCAAGGCCGATAAATCGGAAGTTTCGGAGATTTGGTACGCTGATCGAGCGGCCAAAGCGGCGGTGAAGCCGGTTGCTAAGTTGGCCGGGGAGCCGGAGGGGTTGGCTGGGTGACCCCGCAGATTTGATCCGTGGAGCTGAGCGGCGTCGGGGGCACGGTGGGGCGACGTTGGGTTAGGCGACGTTGGCGGCAGAGCGTTCGGCCAGCGAGCTTGCCGATCCGATGCCAGGGCGGCGCCGGGCGCCGAGCATGACGCGCCGCATGGTCGCGTAGAAGAGCTAGGGCAAACTTGGGCGTACCGCCGTGGCGGGCGCGGACCCGCGCACTAAAGCGGTTCCCGGCAGATTTGAATCGGGATTCCCAGGGGTGACGAATTGGCAGAGTCTTGGGGCGATTCGGTTTGCGGAGGAGCGCCATGCCCAAGGCTTGTTCGTTGGATTTGCGCGAGCGTGTGATCGAAGCGGTTGAAGGGGGAGCATCGCGGCGTGAGGCGGCGGAGCGTTTTGAAGTCAGCGCCAGCTCGGCGGTCAAATGGCTTCAGTCGTGGCGGCGGGAAGGGCGCCGTGCGCCGCGGCCACGCGGCGGCAGCCGATCGCCGCTGGAGGACTACGCGGACGGGGTCCTCGCGCTGGTCGGCGAGCGGCCGGATTGGACTCTCGAAGAGTTCGTCGCGGCCCTGCACAAGCAGAGAATGCCGGGCAGCCGCAGCGCGCTGTGGCGTTTTCTGGAGCGTCACGACATCAGCTTCAAAAAAAAGCCTGCGCGCGGCTGAGCAGCAACGAGCCGATGTCGCCCGGGCGCGCCGGCATTGGATCCGGCAGCAGGCCCTGCTTGATTCATCCAGCCTTGTCTTCATCGATGAAACCTGGGTGAACACTACCATGGCCCGCCGCTATGGCCGCTGCCCGCGCGGCGAGCGGCTGATCGGGCGCGTCCCGCTTGGAACCTGGAAGACCCTGACCTTCGTGGCTGGCCTGCGCTGCGACGAAATGACGGCGCCCCTGGTGATCGAAGGAGCCATGAACGGAGAAATCTTTTTGTCTTACGTCGAGCAATGCCTGGCTCCCGCGCTCAACCACGGCGATATCGTCGTGATGGACAATCTCCGAGCCCACAAGGTCGCCGGCGTCGAGCAAGCGATCGAGGCCGTTGGCGCGGAATTGCTATATCTGCCCAAGTACTCGCCCGATCTCAATCCGATCGAGATGTCCTTCAGCAAGCTCAAGGCGTATCTGCGCAAAGCTGCCGAGCGGACGCAGCGCAGCCTTCGCCGCCGAATTGGCCTCTTCGTGCCTCGCCTCGGCGCAGACGAATGCGCCAACTACTTCGCTCATGCCGGATATGTTTCAATATGAGCGGAATCCGTCTAGGTTGACTGTTGCTGCGCTCAAGCGCCGCGCGGGCTTCAGAGCATCCGAGTGTATCAGGCTCTAAGTTACTAGTCCGTCCATCGGCCTGGTAGGACATAGCCGCATCGTTACGTCACCAGCCTATTTCGGGCTGCGGTATTACTACAGCGCAAAAATGGCGCATCTTGCTGAGCTCGATGCCGATATACCTACGGTCGAGATACCGTGCAGGGAGTTGAGGGAACCAATTCGAGGCTCTCGGGCTAATGGCGAGCGCTCAGTGCAAATCAAGCAAGAAAATTACCTAAAATGCACGCCGTGGGAGGCCGCAATGTCACTTCCATCCGAACCAGATCGGGTTATCTACAACGCCGCTGAAGGCCTAATGCACTTCTCCTTGGCCAGCGGCCCAATGCCCGTGGAATGTGCCATATCAAAAGCAGCTTTGGCGGCTCTGGAAGACGACGCCTTGGCGGGGGCCGACGCCATGGAGATCACCTACCGCCGGCTCCGAGAATTTATTCACGAGATTGCCGAACGCAAACACCGAGCGCGCCAGTTTGAACTCGGCGGGCGAGTGGTTGTCCGCCTCGAAGACATAATCGCCCTGCTCCCTCAACCCAAGTCACCCGCAGAAGCGGTCGCTTGGTCTGGTAGGGCAGTCAGGGACAGGCTCGACTTGTAAGCTGTAATCCGCAATGGGGCAGCGGGTCTGGGACGCGCTGTGGGGCAGCCCGGCGGGGCCGTGGATGCACGGCCAAAATCGGAAACTTTCGGAACTGGTACAGGGTCCGCTGATCGAGCGGCCGGGAACATTTGCAACTGGTTGCGAATGTGGTCCAGGAGCCGGATGCAAGGCGACCCGAGAGCCTAGGGATGCGATGACCTGTGGTCAGGCGACGTTGGCGGCACGGCATTCGCGAGCGGGCGGATATCCGCTAACCCGTCGCGAGATGTCTGGGATGTGCCGATAGTGTTGCAAAAGTCGTAGCAGGTCACGACTGGCGCAAGGATAGAATCAGAATCGCGGGTGCGACAAATGAAGTTGCACTTCAGCGCTCTGAAACAATTCAATGTTGCGCGCTGCTGCCCACAATATACTTTTACAACAGTATCTGCCAGGAGCTGCCATTCGAGCGCCATCCAAGCAGCATAGATTCCTCCCTCAATAGTCGATAATCTCGTATTCGAGGGAGATCCAGTACTCGAAATGCCGCACTCATGGAAGCGTCGCCCCTAAAACGCCGCCTCGCCGCGATTCTAGCGGCCGATGTCGTCGGCTACAGCCGCATGGTGGCGGAGAACGAGGAAGCGACTCTGCGCACGCTCGGCATCTACCGCAGCACGATCGGCGATATGACTAGTGAGCATGGCGGGCGGGTATTCGGCACGGCTGGCGACAGCGTTATCGCTGAGTTCGCCAGCGCCGTGCAGGCGGTGCGCGCCGCCGTTGCCATTCAGCGGGCATTGCAGCGCCGCAACGCCGATCTGTCGCAGGGACGGCGGATGGAATTCCGCATCGGCGTCAACCTTGGAGATGTTGTCGCCGAGGGCGACGACCTGCTCGGCGACGGTGTTAACATCGCCGCCCGTCTGCAAGAGGTCGCCGCCCCTGGCGGCATCTGCCTCTCTGGCGCCGTGCGGGAGCAGATCGAGGGCAAGCTCGATTTCCCGCTGTCCATTCTGGGAGAGCGCTCGCTCAAGAACATACCGCGCCCAGTCTCGGTCTATCGGGTCGATTGGAGCGTCGATGCGACGGCAGTAGCCGCCGTGCTGGGCGGCGGGGCACCTGCACTACCAGACAAGCCATCGATTGCCGTGCTGCCCTTCGCCAATATGAGCGGCGATCCGGCGCAAGACTATTTCGTCGACGGCATCACCGAGGACATCATCACGGCGCTGTCGCACTATCGCTGGTTCTTCGTCATCGCGCGCAACTCGACCTTCGCCTACAAGGGGCGGCCGGGTGTTGACGTGAAGCAGGTGGCGCGCGAGCTCGGCGTGCGCTACGTGCTGGAGGGCAGCGTGCGCAAGGCAGACAGCCGGATCCGTGCCACTGCCCAGCTGATCGACGCTGAGAGTGGCAAGCACCTCCTGGCGGAGCGCTTCGACCGCGACCTGGCGGACATCTTCACCCTGCAGGACGAGATCACACAGAGCGTGGTCGGTGCGATTGAACCCGAGATGCTGCTGGTTGAGGGGCGACGCGCCGCGCGCAAGAGTATCACCAACCTCGACGCGTTCGACTGCTGCATGCGGGGTGTCTGGCAATTCCACCAACATTCGCTCGACGACAACAGACAGGCCGAGGCGTGGCTGCGGCGATCGATCGAGCTCGATCCAAGCCTTGCCCAGTCCCATACATATCTGGTGCGTACACTTAACAGCCGGATCTGGTGGGGATGGAGCCGCGACATCGAGCAGGACCTGTCAGACGCCAGCGCGGCGGCGGCACGCGCGGTGGCTCTCGATGATCGGGATCCCTACACTCATTATGCGCTCTTCCTTGCCAGCATGCTGGCGCGCCGACAGGAGCTGGCGCTGGCCGAAGCGCAGCGTGCCATCGACCTAAATCCGAATTTCGCTCTCGGCTATTTCGCGCTCGGCTGGGCCCGCATCTTTCTCGGCCATTTCGCCGAGGCAATAGATCCGCTTTTGCGCAGCCTCCGCCTCAATCCGAACGATCCCCAGCTGCATACGTTCATTCATCACGTGGCCCTTGCGCACTATCACCAGGGCAATTACGAGGAGGCGGTCCGCTACGCCGAGCGCGCGCTCAGCGGTCGGCGGCTGCCCTTCATTATGCGCACTCTGCTCGCCAGCCTGGGTCAACTCGGACGCAGCGAGGAGGCCAGAATGGTACGCGCGGAGCTGGAAGGAATTGAACTGGTCAATGCCGAGCGCTACTGGGAAACGATCAGCCCCTACACCGTCCCGGCGCACCGCGCGCATCTCCTCGAGGGCCTGCGAAAGGCGGGCTTGGAGGTTTGAGTGCGACTTCGGCGAGCGGGGCGACGGTGAAGCAAGTTGCAGAGATCGCCGGGAGCCCGGGCCTATTCCCATTCCGCGCCCCCTCCTGTGGTGGTTCGGAATGGTGCTAGTGGCGGGAGCGGGACTTGGACTGGCGCCAGGAAGGTCGCTGGTGGGCGCTGGGCAGGCGGGGAGCAGCCTGGCGGGGCCATGGGTACACAGCCAAAATCGGCAATTTGAGGAAACACAGCGTCCGGTGATCGAGCGGCCGCCGGCTTTTGCAACCGGTTGCAAATGTGGTCCGGAAGCCGGATGCAAGCCGACCCGACAGCCTGGGGATGCGATGACCTACGGTCAGGCGACTTTGGCGGCACGGCATTCGCTGATGCGATTCTCACCGGCGGCAACGGCTTCCGGGCGGTGGGCGCGATCGAGTCACTGGAGCAGGATCTCCGGCGTCCCGTTCTTACCGCCAATTCCGTTACTTTCTGGAATGCCCTGCGCGCGGCCGGCGTGTTCGCACCGGTGACGCACTACGGTCGCATGTTCGCCGAACCGTTGCCCGCGGAGTAACTCGGCTCGACCCCTGCATTCGCATGGTGCCCGCAGCAGCGACTCGATCACGCGCCAATTTGTGTCCGTGACACCCCATTTCGTGGCGCAGACCTTCAGGGCTATACTGCCGCCGAGTGGTCGGTGTCCGCATGGCAACTCCAATTTCGGCTTCGACAATTGTTCGGAATCACCATCCTCCGGCCACTAAACTCCCTTTCGAAACAGCTCTGAGGGGAACGGCCATGAGAAAATTCCTGATCTCGCTGGCGATCACAGCAGGGCTGGCGTCATCTCCGGCCACCGCGGCGACGATCTCCATCGCCTGCAGCGCCCTCGGCATCGAATACGAGCTCTGCAAGTCCGGCGCCGAGGCTTGGGCCAAGGAGACCGGCAATGAAGTGAAGTTCGTCTCGACGCCGAACTCGGCGACAGATCGCCTCGCGCTCTACCTGCAGATCATGGCGGCTCAGTCCCCGGATATCGATGTCTTCCAGATCGACGTCGTCTGGCCGGGCCTGCTCGCCTCTCATCTGATCGACCTGAACTCCTATCTGCCACAGGGGCTGAAGGAGCAGCAATTCCCGGCCGTCATCGAAAACGACACGGTCAACGGCAAGCTCGTCGCTATGCCGTGGTTCATCGATGCAGGATTGCTCTACTATCGCAAGGATCTCCTCGATCGCTACGGCGCGCGCGTGCCCGAGCAATGGTCCGACCTCGAGGCGACCGCCAAGCGGGTCCGGGATGCCGAGCGCAAGGCGGGCAACACGCGTCTCTGGGGCTTCGTTTTCCAGGCCCGTGCCTATGAAGGGCTGACGGTAAACGCGCTCGAATGGATCGCCTCGAACGGAGGCGGTACGATCATCGACGCTGACGGCAAGGTCACGGTAAACAACCCGAAGGCCATCGCTGCCATTGACCAGGCCGCCGGCTGGATCGGCACGATCGCCCCCGAGGGCGTCCTGACCTACACGGAAGAGGAGTTGCGCGGCGTGTTTCAGACAGGCGATGCGGTTTTCATGCGCAACTGGCCTTATGCCTGGGCGCTCGCCAATGCGCCGGACAGCCCCATCAAGGGCAAGGTCGGCATTGCGCCCCTCCCCAGGGGCGGTGCCGATGTCAAGCATGTCGCGGTACTCGGCGGTCAGGAACTCGCCGTCTCCAAGTACTCTCCGCATCCCGAGGTGGCGGCCGATCTCGTGCTCTACCTGACGAGCGCGGTTGAGCAAAAACGACGCGCGGTCGAGGGCTCGTTCAATCCGACGATCACGAGCCTCTACAAGGATCCGGACATTCTGAAGGCCAACCCGTATATGGGTCAGTTGGCCGAGGTATTTGCAGATACCCTTGCCCGCCCGTCGCGCATCGCCGGGAACAAGTACAACCGGGTCAGCGCCGAATTCTACAATGCCGTCCACGCGACACTAGCAGGCAACGGCAATGCTGCCGCGAACCTGGCTGCTCTCGAGAAGCAATTAAACAGGCTCAGTCACGACGGCCGATGGTGAGGCCGGTGCGGCTCGACGGATTGGCGCGCCGGCGGGCGCGCAACGCCTGGCTGCTTCTTCTGCCGATGCTGGCGGCCCTCGCCATCGTTGCGCTGTGGCCGCTTTCGCGCACGATCTGGTTCAGCCTGACCGACGCGACGCTCTTCGACCTCAGCGCCGCCGCCTATGTCGGCCTCGACAACTTCGCTGCCTTGTTTGCCGATCCCGATTGGTGGCGAGCGGTGGTCAATACGCTCATCTTCACGGCCGTGTCGGTGACCTTCGAAGTCTGCCTTGGCTTCGCCATCGCGCTGACGCTGAATGCGCAGTTTCCGGCGCGCGGGGCCTTGCGCGCCGCCGTCCTGATTCCTTGGGCCATTCCGACCGTCGTGTCGGCGAAGATGTGGGCCTGGATGCTGCAGGACGTCTACGGTGTCATCAATGCGCTCCTGCTGGAGATTGGCATCATCAGTGCCCCGGTGGCATGGACCGCATCGCCCCATTTGGCCATGGCGGCGCTCATCGCGGTCGACGTCTGGAAGACGACGCCGTTCGTCGCCCTCCTCCTACTGGCCGGCTTACAGCTGCTGCCGGCGGACCTCTTCGAGGCGGCCCGGGTAGATGGCGCTTCTACGCTTACCCAATTCTTCCGGATCACGCTGCCGCTGATGAAGCCGGCCATGGCGGTCGCCGTCATCTTCCGCATTCTCGATGCCATGCGTATCTTCGATCTCGTATACGTGCTGACCGGCAACAACCAGCAGACGATGACCATGGCGGTCTATGCGCGCCAGCAGCTCATCGATTTCCAGGACTTCGGTAGGGGATCGGCGGCCGCGACGCTGCTCTTCCTGGTTATCGCCCTGATCACGGTGATCTATATCATGGCTGTCCGGCTTCGCCTGACCAGCCGCAGCGAACTCGCTGGCTGAGCCATGGTCGGGCGTATCCTCAAGCGCGTCGCCTTTTTCGTGGTTGTCGCGGCGATCGTCGTCTACGCCGTCTTTCCCTTCTACTGGGCCGTCGTCTCCTCGCTCCGCAGCGGTCCCGCGCTCTTCAGCACCGCACTCATCCCGAGCCACGCCGACTTCGGTAACTACGTCGCGGTCTTCGCCGAGCAACCCTTCGCCCGTAACATCATCAATTCCGTGATCGTCGCAGTCCTGACTGTCACGCTGTCCCTGGTTCTTGCGGTCCCGGCCAGCTACGCGCTCGGACGTGTCGTCTTTCGCGGACGCCTTGTGCTGCTGTTTGCTTTCCTCGCCGTATCGATGTTCCCGCAGATCGCCGTGCTCTCCGGCATGTTCGAGATCATCCAACGTCTGGGCCTCTACAACCGGCTGCTCGGCTTGGCGCTCTCGTACCTCCTTCTGACGCTGCCGTTCACTGTCTGGGTGTTGACAGCATTCATGCGCGATCTGCCGCGCGAGATCGAGGATGCGGCCGTGGTTGACGGCGCTTCGATCTTCATCCTGATCTGGCGCATCCTGCTGCCGCTGATGGCGCCGGCCATCGTCGCCACCGGCCTGCTCGCCTTCATCGCCGCCTGGAACGAGTTCCTGTTCGCACTAACATTCACGCTGTCCAGCGAGACGCGCACGGTACCGGTCGCCATCGCGCTCATCAGCGGCGCCACGGGCTATGAGCTGCCCTGGGGCAATATCATGGCGGCGTCGGTCGTCGTCACCCTGCCGCTGGTCATCCTCGTGCTGATCTTTCAGCATCGCATCGTCGCGGGCCTCACCACCGGCGCCATCAAGGGTTGAGAACCGGCGACGGGGCGGCGTTGTGGCGCCGGAGGAAATCCATCGCGGCCGTCGAAGTCGTCGAGATTGACATGGGTGGCTCCGGCAAACCATTTCGCGGGCCGCGTCCGCTGGAGGTCGAGCCACAGACAGTGCAAACGCTTGCACTGGCTGCCCGCTTTACGCCGCTAAGCGGATCTCCTGTACTGGTTGCTTAGGCGGGAGACTGTAGCCAGTTTCGGTCGGTCCCCAGGTCGGCCGCCCGTGGCTGCATGCCGATGATGGAGAAACAGCTTCATGGCGCCGTGGTCGAATGGCCGCACTGGACGCGGCGGGATGTGTGATTCGTCGCCCGTGCAGACCTGCAGAAACGGCTTCCGGCCTGGCGCCAAGCATTCCCCCCATCGCCGTGTACCCAGCCGTGACAATCTCGCGTGCGCGGTTAGAATGGGCAGATGATCCTCGTCGGCCAGTATGATTCCCCCTATGTGCGCCGAGTAGCGGTGTCGCTGCGCGTGCTCGGCTTCGCCTACGAGCACGATACGCGCTCGGTCTTCGGCGATTTCAACTCCATGCGGCAGATGAACCCGGTCGGCCGCATCCCGTCTCTGGTGCTCGATGACGGCGAGGTGCTGATAGACTCGCACGCGATCCTCGACTGGCTCGACCACACCGTCGGCCCCAAGCTCGCCCTCGTTCCGCCGGCGGAACCCGAGCGTCGGTGCGCGCTGCGGCTCACAGCGCTTGCCACCGGGGCCATCGATAAGGCCGCCGCTAGCGCCTATGAGCGAATCATCCGGCCGGCGGCGCTGCGCTGGCCGGAGTGGATCGCGCGCTGCCGTACGCAAGTGGAGGGCGCGATCACCGCGCTGGCGGCCGAGCCCTGGCCGGCCGGAGAATCCCTCGACCAGGCGCAGATCACGACTGCCTGCATGCTCCGCTATGTGCAGATGGCCGATCCCGAACTCCTGCCGCGCGGCCGATATCCCGCCCTTGAGACCCTGTCGGAGCGCTGCGAGGCACGGCCCGAGTTCCAGGCTACGTTTCCGCCGGACGTCGTGTACCCCCGGGGCGAGTGAGGGGAAACGCCGAGACACCGTGGCGATAGATCGGCGCGACCATTTGCCTTACTTCCGAATGACCGCTTTGGGTCCAGCCTGTGTGGAAACGTGTTGATTTGGTAGAGTGATTCCCGATCAGCGAGGGGAGTCGGGATGAAGCGATTTGTCGAGGGCGAGGATCGCCGGCAAGCGACACTGCTTCCCGAGTGCCTGGACGATTACGTAACGCAGGACAATCCTGTCCGGGTCATCGAAGTCTTCATTGACGAACTCGATCTCGGCGCCGTGGGCTTTGCCGGGGTCGTGCCGGAAGCGACCGGGCGGCCTGCCTATCATCCCGCGACGCTGCTGAAGATCTATCTCTACGGCTATCTCAACCGCATCCAGTCGAGCCGGCGGCTTGAGCGGGAGACTCAGCGCAATGTCGAGCTGATGTGGCTGACCGGCCGGTTGATGCCGGACTTCAAGACGATCGCCGACTTCCGCGGCGACAATGGGCCGGCGATCCGCGTGGCCTGCGCCCAGTTCGTCGTGCTGTGTCGCCAGCTCAGTCCTCGCGGGTCCATTCATGAGGACCATCATTTCGCAGTCACTTCAACTCCATAAACCAATCTGCGGGCATGGCTCGCGATCATCAGATTTCTTGTCCGTAAGGACGACGTAGACACCCACCGTGCTTCCGGGGCCGCTGATGCGGATGCGGCTGAGACGGAAAGTCAGAAAATGTTAAGCGCCGAAGTACTTTACCATAGTAAGCCTCGAGGTCGTCGGTTGACCTGAATCACTGTCGGGTGGTCCCGACGTGCTAGCTTATTCTGGCACACCGACATGGTGGGTCTGGCCGAGCCGACACCTTGAATTTGGCGCGGAAATCGACGCCTCCTTGTCCAGCGACAGATGCGTGCGGGCCTCGTTGTAGTAGCTCATGTAAGATAGCAACAGTTGCCGAAGGTGTCGCTCGCCGAGCACCACGACATGGTCGAGTACCTCCCGCTGATCGAGCCAATCAGCCGTTCAGCATAGGCATTCTGCCATGGCGATCGCGGTGCCGATTGGTCGGTCGCGAATCCCCATCGAGCGAAGCCGCCGGACGAATGGTTCGCCATAGGCGCGATCGCGATCGCGACGCGACATAGTCCGGCGCAACCTCCCAGCCGCAAGTCTCCGTTAGCTGTTGCGCAATCCACTCAGCCGTCGGGTGTGTCGTAACCCCCAGCCACATGATTCCACGTCTTAAGTCTGGCCGCGTGCCGAAGCGCCCTCGCGGAGCGGCTTCTCCCGGGGCGCTCGGCTTGTCAGGTGTCGCCCGGCATGGTATTGATTCTCATCATGTGAGTACGTCATATGATCACTTTGAACTGCCCAAACATGCTGGCCGAGGAGCGGAGAGGCGGCAACTCCGGACCGTACCGCAGGATGGCCGCGGTAGAGCCGACACCACATAGGCTTGCCCAACAAAGCGTTCTGCGCCCAAAGCGCAGTGAAAATCCCCCAAAGCAGTGGAGGCTAGTCATGAGAAGCGGAATTCCCATGCTTGCTGTCTTCGCCCGCCGAACCATGGCCCTGTTGGGTGCTTTGGCCGTGCTTTCCACTGGTTACATGTTCTCGGCCGACCGGTCGCTGGCAGGCCAGGCCTTCGCGCCCGGAACCTATAAGCTCCTCTCGTTCTTTCCGCAGGACAACTATGACAAATGGCTCCGGGGCCAGATCGCGGCGTTCCAGGACTCGCACCAGGGCGTGACAATCCAGGTCCAGTACACGGACCCCACCAACATCATACAGATGATCAAGACCGGGGTGGCCAGCGGCCAGGCGCCGGACGTGGCGACCCAGCTTCCGGGTTCGGCACAGCTGCAGCTCTGGCAGGCGGGGCAGCTGCTCGACTTCAAGCCCTATATCGACGCCGACGCGGAATGGAAGGGATGGGTCAAGGGCTGGAGCAAGGTGCCCAACAGCCAGTATCGGGACGGGGATCATATCTTCGCTGCCAATGTAAGCCTGGGCCCGATGCTGGTCTGGTACTGGAAAGACATGCTGGCCAAGGTCGGATACGACCACCTGCCAACCGACATAAAGGGGTTGATCGAGCTGGCGGCGGCCCTGAAGAAGGCGGATCTGCCCAGCATGGCCAATGGGCTCAACTCCCAGGCGCTCTTCAACTTCGACTATACCTTTTACACCCTCGAGGCGAATTGGGACCCCGACGGCTCCAAGGCCCGCATGGCCGACGCCGGCAAATATCCATGGACCTCTCCGGAATTCAAGAAGGCATCCGACCTCTTCAAGCAGCTCTACGACGCCGGGGTGTTCTACGAGGGCGCGCTGGAGAAGAATTACGATCCGGATTCGAAGGTCGATTTCGGGGCCCGAAAGGCCTCGATGGCCTGGCCTTTCGGCCCCTGGATGGACGGCGCCTTTCCGGTCAAGGAGGTTCCCAACGTCGGCGTTGCGCTCTTCCCGCGGATGGACGCTTCCGGCCCCGCCGTGCTCACCAGCTCTAACGATCTGGAATTCATCATCCCGATCGTCTCGGATGCGCAGAAGGATGCTGCGCACCGCAACACCATGGTTGCATTCGTGAAACAGCTCAACAGCCCGCAATCCCAGAAGAGCCTGCTGGAACAGGGCATCTTCCCGATCATGACCGATGTCGCGCCCTCGACCGTCGACCCGAATTCCTGGCAAGCGGTGCTCAAGGCGCAGATCGACGTCAGCAACGCGACGCAATATGCCGTCGACGAGAATACCTATAGCCCTAATACCGACACAGCGTTGACCAACGGCCTGCAGGCCGTGCTGCTCGGCAAGAAAACCGTTGACGACATGCTTGCCGACGTGCAGGCCGCCAACAAGAAGGACCACGCCTGCGCGCCGACCTGCCAGTAGCAGAGAGGCATGGCGCAGAGGGGATGAGATGGCGGGAGACCGCGTGGGGAGGAGCCAGGCCAATCGGCTAACTTGGCCCGATTCCTTCGCCGGCTATGCCTTCGTGGCGCCGGCCATGGCGATGTTTCTCCTGTTTCTCGCATTTCCTATCGGCTTCTCAGTCTGGCTCTCGTTTCATGAATGGAACGGCTTCACGCCGATTGCCCGGGCGGCCTTTGTCGGCCTCGACAATTTCTGGGCGCTCGTCGACGACGCCATTTTCGGCAAGGCATTGCGCAATACCGCATTGTTCGCCATAGCCTCCACCGCCATTCAGATGGTGGTCGCCTTCCTGCTGGCCTATACGCTTTGGTACTACAAGCTACGCTTCAGCACCTTCTTCCGGGCTCTTTTCTTCTTTCCCACCGTCATTTCTATGGTGTTCGTCGGCCTGACCTGGCAGCAGCTGCTGGCCGTGGGCGGCCCGGTCGACGGCCTGATCGCCATATTCGGCATAAGTCACATCTCGTGGCTCGCCGATCCCGATCTCGTTCTCTGGGTGGTGATCTGGGTCTCGAGCTGGCAATGGTCGGGCTGGACGATGGTTCTATTCCTGGCCGGCATGATCGGGCAGGACCGTGAGCTGGTCGAAGCGGCGCATCTTGACGGCGCCGGAAGCTTCACGATCGCTACACGGATCGTCGTTCCGGCCCAGCGCCACGTCATTGCGCTGGCGCTTCTCCTCAACATCGTCGGCGGATTTCAGGTCTTCGACACCATCTATGTCCTCACCGGTGGCGGGCCGGATCACGCGTCGGAGGCGCTGGGCACCTATACCTATTGGATCGCATTTTCGGCCTACGGGCCCGGCGAGCTTGGCTACGCCTCCGCGGTATCGGTGGTCATGATCGCTGTGCTCTTCGTCTTCGCCTATTTCCGCGTGCGGATGAGCCGCCTTGTCTAGCGCCGCGCATCTCCGATCGGCTATCGGTCGCGGACGTCCGGCGGCATTCGACGTGTTCTGCTACGTCTTCACCTATGCCTGGGCCCTCATTCTACTCTACCCGGTCCTGTTCATCGTCTCCCTCTCGTTGCGTCGTCGGGAAGAGCTGACGGACGCCGTTTTCGGACTGATTCCCCTTCATATCCAATGGGCCAATTACATTGACGCCTTCTCGCTCATGGCGCGCTATGTCGTGCCCATTCCGATCTTGATGATGAACAGCGCGATCGTCACCGCCGCCGCCGTCTTCGGCGCGCTGACGATAGCGGTCCTGGCGGCCTATGCCTTTGCCGCCATGGAGTTTCGGGGCAAACGGATCCTCTTCTACATAATCCTGCTGGGTCTGATCGTGCCGATCCCGATGATGCTGATCCCGGAATTCATTACCGTGAAGACCTATGGGCTCATCGGATCCCGCCTGTCGCTGATCCTGCCTTACACGGCCTTCGGCCTGCCGCTCCCTATCCTGATCCTTACGACCTATTTCAAGGCTATTCCGAAGGAGCTGTTCGAGGCCGCGCAGATGGATGGCGCGTCGCACCTGCGCGTCCTTCGCTCGGTGGTCCTGCCGATATCGCGGCCCGCGCTGGCGACCTGCGCGATCTTCCTCGGCCTCACCTTCTGGAACGAATTTCCGCTCGCGCTCGTAATCATCCACGACCCCGATCTCGTCACCGTCCCCGTCGGGCTGGCCAGCGTCAAGGGCAAGGGCACCTCGCCATGGGAAATCATCGCGGCGGTCATGCTGATCACCAGCGTGCCGGTCATTGCGATCTTCACGGCGTTTCAGCGCCAATTCATCGAGGGCCTCGTCCGCGGCTCGCTTAAGGGCTGATTCCGGTGGCTCGGTAGAACTGGAAAGGTGTTATCGATGAGCCGACAGCGCGAGAAGGACCACTCCCGGGGACCGGATCGCACAGGCGACGGTTTCGAGGTCACCAAGGTCGACGCCGCCTTGCTTCGCGTGCCACTGGCGCGGCCGATCGCAGGCGCCTCGGCCCGCCCCGGCATCACTCCGAAGCCCTTCACGACCTGGGACGTTATCAGCGTCACTGTGTCGACGCGCAACGGCCTCTCCGGCTGGGGGCTAACCTATGAACTGCGCGCCGGCGGAGAGGCGGTCCTGGCCGGTCTGCGCCACGATCTGATACCGCTGCTCATCGGCGTCGACTGCTTCGCAACCGAGAGCCTCTGGCATCGCCTCTACTGGGCGACCTACAATGCCGGCCGGCGCGGGCCGTTCATCCATGCGATGTCGGCCCTCGACATTGCCTTCTGGGACATCAAGGCCAAGGCCGCTGGCGTGACGTTGGCGCGGCTGCTCGGCGCCGATCGACAGTCCGTGCCGATCTACGAGAGCGACCAGGGCTGGCTCAACCTCTCCGCCGCCGAGCTGGCGCGAAGGAACGCCGCCGCCGTGGAGGCCGGCATGCAGGGGGTCAAGGTGTTCGTCGGCTTACCGGACATGCGGGACGACGAGCATCGCCTGGCGGCCGTGCGCAAGGCCATCGGCGACAGGCCTGCGCTCATGGTGGATGCAGGCCAGAAGTGGGACTACCGGACCGCGCTGGAGCGGATTCGCCGTCTGGAGGACTACGACATCCATTGGGTCGAGGAGCCGCTCTCTTGCGACGACATCGAGGGTCACGTCCGTCTTTCCCGCCAGATCGACTGCCGGGTCGCGACAGGCCAGACGGTGACGACGCGCTTCGAGATCCAGCCGCTTCTGGAACGCCGGGCTGTCGATGTCGTCCAGGCCGATGTCGCGCGCATCGGCGGAGTCAGTGAATGGTGGCGGATCGCACATCTAGCCGAGGCGGCGGGCGCATCGCTCGCGCCGCATTTCCTGGCGGAGCTCCATGTCAGCCTCGTGGCTGCCTCGCCGGTGGGGAACTGGGTGGAGAACACGCCCTGGCTCTCCGCGATCCTGGCCGATCCGCCGCAAATCAAGGACGGCCGGCTCTTCGTACCGGCGGCGTCGGGACATGGCCTTTCCCTTCGACCCGATGCGGACCAATGGCGCATCGCCTAATGAACACTATGGACTGCGAGCGAGACGTAAGGCGAGGAACCGGAAGATGAAGATGAAAGTACGATTGCCGGCGCGATACTACTGCCGATACCCCTACGAGGCACCGCGCGGTACGGTCGACACGGTGGAGGAGATCGACCTCGATCGGACGGCGTTCCTAGTGGTCGACGTATACGGCCTCGGGCATGATCCGGGGTCACCGATTCCGGAGATGCCGCCGCTGTTCCTGACGGAGCTCCACCGGCTCCAGGGCGAGATCATTCGAGACCGGATAAGGCCGACGCTCGATGTAGCGCGCGAGCATGGTCTGCCGGTCGTCTATACGGAGAACATGTGGCGGCGGTCGGCCTGGGGCCAGTCCGAGTTCGGCCAGCTTGTCGAGCGCACGGAATCGGGCAATGCTGGCAGCTTCGATTCCATCTATGTGAACGAGGAGTACAATCGCTACTCGGCCCTCATCGAGCCCAAGCCGACGGATTTCGTCGTCCAGAAGACGATGTATGACAGTTTCTTCGAGACCACGCTTGACACGGTACTGCGCAATCTCAACGCGAAATATCTCGTTTGCGCAGGATTCGCGGCCGATATTTGCCTCCTCAATACCGTCATCGGCGCGATGTATCGCAACTATCGCGTCTTCGTGCTGCGTGACTGCGTCCTCGGTTCCGAATTCGCCGATACGCTCGCCGACAGATCGATGACGCGCTGGGCGATCCGCTACTACGAAGCCATGGTCGGGTTCACCTCCACCTCGGAGCAGTTCACCACGGCCCTGAGCTTGGCGGGTCGGTGATGCGGCCCCGCGGCGAAGTTCCGGCTTATCCTCATCTCGCGGGTACCTTCGCGCCGCGAGGACACCCGTCAACAGGGGAGGCAAGCATGAACACCCACGTCGTCGCGCAGCCGGATCGGAACCGATTTCAAGGCGGCGCTGCGGGCACACCAGCGCCAGATCGGGCTGTGGAGAAGCCTCTGCAGCAATATCGTCGCCGAGGTGATCGCCGGGGCGGGCTTTTCCTGGATCGTGCTCCACGCTGAGCACGCCCCCAACGAGCTGAGTGGCATTCTCCAGCAACTCCAGGCGATGAACGCGGGCACGGCCGAGGCCGTGGTCCGGCCGCCTGCCGGCGATCCCGTCATGATCAAGCGGCTGCTGGACATCGGAGCGCAGCCTCCTCATCCCCCAGGTGCGGACGGCCGAGGAGGTGCGGTTGATGGTGGAAGCCACGCGCTATCCACCGCATGGCCGTCGAGGGATATCCGTGTCCCAGCGTGCCAACCGCTTCAGCCGCACCAGGGACTATCTGGCGCGTGCGGACGAACAGATCTGCCTGCTGATCCAGATCGAGACCGAGGAGGCCCTGAGCGAGGTCGATTCGATCGCCCGGATCGACGGCGTCGACGGCCTGTTCGTCGATCCCTCGGATCTCGCCGCCAGCCTGGGACATCTGGGAGACCCCGGCCACGCCGCGGTGCAAAAGGCCTTCGACAAGGTGCTCGATGCATCGAAGCGGAATAGCAAGCCTGCCGGGATCCTGGCGTCGGTCGAGGCCGATGCCGAACGCTATATTGGGAACGGCTTTTCCTTCGTCGCAGTCGGCAGCGATCTCGGCCTGCTCGTCAATGGATGCGATGCTTTACTCAGGCGATTTTTCGGGAGCTAGGCGCGGGTCCCGTGTGAAAGGCAGAGGGATGATCGGAATTGGCATGATCGGCCACGGCATGATGGGTCGGTGGCACAGCGAGGCGCTGAAGTCCCGTGACGATTGCCACCTCCGGCACTTGATAGGAAGGCGCCCGGAGCCAACGGAGAAATTCGCGCGGGAGTTCGGCTATGACGAATGGTCGACGAAGCTGGAGGACCTGCTCGGCGACCCTGCGGTCGATGTCGCGATCGTCGCCAGCCCCAGTGAGGATCACGCGACGATGGCCATCAAGGCCCTCGAGAACGGCAAGCATGCCCTCGTCGAGATTCCGATCGGCATGAGTTATGCCGAGGCAGCTGCTGTGGTCGAGGTAGCCGACAGAGGAGGTCGTAAGCTCGGGCTCGTCTATCCGATGCGCATGATGGCAGATATGAGAAGCCTGCGCGAACGGATCGCCGCGGGACAGGAGACGCTCCGTCTGGTGGAAAGTCGCTTCATCATCGAGCGGTGGGAGAATGTCGGCGCGACCGGCTATCGGCGAAGCTGGACGGACAATCTGCTCTGGCACCATCTCAGCCATCTGGTGGATTTCGCCACCTGGCTCGCCGCCTCAAAGCCGCGATCCATATCCGGTCGTCTTCCCGCTCCCGATCCAAGGACTGGGACGCCGATGGACGCCTTCGTCGGCGTCGGGACCGATCGGGGCCAATCGCTGATCTTTCTCGGCTCCTATGCAGGGCACCGGCCGATCTGCGACAGCCTTGTACTGACCGACCGCGATTGCTATCAGCTAGACGCCATCCGCAATTCGCTTACGACCGCCGCCGGCACCACGCAACTGCCGAGCGAACAGGTGGATTGCGCGACGGCGCTGTACGACTTCCTCGACGCCGTCCGGTATGATCGCGCGCCGGCTATTACGGGGGACAGCACGCTCCCCGCGATGCGGATCCTGCAGTCGGTGCAGGACGGCTGGGACGCCGAGCACGGCGCCGCATCCATACCCGGCCGCGGCAGCTCGCGGAAATGAGGAAAACCGGTCCGTTCCAGGCCCGCTTTGACTTCGCAGGCCGGCAAGGCAAGATGATGAAAACATGTGACCTGATGAGTTGAATACAATGGGTCAGCGCCGAGCACAGACGAGAACCCTCGACGTCGGACCGCTGCGCGCGCAGCGGAGTATGACGGAGGAGCTGGCGGAGCGGATCGCCAACCAGATCCTCAGCGGAGAGCTTCAATCCAGCAACCGTCTGCCGACGGTGCAGGAGATGGCGCTGCGATTTGGAGTCAGCCGGACCGTCATCCGGGAGACGATCGCACTCCTCAAGGCCGACGGTCTCATCATCGTCCGCCATGGCTCAGGCATGTTCGTCGCGAACGACCCGAGACGGCGTCCGCTGCGGATCGATCCCGACAATGTGACAGGTGTGCGCGACATCATTTCGATCGTGCAGGTGCGCCTGGGGCTGGAGGTGGAAGCCGCGGGACTGGCCGCGACTGCGCGTTCGTCGAGTCCAGCTGCGCAGGATCGCCGCGGCCTTCCGGGGCATGCAAGAGGCGACCAGGAAGAAGATGCTCGCAATCGATGAGGATCGCCTCTTCCACACCGAGATCGCCGCGGCGACCGGCAATGAATATTTTGTCCGGATCCTGGAGTTTCTCGGGCGCTATATCATTCCGCGCAGCAAGATCAAGATCGGGCTCGGCACCGATGAGGAGCGGGTCACCTATCTGGCGAAGCTCCAGGAGGAGCACAGCGCCATCTTCGAGGCGATCGAGGCCAAGGAGCCCGAAAAAGCGCGACAGGCCATGCGCCGCCACCTGACGCTGGCGCTCGAGAGGTTGGTGAATTTGGAGCCCGACGAAGTGAAAGAGGCCGAGCGTCTGATCGAACGGCGGCCAACGTCAACCGCTTGACGCCCAGGCGGTCGCGCCGAGCAAAGATTCTCTAGACTAAGACTAGGGCTTCGAGCCATCGGCCGCCATCCTCTGCAAGAAACTTCCGTTCCGCTCGTAGCGCCGCGCCATCTCCGCGATGCGAGTCTCGTCGATCTTGATGCCCAGCCCCCCTCCGAGCGGTACGTCCAGCCGAGCGGCATTGCGGTCGCCGAGGCTTTCGCAGACGTCCTCCCGCAAGTGGTAGAGATAGGTCTGGTTTCCTTCAAGCAGAGTCGGAACCGTCGCCAAGGCGTGCATGCCAGCAGCCGTTGCGATGCTCGTCGTGGGTGGCGCGTGGAGGCAGAGCCCGATTCCGGTTTCGGCGCAGAGGGCGCCCATTCTCTGGAGCGGGAGGAGGCCGCCGAGCCAGAGCTCGCCGGTCACGATGACGTCGCAGGCCTCGAGCCGAATCGCCTGGGCCGCCTCGGCGAGAACTCCAGATTCCCTGATTTGCCGCGATGGGCACCCGTGTCGTCCGCCGCAAGTCACGCATCCCAAGTAGGTCGCGAGCATCGATCGGCTGCTCGATGAATTCGAGATCATGGGGCGCGAGCGCTTCGCTCATGCGGCGCGCGGTGGCAAGATCCCAGGCCTCGTTGGCATCGACCCTGATCCGGATTGCCGGCCCGACGGCTTCCCGCGTCCTGCGAACCGTTTCCACGTCCCGCTTGTCTCCCATGCCGACCTTGAGATAGACGACCGAGAATCCGCGCGCCGCGAATCGCCCGGCCTCTTCGGCCACCTCTTGCGGCTTCTTCGCGAGGGGATAGGCGTAGAAGTCGATCTCTCTTCGCAGGGCGCCGCCCATCGGGGCATGGATCGGCCGGCCCACGAGCTTCCCGGCGGCGTCCCAGCAGGCCATGTCGAAGCCCGCCATGGAGAGATGTGCAAGGCGGCGGAAATTCGCCAGCCGGCCGCCGGCAATCATGGCCGAGCGGATCAGCTCCGGTTCGAACACGCTGCGCCCCAGCACGAAGCCCTTGGACCCCTCCATCATGGCGCGAAGAACCTCGACGGGTGCGCCGCTGCCGCCGCTGGCCTCGCCCCACCCGACAGTGCCCTCCGCGGTCTCGAGGCGCACCAGGACATTGTCGAACCCCAGGCGACTGAGGGTCGCGGATTCCTCGGGAGCCCCGAATGGCACGGAGATGGTGAAGAGATCGACCTTCGCGATGCGTCCCTGGTTCGCGCTCACGCGCCGATCCTCCACAGCTTGCGGGCATTGTCTTCGCCGATGCGCCGCGTGGCCGCTTCGTCGAGGAAGGAGAGGCTCCCGAGCCAGCGCACCGCCTCGGTATAGCTGCAGGCCTTGCGCATATGAGGAAAATCCGTGCCGAACAGGAGCCGGCCCGCACCGAACGCCCGCAGCGCCGCGCGGTAGAGTGGCGCCAGATCTTCGAAGGGATAGGGCTGCCTCGAATCCTGCCCGAGAGACTGGATCTTGTAGTAGATGTTCGGGTTGGGGGCGAGCTCTTCGATCGCGGTAATACCCTTGCCGTCGTGGAAGGCGGCCGGGCCCATATAGTCCACTATGAAGGTGATGTCCGGATTGGCCGCCGCCAGCTTGCCGGCGGTTACGGCATGGTCGGGCGATATCTGCAGCGCAATGGAAATGCCGAGCTTGCGAGCCGTCTGCCAGAGGCCATGCCTGCCGGGGCTCAGGACCCACCGGGGATCGGTCTCGGCGATCAGGTTGATCCTGAGCCCGCGGCAGCCGCGCGCGAGGGTCCAGTATTCGAGCCGCTCAGCCGCATCTTCGGCCTTCGGATCGACGAGGCAAACGCCGACAAAGCGCGACGGCCATTTTGCCAGGCAATCGCAGAGATAATCGTTGTTCCATCCGTAGACGCTGGGTTGAACCAGCACCGCATGCGACACCCCCGCCCGGTCCATCTCCGCGATCAGCGACTCCGCGGTCGCGGCCTCACTTGGTATCGGCACATGGGCGAGGGTCTGATGCCACGGATAGCGTTCGGCATCGAGGCTCCAGACGTGGACGTGCGCGTCGATCATCGGTCTCGGCGATCCTTCGGCCAGCAGCGATTCACCTTCCTTGCGACGATGCTCTGTCCGCCTGGGCGGAGAGGCAGCCGAGGAAGGTCGCGGGATCAAGGTTTCCGCCGGAGCAGACCAGCCCAATGTTTCGCCCCTTGCAGTCGAACTTGCCGAGAGGACGCTCGCCAGGGCCACCGCCCCGCTGGGCTCCATGACGAGCTTCAGTTCGCGGAAGGCATAGGCCATCGCGGCGAGCACGTCCTTGTCGTCGACGACAAGGCCCCCGGCCAGTAGGCGGCGGTTGATGGCGAAGGTGAGCTGCCCAGGAATGGGCGACATCAACCCGTCGCATATGATGTTACCTCCCGGAGCGTTGACCCGGGCGCCGGCGGCCAGCGACCGCCTGGTATCGTCGAAGTTCTCCGGCTCGCAGGCATAGACGGGAAGATCCGGGTAGACGGAGCGCAGCGCGATTGCGGAGCCTGCGATCAGGCCGCCCCCGCTGCAGGGAATGAGTACGGCATCGAGCTCCAGCCCGAGCGCAGCGACCTCCGATTTCATTTGGCGGAAGCGACAGATCGAATTTTTGCACCCTACAACCGTGGACCGTGGCGGGATTGAAGAAATGCGGCGTCGTCATGGTCGTCTCCTTCTGCTTGTCGAGGGAAGGGGATCAGGCCAACAGCTGCCGCGCGATCAGCAGCCGCTGGATCTGATTGGTGCCTTCGAAGATCTGGGTCACCTTGGCGTCGCGATAGAGCCGCTCGACCTCGAAGCCGCGGATATAGCCGCTGCCGCCGAAGATCTGGACGGCATCCGCCGTGCGCGCGACGGCGGCATCGCTGGCGACGCATTTGGCGATGGAGCACTCCAGCGTGGCGCGGCCGTCGCGATCGAGGGTCTCCGCGGCGACATAGGTGAGCTGGCGCGAGGCGTGCAGATCCTTGGCGATATCCGCCAGCATGAACTGCACGGCCTGGAATTCTGCGATCGGCTGGCTGAACTGGCGGCGGGCCTTGGCCTGGCCGATGGAAGCATCCAGCGCCGCCTGGAGAATCCCGACGGCGAGTGCTGCGATGCCCACCCGGCCCTTCTCCAGCACGCTCATCATATTGTGGAAGCCCCTGTTTTCCGGCCCCAGCAGGGACTCCGCCGGCAGCCGGACCTCCTGGAAGGCCAGCGGCCCCACCTGGGAGGCGCGCTGGCCCATCTTGTGCTCGCGCCGGCCGCTGATCACGCCGGGCCATCGGCGTTCCACCAGAAAGGTGCTCATGCCGCGATGGCCCGCGTCCTTATCCGTCCGCGCCAGCACCACGGCGAAGTCGCAATTGGGCGCGTTGTGGATCCACATCTTCTCGCCGGAGAGGATCCAGCCCTCCCCCTCGCGCCGCGCGGTGGTCCGGATACCCGCCACATCGGATCCCGCTTCGGCCTCGGTAATGGCGAAGCCGCAGACATAGCGGCCGGAGAGCAGCGGTGCCAGATAACGCTCCTTCTGCCCCGGCGTGCCGAAGCGCGACAGCAACGTGCCCACCATCTCGACATTGCCCAGCTCGTCGGCCAGAGACGAATAACCCCGCGCGATCTCCTCCATCACGATGGCGAAGGCCAGCATGTCGGCCCCGACCCCGCCATCCTCCTCCGGCAGGCTGACGCCGAAAAGGCCGATCTCGGCCATCTTGCGATAGAGCGCGTCGGGAAAGGCTTCCTCCTCGTCCAGCTTGGCGGCGACGGGGCGGATCTCCTTCTCGGCGAAGCTGCGCGCCGTGTGGCGGATCATCTCATGTCGATCGGTCAGAGGCATGGCTGGCTCCGTGAAAGTCAGGCGCGCGGGTCGGGATCGGTCGCGCCGAGGAGACGCCCGACCTCGGGCTGCAACAGTCGGGCATCCATGCGCCGGAGGTTCTCGGCGATCCGGATCGGGATATCGCAGAGCGCCGTCACATGACGGCGCGGGTCCAGCCCCGGCAGGATCTCGATCAACTCCAGGCCCTCGGCGGTAAGCCGCAAGATGCAGCGCTCGGTCATGAAGCGCACGTCGCGGCCGCCGCGATGAAGCACGGCCGCCGGCACCGTCACCTGGCTGACCTCCGGCACGA
Source organism: uncultured Alphaproteobacteria bacterium (assembly GCA_963757155.1). Lineage (GTDB taxonomy): Bacteria > Pseudomonadota > Alphaproteobacteria > Dongiales > Dongiaceae > DASXQK01. The sequence continues at coordinate 24,449 of CAVWQS010000032.1, forward strand.
ATTTCGCATGCTTGCCCTCGGCCCGGATGGCAAGGCCCTCAGGCGTCACCGCCATGTCCCCACTGCTACGGAGCTGACCGGCGAAGACGAGCCGCGGCGCGTTCTGCACGATATCCATGAAGCCGCCGATGCCGGCGGTGACGTGAGGCCGGGAAGGCAGGCTGCTGACGTTCAGATTGCCCGCGGCATCGACCTGCAGGAAGGAGAGCAAGGCGATGTCGAAGCCGCCGCCCCGCAGATAGTCGAAGTTGAGCCGCGTATCGAGATAGGCCTTGGCATTGTACGAGCAGCCGAACTGGAAGCCCGTCAGCGGAATTCCGCCGGCGGTGCCCTGCTCGATGAGGAAGGATACCTCGTCGATCTCGCCCGATTGCGCCAGCAGGGTCGGCACATTGGCGCAGACGCCATAGCCCAGCACGGCGACATTGCCGGGGTGGATCTGACCGGCGACGCGGCGCGCGAGCAGACGCTCGACGGGATCCTCGACCCTGGGCAACCGGTCAGGCGCGGCCCAATCCTGGCCTGAGATCGCCGGATCGTAGAGGGTCCGCGTCGCCTGCATCTGGTCGGGCACCACGACCACCGCATCGACCATATAGCCCGGCACCTTGACGTCGCGCGGATCGGTGCGCCGGGAGGAGCACAGCCGCTTGACCTGGGCGATGACCCGCCCGCCATTGGTCTTGGCCGCGGCCGCCATGGTGAAGGGCGAGATGAGGGCGCCTTCATGCTCGAAGGTCAGGTTCCCCTGCTCATCCGCGGTCGTCGCCCGGATGATCGCGACATCGACGCCCAGCGCCGGGAAGAAGAGATATTCGCGCCCCTCCAGCTGCACGCGGCGAACAAAAGGCTGGGCGCGCGATCTCTCGTTCATGCCCCCGCCGCCATGACGATCGTCTACAAAGGTGCCGAGCCCGGTCTCGGTCAGCACGCCGGGTCCCTTGGCGGCGGATTCGCTGAGCAGCGCCGTCAGCACGCCGATAGGATAGTTGTAGGCCAAGCACCGCTCCTCGGCGATCAGGCGGCGGATCGCCGGCGGCTCCGCATGGCTGGGGCCCGAGGGAAAGGATCCCCCGATCAGGCAAGCCACCTGACCGTCATTGGCCAGATGATCGAGGCCCTTCTGGCCGAACATATCGCCGAGATTGATCGGAAACAGCAGTCTGAGGCCGCGTGGCGAACCCTCCCTGCGGAAGCGCTCGCCCAGTGCTGCGAGCATCGCATCCGGCAGGCTGACCCCGGAGGAAGCCGAGACGGTGACGGTCGCGCTATCTGCGATCAGCCCGACCGCCTCGTCGGGAGAGAGGATTTTGGGGCGCATGGGATTGCCTGCTGCTAGGCGAGGGTCGATGGCTTCGGAAATGGACGGAAAAGCTGGCACGCCGGCAACCGTTGCGAAAGGGGATCGAAGCTCCCCATCACGGCATCGGACGAGAAGCCGACGGCCCCCAAAAGCACGATATTTACTGGCTTCAAGGCCCGAACCCCGTCTCTCGCCATGCCCCCTGCCAACCCTGCAATCGGAGTATGACGACGCTCTTCTTCTATGGAAAGCGCTTTCTTTCGACACGACCCGCTGGTAAAGTTTCGGCTTCCGGAATGCAAGAATTTCCGCGCCGGCTCGACCGTCGCGGCCAACAGCGGGGAAACAAGGGAGGCGTCATGAACAGGTTCGGATTATCGCGCCGCGCCAGCTTGAAGCTGGCGGGTACGACACTGGGAGCTCTTCTGATCGAGGCCAACCTCGGTCGGCTCGCCTATGCCAAGAGCGCGGATACGCTCGTCATCGGCATGGACATCAGCGACACCAATTCCTTCGACCCGGGCCATCAGTTCGTCTATTCGGCGCCCATCACCATGCGAGCCACCTATGAGACGCTGGTGACCATGGCGCCGGGCGAGTACTCGACGCTGCTTCCCCTGCTGGCGGAGTCATGGGAGCTGGCCGATGACGGGGCGGCCCTGGTCTTCCATCTGCGCAAGGATGTGAAGTTCTCCAGCGGCAACGAGATGACCGCGACCGACGTCCAATTCACCTTCGACCGGCTGCGCAATCTCAAGGACAATCCCGCCGAGCTGGCTTCCAATATAGCCAGCGTCGCGGTGGTCGATCCCCATACGGTCAAGATCGTGATGGTCGACAAGGCGCAGCCCCTGCTGAACCTCCTGGTCGGGCCCAGCTTCGTCATCAGCGATTCCAAGGTCGTCCAGGAGCATGGCGGAACAAGCGCCGCCGATGCCGACAAGACCGACACCGCGAACAAATGGCTCGACCATCATTCCGCCGGCACCGGCCCCTATGTGCTGAGCCAATGGGAGCCGAACGCGCAGATCGTGCTCGACCGCAATGACGGCTATTGGCGGGAGAAGGCCGCGTTCAAGCGCATCGTCATCCAGCATATTCCGGAGAGCGCCACCCAAATTCTGACGCTGGAGCGCGGCGATATCGAAGCCGCGATGAACCTGACCTCGGCCCAGCTCGACGGGCTCAAGGCCAATAAGGACGTCGATCTTATCGAAGGCACCAGCCTCGATTTCGTCTACATGACCCTGACCTCGGGCAAGGAGCTGAGCCCGGCCCTGGCGATCAAGGAAGCGCGCCAGGCCATCGCCTATGCCATCGACTACGACGGCATGATCAAGGGGCTGGAGGGCGGCTATGCCACGCGTCCGCCGAGCTTCATCCCCAACGGCCTAGGCGGGGCGACCTCGGAATTGACCAAGGAAATCGGCTATCGCCACGACCCGGACAAAGCCAAATCCCTGCTGGCCAAGGCGGGCCTAGCCCAGGGCTTCAGCTTCGATCTCTATTACGGCGACGCCTCGGTCGCCGGCACGACCTATCAGCTCGTCGCCCAGAAGCTGCAGTCGGATCTCGCGGCGGTCAACATCACCGCCAATCTCCATCCCCTCGACCAGGCGACCGCGCGCAGCAAATACCGCGCGGCCGAGCTTCCCTCCTTCATCACCTTCTGGAATCCAGATGGGCCGGAGCCCTGGACCTGGGCCTCGGCCACGGTGCAGCGCGTCGCCAAGCGCGTCCGCTGGACCGGGGCGCCCCTGCCGGCGGTCACCGAGCTGGTCAACGAGGCCGGCGCGGCGCACAGTCCGGAGGAGCAGAACCGCTATTATCGCCAATACATGGAAGCCCTGATCGACCAGGCCAATTACATCGTTCTCTTCCAACCGGTCTATCGGGTCGCCACCCGCACCAGCATCAAGGGCTGGAAGCTGACGGCCGCGGGATGGCAGGTCGATCTTTACGGCGTCCATCCGGCCTGAGCCGCCGGACAAGGATGAGCCGCCCGCCTGTTCTCCCGCGGACAGGCGGGCGGCCCTTTATCCGCAGGTAGGCGAGGATGCTGCCCTATATCGCCAAGCGTTCCGTGGCGGCCTTCTTCATGGCGCTGGCGGCGACTCTGGCCGTATTTCTCATCGCCCATATGGTGCCGACCGATCCGATCCTGGCCATGCTGGGCGATCTCGCGGCGGGCAATCCCGAAACTGTCGCCCGGTTCCGCGCCCAATGGGGCCTGGACCAGTCGCTGGTGGCGCAATACTGGATCTTCCTCGACGGGCTCTTCCACGGCGACCTCGGCGTCTCCATCGTGACGCGGCGCGGGGTGCTCGACGACATCCTCCAATACGCCCCCGCGACCTTCGAGCTCGCCACCGCCGCCGCCTTGCTGGTGCTCATCATCGGCCTGCCGCTCGGCATTCTCGCCTCGATCTTCCGCGACCGCTGGGTCGATCATCTCGCGCGGATCGTCTCGCTGATCGGCGTCGCAGCGCCCACCTTCTGGCTCGCCTTCCTGGCGCTCGCCCTCTTCTATGGCGGGCTGCAGATCGCTCCCTCCCCCGGCCGCCTCGGCATCGGCGACATCGCGCCGCCGCATGTCACCGGCTTCTACACCATCGACGCCCTGCTGGCCGGCGACTATGAGACCTTCCGCTCGGCCCTCGCCCATCTCGTCATGCCGGCCGCGGTGCTGGCCGCTTCGACGCTGGGGCTCATCACGCGAACCACGCGCGCCAGCATGCTGGAGGCCCTGGGCCAGGACTATGTGCGGGTGGCGCGCGCGAAGGGGCTCTTCGAGACCCAGGTGATCGTCGGCCATGCGCTGCCCAACGCGCTGATCCCGGTGGTGACCCTCGGCGGCCTGGCCTATGCGGAGCTCATGGCCGGCGCGGTGATGACCGAGTCGATCTTCGCCTGGCCCGGGCTCGGCCGCTACACCTACCAGAGCGCGGTTGCGCTCGACTTCCCCGCCATTCTCGGCGTCACCCTCGTGGTCGCCGTCATCTATCTCATCATGAATCTGGCGGTCGACGTCAGCTATGCCCTCCTCGACCCCAGGGTGCTCAGGCGATGAGCGCGGCAAGCGAGCCCTTCGATCTGTCCGCGCTCAAGCTGCGCTCGCGCCGGCGCCGCTGGCTCGGCCGCTATGCGCTGGCGTCCATCGGACTCGGCGTCGTGGTCTTCTGGCTCGCCGTCATGGCCGTGGCGCCGCTGATCGCGCCCTACAGCTATCGCGCCGTCGACCTCACCATCCATCTGCTGCCGCCCTCCTTCAGCCACCCGCTCGGCACCGACGAGCTCGGGCGCGACGTGCTCTCCCGCGTCATCTGGGGCGCGCGCATCTCGCTGCCCACGGGCTTCGTGGTGGTGGCGATCGGGAGCCTCATCGGGGTGCTCTACGGCGCGGTCGCCGCCTTCGTCGGCGGAAAGATCGAGGAAGCCATGATGCGCGTCACCGATCTTTTCCTCTGCTTTCCGCCCCTCATCCTGGCCATGGCGATCGCCGCCGCGCTCGGCGTCGGCTGGACCAATACCATCATCGCCATGGTGGTCGTCTGGTGGCCGAAATACGCCCGCGTCAGCCGCAGCCTCGTCCTCGTCCAGCGCTCTCTGGAATATGTCGAGGCGGCGCGGGTCATGGGCTTCGGCCCGTCGCGGATCGTGCTCCGCCACATCATGCCCAATACCCTGGGACCCTTGACGACGCTGGTGACCCTCGATGTGGGCAATGCGCTGATCACCTTTGCCGGCCTGGGCTTTCTGGGGCTGGGCGTCGTTCCGCCGGCGCCCGAATGGGGGGCCATGGTCTCCGAGGGGCGCTCGCTGATCCAGCAGTGGTGGGTCTCTGTCTTCCCCGGCCTTGCCATCTTCTCCGTCGTCATGGGCTTCAATTTCCTCGGCGATGGCATCCGCGACTGGCTCGATCCGCGGACCAAGCGGCGCTAGGGGATAGCCATGGAAAAACAAAAAAGAAAGCGCTTTCCCCTCCGGAAGCTTGCCACCTATACTGGCGCCCCGCGCCCCAAGAATCCCAGGAGCCAAGGCTTGAAAGCTTCCCTCGCCGACGTAGCCAAGCGGGCCAATTCCTCGCTGGCAACCGTCTCTCGCGTGCTGGGAGGATCCCAGCACCCCGTGTCCGAGGCGACGCGGGCCAAGGTCCTCAAGGCGGCGGAGGAAGTCGGCTACTCCGCCAACCCCATCGCCCGGGCGCTGGTCACCAAAATGACCAACACCATCGGCGTCATCGTCGGCGATATCACCGATCCCTATTTCGCGGAGATCGCCCGCGGCGTGGAGGACACCGCCGGCGCCCAGGGCTTCCTCACCATCGTCTGCAACGCCGACCGCAATCCGGCGGCCGAGGCGGCCTATTTCCGCATGCTGCTGGAGCATCATGCGGCCGGCATCATGTTCGCCGGCGGCTCCTACCCCAACGTGCCGGAGACGAAATTGCTGAATCAGGCCGTCGCCCAGGCGGCGGAAGCCCGGACCCAGATCATCTGTCTCGCCGATCGCGGCTTCGATGCGGTGCCGGTCATCTCCGTGGACAACCGCGCCGCTCTCTATGACATGACACGGCATCTGATCACCTTGGGTCACGAGCGGATCGTCTTCGTCGAGGGGCCCGAGGGGCTCTCGACCAGCGAGCAGCGCCATGAAGGCTTCGAGCAGGCGATGAAGGAAGCGGGGCTCGAGGTCCCGGCCCGCTTCTCCGGCGGGTTCGGCATCGAATCCGGCCGCGCCGCCGCGACGGCGATGCTGACCCAGGAGCTGCCGGACGCGATCATCGGCGCGGCCGACGATACGGCGATCGGCCTTCTCATGACGCTGCGCCAGGCGGGGATCCAGATCCCGCGGCGCGTCAGCATCGTCGGCATCGACGACACCAAATATTCCCAGCTCATGGATCTGACCACCGTGCGGCTGCCCACCTATGAGCTCGGCGCGCTCGCGGCCCGCCAGATCCTCGACCGCAGCGGGTCCCAGCGCCAGGCCCGCACCATCCTGTCCCACCGCATCGTCCAGCGCGGCTCCAGCACCTGGGCGGCGCGGCTCATCGGCGCCCGCGCGCCGGGCCAGACCGGATAAGGCCTTCGCCGGATAGGCCTCTCGGCGGCCCGCCGGCGATATCGGAACCAGCAGTATGGATCACAGGAGCGCAAGGGTGACGGGGGAGGACTGGCTGGGGCTCAGAGGCAAGTCGGCGCTGCTGACGGGGGGCGCCAAGGGAATTGGCCTGGCCATCGCGCGCAGCCTTCTCGACGCCGGCTGCAACGTCATCGCCCTCGACTGCGACAGGGACGTCACGGGCATTCTCGAGGATGCTGCCGGCGCCGCCGCCAGCGGGGCGCTCGGGATCGGCCATGTCGTGGATGTCCGGTCGCGGGAGGAGCTGGAGGGCCTCCGGGCGCGGCTCGAGCGCGAGGGGACCGCGCTCGACATCATCATTCCCAATGCCGGCATCAATGCGCGAATGCCGGTGATGGAGATCGCGCCGGGCCAGATCGACGACATCATCGACACCAACCTGAAGGGCGTCATCTCCACCTTGCAGATCTTCGCCCCGATGATCTTCAACCGGCCGCAGGCGCGGGTGGTCATCAACAGCTCGGCCTCGGCGATCCACGGCATGGTGCTGCGCGCCGTCTATACGGCGACCAAGGCGGGGCTCTCCGGCCTGGTGCGCAGCCTCGCCTTCGAATGGGGTCCCCAGGGCGTGACGGTCAATGCCGTGGGCCCGGGCATCATCCGCACGGCGCTCATCACCGCCTATATCGACCAGCATCCGGACCGGGCCGAGGCGGCGCTGAAGAACACGCCACTGGGGCGCATCGGCACCCCCGAGGAGGTGGCCGATGCGGTGCTGTTCCTCGCGTCGCGCGCGGCGCGCTTCGTCACGGGCCAGACCCTCTATGTCGACGGCGGGCTCACCGCCGGCAGCAACTGGTGGTGAGACAGCAAAGGAGAGAGCCATGACCCCCACGGATTCCATCGAGACCTTCCCGGTCGGCAAGACCGTCACCTTCAGCAAGACGGTCTCGGAAAGCGACGTCTATCTCTTCGCGGGCATCACGGGCGATTTCGATCCGATCCATGTCGACGAGGAATACGCCAAGACGACCCAATATGGCCGCCGGATCGCCCATGGCGCCCTCACCTTGGGCTATATGTCGACAGCCTCGACGCTGATCCATCAGGGCTTCGGCCGGCCGCTGATCTCCCTCGGCTATGACCGCATCCGCCTGATCGGCCCGGTCTTCATCGGCGATACCGTCACGGTCACCTATCGGGTGGTCGACAAGGATATCGCCAGGAGCCGGACCATCGCCGAGGTCGAGGTCAAGAACCAGCGGGGCGAGACGGTCGTCGTCGCCAATCATCTGCAGAAGATCCTCTGAAATGGGCGCACCCCAGATCATCGAGCGGCATCCGTTGCCCGACTCAGGGGTCTCTCCCCAGGCGGCCGGCGAGCCGATCCTGGAGGTCGAGGGGTTGCGCAGCTATTTCTTCGCCGATGCGGGGGTGGTGCGGGCCGTCGACGGGGTGAGCTTCCAGATCGCGCCGGGAGAGACCGTCGGCATCGTCGGCGAATCCGGATCCGGCAAGAGCATCACCGGACTCTCGATCATGGGGCTGCTCGACGAGCCGGGCCGGGTCGTCGCCGGTCGCATCGTCTTCCGCGGCCGCGACATCGCCCATCTTCGTCGCGGCGAGCTCAGGCGGTTGCGCGGCAGCGCGATCGGCATGGTCTTCCAGGACCCGATGACCTCGCTCAATCCCGTCAAGCGCATCGCCAAGCAGATCGTCGAGGGCATGCGGGCCCATGGCAAGTTCGGTCGGCGGGCCGCCCATGAGCGCGCCGTCGGCCTGCTCCGGCGCATGGGCGTGCCCTCGCCGGAGCGCGCACTCAAGGGCTATCCCCATCAGTTCTCCGGCGGCATGCGCCAGCGCGTCATGCTGACCATCGGCTTCGGCAACCAGCCCTCGCTGATCATCGCCGACGAACCGACGACCGCCCTCGACGTCACCATCCAGCGCGAAATTCTTCATCTCCTGCAGGAGCTGAACGCCGAGTTCGGCACCGCCATCCTGCTCATCACCCATGATCTCGGCGTGGTCGCAGCACTCTGCCACCGCGTCGCCGTGATGTATGCGGGAGAGATCGTCGAATCCGGGACGGCCGAGAATGTCCTCTCCCGCCCTTTGCATCCCTATACGCAATCCCTGTTGAACGCCGTGCCGCGCATCGACCGGCCGGCAGCAGAGCCGGCGGCTCAGCGTCATAGAAGGCCAACCGCCCGATCCGCGCGCCCATTCCGCCGGCTGCCGCTTCGCCCCGCGCTGCCCCTATCGCATCGAGGCCTGCGAGCGGCATCCGAGCCTGCGCGAGCTGGCGCCGGGGCATGGGGCCGCCTGCTGGGTGGCCGAGGCCGGCGGACCGATACCCTGGCATGCCGAGACGACGGCCCCTGCCCCGCTTCCGGCGGCGGCCGTATCGCTGTCCGCCAAAGCGACGGAAGAGCCGATCCTGGCCCTCACGGCACTCACCAAGCACTTCCCGCTTCCGGGATCGAAGCTCTTCGGGCCGCCGCGGGTCGTCCATGCCGTCGACGATGTCGATCTCTCTGTGGGCCGGGGCGAAACCCTGGGACTGGTCGGCGAATCGGGCAGCGGCAAATCGACCGTGGCGAGGCTGATGATGCGGCTGACGGATCCGACCGCCGGCGAGATTCGCTTCAAGGGCGCCGACATCACCCGGCTCGGGGCGGCGGCGATCCGTCCGCTGCGCCGGCATATGCAGATGATCTTCCAGGATCCCTATGCGTCGCTGAATCCGCGGATGACCGTCAGTCAGATCATCGCCGAGCCCTATCAATTTCATAATCCGGCGGCGAGCGCGGCCGAGGTGTCGGAGCGCGTCGGCCGCATTCTGGCGCGCGTCGGGCTGGGCGGGCCCAATGTCGGCGCGCGCTACCCCCATGAATTCTCCGGCGGCCAGCGCCAGCGGATCGGGATCGCCCGCAGCGTGATCCTGGAGCCGGAGTTCATCGTCGCCGATGAGCCGGTCTCCTCCCTGGACGTCAATATCCAGGCCCAGGTGATCAATCTGCTGGCGGAGCTCCAGGAGGAGCTCGGCCTGACCTATGTCATCATCGCCCATGATCTGGCCGTGGTCCGGCATATGTCGAACCGCATCGCCGTCATGTATATGGGCCGCATCGTCGAGATCGCGCTGAGCGCCGACATCTTCGAGGCGCCGCTGCACCCCTATACGCGCCTTCTCATGGATTCCGTACCGATCCCCGACGTGGCGGCGGAGCGCGGCCGGCAAAGGCTGCTACCCATCGGCGAGATGCCGAGCGTGATCGACCCGCCCAGCGGATGCCGGTTCCGGACGCGCTGTCCGCTGGCCCAGCCCGTCTGCTCGGCGGCGAGGCCGCTGCTGATGGAAATGGCGCCCGGTCATGCCGTGGCCTGCCACTTTCCGGGTGAGATCAATTCATTGGTAGGGCGCGACGGCGCAAGCACAGGGGGAAGCTCGACATGGCGGCACTGAGCGGTTCGGATCTCAAGGGCAAGGTCGCCCTCGTGGTCGGCGGGGGCACGACGGGCGGCATCGGCTTCGCGACCGCGGAAGCGTTTGCCGCGGGCGGTGCTGCCGTCGCGCTGGCGGATCTGCCCTCGGTCGAGACCGCCCAGACCCTGTCGAAGCTTTCCCCCCGCGGCCGGCATTCGGCCCATAAGGTCGACGTTGCCGACGCGGACTCGGTCGAGGCCCTGGCTAAAGAAGTAAGCGAGCGCCACGGCCGGATCGATGTGCTGGTCAACGCCGCGGCGACCCTGATCGTCCAGTCTTTTCTGGAGATCGACCTCGCCTCCTGGGAGCGGACCTTCGCGGTCAACACCCGCGGCCAGTTCCTGGTCGCGCAAGCCGTGGCACGGCGGATGGTCGCGCAAGGCGGCGGTGGCCGCATCGTCCTGATCGCCTCCAACGTCGGGCTGACGCCGCGCATCAACAATGCCGCCTATGCGGCGTCCAAGGCCGGGGTCATCCATCTCGTGCGCGCGATGGCGCTGGAGCTCGGCAAGCATGACATCACCGTCAATGCGCTCTGCCCGGGCTCGACGGCGACCACCATGCTCATCGACAACCAGACCGGCGGCGATCCGCGCCGCCTCGACGGGATCATCAAGGGCAGCATCGAGCAATGGCGCACGGGAATCCCGCTCGGCCGCCTCGCGGAGCCGGAGGACCAGGCCGCCTGCTGCGCCTATCTCGCCAGCCCCGCCGGGCGCCATGTGACAGGCCAAGCCATCTGCGTCGATGGCGGCCAGACCCTGTTTTGAGGCGAAGTCCCTCATGAAAGTCGTCAGCGTCGCGACCGCCGTCCGCCTGATCCACGATGCCGACACGCTCGCCATCGGCGGTTCGGGCGGCGGCCATGCCGTGCCCGAAGCCCTCATCGTCGCCCTAGAGCAGCGCTTCCTCGCGGAGAAGGCCCCACGGGGCATCAGCATCTTCCATCCGGTCGGCCTCGGCGACGAAGAGAGCCTCGGCGTCGGGCGGCTGGGCCATCGCGGCCTGCTGAAGCGCGTGGTGACGGGAACGCTGGTGGATTCCCCGCCCCTCGAAATCCTCGCCCATGAAGACGCGATCGAGGCCTATACCCTGCCGCAGGGTGCGCTCTCGCAGCTCATGCGCGAGATGGCGGCCGGGCGGCCGGGCCTCATCACCCATACCGGCCTCCACACCTTCGCCGATCCGCGCCGCGGCGGCGGCAAGCAATCGCCCTCGGCGCGCGAGGATCTGGTGGAGGTGATCCAGCTGGCGGGAAAGGAATGGCTGTTCTTCAAGCCCTTCAACATCGACGTCTGCTTCCTGCGCGGCACGACCGCCGATGAGGACGGCAATGTCACCATGGAGGAGGAGGCCGTCTTCGGCGAGATGCTCTCCATGGCCCAGGCGACGCGGCGTTGCGGCGGACTAGTCATCGTCCAGGTCAAGCGGCTGGCGGCGCGGCGCACCTTGCCGGCCAAGCAGGTGAAGATCCCCGGCATCCTGGTAGATCTGGTGGTCGTGGATGCCGAGCAGCGCCAATCCTATCTCACCGCCTATAGCCCGGCCTTCGCGGGCGAGCTTCGGGTGCCGCTCTCCGAGCTCGAGGCCTTGCCGCTCGACCCGCGCAAAGTCATCGCGCGCCGCGCCGCCCTGGAGCTCTATGCCGGCGCCATCTGCAATCTCGGCTCCGGCATCTCCACGGGCATCGCCCGCATCGCCGCCGAAGAAGGCGTGCTCGACGATATCGTGCTCACCAACGAGCAGGGTCTGATCGGCGGCGCGCCGGCCATGGGCGTGGAAGCCGGGGCGGCGACCAATTACATGGCCATGATCGACCAGCCCTATCAGTTCGATTTCTATGACGGCGGCGGGCTCGACCTCGCCTTCCTGTCCTTCGCCGAGTTCGACGCCGAGGGCAATGTCAATGTCAGCCGCTTCGGCAAGCGCATCATCGGCTTCGGCGGCTTCGTCAATATCAGCCAGAACGCCAAGAAGGTGATCTTCAGCGGCACCTTCACCGCCGGCGGCCTCCGCCTCGACTGGCCCGGCGGCGTCAGCCGGATCCTGACCGAGGGCCGCCATTCCAAGCTGGTCAAGGCCGTGCAGCAGATCTCCTACAACGCCGGCTATGGCCGCGAGCGCGGCCAGAGCGTGCTCTATGTGACCGAGCGCGCCGTCTTCCGGCCTTGCGAGAGCGGCATCGAGATCGCGGAGGTGGCGCCGGGCATCGATCTCGAGCGCGACATCTTCGCCCATATGGGCTTCAAGCCGCGCCTGGCCGCGGATCTGAAGCCGATGGATGCCCGGCTGTTTCGCGCGGAGCCCATGGGATTGGCGGCGGATATCCAGGCCCGCCCGGCGCCCTTGCGCGCCCGGCGGCTTGAGCGAAATCGACCAGGGAGCCTGAGGACGATGGCAAAAGCCGAAACACAAGACTCCGAGAGCGTCGTGGTGAGCCGGCCGAGCCCGCATGTGGCGCTGCTGCGCATTGCCGAAAAGCCCCTCGGCGTGCTGCGCGTCGCCGCCAAAGGCGCGATCTCCCGAGCGCTGAGTGATCTCGAGGCCGATCCCGATATCCGCTGCGTCGTCCTGACCGGGACGGCCAATGCCTTTTCCGTCGGCTCCGATATCCGCGAGTTCCAGCGCGACGCCGGCTGGCTGCTGGCGGCCGAGCAGGCGGAGGTTGCTCTCGACGATCAGATCGAGGCGGCCCGCTTCCCGGTCATCGCGGCCCTCAACGGCGCTGCGTTGGGCGGCGGCGCGGTCCTGGCTTTGGCCTGCGACATAAGGGTCGCGGCGGCCTCGGCGCGGATCGGCCTGCCGGAGGTCAAGGTCGGCGCCTTCGCCTCGGGCAGCGGCACCCAGCGCCTGGCGCGGCTGCTGGGGCGCGGACGGGCGTTGCTGCTCCTGCTGACCGGGCGCATCCTCGAGGCGGCCGAGGCCGAGCGCATCGGTCTGGTCGAGCAGGTCGTCGCCGATGAGCGGCTGATGGAGACGGCACTGGCGCTCGCAGCCGAGATCGCGGCCATGCCGCCCAATGCGGTCGCGGCCAGCAAGCGCTGCGTGAACGAAGGGCTGCGCCACGGCTGGCATGCCGGCATGCAGCTCGAAGCGCTGGAGGCGGTCGCGGTGGGCATGTCCGAGACGGCGGCGGAAGGCCAGCGTGCCTTTCTCGAGAAGCGCCCGCCCCGGTTCTGACGTCGATAGGAAGGGCCGTAGCCGCATGGCGATCGAGATCTCCCTGGTGACCGACGAGCTCAGCGCCGATCCGCGCACGGCCCTCGAGCTGGGCAGCGAATGGGGGATCCGTCATTACGAGCTGCGGGGCTTCTATGCCGAGCGGGTGCCGATGATTTCCCGGCATCAGCGCCACCGGCTTCGCCAGATGATCGCCGAGTTCGGCGCCTCCATCACTGCCATCTCGCCGGGCCTGTTCAAGATTCCCTATCCCGCGGCCGAACCAGCGGAAAGCAATCTCGGCTGGATGGACCGTGGCTTCTTCGCGCAATGGGAGGCCCAGGCAAGCGCCCTTACCGAGCATATGGAGAATCTGCTGCCCGCCTCGATCGAGATGGCGCAGGAAGTGGGATCCCCCTTCATCGTTGCCTTCAGCTTCCATCGCGCCGGCGCGCCCGGCGGCCCAGCACCGACGGGCGTGATCGATGCGCTCGGCCGCGCCGCCGCGCGCGTCCAGGCGGCCGGCCTGACGCTGCTGATCGAGACCGAGGAAGGCTTCTGGGGCGACACCGGCGCCCGCACGGCGGCCCTGGTCGAGGCGGTCGGCGCGCCGGGGCTGGCGGTCAATTGGGATCCGGCGAATTCCTTCTGCGAAGGGCGACATTCCCTATCCCGACGGCTATGACGCGGTGCGGCGGCATATCCGCAATGTGCATTTCAAGGATGCCGCGCGCGGCCGCGACGGCAGCGCGAGCTTCGTCGCCGAGGGCGATGTCGACTGGCCGGGCCAGATCGCCGCGCTCCGCCGCGACGGCTATGACGGCTTCATCGCCATCGAGCCCCATCTGCAGCCCCGGGTCGCCGCCGTGCGCGGCGCCCTGGAGCGGCTGCGGGGCTTGCTGGAAGAACGATAAGATCGCGATCATAAGAACGGAGGGCAAGATCATGCAAGCCAAGGACATCGCCGGCATCATCCCGGCGGTCATCGTGCCGATGGACAAGGACTACGCCATCGATTTCCGCGCCTATCGCCGCTATCTCTCCTGGATGGTCGGGCTGAAGCCCGCCGGACTTGCCGTCAATGTCGATACCGGCGAAGGACCCTATCTCAGCTCCGATGAAAGAGCCGAGGTGATCCGAGTGACGCGGGAGGTCGCCGCCGGGCGCTGCAAGGTCATCGCCGGATGCGGCGGACCCTCGACCGCCATGGCTATCGCCAATGCCAGGGTCGCCCGCGATGCCGGGGCCGATGGGTTGCTGATCTTCCCGACCGCGGCCTTCCTCAACGATCCGCTCGATCCGCGCATTCCCTACGTGTATCACAAAGCGATCGCCGAAGCCTCGGGCCTGCCCATCCTGGTCTTTCAGCTGGCCCCGCTCTTCGGCGGCTGCAACTACACGGCTGAGGCGCTGCGCAAGGTCCTGACGCTGCCCCAGGTGGTGGGGTTGAAGGACGCCTCCTTCGACGCGCCGCGCTTCATCGCCACCCGCGACATCGTCCGCCAGGCCGACCATGAGATCACGCTCCTCACCGGCAACGACAATTTCCTGCTGGAAAGCTTCGTCATGGGGGCCGAAGGCGGGTTGCTGGGCTATGGCGCCGTCGGTGCGGAGCTGCTGATCGGCATGCTCGATGCGGTGAAGAAGAAGCAGTTCGACCGGGCCGTCGCCATGCAGCCGCGGGTCCAGGGATATTGCGACTACATCTATGGCCATCCGATCGGCGACTACCGCGCGCGCTGCAAGGTGGCGCTGGTCCATATGGGGCTGCTCGAGCCCGAGAAGACCTTCGTCAGGCCCCCCTATCTCTCCCTCTGGGAGCAGGAAAATGAGAACGCGCGCCGAATCGTCGAGAAATTCGACCTTAAGGTGGTGCAGGCGGCCTGAGCGGTGTGGACCGGCCTTTCCGCGGGCGCCCACGCCGTCGCAGACTGGGACCGGTCTCCGCCGCAACGGAGCTGGCCATGAGTGAGCCCGACAAGCCCCGCGATCCCGAGAAAGCCCCGCCTGGTCATCGCTATTACCGATGATGCCGATGGCTGCTCTGGGCCGCCTGGATGGCCCAGGAGCTCCTGTCGACCTTCGCCGAGGATCGCGGCGAGGTGGCGCTCCGGCCCGGCTGTCCTTATCGCAAATCAGATTCGAACGTACTGGTGATGCAGTCCGCCGAGATGTGGCTTTGCGAATATCCGTCCGACGCCCTGAACTTCGCGCGGAATCGGCGCGTCCTTGTCCAGCGACAGATGCGTGCGGGCCTCGTCGTGATATGTCATGTATGACAGCAGCACGTGCCGAAGGTGCCGTTCGCCAAGCACAACGACATGGTCGAGCACCTCTCGCCTGATCGAGCCAATCAGCCGTTCAGCATAGGCATTCTGCCATGGCGATCGCGGTGCCGTTGGTCGGTCGCGAATGCCCATCGCGCGAAGCCGCCGGACGAATGCCTCGCCATAGGCACAATCGCGATCACGCACGATATAGTCCGGTGCAGCCTCCCAGCCGCAAGCCTCCGTCAGTTGTCGAGCAATCCATTCAGCCGTCGGGTTTGCCGTCACCCCCAGCCACATGATTCGACGTCGACGGTGCCGCAGGATCACGAAGCCATACAGCAGCCGGAAAGAAAGCGTCGGCACAACGAACAAATCCATCGAGGCGATGCCGCCGGCATGATTGGGTAGAAAGGCCCTCCAGCCCTGTGACGGCCCTGTCCCTTCCATAAATCCCATCCGGCGCAGAAATCCTCGCTTTTCGAGGGGGATGCTCGGTAGCATTGGGTCATGTGCAGGATCATCGTTTCCGTTCTCGACGGCCTCTTTTCCAGCTTCCGAACTCGCATGGAGCTGCAGCTCGAGGTGGCCGCTCTTCGCCACCAGGTCGAGGTTCTTCGACGTGACCGACGATCCCGCGTCCGGCTGACGCGGCTGGACCGAGCCCTTTGGGTTCTGCTCTATCGTCTTTGGTCCCGCTGCCTGGACGCCATGGTGATCGTCAAGCCGGAGACCGTCGTCCGGTGGCACCGACTGGGCTTTCGGGCATTCTGGTCTTGGAAATCACGCCCGCGCGGCCCCGGACGGCCTTCGGTTCCATCGGACATCAAGAACCTGATCAAGCGCATCAGCCGAGACAACGTCCTGTGGGGTGCGCCGCGGATCCACGGCGAGCTGCTCAAGCTGGGCATCGAGATCAGTCAGGCGGCCGTTTCGAAGTACATGATCCACCGTTCCAAGCCTCCGTCGCCGACCTGGCGCGCCTTCCTGCGAAACCATTTGGAATGCCTCGCATCGGTTGACTTCTTCGTCGTGCCGACCGCGACGTTCCGGATCTTGTTCGTGTTCATTGTCCTGCAGCATCAGCGCCGCCGCATCGTGCACTTCGGCGTTACCGTGAGCCCAACCTCGCAATGGACCTCACAGCAGATCCGCGAGGCCTTTCCCTGGAACAGTGCGCCGCGCTACCTGATCCGGGATCGCGATGCCTCCTATGGGGCCGCGTTCCGGTCGCGGCTGCAGGCCATGGATATCACCGAGGTGTTGAGCGCCCCCCGCTCACCTTGGCAGAACGCCTTTGCTGAGCGGGTCATCGGCTCAATCCGGCGCGAATGCCTCAATCACGTCATCGTCCTGAACGAACACCACCTCCGGCGGCTTTTGTCATCCTACCTGGGGTATTATCACCACTCCCGGACCCACCTCTCCCTCGAAAAGGATTGCCCAGAGCCGCGACCGGTACAGCCGCCGAACCAAGGCAAGATCATCGCCTTTCCGCAGGTCGGCGGACTTCACTATCGCTATGAGCGGCTCGCTGCTTGAGCGAAGGGGCTTTGCTGCACGATCGGCCGCGGCCCTCCTTTTTCGCCATAGCGCGCGCCGAGCTGCCGCCGGCGACCGCGTCCGCCGCGCCGGCGCCACACCCGCAGGGGCTCTTGTCCGCGCCTTCCAGCGATACGCGACCGACGATATCCGACCACGGTCTAGCCTAACGCCGCTCCGGAGCGAATATATGGAAGGGACAGGCTCGGGGTGGCCGGGTATCGTTGGGAGTGGCAATAAGTCTTGTTCGGCGGCACTATTCAGGATTTCGCGGGATCTGGCGGGAGACGCGCCGGCCGGCCGGTAACCCTTCCAGCCTCCGCTGTCGACAATCGCGCCGAACGACTCCAGCCTGCCTTGATCCGCGCTTAGGGCCATCTCACTGCTTCAGGCGGAGCAGCGCATGACAACACCCGCACCCTTCCCGGCCACGCCCGAAATGCTGCATCAGGCGGTGGCGGACGGCGCGGCACGGTATTTCGCAAGCAGGCGGGCGCAGGTACGGCCATTTGTTGATCGGCATTTTTCGCTGCTTGGCAGCGCCGCTATCCATCGTGCGGCGCTCGGATGGGGCATTCTGCGCGCGCCAGCGAACATCCTGCTGGCTGGGCCGCATGCCGGGTGAAAGGCGGCCGGATGGCTGGCGCGGGCGGTGGGGGCGAGATGGCTGGTGATCGTTTATCCGGGCATAGCTTGCTGCTGAAAACCGATGTCGGGCGGCAAATCGAATGGCTGGTCTACACTGAGTTGCTGGAATTGCCCTACCGCCAGGGCGCGCGCGTCTCCACCAAGGATTCGCTGATGGAAGCCATACTGGACGACGCGCGCTTGCAGACCCTGGCGCGCGAGTTATTGCGCGCTGTTACCACGCGCGGCCAGGACGCTGCCTTTCGTGCGCAACTGGAACAGGCGATGACCACCTATGCCGCCACCCGCGCGGCGGCGGCGGAAATCGCTACCTCGCTGGTGACGCTTGGATCCGGCGCGCTTACGGTCAAGCAGCTCACGCCTGGCGTGGCCACGCTGGCGCCCACCCTCGCCGGCGTGCTGGCACAGCAGGCGGCCATCGCGTCCTTTCCGCTGGGCACAGGAATCGGCGGATTGGGGTACGGGCTGTTCCCAGCGGCGCCTTCACTGGCGCTGACGGCCGGGCTGACCGGCGGGATGGTGCTAGCGGCATCGAGCTTCGCGGCCTTCGCTGGCATACTGGCTGACCCGCTGCAACGGCGGCTTGGCCTCCACCAGCGGCGGCTGCTGCGCATGCTGGATGTGCTGGAGCGGCAGCTGCGCGATCCGCGCTCCCCTGCCTTCGCGGTGCATGACCATTACGTGGCACGGCTGATGGATCTGTTTGATATTCTGGGCTGCGCGTGGCGACTGGCGCACGGCTAGCAGCCATCTTTGACCCGTGCCGACTCTGCCCTCCTCGATCGGGCAAGCCGGGGGAAGCAGTGGTCCCGACTATTGCTTCGAAGGCCTCAAGCCTATGGCGGTGCGCAGCATCTCGAGATGCTGGAGGGGGAGCTCCTCCATTCCCGGGCTGACCTGCGCTTCCGCGGCGCCGCCGCGGCGGGCAAGCACATTGTCGTGGGCGATGTCGAAGACGGTGTTCACGAACCCTGGCGTCATGCTCTCGCTCGCAAGCATGGCCTGCATCAGGGCGACCAGTAGCTGGCTCGTCACGTTGAGGTTGACCGCACCCTCGATGGTGTATTGCTCCTGCGCCGCAACGCGCTTCTCCAGATCGTCGATCCGCATGTTTCGCTTCCTCGGGTTC
>CAVWQS010000033.1:0-57520 GCA_963757155.1 uncultured Alphaproteobacteria bacterium
TGCCGCCGCCGGTGATCTCGCCGACGAAGGTGCCGGGCGCGCTCTGGTCTAGTTCCACATGTGCGCCGGCCGCGACCGAGATGTGGCCGTCCAGGCTGACGGTCGTGCCCGCCAGCGTCCCGCCGCTCACCGTGGTGCCGCCGGTGTAGCCGTTGTCCCCCAGCAAGGTCAGCGTGCCGCCCCCGGTCTTGGTCAGGCTGCCGCTGCCGGTGACGTTGTCGCTATAGGTGCCGGCCACGCCTGGTCGAAGGTGACATTGGCGGTGCCGGCATCGAGGTGGATATCGCCCTGGAGGCTGACCGTGGTGCCATGCAGGCTGCCCCCGGTGATGATCGTGCCGCCCTCGTAGCTGTTGTCCCCCAGCAACGTCACCGTCCCGCTCCCCGCCTTGGTCACGCTGCCGCTGCCCGAGATCGTGTCGGAATAGGACCCGGTCGTGCTCTGGTTGAAGGTGACATTGGCGTTGTCGAGGATGTCGCCCTGCAGGCTGACCGTCGTGCCCGCCAGCGTGCCGCCGTTCACGATGGTGCCGCCGCCGTAGTTGTTGCTCCCCAGCAGCGTCACCGTGCCGTTGCCGTTCTTGGTCAGGCTGCCGCTGCCCGTCAGCGAGCCGGTGTAGTTGCCGTTCGTGCTCTGGTTGAAGGTGACATTGGCGTTGTCGTGGATGTCCCCCTTCAGGCTGACGGTCGTGCCTGCCAGCGTGCCGCCGCTGACCGTGGTGCCGCCGGCATAGTTGTTGGCGCCGGTCAGGGTCAGCGTGCCGGCCCCGGTCTTGGTCAGGCTGCCGCTGCCCGAGATCGTGTCGGTATAGGATGCCGGTCGTGCTCTGGTTGAAGGTGACATTGGCATTGTCGTGGATGTCCCCCTGCAGGCTGACGGTCGTCCCCTGCAGCGTGCCGGCGCTCACCGTGGTGCCGCCGGTATAGTCGTTGGCGCCGGTCAGGGTCAGCGTGCCGGCCCCGGTCTTGGTCAGGCTGCCGCTGCCGATGATGACGCCGGCATAGCTGGCGCTCGTGCCCTCGGTGACCGTGAGCACCCCGTTGCCCAGGTCCACCGTGCCGCCCGCGCCCGAAAGCGTGCCCACGGTCTGGGTGTGGTCGTTGAGATCGAAGGTCCCGCCGTTGACCGTCAGCGCGCCCGTCGTGGCCAGGCTGCCGCCCGTGCCGAGCTGCAGCGTGCCGGCGCTGACCAGCGTGCCGCCGGTGTAGTCGTTGGCGCCGGTCAGGGTCAGCGTGCCGGCCCCGGTCTTGGTCAGGCTGCCGCTGCCGGTGATGACGCCGGCATAGCTGGCGCTCGTGCCCTCGGTGACGGTCAGCGCCCCGTTGCCCAGGTCCACCGTGCCGCCCGCGCCCGAAAGCGTGCCCACGGTCTGGGTGTGGTCGTTGAGATCGAAGGTCCCGCCGTTGACCTTCAGCGCGCCCGTGGAGGCCAGGCTGCCGCCGGCGCCCAGCTGCACGGTTCCGGCACCACCGTGGTGCCGCCGGTATAGCTGTTGCTGCCCAGCAGGGTCACCGTGCCGCTGCCGCTCTTGGTCACGCTGCCGCTGCCCGAGATCGTGTCGGTATAGGATCCGGTCGTGCTCTGGTCGAAGGTGACATTGGCATTGTCGTGGATGTCGCCCTGCAGGGTGACCGTCGTGCCCGCCAGCGTGCCGCCGTTCACGATGGTGCCGCCATCGTAGGTGTTGCTGCCCAGCAGGGTCACGGTGCCGCTGCCGTTCTTGGTCAGGCTGCCGCTGCCCGTCAGCGAGCCGGTGTAGCTGCCGGTTCGTGCTCTGGTTGAAGGTGACATTGGCATTGTCGTGGATATCCCCCTGCAGGCTGGCGGTCGTCCCCTGCAGCGTGCCGGCGCTCACCGTCGTGCCGCCGGTATAGTTGTTGGTGCCGGTCAGGGTCAGCGTGCCGGCCCCGGTCTTGGTCAGGCTGCCGCTGCCGGTGATGACGCCGGCATAGCTGGCGCTCGTGCCCTCGGTGACCGTGAGCGCCCCGTTGCCCAGGTCCACCGTGCCGCCCGCGCCGGAGAGCGTGCCCACGGTCTGGGTGTGGTCGTTGAGGTCGAAGGTCCCGCCGTTGACCGTCAGCGCGCCCGTGGAGGCCAGGCTGCCGCCGGCGCCGAGCTGCACGTTCCGGCACCCACCGTGGTGCCGCCGGTATAGCTGTTGGCGGCGCCGAGGACGAGCGTGCCGGCGCCCGTCTTGCTGAGGGTCCATTTGTTGGCGGCGCTGCCGCCATTGCCGGCCTCGTCGGCGATGACATTGGAGATCGTCTGGGTCTGGCTGCTGCCGGGCGAGAAGGTGACGGTGCCGCTGCCCTGCAGGAACATGCCGCTGCCGATGGCGGAGCCGGCGGTGCCGTTGGTGCCGCTGCCAAGCGCCGCGCCGCCCAGCCCGGCGGTGACGGAATTGCCGTTGATCGTGAGCGGACCGTCGACCGTGAGGGTGCCGCCCTGCTGGACGAAGATGGCGCCGCCTGCGCCCAAGCCGCCGCCGCCGCCGCCGCCGTTGGAGCCCGAGCTACCGACGCCGCCCGCGCCGCCGCCGAAGCCGCCGAGGCCGGCGGCACTGGTGCCGACGCCGGTCCCGCCGCCGCCGCCGCCAAATCCGCCCGCGCCGCCAGTGCCGCGGCCGACGTTGCCGCCGCCGCCGCCGCCGAGGCCCCCGGCCCCGCCAACGGAGCCGCTGTAGATGCCGCCGCCGCCGCCGCCGCCGAGGCCCCCGGCGCCGCCGTTGCCGCCGCTGCCGCCTGCCCGGCGACGCCGCCGCCGCCGCCGGCACGCCCGCCGCCGCCGCCGCCGCCGCCGCCGCCGTTGGCGCCGCCGCTGCCGCCGTTGGAACCCGCGCCGCCGCCCGCCGCCCCACGGGCGATTCCCGAAGCGCCATTGCTGCCGCCGGGGCCGCCGCCATTGGCGCCAAGGCCCAGCCCGCCGCCACCGCCGTCGACGCCGCTGCCGCCGCCGCCGTTCCCGCCCATGCCGCCGCCGCCGCCGCCGATGGGGTGCTGGCGCCGTTGCCGCCCGCGCCACCAACGGCACTGTTGCCGGTCAAGGTGACATTGCTCACCGACAGGCTGGCGCCGGAGGCCACGAACAGGGCACCGCCCAGCCCGCCGCCCCCGCCGCCCCCGCCGCCGCCGGCGCCACCGGTGCCGCCCTGCGCCACGGTGTTCTGGATCGTCAGATCGTTGATCGCGACGGTGCCCTGATAGACGAAGAAGCCGCGCTGGACATTGCCGCCGTTGAGAATGACGCCGCTCACCGCCGTTGATGGTGACGCTGCTGGTGCTGTTGATCGCCGGCAGGGTGGTGCCGGCGGTCAGCGTGATAGTTGCCGGTGATATTGATGACGTAGCTGCTGCCGGGATTGTTATCGACGGTGGTGAGCGCGCTCACCAGGTCGGTGGCGTTGCGACGGTGCAGTGGTGCCGACGCATTGCGCCTGGGCCGGCACCGGCCGCCAGCAGCAACAGCAGTTCCGAGGAGGAGGGCGATCGCCCCCTGTCGCCCCACCGCGTTCCGATGCAACCCGAAACCCCCAAGATCCCCCTCGACATCTTGCCCCCCGGCCTTGTCGATCGCGCGTCGGACGGCCCCCTGGCGCACCGCCTGGCGGGAATGCTCCCCTGCATCCTTGGGGTCAGTCGTAGCTGCCCGCCACCCCGCGAGCTGCAGGGTGCGCCTTTCGCAGCCATCCCCGCGAAGCGGATCAGGGCAACCCGCAGGTCCCTCGTAGCCCTGGTCCCTTTGCGGATGACCGTTTCCCGACGGCTCGACCTGCTTCTGCAGGGAATCTACAGGTGTTGCTGCGCGGGCGATCATAGATTTAACTGTATACGTAAAACGCGTATTCGTCAACGCCTCTCAGAACCTGTAGTCGAGGCCGAGGGAGATCGTCTGGCTGAGCAGGTTTCCCGTCGGCGGGGTGATGTGATAGGCGGCCTCGAAGGCGAGGCGTGTCGGTGATCTGGGCGGTGATGCCGCCGCCGAGGGTGAGCTGGCTGCGGGACGGCATCAGCCCGGGGACCGTGAAGCTGCCGCCGCCGACCTGGATCAGGCTGGGCGGGGTGGTGTTCAGGGTCTCGTAGCTATAGGCGATGTCGGCCTCGGGCGTGATCACCATGCCGCCGTCGGTGGTGTAGGACTTCGCCGCGGTGAGGCCGACGAAGGGCCGCAGCGAATTGGCGCTGTTGCCGTTGACGCTGAGATTGAAGCCCGGCGCGCCGCTCTCGCTGACGCCGTTCTGGGCGACATGGACAAGGCGAGGCCCGCGGCCGGCATGAAGGTGATGCCGGCGAAGTTCGCCCGGGTGCTCACCTGGATCGCCGCATTCGCCTCCTGGCCGTTGTAGCTCGATGACGCGGTCTGGCCGAGATTGGCGAAGGGCCGCGATGAATTGATGAAGTCATAGGCATAGCCCGCCGTGGCATCGATGGCGAAATCGCCCAGCGTATAGGTGCCGTAGACCGCCAGGCGCGGCGTATCGAGGCTGCCGCTGGCCCCGCCGGCCTCGCTCAGATTGGTGTGGAGATAGCCGAGCGCGATGCCGCCCGTCAGGTTGGGGCTGAAGGCCTTGTCGAAGCCGGCGAGGAAGCCGCCGGCCTGGGTGTCGAAGCCGGGGGTGCTGATGCTGCCGTCGAGGCTGGCGAAGCTGCCGATGGCCTTGAACCAGCCGCCCATCTGGCCCGACCGCCTGGGGGATCGCCGGCAGGAGATCGGCGAGCTGATCGGCGGTGCCGGTGAAGGCGACTTGCGTCGGCGTGGTGGAGGCGAGCGCGGTCTGCACCTTCGGGCTGCCGGTGCCGAGATGCAGCTCGCCCATATGGGTGAGCAGCGCGCTATTGGCCTGCTGCGCCGCCAGCAGGGCGGCGGTGCTGAGCGCCGTGAAGATCGTGTCGTTGGTCGGGCGTGACGATGATCGGGCCGCCGCCCGCGAGATCCAGGGTCACATCGGTCGGCGAATAGGTCACGGACTGGGTGAAGCCCGCCGGGGTCTGGCCGGTGACGGTGGCGAAGGTGCCGGTGATGCCGGCGGCATTCAGGATGTCGTAGCTGGCATCGCTGTAGACGCCGGGCTCGTAGACCAGGTGCCAGATTGCCGGCGAGGCTGGCATTGCCCAGCACATTGAGCTGGGAGGCCGCCGTCGGCGAGACCTCGATCCGCAGCCGGCTGGTGGGTCCCTGGCTGTAATCGCCGCCGAGGGTCAGCGTGCCGATGCTGCCGCCGGGCGAGAGCACGCCGCCGGCGAGATTGGCGACATCGCCGCCGATGGTGCCATGGCCCTGGAGCTTGCCTTCCGGCGCCGATCGTCACGGGACCCAGGAGGCTGGCCTCGGGGTGATCGGCATCGCCGATCTCCAGCACGCCGTTATTGACCGAGGTGAGGCCGGTATAGCTCGTTGGTGCCGTCGAGGATCAGCGTGCCGGGGCCGCCCTTGGTCAGCCCGCCGCTGCCCGAGATGTCGCCGAGGAAGCTGGTGGTGATGCTCTGCTGCACCGTCAGCGTGCCGGTGCCAAGCGTGATCGTCCCGCCGGTGCCGGAGAGGGCATGGATCGCTTGGTCATGGCCGTTGAGATCGAAGCTGCCGCCATTGACCGTCAGGCTTCCGGTCGTGGCCAGGCTGCCGCCGGTCTCGAGCTGCAGGATGCCGGCATTCACGATGGTGCCGCCGGTATAGCTGTTGGCGCCGCCGAGGCCGAGCAGCCCGGCCCCGGACTTGGTCAGGCTGCCGGTCCCGGAGATCTTGCCGTTGAAGGCGGTGGTCCCGGCCTGGTTCACCGTGAGATCGCCGCTGCCCAGCGTGATGGCCCCGCCGCTGCCGCTGAGCCCGGCCAGGGTCTGGTCATTGCCGCCAAGATCGAAGGTGCCGCCGGTGATGGTCATCACCCCCGCCGCGGCGAGGCTGCCGCCGGGCCCGAGTTGCAGCTTGCCGGCGTCGATCTCCGTGCCGCCGGTGTAGCTGCTGGCACTGGTGAGGGTCAGCCTTCCGAGGCCCGTCTTGGTCAGGCCGCCGGGGCCGTCGATCGTGCCGGCAAAGCTGGTATTGCTGGCCTGGTTCACGGTGAGCCGGCCGCTGCCCAGGGTGACAGCGCCGCCGGTGCCGGAAAGAGCGCCCACGGTCTGGCCGCTGCCATTCTCGATATCGAAGCTGCCGCCATTGACGATGAGCGCGCCGGTCGAGGCAAGGCTGCCGCCCACATCGAGCATCAGGATGCCGGCGTTCACCGTGGTGCCGCCGCCATAGGTATTGGCCCCCGACAGGGTCAGCGTGCCGGTCTTGACCTTCACCAGCGAGCCGCCGTTGCCCGAGATCACGCCGCTCACCTCGGTCGAGAGATTGTTGCCGCCGACCGTGAGCTCCTTATTGCCGAGGCTGTAGCTCCCGGCGCCTTCGATCGAGCCCGCCGTGGTGCCCGAAGTGGTGAGCCCGCCGAAGAGGACGGCCCCGCCGGCATTGGTGACGAAGCGGGCTTCGCCGCCCGAGCTGCTGCCGGTGAACGCCGTGCTGCCGCCGCTGTTGGTAATGACGGTCGCGGTGGCGGCGCTGCTCGAACTCGCCGAAGGTGGTGGTCCCGCCTGTCGTGGTGAGGGTCGCACTGCCGGCGTTGCTGCTGTCGAGGAAGCTGGTGGCGCCGCCGCTGTTGGTGTCGATGGCCGCATTCGCGGCGGTGCTGCTGTCGAGAAACGCGACATCCCCGCCGGCATTGGTGACCAGGTGGGCTTCGTTGGCCGAGCTCGAATTGCGGAAGCTGGTGGTCCCGCCTGTCGTGGTGAGGGTCGCGTTGCCGGCGTTGCTGCTCTCGAAGAAGCTGGTGGCGGCGCCGCTGTTGGTGACGAGGGAAGCACCGGCGGCGCTGCTGCTGTCGAAGAAGCTGGTGGAGGCGCCGCTGTTGGCGACGAGGGAAGCACTGCCGGCGTTGCTGCTGTTGAGAAACGCGACAGCTCCGCCGGCGTTGGTGGTGAGCTGGGCCGAGGCGGCCGTGCTGTCGTCGTAGAAGGTCACGCTGCCGTTGCTGTTCGTGAGGATGATGGCCGAGTCGGCGGTGCTGGTCTCGGTGAAGGCCGTAGCACCCCCGTTCTCGTTGGTGATGAGGGCATGATCGGCCGTGCTGGTGTCGAAGAAGCTCAAGCCGCCCTTGTTATTGACGATGGTGGCGTTGGCGGCATCGCTCGTTTGCAGGAACTGGACCGTTGCCGTGTCGTTGGTGGTCAGCGTCGCATGCCCCGCGTTGCTGTCGTCCTGGAAGAAGGTGAAGGCGTGTCGTTGGTGGTGATGCTGGCGGTGGCGGCAGTGCTGGAACCGGCGAAGGTCGTGGTCGCGCTGTCGTTGGTCACGATGGTGGCGCTGTCCGCGATGAAGCTGTCCTGGAACTCGAGGCTGCCGTTGTCATTGGTGGTGAGATGGGCCGTGCCGCCCCTGGTGAGGCCGGTGAAGGTCGTGGTGGCGCTGTCGTTGGTGACGATGGCGGCGCTGTTCGCGCTGCTCTGGCCGAGAAACAGGATGGCGGCGTCATCGTTGGCGGTGATCGACGTGACCCCGGTCGTGTCCGCGTTCGCCACCGTGAGCCCGCCGCTGCCGTTGGCGACCACCGCGCCGCCGAAGGAGGGCTGATTGCCGCTGTCGCCGAGCTGCAGCACCCCGGCGTTGACGGTCGTGCCGCCGCTGTAGTTGTTGCTGGACGCGAAGATCAGCGTCCCCGCGCCGATCTTGGTCACGCTGCCGCTGCCCCAGATGCTGCTGCCGGCGGTCGCGTCCGAGGCCTGGTCGAAGGTCACATTGGCATTGTCGGTGATGCTCGCCCCGCAGGCTGGCGGCCGTGCCCTGCAGCGTGCCGGCGCTCACCAGCGTCCCGCCGCTATAGCTGCTGCTGCCGGCCAGGATCACCGTGCCGGTCCCCAGCTTGGTCAGCGAGCCCGTGCCGTCGATGTCCCCGTCAAAACTGCCGGTGCTGGTCTGGTCGAAGACCAGGCTGGCATTGTCGGTGATGTCGCCCTGCAGGCTCGTGGTGGTGCCCCGCAGCACCCCGCCGACCAGATCGGTGCCGCCGCTGTAGTCATTGGTCCCCGCCAGCACCAGCGTGCCGTCGCCGGTCTTGGTCAGCCCGCCCTCGCCGGTGATGTCCCCGCCCAGGCTCGCCGTGACCCCGAAGTCCGGGGCGATCGTGCCGCCGCCGGCCTCTAGCGTGACGTCCCGCGTCGAGCTCAGCGTGGCGGTGACCACCAGCGTGCCGGCGGTCGTGGCATCCCCCAGGGTCAGCTCGCCCGTGCTGGCGCCCAGCGCATGGTCGTCGGCGATGAAGAGCGTGCTGTCGTCCACCACCGTCGTGCCGCCGGAATAGCCGTTGGCGGCATTGGTCAGCGCCAGCAAGCCGCCGCCGCTCACCTCGACGACGCCCGGCGTGCCGCCGACGTCGTCGATCGCCCCGGTCTGGGTCACGCTCACGCCCGGCCCGACGATGAAGGTCGGATCGCCCTCCACGGTGATGGCGTGGGTATAGGTCCCCGAGTCGGTGAACTCGAGGCTGGTGTTCGCCCCCAGCGCCACCGTGCCGCCGTTCCCCAGATTGTTGTCGCTGGAGATGCTGAGCCCGCCGCCCGTCACCTCCGTTCCGCCCTGGTAGCTGCTGTTGCCGCTGAGGGTCAGTATGCCGGCCCCGGTCTTGGTCAGGCTGCCGCTGCCGGAGAGCTCCCCGATGTAGCTGCTGTCGGTGACCTGGGCGAAGGTGACGTCGGCTCCGCCGGCGGCGAAGATATTGCCCTGCAGGCTGCTCGTGTTCCCCTGCAGGGTCCCTTCGTCGACCGTCGTTCCGCCCCCATAGCTGTTGGTCCCGCTCAGGGTCACGGTCCCGGTCCCGTCCTTGATCAGGCTGCCGCCGCCGGTGATCTCGCCGACGAAGGTGCCGGGCGCGCTCTGATTTAGTTCCACATGCGCGCCGGCCGCGACCGAGATGTCGCCGTCCAGGCTGACAGTCGTGCCGGACAGCGTCCCGCCGCTCACCGTGGTGCCGCCGGTGTAGCCGTTGTCCCCCAGCAAGGTCAGCGTGCCGCCCCCGGCCTTGGTCAGGCTGCCGCTGCCGGTGATGTTGTCGCTATAGCTGTCGTTCGCGACCTGGTCGAAGGTGACATTGGCATTGCTGGCATTGATGTGGATATCGCCCTGCAGGCTGACCGTGGTGCCATGCAGGCTGCCCCCGGTGATGATCGTGCCGCCCTCATAGGCGTTATCCCCCAGCAGCGTTACCGTCCCGCTCCCCGCCTTGGTCACGCTGCCGCTGCCCGAGATCGTGTCGGAATAGGTGCCGGTCGTGCTCTGGTTGAAGGTGACATTGGCATTGTCGAGGATGTCGCCCTGCAGGGTGACCGTCGTGCCCGCCAGCGTGCCGCCGTTCACGATGGTGCCGCCGGCGTAGCCGTTGCTGCCCAGCAGGGTCACCGTGCCGCTGCCGCTCTTGGTCAGGCTGCCGCTGCCCGTCAGCGAGCCGGTGTAGTTGCCGTTGGTGTTCTGGTTGAAGGTGACATTGGCATTGTCGTGGATGTCACCCTGCAGGCTGGTGGTCGTCCCCGCGAGCGTGCCGAGGCTGACCGTGGTGCCGCCGGTATAGTCGTTGGCGCCGGTCAGGGTCAGCGTGCCGGCCCCGGTCTTGGTCAGGCTGCCGCTGCCGGTGATGACGCCGTCATAGCTGGCGCCGGTACCCTGGGTGACCGTGAGCGCCCCGTTGCCCAGGTCCACCGTGCCGCCCGCGCCCGAGAACTGGCCCACGGTCTGGGTGTGGCTGTTGAGGTCGAAGGTCCCGGCGTTGACCGTCAGCGCGCCCGTCGCGGCCAGGCTGCCACCGCTCCCCAAGGTCAACCTGCCGCTGCTCACCGTGGTGCCGCCGGTGTAGTTGTTGGCGCCGGTCAGCACGAGCGTACCGACCCCGGTCTTGGTCAGCCTGCCAGCGCCGGTGAACACGCCGGACAAAGTGCCGGTCACGCCGCTCGAGGCGTCGATCGTGCCACCGCCGGCTTCGAGGGTCGTGCCGCGCGCCGAGGCGAGGGTGGCGGTGAGCGCCAAGGTGCCGCCGGTCGTCGCATCGCCCAGGGTCAGGCCGCCGGCGCCGAGCGCGCCGCTGGCGGCGATGCTGAGGGTGCTGCCCTCCGAGACGGTGGTGCCGCCGGAATAGCTGTTGCCGGCATTGCTCAGCACCAGCGTGCCGCCGCCCTTCACCTCCACATCGCCCGGCGTGGCGCCATCGGCGATCTGGCCGCTCTGGGTCACCGTCAGCCCGGTGCCGACAGTGAAGGTCGGATCGCCCGCCACCGTGATGTCGTGGGAATAGGTGCCGCCGGCGGTGAAGTCGATGCCGGTGCCGTCGCCCAAGGCCACCGTGCCGCCAGTGCCGAGATTGCCATCGCTGGAGATGCTGAGGCTGCCGCCGGTGACGTTCGTGCCGCCGCCGTAGCCATTGGCGCCGGTCAGCGTCAGCGTGCCGGCCCCGATCTTGGTCAGGCTGCCGCTGCCGGACAGCACGCCGCCATAGGTGCCAGCGGTACTCTGGTCGAAGGTGACATTGGCGTTGTCGGTGATGGCGCCCGTCAGGGTCGTGGTCGTGCCCTGCAACGTCCCGGCGCTGACCGTCGTCGCCCCGGTGCGGCTGCTGGTCCCGGAGAGGACCAGCGTGCCGAGGCCGCTCTTGGTCAGGTCGCCAGCACCGCCGAGAGCGCCGGAAAGCTCGGTCGTCACCCCGCCTGATGTGTCGATGGTGCCGCCGCCGGCGCCGAGGGTGAGGCCGCGGGCCGAGGTGAAGCTGGCGGTGGTGGCAAGCGTGCCGCCGGTCGCCGCGTCGCCCAGGGTCAGGCCGCCGGCGACATCGCCGAGCGCGCCACCGTGACGAATGGCTGTAGGTGCCGCCGGCGGTGAAGTAGATGCTGGTGCCGTCGCCCAGAGGCCACCGTGCCGCCATTGCCGAGATTGGCATCGCTGGAGATGCTGACCGTGCCGGCGCTGACAGTGGTGCCGCCGGATAGTCGTTGGCGCCGGTCAGTGTCAGCGTGCCGGCGCCGGTCTTGGTCAGACTGCCGGTGCCGGTGATGACGCCGGCATAGCTGCCACGTGGCCCTGAAGTAAACCGTCAGCGCGCCGATGCTGAGATCGACCGTGCCGCCAGTGCCCGCGAAGTTTCCCACGGTCTGGGTATGGTCATTGAGATTGAAGATGCCGCCATTGACGGTGAGCGCGCCGGTTGCTGCCAGGCTGCCGCCCGTGCCGATGCTGCAGCGTCCGGCGCTGACCAGTCGTGCCGCCGGAATAGCTGTTGAGGGCATTGCTCAGCACCAGCGTGCCGCCGCCCTTCACCTCCACATCGCCCGGCGTTGCGCCATCGGCGATCTGGCCGCTCTGGGTGACCGTCAGCCCGGTGCCGACGTGAAGGTCGGATCGCCCGCCACCGTGATCGAATGGCTGTAGGTCCCGCCGGCGGTGAAGTCGATGCCGGTGCCATCGCCCAAGCGCCACGGTGCCGCCCTTACCCAGATTGGCATCGGCGGAGATGCTGAGCGTGCCGCCGGTGACATTCGTTCCGCCGGTGTAGGTGTTGGTGCCCCCGAGCACCAGCGTGCCGGCGCCGGTCTTGCTCAGCGCCCAGCTGCCGGCATTGCCGCCGGTGCCGCCGCTGCCCGTCTGGTCGGCGATGGCATTGGACAGCGTCTGGGTCTGGCCAGCTGCCGGGATTGAAGGTAACGGTGCCGCTGCCCTGCAGGAACATGCCGCTGCCGAGGGCGGAGCCGGCGGTGCCGGTGCCGCCGCCCTCCGTGCCCGGGCCGCCGCCGCTCCCGGCGGTGACGCTGTTGCCGTTGGCATTGAACGCGCCGGCGATCGTGAGGGTGCCGCCTTGCTGCACGAAGAGAGCGCCACCCGCGCCGAGCCCGCCGCCACCGCCACCACCGGGCGAGGAAGCGCCTAGCCCACCGGCACCGGCACCGAAGCCGCCGAGGCCGGCGCTGCCGCCGCCACCCGCGCCGGCGCCGCCGCCGCCGCCGCCGAAACCGCCTGCCCCCGCGGTATTGGTGTCCACCCTGACGCTGCCGCCGCCGCCGCCGAAACCGCCCGCGCCGCCATTGCCGGGCCCGCCGTTAGGGGTGCCGCCGCCGCCGCCGCCGCCGAAGCCGCCCGCGCCGCCATTCCTGGCGGAGGGGCCGTTGGCGTTCTGGCCCCCAACCCCGCCGCCGCCGCCGCCGGTATTGCCGCCCGCCGCCACCGCCGCCGCCATTGGCGCCGCCGCTCCTCCGGGCTGCTGCCGCCACTTGCCAGCCCATTGGCGATGCCGCCGCCGCCGGCGGTGCCGGTGCCGCCGGTGGCACCGAGACCCAAGCCGCCGCCGCCGCCGCCGCCGCCACCGAAGGTACCCCCGGCGCCGCCCATGCCGCCGCCGCCGCCGACGTAGCGGTCGCTGACGCCGCCTTGGCCGCCCGCGGCCGCATTGCTCACAAGGCTGACGTTGCTCACCGTGACACTGGCGCCGCTGGCCACGAACAGGGCCCCGCCCAGCCCGCCGCCCCCGCCGCCACCGCCGGTGCCGCCGGCACCGCCGGTGGCGGCGGTGTGCTGGATGGTCAAATCGTTGATGGCGACGGTGCCCTGATAGACGAAGAAGCCGCGCTGCACGCTCCCGCCGTCGAGGACGATGCCGGGGCCGCCATTGATGGTCACGTTGTTGGCGCTGCCGGTGATCGCCGGCAAAGTGGTGCCGGCATCGAGCGTGATGTCTGCCGTGATGTTGATGGTGTAGGTGCCGGGGGTGGCGTCGATGGTGGTGAGGGCGCTCACCAGGTCGGACGCGGTGGCGACCGTGCAGATCGTCCCGACGCATTGCGCCCTGGCCGGCTGGGCCGCCAGAAGCAACAGGATCCCGAGGAGGAGGGCGAGCGATCCCGCGCCGCCCAACCGCTTTCCGATGGAACCCGAAACCCTGGAAATCCCCCTCGACATCTTGTCCCCCGGCCCCCGGCGATCGCACGCCGAACGGCCCCTGGCACCCCGCCTGCCCGGGAATGCTCCCCCGCATTCCTGGGTACAGTCTAGGCTCGGTTGCGCTGCGCCGCCACCCTGCGTAGCAGGGGTGCGCCCTGCCGCAACCGCCGGCTGTTCACCCTCGCACCCTCTTCGGCCCCCGCCCCCTGCGGGCCGATAGGCCCGCGCTTTGATCGGCCGGGCCGGATGGGGGTGGACCGAATCTTTGCGCTGCAGCCGTTGCTCGAGGACATGATGGCGCACGCGATTCGCCTGACATCCAGGGGCGGGGGAAGAGAGCGGGCATGGCGATCAGCAGTCATGGAATGACAACGCGCAGAGAGCGGGAATGACGAGGAGAGGGATCGCCGCTCGGAAGCCGCTACCCCTCCGCCGGCAGCAGCTTCTCCAAGGTCGAGAGCTTGTCGGCTTCCAGGAAGGGCTTGTCCCAGCGGATGCGGTTGATGCGGGGGAAGCGCATGGCGAGGCCGGATTTATGGCGGGTGGAGCGCTGCAGGCCTTCGAAGGCGACCTCCAGCACCAGGCCGCGCTCGACCTCGCGCACCGGGCCGAAGCGGTTGACGGTGTGGTTGCGCACCCAGCGGTCGAGCTCCAGCAGCTCGGCATCGGTGAAGCCGAAATAGGCCTTGCCGACGGGCACCAGCTCCTCGCCATGCCAGAGGCCGAAGGTGTAGTCGGAATAGAAGGACGAGCGTTTGCCGTGGCCGCGCTGGGCATACATCATCACGGCATCCACCAGCTTCGGATTGATCTTCCATTTGTACCATTGGCCCACGGGCCGGCCGGCGAGATAGGGGCTGTCGGCGCGCTTCAGCATCAGCCCTTCGATGCCGAGGGTGGAAATCGCGGCGCGCTGCTCGGCCAGCTCCTCCCAATCCTCGAAGGGGACCAAAGGCGATAGATCGAATCCCGGCCGCGGCTTGGCGGCGTACCAGGATTCCAGACGTTGCGCGGCGCTCGGCGAAGGGCAGCGGGCGCAGATCCTCGTCGCCCTCGAACAGGATGTCGTAGAGGCGCACGCTCACGGGATAGTCCTGCAGGAGCTTCGGCGCCCAGGCTCTTGCGGTTGAGGCGCTTCTGCAGATCGGCGAAGCCGGCGACGACGCCGTCGCGCATCACCAGCAGCTCGCCGTCCAGAGTGACATCGCTGGCGGCATGATCCACCACCTCGGGAAATGTCGCCGTCATCTCGTCGCCCGAGCGCGAATAGAGCCGCACCAGCGCCCCCTCGCCCACGATCTGCACCCGGGCGCCGTCCCATTTCCATTCCGCCATGAAATCGGCGGGGTTCAGCTTGGCGAGCTCCTCCTCCTCCAGCGGCTGGGCCAGCATGGGCGGGCGGAAGGTGGCGCGGCCGCGCGCCTCCGGCTTGGGGCCCTTGCCCTCGAGCCATTCGAAGAGGCCGCGATAGGGGATCTCCAGGGCATGCCAGACCTCCTCCACCTCGTCGGGATCGAGCTTGCCCAGGCTCGCCACGGCGGTCTTGGCGAGGCGCGCCGAGAGGCCGATGCGCAAGCCGCCGGTGATGAATTTGATCAGCGCCCAGCGCCCGGTGGCATCGAGCCGGTCGAGCCAGTCGGCGACGATCTCCGGCAGCTTGGCCTTGGGCGAGACCTCCAGCGTCTCCACGATGGTGGCGAGATCGGGCGGCGGGGAATCATTGGGCCGCTGCGGCCAGATCAGCGCGACCGTCTCGGCGAGATCGCCCACATAATCGTAGGAGAGCCCGAAGAGCATCGGGATCGGTGCGCGCCGCCGCCAGCTCGCGGAAGAGCCCGGCCTTGGCATGGCGGAAGACGAGATCGCCGGTCAGCGCGGCGAGCGCATAGCCGCGGTCGGGATCCGGCGCGGTGGCGAAATAATCCGCCACCAGCCGCAGCTTGGCATTGCGCTGGGACTGGTAGGAGAGCTGATCGAGGAGGCGGGCGAAGCGTTTCATTCCCCCGCTCACTCCTCGTCGTCATAGCCGAGCATGGCGAGCGCCCGGGCCTTGATGCCGAGGCCCTGGGCGTAATGCACCAGCGCCTCCTCCCGGCCATGGGTGACCCAGATCTCGCCGGCGCCCACCTCGCGGATGGTCGCCGTCAGCTCGTCCCAATCGGCATGGTCGGAGATGACCAGCGGCAGCTCGGCCCCGGCCTGGCGGGCGCGGGCCCGCACGCCCATCCAGCCCGAGGCGATGGCGCGCATGGGCTCGGCCATGCGCCGCGACCAGGCCTCGCGCAGCGCCCCCGGCGGGGCGAGCACGATCTCGCCCTTGAGCTCGGCCTTGGAAGCGCCCGTCGCGGGCTTCAGCTCGCCGAAATCCTGGCCCAGGCGGCGGTAGAGATCGGTCAAGGGAAAGAGCGCGCCATGGAGCCAGATCGGCCGCTCCCAGCCCGCCCGGCGCAGCAGGGCCATCACGCGCTGCGCCTTGCCCAGGGCATAGGCGCCGACGAGATGGGTGCGCTCGGGAAAGAGGCGGAGGGATTCCAGGAGCTTGGCGATCTCGCCGGCATCATCGGGATGGCGGAAGACCGGCAGGCCGAAGGTCGCCTCGGTGATGAAGAGATCGCAGCCCACCGGCTCGAAGGGCGTGCAGGTCGGATCGGCCGGCGCTTGTAATCGCCGGAGACGACGACCCGCTGGCCGCCATATTCCATCACCACCTGGGCCGAGCCCAGGACATGGCCGGCCGGGGCGAAGGCGAGCTTGACCCCGCCGAGCTCGAGCCAGTCGCCATAGTCCAGGGGCTGCAGGCTGGCCCCGGCCTCCGGGCCGAAGCGGGTGCGCATGATCTCGAGGGTGCCCGGGGTGGCGAGCACATGGGTGCTGCCCGGCCGGGCATGATCGCCATGGCCATGGGTCACCACCGCGCGGTCGACCGGCGCGGTCGGATCGATGGTGAAGCCGCCGGGCTCGCAGACCAGCCCGCCCGGCGTCGCCTTCAGCCAATCCTGTACCTTTGCCATGGCGTTTAGATAACCAGCGGGGCGGTGCATTGCCAGAGAGCCCAGTGCAGAGAGCCATGAGACGCCAACGGGATAGCGGAGGACGGGTTCCGGCTTGACCGCCCGCGAGGGGCTCCGCATTCTCCCGCGCCGAGCCCCGGCCTCTCAGTCGCGGGGTCCGGGGAACGCCCTCTTCAGGAAAGCAATCGGCAATGAAATCGCATGTTCAGGTGGCCGTCATCGGCGGCGGCGTGGTGGGTTGCAGCGTGCTCTATCACCTCACCAAGGCGGGGTGGCGCGATGTGGTGCTGCTCGAGCGCGACCAGCTCACCTCCGGCTCGACCTGGCATGCCGCCGGCGGCTTCCACACCCTGAACGGCGATCCGAATGTCGCCAAGCTCCAGGGCTATACCATCGGCCTCTATGACGAGCTGGAGAAGATCTCCGGCCAGTCCTGCGGCCTGCACCGCTCCGGCGGGCTGATGCTGGCCGACACCCATGAGCGCATGGAATGGCTGAAGATGGCCCATGCCAGGGCCCGCTATCTCGGCCTGGAGACGGAGCTGCTGAGCGCCAAGGAGGCGAAGGAGCTTTTCCCCTTGATGGAGGAGAAGCATTTCGTCGGCGCCATGCTGGATGCCGCCGACGGCAATCTCGATCCCGCCGGCACCACCCATGCCTATGCCAAATCGGCGCGCATCAACGGCGCGGAGATCTATCTCCAGACCCGCGTCACGGAACTGAAGCCGCGGCCCGACGGCAGCTGGGACGTCATCACCGACAAGGGCAGCCTGCAGGCCGAGCATGTCGTGAATTGCGGCGGGCTCTGGGCGCGCGAGATCGGCCGCATGGTCGGGCTCGAGCTGCCGGTCCTCGCCATGGAGCATATGTATCTCGTCACCGACGAGATGCCGGAGGTGGTGGCCTTCAACAAGGAGCGCGGCCACGAGCTGCCCCATGCCATCGACTTCAAGGCCGAGATCTACATGCGCCAGGAGCGCAGCGGCATGGTGCTCGGCACCTATGAGAAGGCCTGCGTGCCCTGGCAGCCGCGCGAGACGCCCTGGAGCTTCGGCACCGAGCTGCTGGCCCCCGATCTCGACCGCATCGCGCCGTCGCTGGAGCTGGGCCACAAGCATTTCCCCGCCATGGCCAAGGCCGGCATCAAGCGCATCATCAACGGCCCCTTCACCTTCTCCCCCGACGGCAATCCGCTGGTGGGGCCGGTCCAGGGGCTGAAGAATTTCTGGTGCGCCTGCGCCGTCATGGCGGGCTTCAGCCAGGGCGGCGGCGTCGGCCTCGCGCTGTCGCAATGGATGGTCAATGGCGATCCGGGCTTCGACGTCTGGGCCATGGACATCGCCCGCTTCGGCGAATGGGCGACCCGCAGCTATACCAATGAGAAGGTGCGGGAGAATTATTCCCGCCGCTTCTCCATCCGCTTCCCCAATGAGGAGCTGCCGGCCGCCCGCCCGCAGCAGACCACCTCGCTCTACGACCTGATGATTTCCCAGGGCGCAGTCATGGGCGACAGCTGGGGGCTGGAGACGCCGCTCTGGTTCGCGCCCAAGGGCGTCGAGCCCAAGGACATCGTCTCCTTCCACCGCTCCAACGATTTCGGCCATGTGAAGGCGGAATGCCTGGGCGTGCGCAACGGCGTCGGCGTCACCGAGATCGCCAATTTCGCCAAATACGAATTCAGCGGCCCGGGGGCCGAGGCCTTTCTCTCGCGCCTCATGACCAACCGCATGCCGCGCAAGGGCCGGCTCGTGCTGACGCCGATGCTCAATCCCGCGGGCAAGCTGATCGGCGATTTCACCATCGCCAAGGCCGGCGACGAGCGATTTATGATGTGGGGCTCCTCGCAGGCGCAGAAATATCATATGCGCTGGTTCGAGGCCCATCTGCCGGCGGACGGCTCGGTCAAGGTCAAGCGCTACGACATGGGGCTGGTCGGCCTCTCGCTGGCGGGACCGAAGGCGCGCGACGTGCTGCAGCGCCTGACCGACGAAGATGTCTCCAAGACCGCCTTCAAATTCCTGGACCACCGCTCCATGGACATCGCCAATGTCCCGGCGGTGATCAACCGGGTCACCTATACCGGCGACCTCGGCTATGAGATCTGGGTGGCGCCGGAATATCAGCGCCGGCTCTATCAGGAGATCATGGCCCAGGGCCGCGACCTCGGCATCGTCAACTTCGGCATGCGAGCACTGCTCTCCATGCGGCTGGAGAAGAACTTCCCCACCTGGTATCGCGAGCTCCGGCCGATCTACGGCGTCTTCGAGGCCGGGCTCGACCGCTTCATCGACATGGCCAAGAACGACTTCATCGGCCGCGAGGCGGCGGCGAAGGAGAAGGCCGAGGGCGGCACGCTGCGCCGCGTCAGCATGATCGTCGACGCCACCGATGCCGATGTGCTGGGCGACGAGCCGATCTGGCATGACGGCAAGGTCATCGGCTGGGTCACCTCCGGCGGCTTCGCCCACTTTGTCGATAAATCGTTGGCCCAGGGCTATGTGCCGAAGGAATTCGCCGGCGAGACCGGCAAGGGCGCCTTCGAGATCGAGATCATCGGCGACCGCCGCAAGGCGACCATCATCACCGAGCCGCTGTTCGATCCGGAAGGGGCGAGGATGCGGATGTAGGGGAGAAGCCCCTCTCCCGTTTCAAAGCACGGGAGAGGGGAAAAATCGCTTGCGGCTCCCCTACTTATGCACGGCGCAGCCACAGCTTGGTGCATGGTACCGCCCGTTGGGTTCCACCATGCCGCCCTGGCCATAGCGGTTCTTCGGCCGCACCCAATCGCCCAGCGAGCGATAGGGCCCGTTCTCGTTGCGCCCCTTCGGCGTTAGATCGAGATAGTTATAGGCGCCGCAAAGCTCCTCGGCGCCGCGGCCGAAGGCCGAATAGGTGTGGAAGATCTGCCCGTCGGTGTCCCTGAAGAAGACGCTGTCGCCGGAGAGATCCTCCAACCCTGGATCCACATAGCGATAGTTGTAATAGGCGCGGCCCGCGGCGATCTGCTCGGGGGTGAAGGAGACATTGAAGTCGTAGTTGAAGTCGGACCCATAGGACGAGACCCAGGTGAAGTTCCAGCCCATCCGTTGGCGGACGGCCTCGATCTCCTCGATGGGCGCCCGCGCCACGGCGACATAGGTCACGTCGTGGTTCTCCAGATGCACCAGGGCGCCCTCGACATGATCGACCTCGAAGGAACAGCCGACGCATTGCCCGATCTGGCCGGGGCCCATCATGAAATGCTTGATGAAGAGCTGGGAGCGGCCGTCGAACAGCTGGGCCAGGGTGACCTTGCCGGTCGGCGTGTCGAAGACATAGTCCTTCTCGATCTTCACCCAGGGCAAAGCGCGGCGCTCGGCAGCCAATCGGTCGCGAAGCCGCGTCATCTCCTTTTCCCTGACCAGGAGCGCCTTGCGGGCCTCCAGCCAGGCTTCGCGCGGGAGGACGGGGTGGAGGGCAGTCGTGGTTTCGGCGAGATCGGTCATGTCTTCCTCCTTCCTTTGAATGGATCAGGGAACGGACGGGGTCGCCGGCTCTTCCCGGCGGGCGACCTCGAAGTACTGGGCGGCGCCCGTGCAAATCGGCTGCGCCATGAGCCCGGCCAGAAGCGTGCGCTGGTTGTCCCTCGCGCGGTCGAGATCGTGGCCCAGGTGATGCGCCGCGAGCGCGGCGACAGCGAGCGATGCTGCAAGCGCGGCGACGGCCGGCAAGCGGCGCAGGATCGGCCTCGATGACGAACCGCGATGGCATTCCCGCCCGCAGGCGACCGCGGCAGTCGGCGCTCGCTGCCCCCTCACCCGCCGCCACCAGCCGGCGGCGCCAGCGAGGATCAACAGGGCGAAGCCGCAGCAGAGCATCCCAGGATTACCGCGCCGAGAGGGCCGACGATGCGCCCTGCATCGCCGCGAGATAGTCGGCAAGGAGATCCAGCGTGCTGCTCCAGCCGCCCTCATGCAGATCGCGCGCATTGACCGACTCGAAGAGCGCCTGGCGGAAGCTAAGCCTCGTCTTGCCCTTCTCCTCGGCGAAGCTCAGCGTAACCAGCGTCTCATGCTTGGCCTTGCCGTCCGAATCCTCCCAGGCCGTCGTGAAGACGAGCCGCGCCGGCCTCTCGACCTCGCGATAGATTCCGTGAGCCCAGTGCTCGGTTCCTTCGGGAGAACGAATGCCGAAGCGAAAGGCCCCACCCGGCCGGACATCCGCCTCGAAGGAGATCACGGTGAAGCCCCGCGGTCCCCACCAGCGCGCAAGATGCTCGGGCGCGCTCCAGACCTTGAAGACGAGCGCCTGCGGGGCATCGAAGACACGCGTGAGGGCGAGCACGCGATCGTCGGCTTGCGTCACGGGCTTATTTCCTGCCGGCATTCCGCTTCTCCTTTCTGCGCAAACCTGGCTTCCGTGTTTTGGCTGTCCCTGCGGCCGGCCCCTGCAATTCGCGCAGATAGTCGTCCAGGCGATCGAAGCTCTCCTCCCAGAACCGGCGATATTGCTCGAGCCAGTCGGAGGCATCCTTGAGCGGGCCCGCCACGAGCCGGCAAGGCCGCCACTGCGCCTCGCGCCCGCGCGCGATCAACCCGGCCCGCTCCAGCACCTTCAGATGTTTGGAGAGGCCGGGCCCGCTCATGTCGAAGGGCTTGGCGAGCTCCGTAACCGTCGCCTCTCCCAGAGCCAGCCGCGCAAGGATTGCGCGCCGCGTAGGATCGGCCAGCGCCGCGAAGGTGGCATTCAGGTGGTCGGACGGCATGGCGCCTCGTGTCCTTGTAGTTAGCTATATGGCTATATAACTAACAAGCTAAATAATACGGACCCGCGGCGACGTCAAGGGCCATGGCGGTTTCAGCGTCTGGACGGAATGGGCGAGCGACGGGCGGGGCCCGGCAAGTCAGCGCCTAGGCGACAACCTCGTAGCCCCAGGGCAGGGCCGCGTCAGTCAGCCATTCCCAGACCGAGAGGGCGAAGGTGCGCATGGCGAAGATCTCGTAGCGGTTCTGGGCGCTGTGCAGGAGGAGCACGGGCGTGTGATGCAGGCCGGTGAGGGCGAACTGGCCCTCGCGGAAGACATCCAAATGCAGATCCAGCGGGATGCCCTGCATCAGGAGATCGCTCGCCGTCGGACCCTCGAGGATGATCCGCGTGCGGCTGTGGGAGAGCGGCGTCACCACGCCGATGGACGGATCGATCGCGCCCTGGAGCCGGGCCGCGATATCGTCCGCCGCCGGGCCCAGGATCCAGAACTGCTCCGGCCCGGTCTTCAGCAGCTGGCGCGCGCCCGCGCCGACAATTTTGCCCAGGCTTGCCGGCAAAGCGCCGCCCAGCAGGGGAACCGCCGCCTGCTCCAGCTGCTCCAGCGTCGACGCGAAGGCCGCGAGCTGAATCAGCGACCAGCCGCGCTGCTCGCCCAGCTTCAGACGGCGCTGGCCGTCGGCCCCGTCCCGGCCGCCCTTGGCCAGGGCGTAGGCGATGGCGGATTGCCGCTCAAGCATGCAGGCGCTTCCCCTCGGCATCGATGAAATGCGGCGAGACGATGCGCGCCCGCGTCTGCTCGCCCTTCAGCGGATAAGCGCAGAGGATCTCCTCGCCCTTATGGGCAAGCCCGCCCTGATAGAGGCCGAGGGCGATGTATTTGTTCAGCTCGATGGAGAAGGTGACCGAGGTGATGTAGCCGCGGCCATGGCCTTCGATCTTGTCGTTCGCCGCGAAAAGGATCGAGCCGCCGCGCAGCCGCTTCTCGGGCTCCAGGCATTCGATGCCGACGAGGCTCCAGCGATCCGGCGCCTGGAGATTGGGGCGCTGGCGCAGCTCGCGGCCGACGAAGGCCTTTTCCTTGCCCGCCATCTTGCCGAGGCCGAGATCGTCCAGGCTGGTGCGATGATCGAGCTCGAGCCCGGCCACATGGCCCTTCTCGATACGCAGCGCGGCGAGCGCCTCCAGCCCGTAAGGCTTGATGTCCAGAGGTGCCGCCGCCACGAGGATATGCTCCCAGAGCGCGGTGCCGTAATCGGCTGACGTATAGACCTCATAGGCGAGCTCGCCGGAGAAGCTGAGGCGGATGAGGCGCACCGGCACGCCGTCGAGCTCGGTCTCCATCGCACCCATATAGGGGAGTGCGGCGTCGGAGAGGTCGCGGCCCGGCAGAGCCAGCTCCAAAGCGGCGCGCGCCTTCGGGCCCGAGACCGCCATCCCGGCCCATTCATCGCTGAGCGAGGCGACCTGGACCTTGAGATCGGGCCAGGCGGCCTGGAGCAGGAACTCGACCCAGGACATCACCTCGCCGGCTTGCGCTGTCGTGGTGGTCATGAAATAGCGGGTCTCGGAGAAGCGCGTCGTCGTCCCGTCGTCGAGCACGAGGCCGTCGTCGTTCAGCATCACGCCATAGCGCGCCTTGCCCACGGGGAGCTTGGCGAATCCGTTGACATAGATGCGGTTCAGGAATTCGGCGGCGTCGGGGCCCTGGACGTCGATCTTGCCCAGGCTCGAGACATCGGCGATGCCGACGCCCTGGCGCACCAGCCGCATCTCCTCGATATAGGCCTTGCCCACGGAATTGCCGGCCCAGCGATACCACCAGGAACGCATCCAGGGCCCGGCCTCGATCATCTCGCCGCCATTGGCGAGATGCCAGTCATGCATCGGCGAGAGGCGCTGCGGGCGGAAATGATGGCCGGTGCTGCGCCCGGCGAGCGCGCCGATGGCGACGCCCGAATAGGGCGGCCGGAAGGTGGTGGTGCCGGCCTCGGGAATGCCAACCCCGCGCAGCCCCGCCATGATGGCAAGGGCGTTGATGTTGCTGGTCTTGCCCTGGTCGGTGCCCATGCCCAGCGTCGTGTAGCGCTTCAGATGCTCGAC
Source organism: uncultured Alphaproteobacteria bacterium (assembly GCA_963757155.1). GTDB lineage: Bacteria > Pseudomonadota > Alphaproteobacteria > Dongiales > Dongiaceae > DASXQK01. The sequence continues at coordinate 22,800 of CAVWQS010000033.1, forward strand.
GGACTGGTAGCCCTCCTGATGGGCCAGGGCCAGATCCTTCACCGTCACATCGTTCTGCAAATCGACGAAAGCCTTGCCCTTGGGCAGGTTCGGGACCTGCCAGACCGGCTCGATGCCATGTGCATCGGCGGAGGGCGTTTGATCGACACCCTCCGGCAGCATCACGCCGCCGACGCTCTTGCCATGGCCGGCATGGGCGGCCGCGGCGGCACCGGCCTCGAAGCCTTGCCTGATCGCGCCCGCGATGTCGAAGCGGCCCTGCAGCGCCCCGGCGCCGAAATGGCCGGGGGCGTAGCCGCCGGGGAGGAAGGCCGCGATGGCCTCGTCATAGCGCGGCTTGATGCCGGTGTGGGAGGTAAGATGCAGTACGGGCGACCAGCCGCCGGACATGCCGAGCAGGCTGCAGTCGCGGCTTTGCGTCGCGCCGCCGGTCACGGAGGCGAGCGTCGCATGGGTGACGGCCTTGCCGCCGGCCACGTCGACCACGGCGGTGCCGGTCAGAAGCTCGATGCCATGCTGCTTCGCCTCGGCCTGGCAGCGCCGATGTGGGCGCCGCCCGCAGATCGGCGAGGGTCACGGGAATGCCCGCCGCCGCCAGATCGACGGCCGTGCGATAGGCGGAGTCGTTGTTGGTGGCGAGCACCACGCGGCCGGTGGGCGCGACGGCGAAGCGATGGAGATAGCTGCGCACCGCCGAGGCCAGCATGACGCCGGGCCGGTCGTTGTTGGTGAAGATGAGAGGCCGCTCGGCAGCACCCGTCGCCAGCACGATGGCGCGGGCGCGGAGCGTGACGACGATTTGGCGCGCTTCGCCCTTGGCGGGATCGGGCCGGAGATGGCCCCGCCGCTCCACCAGCGCCACCGTATTGCCGTCATAGAGGCCGAGCGCGGTGGTCCGCAGCCGGATCGAGACATTGTGGAGTGCGTCCAGCTCTCCCAGGCGCCCGGCGCGCCAGGCCTCGAAGGGTCCGGCGAGAGGCTCCGACAGCAGGCTGCCGCCGGCCAGCGAATCCTGCTCGACCAGCACCACGCGGGCGCCGCTGCGCCCCGCGGCCAAAGCGGCAGACAAGCCCGCCGGGCCGCTGCCCACGACCAGCACATCGGCGAATTCGTGGCGCGTCTCATAGCGGTCGGGATCGCTCTCATAGGTGCCCGCCCCCAGGCCAGCCGCCCGGCGGATGAAGGGCTCGTAGAACATCCAGGAGCCTCGGCGGGGACCCATGAAGGTCTTGTAGTAGAACCCCGCGGTCAGCAGCGGGGCGGCCAGGGAATTGACCGCCATCAGATCGAGCTCGACCGAGGGCCAGGCGTTCTGGCGCCGCGCCACCAGCCCATGCATGAGGTCGGTCATGGTGGCGGGAATGTTCGGCTCCCGCCGGTCGCCTTCGCCCAAGGTGAAGAGGGCGTTGGGCTCCTCCACCCCGGCGGAGAGCAGGCCCCGCGGGCGATGCAGCTTGAAGCTGCGCCCGACCAAGGTGACGCCGGCCGCCATCAGGGCCGAGGCCAAAGTGTCGCCGGCGAAGCCCTCGAGGCGCTGGCCATCGAGGGTGAAGGCGATGGGCCGCTTGCGGTCGATGCGCCCGCCCTGGGGCAGGCGCCGGGTGAGGGCGCGGGTCATCGTCCCGAAGCCTTCTCGCGGGCCGGGCGGGAAGCGCCCACCTCATTGGTCGCGGTATTGCGCTCCAGCACCAGCCACTGCCGGCAGCCCAGCACATGCTGCCAATATTCGCGATGCGGACCCTTGGGGTTGTCGAACAGGAAGACATGGTCGTGCCAGGTCTTCAGATCGCCGGTGCCATGGGCGGGCCGCGTCTTGCCGGCATCGCCGCCATAGCGGAATTCGGTGTAGTCGCGCTCGCCGCAGCAGGGGCAGGTGATCCTGAGCATCGCTATTGCTTCCAGGTCCAGTTGCCGCTGCCGTGGTCGTCGAGCTCGCCGCCCTTCTCGAAGCGATCCAGGGAATAGCAGCGGTTCAGCTCATGCTCCTCGTCCTTGGCCATGGTGTGGGCGAGGGTCCAGCCCCCGGCGGGCACGGCCTTGAAGCCCTGATAGCACCAGCCGCCGTTGATATAGAGATTGCGGATCGGCGTGCGGCCGATGAAGGGGCTGCCGTCCGGGGTCATGTCCATGATCCCGCCCCAATGGCGCAGCAGCCGGAGCCGCGAGACGCAGGGCATGACGGCGACGGCGCATTCGGCGACGGTCTGCACCTTCGGGAACTGGCCGCGCTGGGTATAGGTGTTGAAGCCGTCGATATGGCCGCCGAAGACGAGCCCGCCCTTGTCCGATTGCGAGAGATAGAAGAGCTCGGCCCCGAAGGAGACGACGTGATGGACCAGCGGCTTGATGGGCTCGGAGACGAAGGCCTGGAGGATATGGCTTTCGACGGGCAGCTTGAGCCCCGCCATGGCCGCGACATGGGAGCTGTGGCCGGCCACGGCGATGGCCGTGCGCTCGGCCAGGATGCGGCCCCGGGTCGTCTCGATTCCGGTGCAGCGCCCGTCCTGGATGACGAAGCCGGTGGCCTCGCAATTCTCGATGATGTCGACGCCGAGGGAATCCGCCGCCCGGGCATAGCCCCAGGCCACCGCGTCATGGCGGGCCGTGCCGGCCCGGCCCTGCAGCAGCCCGCCCCAGATGGGGAAGCGCGCATCGGGCGAATAGTCGAGATAGGGCAGAAGCTTCATCACCTCGCCGCGGTCGAGGAGCTCGGCATCGATGCCGTTGAGGCGCATGATATTGCCCTTGCGCGCCAGGACATCGAGCTGCGAGGGGCCGTGAGCCAGCACGCATTGGCCGCGCTGGGAGAGCATGACGTTGAAGTTGAGGGCGTGGGAGAGGCCCTCCCAGAGCTTCAGGGAGAATTCGAAGAACTGGGTATTGCCGTCGATCATGTAGTTCGAGCGCACGATGGTGGTGTTGCGCCCGATATTGCCGGAGCCGACATAGCCGCGCTCGATCACGGCGATATTGGTCATGCCGTGATTGGATGCCAGGTAATAGGCGGCCGCCAGCCCATGGCCGCCGCCTCCGATGATCACCGCGTCATAGCTGGCCTTCGGCGCCGGCGAACGCCAGGCGCGGGGCCAGGGCAGATCGGGATCGAGGGCGTGGCGGGCGAGGGCGAAGGCGGAATAGCGTTGGGCCAAGGGCGGGAATCCGGCGGGAAATCGAGGTCCGGATTGGGATAGCAGGTGCCTTGAATGTCAATAGGCCTGAACGCGGCGGGGCTTGTCGTCAAAGCGGCGGTTATCGCAAAAGCGGCGGCAAGCTATGGTGGCGGCGGCCGGCATCGGCGCAGGAGGGAAGGAATGAAAAAACAGCGGGTTTTGGTGGTCGGTCTCGGCGGCATGGGCCTCTCCCATGCCCTGGCCTATGCGCGCATCCCCGGCTTCGAGCTGGTCGGCCTCTGCCAGCGCAGCATCGCCAGCCGGGAGTTGCCGGCGGCCCTCGATGGCGCCGCCCGCTTTCCCGATTACGCGACGGCGCTCGCCGCCCTCGAGCCCGATGTCGTCTCCATCAACACCTTGCCGGACACCCATGCGGATTTCGCCGTAAAGGCAATGGAAGCAGGATCGCACGTCTTCCTCGAGAAGCCGGTCGCCGATTCGGTCGCCAATGCCGAGCGGGTGGTCGCCACCGCCCGGCGCACCGGCCGCAAGCTGGTCATCGGCTATATCCTGCGCCACCACCCCTCCTGGATCCGCTTCATCGAGCTGGCGCGCGAGCTGGGCAGCCCCCTGGTCTTCCGCATGAATTTGAACCAGCAGAGCAGCGGCGCCGAATGGGAGACCCATAAGCGCCTGCTCACCAGCTTCTCGCCCCTCGTCGATTGCGGCGTCCACTATGTCGATGTCATGTGCCAGATCACCCGGGCCCGGCCCTTGCGCGTCCATGGCATGGGGACGCGGCTGACCGAGGACATGCAGCCGGGCATGTACAATTACGGCCAGCTCCAGATCTTCTTCGAGGACGGGTCGGTCGGCTGGTACGAGGCCGGCTGGGGGCCGATGATGAGCGAGACGGCTTTTTTCGTGAAGGATGTGATCGGCCCCAAGGGCAGCGTCTCCATCGTCATGGCCGAGACGGCCGCGGGCGCGCGCTCCGCCGATATCAACGCCCATACCAAGACCAACCAGATCCTGCTGCATCACGCCGCCCTCAAGCCCGACGGCAGCCTGGCCAAGGCGGATGAGCGTATCGATACCGCCGACGAGCCCAGCCATGACGACCTCTGCGAGCGGGAGCAGAGGTTTCTGCTGCGTGCGATCGCGGAGGATCTCGACCTGGGCGATCACATGGATGATGCGGTGAAGAGCCTGCGGATCGTGATCGCGGCGGATGAATCGGTGCGCAGCGGGAAGATCGTGGCGCTGTGAGACCGGCGGCTCTTCTCCCTCCGTCATTCCGGCGAAAATAGAGAAAGGCCTCTCCACCCCACTGCCGTCATTCCGGCGAAAGAGAGAGGGAGCCTCCACCCCACTGCCGTCATTCCAGCGTGATCCCCGGATCAAGTCCGGGGAGGAATCCAGGGGCCACACGCCAGCAGTTTGCCGCACGCCCCTGGACCCCGGCTTTCGCCGGGGTGACGGAAGAGGAGGTTGAATCATCCCGCCTTCGTCGATCCAGATCTCCCGCACCTTTAGCGAGCCGAACTCGTGACAACCTTTGCGAGCGCAAGCAACTCTTTTTGCTACGCACCATTAAGGAAGATCACGATCTCGGCGATCACAGGTTCAGGAGGTTTGGATGCGCGTCTTTCAACGATACATCAGGCGGCTGCTCCCCGTCGCCGTGGTCGGGATATTGAGCGCCTGCTCGCCCTCTTCCAAAGCGCAAGATCAAGCGGCGGCGCCTCCCACGGCCGATACCGGCGATTGCGCGAAGGGGTTGGTCGTGGTCACGCCGGAGGCGCCTGGCTGCGGCTTTACACTGACAAGCGCTGGCAAGCTGCAGCAGGATGGGCGGACGGTCGCCGACCCGCTCGTGGTTTCCTACCGGCAAGATGCCAACGGGAATACCGCGGTTCCCGCAGGCCAAGTGGTGCTGTTTCCGCCTTCGCCTTCCGGCCGCTACCGCATCCTGCAGGCCTGCGAGAGCACGGGCCCGGACGCGCTGTGCTGGAAGGCCTTCGTTTTCGATCGCAAGGCCGGCCAGCTGAAGGAGGCCGTCGCCGGCAAATATGGGCCGGACCACTGGGTGAGCTGGAGCCCGGACGAGCAGCATGCCGCGCTCGTCAGCCGCAACGAAGGGGCTTCCTGGGTTCATGTCGTCAAGGCCCCAAGCGGCCAGTCGGTTGCTTTCCCCGACGATGCATCGAATGAGAATTGGCAGATCCAGCCGGATACGCTGGCTTGGACGGGGCCGCGCAGCTTCACGGTGATGGTCGTGCGCTGCACGGGTTGCGCCGCGAAGCAGGAAACGATCCGGTTCTAACGTCTGCTGACGAACGAACTTCCTCTCAACCCGTCATTCCCGCTTTTGCGCTAGCGCATGTACCCAACTCCAGCTGGGTGCCCTTTGTATCCCCTCCCCCCTTGCGGGGGAGGGGGAAGAAAGTAGCAGCGGCGCTCGACGAGAGATGTATATGCCCTAGCGCTTTTGCGGGAATGACGGGAGGAGGGAGCTAGCTCGCCTTCCCGTCGATCCAGGTCGCCTGCACCTGCAGCGCGGCGTCGAGCTGCACCAGGCTGGCGCGATAGCCTGGTGCGATACGGCCGAGCTCGCCGTCGAGGCGGAGGAAGGCGGCGGGGACGCGGCTGGCCATGGCAAGCGCCTGCTCCAACGGCAAACCGAGATGCGCCACCGTGTTGCGCACCGCCGTCGCCATGTCGAGATCGGAGCCGGCGAGCGTGCCGCCCACCCTTCCCTCCGCGGTCGTCAGCCGCCCGCCCTCGCGCCGGATGAGCTGGCCCTGGAAAATGAATTCTGTGAGATCGCTCCCCACCGTCGCCATGGCATCGGTCACCAGCATCATCCGCTCGGTCCCCTTGGCGGCGATGGCGATCTTGAGGCTGGCGGCGGAGACATGGTGGAGATCGACAATCAGCCCGCACCAGCTCGCCCGGTCCTCCAGCGCCGCACCCACCGGCCCGGGATCGCGGCCGGCCAGCGGTGGCATGGCGTTGTAGAGATGGGTGAAGCCCGTGAGCCCCAGTGCGAGGGCCTGGCGGACGGTCTCGTAGTCCGATGCCGTATGGCCGGCGGCGATAATGACCCCGGCTTGCACGAGACGGCGGATGTCCTCGGGCGCGACCTTCTCCGGCGCCAGGGTCACGAGCGTTCGCCCGGCGCCGAGGGAGGTCAGGATCGCGAGATCCTTGGGCTCCAGAGGCCGGATCATGGCCGCCGCATGAACGCCGCGGCGCTCGACATTGAGAAACGGCCCCTCGATATGGATGCCCAGCAGCCCCGGCACAGCGGCGGCGAGCCCCGCGCGTGTGGCGGCGACGGCCTCGGCGGTCTTGGGGCGGGTGTCGCTGATGAGCGTCACCATGAAACCCGTGGTGCCGAAGCGGCGATGGGCGGCGCCGATGGCGGCGATACCCTCGGGGGTTGTCACATCGTTGAACTGCACCCCGCCGCCGCCATTGACCTGGACATCGATGAAGCCCGGGGCCAGCAGCCCCTCGATCTGCCGACGCGGCAGCAGGCTATCGACGGCATTGGCCGGCAGGACGGCCTGGATCCGCCCGCCTTCGATCACCACCGCATGGCGGCTCAGCAGCTTCTCGCCGTCGAAGAGCCGCTCGGGGATCAGCACCTCAGGCATCAGGCTTCTCCGCCGATGTTGAGCTCGACGACGAAGTCATAGGCATCGCCGCGGTAGTAGGAGCAGGTGAATTCCACCGCCTCGCCGCCGGCCAGAAAGGATCGCCGCTCGATATAGAGCGCGGCGGAACCGGGCGTGAGCTTCAGCAAAGCCGCCTGCTCCTCGCTCAGCAGCACGGCATGGAGGCGCTGCAGCGCGCGGCGCGGCCCGAAGCCGCGGCGGATCAGCACGGCATAGAGGGAGCTCTCGACCTCCTGCGGATCGGGCAGGAAGCGACTCGGCACAACGGCATATTCGATCGCCATGGGCGTCTCGTCGGCCAGGCGCAGGCGCTGGATGCGGCTCACCGTCTCGCCGGGCGAGAGCGAGAGCGCCATGGCCTCCTTCGGCGAGACGGGGCCGAGGCCGCGATGGAGGAAGCGGGCCGAGGGCACCAGCCCGCGGGTGATCATGTCGTCGGTGAAGCTGGAGAGGCGCGAGAGCGGCTGCTCCACATGCATGCGCGCCGCCATGAAGGTGCCCGAGCCCCAGCGCTGCACCAGCAGCCCATCCTCCACCAGCCCGGCGATGGCCTTGCGCACCGTCACCCGGGAGATGCCGAGCTCGCGGGCCAGATCGCGCTCGCTGGGCAGGGCCTCGTCGGCCTTCAGCGCCCCGCTCTGCATGGCCGAGCGGATCGCCTGCTGGAGCTGGAGATAGAGCGGCGTCGGCTTGGATTCATCGACATCCGCCGCGCGCATGAGCTGGACGAGGGCGGTCATGCGCTGTTCCGGGCGCGGCGCGCCATCAGGATCGCGCCATCGGCCGCATCGGCCAGCGGCGCCACCAGATGCCGGCGCAAGGCCGTCGGCAGAAAGGGCGCGATGGGCTCCGCAAGCCCCCCGATGAGGGCGACCGACGGCGCGCCGCTGTCGATGAGCCGGGCGATCATGCGGGAGATATGGCCAGCGGCCTCCTCGATCAGCGCCACCCCCAGCGGATCGCCTTTGGCCGCATGCTCGAAGACCAGCGGGGCGAAGCGGGCGAAATCGGTCTTGGTGGCGCCCATCGCCCAATTGACCATCTGCTCGGGATCGCGCCCGAAGCGGTTCAGGATCGCATCGGCGAGCGGGCTCGTCGGCGCCAGCCCCTCCAGGCTCCACAGCGCGCGACGCAGCAAGGCACGCCCGATGGCATTGCCGCTGCCGTCGTCGGAAATGATATCGCCCCAGCCGCCGACATTGATCCGCTTGCCCCCGACCACCGCGAGGCCGCAAGAGCCGGTGCCCACGATCAGGATCGCGCCATCCTTGCCGCCGGACGCGCCCAGCCAGGCGGCATAGGCATCGCTGTCCGCCGCCACCGAGGCGAAGGGCAGAGGCTGGGCCAGGATCAGCCCGATCTCCTCCGGGCCCGTGGCGCCGGCCAGGCCAAGGCCGGCATGGAGCCGGCCGAGATCGTCGCCGAGGCCGGCCGCCACCGCCGCCTGGCGCGCCGCCGTCACCACCTCGCGCAGGGTCTCCGCCAGGCCGAGGCGGGTATTGGCCGGCCCGGCCGCCCCTTCGCCGAGCAGCCGGCCGGCGGCATCGCGAATCCGGGCCCGCGAGCGGCTGGCGCCCCCATCGACGCCGAGGAAAAGCTCCGGGGTCATCCCCGCGCGGGCCTTCCGCCGCCGGCTGTCAGAAGTCTGTGCATAAGTCCACTTTAAGACCAAATGCCGGGGCTGAAAAGGCTCCCAGCGAAGTTTCGCCGCCGCAACCCTCCCCAATTCCGGCAAGTCTCTGGTAGAGTTAGTAGAATATTCATCATTGCAATCCCGCGAGAAGCCGCTTCCTGCGCCGTCGCGTCCCGGGTTGACCGCGTCTCAGCATCGTGGCTATGATACCAATCTAATATCACTTGAGGTGAAACCCTCCCGATGAAGCGGACCGAGGGAATCAATCACCGCTATCGCGGGCTGGACATCTGGCCCGACGGGGATGTGCTCGAAGCGCTCTGGGAAGGGCAGCGTCGCGCGGTCGATTGCCTGCGCCCTGCCTTGCCCGCCATCGCCGCCGCGGCGCGCGCGACTGCCGAGCGTCTCGGCCGCCAGGGCCGTCTCATCTTCGTGGGCGCGGGCTCGGCCGGGCGGCTGGCCGGCATCGAGGCGATGGAGCTCGGCCCTACCTTCGGCTTTCCCAATTCACGGATCACCTTGCTGATGGCCGGCGGCGAGACCCTGTCGCCCGGCGGCCATGGCGGCGTGGAGGACGACGGCGCCGATGCCGAGCGGCGCATGGCAGCGCTGGCGCCGCGAGCGGGCGATGTCGTCATTGCGGTGGCCGCCAGCGGTTCGACCGCCTTCACTCTGGCGGCGGCGCGGGCCGCGCGCCGGGGCGGCGCGCTTACCATCGGCATCGCCAATAATCCCGATACGCCTTTGCTCGACGAGAGCGATCACCCGATCCTGCTGGACAGCGGGGCCGAGGTCATCAACGGCTCCACCCGCATGGGCGCCGGCACGGCGGAGAAGGCGGCGCTCAATCTGCTGACGACCTTGGCGATGATCCGCCTCGGCCATGTCTATGACGGGCTGATGGTGGGGCTTCGGGTCGAGAACGCGAAGCTGCGCGAGCGCGCCATCGCCATGCTGGTGGAGATCACCGGCTGCCCGCCGGAAGAAGCGGCCGAGACCCTGGCGCGCTCGGCCGACAGCGTAAAGGCCGCCGCGCTGCGCTTGAAGGGCGCCCGGCCGGAGGAAGCGGACCGTCTGCTGGACAAGGCGGGCGGCAATCTGCGTATCGCCCTCGGATCGCTCGCCGCAGAACGCGGCGGTCCGGGATCTCATGACCCCAAACAGGGAGTAGAGCCATGACCAAGAGCTCGAGACCGACTTTCGGCCGCTCGTTGCGGAGCCTGCTGGCAACATCGGCGCTGGTGGTCGCCGCCCAGACGGCGAGTGTCCATGCGGCGAGCGCCGCCCAGACCCTCACCATCGAGAGCTGGCGCAATGACGATGCCGATATCTGGACCGGCACCATCATCCCGGCCTTCAACGCCAAATACCCGGACATCAAGGTCGAGTTCAAGCCGACGCCGCCGACGGAATACAACGCCGCCCTCAATGCGCGGCTGGCCGGGGGGACGGCCGGCGATCTCATCACCTGCCGGCCCTTCGACGCTTCCCTCGATCTCTACAAGAAGGGCAATCTCATCGCCGTCGACGACATCAAGGGGATCGAGAATTTCTCCTCCGTCGCCAAGAGCGCCTGGCAGACCGACGACGGCAAGACGACCTTCTGCATGCCCATGGCCTCGGTCATCCACGGCTTCATCTACAACAAGGAGATCTTCAAGGAACTCGGCCTGACACCGCCCAAGACCATGGCGGAGTTCCACCAGGTCATCGACAAGATCAAGGCCGACGGCCGCTATACCCCCATCGACATGGGGACCGCCGATCAATGGGAAGCCGCCACCATGGGCTTCCAGAACATCGGGCCGAACTACTGGCATGGCGAGGAAGGCCGCAAGGCGCTGATCGCCGGCACCGCCAAATTCACCGATGCGCCCTATGTCGCCGATCTGACGGAGCTGGCGAGCTGGGCGCCCTACATGGGCAATGGCTACAAGGCGCAGAAATATCCCGACAGCCAGAACCTCTTCGCCCTCGGCCGCGCCGCCATCTATCCCGCGGGATCCTGGGATATCCCGGTCTTCCGCAAGCAGGCCGATTTCGAATTCGACGCCTTCGCCCCGCCGCTGCCCGCGGGCGAGACGAAATGCTACATCAGCGATCACACGGATATCGCCATGGGCATCAATCCGAAATCGCCCAATGTCGAGGCGGCGAAGACCTTCCTCGCCTGGCTCGCCTCGCCCGAGTTCGCTACCCTCTATGCCAATGCGCTGCCGGGCTTCTTCTCGCTCTCCAGCGCCAAGGTCGAGGTCAAGGATCCCGTGGCCAAGACCTTCCTCGGCTGGCGCGAGACCTGCGAGAGCACGATCCGCGATTCCTATCAGATCCTCTCCCGCGGCACGCCCAATCTCGAGAACGAGCTGTGGAATGTGAGCTCCCAGGTGATCAACGGCACCATGACGCCCACGAACGGCGCCAAGAAGCTGGAAGACGGCCTGGCCAGCTGGTATCCGCCGCATAAGCCGTAACAAGAGAGCCGCTAGCCCCGTGAGTCTTGCCGAGCAATCGGCGCCACCGAGAAGCCGCCGGCCCTGGACCCATATCCTGGTGTTCCTGGCGCCGGCGGCCCTCATCTACACGCTCTTCTCGATCTATCCCCTGCTCGACACCATCCGCTATGCCCTCTACAGCCAGGACGAGACGGGCGTCGCGCATTTCGCGGGGCTCCAGAACTTCATCGACCTGCTGACCCATCCGGTCTGGGCCGACCAGTTCCGCAACGCGCTGTTCAACAACCTGATCTTCTTCGCCATCCATGTGACGGTGCAGAACGTCATCGGCATCGCGTTGGCCGCCATGCTGAGCCTGCCGCGGCTCTTCGGGCGCAACATCTATCGCACCCTCATCTTCCTGCCGACCATGCTCTCGGTGGTCATCATCGGTTTCATCTGGCAGCTGATCCTGAGCCCGCTCTGGGGCGTCTCCGAGGGTTTCCTCAGGACCATCGGCCTGCCCCAGCTTTTCGCCCCCTGGCTCGGCCAGGAAAGCTCGGCCCTGATCACCGTCTCCCTGATCTCGGTCTGGCAGTTCGTCGGCATCCCCATGATGCTGATCTATGCTGCGCTGCTGAACATCCCCGAGGATCTGGTCGATGCGGCGACGGTCGACGGCGCCAATCACCTGCATGTCTTCTTCTATGTGAAGCTGCCGCTGATCCTGCCCACCATCGGGCTCGTCGCCATCCTGACCTTCGTCGCCAATTTCAACGCCTTCGATCTGATCTATGCGGTGAAGGGCGCGCTTGCGGGGCCGAATTTCTCGACCGACATCATGGGCACCTTCTTCTACCGCACCTTCTTCGGCTATCAGCTCCAGGTCGGCAATCCGACCATGGGGGCCGCGGTTGCCACCATGATGTTCGTGATCATCCTGATCGGGGTGATGCTCTATCTCTTCGGGATCCAGCGCCGCATGCAGCGCTACGCCCTATGAGCCACGTCTTATGAGTCACGCGGGGGCCCTCATCGCGCGGCCGCGGCTGGGACGGGTCGCTGTCCATGGCGCCTTGCTGTTCTATACCCTGGTGGCGATCGGGCCGATCCTGCTGATCCTGATCAATGCCTTCAAGAGCCGGCGCGCGATCTTCAACGAACCCTTGGCCCTGCCTTCAGCCAAGACCTTCTCCCTCATCGGCTTCGACAAGGTGCTGGCCAAATCGGACTTCGGCCTCTATTTCGCCAACAGCATGACGGTGACCATCGGCAGCGTGGTGCTGGTGCTGATTGCCGGGGCCATGGCCGCCTGGGCCCTCAGCGAATACAAGTTCCGCGGCAATGCCCTGCTCGGGCTTTATATGGCCATCGGCGTCATGGTGCCCATTCGCCTCGGCAGCGTCAGCATCCTGCAGCTCATGGTGAATCTCGATCTGGTGAACACGCTGACGGCGCTGGTTCTGGTCTATACGGCCCAGGGCCTGCCGCTCGCCATCATCCTCCTGGCCGAATTCATGCACCAGATCCCGCGCGATCTGCGGGACGCCGCGCGCTGCGACGGCATCAACGAATACCGGATCTTCTGGAGCGTGATCCTGCCTCTGGTGCGCCCGGCCATCGCTACCGTCGCGGTTTTCACCATCGTGCCGATCTGGAACGACCTCTGGTTTCCCCTGATTCTGGCGCCGGGCAATGGCAAGCAGACCATCACGCTCGGGGTGCAGCAGTTCATCGGCCAGTATGTCGTGGATTGGAACGCCGTGATCGCCTCGCTCTCTTTGGCGATCGCGCCCATCCTGGTGCTCTACATTCTGTTCTCGCGCCAGCTCGTGCGCGGGCTCACCGCCGGCGCGGTGAAATAGCCATGCCCGACGTCACCCTGCGCGGCATCTCCAAATCCTTCGGCACCGTCGAGATCCTCCACGACATCAATCTCGAGGTGAAGGACGGCGAGTTCTGCGTCTTCGTCGGTCCCTCCGGCTGCGGCAAGACCACGTTGCTGCGCATCATCGCCGGGCTGGAGACGATCGGGGCCGGGGAGCTTTCCATCGGCGGGCGGCGGGTCAACGAGCTGGCGCCCGCCGAGCGGCGCATCGCCATGGTCTTCCAGTCCTATGCCCTCTATCCCCATATGACGGTCTATCGCAACATCGCCTTCGGGCTGAAGTTCAGCGGCGGGCGCAAGGCCGAGGTCGACGCCAAGGTGCGCCGGACCGCCGAGATCCTGCATCTGACGCCGCTGCTGAACCGCAAGCCCCGCGAGCTCTCCGGCGGCCAGCGCCAGCGGGTCGCCATCGGCCGGGCCATCGTGCGCGAGCCCAGCGTTTTCCTCTTCGACGAGCCGCTGTCCAATCTGGATGCGGCCCTCAGGGTCAACACCCGCATCGAGATCGCCAAGCTCCACCGCCAGCTTGCCGCCACCATGATCTATGTCACCCATGACCAGGTCGAGGCGATGACGCTCGCCACCAAGATCGTGGTGCTGAATCATGGCCGCGTCGAGCAGATTGGTGCACCGCTGGATCTCTATCACCGGCCGCGCAATTTGTTCGTCGCGAGCTTCATCGGCTCGCCGCGGATGAATCTGGTCAAGGGGAAGGTCGTCGCCGGCGATGGCACCGTCGCGCTCGCCGACGGCAGCCAGGCCAGGCTCTCGAATCTCGAGCGCGCGCTGGCGGTCGGCGAGGAGGTGACCATCGGCATGCGGCCCGAGCATATGTCGGCGAACGCCGCCGGGCTGGTCCCGCTCACGGGCACGGTGGATGTGGTGGAGCGGCTGGGCGAGGCGAGCTATGTCTATATGCATCTGGCGGACGGCACCAATGTCACCCTGCGCATTCCCGGCGACAGCGCCGTGCAGCCGGGCGCGGCACTGACGGCCAGCGCCGCCGCCGGGGCGGTGCATGTCTTCGACGCCGGGGGCCTTGCCATCGCCCATATCGCCGCCACCTCATGAGGCTGCCATGGCCCAGCATTTCGTCTGCCTGACCTTCGACCACGACAACACCTCCGGCGCCATCTCGAGGGAGCTGACCACCCCCACCATGCTCTCCCGCGGCGATTTCGGCATCGTGGCTACGGCGCGGATCCTGGAGCTGTTGCGCCGGGAGGCGATCACCACCACCTGGTTCATCCCCGGCCATACCATCGAGAGCTACCCTTCCTGCGCCGCCGCCGTGGTCGAGGCCGGCCATGAGATCGCCCATCACGGCTGGACCCATCGGGTGCCGGCGAGCCTGGGGCGCGAGGCCGAGGAAGCCGAGCTGATCCGCGGCAATGAGACGATCCTCAGGCTCAGCGGGCGCAAGGCGCGGGGCTATCGCTCGCCGGCCTGGGACCTCAGCCCGTTTTCCATCGAGCTGCTGCTGAAGCATGGCTTCGTCTATGACAGCAGCCTGATGGGCCATGACTATCTGCCCTATCAGGCGCGCGATGGCGATATCGCCAAGCTCGAGGAGCCGATGGTCTTCGGCCCCGACACGGCGCTGGTCGAGATGCCCATCAGCTGGACCCTCGACGATTACCCGGCCTTCGAATACATGCGCATGGCCAATGTGATCCAGCCCGGGCTGATGAACGCGCGGCTGGTGGCGGAGAACTGGCTCGCCGATTTCACCTATATGCGCGAGCACTACGATTGGGGGATCCTCACCTATACCTTCCACCCCCATGTCATCGGCCGCGGCCATCGCATGCTGATCCTGGAGCAGCTCATCCGCGACCTTCGGGCCGGCGGCGCGGAGTTCGTGACCATGGAGCAGGCGGTGGCGGAATATCGGCTGCAGTATCCGAAGGGGCGCAGCGAGCGGGGGCGATAGGTGGGCTGTATCTCCCTTTCGTCATTCCCGCGAAAGCGGGAATCCAGGGCAACCGGCGAAATCTACGGCCCTGGATTCCCGCTTTCGCGGGAATGACGGATAGGGGTTTGACGATCTCTCACCATCACTTCACGAAGGTGTTGCGGACCCTTTCTGAATTGAAGACGTACAGGACCCACAGTCCGGTCCCGATGAATGTCGTGATCGGATGACCAACCGACCCGGATTCGATCAGCTGGATAATCGTGAAGGGGAGAAGCGTCCATACCGCGAGCAGATTCACCAATGATAGGCCCGTGATGACGAACCATTGGTAGAGGAAGAAGCGCCGGAACGATTGCTTCTTCTCATGCATCACGATCGCCACGACCACCTGCACGAGCATGACGCACAGGCCGAGAGCCATTTGGATAGATGACGCTAGTCGCGCGTTCGAATAACCGAGATAGCAGACGAGACCGGCATGCCAATCGGCCAAGGTGCTGAGAGGCGCCAATGTCTGTGCGATGACGAGAATCAGGAGCCAGCCTCTGAATCCGGCAAGGGCTTGTCCGACATCGAGCGCTGGCTTCTGCGACGTCCACCAGGCCCAGATCCCGATTCCGACCAGAAGCAAGACAATGATCAGCTGCCATACGCCGAACGAACCCATGACCCCCCCGGATCGTCAGCTTCGCCGTCCAAGGCTACGTCATGCGTGCCTGCCGGTCATCGTAATCCTTGAATCTTTCGCAAGGCCGGGCCGTACCACCCTCACGGCATCAGCTGGCCGCCATTCACCTCGATGGTCTGGCCGGTGATATAGCCGCTCATGGCATGCGAGGCCAGGAACAGATAGGCGCCGACGCAATCCTCCGCGGCACCGACATGGCCCATGGGGATGTTCTTGCGCAGCTGCTCCAGCAGCTCGGGCGAGGTGAAGCGCTCATGGAAGGGGGTCATGATGACGCCGGGGCCGACGGCGTTGACGCGGATTCCCTGGGGGGCCAGCTCGCGGGCCATGTTGCGCGTGACGCTGGAGACGAAGGCCTTGGCGCCGCCGTAGATCGCCGAGCCCGGCCCGCCGCCGTTGCGCGCAGCGACGGAGCTCGTATTGATGATCGAGCCCTTCCCGGCCTTTATCAGATGCGGCACGGCGGCCTGGGAGGCCATGACGACGGAGCGCACATTGAGGTCGACCACCTTGTCGAACAGATCGTCGTCGATCTCCCCCGTGAAGGCCCGGCGCAGCAGGGCGCCGGCATTGTTCACCAGCACGTCGAGCCCGCCCAGGCGGCGCCGCGGCTTCCTCGACCAGCGCCACCGCGCCCGTCCGCCCGCCGAGATCGCCCGGCAGTGCTATCGCCGAGCCGCCCGCCCGCGCGATATCGGCCACCACCTTCTCGGCCTCCGCCCCGCTCGCGTGGTAGTGGACGATCACCCGCGCACCCGCGGCGGCAAAGCCCTTGGCAACGGCAGCCCCGATGCCGGTGCTGGAGCCGGTGACCAACACGCGCTTATCCCTAAGATCCGTCAGCATGGCCTCGTCTCCCGCGGCTGTGTTTGGGCAGGGGAGGCTCTAACACTGGGCGAGAATGTCAACCGGCGAGTTGCCTCACCGTGTTTTGACGCTACTTCTCCGCCCAGTGGCGCAGCAACGGCCCCTCGGCACCATGCACCGGGTCCGCCGCCGGCAGGGCCACCTTGCCCATCTTTTCCCGCAGCTTGGCAGTCTCGCCCGGCGTCCCCTTGTTGATATCGGGGTGCTGGCCGCGGGGATAGGAGCCGACCACGAGAAGATCCTCGCTCGAGCCCTCGTTGCAATGGCTCACCCCGGCGGGAATGACGACCACGTCGCCGGCACGGACCTCCACCACCGATCCCTCCGGCCCGCCGAAGCGCACGGTCGCCCGGCCGGCGGCGATGCCCAGCACCTCATGGGCGGTCGCGTGGAAGTGGTGATAGGGATAGATGCCGTTGCGCCAGGCGCCGGGCCAGTCATTGCGGGCGAAGAGATGCTCGAAGGCTTTGGCCGTGGCCTTGCCTTCTTCCGCGATCGCTCCGCGATAGAGGATCAGAGGCAGATCGGTCGCCTCGGGAAAGCGGTGCAGCTCGACGGTCTCGGTGGCGGGCTTGGACGTGGCGGGCTTGGACATGGCGGGTTTGGACATGGGGCGGCCTCCTCAGGGCTCCGGCGGTGGCTCAGGCACCATCGGCTTGTCAGCGGCTGGAACGCTGTCCACCGCGGCCTGGTTCCCCTGCTCGGGATGGAGCGAATGGCGCATATCGCCGACGGCCGCCGGCGCGATGGGCGAGAGCCGGCGCATGATCGCCGCATTCATCTCGGCGCCGAAACCGAAGATGACGGCCGCAATATAGAAGAACAGCAAGCTGAGCACGATGCCGCCCAGGCTGCCGTAAGTAACGTCGTAATTCGCGAGATTGTCGACATAGACGGAGAATCCGGCCGCACCGGTGATCCAGAGCACCGCGGTGATCAGCGTGCCGGGCCAGATCTCCGCCAGCCGCCCCTTTCGGTTGGGCAGGAAGAGATGCAGGGCAATGAGCACGATCATGGTCGTGGGGATGACGGCACCATAGCGCATCCGGAACCAGGCATTCGGATCGACCAGCACGTCGATATGAAAATGGGCGAGAAGCCGCTCGATCACCGGCGCCAGGACGATGGCGAAGGACAGGATCGCCACCGCGATTGCGCTCAGCACCACAAGCAGGAGGCTCTGCAGCCGCAGCAGATAGACCGAGCGCGTCTCCGGCACGGCGTAGCAGCGGTTGAGCAGCAGGCGCAGCGCCTCCACGCCGCTGGAGGCCGACCAGATCGCGAAGAGGATGCCGAAGGTCAGCAGATCGCCGCGGGGATGGGTGACGATATTGGATATGGTCGGCGCCAGTACCTTGGCCACCTCCGGCGGGATGAACTGGAAGGCGAGGCCGATGAACTTGCCGGCCCCCTCCGCCTGGCCGATGAAGCCGGCGATGGCGACGACGAAGATCAGGAAGGGGAAAAGGGCCAGAATCGCCATGAAGGACACATAGCCAGAGATCTCCATGCCCTCATGATTGACGAGATTGACGATCGCCTCCCAGATGGTGGAGCCCGCGGCACGCAGCGACCACCCCCAGGCGGAGAGCCGTCGCCGCGCCCGCTTCGGCTGGGTGGCGCGACCCGTCATGCTGCTGCAACCCCCTTCGGCAGGGCTTCGCTGCCCCAAAACCGCGTGAACTAGCGATCCTGCCTCAGCTCCGGGTCATCGAGCAAAGGAAAGTGGCAGCGGTGGATATGGGTGGGCGAGATCCGGTGCACCGCCGGGCGTTCCTGCCGGCAGAGCGGCTGGGCGCGGGGGCAGCGGGTATGGAACTCGCAGCCCGGGGGCCGGCGCGCCAGGCTCGGCACCTCCCCCAGAAGCGGCACCTCCTCCCGGCGCCGGTCGGGATCGGGATGGGGCTGGGCCGCCAGCAGCCCGGCGGTATAGGGATGGGCGGCACGCTCGAAGACCTCGCGCGTCGTGCCATGCTCGACGAAGCGGCCCATATACATGATCGCCATCTCGTCGCTGACATGGCGAACCACGGCGAGATTGTGGGTGATGATGAGATAGGTGAGGCCGAGCTCGCGCTGCAGCCGCGTCATCAGGTTCAGGATCTCGCCCTGTACCGAGACGTCGAGGCCCGCCGTCGGCTCGTCGGCGATGATGAGCTTGGGCGAGAGGGCGACGGCCCGGGCGACGCCGACGCGGCGCGCCTGGCCGCCCGAGAGCTGGTGGGGATAGCGTCCAGCGAAATCCTTCGGCAGCCCCACCAGGGCCAGGAGCCGTCGCGCCTCGGCCTCCAGATCTCGCCCGCTCATGCCATGGACCACGAAGGGCTCGGTGATCAGGGCGCGCACGGTGCGCCGCGGGCTCAGGCTCGAGACCGGGTCCTGGAACATCATCGCGACATCGCGGTGATAGGATTTCTCGCCGCGGGGATTGCGGACCAGCGGCTCCTCGCCCTCGAAGCGCAGGCTGCCACCGGCGATGGGCACCAGCCCGGTGATGGCCCGCCCCAGCGTGCTCTTGCCCGAGCCGCTCTCCCCGACCAAAGCAAGCGTCGTGCCGCGGCGAAGCGTGAAGGAGACGTCGAGCACCGCATCGAGGAAGCGGTTCGGCAGCTGCAGGATCTTGGCGCGGATCGGCCCGACCATGGCATAGCGCACATGGAGATTGGTCGACCTCCAGCAGGTTCTCGCTGCTGCTGGTGGCGGCCGAGCGCGGAACCTGCCCGCTGGTGGCGGCTGAACGCCCTGTTTCAGCCATGGAGGGGCTCAGCCACGGGCCGCCTCCGCCAGCAAATGGCAGCGCGCGAGATGGCCGGGGCTCGCGGCGTAGTCGGCCGGATGCTCCACCCGGCAGCGGTCGAAGACCTTGGGGCAGCGCGGCGCGAAGACGCAGCCGACGGGGATCTGCAACAGGTTGGGCACATCGCCGCTGATGGTCGGCAGCTCGCGGCGGATCTCCTCGATGCGGGCCGGATCGCATTCGAGCAGCGCCTGGGTATAGGGATGCTGCGGCCGATGGAAGATGTCGCGCACCGTCCCCTGCTCCACCACCTCGCCGGCATAGAGCACGACGACGAAATCGCAGAGCTCGGCGATCAGCCCGAGATTATGGGAGATGAACAGGATCGAGGCGTTCATCTCGCGGCGCAGGTCGCGCAGCAGCTGGACGATCTGCGCCTCCAAGGTGACGTCGAGGGCGGTGGTGGGCTCGTCGGCGATCAAGAGCTCCGGGCGTTCCAGGATCCCCATGGCGATGGCGATGCGCTGGCGCATGCCGCCGGAGAATTCATGGGGATAGCGGTTGAGCTGGCGCTCGGGATCGGGAATGCCGACCCGGCGCAGCATATCCGCCGCCTTGCGCCGCTTCTCCGCCGTGGAGAGGCTGCGCTCGCGATATTGGATATCCAGCATCTGGAGGCCGACGGCGCGCACCGGGTTCAGCGAGGTCATCGGATCCTGGAAGACCATGGACAGCCGGTCGCCGCGCAGCGCCTGCATCTCGGCGGGCTTCAGCCCCAGGAGGTCCCGCCCGGCGAAATTGAGGCTGCCCTCGGTGATGGTCGCATTGCCCGCCATCAGCCGCATGACCGCGAGCGCCAAAGTCGATTTGCCCGAGCCGCTCTCGCCCACCAGCCCGACGACGCTGCCCCGCGGCACCGCGACATTGACATTGCGCAGCGCCAGCACCGGGCCTCGCGGCGTGCGGAAGCGGATGCTGAGGTTGCGCACCTCCAGAACATTCGGCGTCGTCTCGAGCTTGGCGGCGGGAAGTGCGGCCATGCTCAGACGATCCGGCGCAGCTTGGGATCGAGAAGATCGCGCAGGGATTCCCCGAGGAAGGTGAAGCCCAGCGTGGTGAGGATCAGCGGTATGCCACCGGCCACCACGATCCAGGGCGCCTCGCGGATGCTCTCGAAGCCTTCCTGCAGGATTCGGCCCCAGCTCGGCGCCGGCGGGGGAATGCCGAGACCGAGATAGGTCAGCCCCGCCTCCAGCGCGATCACCGAGGGAATATCCATGCTGGCGATGATGAACAGCGGCCCGACGATATTGGGCAGGATATGCACCAGCAGGATCCGCCCCGGCGAGGTGCCGAGGGAACGGATGGCGAGCACATATTCGGAGCTCTTGGTCGAGAGGGTGGCGGTCCGGATCAGCCGGGCATAGGCCGGGGTCTGGATCACCACCACCACGAACATCAGGGTCGGGATGCTGGCCCCTGCCAGGGTCATGACGGTCAAGCCCAGGATCACCGTCGGGAAGGAATAGATCGAATCGAAGAGGAGCAGCAGGAGATTGTCGAGCCAGCGCGGCCCATAGCCGGCGATGAGACCCAGCATCAGGCCGATCACCAGGGCGATCGCGATCGAGCCGCCGCCGACGCCGAGCGCGATCTGGGTCCCGGCGAGGACGCGGCTGAAGACGTCGCGGCCCAGATTGTCGGTGCCGAAGATATGGCTGAAGGCCGCATGCTTGCCGTCGCCGCCGTCAAACAAGGCGGTCGGCGTGGGCGGCATGAAGCGCTCCGACACCTTGATCTTGTACGGGCTGTAGGGGGCCATCGAGGGGCCGAAGACGGCGCAGAAGAGGACCAGCAGCACGATCACGATCCCCATCAGCCCCAAGGGATCGCTGCGCAGCCGGCGGAAAACGGTGACCAGGAATCCCGGCGCTTCCGGGATCACCTCGACGGCGGCCATGGGCTCAGAAACCTGCGCGGACACGGGGATCGAGCCAGGCAATGAGGAGATCGGCGATGGGCATGGCGATGGCGAAAAGCGCCACGGTCGTCAGCACGGCGCCCTGCACCACCGGGTAATTGTGGACATAGGCGGAATCGACGATCAGCTTGCCGATGCCGGGGCGGGAGAAGATGTTCTCGGCGAAGACGGCGCTGGAGAGCAGGCTGCCGATGGCCAAGGCCAGCATGGTCACGGTCGGCAGGATCGCGATCCGGAGGGCGTAGTGGAGGACGATCTTGGGCTCCGTCAGGCCGAAGGCCCGGGCGGTGCGGACATGATGCTCGCCCATCACCTCCAGCATCGAGGCGCGCACCAGGCGCGCGAGATAGCCGACCCAGCCCAAGCCGACGGCGAAGCTCGGCAAGACGAGATGCCAGAGCTCATCGCCCAGATCGCCCGGCTCGCCGGCGCCGATGACCGGAAACCAGTTCACCTCGATGGCGAAGATCAGCAAAGCGTAGATGGCAACGACGAAGGAGGGGATCGAGATGGTGCCGACCGAGATCACCCCCGTCAGCCGGTCGATCCAGGTATTGCGGCGGATGGCCGAATAGCAGCCGAGCGGAATGCCGATCAGGGCCGACCAGCCCAGCGCGGTGCCGATCAGGGTCAGGGTATAGGGCAGATTCTCCAGGATGATGGTGCCGATGCCCCGCTGGGTCACGGGATCGGTGCCGAGATCGCCCGTCGCCGCATGGCCGAGGAAGATCCCGAGCTGGACCACGACGGGCTGATCCAGGCCCATCTCGTGATTGAGGCGGTCGCGCATATCCTGGGTCGCGCGGGAGCCCAGCATGATGGTCGCCATATCGCCCGGGATCATGCGGATGGCGCCGAACAGCAGGCACATCGAGGTGACGCAGATCAGGAGGGCAAGCCCGATCCGCTGCAGGGTATAGATCAGCATGCGGACCGTCTCTCTCCCGCTTCACCCCCCGGGACGAACGGCCCGGGGGGTGGGAGAGGGTAAGAGTGAGTCAACGAACGCAGGCTCCGCGGGATCAGGCTTTCGTGAAGAGCTCGACCCGCATCTCGCCGCCGGACTCGAAGGAGGGATCGACTTCCTTGACGCTGGCGTAGGACCAGGGGTCGAAGGTCAGCCAGGCATAGGCGCCGGTGTCCTCCATGATCTCCTGCATGCGCAGATAGATCGCGTTGCGCTTGGTCTTGTCCGTCTCCGCGAGACCCTGGGTCCAGAGCGTCTCGAATTCGGGGCTCGACCAACGCTCCCAGTTCCAGACGCCGACCTGGTCCTTCTTGAACCATTGGATGGCGTCAGCCGGGTCAGGCGAGCAGCGGTAGCGCATGATCCAGAGCTCGAGGGTCTTCCACTCCGTGCCCTTGGACTCCAGGCCGAGATTCCAATAGGGCCCTGAATCCGTCGGCACGACCTTCACATTGAGGCCGACATCGGCAAGGTTGGCCTGGATGATCTGGGCCGCGGCCACCTGCTCCGGCTCCGAGTTGAGGGCGACCAGCGTGAGGTCGAGATTGGAGACGCCGGCCTGCTTCAGCAGATCCTTCGCCTCGTCCGGCTTGTAGGAGAATTTGGAGGCGTCGCGATGGCCGAGGATGCCCAGGGGAACGACGCCATGGGCCGTCGGCGCCGAGCCGGCATAGGCTCCCTCCAGGATGGAATCGACGTCGATCGCCCGCTGGATCGCCTGGCGGACCCGGATGTCGCTCAGCTTCGGATTCTGGGTGTTCATCCCCATCCAGGTGTAGAGCGGCCCCGGCAGGTTGATGAGCTTGCCATCGGCCGGCGGCGACTTCTTGTAGCGGGCCGCGGTCTCGAGGCCGATATGCGCGACCTGGACCTCATGGGCCTCGAAGCCCAGCTCGGCCGCCTTGGTATCCTCGATATCCACCAGGATGACATCGGGGAAGGCCGGCTTGGCGCCCTTCCAGTCCGGATTGGCCTTCAGGACCGCCCTCTGCTTCGGCGTCCAGGAGACCATGGTATAGGGCCCGAGCTGGCCGGGAAGCTGGGTCGTGAACTTCTGGTCCTTCAGCTTCAGCATCGCGGCCTTGGGCAGGATCGAACCGGATTCCGAGGCGACGCCCATGAGGAAGGTGCCGTCGAAGGGCGACTTCAGGACGATGACGCCGCTGTACTTGTCCTTCACATCGACATGATCGAGGGTCGGCCAGCGCGCGCTCCAATCGGTCTTCAGCATGCGCTCGAAGGAGTATTTGACGTCGTCGGTGGTGAGCTCGCCCAGATTGTCACTCCACATCCAGCCCTGCTTCAGGGTGAAGGAGATGTGGGTCGCATCGTCCTGGGTGACCTTCTCGACATAGTCCGAGGGCTTCCAGCCCCATTCGCCATTGTCGCCCTTCACCGGCACCGCCAGGCGCGGCATGCAGGCATAGAGGATGGTGGTCTCGGCGCCGCCGATCATATAGCCGGGGTCGAGGATCTGGATGTCCTGGGCCATGCGGACCTTGAGGACGCCCTCGTCGGCGGCCAGCACCTGCCCGGGCTTGATGCCCAGAGCGGCGATCGTCGCCATGGCGGCCGCACTCTGCAGCACGCCGCGGCGCGTTACTTGAAGCTTGTTCATCTCACTCTCCCTGCTTTGCTAGGTTTCTCAATTTCAGCCTAACCTGCGCCCCTTTGGACGCGCCCCGGTTCCGGGGGTTTCCCTCGATCCAACCTTTATCGCAACTCCGGGGGCACGGCCAGACCCTGCCGGCCTGCCGGACCATCACCTGTTCGCGAGGCGCCGGCCCAGCGGTCGTCCCGATCGGACGCCCCGGCTGCGGCACACCCCGGAAACTTGCAGCTTAGTCCCGCGCGACGCAAGCGCCGGGGAAGCGGTTTTGTCATAAATTACGGGCCATTTGCTCGAACGCCGCCAGCTAAACCTGATCCCGGGGGCGGCGGACGTCCCAATTACGCGACAGGACGCGCCGGTCGCCCTCATAGGCGTCCAGGCTGGCATGGAGGAGAAATTCCGTCGCCGTGGCGCTGAGCCGGGTTTTGGTCACGGTCTTCACCTCCCAGTCCCCGCGCCCGACGATATGGACATGCTGGGTCTCGGCCAGGGCCGAGAGCGGGTCGTCCTCGCGGATGGTGAAGCGCTCGAGCTTGCGATGCTCGACCTGCATGCCGATGTGCTCGATGACGCGGGTGCCGTCATCCTCCTCGGTGATGAAGACCTGCTCCCCGGTGACCAGATCGCGCTCGATCCGGTCCCCCGCCTTCCCCGGCCGCAGGACTTTGGTCTTCAGCGCCGGCAAGACCTCCGGCGCGCCGAAGGGGGCGAGCTTTTCGTCCTCGGTCCGCGGTGCCCGGACCGGCAGCGCCAGCCGGCTGCCGCCGGTGAAGAGGGTGACGGTCGCCGTTTCCGGCGAAGGCCAGGCGATGGGCCAATAGGAGCTGGAGATCGCGATGCGGATGCGATGGCCCTTGGGAAAGGCGTGGGCCGCATCGTTCAGCTTCACCCTCACCCGGTAGCGCTTGCCCGGCTCCAGAGGCTGGGGATTCTCATGGCTGTCGCGATGGGTCAGGTTCAGCAGGCCGAAGCTGACGCGCAGCGACGCCCCGTCGGGTGCGACATCATTGAGGCGGACGCAGATCTGGGCCTGGGGCCGGTCGGCGGAAAGCTCCAGCTCGACCTCGGGCGCGCCCAGGATCTCCAGCTTCTCCCCCAGCGGCGCCATGTCGAAGACGACGGAGCGGGCATCCTCCTCGCGCTGATCCGAGGGCAGGTCCGGCGCCTGGCCATAGGCGCACCAATGCCCCCCGAGCAGCCCGACGCCCAATGGCGAGCGGATCGGCAAGGCGGCCTCGTCCTCATGCGAGGGTCCGAGGCTGCCCGTGTTGAAGGCCATCGGCATGGTCTTGATGTTCTGGCTCGGCCAGGAAGGCTCGGCGACCCAGCGGCCCGGCTGCTCGGCGCGATAGCTCGCGGGCGGCGCCCACTCCTCCATCCAGACGCGATAGGCGGGCTCGGCCATGATCCCGGTGTCCTTGCCCTTCAGCCATTGGTCCCACCAGCGCAGGCATTCCCGGAGGAAGCCGATGGCGGGGCCGGGATGGACGCGATGGGGATAGCGATGGGCCCAGGGGCCGACCAGTCCCTTTTTCGGGCAGTTGAGCCCCGCCAGCAGCCGCGGGACGGCATTGCTGTAGCCATCGGCCCAGCCGCCCACGGCATAGACCGCCGCGGTGATGTCGCCGTAATTCTCGATGACCGAGCCATGCTTCCAATAGGCGTCGCGGCGCTGATGCTGCAGCCAGTTGTCCACCAGCAAGGGGTGGTTCTCCAGCCGCTCCCGCCACATCTCGCGCCAGCGCTCCCCCACCAGCGCCGGGTCGGGCGCATAGGATTGGAGGGTGAACATGGTCGAGCCCCAGGCGAAATTATCGACCAGCAGGCAGCCGCCCATGTAGTGGACGTCATCGGCATAGCGGTCGTCGGTGGAGCAGAGCGAGATCACCGCCTTCAGCTGCTTCGGCCGCCGCGCCGCCACCTGCAGCCCGTTGAAGCCGCCCCAGGAGATGCCGATCATGCCGCAGGCCCCCGTGCACCAGGGCTGCGCCTCCAGCCATTCCAGCACCTCGAGGCAATCGTCCTGCTCCAGCTTCAGATATTCGTCCAGCAGCACCCCGTCGGATTCGCCGGTGCCGCGGATGTCGACCCGCACCGAGGCATAGCCATGGCCGGCGAAGAAGGGATGGGTCTCGGCATCGCGCGGCGCCGTGCCGTCGCGCTTGCGATAGGGCAGATATTCCAGGATCGCCGGCACGGGACGGGTCTCGGCATCCACCGGCAGCCAGATCCGCGCGGCCAGCTTGGTGCCGTCCCTGAGCGGAATGAAGACGTTCTCGATCTCGCGCACCGCATGGGGGAGGTTAATCGTCTCGGAGATATCGGGCATGCCTAGAGTCCTATGCGCGGCAGATCGCGGTTCAGGGTGCGGGTGAAGATCCGCCGCTCGCCCTCGAAGGCGTCCAAGGTGATGTTGAGATGGAAATGCTCGCGGCTGCCGGTGAGCCGCGTGCGGCTGACCGTGCTGATCTCCCAATCGCCGCGGCGCATGACATAGCGCCACTCGATCTCCGCCGAGGCGCTGAGGGGATCGCCCTCGATCTGGGTGAAGCGCTCCACCCCGCCGCCGTCGAGGACGAGGCCATGCTCCTCCAGCCGCCAGGCGCCGGGATCGCGATTGATGGTCACGGTGGTCCGGCCCGTGGTCGCATCCTCCTCCACCACCCGCTCGCGCCGGGGGCGGCGGAGCTGGCTATGAGCGACATTGGGGGCGGCCTCCGCCGGCGGGAAAGGCCGGGGATCGCCATCGCCGCCATTGGCGTGACGGACCGGCAGCGACAGCCGGCAGTCCGCGGCATGGAGCGTCATGGTCACCGGTGCCGGCGCCGGCCAGAGGATCGGCCAGTAATTGGTCGACAGCGCCAGGCGCAGGCGCGCGCCCTTGGAGAGGCGCTGGCCGAGATCGTTGAGGCGGAAGGTCACCGTCTCGGCCTGGCCCGGCACCATGGGATCGTTGCGCTCGAAGCCATGGCGGCGCGAGAGATTGAGCACGCCATAGGAGATCAGGGTCGAGGCCCCGTCGGGCGCGACCTCGCAGAGCCGCGCGACGATGATGCCGACGGGCTGGTCGATGGCGAGCTTGAGCGTGACCTCGGGCGTGCCGAGGAGCTCCAGCGGCGCCTCGAGCGGTGCCGTATCGAAGGAGAGGGAGCGGCCGTCATCGGCGCGCTGATCGATGGGCAGCTCGCCGGGATTGCCATAGGGGCACCATTCGCCTGTCGTGATGCCGGTGAGCTGGGGCGAACGATGGGTAAGAATGGGGGCCGCGGGCACAGCCGCATCGCTCAGCCGGCCGTCGGCGAAATGCATGACATGCGGGGGCACGGGCGGCGGCCAGGTGGCCGCGGCGATCCAGCGGCCGTCGCGCTGGTCGTAGTCCGAGGCCGGCGGGGCCGAATCCTGGATCCAGGCGTGCAGCGCCGGCTCCTCCGTCACGCCATTGTCGATGCCCTTCAGCCAGCGGTCCCACCAGCGCAGGCTCTCCTGCAGGAAGCCGATCTGGGGGCCGGGCCGGGCATTGTGGGGATAGCCATGGGCCCAGGGGCCGATCAGCGCCTTCACCGGCGCATCGGATTTGGCCAGCAGCCGCAGCACGCAATTGGTATAGGGATCGGCCCAACCGCCGACCGTATAGATCGCCGCGTCGATGGCGGCGTAATCCTCCGCCACCGAGCCATGGCGCCAGTAGTCGTCGCGCAGCGGATGGGCCATCCATTCCAGCACGAAGGGCGGGCTGCCTTCGAGGCGCTCCAACCACATCTCCCGCCAGCGCTCGCCCACCACCAGCGGATCGGGCGGCCGCGCGTTATAGGCCAGCATGGTGGAGGCCCAGGAGAGATTGCCCAGCAGCAGCCCGCCGCCCATGTAATGGCAATCATCGCCATAGCGGTCGTCGGTGGCGTGGACGGCGATGATGGCGGCGAGCGCCGGCGGCTGTCTTGCGGCGACCTGGAGCGCGTTGAAGCCGCCCCAGGAGTAGCCCATCATCCCGACCTTGCCGTTGCACCAGGGCTGGGTCGAGAGCCAGTCGATGACGGCAAGCGCATCGTTATGCTCCTGCGCCAGATATTCATCCAGCAGCAGGCCGTCGGAATCCCCGGCGCCGCGCAGGTCGACCCGCACCGCCGCATAGCCATGGCCGGCGAAATAGGCATGGCGCGGCATGTCGCCGAGGATGGTGCCGTCGCGCCGGCGATAGGGGATGTATTCCAGCACGGCGGGCACCGGCAGATCGCCGGAGGAGCGCGGCAGCAGGATCCGCGCCGCCAGACGCTTACCGTCCGGCATCGGGATCCAGACCGGATCCAGGATCTCGAAGGCCTCCGGCAGATCGTCGCGGATTCGAATCTGGTTCACCGGCTGATGCTCACAAATTGTCGCGGGGGATCTTATGGGTGAAGCTGCGGCTGAAGCAGCGCTCGCCGCCCTCGAAGGCATCGACGTCGGAATCGAAGAGGAAGTGATCGCGCTTGCAGCGCATGCGGATGCGGGTCTCCAGCCGCGCATCCCAGCCGCCCCGCCGGTAATGCATAGTGGTCGAGATCACGGATTCGGCGGTCTCGGGGTCGTTCCGGGCGATGGAGAATTCCTTCACCTTGCCATAGGAAATGGTGGTGTCGATGTCGTCGATGCGGGCACTGCCGTCGTTGCGCGTATTGCGCACCGTGGTCTTGTCGAGTTCCGCGTCGTAATGGACCTCGCGCTTCTCGCCGCCCGCATCGTGGATGGTGCGTGCCAGCGGCGGGGCCTTGGCCACCGGCGGGAAATCCGGCAGGGCCCGGATGCTCTCCGCCGGCAGGACAGGCAAAGTGGCGCGACTTTCGCCACTCCAGATCGTGAGGGTCGCCGCTTCCGGCGAGGGCACGACCATGGGCCAATAACTGCTGGAGATCGCGATGCGGATGCGCCGGCCTTTGGCGAAGACATGGGCCGCTTCGGTCAGGGCGATTTTCACATCGTAGCGCTGCCCCGGCGTCAGGGGCGAGGGCGTCTCATGGCTCTCGCGATGGCTGAGATTGAGGATGCCATAGCTCACCCGCGTCGCGGCACCATCAGGCGCCACATCGCTGAGCCGCACCGCGACCATCGCCTGGGGCTTGTCGGCGGCGATGGCGAGCTCGACCAAAGTCGAGCCGACGATGGCCAGCGGCGCCTCCAGCGGCTCCGTATCGAAAACGAGCGAGCCGGCATCGTCGAGACGCTGATCCAGCGGCAGCTCCGGCGCCACTTTGCCCAGACCATAGGCGCACCATTCTCCGCCGGCGAGGCCCGTGGTCTGGGGCGAGCGCAGGGTGAGCGGCCGGCTCTTCGCCGGCTTGGCCTCGAGACTACCGGGGTTCAGCGCAAAGACGCGCGGCACGATCTCCGGCGCGGGCCAGGAATCGATGCCGATCCAGCGGCCGGGCCGATAGTCGTAATGGGATTGCGGCGGCACGCTGTCCTGGAGCCAGAGGCGGAGCGTCGGATCATCCTCCACCCCCGTCGGCTTGTCCTTCAGCCAGCGGTCCCACCAGCGCACGCATTCCTGCAGGAAGCCGATGGCGGGACCCGGCACGCCGCGATGGGGATAGAGATGGCCCCAGGGGCCGACGAGGCCCTTGCAGGGGCCGGAGAGATTCTCCGCCAGGCGGAAGACGGCGGCGGTATAGCCGTCGGCCCAGCCGCTGACCCCCAGCACCGGGCATTTGATCGCGGCATAGTTCTCGCAGACCGAGCCATGCTTCCAGAAATCGTCGCGGCGCTGGTGCTCGAGCCAAAGCGGTGGAAAGGAACGCAGCACCTCCAGCCGTTCCAGCCATTGCTCCCGCCAGCCCGCACCCACCATCTCGGGATCGGGCGGCAGAGCGGCATAGGTGAAGAAGGCCGCCCCCCAATCCATATTGTCGGCCAGCAAAGCACCGCCCATGAAATGCACATCGTCGGCATAGCGGTCGACGGTCGAGGCGATGGAGATCACCGCCTTCAGCGCCGGCGACTGGCGCGCCGCCACCTGCAGCCCGTTGAAGCCGCCCCAGGAGATGCCGATCATGCCGACCTTGCCGCTGCACCAGGGCTGGGCGGCGAGCCAGGCGATGATCTCCACCGCGTCGTCCTGCTCCTGGGTCAGATATTCATCCAGCAGCAGCCCGTCGGAATCGCCGCTGCCGGCGATATCGACCCGGGCGCAGGCATAGCCCTGGGCGGCGACCCAGGCATGGGTCTCCTCGTCCCGCGGCCGCGTGCCGTCGCGCCGGCGATAGGGGATGTATTCCAGGATGGCGGGCACGGGCTCACGCTCGGCATCGACCGGCAGCCAGAGCCGGGCCGCCAGCCGCCGCCCGTCGGACATGGGAATCCAGGCGAGCTCGATATGGCGGATGCGGCCGGCGACGTCGTCGATGATCGATGCGGTATCCATCCCAGTGCTTTTCCTATGTCCGCTTCCGCGCGATGCGCTTGGCCGCGACGCGTTTGGTCTTGGGTTCGACCTTTGCCGCTGGCCGCGCGGTGCCGGCCTGCGGCAGGCGGCAGGCGAGATAATCTCGGCAAAGGCGACGGGCGCGCGCCGGCTGGATCCGCTTGGCATCGATGGCATAGGCCCACCAGAAGCCGTCGATGAGGGCGGTGAGGCCGAGGAAGATATCCTCCGCCAACGGCTCGGCCACGAGCTGGCGCAGCGCGAACATGATGTTGGA
The DNA here is from genome assembly GCA_963757155.1 of uncultured Alphaproteobacteria bacterium. Taxonomy (GTDB): domain Bacteria; phylum Pseudomonadota; class Alphaproteobacteria; order Dongiales; family Dongiaceae; genus DASXQK01. The sequence continues at coordinate 52,990 of CAVWQS010000033.1, forward strand.
TTCGAAGCGCCGGTTCAGCACCTGCTGCAGCCGGGCGAAGCGCGGGTTGCGCCTGACCTCGAGCCAGAAGGTGAGCCAGGCGATCATGGAATCCGGCAGGAAATGCTGGCGCGAGAAGCAGCCGTCGATGACCGCATGCAATCGGGCCAGCGGCGTGGGGTTTGCTGGTAAGCGGCGCGCGATCTCCTCCCCCAGATTGCGCATGAGGCGGCGCATGGTCGCCTCCAGCAGCGCTTCCTTGCCGTCGAAATAGTGATTGACCAGACCGGGCGAGAGACCGGCATGGCGCCCGATGGTGGCCAGGGTCGCGTCCTGCAGCCCGCCTTGCGAAATGGCGGCGATGGTGGCCTCGATCAGCTCGTTGCGCCGGAAGCTGCGAAGCCGCGCATTGACCATCTGAGAAGCGTCCCCGGAATCCGATTATCCATCTCTCACCGAGAGATTTATTGTTTGATTGAACAATCCGCTGTTTGCCCTGTCAACGGTCTTACGCCATATTCCGGCGCTCAAGGGGAGGGCGATGGGATGACCATGCTGCCGGTCTTGCGCGGCGATTGGCTGTTTCCGACGGAGATCCGCTTCGGCGCCGGACGGATCGCGGAGCTGGGAGATGTCTGCCGGCGTCTCGGCCTTCGCCGGCCGCTGATCGTAACCGATCGCGGCCTCGCCGCCACGCCGATCGCCGGCATCGCCCGCGATGCGGCAAGGGGAACGGGCGTGGCGCCCGGGCTCTTCGCCGAGGTGCAGGAGAATCCCACGGGGCGCAATGTCGAGGCGGGAATCGCCGCCTTCATCAGGCATCGCGCCGATGGAATCATCGCGCTGGGCGGCGGCAGCGGCCTCGACTGCGCCAAGACCATCGCCATACTGGCGGCCTGCGGCGGGCCGCTCTGGCGCTTCGCCTGGCCCGATCACGAGGCGGCGCAAGCCGAGCCCGGCCGCTTCCCCATCATCGCCATTCCCACCACGGCGGGCACCGGCGCGGAGGTCGAGCCCAGCGCCATCATCACCGATAGCGCGGCGCCGGCGAAGCGCGCCATCATCCATCCCGCCATGCTGCCCAAAGTGGTGATCGCCGATCCGGCGCTCACCGTCAGCCTGCCGGCGAAGCTCACGGCCGCCACGGGCATGGATGCCCTCAGCCATAATCTGGAAGCGCTCTGCGTCGCGAGCTATCACCCCATGGCGGATGCGATCGCAGCCTCCGGCATCGCCCTGATCGGGCGCTGGCTGCCGGTCGCCGTGGCCGAGCCGGGAAATATCGAGGCGCGCAGCCATATGATGGCCGCCGCCATCATGGGCGCCACGGCCTTCGGCAAGGGGCTGGGCGCCATGCATGCCCTCAGCCATGCCATCGGCGCGCTGAAGGGCCATCATCACGGCCTGACCAATGCGGTGCTGATGCCCTTCGTGCTCAGCCACAACCGGCCGGCCATCGCGCCCGCCATGGCGAGCCTCGCCGATGCCCTTCATCTCCAGGGCGAGCCCTTCCCCGCGGTTCAGCAATGGATCCTCGATCTGCGCCGCCGGCTCGCCATCCCCGAGACGGTGACGGCACTGGGCCTGTCGCGGAGCGAATTCCCCGAGGTCGCCAGCCTGGCCGCCGCCGATATCTGCGCCGGCATGAATCCGGTTCCCGTCGATGCCGCCGCGCTCCACGCCATTCTCGAAGCCGCCGCTTAGTTTTCCTTCCGCTCAGGAGTTTGCATGTCGCCCGTTCCGCCGAAGAAGATCCGCCATCTCGAGACCATCTGGATTCCCATGTCCGACGGCGTCCGTCTCGCCGGCCGGCTCTGGCTGCCCGAGGATGCCGAGCAGCATCCGGTGCCCGCGATCCTGGAATACATCCCCTATCGCCGCCGCGACGGCACGCGGGAGGGCGACGAGCTGACGCATCCCTATGTCGCGGGCCATGGCTATGCGTGCCTGCGCCTCGACATCCGCGGCAGCGGCGATTCCGAGGGGGTGATCCAGGACGAATATTCCAAGCAGGAGCAGGACGACGCCGTCGAGGCCATCGCCTGGCTCGCGGCGCAGAAGTGGTGCGACGGCAAGGTCGGGATGATTGGAATCTCCTGGGGCGGATTCAACGGGCTGCAGGTCGCCGCGCGCCGGCCGCCGGCCCTCAAGGCCATCGTCACCGTCTGCTCGACCGACGATCGCTATGCCGACGACATGCATTTCATGGGCGGCAGCCATATGACCGGCAATATGGAATGGGGCTCGGCCTTCTTCTCCATCATGGGCCGCGCGCCGGATCCGCTGATCGTCGGCGACAAATGGCGCGAGATGTGGCGCCAGCGGCTGGAGGCCGTGACGCCCTATTACGCCAATTGGCTGCGCCATCAGCGGCGCGACGCCTATTGGAAGCATGGCTCGGTCTGCGAGGACATCGGCGCCATCACCTGCGCCGTCATGGCGGTGGGGGGCTGGGCCGACGGCTATACCAACGCCGTGTTCCGGCTGCTGCGCACATTGAAGGGCCCGAAGCTCGGCATCGTCGGGCCCTGGGGCCATAAATATCCCCATAACGGCGTGCCCGGGCCGGCCATCGGCTTCCTCACGGAATCGCTGCGCTGGTGGGACCATTGGCTGAAGGGCAAGGAGACCGGCATCATGGGCGAGCCGATGCTGCGCGCCTATGTGCAGGATTCCCTGCCGCCCGCCAGCCATTACGACCATCGCCCCGGGCATTGGGTGGCCGAACCGGCCTGGCCCTCGGCCAATATCGCCGGCGAGAAACTGGCACTGGAGCCCGGTCGGCTCGCGGCCAAAGAGGGCAAGCCGGTGGGGCTCACCATCAATTCCTCGCAGATCACGGGGGCGGCGGGCGGCGAATGGTGCCCCTATGGCCTCGGCGGGCTGGGGCCGGAGCTGCCGACCGATCAGCGCAGCGACGACGCCTGGTCATTGGTCTTCGACGGGGAGGCGTTGGGCGAGCCGCTGGAGATCCTGGGTGCGGCGGTGCTCGATCTCGACATCGCCAGCGACCAGCCGGTCGCCACCCTCGTGGCGCGCCTCAGCGACGTCGCCCCCGACGGCAAGGTAACCCGCGTCACCTATGGCGTGCTGAATCTCACCCATCGCGAGAGCCATGAGCAACCCACCGCCCTGGAATCGGGCAAGCGCTACAAGGTGAGGCTGCAGCTGAACGATACCGGCCACCGATTCCTCGCCGGCCATCGCGTGCGCCTCGCCCTCTCCACCGCCTATTGGCCGATCATCTGGCCCTCGCCAACTCCCGTGACGCTCACCCTCATGAGCGGGGTCTCGAGCCTCTCCCTGCCGCGGCGCAAGCCCCGCACCGAGGATGCCGCCGTCCACTTCGCCCCGCCGGAGAAGCCCGAGACGGGCCGGCGGAGGTCGCTCCGCCCCGGGGCCGTCCACCGCCGGATCGAGCAGGATATCGAAAGCGGCGAGCAGCGCATCGAGGTGCTGCGCGACGACGGCCATGGGATGAACGAGGAGACGGGGGTGGCGACCGAGTTCCACAAGATCCTGCGCTACCGCATCCATCCCGACGATCCGACGACGGCGCGCTGCGAGGCCGACTACGACATGCATCACCACCACGACCAGGGCTGGGACATGCGCATCCGCAGCCACAGCGCGATCGCCTGCACCGCCACGGAATTCATCGTCGAGGCCGATCTCCAGGCCTTCGACGGCGACCTCCGCATCTTCTCGCGCAGCTGGACGGAGCGGATCCCGCGCGATCTGGGGTGATATCGCCGCAAAGAACTCGCTCGCCCAACCGCCAAGGCTTGTTCTCTCTACCGTCGCGGTCGGCCGCGAGTTGGTACATCTCGTGACGACCCTGCTGCTGGATCTGATCCTGATCGCCAATCCGCTGGTGATGGTCGCCGTCTCCAGCTATGAGAGCTACATCTCGCGCATCGATGCCGCGGGCCTGACCAACAAGCCGAAATGGCTGGGCAAGCTCGACAGCGGTCGAGGTCCGGAAAACAGATCTCTTCGGGGAATTGCGCCGCAGCACATTGATCTGCTGCCGGAGAACCAGGATTTCCGCCTCAAGCCGCGCTCTCGAGCGAAATAAGCTGGTCAGTGCAGTCCACAGCAGTATGAGAACGTCGACCATCGGGCATGAGCATCACCCAATTCGCTCCCGCTCGCCAACCGTATAGGGTTTCCGACAAGGATGGCTAGTCACGGGCGGTGACGTCGCGTGGTTGCAACTGGGCACCACCACTCGCGGTGGTGCCGGCGCCGTTGATGCCGCAGGCTCAAAGAGCCACCCGATCGATAGTTGCGGCTCTTGTCGGCACGCTTTATTAGGTCCAATTGTGAGGCCACGTCTTGGTCTGGAGTCATGTTGGCTCGGGCGCCGTGAATGAAGGACCCGGTGGTGAAGAACAATTCCTCTACACCCTGCGGCGGCAGCCCTGACTTAGCCGCACGGATCGGCAGGCCGATCGAGAAGCAGGTCGCTTCCATCACGGAGATCGACATGTCGGTCCGTGAAGCGATGCGCAACGGGCCGCACAGATCCCGGCATTCATCGGCGCTTCTT